>NZ_PPTH01000014.1 GCF_002954225.1 Arthrobacter ruber
CCCGTTCAGCAGACCGCCGTCCAGCAGCCCGCCCTGGGCCGGCGCGGGAGCCGGTGCAGGAGCTGTGCCGCCGGTCGAACCGGTCGCACCGGACCCGCCAGTCGAGGACGAATCCCCGATCACCGACACCGAGTTACCTGACACATTCACCGGCACCACGGCCTCGGGCGAGACCACATTCCCGATGAGCAGACCGCCATCCAACAGCCCGCCGTCGAGCAGCCCGCCGTCGAGCGACACCACGGTCTCCTCGATGATCGAACTGCTCGTGGTACCGGACGCCAGGGGTGCGGTGATGATGGTTCCGAGACCCGATCCGAGCTCGATTTCGGCTGCTGCCGACAGGTCCGCGGCTGATGCCGACCCTGCTCCGAGGGCCACGACGCCCCCGGCTAGAAGGACCCCGTAGAGCCCTCGCTGAACGCATGTACGCATGATGTTCTCCTGTAGATCGAAGTGGTGTGGAGGTGCCCTAGGCACCAGAAGCCCTCAGCCGCGCGCAGGAGCGCGGCGGGGCCACCACTAGTCAGGAGACGAGCCGGGATCGAAGCTGGGAGCTGCCGGAAGACCTGCCGCCGCAGCGCGGGCGGCCTGGTCCATGAGAGGGACGAAGAGGAGAAGGGCCGCTGCGCCGAGTGCGGCGAGCGGCGCTGCGGCCCCGCCACTGGTCATGGACGCGAGGGCCGACGACGAGGATGCGAAGGGCGCAGCGGGGGGTTCCGGTGCCTCGGGAGCGAGCTGCGCGAGTGCCGCCGCTGCGGCCGGCGCGAAGGCGTCGAAGAAGGAGTCGGCACGCACCGACAGGAGCGTCACGGCCTCGACCCCAGAACCACGGCCGGCCTCGGACACCCCGCCGAGCGAGGGCACCATGGCATCCTGCGCAGGAACGGCGTCAGCGACGGCGTCCGAAAGGTCGGAGGCGTCGGCGTCGGACCGCACTGCGGGCCGGTCGGAATCCCCTGCCGAGGAAGCGGTGGGCGCCACCTCGACGCCGGGAGCGGCGTCGGCCACGGTCGGCGGAACCGGCACGGCCACAGGAACAACCACCTCAGGAGCAGCGACCTCAGGAGCAGCGGCTTCCGGAGCGACGAGCTCCGGAAGGGGGACGACGACGTCGACCACGGGATCGACGACGTTCGTCACGGGCTCCACGACCTCGAGCACAGGCGCCGTGACGACGCCCGCGGCTCCATCGACGACGCCGACGACCGGTGCGGTCACTCCTGTGACGGTCCCCTCGGGCACGACTGAGCGGACGATCGGCACCTGCGCGACCAGCCCGTCGACCGCGGAGGTCACCGGGACGAGAACCGTCCCGGCCGGCTGCGCCACGAGCTGGGGCACCTGGGCCACCAGGTCGGGAACGACGGGGAGCTGGAGGGACGGGGGCGCGACCGACGCCGACGAGGCGGGGAGGATCGCGGCCGGAAGCGGATCGGCGACGGCACCCACCGCGGACACCGCGGGTGCGCTCACTGAGCTGACGATGCCCACCGCCGAATCGAGAAGACCGGCCTCACGGGGTGTTTCCGCAGCTGAGGCGCCTGTCGCGCCCAGCGCCATCCAGCCGAGGGCGCCGGCACCGGCGAGGAAGGAAAGGCGCACTGAAGTGGCGAGAGACCGATGCATTGGCATCTTCATCGCGAAACCACCCCCAGGCTGAGACCTGGGGCAACCATAATCCGGCGCGAGCGCGGATGTAAAGAGCAATCCTTAAATGGAGGAACCGGTGTACCGCCGCGGCGGTACACCGGTTCCTCCATGCGGTGCTAGACGGCGAGGATCGCGAGGACCTCGGAGAGCTTCGCGGAGGGCCGCATCACCTGCGTCACCTTGGCGACGTCGGGGTGGAAATAGCCCCCGATGTCCGCGGGTGAACCCTGCACGGCGAGCAGCTCGGACACGATGGTGTCCTCGTTGCCCGTCAGGGCCTCCGCAACCCGGGCGAAGGCGGCGGCGAGCTCGGCGTCCTGCTCCTGCTTGGCCAGCTCCTCCGCCCAGTAGCGGGCGAGGAAGTAGTGGCTGCCACGGTTGTCGATCTCACCCACGCGGCGGCTGGGCGACTTGTTCTCGAGGAGGAACGTCCCGGTGGCGCGATCGAGCGTGGTGGCGAGGATCTGCGCCCGGGCGTTGCCGGTCGACGTCGCCAGGTGCTCGAAGCTGACCGCGAGGGCGAGGAATTCACCCAGGCTGTCCCACCGGAGATGGTTCTCCTTGACCAGCTGCTGCACGTGCTTCGGCGCTGACCCGCCGGCACCGGTCTCGAAGAGCCCGCCACCGTTCATCAGCGGGACCACCGAGAGCATCTTGGCGCTCGTGCCGAGTTCGAGGATCGGGAAGAGATCGGTCAGGTAGTCGCGCAGTACGTTGCCGGTCACCGAGATGGTGTCGGCGCCCTCGCGGATGCGCTTGAGCGTGAAGGCCGTGGCATCGACGGGCGTCATGATCTCGAGCTCGACATCGTCCGTGGCGTTCTCGGCCAGGTACGTCTTGACCTTCGCGATCAGGTGCGCGTCGTGGGCGCGGCTCTCGTCGAGCCAGAAGACGGCGGGCGTTGCCGAGGCGCGGGCACGCGTGACCGCGAGCTTCACCCAGTCGGTGATGGCGGCGTCCTTGGTCTGGCATGCGCGCCAGATGTCGCCCGGCGCGACGTCGTGCTCGATCAACACGGTGCCGTCGGCGTCGACCACCTGCACCTTGCCCTCGGTCTGGATCTCGAAGGTCTTGTCGTGGCTGCCGTACTCCTCGGCCGCCTGGGCCATCAGGCCGACGTTCGGGACGGTACCCATGGTGGTCGGGTCGAAGGCGCCGTTGGCGCGGCAGTCGTCGAGGACCACCTGGTAGATGCCGGCGTAGCTGCTGTCCGGGATGACGGCGAGCGTGTCGGCTTCCTTGCCGTCCGGTCCCCACATGTGGCCGGAGGAACGGATCATCGCAGGCATCGACGCGTCCACGATGACGTCGCTCGGGACGTGCAGGTTGGTGATGCCCTTGTCGGAATCGACCATGGCGATCGCCGGACCGTCCTCCATGCCCTTGGCGATGGCTGCCTGGACGCCCTCGCGGACGTCCTCGGACAGCTTGTCCAGGCCGCCGAGGATCGATGCGAGGCCGTTGTTCGGGCTCAGGCCCGCGGCGGTGAGCTGCTCGCCGTAGGTCTCGAAGAGCTCGGGCAGGAACGCCCGCACCACGTGGCCGAAGATGATCGGGTCGGAGACCTTCATCATGGTGGCCTTGAGGTGCGCGGAGAAGAGCACGCCCTCCTCCTTGGCACGAGCCACCTGCGCCTTCAGGAACGCGTTCAGCGCGTCGGCGCGCATCACGGTGCCGTCGACGACCTCACCCGCGAGGACGGGGATCGATTCCTTGAGCACGGTGACGGAGCCGTCGGCCCCAACCTGCTGGATGGTGACGGTCCCGCCCGCCGGGATGACGACGGACTGCTCGTTCGAGCGGAAGTCGTCGCTCGTCATGTGCGCCACGTTCGTCTTCGACTCAGGCGTCCATGCACCCATGCTGTGCGGGTTCTGGCGTGCGTAGTTCTTGACCGAGGCCGGTGCGCGGCGGTCCGAGTTGCCCTCGCGGAGGACGGGGTTCACCGCGCTGCCCTTGACCTTGTCGTACCGGGCGCGGATCTCCCTCTCCTCGTCCGTGGACGGGTGGTCGGGGTAGTCCGGGAGGGCATAGCCCTGGGCCTGGAGCTCGGCGACGGCCGCCTTGAGCTGCGGGATGGATGCGCTGATGTTGGGCAGCTTGATGATGTTCGCTTCCGGCGTCTTCGCCAGGGCGCCGAGTTCCGCGAGGGCGTCGGCCATCTGCTGGTCCTCGGTCAGGTGGTCGCCGAACAGGGCGATGATGCGCCCCGACAGCGAGATGTCCCGAACCTCCACCTCGACGCCCGCCGTGGACGCGAACGCCTCGATGATCGGCAGGAACGAGTAGGTGGCCAGCATCGGCGCTTCGTCGGTATGGGTGTAGATGATCTTGGCCATGGGTGGCGTCTCCCTGGTGCTCTGCGGTGGTCTATTGGGGGTTGCCCATCGGCTCCAACATACCGAGGTCTCAGGTCTTCGCCTAACGGCGGACACCGGAGGAACAACGGCGTTGACGGGCGGCGTGCGCCGAGGGCCGCGGGCTCCGACAGCGGGGCGGCGCCAGGTACCGCCCCCGGCGCTGCCTCAGTGGAAGAAGTGCCGCGCGCCCGTCAGGTACAGGGTCACGCCGGCGGCGTTCGCGGCGTCGATGACCTCCTGGTCGCGCACCGACCCGCCCGGCTGGACGACGGCGCGCACACCGGCGTCGAGCAGGATCTGCAGTCCGTCGGCGAAGGGGAAGAAGGCGTCCGACGCCGCGACGGACCCGCGGGCCCGCTCTGTGTCGGCGAGCGTGTTGGCCCGCTCCACGGCGAGGCGGCACGAGTCCACGCGGTTGACCTGGCCCATGCCCACGCCCACCGACGCACCGTCCTTCGCCAGGAGGATCGCGTTCGACTTCGCGGCCCGGCAGGCCGTCCAGGCGAACCGGAGGTCGGCGAGCGTGGCGTCGTCGGCGGCGTCACCCGCGGCGAGTGTCCAGCCCGCCGGGTCGTCCCCGTCGGCGTCGAGCGTGTCCGCGACCTGCATGAGCACTCCCCCGGACACCTGGCGGAGCTCCACCGGGTTCCGCCCGTAGCCCTCGGGGAGGGTCAGGAGCCGGATGTTCTTCTTCTGCGAGAGGATCTCCACCGCCTCGGCGGAGAACGACGGCGCGATCACCACCTCCGTGAAGATGTCCTTCACGGTCCCCGCCATGCGGGCGGTGACCTCGCGGTTCGCGGCGATCACCCCGCCGAAGGCGGAGACGGGGTCGCAGGCGTGCGCCTTGGCGTGGGCGTCGGCGATCGGGTCCTCGGCGTCGGCCGATCCGACGGCGACGCCGCACGGGTTGGCGTGCTTGATGATCGCGACGGCGGGCTCGTCGAAGTCGAAGGCCGCGCGGAGGGCGGCATCGGCGTCGACGAAGTTGTTGTAGCTCATGGCCTTGCCGTGGAGCTGGTCCGCCTGGGCTATGCCCGGCGTGGCGCTCTTGTCCACGTAGAGGGCCGCCTGCTGGTGCGGGTTCTCGCCGTAGCGGAGCACCTCGGAGCGCTCGAGCGCGAGGCCCGCGTACCCGGGCCAGGAGAAGTCGTCGTCGGTGTCGAACTGCTCGGCGGTCCAGGAGGCGACGGCGGCGTCGTACGCAGCGGTGTGCGCGAAGGCGAGCGCGGCGAGGCGTCGTCGTGCGGTGAGGTCGAATCCGCCCTCGGCCGCAGCCGTGACGACGTCCCCGTAGCGGGCCGGATCGACGACGACGGCGACCGACGGGTGGTTCTTGGCGGCGGACCGGACCATCGCGGGGCCACCGATGTCGATCTGCTCGACGACGGCGTCCGGCTCCGCACCGGAACGCACCGTCTCGACGAACGGGTAGAGGTTCACGACCACGAGGTCGAAGGCCTCGATGTCGAGTTCGGCCAGCTGGTCCACGTGCTCCTGGCGGCGGCGGTCGGCGAGGATGCCGGCGTGGACCTTCGGGTGCAGGGTCTTGACGCGTCCGTCGAGGGTCTCCTGGAAGCCGGTCACCTCGGAGACCTCGGTGACGGGGACGCCGGTGGCGGCGATGCGCTGCGCCGTCGACCCGGTGGAGACGATCGAGACGCCCGCGCTGTGCAGGCCCTGCGCCAACTCCTCCAGCCCGGTCTTGTCGAACACCGAGATCAGTGCTCGGCGGAGGGGGACACGGTCGAGGTGGGGGCTCACGCAGTTCTCCGTCGGTTCAGGGGTGGGGTCGCGCACCATTCTATAGGGGCGGGACGCGGCGCCCCTCGGCGGGCGACGACGCACCCCGGCGGACACCTGCCGCAGGGATCCGGCGGGGTGCCTGCCGTAAAGTTCTCCCAGTACCCGGTCCCCTTCCACGAAGGCATCATGAGCATCGACACGCAACTCCCCACCGGCGACCAGGTGGTGCAGGACCTCCCCTGGCGCTGGAAGGTGCAGGGGAAGATCTTCCTCATCGGCGGCCTCGGCTTCATGTTCGACGCCTGGGACGTCACCCTCAACGCGTACCTGATCCCCCTCCTGATCGACGACTGGAGCCTCTCCTCCGGCCAGGCGGCATGGGTCGCGACGTCGAACCTGATCGGCATGGCCGTCGGGGCGTTCGCCTGGGGCTCGGTGGCGGACATCATCGGCCGCAAGCGGGCGTTCACCCTCACCCTGCTCGTCTTCTCGCTCTTCACGGTGCTGGGGGCGTTCTCCCCCGACATCGTCTGGTTCTGCGTGTTCCGCTTCCTCGCCGGCTTCGGACTGGGCGGGTGCATCCCCGTGGACTACGCCCTCGTGGGCGAGTTCACCCCCCGCCGCCAGCGCGGCCGCGTGCTCACGGCGATGGATGCCTGGTGGCCCATCGGCGCGTTCCTGTGCGGGGTGGTCACGACGGCGATCGTGGCGCAGACCGGCAGTTGGCGCTTGACCATGCTCGTCATGGTGCTCCCGGCGCTCCTCGTGTTCTGGGTGCGGCGCGGTGTCCCCGAGTCGCCGCTCTACCTCGTGCAGCGCGGACGCCGAGAGGAGGCGCGTGCGGTCATCGACAGCCTGGTGGAGCGCACCGGCGCAACGCGGCGGCAGTGGCGCCTGCCGGTCCCCGAAGAGACCCCGCGCCTGTCCCTCGGCAGCATCTCGGGGCAGCTCACAGGGCTGTGGCGCTACAACTGGCGGATCACGCTGACCGCGTGGAGCCTCTTCCTCACCATCCTGCTCGTGTACTACGGCGCACTGACGTGGATGCCGCGCATCCTCATCGCCTCCGGCTACGGGCAGTCGGTCGCGTTCATCACCACCACGTTCATGACCGGCGTCGGCTTCCTCGGCGTGATCGCCGCCGCCCTGCTCGTGGAGCGCGTGGGCCGCAAGTGGCTCCTCGCGATCACGGGACCAGGGTCCGCCGTGCTCCTCGTGGTCTTCGCCCTGACCCTGGACCTTCCCGCGGTCGCCACGGCCTGGCTGCTGGGCTTCGGCTTCGTGGTGCAGGTGGCCATCCCCGTGCTCTACACGTACGTCTCCGAGCTGTACCCCACGGAGCTCCGGGGCAGCGGCTTCGGCTGGGCGTCGACCATCTCCCGGGTGGGCGCGGGCCTGGTGCCGCTCATCTTCGGCACCCTGCTGTGGCCCCTCCTCGGCCTGCCGCTCACCTTCGCCCTTACGGGCGGACTCGTGGTCCTCGCCGTCGTCTTCATGGCCTTCAACGCACCCGAGACGAGGAACGCCCGGCTGCACTGACGGTGGGGGTCCCGTGACGTCCGCCTTACGACCATCGGGCGCGTGGATCGCCTCGCGCCGGGCTCGGGCCGAGCGTCCGCACGCCACGGCGACCGATGTACCCCGGCCGCCGTCGTGTCGTGCGCGTCCTACAGCCAGCCCTTGCGCTTGAACGCCAGGTACAGGCCGAACCCCATACCGACCATGAGGAACAGGGCGAACGGGTACCCGAGGTGCCAGTGCAGCTCCGGCATGGCGTCGAAGTTCATGCCGTAGATCGAGGCGATCAGGGTCGGTGCGAAGAGGATCGCCGCCCAGGAGGAGATGCGCTTGACCTCCTCGCCCTGCGTCAGCGATGTCTCGGTGAGCCGCGTCATCTCCTCGTTCTGCCGCTGCGCCACGAGCGTCGCGTGCACCGTCAGGGCGTTCTCCAGCAGGGTGCGGAACGTATTGACGCGCTCGACGACGCGGATCACGTGGTCCTGCACGTCGCGGAGGTTCCGGGACAGCTCGGGATCCATCCGGTACTTCTCGGAGCCGCGCAGGAGGTCGTCCATCATGGCTTCCAGGGGGTGCGTGGCGCGCTGGAACTCGATGACCTCGCGGTGCAGTTCGTAGATCCGCCGCGAGACGTCGGGGGCGCCGCTGAACAGCTCGTCCTCGATCTCGTCGATGTCGTTCTCGAGCCCCCGCACCACGGGACCGTACTCGTCCACCACCTGGTCCAGCAGGGCGTAGAGCACGGCCTGCGGCCCGGTGCAGAGCAGCGCGGGGTCTGCCTCGAGCCTGCGCCGTACGATCCCGAGGTCGGGCGACTCGGCGTGCCGGATGGTCACCACGAAGTCGTGCCCGATGAAGATGTGGACCTCGCCGAACTCCACCTTCTCCTCGACGTCGACATAGCGGGCGGGCCGCAGCACCACGAAGAGGGTGTCTCCGTACCGCTCGAGCTTCGCGCGCTGGTGCCCGTTCGTGGCGTCCTCGACGGCGAGGGGGTGCAGCCCGAACTCCGTCTCGACGGCGCCGAGCTCCGCGTGGTCGGGCCGGTACAGGCCGATCCAGCCCATACCGCCGCTCTCACGCATGAGTTCGAACGTCCGGTCCAGGTTCTCGGGGTTGATGCGCTTCTTGCCGTCGACATAGACGGCGTTCGCCACGAGGGGCACGTCAGGCACCCGCCCGTGTGCCGTCGGCCCTGGACCCGGCGCCGGCATCCGCCGACGCGAGCCCCGCGAGGGTCTCGATCAGCAGCCGGCGTTCCTCGACCTTGACGCGTTCGTGCAGGGTCTCCTCGGTGTCTCCGGGCAGGACGACGACCGGAGCCTGAGCGAGGATGGGCCCGGTGTCCACACCGGCGTCGGCGATCATCACGGTGCAGCCGGTGACCTTCACGCCGTGGGCCAGGGCGTCGCGGACGCCGTGGGCGCCGGGGAAGCTCGGCAGCAGCGCCGGATGGGTGTTGAGGTAGCGGCCGGGGAAGCGGTCGAGGAAGTGCTGGTCGACGATGCGCATGAAGCCGGAGGACACCACCCAGTCCGGCTCGTGGGCGGCGACGGCGTCGGTCAGCGCTGCGTTCCACACGGCCCGGTCCGGGTACTGCCGGAAGTCCACCTCGAAGGTGGCGATCCCGGCCTCGGCCGCGCGCCGCACCCCTCCGGTGCCGGGGCGGTCCGCACCGACGGCGGCGATGGTCAGGGGCAGGGTGCCGTCGGCGACGGCGTCCATCACGGCCTGGAGGTTGGACCCGGTCCCGGACACGAGTACTACGATGCGCATGAATCCACCTTAGGTCGCTCCTCGCCTAGGGTTGAACCATGCCGAAGGAGAAGCGATGAGCCAGCAGGGCGCCGGACGGGGTGGGCCGGCCACCGCCGGGACCGGGCGGAACGGGCCGGATGACACCGCCGCGCGGGCCGCCTCGGCGCGTACGTGGCTGCGCCTGTTCCTGCTGGGGCTGCTCTTCGCCCTGCTGACGAGCAGCCTGGTGCTGCCGTGGAAGGTGCTCACGCTCGTGCTGGGGCTCCTCGCGCTGGCGGCCGGCGTCGTCGCGCTCGTGAAGGCGATCAGCGCGAAGCTCCCCCGGCTCGTGCTGCTCGCCACCGCACTGGGCCTCGCGGCGACGCTCTTCCTCGTGACGGGCACGGCCGCGTCGGTGCTGCTCTGGGGCGTCACCCGGACCTACGAGGACTGCATGTCCCGCGCCCTGACCCTGCAGGCGCAGGGCGAGTGCGAGGAGGGGCTCCGGCAGCTGGAGGGACTGGGCGGCTGATCCGGTCGGGCCGCTGCTCAGCGGCGGCGCGGCTCCCGCTCGATCAGCGGTCCGACGGCGTGCCCGAGGAGTGCCCCGACGGCTACCTCGGCGGCCAGCCACAGCCCCACCGCGAGTGGGTCCGGCCCGAGGTCGGTGAACCGGCCCAGGCCCAGCGAGGCACGCGAGACGAGGGCGACGGCGGCGCCGGCGAGACCCGCGGTGATGCCGATCAGCCCCGCGAGCGCGAGCGTCGACGCCGTCGAGGTGAGCCACCGCCGCGGGCTGTGCAGGACGAGCCACTCGTCGAAGTGGTTCTCCCCCTCGCGGAAGAACCACCAGCCGGCGAGGAGCCCGGCGAGGACGGGGATGGCCAGCGCGGCGTAGCCGTACTCGAGCGTGCCGGCCGGCAGGGCACCGAGGACGGGCAGGGCGGGCAGGGGGCCCACGGTGCTGGCCAGCGGAGTCAGGGAACTGCCCGTGCCGAGTGCGAAACCGGCGCCCGTGGACCAGGCCATGGTCCAGACCGCGAGATTGGGCAGGAATCCGAGCTGGAGCAGGGTCACCACGGAGGCACCGGCGATCCCGCCGTCGATCCGCTCGTAGATCGCACTGATGCCGGCCCAGTTGAGCCCGATCGCCACGGCGAGCAGCGCGGCCGAGAGGCACAGGGCCACCATCACGGCGAGGAAGCCCGAGCGGAGGATCGACCACGCGTAGGACCCAGCCCAGCGGGAGTGCTGGCTCGTACGGCCCACCCAGGCGGCGAAGTCCACCCCGACCAGGCGGCTCCAGGCCCCTGCCTCCCGGTAGGCGCCAGTGATGAGCCCGATGCCGGCCGAGACCGGGGGGATCAGCGCCCCCGCCACGAGGGGCGCCGCGGTATCGGGGCCCGTGGAGAGGTAGGCCACGGCCGCGCCGATCAGCGCGTAGGTGAGCAGGGCTCCGAGCAGGGCCTGCCACAGCTGGTCGGTGTAGGAGGCGCGCGCGAGGCGCCTACCCGCACGCCACGCGAGCAGCAGCGGGACGAGGATCAGCCCGAGCGGGATCCCGTGCAGCAGGCCCGTGCCGTGCGCCACCGGGACCCCGTGCATGACGAGCCACCCCTGACCGGCGAGCCGGGCCGCCGATTCCGGCGAGCCGTCCGCGAATCCGCCCGTGAGCCAGACCGCCGCAACCGGCAGGACCACGAGCAACGCCGAGATCAGGGCGGCCTGGCCGAGTTCGAACACCCCCTGCAGCCACAGGGGCATGGGAAGGGCACGGGGTTTGGTGGGGAGTTTCATCCCTTCCATGGTGCCACCGGCGGCGGCCGCGGGAACCGAGCGACGCGGACGCGCGGGCCGTCGGTGTGCCGTGGCGCGCGTCACCCCAGGAGGTCGAGCACACCCTTCACGACGGCGAACGTCGCGCCGACGAACGCGATCACGATGACGAACAGCCGCGCCTGGTCGTCGCGGACGAACCGGCCGAGCTTCTCACCCGCGTAGATGCCGGCGACGATGGCCAGCCCGATCGCGATCCACATCCACGGCGCGAGGACCGGGGCCTGGGACGGGTCGAGGAGCAGCTTGGCCACCAGCGTCACGAGACCGATGCAGACGAAGAACGGCTGGAGGGTCGCGGCGAACGGGCGTTGCGGCCAGCGGGACAGTACGGCGTACGCGCTGACCGCCGGGCCGCCCACCCCTGCCATGGAATTGGTGAGACCCGCGGTGAAGCCCGCGATCACCTTCGGCGGGTTGCCACGCACCACGACGTCGGACCGCTGGAGCACGAGGGAGACGGTCAGGGCCACGAGGACGATGCCGCCGACCGTCACCGACAGGGGCGCTGACGGCACCACCACGGCGAGGAAGGATCCGGGGATGGAGCCGAAGACCGAGGGCACCACGAGCCAGCGGAACGCGCTCCAGTCGATGTCCTTCCACACGCGGCCCACGATGATGGCCGAGGACACCACGCCGCAGATGTTCACGAGCAGCACGCCGGCGTGGGGGCCGAGGATGATCACGAGGAACGGCGCGATCAGCAGCGCGAACCCGAGGCCCGCGATACGCTGCGCGACGGCCCCCACGAGGATGGAGGCCAGCACGATGCAGAAGATGCCGAGGGTCACCCCGCTACAGTACGCCGGGGCAACCAGCGCGTCCTGCCCGTCCTGCCCGTCCTGCGGGAGGACGCGCGCCGGAGGTAGCCTGACTCCATGACGGCCCTCACCACCGCCCTAGCCACGGCTGACTGGCGCCGGCGCGTCTTCGGCCTCTACGACGACGTGCGCGGGTCCGCCGCCGCGGAGTCGCCCGAAGCCGCCCACGGTCTGTGGCGGCGCGGCCGCGACGAACTCTTCCGCACCCACCCCGCGTCGGCGCTCGCCGACCGCGCGAAGGCGTCCTTCCCCGGACTCGCCGTCGCCCCCTACGATCCGGCCTTCCGCTTCGAGGCGCTGCTGGACGACGACGGCGCGGGCCAGGTGATGGATGTCGAGACCGGGACCGACGGCGTCGTGCCGTTCCGGCGCCTGGGCACCCTCGCGCTGCCGGGACTCGGGAAGCTCGCGCTGTGGAAGCTCGCCTCCTACGGCGGCGGCCTCTTCCTGCCGCTGAGGGACGGCACGGCGGGAACACCGGGCGGCACCTACGGCGGCGGTCGCTACGTCCTGGACACCGTCAAGGGTGCGCACCTCGGCGAGGGGCGCGCGCCCGGCAGCCTCGTGGTGGATCTCAACTTCGCGTACAACCCGTCCTGCGCCTACGACGAGGCGTGGGCGTGCCCCCTGCCCGGGCCCGACAACCGGCTCGCCGGCGACGTCCCCGTGGGCGAGCTCTACCGCGAGTACTGAGCGGTCGGGCATGCGGCCTGCGCCGACGCGCGATAGTACGTAGGCTTATGAAATCCGGGGCCCGCCGGACCAGGAAGCCTACGGAAGATACGGACGTGCCGATGGAGCCCATGGAGCCGACGAAGCAGGCGCAGTGGCGCCGCCGCTCCGAGATACCGCTCATGGTCGCCGCCGTCGTGTACCTCGCGGCGTACTCGGTCCAGGTCACGAGCGAACCCGATCCGATGACGGCCCGGCTCCTCGAGGCCGTCATCTGGGCCGTGTGGGCGCTCTTCCTCCTCGACTACCTCGTGAGCCTGGTGCTGGCGCCGGCCCGGGGCCGCTGGTTCGTCCGGCACCTGCACGAACTCGTCATCCTCCTGCTGCCCATGCTGCGCCCGCTCCGGCTGCTGCGGCTCATCCCCCTGCTGCGCGTCCTCAACCGGTCCGGCGGGGACGCCCTGCGCGGGCACATCGTCCTCTACGTAATCTCGGCCATGACGGTGCTCGGCTATGCCGGGGCGCTCGCAGTGCTCGACGTCGAACAGGACGCCCCGGACGCCACCATCCTCACCCTCCCGGACGCCCTCTGGTGGGCCCTGACCACCGTCACCTCGGTGGGCTACGGCGACTACTACCCCGTCACCGCCGCCGGACGGCTCGTGGCGGCCGGCCTCATGCTCGGCGGGATCGGGGTGCTCAGCGCGGTCACGGCGGCGTTCGCCTCCTGGCTCGTGGAGAACGTGGCGACGGCGCGAGCGGCGGAGGAGCAGGCGGCCGGGGCGGGATCGGAGAGTCAGGTCCAGGACCAGCTGAGGAGCGTCAGCCTGCAGATCGACACCCTGACCCGTCAGCTCGCCCACGGTTCCCACAGCGGACAGGGCGGGCACAGCGGGCAGGAGTAGCCGCGGCCGGCGGCGAGTTCTCCCGCCGTTCACCCGGGTTCCATGCGGTGGTGGCCCGCTCTCCGCCTCCGCGCGCGACGGTTGAGGGGTGAGGATCGCCGTAGTCGCAGAATCTTTCCTGCCCCACATGAACGGGGTCACCCACTCGCTGCTCAAGGTGCTCGCGCATCTGCGCAGCCGCGGGGACGAGGTGCTGGTGATCGCGCCGTCGTCGTCCTGGCTCGACGACGAGGCACCCGCCTCGGTGGAGGGCTTCCCCGTCCACTGCCTGCCGTCCATGCCGCTCTCCGGCTACTCCTCCGTGCGCCTGGCCGCGGGGACCGTGGCCCGCGTGCGCCGGATCCTCGCGGAGTTCGAACCTGACGTCGTCCACATCGCCTCCCCGTTCGTGCTCGGCTGGCGGGCCGTGCAGGCCTCCGCCCAGCTCGGTGTCCCCACGGTGTCCGTCTACCAGACGGAGGTGCCCGCGTACGCCTCCCGCTACGGGTTCCCCTGGCTGGAGTCCCTGCTGTGGCAGCGCGTGGAGAACATCCACGACGCCTCGACGCTCACGCTGGTCCCCTCCTCCTTCGCCCTGGCGCAGCTGCGCTCCCACGGCATCCAGCGGCTCAACCTGTGGCGTCGGGGCGTGGACACGTCACGCTTCTCCCCCACCCGGTACGACGCGGGCTGGCGGGCCACCGTCGCGGAGCCCGGCGAGCGCATCATCGGCTACGTGGGCCGCCTCGCAGCGGAGAAGCAGGTCGAGGACCTCGCCGTCCTCGATGCCCTCCCGGGGACGCGGCTCGTGATCATCGGCTCCGGACCGCAGAAGGAGAGCCTGCGCGCACGGTTGCCCCGGGCGCACTTCGCGGGCTTCCAGACCGGGCTGGACCTCGCGCGCATGGTCGCGACGTTCGACGTCTTCGTGCATCCGGGCGAGTCCGAGACCTTCTGCCAGACCATCCAGGAGGCCATGGCCTCCGGGGTCCCCGTGGTCGCCGTCGGCCGGGGCGGGCCCCTGGACCTCGTGGACTCCTCGCGGACGGGATGGCTCTACGAGCCCGGCGACCTCGAGGGACTGCGTGCAGCCGTCGCGGACCTGGCCGGCGACGACGCCAAGCGCCGCGCGTTCGGCCGCGCCGCCCACGCCTCGGTGCAGGGGCGCACCTGGCCGGTGCTGTGCGAGCAGCTCGTCGCCTACTACGCGAAGGCCATCGCGGTACAGGCGCGCCGGGCCGAGGTGGCCTCGGGCGTGCGTCAGGTCCCGCCGCAATCCTGAACCGACCGGCCAGGGCTCTGGACCGCGGCACCGGAAGGCGGTAGGGTGCGCGATCGCACCTGTGCCGCCCGGCAGGCCCTATCATGGGAGCAATCCCACCCACCTCCGGAGGTTCCGATTACAGACACGGCTGCCCAACACGACGTCTACTTCGGCGCGCCGGAGCCGGAGAACGAGGCCGAGATCCTCGAGTCGGCGTCCCGGGCGGCGGTAGCCCGGTTCGACGGCCGCTCCGACATCACCACGGTCAAGCGGCGCTTCACCCTCATCAACCAGGACCGCACCCCGCATCAGGCCATGGTGGAGGACCTGCTCTTCATCCGCGAGGCCCTCGATCGTGCGGGCATCGAGTTCCTCCTGGTGCGCGGCAACGACGAGCGGCCCGTCATCGCCGTCGACCTCGCCGACCGCGGCAGGCTGCGCGCCGCGCTCGTCGAGGCCTGCCGTGACGAGCCCTTCTACTCCCGGACGGTCGACACCAAGCGCCGCACCACACTCCTGGTCGGCGACGGCGAGCTGTCCAAGAGCAGGAACGCGCGCATCTTCCGCCTGTTCCGCCCGCGCATCGAACCCCTCGGGGGTCTGGCCTACGGTCCGTCCGCCGGCGTGCAGATCGAGCTCTGGACCCTCGGCGAGACGGCGATCGAACTGCCCGTCGAGAACTCCCTGACGCGCCGCACCCTGCCTGCCGCCGAGGTGGTGCGTGGCGAGGTCAAGCGCCACGGCCTCGTCTGGCCCACCATCGACAACATGTTCGCGGACCACGCGACGGACATCGACTTCGAGATCGACCTCGTCTTCTCCTGGGTGGACGGCAGCAGCCCCGAGTTCCAGGCGGCCCGGGCGGCCCGCATGCAGGGCGTCGTCGTGGGTGAGGGCGACGACCACGAGGCCCGCTTCCGCCAGATCGACGAGCTCAAGTACGCGCTGCGCTCGGTCTACATGTTCGCGCCGTGGGTGCGCCGCATCTTCATCGCCACCGACTCCGACCGACCCGCCTGGCTCGCCGAGCACCCCTCCGTGACGCTCGTGCGCTCGGAGGAGCACTTCAGGGACCCTTCCGTCCTGCCGACGCACAACTCGCAGGCCGTCGAGTCCCAGCTGCAGCACATCCCCGGCCTGTCCGAGTACTTCCTCTACTCCAACGACGACATGTTCTTCGGGCGCCCCGTGGCACCCGACATGTTCTTCTCCCCCGGCGGGATCACCAAGTTCATCCAGGCGGACACGCGCATCGGGCTCGGCGAGAACGACGCCGAGCGCAGCGGGTTCGAGAACGCGGCCCGCGTCAACCGGCGCCTGCTGCACGAACGCTTCGGCCGTATCACCACGAGGCACCTCGAGCACACCGCCGCTCCCCTGCGCAAGAGCGTCCTGCACGAGATGGAGGCGGAGTTCGCCGCGGAGTTCCAGGCCACCGCGGCATCGCGCTTCCGTGCGAAGGACAACATCTCCGTCACCAACTCGCTCTACCACTACTACGCGCTGCTGACCGGCCGGGCCGTGACGCAGGAGATGGCCCGCGTGAAGTACGTGGACACCACCATGCGCTCGGGGCTCAAGAGTCTCAACAAGATGCTCGACAAGCGCAACCAGGACTTCTTCTGCCTCAACGACGGCAGCTTCCCCGAGGTCCCGGCGGACGAGCGGGCGCGGCTCGTGACGGACTTCCTCGAGAAGTACTTCCCGGTCAAGGCTCCCTGGGAGATCTAGGGCGCCCCGTGGCGCGTCGGCGCCGCGTGCAAGACTGGCGCCATGCAGACCTTCCTGCCGTATCCCGACTTCGCGGCCAGTGCCCGCGTGCTCGACCAGGCGCGGCTGGGCAAGCAGCGCGTCGAGACCCTGCAGGCCCTGCGCGCCCTCGTGATTCCCGACTACGGGTGGCGGCAGCACCCGGCCATCCGGATGTGGATGGGCTACGTCCCGGCCCTGACCGTGTACGGCCTGGCGATGGTCTCCGAGTGGGTGTCACGCGGCCACGCCGACTCGACGCATCGACAGATCCTGGAGTTCGCCCCGCACGTGCTCGATGACCCGGACGTGCCCATGCCGCCGTGGCTGGGGAAGTCCGAGTTCCATGTGAGCCACCGGTCCAACCTGATCCAGAAGGCGCCGGAGATCTACCGCAGCAGGTTCCCCGGAATCCCCGAGGACCTCCCCTACTACTGGCCGGAACCCGAGCAGGAGCGGATCCCCACGGAGCCGACGGGTCGGCGCCTGTGGGTGTGGCGGGCCGCGTCCCAGCCTCCCGCGGGGGACGCGGTGCTGCTCATGCCGCCCGAGCCGCCCGGTGGCAAGGCGGCACCGAAGTGGGAGCGGCAGCTCCACGTGTTCGAGGAGGCCGTGGCCGACGGCGACGCCGTGGCGATCGCCGATCCCGACGGCGAGCACTTCCGTACCGGCCGGGTGGGCCCCGTCCTCATGCACGAGGACGGGCTGATGCGGCCGGCGGACCTGCACGGCTGGCTGCGCAGATCCGACTTCGATCCGCCCGCGCTGCTGCAGGACCCCCGGACGCTGTTCAGCGTGGGCCTGCCGGACGCCCTGACCGCCTGAGCCTGCCGGGACCTTCCCCTGTCAGGCGGATGCGAGCGCTCGCGCGTGACGCCCGTCCGCGATCGTCACCCCCGAGGCCTCGAGCCGGCGCCGGGTCTCCTCGCGCGGCACCACCTCGCCCACGGACGCGTGGCGGCCCGCCGGCACCACCGAGTGCACGATCGTCTCCTCGTACACGTGCACGAGGTTGTAGGACTGCGCGCCGTCCCGTCCCCGGGCGCCGCCGTCGTACAGCAGGTCCTGCGTGTAGCAGGTGGCGCTCGCCACCGAGACCGGCACGCCGGCGAACATCGCCGTCGTCGAGTAGTGCAGGTGCCCGGCGAGGATGGTGCGGACCTCGGAGCCGCGGACGACGTCGGCGAGTGAGCGCTGGTCGCGCAGCTCCACGAGCACCGCGAGGTCCTGGACGCTGGGTACGGGCGGGTGGTGAAGGGCGAGGATGGTCCCGTGGGGAGCCGGGACGCTCAGCTCGCGGGCGAGCCAGTGGAGCTGCCCGGGCGTGAACTCCCCGTGATGATGGCCCGGCACGGTGGAATCCAGGGTGATGATCCTCAGCCCGTCCACGAAGTGCACGGCGTCGACCGGCGCCTGGGGTCCGTCCGCGGCAGGGTCATCGAGCAGGCCGGCCCGGAAGGCGGCGCGGTCGTCGTGGTTGCCCATGGCCCAGATGACCTCGGCGCCCAGCCGGGCGGCGGCCGGGTCGACGATCGCCCGGAGCTTCGCGTACGCCCCGGGCTCCCCCTTGTCGGCGAGGTCGCCGGTGAAGACGATGGCCTGCGGCCGCGCACCGGAGGCCTCGAGATCGTCGAACACCTCACGGAGCCGCTGTTCGCTGTCCACGGCGCCGTACAGCGGACCGTCGCCGGCGAGGAGGTGGGTGTCGCTCATGTGCAGGATGAAGTGCTGCGGCCGAGGGTGTTCTGCTGTCCGGGGGACCATGGAACCTACTCCGATAGCTGATGGGACTTCGCTGGCGTGCCCCCATCCAATCAGGGGCTCCTGCGGACTTCGTGAACGCGCCACGGCACGTCGAGAAACATTGAGGAAACAGGCCCGCCGGCGGAGGGGCTGGCGGGGCGGCACCACGCGCCGTAGGCTCACAGGCGACGACGTTCCCCCACCGAAAGGCACGACCATGGGATTCCGCCTCAGTCACATCCCCCTCCGCCTCGCCACGGGGGCGTTCATCCTCAACTCCGGTCTGGGGAAGACCGCCCTGGACGAGGGCTCGGCGGCCTACCTGCAGGCGATGGCCTCCAGGGCCTTCCCGCAGATCAGCCAGCTCGAGCCGCAGCAGTTCGGCAAGGCCCTGGCGGCCTGCGAGATCACCCTCGGCTCGGCCCTGCTGGCACCCTTCGTCCCGAGCAGGGTCGCCGCCCTCGGCCTCCTCGCGTTCTCGGCGGGGATGATGACCATGTACCTGCGGACCCCGGAGCTCACCATGGAGGACGGCATCCGCCCCACCCAGGACGGCGTGGCCACCGCGAAGGACAGCTGGATGCTGGGGATCGCCCTGTCGCTCCTGCTCGACCGCAAGAAGAAGTAGGAGCCGGAGGACCCTGCCCCATGTGCGGACGCTTCGTCATCGCCGGCAACAAGGCCGACCTCATCGACGCCTTCGAGGTGGACGAGTCCGTCGAGGACGAGGTGGAACCCTCGTGGAACGTGGCTCCCACCAGCACCGTGCAGATCGTCGTCGAGCGGGTGGACCCGGAGACCGGGGAGCTGACGCGGCGGCTCGAGCTCGCCCGCTGGGGCCTCATCCCGTCGTGGGCGAAGTCGGCGTCCGTCGGCGCCCGCATGATCAACGCCCGAAGCGAGACCGTGCTGGAGAAGCCGTCCTTCCGGGCCGCCGCCCTCAAGCGCCGCGCGATCGTGCCTGCTGACGGGTACTACGAGTGGCGGAAGAACGCGGACGGGTCCAAGACCCCCATCTACCTGCACGGCCCCGACGGCTCGCACCTGGGCTTCGCCGGGCTGTACGAGTTCTGGCGCGACCCCTCGACGGCGTCCGGCGAGAACCCGCCGGGATCCTGGGTGGTCAGCTGCACCATCATCACGCGGACGGCGAGCGACGCCCTCGGGGAGATCCATGACCGCACGCCCGTGATCGTGCCACCGGACCTGCGCGGGGACTGGCTCGATCCGCGGAACGACACCCGCCCGGCCGTCCAGGGACTGCTCGACGCCATCCCCGACCCGGAGCTGGTCCCGCGCCTGGTCGGTAGCCGCGTGGGCTCGGTGCGCAACGACGGACCGGACCTCATCGAGCCCCTGCCGGAGCACGCCTAGGTGTACTGGCCGGATCCGGCTGCTCCCTTCCGGTCGTCCCTGCAGTTCAATCGGTTCGAGAAGCCGCTGACCGGATGGCCTCGGCGAGGTCGCGGGGGCGGCTCCACATCGGCCAGTGCCCCGTCGGGAGGTCGATGACGTCGAGGTGCTCGAGATGCGCGACTTCGGCGAACACGGCATGGCCTGCATGGGCCAGCTCCAGCACCTGCGCGCTCGGGATCGAGCAGCACACCAGGGTGGTCCGGACCTTACGGCGGGCATCGTTCGTGAGCTCGACGGGCTGACGGAGCACGGGGCCGGGCTCAGGGACGGCCCGGGCGCGGAAACGCTCGAGAACCTCTGCGCTCAGGCCCTCGAGACTCGCCTGCTGGGCGAGGACGTCGAAGGACGGCAGCGGGAACTCCCCCGATCCCTCGGGGAGGCCCGGTGCGACGACGCTTCCCGTCGCCACAGGGCCGGAGTCGATCCAGACCACCCGATCCACAAGCTCGGGGTGCCGGTCGAGGACGAGGCTGACGGGTGCATTCGCCCCACTGTGAGCGACGAGAGTCGCGGTCCGACCCTCCGGGACTCCGAGTCGGGCGAGGACGTCCAGGACCGCTGCGGCTTGATCGTCGAGAGTCCGCGCCGCACGCTCAGGATCGTTTCCGTCGAGACCAGGGAGCGTCATCGCGATTGTCCGGGAGCGGTCGGTTCCGAGGTGTTCGAGGACTTCATCCCATGCCCAGGCACCCAGCCAGTGGCCGGCGATGAGAAGAATGGTCGGGCTGCTCGTCGTGGTTGTCATGTCACCACCTTCCTGGGCGCTGCGGGCAGCTGTGTGTCACCATTTATGTCATGAATTCGATGCGTGCTGAACGGTGAAGCGAGCAGAACGGCTTCATGCCCTGTCCGAGATGCTGCGCCGCAGCGGCTCCCGGGGCTCCTCCGCCGAGCGGCTGGCCAGGGAGTTCGGCGTGTCCGTGCGCACGGTCAAGAGAGACCTCGCTGCGCTCGAGAACAGCGGCGCGCCTATTTGGTCGCGGCCCGGTCCTGGCGGTGGCTACGGCTTGGCCGCGGGCGCGTCCCTGCCGCCCGTGAGCCTGTCCCCGGCGCAGGCCGTCGCGCTCCTGGCGGCGGTGTCGGCTGCACCCGATGCACCCTATGGCGATCTGGCAGCAGCTGGGATCCGGAAGATCCTGGACGTCCTCGATCCCAGGACCCGTGCACGAGCCGATGAGCTGGCCGGCCGCGTCTGGGTCGACGCGCTCCCGTCCTCGTCGCGCGTGATCAGGTCGGCACTGGAGGAGGCGATGGCCGAGCAGCGGGTGATCCGCATCCGCTACACATCGGGAGACGGGGTCACGACCACCCGCGACGTCGAACCCGTGCTGTTCGCCTCCAGGAACGGCCAGTGGTACCTCGTCGGGTGGTGCCGACTGCGCGATGCGATCCGATGGTTCGCCGTGTCGCGGATCGAGCGAGCCGGCGTCACCAGGACGGCATGCGGCGGCCATACCGTCCACGAGGTCGGAGAACCCCCGGTGAATGCCAGGCCCGTGCACGGTCGGGACGAGTGAGTACCTCGATCAACCACTCCGTTCGTCGCCCCTGGGCCTCGGGCTACTCCGTGTCGCCGTATGGGGCGCGCGGGGCGGGCGGCGACTCCGCGCACGTACGGCGCTGCTGCTCCTGCTGGTTCACGCCCATCGAGGATCCGTGCCTTCCGGGGACCACCGGCGCCTGCCGGAGGGGTACGCCGTCGATCCCTGTCCCCGTGACCGTCCACCGTAACGGTGCCCGATGCCGATGGGAAGCCGCCGGGAGGTACGCCCGGCCCCTTGTCCCGGCGCACTCCGGGTGCCTAGGGTCGGTGCAGGTCACGAGCGCAGGGAGAGGCATGATCAGGACGGACATCGCCCCGGGGATCCACTTCATCGAACACGCCAGGACCAACGTCTACCTCGTCGAGGACGACGACGGCCTGCTGCTGGTGGACACGGGCCTGCCCCGGTCCAAGACCCTGCTGCTCGAGGCGCTCAGCCGGATCGGCCGGTCCGTGCAGGACATCCGCGCCGTGATCCTCACGCACGGGCACTTCGACCACGTGGGCACCGCCGAGCATCTGCGCTCGCGCTACGGCATCCCCGTGTACTGCCACCCCGACGACGCCTTCATCGCGGCGCACCCCTACCGCTACGAGCGGGAACGGACCCCCTTCGTCTACCCGCTGCGCCACGCGCGGTCCGTCCCGGGCCTGCTGCACATGGCCGTCGCCGGCGCCGTCGCCGTCAAGGGTGTGGAGGACACGCTCCCGCTGACGCCCGAGGCCGCCGCGGCCCTGCCCGGCGCACCCCTGCTGGTCCCGACGCCGGGCCACACCAAGGGCCACTGCGGCCTGCACTTCCCGGACCGCGATGCCGTGATCAGCGGCGACGCCCTCGTGACGCGCGACCCCTACACGGGCCGCCCCGGACCGCAGGTCGTGGCGATGGCCGCGACCGCGGACTTCGACACGGCCCTGCGTTCGCTCGAGGCGCTGCGTTCCACCGCCGCGGGCACGGTCCTGCCGGGGCACGGTTTCCCCTGGCTCGCCGGCGTGGACTCAGCGGTGGCCCAGGCCGCCGAGGTGGGCCGCCACTAGGACCAGCACGGGTCGCCGGCCGGGTGCACACGGGGCGATACGCTGGGCTCATGAGCTGGAGCAAGCGTCGGACCGTCATGGGATTCGCCCGCGTCACGGTGAAGCGGGCGGTGATCTCGGTGGTCGCGGCGCAGGCCGTGGTGATCGGCGGGCTCGTGGGCGTGGACACCTACCAGAAGCGCCGGCGCACCCGGCGTCCCGGCTTCCCCCAGCCGGGGACCTTCTCCACCAGGATCGGCACCACGGACACCACGGTGTACACGTTCGGTGAGGACCTCTTCGAGGCGATGATCGCCGCCATCGACGGCGCCCGGCACCAGGTGCTGCTCGAGACGTACATCTGGAAGGGCGACGACGTCGGTGCACGGTTCCGCGATGCGGTGAACCGGGCCGCCGAGCGGGGCGTGAAGGTCTTCGTCATCTACGACGGCTTCGCGAACCTCGTGGTCAACCCGTTCTTCTACTCCTTCCACCCCCTCGTCAACGTCTACCGCTTCCCCGTCCTCCGCCCCTCGATCATCTTCACCAACATCCGCGGCACGGGCTTCGACCACCGCAAGGTACTCGTGGTCGACGACGAGGTGGGCTTCGTGGGCGGGTACAACATCGGCTCGCTCTACGCGACGAAGTGGCGTGACACGCACCTCGAGCTCCGCGGCCCGTCGGTCTGGGAGCTCCGCGAGGCGTTCGTCAGCCTCTGGAACCTGCGCAGCTTCCCGCGCCGGCCGGAGCTGCCCGACCTCAGCGCGTCGTTCTGGGAACCCCGCATCCGCGCGGTCAACAACATCCCGGCCAACCTGGTGTTCCCCATCCGGGGCGTGTACCTCGATGCGATCAACCGTGCCCAGAAGCACATCTTCATCACCACCGCGTACTTCATCCCCGACCGGCAGATCCACGAGGCCCTGCTGCGGGCGAGCCGCCGGGGTGTGGACGTCCGCGTGATCCTCCCCGAGGACTCCAACCACGTGGTCTCCGACTGGCTGTCCCGCGGGTTCTACTCCTCGCTGATCGGCGCCGGTGTGCAGATCCTGCTGTACCAGAACTCGATGATCCACGCGAAGACCGCGACGATCGACGGCGAGTGGAGCACGGTGGGCACGGCCAACATCGACCGTCTGAGCCTCACCGGCAACTACGAGATCAACCTCGAGATCTTCGACCGCGACCTCGCGGCCACGATGGAGAGGATCTTCGAGGTGGACTCCTCCAACAGCCGCGTGCTGACCCGGGAGGAATGGGACAGCCGACACCTCGTGGCCCGCGCCAGCGAGGCGATCATCGCGCCGCTGCGTCCGTTCCTGTAGGGCCCGGGGTGAAGCGCTCGAGGTAGCCACGCTGCGAGGAGAGCACGTGCCCGGCCATCAGGCGCTCGGCCTCGGCCTCGTCCCCGGCGTCGATCGCCCCGAGGATCAGGCGGTGCTCGCCCCACGAGTGCCTGCCGCGGCTGTCCACGTCGGCCGCGTAGAGCCACTCGATCTTGCCGGAGATCTGCCGCAGCAGGGCTGCGAGGGACGCGCTGCCGCTGAGCGACGCGACGCCCAGATGGAAGCGGTTGTTCAGCTCGGGCAGGTCCGCGAGGGCGTCCGCCGCTACGGCGCGATCGCCGTCGTCCAGGACGCCGGCCAGGGTCCTGCGCGCCTCCCACCACCCGCGTCCGGGCGGCTGGCCGGCGGAGTGCGTCGCCGCCCGCCGGGCCGCGCGGCGGGCGATGGTGGCCTCGATGATGCCGCGGACGGCGAAGAGGTCCTCGGCGTCGTCGAGCGGGATCTCCGCCACGGTGGAGCCGGCGTAGGGCCTGGACTCGACGAACCCCTCCGCCTCCAGCGCACGCAGCGCCTCCCGCACCGGCACGCGCGAGACACCGTACGCGGTGGACAGCGCCGCCTCCGTCACGCGGGCGCCGGGCCGCAGGGCACCGAGGATGATGTCCCGCCGGATGGCGTCGAGGACGCGCTGCGGCGCCGGGTCCTGTCCGGGCTGCGGCGCCGGGTCAGCCATCAGCGTCCCGCAGCATAGCCCTGTGCTCCTCGCGGGTTGGCGGCCGCGGAGAGCACGCCGGTCCCGTGGTCCTTCGTCACCGAGGACAGCCTTCCGAGCGACCAGTCCCCCGCGCGCGTGACGACATGGCCCCGGCGTTCGAGCTCCGCGATGACGTCCTCGCCGAGCCGGTCCTCCACCACGGCGCCCCCGGGCTCCCAGGTGCGCGGCCAGAAGGAGCCGGGGATGGAGGTGGTGTGCAGTGACGGCGCGTCGATGGCCTGCTGCGGCGTGTATCCGCCCACGATGGTGCGGAGGATGTAGAGCAGCTGCCACTGGTCCTGCTGGTCGCCGCCCGGCGAGCCGAGAGCCACGACGGTCTTGCCGTCCTCGAGGATCAGCGTGGGCGTGAGGGTGGTGCGGGGGCGCTTGCCGGCCGTCAGGGTGGACGGGCCGCCGTCCTCCAGCCAGGTCATCTGCAGCCGCGAGCCGAGGCAGAAGCCCAGCTCGGGGATGGTCGGGGAGGACTGCAGCCACCCGCCGCTGGGCGTCGCGGACACCATGTTGCCGTGCGCGTCGACCACGTCGATGTGGCACGTGTCGCCGCGCGTCTCGCCGCTGCTGGACACCGTGGGCTCACCCACTCCGGCGAAACCGCCGCCGCCCACGAGGGCGGGCGGCGTGTACTCGGTGCGCAGCGGCGGGATGAACGGCTCGACGCCGGGCACGGTCCCGGGCCGGAAGTCCAGGGACGCCTCGTCGGTGATCAGGGCGCGGCGCTCGGCGGCGTACTCGGCCGAGAGCAGGTACTCCAGGGGCACCTCGGCGTCACCGTAGTACGCCTCGCGGTCCGCGATGGCGAGTTTCTGCGCCTCGAGGATGGTGTGTGCGCCGAGGGCGGTGGACGGGTCGAGCCGTTCGTCGTCGAACCCGTCGAGGATCGCGAGGGTCTGCAGCAGCGCCGGTCCCTGGCCCCACGGGCCCGTCTTGGCGATGGTGTGACCACGGAACTCGAGGGTGGCCGCTTCCTCGTAACCCGCCTCGAAGGCGGCGAAGTCCTCGACCGTGATGACGCCGGCGTGGTCGAGCCCGGAGGAGTGCCGGTGCGGCACGGCCACGAACGCGGCGGAGGCCTGCGCCACGAGCCCCGTGCGCCACTCGCGCCGTGCGGCGTCGATGCGCTCCTCGCGGCTGGCACCGTCGGCGGCCGCGCCGACGAGTGACTCGAGGACGCGCGCGTAGGCCTCGTTGCGGATCACCTCGCCCTCGCGCGGCGGCCTGCCCTCGGGCATCCAGAGGGCCGCCGACGTAGGCCAGTGCTCCGTGAAGAGGTCCGCGACTGCGGCGATGGTCGCCCCGACGCGCCCCACGACCGGGTGGCCGTCCCGCGCGTACCCGATCGCGAAGTCGAGCACCTCCCCCACCTCCCACGTCCCGTGGTCACGCAGCAGGAGGAGCCAGGCGTCCACGGCGGCGGGGACGGCGGCGGCGAGGGCGCCGGCACCCGGGACGAGCTCGAGACCCTCGGCGAGGTAGTGCTCCCGCGTGGCGGCGGCCGGTGCCGGGCCCTGGCCCATGAGGACGGTCGCCCGGCCGGGATCCGCGGCGGTCGCGAACACGCCGGTCATGTCGCCCCCGGGTCCGTTGAGGTGCGGTTCGACGACGTGCAGCACGAACGCCCCGGCGACGGCGGCGTCGAAGGCGTTGCCGTCGCGCTCGAGCACGGCCTGGGCGGAGGCGGTGGCCAGCCAGTGCGTGGACGCGCTCATGCCGAAGGTGCCCTGGAGCGTGGGCCGTGTGGTGAAGGTGGGAGGGGGGGTATACACGGTACGACGATATGCTTCGTATACATTCGCGGCAAGGGACCGAGGGAGATCATGGCGAAGAAGAACCGGGTGGACACGGACCGCCTCCACCTGTGGCTCATGCTCGTGCTGACGTTCTCGACGGGGGTGATCGACGCCGTCGGCTACCTGGGGCTCGACCGCGTCTTCACGGGCAACATGACCGGCAACGTGGTGCTCCTCGGCATGGCGTTCGCAGGCGGCGACGGACTCCCGATCCTCCGGCCGGCGCTCGCCCTCGTGTTCTTCATGGTGGGGGCGGCCCTCGCCGGACGGGTGCTGCGGAAGGGTCCCGAGGGCTGGTCCGGGCGTACCTCGAGCACCCTCCTCGCGGTGACCGCGGGTCTGACGGCCCTCGCCGTCTACGTCGCGCTGGTCGACGTGCACGCCGACGAGGTGCTGGGCAGCATCACGACGTCGGTGCTCGCCACGGTGATGGGCATCCAGGCCGCGACGGCCAAGCGCCTGAAGGTCGCCGAGATCACCACGGTGGTGGTGACGTCGACCATCACGGGCCTCGCCTCGGACTCGCGCCTCGCCGGCGGCACGAGCATCCACTGGGCCCGCCGCGCCTCGGCCATCGCGCTCATCATGGCCGGCGCCGTCGTGGGCGCCCTGGCCCTGACGGTGGGGCTCTGGCTCGGGGTGGCGGTCTCCGCGGCGCTGTCCGCCGTCGTCACCCTCCTCGGGCACCTGCGCCACCGCCGGGACAAGGAGGAGATGATCGCAGGGAGCGCCAAGGTAGCCGCACTACGGTAGGACCATGGAACAGGTCGACCGGCAGTACGAATTCCACCGCCTCGCTCTTGCGTGGCCGCAGCACCGCTGGTGGAGGCCGCTGCTCACGGCGCTGCTCGGGTTCGTGTTCTACACCGTCTTCGTGCTGGTGGTCCTGGTGACCGGCGTGGTCCTCGCCGCCCTCTCCCCCACCGGCATCGAGCCCTATTCCGACGCCCTGACCGTGCTGGACCTCGGCAACCCGGTGACGTTCGCCTTCACCCTGGTGTCGCTGATCCTGATGATCCCGGCCCTGGCGCTCGCCGTGCTGATCACGGGACCGCGGCCCATCGGCCTGCTCTCCTCCGTGGCCGGGCGCATCCGCTGGCGCTGGCTCGCCGTCTGTGCCGGCGCCGCGCTGGCGGTGTCCCTGGCGGGTCTCGCGGTCTCGGTCGGGATCGGTCTCCTGTTCCCTGCGGAGGCGGCGCCCGAACCCGTCCAGCAGGACACCACGTATCTGCCCCTCATGCTGGCCCTGACCCTTCTGGCCGTTCCGTTCCAGGCTGCCGCGGAGGAGTACGTGTTCCGGGGCTTCCTCATGCAGGCCATCGGCACCTGGCTGCGGCACCCCGCCTTCGCGATCCTGCTCCCGGTGCCGCTCTTCGTCCTCGGCCACACCTACGATCCGTTCGGCCAGATCACCGTCGCGCTCTTCGCCGTCGTCTTCGGATGGCTCAGCTGGCGCACCGGGGGGTTGGAGGCGGCGATCGCAGCCCACGCGATCAACAACATGACCGTCTTCGGGCTCGGCGCCCTGGGACTGGTGGACGTGAACTCCTCCGAGGGCTCGGTGGGCGGGCTCGTCGTGTCGGCACTCACCATGGGTGCGACGGCCGCCGTCATCGTGCGGCTCGCGGACCGCCGCGGGATCGAGCGCACGCGCACGGTGGCACCGCAGCCGCTGCTGCAGCCGGTCGGTCCGTCGCCGGTGTACGCACAGGCCGGGGTGGGAGGCCAGGGACCGGCATGGGCCCCGTTCCAGGTCCCGGCCACGTCTTGGTCCGGTGCCTACGATTCGTCGCAGTACGACTCCTCACGCTATGCGCCCGCACCAGGAACGGCACCGGCACCGTCGTACGCACGCCCGACGGCGCCGCCGGAACCGCAACCGGAACCGCAACCGCAACCGCAACCGCAACCGCAACCGCAACCGCAACCATATCGCCAGCCGAAGCCCCAGCCGACCGCAGGTGCGCACGCACCCGCTGCGCCCGGGACCGGACGGGACCACAGCACCGACCGCCACCCCTCCGGTCCGGCGCACCCGGCGGGTCCCGGCCATCCCTCCGGCACCCCACACCCCGCCGGACCGGGCCACCCCGGGGCTGCGGGCCACCGGGCGGACTGACCGGCACCCCGCACCCCGCCGGACCGAGCCACCCCGGGGCTGCGGGCCACCGGGCGGACTGACCGGCACCCGGACACGCCGGGCGTTCAGCCCTCGACCCGCAGGCCCATGCTCTCCGCGAGGAAGGGCGCCAGCAGCTGCAGCTGGTACTCGTCGACCGTCACACCCCGCAGGCCGTCGATCCCCTGGATACCCCGGAAGCTGCTGGTACGCAGGTCGGTGTCCCTGAGCTGCGCACCGTCGAGGGTGAGCGTCCCGATGGTGCAGTCCGTCAGGGCCAGGCGCGTAGCGCGTACGCCCGTGAGGTCCAGCTCGCCGATGATGCAGCCGCTCACCAGGACATCCGTGAGCCGGGCAGCGCGGAGATTGACGTAGTCGAGCTTCCCGCCGTCGAGGTGGACGCCGTCGAGCGTGCTGTCGTACAGCTCCGCGGAGCCCCACCGCGTACTGCGCAGCGACGTCTCGCGCCAGCTGCTGCGCGGGGCCCGGAAGACCGGGGCGAAGAGGTCCTGGAACGCGCACTCGATGAAGCGGGCTCCGCGCAGGTCCGTGTCGTTCAGGGACACGCCCTCGAGGACGCACTCCTGCAGAGTGATGCCGGCGAGCTCCCCACCGTCCAGATCCGCGCGCTCGTAGCGCTCACCTTCGCGATGGTCGCCGTCGAGCAGGCGGGGCTCCGCCACGAGGGTCGCACCCCGCGGAGCCCTGAGGGACAGGCGCGGTGCGGTGGTCGTGCTGCGTGCTGGTGGCCGTGGCATTACTTCATCAAACCATCCGCCGGAGTCGAACGGTTCACCTTCCATCATCCATCCCCTACAGTGGGCACCCCCTGTACCGCACGAGGATGGGAGTCGCCATGAAGACATCGGACAGCACGCCGGGCCCCGAGGGCGGACAGGAGGCCTCCCTCCTCAAGGTCCTGGGGAACTGGGATGCCCTCGCCCTCGGGTTCGGAGCGATGATCGGCTTCGGGTGGGTGGTCCTCACCGGCGGCTGGATCGCTTCCGCGGGTACCGGCGGCGCCGTCCTCGCGATGATCACCGGCGGCGTGATCATGGGCGTCGTCGGCCTGACCTACGCGGAGCTGACGGCGGCGATGCCGAAGGCGGGCGGTGAGCACAACTTCCTGCTCAGGGGCATGGGCCCGCACTGGTCCTTCATCGGATCCTGGGCCATCACCGGCGGCTACGTGACGATCGTCGCCTTCGAGGCCGTGGCGCTGCCGCGAACCGCCGAATACATCTTCCCGGGCCTCAGCCGCATTCCCCTCTGGACCGTCGCCGGGGACGAGGTACACCTCACCTGGGCGCTCATCGGCGCCGTCGCGGCCGTCGTGATCACGCTGATCAACATCCGCGGCGTCAAGATCGCCGGCACCGCGCAGACCTTCGTGGTCGTGTTCCTGCTGGTCATCGGGCTGATCCTGGTCGTCGGCAGCTTCACGGGTGGTTCGACGGCGAACATGCAGCCCTTCTTCACGGGCGGGTCCGCGGGCTTCTTCGCCGTCCTCGTGGTGGTGCCGTTCCTGTTCGTCGGTTTCGACGTCATCCCGCAGTCCGCGGAGGAGGTGGACATCCCCGCCCGGCAGATCGGCCGGCTCGTGGTCGTCGCCGTCGTCCTCGCGACCATCTGGTACGTGATGACCATTCTGACGACGTCCTCCGCCATGCCCGCGGACGAGCTCGCCACCGCGGACATCGCGACCGCGGACGCCATGGGTGCTATGTTCGGCACCGACATCATGGCGAACATCCTCATAGCAGGCGGGATCGCGGGAATCCTCACCTCCTGGAACTCGCTGCTGCTGGGCGCGTCCCGCCTCATGTACTCCATGTCCCGCTCCGGGATGCTCCCCCGCTGGTTCGGTGTGCTGCACCCCCGTTACCGGACGCCGGTGAACGCCCTGATCTTCATCGGCGCCCTGTCGTTCGCGGCCCCGTTCTTCGGCACGCAGATGCTCGGCTGGCTGGTGGACTCCGGCGCACCGAGCATCGTGCTCGCCTACATCCTCGTGGCGCTCGTCTTCGTGATCCTCCGCCGGCGCGAACCGAACATGGACCGTCCCCTGCGCGTCGGCGGAGCAGGCAGCGGAGGGACCGTGATCGGCTGGATCGCCGTGGTTCTCTGCGTGGGGCTGCTGAGCCTCTACCTGCCGGGGATGCCCGCGGCCCTGACACCGCCCCCGTGGATCCTGTTCGGCCTGTGGTGGGTCCTCGGGATCGTGTTCCTGCTGCGCATCCCGCGCGGGGTGGCACCGGGGCACGACGCCGAGGAGCGGCTGCTCGACCGTCTCGCGCAGCGCCGCTGACGGCCCGACCATCGGAGGATCGCCCCGGACACCGTGGTTTACTGGGGAGCAGTTCAGCCAGGGGGAGGAGAACCGATGAGCAGTGATCGCCTGCAGTCCACCTACGACCCGCGCTACGACGGCATCTACCAGCGCGGCGGCGGCGCGGAGACGTCCCCGGCGTCCCCGGCGTCCCCGGCGTCCCCGGCGTCGCACCGGGTGGAGCCTGCGGCACCGCAGGCTCCCGCCCTGCCGGTGCCGGAGGCGGCCGCGGACCCCTCGGCGATCCGCGAGGTGGTCCCGGAAACCCCCACGAGGCAGGATCACCGGGCTCCGCGCAACCCCTACGACCGGTGGGTATGGATCCTCGCAGGCGTCCTCGTGGCGTCCGGGATGTTCTTCCTCCTGGCTCCCATCCTGTACGAGCGGCAGTACCTGGAAGCCATGAACACCGCGCAGACGGGTGGCGGCTACGTCAACCCCTGGTACAACTACACGAGCCTGGCCGCCCCGGTCCTGCTGCTCCTCGGCGTCTCCACCGCCGTCGCCCAGCTCTTCGTGCTGTCGATCCGCCACACGCTCGGCCACCGCTGACCGACGATTCCCGCCACCCTCCCGCCCCGTAGGGTGGAGAGCATGGAATCACCGATCGAGAGCTACCTGCGGACCATCCACCGGGAGATCTCCGATCTCAGGGACGGCAAGCCCTACAGCACCATCCCCGCCATGGCGAACGTCGACCCCGACAACTTCGGCATCTGCCTGACTACCGTGGACGGATACATGTACGAGGTGGGTGACACGCGCGAGGAATTCACCATCCAGTCCATCTCCAAGCCCTTCACGTACGGGCTGGCGCTCGCCGATCTCGGCATGGAGGCCGTGGACGCGAAGGTGGACGTGGAACCCTCCGGGGACACCTTCAACGAGATCTCGCTCGCACCCGGCAGCGGCCGTCCCTCCAACGCGATGATCAACGCCGGCGCGCTCACGGCCACCTCCCTCGTCCGGTCGCGCGGCGGCAACACGCGCTTCAAGCGCATCCTCGGCACCTACTCGCAGTTCGCGGGACGCCAGCTCGGCGTCGACGAGGAGATCTTCCGCTCGGAACTGGAGCACGGGCACCGCAACCGCGCACTGGCGTACCTGCTGCGGTCCTTCGACATCATCGAGGACGATCCCACCCCGGTGATCGAGGACTACTTCCGGCAGTGCTCCGTGAAGGTCAACTGCATCGACCTCTCGGTCATGGCGGCCACGCTCGCGAACTCCGGGCGCAACCCGCTCACCGGCGTGGAGGTGATGGACCTGCTCGCCGTCGAACGGGTGCTGTCCGTGATGACCACGTGCGGGATGTACGACGACGCCGGCTCCTGGATCAGCACCGTGGGCATGCCCGCCAAGAGCGGCGTGGGCGGCGGGACCATCGCGGTCCTGCCGGGCCAGGTGGGCCTCGCCATCTACTCGCCGCCCCTGGACGAGCACGGCAGCAGCGTGCGCGGGATGGCCGCGAGCCAGCGCCTGTCCCGGGACATGGAGCTGCACTTCGTGCGGGCCGCCCGGGCCGGGAAGTCGGCCATCCGCGCCACCTACGACATCCTCGCGGCGCCGTCGGGCATCCGGCGGACCGACGAGGCCATGGACGTCCTGCGTGAGCACGGGCACCAGGCCATGGTGATCGAGCTCAACGGCGACCTCCTGTTCGCGGGCACCGAGTCCATGGTGCGCGAGCTGAGCGGGCTCGACGACGACGTCGACTTCGTGATCCTCGACCTGCGCCGCGTCGACGAGGTGGCCGACGTCTCCCTGCGACTGCTGGGCGAGGTGCGCGAGAACCTGTCCGTCGTGGACTGCGACCTCGTGCTCATCGACGGCGAGGGCACCCTCGCGGAGACCTTCAAGGACGTCGACCGGCCCGTGCCCACCTTCGACACGCGCACCGCCGCCGTCGAATGGTGCGAGAACGAACTCATCACCCGCTACGGCGGGGACATCATGCTCCCCGCGGAGGTCGAGGTGGCGCAGTGCCCGGCCCTCGGCCCCCTCACGGACGAGGACGTGGCAGCCCTGACGCTGCGGATGGAGGACCGCAGCTACGAGAAGGGTCACGTGGTGCGGCGCGTGGGGCAGAGCTTCGGCGGCGTGTACTTCATCCTCTCCGGCAGGATCGTCACGTCGGTGCCCGGGCCCACCGGCGAGCGCCTCAAGCTGACCACCCTGAGCGCCGGCATGACGTTCGGCGAGCTGGCCCTCGGCAGCGACAACCGCCAGGAGACCACGGTGAAGGCCCTCGAGGACGTGCACGTGAAGGTGCTGACGGCGCGGGCCATCGAGACGATCGAGCGGGAGGACCCGCGGCTCGGCGTCGAACTGTGGAAGGCGCTGACGCGGGATGCCTACACGCGCGTGGACCTGTACCTGCGGGAGACCGCGGTGCGGATCCGCGACTAGCGGGGACCCCGCCGCCCATAGACTGGCGACGGACGTGGCCGATCGGGCCGCCGGGAGGACGGGAGCCGCGATGACGGTGCTGATAGCGGGCTGCGGCGACCTCGGGACCGAGGTGGGACTGCGGCTGGCCGCCCGCGGCGAGCGCGTGGTCGGTTGGCGCCGCTCCCCCGGGCGCCTGCCGGAGGGCATCGAGGGCGTGGCCGCGGACCTGACGCAGCAGCTGCCGGCCGTGCCGCGGGACACCGACGTCGTCGTGATCGCCACCGCGGCCGGGGAGCGCAGCGAGGCCGCGTACCGCAGCGCCTACGTGGACGCGACACGCAACGTGCTCGACGCCCTCGAGCGCGACGGCGTCTCCCCGCGGCGGGTCCTGTTCGTCTCCTCCACCGCGGTGTACGGCGACTTCGGCGGCGCCCTCGTCACCGAGGGGTCACCGGCGGAGAGCAGCGCACCGACCGCGCGCCTGATCCGCGAGGCCGAGCAGGTGCTCCTGGACCGCTCGGAGCACGGCATCGTCCTGAGGCTCTCCGGGATCTACGGGCCGGGACGGACGCGCCTGATCGACCAGGTGACCTCCGGTACCGCGGTGCTGCCGGCGGCTCCGCAGTGGACCAACAGGATCCATCGCGACGATGCCGCGGCGGCGATCGTGCATCTCGTGACCGCGGTCGGGTCCCCCGCCCCCATCTACCTCGGCAGCGACGAACTGCCGGTGGACCTCGCGGAGGTGCTGGCGTTCCTCGCCGCCGAACTCGGGCTGCCCGAGCCGCCGCGTGGCGAGGCCGGCTCCACGCGCGGCGGCGCGCGCCGCATGGACAGCGGCCTGCTGCGCTCCACGGGGTTCTCCTTCACCTACCCGACGTACCGGGAGGGGTACCGGGCCGTCCTCGCGGGGAAGGGCGTCAGGCACCCGTAGCTGCGACGGCGGTGCGGGCCCGGGCCGTCAGGCGCCCCAGCCGCACGAGCGACCAGACGAAGATGCTCACCACGAGCAGGTTGCGCAGCGTGAGCAGGACGGCGACGGCGGGGCTGAGCTCGTAGCGCAGGGCGTCGTAGAACACGGGGTACACGAGGGTGGTGAGGCCGGCGGTCGCCAGCATCGCGAGCGCCGGGTAGCGCCACTCGGCTGCCCGGTCGAGCACGAGGCCCGCGGCGATCACGGCCGCGATCCACAGCATGAACTGCGGGGAGCCCACCTTGTTGAACACCACGAGGGTGCTCACGAGGGCGAGTGATCCCGCGGCCAGCAGGGCGCCGGCCTGCGCGCCGCGATGCAGCGCGATCGCGAGGAACGCGGCGACCAGCACCACGGTGAGCACCAGTAGCGGCGTCATCAGGTCCCCCACGAGCCCGCTCAGCGCACCCCGGACCTCCATGGTGTTGATGACCTCGTCCTCGAAGAAGTAGGCGCCCGACTTCCCCGTGATCGCCTGCCACACCCCCGGTGTGCTGAGCGGCGCCTCGAGCTGCATGCCGCGCGCCCCCTGGGCGCTGAGGAAACCCGTGAGGTTGCGGAGGTCGCCGAAGACCGCGACCACGCCTGCGATCCCGGCGGTGAGGGCTGCCCCGGCGCCGAGGATGCGCAGTCTCCCCGTCCGGACGACCACGAGCGCCGCGAGCACGACGGCGGCCGGCCACACCTTCATCCACGTGGCGGCGCTGAGGAGGAGGGACGCGGCGAACGGGCGCGCGCCGACCAGCAGCAGCGCCGTGATGACCAGCGGCGCCGTCAGGCCGTCGATCCTGCCCACGGCCACCGGCCCGAGCAGCGCCGTGGCCGCCAGCCACCAGTAGGCGGCGGTGAACGACGACGGCGTCCCGCGCCGCACCAGGGCGGCCGTGCCGACGGCGTTGAGCCCGGCGAAGAGCAGGAACCAGGTGAACTGGTAGAGGGAGGGGCCGAACACGGTGGCGAGGACCATGGGGGCCAGCGCACCCACCGGGTACACCCAGGCCGTGTCGATGCCTTGCCAGGTGCCGCCGTCGAGGGCGAGGTACGCCCATTCCCGGTAGAAGCGGACGTCGCTGAGCACGCCGCCGCCGAGGATGAAGGGCACCAGCCGCGCGAGGAACCCGACGTGGACGAGGCCGTAGAACAACCAGACCGAGCGGGCAGTGTTGCGCGTCTCCGGTCGGGGCAGGCGGATGCGCACGGGTGGCTCCTGGTCGGCGTGGATGGCGGCAGCCGCCAGTGTCTCACCCGTCGCGCGGCGGGCGCCAATTCCCTAGGGTGCCCCGGGCTCCGCGCCGGCCAGGACCTCCCGGGCGTGAGCGACGTCCTCGGCGAGCGCTGCGGCCTCCGTCGCGCCGACCAGGGACTCGGCGCGCTCGAGGGCGGCCCGGGCGAGTGCGTGGTCGCCGAGTCGGGCCAGGAGCTCCGCGCGGTACAGCCCGGCCCGTACCCGATCGGCGGCGGGCGCCTCGGGGTGGCGGGCGAGACCGCGGTCGAGGACGTCGAGGGCCACGCGATGGTCCCCGCGGGCGTCCCCCTGCCGGGCGGCCACCTCCAGGACCCGGGCCAGGCCCGTGACCCGCTCGGGTCCGTCGTCCTCGGTGTCGCCGATCCGTGAGATGCGCAGCCAGTTGCCGCCGACGTCGACCACGCTGAACCCGCTCGTGGTCCCCTGTTTGCGCCGGGGGCGCAGCAGGCGCGGGATGCCCGCGGAGGGGATCCGCCCGCGGGTGCGTCGGAGCCCGTCGGCGAACGTCCGATACAGGGCCTCCGCGTCCGGGACGGTGATGATCACGCTGCCCAGGGACGCGGCGGGGTCGATGCCGGGCACCGCGGAGAGGTGGATGCCGATGTCCTCGAGTTCGACGACGGCGTGCGGATTCGGGCGCACCTGCCGGTAGGTGCGCCGGAAGCCCAGGTCCTCGTAGAACCGGATGGCCTCGTCGAGGTCGGGGACCGTCAGGATCGGGTACATGCGTTCGCCGGCCACGCATCAATGCTGCACCCCGAGGGGCCCGCGGTCCATGGGCGTAGCCTGAAGCGATGCTGCGACGCGAGGTGTTCCCGATCATCAACTGCAGCGGGCTGGCGCGGACGGTCGCCTTCTACGAGCGCGTGTTCTCGGCCACCGAGCTCTACCGCTTCCCCGAGGAGGGAGAAGCGGTGTACGTGACGCTGCGGATCGGGGACGGCCAGCTCGCCCTGGGCTCCGGCACCGAGCCGGCGCTGTACGGCGCGACGCCCCGGCCCGCCACCGGCCACGCAGTGGACGTGTGCCTGTACGTGGACGACCTCCCCGCCGTCGTCTCCGCAGCCCGGGAGGCGGGTGCGGAGGTACCGTTGCAGCCGGCGCCGATGCCGTGGGGCGAGACCGTGGCGTACGTCCGCGACCCCGAGGGCACGATGCTGCTCGTCATCCAGGCTCCCGCGTAGGCGGATCAGCCGTTCGAGGGTACGTACCCCAGCGCCTTGTCGACGACGCCGGGCAGCGGCCGCCCGTCCAGCCACAGCAGGAGGTTCCGCTCGAACTGGGCCGCGAGGTCGTCCGGCCAGGAGTCGGCGTTGCTGGCCATGTGGGGCGTGACGAGCACCGAGGGCAGCGACCACAGCGGGTGCTCCCGCGGCAGCGGCTCGACGGCGAACGTGTCCAGCACCGCCCCGGCGAGCGTCCCGGCGCTGAGGCGGGCCACGAGGGCGGCCTCGTCCACGAGCCGCCCGCGCCCGGCGTTGATGAGCACGGCCCCGGCCTTCAGCGCGCCGATGACCTCGGCGCTCACGAGGTTCTCGGTGGCGGGCGTCAGCGGGGCCAGGAGGATGACGTAGTCGAACGCGCCGGCCACGCGTGCCAGGTCCGCGGCCGCGTGCACCCGCCCGAAGTCGTCGTCGTCCTCCCGTGCAGTGCGCCCGGCGCCCTCCACGCGCACCCCGACGGCCCGCAGGAGCCGCGCCGTGCAGCGGCCGATGCTGCCGGTCCCCACCACCAGGGCGGTGCTGCCGGCGATGTTGCGGCCCTCCCGCCAGGCCCAGCGCGCCTCGAGCTGCTGGTCCCTCAAGGGGCCGAACCCCTTGGCGGAGTACAGCATGGCGCCCAGCACGTACTCGGCCATCGGCCGGTCGAAGACACCGTGCGCGTTGGTCACGACGACGTCGGAGGCCGCCAGCGCGGGGAACAGCAGTTTGTCCACGCCCGCGGCGGCGACGTGGAGCCAGCGCAGTGAGCCGGCGGCGTGCCACGCGGCGGGCAGTGCGCCGGAGAAGTAGTCCCACAGGTAAAGGACCTCCGCGCCGTCGAGCGCCGCGGCGAGCCCGTCCGCCTGCGTCACCCGCACCTCGGCCAGTTCCTCGATCCGCTCGAGCCCCCGCACGGGCCGGGTCCCCTCGAGCACGGCGATCACGGGGCGCCTAGTCACCGGGCTGCTCCGCCCGGTGGCCCACGGGTCCGGGTTCGGCAGGTGCGTCCGTGGCCGCTCCGTCGGTTCCCCCGGCAGCGGCGGCCCCGGCCGGTACCGCCTCGGGGTTGCCGGAGGCCACGCCGGTCTCCGGGCGGTTCTCGATGGACAGGTCCCGCAGGTAGCGCAGGAGCACGATCGCCACGGCCGTCGTCGGCACGGCGAGGAACGCTCCGATGACGCCGAAGAGCGTACCGCCCACGGTGACGGATGCCAGGACGACGGCGGGGTGGATCTCGAGCGTGCGGCCCACGAGCAGGGGCTGGATGAAGTTGCTCTCGAGCTGTTGCACGAGCACCACCAGGCCGAGGACGATCAGAGCCGTCACCCAGCCGTAGGCGAGGAACGCGACGAGCGTCGCCACGAGCCCGGACACGATGGCCCCGACCACGGGGATGAATGCGGAGAAGAACACGAGCACGGCCAGGGGGATGGCGAGCGGGATGTCCAGCAGCACGAGGCCCAGACCGATGAACACGGCGTCCACGAGCGCCACGGTGGCCTGCGCGAAGATGTAGGAGGACAGCGTCTTCCAGGTGCCCCCGGCGATCGTCGAGGCGTGGGCGAACGCGGCGGAGTTGGTCCAGCGGGACGCCCACGGCAGGAAGCGGTCGCCGTCCTTCAGGCAGAAGAACGTGAAGACCAGTGCGAGCAGCACCACGACGGTCCCCGAGGTCAGCTCGCCCAGTCCCGCCGTGATACCGGAGACGACGTTCCCGACGTTCGCCTGCAGCTGGGCCAGGCCCGTATCCACGATGCCGTCGAGGTTCGCCGCGTCGAGGTTCAGCGGCGGACCGGCCACGAAGGCCGCCAGGTCCGCGACGTTGTCCCGTGCCAGGCTCGAGAGGTCTGCGACGCCGCTCGCGATGGCCGGGACGGTCAGCGCGCCGATCCCGGCGACGGCTCCGAGGAATCCGAACAGCGTCACGAGGGCGGCGAGCACCTTCGGCAGCCCTCTGCGCAGGAACCGGTTGACCGGCCAGAGGACCGAGGCGAGGAGCAGCGCGAACAGCGTGGGCAGGACGATGGACCACAGCATCCCGGTCACGTACCAGAGGATGACGAGCCCTGCGAGGACGATGATGCTGCGGGCCGTCCACACCGCGCTCACCCTGAGTCCGTCGGCGAAGGCGTGCGGCCGGAACCGGCGGGCCACCGAGGAGCCGTGCGGCTGCGCGGCCGGGACCGCCCGGGGCCGCCACCGCTTCCCGGGACGTGCGGCGGAGGTCTGGTCGTCCGGATTGCCGGACTCTTCGCGTGTCACACAGCCATCCTGCCCTAGTCTTCAGGGCATGAGTTGCGCATCCCGACCCGGGGGACACTGATGGTGCAGCAGGAGCGCGCCCGGTCCACACGCGCGGCCATCATCGGCGCCGCCTCACGGATCTTCGAGGAGAACGGCTACGGAGGAACCGCGCTGGCGGCGGTCGCCACGAGTGCGGGGGTCACCAAGGGTGCGCTGTACTTCCATTTCCCGGCCAAGGACGCCCTCGCCGTGGCCGTCATCGAGGAACAGCACGCCATCGCCTCCGCGGACGGCGAGCGGGTGCTGGCCCTGGGCCGGCCCGCCCTGGAGACACTGGTCCTCATCAGCCGGGGCTTCGCCGTGCAGCTCGTCGAGCAGCCCGTCACGCGGGCCGGCATCCGCCTGACCTTCGAGGCCTCCGCCTTCGGGCATGACGTCCGGAAGCCCTACCTCGACTGGTCGGAGCGCTCCGCCGCGCTCGCGCGGTCGGCGCAGGACGACGGCGACCTGCGCCCGGACCTGGATCCCGAGGCGTTCGCCCGCCTGGTCGTGGGCTGCTACACGGGCGTCCAGATGGTCTCCGGGATCCTCACGGGCCGGCAGGACGTGCTCGCCCGGCTCGGTGACTTGTGGGCGATGCTGCTGCCCGGCGTGGTGGCCGCGGACCGGCAGGAGCTCGCGCCCCGCCTCTCGCACCTCTTCCTGCACGGGACGACGACATGAGGGGGTGAAACCGGTCGTGTGGTTTGTTTTTGCCGCCGGCCCGGCTACTGTGATTCCTGGCACTGCAGGGGCTCCGTGGGGGAAGCCCTCTGCCTGACCTGCGAGGGTCGTGCCTGCGGGCGCCCGCGGTTGCGAACGGCCCGGCGGGGCGCCCGCTCCTCCTCCGCTCGAGGCCGGCCCTGACTAGAGTGGCACCCATGCACTACGTGAAACTCGGATCCACAGGCCTCGACATCTCGCCGATCGCCCTCGGCTGCATGAGCTACGGCACCCCGGACCGGGGGAACCACGCCTGGACGCTGCCCGAGGAGGAGAGCCGCCCCCTGATCCGCGCCGCCGTGGACGCCGGTATCAACTTCTTCGACACCGCGAACGTCTACTCGGACGGCTCGAGCGAGGAGATCGTGGGCCGGGCGTTGGCCGAGTTCACGCGGCGCGAGGAGACGGTGATCGCCACGAAGGTCCACGGGCGCATGCACGAGGGGCCCAACGGGGCGGGCCTGTCCCGCAAGGTGATCCTCGCGGAACTCGACAACAGCCTCCGCCGGCTCGGCACGGACTACGTCGACCTCTACCAGATCCACCGCTTCGACCCGGTGACCCCGTTCGAGGAGACCCTCGAGGCGCTGCACGACGTCGTGAAGGCCGGCAAGGTCCGCTACATCGGTGCGTCGTCCATGTACGCCTGGCAGTTCTCGAAGGCGCTCTACCTGCAGCGCATGAACGGCTGGACCCGCTTCGTGACGATGCAGGATCACTACAACCTCATCAACCGCGAGGAGGAACGCGAGATGTACGGCCTCTGCGCGGACCAGGGCGTCGGCGTCCTCCCCTGGAGCCCGCTCGCCCGCGGCAAGCTCGCCCGCGCCTGGGACGAGACGACGTCGCGCTCCGAGACCGACCAGTTCGGCAAGACCCTCTACGGCACCCTCGACGCCGACCGGCGCGTCTCCGAGGCCGTCGGCGTCGTGGCGGAGTCCCGGGGCGTGACCCGCGCCCAGGTGGCCCTCGCCTGGGTGTCCCGCAACCCCGTGGTGTCGGCGCCCATCGTCGGGGTCGGCAAGCCGCACCACCTCGAGGACGCCCTCGCCTCCCTGGACCTCGAGCTGACGCCGGACGAGATCGCCGCCCTCGAGGAGCACTACGTGCCGCACGCCGTCGTCGGCTTCTGACGCCCGCGGAGCGCCCTACCGTCATCGCCGCCGGGTAGCAAGGGCCTTCGCCCTGTGGGCGGTGTGTTGTACGTTGTGACCACCCTCACCCGGAAGGCACAACCATGACCATCTCCAGACGGCAGATCCTCGGCGGCGCAGGCTTCCTCGCAGCGGCAGCAGCACTCAACGGCTGTGCCGGTTTCTCGGGCAGCGGCGGTAACGACAGCGGCGGCGACGGCGACCAGAACACCCTCACGTTCACCACCTGGGGCAGCCCGGCCGAGGAGGAGGGCTTCCGGAAGGGCATCGCCGCCTTCGAAGCCGCCAATTCCGGCACGAAGGTGGAGCTCAACCTCGTCCCGTACGAACAGATCTTCACGAACATCGACGCGCAGCTGCAGGCCGGCACCGCACCGGATCTCTTCCGCGTGGACTACGGCACCATCGGCGCCTACAGCAGCCAGGACCAGCTCCTCGACCTCAGCAGCTACTTCGACACCGCGGCCGCCGAGGAGTTCCTCCCCGCGATGTGGCAGGCGGTGCAGTTCGACGGCAAGCCGTACGGCGTCCCCCACCAGACCGACACCTCGGCCCTGGTGTACCGCACCGATCTCTTCGAACAGGCCGGGATCACGAGCGTCCCCGACAGCCTCGACTCCGCCTGGACATGGGACGAGTTCCGACAGGTGGCCGAGCAGCTGCGCGGCTCCATCCCCGGCGACCTCTACCCCTTCGTGTACAACTGGCAGCTCGGCGGCTCCACCCGGTGGCTGAGCTGGCTGTTCCAGGCGGGCGGACGACTCTTCGACGAGGACCTCACCGGCTCGGCCATCGAGTCCGACGCCGGCAGGAAGGCGCTCGAGTTCACGCAGGGCTTCTTCACCGACGGCCTCGTGCCGCCGAGCAGTTCGGTGAAGTCCTCGACCTACGCCGACGACGCCTTCTCCGCGGGCACGACGGCGATGGCCTTCGTCGGGAACTTCGTGCTGCCCGGTCTCGAGGAGAACATCAAGGGCTTCGAGTGGGGCGCCACCTACCTCCCGCGCGACGAGCGCGGCGCGTGCGACCTCGGCGGGAATGCCCTCGTCGCCACCAAGAGCGCCCGCAATCCCGAGCTCGCGGCCGACTTCCTGAAGTTCATGACGCAGCCCGACCAGATGTCCGACTTCTGCGCCCGCGCCATGGAGCTGCCCACCCTGAACAGCCTCGTCGGCACCGAGCTGGACTACCAGACGCGGCCCGACATCGCGGGCATCTTCGTGGAGCAGGCCACCACCCTGGAGCCGGGCGACGTCCAGCAGCTCACCTCGCCGGCCATGGCGGCCATCAACCCGAAGCTGCGGGACGAGCTCGAGCTCGCCTTCACCCAGGGCCAGCCGGTGGAGCAGACACTCGCGAACATCGCCGCCGCCGTCGACGCAGCAGCCGGCTGATGTCCGCCGACACCTCGGCCCGCGAGGAGTCGACCGGCAGCACCGGCCCGCCACCGTCCCCCGCGGCGACCTATGCGGCGGGACCGGCCAGGGCCTCGCGGCAGCAGCGCTCCACCGGCGCCGCCGCGGGGTTCCTCGGCCCCAACATGATCCTGCTCGGCCTCTTCCTCTTCCTCCCGCTGGGCTGGGCGTTCCTCATCAGCTTCCAGGAGTCCAACGGCTTCGGGGCCAGCGGCTGGGTGGGCCTCGAGAACTACCGGCGCCTCGTCACGGACCCCACGTTCTGGCAGTCGGCGCTCAACACGGCCGTCTTCACCCTCATCACCGTGCCGTTGAGCCTGGCCCTCGGGCTCGGCCTCGCGGTGCTCATGAACTCGGTCCTGCCGGGCCGGAAGCTGTTCCGCACCCTGATCTACCTGCCGATGGTCATCTCCGGGATCGCCACAGCCCTCATGGGGGTCCTCCTGTTCGACGAGGCCACGGGCATCGTCAACAAGCTTCTCCGCGAGGGCGGGCTCGCCACCATCCCGTGGCAGTCGCAGGGCACGGCGGCCTTCGCCTCGATCGTCCTCGTGACCCTGTGGATCCGGGTGGGCTTCAACATGGTCATCTACCTGGCCGGCCTGCAGGGCATCTCCCCCGAGCTGTACGAGGCAGCCCGCCTCGAGGGGGCCAGCTCCTGGCAGCAGTTCCGCTACCTCACCGTGCCACTCGTCGGCCCGTCCACGTTCTTCCTGCTGATCATGGACGTCATCTACTCGTTCCAGGTCTTCGACACCATCTTCGTGATGACGGGCGGGGGCCCCGGCCGGTCAACGTCGGTCCTCGTCACCTACGCCTACGAGAACGGCTTCGTGACCCGCGACCAGAGCTACGCCGCGGCCATCGGGATCGTGATCTTCCTGATCACGCTCGTCTTCACGGCGATCCAGTGGAAGGGCAACCGGTCGAGGGACACGGTCGGCTAGTGGCAGGACCATCGGACGGTTCCCGGAACCCCATCAGACAAGGATCACCATGGCTCATCCACTGACCACCCAGGGCGGCGCGGCGACCCGCGTCCGGCGCGTGTCACCGGCCGAACGCGTGTCCACGATCGTCCGGCTGGTGACCGCCGTCGTCGTCGGCCTGGTGATGATGTTCCCGCTGTACTGGATGATCACCATCGCCTTCTCGCCGAGCGCCGACGTCGTCAGCCGTGAGCTGCACATCTGGCCGTCGGAGTGGACCCTCGAGAACTTCCGGACCATCTTCGGGAACTTCCCCACGGTCACCTGGTTCGGCAACTCCGTCGTGGTCACGGCGATCATCACGGCGCTCACCGTCTCGGTGAACCTGCTCGCCGGCTATGCCTTCGCCAAGCTCGACTTCAAGGGGAAGGGGTTCGTGTTCCTGCTGGTGCTCAGCACCATGATGGTGCCCGTCCAGGTGCTGATGGTGGCTCAGTTCCGCCTCGTGACCCAGCTCGGGATCTACGGCACGTTCTGGGCGGTCATCTTCCCGTCGGCGGCGTCGGCCTTCGGGATCTTCCTCGCCCGGCAGTTCATCATCGCCATCCCCGACGAACTCCTGGAAGCGGCCAAGATGGACGGCGCGGGGACCATCCGCATCTTCCTGCAGATCATCCTTCCCCTCTGCAAACCGCTCATCGCGGTTCTGGTGCTGCTCACCGTGATGTACCAGTGGAACGACTTCGCGTGGCCGCTCATCGCCCTGAAGGACGCCGAACTGTTCACCCTGCCCATCGGGCTGCTGTACCTGCAGGGTCAGTACGGGGCCGACTACGGCGCCATCATGGCACTGGCCCTGCTCTCCATCACGCCGATCATCATCATGTTCCTCGCGTTCCAGAAGTACTTCGTGCAGGGCCTCGCGCGCAGCGGCATCCGCTGACCATGGAGGAGGAAGCCTCACCAGCGGCGGAAGCCGCCCTCCGTGCTCAGCACCTGGCCCACCATCCACCGGCCCTCGTCGCCCAGCAGCCATGTGATGAGCCGTGCAGGGTCGTCGGGTTCACCGAAGCGCCCCGACGGGCAGTGCGCGAGAACGTCCTGCAGGGTCTCGAGCCGGCGGTCCGCCGTGGCGTCGTCGAGGTACCCCGTGTTCACAGGCCCGGGGTTCACGGTGTTGAGCAGGATGCGCCGGTCCACGAGGTGGTCGGCGACCGACGCCGTCAACCCGGCGAGCGCCGCCTTGGACGCGGCGTAGGCGATCTCCCCTGTCATCGGGCCGGCGACCTGCCCGGACGTCATCCAGATCACGCGCCCGCCCTCCCGTCCGTCGTGCTGCTCGGCGAAGTGTTTCGTCGCCAGGATGGTGGAACGCGTATTGACCTGCCAGTGGGCGTCCAGGTCCTTCCAGGAGATCTCGTCGAGCCGCCCGTCGCCCCCGCTCCTCGCGTGGTTGCAGACCAGTCCGTCGAGATGGCCGAGCGCGGAGCGCGCCTCGACGACGAGCCGCTCTGCACCGTCGTGCTGCGCGAGGTCGATGCTCGCATCGGCGAGTGGGGCGCCGTCCCGCAGCCGACCGCGGAGGGAGGCGACGACGTCGTCGACGCTGTCCGCGCCCCACGGCTGGTCGGCGTCGTGCGGGGCGTAGTGGTGCAGGAAGAGGCCGGCACCGAGGTCGGCGAGGCGCGCGGCGACGGCGTAACCGATGCCCCTGCGCCGGCTGACCCCGGTGACCACGAACGTGCGCCCTGCCAGGGAGGGTTCCATGCCCACCACCCTAGGACGCCGCACCTCGCTGGGCTGGAACCGCCACCGACCGTCCGCCTCCCGAGGAGATCCGTGCGCCGCCCGACGTCCCGCGTCCTCCTCCTGGCGGCCTGGAGCAGCGCGGTCCTCGCGCTCACGGCGTGCGCGGGTCCGGTGCTCGGCGTGCTCGATGAGGAGCAGGCGCAACAGGACGTCCTGACCATCCAGACGGACCTCGACGGCATCGACCTCGCCAGCACCCGTTTCCTGGCCGAGCGCGACGGCGTCGAGTACTTCGCGGCCACCCCTCTGGACGGCACGGGCGCTCAGGGCACCGTCTGCCTCCTCGTCGAGGAGGGTATCGGGGTGGGGCTGGAATGCACTCCGCTCGTGCGCGGTGCGGCCGGCGCCACGATCCGCGACAGCAGGGTCACCGCGGTGCTGCTCCCGGACGAGTTCGACAGGGACGCCCTGACGGCGGACGGCTTCGAACTGCCGCACCCCAATCTCGCGCTGCGCCCGGCGGATGCCGGCGCCTAGCATGGGAGATGCAGGAGGACTCTAGGAGGAGCCATGGCCATTGCAGAGGACGACGGCGGCGAACTGATCGTCGGGGACGTCACGCGGACCGGGGGGCGGGCGCTCGCCGTCGGGCTGTCCCACACCGCGGACGGGCAGGGACGGCCGATGGTCAGCGTCGGCTGGGTGGAGCAGGACCAGCACCTCGAGATCACGGTGGACGAGGCCCGGGCGCTGCGGGACGAGCTGTCGCGCATCATCGAGGATGCGGACGACGCCTAGGCCGAGACCTGCGTCTGTCCCACGGTGACGCGGTGGTTCTGCTCGCACTGGAAGACGGCGATCGTCCCGGCCGGGACAGGCCCTTCGGCCGGCCACTGGTCCTCGTCGAGTTCGATCAGGGCCGACCCGCAGCTGGGGCATCGGGTTTCCATCGGGTACGTCCTCTCCTGGCAGGGCGGCGGCTGGAGGCCGCTGCGTCCAGTACACACCGCACCGCCGTCACGGACCACCCGGCACCGTCCTGACCTGCAGCTGGACCGGCGCCCTCCCCCGCGCTAGTCGGCGCGGTGCGCCGTCCACCGTGCGCCCACGACCACGAGGCCTGCGCCCGCCGCGCACAGTGCAGCCGTCCCCCAGGGGAACGGCTGCGCACCGGCGATCAGGCGCGTGGAGGGGTCCTCGCCGGAGCGCATGATGGGTAGCAGTTCGACGGCGTGCGAGGCGTCGGCGAGCACCGAGCTGATCCGGTGGAGTGCGGGCACTGCCGGGCCGTCGGCGCCGAGGAGCGCCCGGTCCACGAGGTCGCGGCACCGATCGAGGACCGACAGCGGGAGGGCTGCTGCGACATTGCCCGGGGGCCGTCGCGTGACGACGGGGTGGGCGCGCGTCGGGGCGATCCGCCGCACCAGTTCCCACAGCACGCCCAGGACCTGCAGCTCCCGGCGGCCGACACGAGCCTGGAGCCGAGGGAAGAGGGCGTCCTCCTCGTCGCGGACGTCGTCGTCGAGCACCTCCGTGAGGCGGCCGAGCACCTGGGCGCGCTCGGGTGATCCGCCGTCGAGCCCTTCGAGCTTCTTCACCAGCTCGTTGACCTCCTGGTGCTCGCGCTCCACCTCGAGGGTCAGCTCCTCGCCGTCGGGCAGGACACGACGCAGCACGGGCCACAGCACGGACTCCTCCGCGAAGGCATGGGGGAACACCAGACGGTAGATGTCCAGCAGGACCGCGGCCTGGTCCTCGCCGGTGCTCCCCTTAAGCCGCTCCATGAGCGCACTCAGCCTCACGTGGTCCCGCTTCTGCCGCACGAGCACGCTGAGGGGGCCGCCGAGCTGATCGGTGGTCTGGTCTGCTACCGAGGTGTACAAGAGATCTCCTGGAACGGGTGGGACATCGGAACGGTGCCGGGCGCCTCTTCCATCTGTACCCGTCGGCGGACGATCCACACAGGCCGGATTGTTGTGGTCCCCCGAGGCATCGGTGCCTATAATCGGGCGTGCTCACCGCAGGAGTGGACCTTGCCGCCGCGTCGAAGGGCACAGCCCTTGCCGTCCTGGACCGGGAGATCACCGGGCGGTGGCCGCTGAGCGTCGCCACGGACCGGCTGGGGCTGACCGCGATGCACTGCGCTGTCCTGCTCGACACGATCGGCGACGAACTGGGAATCCCTGTGGATCGCTCGGGAGGCGGTACCGCCATCGAGGTGGACGAGCCCGCCCGACACCACGACCAGGCGCGCCGGGAGGGATGGATCGCACTGCCCGTGGGACGGTTGGGGGACCTCGCTCCCCGGTGAGGAGTGCCGAGCATGCCGACGGAAGGACACAGCACCCATGGACCTCGCGGAACAGGCGGCTACCCTCTACGTCCTGCCGCTCGACGAGTTCACCGACGCCCGGAACGCCGCCGCGAAGGAGGCAGCCCAGGCGGGTGACAGGGACCTCGCCGCCGCGCTGCGCAAGCTCCCCAAACCGGCGTCGGCCGCGTGGCTCGTCAACCTGCTCGTCAGCCGCCGCCGGGACGAGGTGCAGCAGGTCCTGGAACTCGGCGCCTCCCTCAAGGAGGCGCAGGCCGGTCTGGACAGGGCGCAGCTCCACGCGCTCGGCCAGCAGCGCCAGCGGCTCCTGGCCGCCGTCGCCCGGCAGTCCCTCGAGGCGGCGGCGGAAGTGGGGTACGACGTCGGATCCGGTGCCCTGCCCGGCGTCGAACAGACGCTGCGTGCCGCCCTCGCGGACCCGGCGGCAGCCGCGGCGGTGCTGACAGGGCGGCTCGTCCGCACCCTGGAGGCGTCGGGCTGGGACCCGGTGGACCTGACGGGCGCCGTGGGTGGCCCGTTCACCGCGCCCGGGCAGGAGGGCGACGGCGGGGACGACGCGACCTCGGACCGCGGGCGGAGCCCGAGGAAGCCGGGGGCCCACGAGCGCAGGGAGGCCGAGGCACGTGTTGCAGCGGCACGTGACGCACTCGCGGAGGCCGAGGACTCCGCCGCGGACCTGCGGCGGAGGTCGCAGCGTCTGGCGGTGCGGCGTGACGGGGTGGCCGCGTCGATCGAGGATCTCGAGGAGAGGCTGGAGGCGCTGCGCAGGGAACACGCCGACATCGACTCGGAGGCGGCCGATCTGGAACGGGCAGCCCGCGAGGCGGACGCAATTGTCCAGGGGGCGCAGGAGGAAATGGACCACGCCGCGGCGGACCGCGCAACCCTCGGTGACTGAGCCGGGCGGGGCACGCGCAGGACCCGCACTGGCCCACCTATCTCGGCAGGCTCGACACGGGCGCGTCCGGTCGATCCTCGGGGTCCCCATGAACCTCGGGGACGAAAGGCAGGCGGCGTTGAACGTCCATGCGGCCCAGCCCCGTGCCTTCGACCGCGCGGGTATCGAGGCGGCCGAGGCGCGCGCAGGGTCCGCCTCAGCCTCCCTGCGGTTCGCCGTGCGCGCAGCGTACCTGGACGACCGGCAGAAGGACCTCGAGACGGCCCTGACCTCACGCCGCGTCATCACCACCGCCGTCGGCATCATCATGTTCCAGAGAAACGTGAACTCCCCCGCTTCCCAGGCTGATGTCACCCGGCCCGCCTTGCGACGGGCCGGGTGACATCAGCGCAGACCGGCTGCCGGGCCCACCAGCCTGACGATGTTCCCCAGGAGCGCTGCGTTGAACTCGACGCCGAGCTGGTTGGGGATCGTCACCAGCAGCGTGTCGGCGGCCTGCACCGCTGCGTCTGCCGCGAGCTGGTCGGCGATGACGTCGGGGGGCCCGATGTAGCTTCGTCCGAAGCGGGACCGTGCACCGTCGAGGATCCCCACCTGGTCCGTCGACTCCCGCTGGGCGCGGACACCGAAGTAGTACTCGTCCGTCTCGCTGACGATGGGCAGGATACTGCGGCTCACGGAGACCCTTCCCGTCCCCTTGTGGCCTGCCTGCGCCCACGCCTTCCGGAAGACGTCGATCTGCTCGGCCTGCAGTTCGTCGAACGGCACGCCCGTGTCCTCGGTCAGCAGCGTCGAGCTCATCAGGTTCATACCCTGCTCCCCCGTCCACCGCGCCGTCGCCCTGGTGCCGGAGCCCCACCAGATGCGCTCGGAGAGTCCGGGCGAGAGCGGGTCGACGGGCAGCTTCCCGGTGCTGCCCGTCATGCGGGGGTTGGCCTCCGCGATACCGTGCCCGGCGATCGCGGCGCGGAACAGGGCCGTCTTGTCACGGGCGAGATCGGCGTCGGTGGAGCCGTCCCCGGGTACGTAGCCGAAGCTGCGGAAGCCCTCGAGGGCCGTCTCGGGCGAGCCGCGGCTGATACCGAGCTGCAGCCGCCTGTTGCTGATGAGGTCGGTGACCGCGGCTTCCTCGGCCATGTAGAGCGGGTTCTCATACCGCATGTCGATCACGCCGGTGCCGAGCTCGATCGTCTTCGTCCGTGCGGCCATCGCCGCCAGCAGCGGGAAGGGCGCTGAGTACTGCGGGGCGAAGTGGTGCACGCGCATGTAGGCGCCGTCGACGCCGAGCTCCTCCGCGGCCACGGCGAGTTCCACCGCCTGGACGAGGGCCTCGCGGGCCGTGGGGACGAGGGAGCCGCGCACGTCCTGGTAGTGGCCGAAGGACAGGAATCCGATCTTCTTCATGCCCCCTGTAGCACTGGGGAGCGTGCCCCCATTCCCGGGACCGGTGACTGCCCCTGCCGCAGCGTTCACGCGGGTGGATGCGGCGCGGCAGGGTCCGGGACGGCTGGCTCTCTCGCGGCGTCGGGCAGCGTCAGTCGCTGGCCAGGGCGCAGGCCCTCGGGCTCGACGTCGTCGTTGAGATCGGCGATCTCCTTCCAGTCGGCGATGCCGAGCCGCGTCGCGATACCGGACAGGGTGTCCCCCGCGACCACGGTGTGGATACGCCGCGGGGTGGGCAGCGGAATCGGGAAGACGGGCGGCAGGGTGGCCACCGGAGCACCGAGCCTCACGAGCGGGCCGATGTCGGTTGCGAACGGCCAGCCCAGGCTCTCGTCGATGGCCACGTTCCAGTTGAACGCACCCCGGAGTCCGGGATGGCGGGCTGCCACGGTCTTCCATGCGCCCTCGACGACGGCACTGGTGGAGTAGTTTGCCGCGTTGCTCAGGCCGAACCCGACGCCGACACGGCCGGCGTCGCCCATCCGCACCACCCATTCGTCGACGGACCGCACGATGTAGTTCTCGGCGGCAAGGTCGGGACCGTCGTAGTACTGCGGGTTGACCATGTCCAGGACACCCGCGTCGATCATCGCCCTGCAGTGCGCCATGTCGACCGCACGCCAGGGCGCGGGTGGACTGGTGATCGCGAAGTCCTGCCCGTACAGGGTCTTGAGCTGCTGGGAGACCCAGATCATCTGCTCGGTGTTGGGTTGCTGGTCGCCCTCGTAGTTGTTCCAGTCGAGCCCGTCGAAGCCGCCGAGCTCCCCGTAGATGCGCTCGATGCTGTCCAGGAAGGCCTGGGCACGCGCGCGTGTAGAGATGTCCACGTTCGCCTGTGCGCCCCCGACCGTGAGGATCGCCGTCCGTGTCCTGCGGAACTCGGCCAGGTCCGCCGTGAAGTGGGTGGCCGCTCCGCGTCCGTCGCCGGGATCGTTCCACTGCACGGCACCGGTGGTACCTGGCGCGCCGCCGACGGGAGTCGCGTAGAACAGGAAGACGGTGTTGTAGTGCGCGGGGACGTCCCTGAGACGCACCGGCGACCCCCAATGGGTCCAGTAGCCCGCGACCACGCGGTTCGGCAGTGGGGTCATGACCTTGCTCCTGGGTGTCGGGAGGGGCTTGTCGTAGGGGTGGGTGAGGGTCGGGAGCGCGGCAGCCCAGGCTGCTCCGACGACGAACGAGCGGCGGGTGATCATGTCCTGCCTCCCCGCCGCTCGTCCGTGTGGTCGTCCTGCCTGTCGTCGTCCTACTTGGCGTCGTCCCCCGCGCCGCAGGCGATGCCGTCCCCGTTGGAGTCGAGCCCGAGCGGGTCCTCCTCCGTGGCCAGGCCGTCGGGGATCAGCGCCCGGACATCCTCGCAGGTGTAGAACATGGCCATCTCCGGCCCGTCCATCCCTGCATGTCCTGCATGCTCCGCCGCCAGCCGGGGCGGAACGGGCGGGAGGCACCCCCCGTCCGTGCCGTAGCCCGGGACGCAGCCGCCGGCCAGTGCCGTGTCGGACACATCACCCGCTTCCAGGCCCTTGACCGTGTCGGAGGTCATCGTGATGCCCTCAGCCTGCTCGGGCCCGGGCTCGTTGACGTCCGCGGCCTCGGGGGCGACGTCCGCGATCGGGACCTTGGCCTCGGGGATCTGCGCATCCGGGCGGGCGTCCGCCGCCTGTACCGGGGGCGCCTCCACACCCGGGGCGCCCGGCGCGCCCACGGCGGGCTCGAGTGCGCACCCGCTGAGCAGCAGCAGTCCTGCTGCGGCGGCTGCCATGATCTTTGCTCTCATCGGACGTTCACCATCCTGGCGACGGAGGGGACACCGCTGGCATCAAGGACCGTGAGCATGTACGGGCCGGGCGGCAGCAGCGCGGAGTTGGACGGCACGGATGCACGACGCGTCGTGCCGGTGCCGGTGATGGGCAGGTCGACCAGGCGGGCATTGGTGTCCGTCTGGTGGGTGGCCGACCCGACGGCGGTGAGCGAGGCGCTGACCACGTCGCCGGTGACGCCGAGGTCGAGGCCCGCACCGTAGGTGGTGGACCCCGGAGCTGCCGTGATCGTCGGGCGGGTGCCCTTGAACAGGTAGCCCGGTTCGTAGACCGACACGCGCATCTCGAACGAGCCGTCGGCCGGGTTGGAACCGAAGACCGCCACGCGGCCGTCCATCAGCACCAGCGAGGAGGAGTGGTAGTTGCGGCCCACCGGGTCCGCCGCCACCGTGGTCCAGGCGTTGGTCGCGGGGTTGTACGTCGCCGCCCGCAGCACGTTGCCCGCACGGGGTCCGCTGCTGCCGTTGGAGGCCAGGACGGTGCGGTCGGGCAGCGTCGTGAGGTTCACGTACATCCGGCCTTCCGGCCCGGGCAGCGCCGGTCCGGCAGTCCAGGCGGGGTTGGCCGAGTTGAGGTTGATCAGGTCGACGCTGTTGGTCGCCCCGCCCCGGTCGGTCGAGCCGCCACCGGCGATCATGAAGGTCTGGTTCTGCGCCGGAGGGAGCAGGACCGAGCTGGCCTGGTCACGCAGCTGCCGGTCCCGCAGTCCGGGGACGTCGCCGCTGGTGGCGTTGCGCCAGTTGTGGATGACCGATCCCGTGGCCGACGGCGAGTTGCCGAAGGTGTAGCCACCCGTGAAGAACAGGTTGCCGTTGGCCATGAGGAAGAAGTGCGGGTAGGTACCCCAGTACCGGTTGGTCTGGGGGGTGGCCGCACGGGACTGCCACTGGTTGGTCGTGGCGTTGAACATCTCCACGGCCGTCGATCCCTTGGCCACGCCGTCGCGGTTGTCGTAACCGCCGACCGACCAGATGTTGCCGTTCTCGAGCTTGGTCAGCGTCGGGTACCAGTGTCCCTCGATGGTGTCGTTGACCTTCGTGTAGCTGTCGGTGCCCGGGTCGAAGATGTAGGACTGCTTGGACCCCACGTACCCGACCGCGTTCTTGTGACCGGCATAGCCCTCCGTGCCACCGCTGATGAGCACCCGGCCGTCCGGCAGGGTGACGTGCCCCGCGCAGAACATGTCGTAGGGCACCCGGATCTCCTTGAACGCCCCGGTGGAAGGGTTCCACACGGCGCTCTTGAAGGTGCCGGCGTCGAAGTCCCCGGTGTTGTTGCCGGAGCCCGCGAGCAGCAGGACCCTGCCGTCACGCAGCAGCGTGGAGTGGATCGCCCGGGCGGGCAGTGGGGCATTCGCGATGCTCCAGCGCCCTGTCGCCGCCAGGCCGGTGGCCGGGGGCGGGGTGGTGGGTGGCGGCGTCGTGGGCGTCGTCGTCGGTGGCGGCGTACCGCCCGGCAGGGTGACCGTCGCACCGACCGGCGCGTTGAGTTCCAGCCAGCGCTCTGACTCGCCGTGGCCGGACAGGACGTACCCTCCGCTGGGAATGGCCATGCCGGGCTGGCGCCTGCTGATCGTGGCGACCTTGCCGTCGGCTCCGACCGCGACTTCGAAGCCCCACATGTTGGCCGGGCTCGCGGTGCCGGTGTAGCGCACCAGGAAGTCGGCCTCGCGCGCCACGTTGGTGCCGTTCAGGACGTGCTTCGCCGTCCCGATCTGGATCTCGTTGGCAGCCGGCGGCGGCGTCGTGGGCGTCGTCGGCGATGGCGTCGGCGTCGGCGTCGGCGTCGGTGTCGGGGTGGGTGTCGGGGTGGGTGTCGGCGTCGTCGTTCCACCACCCACCTGGACCGTCGCCCCGACCGGGGCGTTGGCATCCAACCAGGCAGCGGATGCCTCGTGCCCGGACAGCACGTAGCCCCCCGCCGGGATGGCCATGCCGGGCTGGTAGCGCGAGACGGCCGTCACCTTGTTGTCAGGTCCGACGGCCACCTCCACGCCGTACTGGTTGGCCGGGCTCCGGGTGCCGGTGTAGCGCACGAAGGCGCCCGCCGCGCGGTAGATGTTCGTGCCAGTCAGGGTGCGGACGGCGGAGCCGATCCGTACCTCGTTGGCGGCCGGCGGGGTCGTCGTCGGCGGTGGGGTCGTCGTCGGCGGTGGGGTGGTGGTGCCACCGAAGTTGATGGTGACATTGGCCGCGGGACTGCGGCCGGGGGGCCCGCCCCAGGTGCGCACCCACTCCTCGTCGAGCACGTGCGCCTCGATGGAGTACCCGGCCGTATTCGGCAGGGTGTAGGTACGGGTGCCCGGCAGTTCGTAGGCTCCGTCCCTGGTGGTCATCCGGTTGGCGACGACCCAGGAATTACGCCAGGTGCCGTCCGTGCGGGTGCCTGCGGCCGGCGCGGTCGCCTCGGCGAGCAGGATCTTGCCCTCACCGTTCTCGGGGACCTGCCGGGTGAAGTCGGGGTGGTAGAGCCACCACTCGACCTTGACGATCGCACCGCGCGCGGGCTGGGTGACCCGCGCGGTCGCCTCCAGCGGCACGGTGCCGCTGAGGGTTGCCCCGGAGGCGGGTGCGGACATGCTGACGGCGACGCACTGCGTCCCCCAGACACACGGTGCGGCGCTCGCGGGAGAGACACCGACCAGGCCGACCAGGAGCACGGTGGTCAGCACGGCCAGGCCCCGGACGCGTAGAGCCCGTAGAGCGTTCATTCGATCCCTTTCTTTCCCCATGACGGATCAGCCACGGGTGTAGATGAGCCAGTTGTCGCCCGGGGCGGGCGACGCAGGGAATGGCTCGAAGGCCAGGGAATAGGCGGAGCTCTCCTCGAGGGCATCGAGGAGCACGGCCTGTGCGGCGTCCTGCTCGGGGTTGCCCAGAGTGGAGCTGCGGAGGATCACCGCCTGGTAGCGCTCGTCGTCGACGGCCGAGCGGATGCTGCCCTCGCCCTCGAAGTAGAGCTCGAACGTCGTCTCCCAGGCCACACCCGGGAGGTCGCTCGTGTGGTAGTCGAGGGCGTCGGTGGATGAACTGATGTACAGCCCCTCCCGAGGGTCGGACTCGATCGCCGTCACCACGCTCTGGACGTTGGTCCAGCGGTACATGGCATCGGCACGCACCAGGGGGAACAGCGCCATGATCATCACCGTGATCACGACGGGGGTGACCATCAGCGGGTAACGGGAGATGCGCGCGAGGCCCCATCCGACGGGGAGCGCGAGAAGCATGACCGAGTAGGCCAGGTGCTTCTCGAACGAGACCGCCTCACCCAGGATCATCTGCCCGATGGGCAGTGCCATCGAGGCGAGCACCAGGCCCGAGCCCAGGATCGGCAGCCGCCGGTCCCCGGCTCGGAACATGAGCACCAGTGACACCGCTGCGAGCAGCAGGACGACGATCAGGTGGTCACCGGCCAGACCCAGGAGCGCTCCCGTGGTGGTCGGGGACAGGGCGGTCCGATCGGTGGTGGTGAAGGCGACGTCCCGGGCGATGCTCTCCCCCCATACCGCCCACAGGGTGGCCAGGATGCCGAGCGCCACTCCGGCGGCGACGAGTGCCCGGCGCGCTCCGAGAACGCCCAGGACGAGCGTCGCAGCGAGCACGACCGGTACGAAGATGCCGGCCGTGTACTTGGTCATGGCGGCCAGGGCCAGCACGGCGCCGAGGAGGACGGCCGAAGGGTAGCCCTTCCGGGTGAGGCCGATCCACAGACCCGAAGCGAGCAGGAAGATCACCGGGGCATCGAAGGTGCCGAGCCAGCCGGTGAAGATCACCGGGCCGGACAGCATGAAGGTGGCCGCGGCCAGCAGGCCTGCGCGCTTGCCCCACAGGTGCCGCGCCGTGCCGTAGAGGGCCATCGCCGTGCCGAGTACGCACAGCAGGCTGAACGCCCGCACGAGGTAGAGGCCCCCCACGGAGTCCAGCAGCGCTGCCAGCACGGGATAGAGCGCGGGCAGGCCCGAGAAGAAGGCACCGGCGTCTCCGAGTGGACGGCCCTCGGACCAGTAGTCGAGGTAGGCGTTGCCGGCATTGATGTACAGCGCCTCGTCGATGAAGGCGGTGTTGCGCAGGCGGACCGCGAGCGCGACGCCGTAGGCGAGGACGAGGCCCAGGAGCAGCCATTGCCTCTTCGCACGGCTCATGGGCGGGCGGGCCGCGGGAGTGATCTGCGATGCTTCGGAACGCATCAGGGTCGCTGTGGTCATGGCTCCTGCTTGCTTGCTCGTGCCCGGTGGGTCAAGCCGAACCAGGCAGTGGGAAGTTCGATGTCAGCGGTGACGACCTGGCCGAAGCACAGGTTCTGCGCCCAGTAGTGCTCGATGATCAGGGGCAGCGCATCCACGGTGAGGGCCTTGCCGTCGTGCAGCAGGAGGATCCCGCCGTCCGTCATGCCCTTGGATTGCTCGGCGACCTGCTCCGCGGTCGCGGCCTCGAAGTCCTTGGAGTCGACGGTCCACAGGACCTCGATCATTCCCCGGCTCTCGACGGCTGCCCTGAGTTCCGGGCTGGTATTGCCGAACGGCGGGCGGAACATCGTCGGAGGTTCGTGCCCGAGGTCGCGGTGCACGACCGTCGACGCGTCGATGTCGGCGAGGGCCGCCTCCAGGTCCATGGACAGCAGGTCGGGGTGGGTCATGCTGTGGTTGCCCAGCTGATGACCCGCCGCCTTCGTGCGCTCCACTTCGCGGGGGCGTGCCCGCTCCTGGACGCCGTTGTTAAAGAACACCGCAGGGACCTTGTAGTGGTCGAGCACGGCCAGGAGGTCGGAGGTGAACTCCGTGGGGCCGTCGTCGAACGTCAGCGCCACGTATCCGGCGCAGGCGGTGGGAGCCGTCAGTACCGGCAGGTGACTCATGTCCGCCGCGTCGACCGCATTCTCGGCCCGGGGGATCGGTGTGGGTGGCAGAGGTTCTTGACTCGCGCAGCCCGTGAGGCCCAGTAGGAGCACCGCGACGGCGGCCCTGACGCGCAGGGCCGCCGTGCGGCTCAAAACTCCTCCTTGGGCCGCAGCCGGGTCAGCACGACGCCGGCCATGACGAACGCCACGCCGGAGACGACGATCCAGAACGCATCCAGCCCGGTGGCTGCCAATGCGGTGGCCGAGGCGCCGGTTGCAGCGAGACTTCCGTTTGCTCCGTACATTAGTTCTTCCCTCCTCTCAGGTGATCCAGACGCGCGCCTCGCGGCGCACGGCTCCTAGCAGGGAACGCCAGTACACGATGAACATGGCGTTGTCATAGAGCCACAGCGGGACGAAGAAGATGGCCGTCCGGATCGACGCCCTGTCCTTGGTCCGGTATGCGGTGACGATGTTCTCCGCCATGAAGATGGGCAGGAGGAACCAGTAGAACGGGTTGGGGGTGATGTCCCACAGCAGCCAGCTCAGGACCAGCGCGAGCAGCGCGGCCGGGAAGAGCAGGGACGAGAAGAACGTGAACGCGACCCCGCCCCAGGTGCGGCGGGTGATCTTGTTCCAGCCGTAGAGCCAGAGCGATTCCATGGCCCCTCGGTACCAGCGCAGGCGCTGGACCTCGAGGTCTCGGATCGTCGGCATGACGTCGGTGATCACCGGGCAGCGCTTGGTGCTGGTGCAGTCGAAGCCGAGGTGCCTGATCGCGAGGGTCAGCTCGTAGTCCTCGGTCAGGGAGTCCTCCATGTAGACGCTCCCGGGGGCGCCCGGAAGTGTCTTGCCGCGTGCATCGGCGATAGCCCGGAAGACGTGCACCGGGAACAGCGAGGCGGCACCGGAGAGAACGTGCACCTTGCCGCCCTGGCGCCCCATGAGGCGGGTGCCACGTGCGTACTCGATGGCCTGGGCGCGTTCGATGAAGTTGTTGGGAGTGCGGGCGATGATGCAGCCCGACACCCCGCCCAGATTCGGCTTCACGTCATAGGCCCACAGGGCGTTCTTGACGAAGTCGTTGCTGAGCTCGCCATCCGCGTCCTGGGCCAGGATGTAATCGCCGTCGTCGAGCAGCGGCATGACCAGGGCCAGTCCCTGGTTGAGCGCGCCGGCCTTCTTGGCCTTGTTGCCCACGGTCTCCAGCACCTGGGCGCCGGCCTCACGGGCCAGTCGTACGGTGTCGTCGGTGCAGTTGTCCGCCATGACGATGACCAACGCGGGTCTGATCGTCTGGGCGAACTGGCTGCGGACGGTCTTGACGATGCCGTCCTGCTCGTTGTGTGCCGGGATGAGTGACACGATGCGGGGCCCCGGCCGGTCCAGGCCGGAGAGGTCCAGGCCGCCGGCGTCGGGGGCGGTGGAGGGCGGGGCGCCCCCGACGGAGAACGGGTCTGCGGTCAGTTGCATGACGGGCCTCCGTGCCGGACCTCGGCGCAGCGGCTGCAGGAGACTCTGGGGCGCTCTTGTTCGGGCCGGGGTCTCTCCTGCGGTTCAGGGGCCCGGGCGGGGGGCGTGGTGATAGTGGCAGTCATGACTGCGCTCCTCTTGAAGTGAGACCACGAGCTCAAAGGCTCGCGACGAGACCGAATGCGCTTGTGCGCATGCAGGAAAGCACTTCACGACTGCCCTGTCGACGGCCGGAAGGCAGTTGATCGGACAATTGATTTGCGTTCAGCACAAAGCTTGTTCCGGTTCTCCGACTCGTTCACGAGTAGGTGCTACTCCACCTTTATCGGGGACTACTTGCCCGGCCGGACCGCTTTACTCAGAACCTCCGGGACGGCCGGACAGACGGGCGACCGCCTGTTCCTCGTCATTTCCTGAGGATTCGCCTTGCTACGCCTGACACTTCCTACTCGTGTGCGCGCGGCGAGACCATCAACGGACGGAGGGAAATTCCTTGCGGTGTCCGAAGTGGCGTTGATCACAATTAGTACGGAATTCGCGATGAAATGGTGCAGACCATTGCGGGCGTGGATGGACGCCGCGCCAGGGTGCGCCACGCGGTGTGACGGGTGTGTCCCACGCGGTCCTTCAGGGACGCGTGACGCCGAGTTGTCCATCACGCTCAATCTGGCAGACGGCAGTAGTAACGGCCCCCTGACCTGCGCAATCAGTCCTATGCCGGCCCTCGTGGCCATGATGGGAGGGAGTCCGCGGAGCTGTTCCCGGGCCGACTCCCCTGGTACTCGACGGCTGCTTGGTGACGGGGCGCGGCCTGGAGGGAAGACCGGAGAAGCGGACGGGGGGTACCTGCTCACGGTGTCTGCAATTCGACGGTCGGCTCTGACGCGACGCAGTGCCCGACCGACTCGGAACTCGCTTACATGTTGTGTCCTGAAAGGGTGTTTCCGTCGGACCGTTCACCGCGAATTGGCCTTCCATGGATCGGATCCACCATGGATTCCACGACCCCGGCTTCCACCACCTATTGACGGGAAAAGTGACTCTTGCTGATCTCGAGGACTTATCCGAACTGCGCCATTTGTGCCTCTTAGACTATTGGAAGGGGCGAGGAAGTACCGGACCGGGGGAATTCAATGGGGCCTACGAGTAGTCGGAATTGGTAGACAGGTAGATGAACTCCCTGATTTCGAGTATTCCGGTCCGAACTGGAGTGATATCCCGTGCGGACGACCTCGCACCGGCTCCTCGCACCGTCGATCCGGTCGGACGAACGCGCCGGGTTCCTCCGCCCCCGGCGCTCGCTCATGGGCCTGCGTCCTGTGGCGGACGACGTCTTCAGCGAGAACCGAGTGGGGCTCGACCATGTCGCCTTCGCCGTCGAGGATCGCGACGTCCTCGACGACGCTGCCAGGCAGTTGGACGATCGTCCTCTCACGCCCTGGAGCGAAGGACATCGGCGCGGGCTACATCCCGGAGTTCCGCGATCCTGACGGCATCGCACTCGAGCTCTGCGCTCCGAAGGCGTAGGTACCGGGTGCGGCCGGTCGGGCGGAGCCCGCGCCGTTGACCTCGAGCTCGGCTTCGTCCGCCAGACGGCGGAGCTGCGCGAGCCCCTGTCGGTCGAGGTCCCGCGGCTGCGGATCGAGGATGCACATGCTGCCCACGAACCACCCGCCGGGACCCCGCAGCGGTACACCGGCATAGAAGCGGGTGTAGGGCGCGCCCTTCACGAGGGGGTTGTCCCGGAAGCGCGCGTCAGCGAGGAGGTCGGGCACCACCAGTGTCCTGTCGCTCTGGATGGTGACGTTACAGAACGCCGCATGACGTTCGACGGCGCGCGGAAAGGGCCCTGCGAACGACTTGAGGTACTGCCGGTCCTCGGCGATGAGCGAGATGATCGCGGTCGACACCCCGAACCGGGACTGCGCCTGGCGGGTCAGGCGATCGAAGCGTTCCTCATCGCCTGAGTCGAGGAGCCCGGACCGGTCCAGCGCCCTGAGTCGCTGGCGCTCCATCTCGCGGTTGGTGGTCGATGACGTCGGAAGGTCTGACGGGATCTCCGCACCGGAGGACAAAGGCATGGGCAAGAAGGGAATCCGCTCGGCTGGGGGTTGGGAAGGCTGACCGTTCGCTGCGGCAACGGATATACCCATACTGCCTGTCGAATCTCAAGACGGCGGCCGGGGAGGGGAGCGTGCGGCGAAAGCTTTGGCGAACTTTCCCTGTACTGCGGTGTGCGACAGGAGCTGCCGCTGTACGAGGCGCGGCTGATGGGCAGGCCTGTCCGAGGGCTGCACCCACCCCGGGGAAGCGCCCGGTGGTCGGCACAGTCCCGATCAGGACCGCGTCACACGATCAGGCGGCGCACTCCCCCCGTCCCACCGGTACGCGGCATGGGTGCAACGCCAAGGGGTCATGCTGCGATGGTGCTGCAGCATGACCCCGTGGTGGGTCTCCGGGTCGGCCAGGATGACCCCCGGCATGACGGGCGTCAGGAGAGCTTGACCGCCAGCACGTTGCAGGGTGCGGACAGCAGGATCGTCTGCGCCGTCGAACCCATGATCAGCTTGCCCACCGGAGTGCGGTGCCGCAGTCCGATCACGATCAGGTCCGCAGCCAGTTCCGCCGCCGTGTCGACCACCTCCTCGGCCGCCGTGGCCTCCGAGATGCTGTGGCGGATGGAGTAGGGCACCCCTGCCGCGCTGAGTATGCCCTCCAGCTTCGAGACGTCCTCGGAGTCGGCATAGGCCGGGTTGACGAGGCGGTCGGCACGGGTGGTGTTGATGACCACCAGCTCGGCATCCCGGCGTCGGGCCTCCTCGACCGCTTCGGCCACGGCGGCCTCCCCCAGTGCGTTGGGCACATAGCCCACCACGATGGTGCTCATCGGCCAGTGTCCTTTCGGTCGGATCCGGGCGACGTCGGAGACGACGGCGCCGCGGATGTGGCGGGAGACGACGGTGCAGACGAGGTCGGTGACCCCGGCGCGGTCACAGAGGGTGCCGTCGTCGACGCATCGGCCCCGGCACCAGCCGTGCCGGCCTCCGATCCGCGGACGACGTCGGCCGCGTCGGCGTTCGCCGCGACCATGGCCTCGAACTGGCGCTGGCGCCGCTTGAGCAGGAGGGACAGGGCGAAGATCACGATCAGGACCACGTAGATGGTCGCGGCGACCGGCGACTGGATCAGCGCCACCGGATCACCCTGGGAGATCGCGAGCGACCGGCGGAGCTGGCTCTCGAAGATCGGACCGAGGATCAGGCCCACCACCATCGGCGCGATCGGGTAGCCGAAGCGCCTCATGAAGAAGCCGAGGATACCGACCACCAGCAGGATGATGACATCGATCGGCGTGAAGTTCACCGAGAACGCACCGAGGACGGCGAACACCAGGATCCCCGCGTACAGGTAGGGCCGCGGGATCTGGAGGATCTTGACCCAGATGCCCACGAGCGGGAGGTTCAGCACGAGCAGCATCAGGTTGCCCACGTAGAGGCTCGCGATGAGCGCCCACACCAGTGCACTGTTGGACTCGAAGAGCTGCGGGCCCACGGGGATCTGGTACCGCTGGAAGGCCACGAGCATCATGGCGGCCGTGGCCGTCGTGGGGATGCCGAGGGTCAGCAGGGGTACGAGCACGCCGGCAGCCGCGGCGTTGTTCGCGGCCTCCGGACCTGCAACGCCCTCGATGGCGCCCTTGCCGAACTGCTTCTTGTTCTCACCCTTCGCGAGCTTGCGCTCGGAGGCGTAGGACAGGAAGGTCGCGACGTCGGCCCCGCCGGCGGGGATGGTGCCCACCGGGAAGCCGATGAACGTCCCGCGGAGCCAGGGCTTCCAGGACCTGCGGAGATCGTCCTTGCGGAGCCAGCTCGTCCAGCCACCGGTCACCGGGATGACCTTGATGGGCCCGTGCCGCAGGCGGGACGCCACGTAGAGCGCCTCGCCGACGGCGAAGAGCGCCACGGCCACGAGGACGACGTCGATCCCGTCCGCCAGGAACGGGCTGCCGAAGGTGTAGCGCTGCTGGGCGGTGAGCGCGTCGAACCCGACGAGCGCGATGAACAGCCCGAGTCCCAGGGAGGCCAGGCCGCGCAGCACCGAGGAGCCGAGCAGGGCGCCCACCGTCAGGAACGCCACCACCATGAGCGCCACGTACTCCACGGGACCGATCTGCACCGCGAAGGCCGCCACGAACGGGGCCAGGAAGCTCAGCAGGACGGTCGCGATGGTACCGGCGACGAACGAGCCGACCGCGGCCGTCGCGAGCGCCGCCGCTCCCCTGCCGGCCTTCGCCATCTTGTTGCCCTCGAGGGCCGTGACGATCGAGGAGGACTCACCGGGCGTATTGAGCAGGATCGACGTCGTGGACCCGCCGTACATGCCGCCGTAGTAGATGCCGGCGAAGACGATGATCGCCGCCGTCGGCTCGAGGCTGTAGGTGATGGGCATGAGCAGGGCCACCGTCATGGCCGGGCCGATGCCCGGCAGCACGCCGACCGCCGTACCCACGAGCACCCCGCCGAGTGCGAAGAGCAGGTACATGGGCTGCATCGCCGTGGCGAAGCCCTCCATGAGCAGGAAGAAGTTATCCACCGAAGATCCCCAGCCCTTCGAGGAAGCCCGGAGGCAGCGAGACGCCGAGGAGCCCGCCGAAGACGAACTGCAGCACCAGGGCCAGGACGATCGCGGTCACGAGGTTGCGCCACCAGGGGCGCGCTCCGAGTGACCATGCGGCGCCGAAGAAGAGGATGGCCGCTGCGACGGGCCACCCGAGCGGCACGATCAGGAACGCGTGCAGCAGGACGAAGCCTGCGAGCTTCCCGACGGTCAACCAGTCCGTCTTCGCCTCGAGGTCCACGTCCTCACCCTCATCGGCGGAGCCACGGTGGCCGCGGAGCACCTGGAACACCAGGCCCGCCCCGACTGCCACGAGCAGTGCGGACACGGCGAAGGGGAAGGCACGGGGCCCGATGTCACTGGCCGACGGCGGGGTCTGGATCCCCGCGCCGGCCACGAAGCCGACGACGCCGATGCTCACGATGAGCAGTGCGAAGACCAGCTCACCGATCGGCTTGCCGGGAGCGGCGGCCGTGCCGCTCCCGGGGCTGTTCTGGACCGAGGTACTCATGGCTAGAGCAGGCCGATGTCGGTGAGGGTCGTCTTGACGCTGGCGATGTCCTCGTCGAGGAAGCTCTGGAACTCCTCGCCGGTCAGGAAAGCGTCCGACCAGTTGTTCTCCTCGAGGGTGGCCTTCCAGGTGTCGGTCGCGTGCAGGTCGGTCACGAGCTGCGTGAGCTTGTCGGCCTGGGCGTCGTCGATGTTCCCGGGGGCGACGACGCCGCGCCAGTTGGTCAGCACGAGGTCCACGCCCTCCTCGGTGAGGGTCGGGGTGTCGGGCAGCTGCGGGGCGGCTTCCTCACCGGACACCGCGAGCGCCCGGAGCTTGCCGGCATCGACCTGCTCCGCGTACTCGCCGACGCCGGAGATGCCGGCGTTGACCTTGTTGCCGAGCAGTGCGGCGAGCGATTCGCCACCACCGGAGTAGGGGATGTAGTTGAGGCTGTCCGGGGAGATACCGGCCTCCTTCAGGACCGAGCCGGCCAGGATGTGGTCGGCGCCGCCGGCCGAGCCGCCCGTGATGGAGACGCCCTTGCCCTTGGCCTCGATGTCGTCGAGCAGGTCCTGGATGGTCTGGTACGGCGAATCCGCGGGGACCACGATCACGAGGGGCTCCTCGGTGAGGCGGGCGATCGGGGTGGTGTCCTCGATGCGGGTGGCGGCGTTGTTGGTCTCCACGGCGCCGACCATCACGTAGCCCATGACCATCAGTGTGTTCGGGTCCGTCTCGGTGGCGAGCTGGGCGAGGCCGTTGGTGCCGCCGGCACCTCCGACGTTGACCACGGAGGCGTTGCCCACGAGGTCGTTCTCCTTGAGGTCCGTCTCGATGGCCCGGCCGGTCTGGTCCCAGCCTCCACCGGGATCGGCGGGGACCACGATGTTGAGTTTCTCGATCGTTCCTTCCGCGTCACCCGCGGTGGTGCTCTCCGTCATCGAGCCGCAGGCCGAGAGGGCCAGTGCGGAGACGAGGGCGAGTGAGGTGAGGGCCGAGCGGCGCGTCGTCGTGCGTTCGATCTTCATGGGTGTCTCTTCCTTGAGATGTGATGTGTGTCACCACTGCTGTCCTCAGGCTAGGAAGGGGACTGACCGGCGGTAAAGCATGCGGTCGTAGTGCTCGTATTGGTCTTTGTGGTCTCGGGGTACGGTTTGTCCGCTCCGGTGTGATGCGCCCGGGCGTGTCACACTAAGGGAATGATCAGGTCGATGTCGCTTCGATCACAGCTGTTCCTGCTGCAGCTGGCCATCGTTCTGATCATCGTTGCCGTCGCCGGCTCGACGGCCGTCGCGATGCAGCGCCAGCAGATCCGGGAGCAGTACGAGGACCGCATGGTCGGTGTCGCCCAGTCGGTGGCCCAGCTGCCCTCCGTGATCGACGCCTTCGACGAGACGGATCCCAGCAAGACCATCCAGCCCATCGCCGACCTCATCCGCCAGTCCACCGGCGTGACCTATGTCGTCGTCACCGACGAGGACGGCATCCGCTACTCCCATCCGAATCCCGAGCTCATCGGCGAGATCGTGTCCACCGACCCGTCCATCCCGCTCTCCGGGAAGACGTTCGTGGGCACCCAGACCGGCACGCTCGGTAAGTCCTGGCGCGTGAAGGTGCCCATTCTCGACGCCGACGGCAGCATCATCGGCACGGCGTCCGTCGGCACCCTCGAGTCGGAGCTCGACGCCGACCTCTACGAGGACCTGCCCCGCCTGCTGGCCTGGTTGATCGTGGCCGCGCTCGTCGGGTCCGCGGGGGCCATCTGGATCTCCCGGCTCGTCTGGCGGCGCATCTACCGCCTCGAGCCCGAGGAGATCGCATCCCTCCTCGAGACACGCGACGCGATGATCCACGGCATCAGCGAGGGCATGGTCGCCGTCGACGAGCACCACCGGATCGCGTTGCTCAACGACGAGGCGAAGAGGCTGCTGGAGCTCGACGACGACGCCACGGGCCGGCTCGCGGCCGACGTCATGGAACCCGCCCTGGCGCAGCTCCTCACCGACCCCGCCGACACGGACGAGACAGTCCTGTCGGGCGAGCGGGTGCTCCTCGCCCGCACTTCCGGCGCCCTCGTCGACGACAAACGCGTGGGCCGCGTGATGATCCTCCGCGACCGTACCGAGCTCTACCAGCTGCTGACCGACCTCGACGGCGAACGGGATGCCACCCAGGCGCTGCGGGCGCAGGCGCACGAGTTCGCCAACCGGATGCACACCATCTCCGGGCTGCTGGAGCTCGGCCGCACGCAGCAGGCCGTGGACTTCATCTCGCGGTCCGGGCACGGCGGCTCGCTCGTGTCGGGCAGCATCGCGCCCGGCATCCAGGACCCTGACGCCGCGAGCCTGCTCATGACCAAGAGCACCATCGCCGCCGAGAAGGGCATCACCCTGACCATCGACGAGACCTCGGCGCTCGAGCCCGACGGCACCACCGACGTCGTCACCGTACTCGGCATCCTTCTCGACAACGCGATGGAGGCCGTGACCGGTAGCGGACGGCCGGACGGGCAGGTCGTGGTGCACCTCGCGGCGGACGACGACGCCGTCCGCATCACCGTCGCCGACAACGGCCCCGGCGTCGCACCGGAGGACGTCGACGGCATCTTCTCCTCCGGCTACTCGACCAAGGACGGCGGCCACACCGGGACGCGCGGGTTCGGCCTCGCGCTCGTGGACCGCATCGCCCGCCGCCGCAGCGGGCAGGTCGTCGTCGACGACTCCGAGCTCGGCGGCGCCGAGTTCACCGTCTGGCTCGCGCCGTCGCTCGCCGGCACCCGTCCTCCGCTGCGCGTGCCATGAGCGCCCCTGCTTTGATCCCCACGCTGGTGGTCGACGACGACCGCGAGGTGGCCGGCATCCACACCGGCTTCCTGCTCGCGCACGGTGCGTTCGACGTCGTCGGCGCCGCACACACCGGAGCCCGTGCGCTCGAGCTCGCCGAGGCGCTGCGCCCGCGCCTCGTGCTGCTGGACATCCACCTGCCCGACATGACCGGCATCGACGTGCTGCGGACGCTGCGGAACCGACCCGGCGAGCCGCTCGACGTCATCGCGATCACCGCGGCCCGCGAGCTCGACACCGTACGGGCGGCCGTGGCCGGCGGGGTGCTGCACTACCTCGTGAAGCCGTTCAGCGCAGCGGTGCTGGGCCAGCGGCTGGACTCCTACGTCGCGTACCGCCGCGAGCTCGACACCCACGCGGCCGACGGCTCCGCGGCGCTCGATCAGGGCCGCATCGACCAGCTGCTGCGGACGACGGCGGGGTCCGGTGCGGGCGGCGCGGGTGCGCCGTCCGGCACGGCGACCATCGTGACGCCGAAGGGCCTCTCGGCGCCGACCCTGGAGGCCGTCATGCTGGACCTGCGCGGTCATGGCCGTGGGACGTCGGCGTCCGATGTCGCCGAGCGGCTCGGTATGGCCCGCGTGAGCGCCCGGCGGTACCTCGAGTTCCTGGTCTCGCGGGGGCAGGCACGGATCGTCCCGCAGTACGGGTCGGCGGGCCGTCCCGAGAAGTTCTACGTCTGGACGGACGGCGCCTCCCGCGGCTGAGCGGGGACAGGCGGGCCGGGCCGGCGCTAGCGGCCTCCGACGACCACCGGTGAACAGCGCACCGCATCGCAGACCTGGTAGCGCACGGACGCCGATTTCGCCGTGGTCGAGGTTCCTCCCGTGTTCGGGACCGTGCTCCGGACCCCGTTGGTCAGCAGCGTCACGGAGGAGCCTGCGGCCCCCGACCAGCTGAGTGTCGTGGTGATGGTGCCGCGGGTCTTGGTGCTGGACGCGGCGAGCGTGATGGTCGCCGGAGCGGGGGTGGGCGCCGGCGCCACGACCGGCGGTGTCACGACCGGCGGTGCCGCGCGCGGAACGAAGGAGAAGTCGCGGACGACCACCTTCTCGGGAACGACGCGGGCGGGGTCCCCGCCGCCTCCGTCGGTCACCCAGAGGTTGAAGTGGACGGTCTCGCGGGCCGGTTCCGGGACCTTCTCACCCGCCAGGACCGTGCGCTTGAGGAGCTGGCCGGTGTAGCCCTCTCCCGCGAAGGTCTCGAAGGTGATCCTGTCCGGCTCCCACACCATCCTGTGCGTCAGGACCGGATGATCCGTGACCGCGAAGATCGCGGTGTCGTTCCCCACGCCCGGGCCCTTGCTCGCATCGAACCAGTAGCCGTGCCCCTGCGTGATCGGCCACACCTGACCGAAGCTGCTGCCACCACCCCACGAACTCGCCTCGCACAGGTCGATCTCGTTGAATCCGGGGGCGGCCGCGGGGTCGTAGGTGAAGAGGCACCCCCACACCACCTCCTTCTGCAGGGTGCTGAGGTCCTTCTCGATGGTGGTGCTGTAGGTGCCGTACCCGAAACCGTGGCGCGTCGTGTTGAACTCGGCCCCGATCGCCGAGCCACCGGTCGGGTTGGAGAGCGTCATGGTGACATGCCCGTTCGCATCGGGGTTGCTGACGTTCGCCGCGTCGAACTGCTTGTTGTAGTTGGGGGCACCGGTCCACCAGCGCTTCTCCCAGTTGAAGCCCTTCCAGGCGAAGTCGCCGACCGGCCCGGGGTCCACGACGGCAGGCCTCGTCTCGCCGGCTTCGGCGGAGGTGGAGGCGGATACCGACACCGCCAGCAGGAGCGCGGTGAGCACGGAGGCGACGAGCGACGAGCGGCCGTCCGTCCGTCGGCGGGTCCGTGAGGTGACGGGCAGGAGGTTCATGCGGGGAGCCTTCGCTGTTCGGTAGCCCGGCGGACCGCGTGGGTCCCGTGGCTTTGCGTCGCCGGTTCGCACCGGGTTTGCCCTTGTCGCTGAGCGGTCGTGCCAGCGGCGCCGCCGGACGCGCTGCACGATGTCCGCCGGCCCCTCCATCGTCCTGCAGACGTGCGCCAAGGACCCCGTCCTTCAGCGCAGATCTTGCTCAGATTTGGCGCAGGTCCCTACGAACACGCCCCGGGGTCCGGGCTAGCCGGCTCCACGCCAGATGCGCCGCCAGAAGGAGGGCCGAGGCTGCTCGGGCGGTGCGGCGTCCTCGGCCGCACGGCGCGCCGCAGCCCTGCGTTCGCGCCAGAGCTCCACCTCGGCGTCCACGTCGCGGAGCTTCGTGATGACGGGCGGGCCCCCGAGGAGCTGACGCCTCGCGTCGATCACTCGGTAGTTGAAGTCCTCGAGCACCTCGCGGACCTGCTTCTCGGTGTACTGGCGGTCGAGGCGGTCGTCGAGTTCCGCGTCCTCCGTGCGCAGCAGGATGGCGCGGGGGCCGAGGCCCGTGATGTTCTCGCGTTGGATCAGGCCCTTGACCCACCAGTCGGGGTCGTGGGCCTCCCCCAGCCCCGGGATGGGCTTGCCGGCGAGCGCCAGGTCGTCGAAGTCACCGCGTGCCACGGCCTGGTCCACGATGAGCCGCGCCCGCTTGACCTCGTCCTCGCCCGCGCGCAGCGGCGCCATCTCGCCGTTGGCCGCGTCGCCGTCGTTCTGGCGTTCGAGCTCGGCGAGCGCGTCGTCCGCATCCCGGGCCCCGCTGCGGGCAGCGCGGTACTGGGCCGCCTTGCGCAGCCTCTCCTCGTTCTCCTGGGAACCGCTGATGCCGCTACCCTTCGCCTGGTCGTGCCGTCCTCCCCAGTATTCCGAGGTCCCTGCCGGGCCCGCAACCGATTCTCCTGCGGACGAACGGCCCTTCCACCCGGCAGGGACGACGACGGCGGGCCACTTCCGAACGGGCCCGCCGTCGTTGGACTCCTGCTACACGAGCCAGGCGGTGGTGTCGCCCGGCAGCCTGCCGTCCTCGAGCGGTGAGCTGCTCAGCAGCACGGTGCCGGCGGGCAGGTCCACCGTGGCCGGGCCGAAATTGGTGACGCTGTGCCAGCCGCCGGGACGCGTGAAGTGCAGGACGTCGGCCGAAGGCTCGTCGACCCACTCGAAGTCCTCCTCGCCCTGCAGCTCGCGGCGCAGTTCGAGTGCACGGCGGTAGAAGCCGAGGTGGGAGGAGGGGTCCGCTTCCTGCACCTCGACGGCGTAGTCCCCGAACCACGCGGGCTGCGGCAGGTGCGCTCCGCCGAAGCCGAAACCGAAGGATTCGCCGTCGCGCGTCCACGGCAGCGGCACGCGGCACCCGTCACGCCCCACGTCCACGCCCCTGTTGCGGAAGAACGTGGGGTCCTGGCGGTCCTCCTCGGCGATGTCGGCCACCTCGTGCAGGCCGAGCTCCTCCCCCTGGTACAGGTAGGCGGAGCCGGGCAGGGCGAGCATGAGCTGCGAGACGGCACGCGCACGGCGCTCCCCGAGCGCGCGGTCGAGCTCCGGCTCGGTGCCGCCGCTCATGAGCCACGCGCCGCCGTCCTGGCCGTCGTCGCTGTCGGCTCCGACGGGAGGCAGCCCGTAACGCGTCGCGTGCCGGACGACGTCGTGGTTGGAGAACACCCAGGTGGACGACGCCCCCGAGGACGTCGCCTCGACGAGGTTCTTCGTGATGATCTCCCGGAACTGGCGGGGGTTCCAGTCGGCCTTGAGGAGGTCGAAGTTGAACGCCTGGCCGAGGCCGTCGGGGCTGGCGTAGCGCGCCCGGCGGTCGGCGTGCACCCAGGCCTCGGCGACGGCGGTGCGCGGCGGCGTGTACTCGTTGAAGACCGTGCGCCATTCGGCGAAGACCTCGTGCACCTCGTCGCGGTCCCAGAAGGGGTGCTCCCCCAGATTGTTCCCGCCCTGGGGGCCGAGCTCGGCCTTGGACGGCAGCGGCTCGGTCAGGTCCTTGGTGAGGGCGTGCGCCACGTCCACGCGGAAGCCGTCCACGCCGCGGTCGGACCAGAAGCGCAGGGTCTTCAGGAAGTCGTCGCGGACCTCGCGGTTGTCCCAGTTCAGGTCAGGCTGCTCGCGGGCGAAGATGTGCATGTACCACTGGCCGTCCTCCGTGCGCTCCCAGGCGGGGCCGCCGAACACCGAGTCCCAGTCCGAGGGCGGCCGGGAGCCGTCGGGGCCGAGCCCGTCGCGGAAGATGTAGCGGTCGCGGGCGGCGGATCCCTTCGGCGAGGCCAGCGCCTCCTGGAACCACTCATGGAGGTTCGAGGTGTGGTTGGGCACGATGTCGGCAATGAGCTTGATGCGGGCCTCGTGCAGCGCAGCGATCATCTCGTCGAAGTCGGCGAGGGTGCCGAGCTTTGGGTCCACGTCGCGGTAGTCGTCGACGTCGTACCCGCCGTCGGCGAGCGCGGACGGGTAGAACGGGCTGAGCCAGACGGCGTCCACGCCGAGGGACTTCAGGTACGGGATCCGGGACGTGATGCCCTTCAGGTCACCGATGCCGTCGCCGTTCGAGTCGGCGAAGCTCCGCGGGTAGATCTGGTAGACGGAGGCCTGGCGCCACCAGTTCGGATCCTCCATCGTCGCGGCGAGCGCCGCGGCGGGGGCGTCGACGGCGGATTCGAGGTCGGGGTTGACGGTGGAAGTCACGGGACGGGGTCCTTTTCGGGGATCGGTGAGGCGGACGTCGAGCAACCAGCCATCGCCGGAAGGAAGCCAACGGGATCGCTCCAATAATTTTTACGGTAGAAATAAGAACGGCGTCAACCGCCGGACTCCCGCCCGGAACAGCTCGGTTCCGCATTGACATCACCTCGACGTAGGGTTCTCAGCACCACCCCACACAACATGCCTGCCTGCGAACGGAATGCCATGGACGCGGTCACCTCGCTCGCCCCCTCCAGCCCGGCCCGAGCACTCGCACGCGAGGTCCTGATCCGCGGGCCGATCTCGCGCGGCGACCTCGCGGCACGCCTCGGGCTCTCGGTGGCGAGCCTCACACGCCTCAGCCGGCCGCTCCTCGACTCCGGCGTCCTCCGCGAAGCGGACGAAGCCGCGAGCACCTCGATCGGACGCCCCATCCGCCCCCTCGAGGTCAGCCCCGAGAGCCACCGGTTCGTGGGCGTGAAGCTTACCGGGGACAGCGCCGCGGCTGTCGCCACCGACCTCAGGTCCGATGTCATCGGCTCGAGCGAGCGCCCCCTGCGGAGCCACGGTGTCGAGGACGTGGTGGGGACCATCGCCGACGCCGTCGCGGACCTCGGCGCGCCCGGCGACTTCAGCGGTATCGGCGTCAGCATCGGTGGCAAGGTGGGGCCCGGCGACATGGTGCTGCGTGCACCCTTCCTCGGGTGGCGCGACGTCCCCCTCGCCGCCCTCCTGCAGGAGCGGACCGGCCTGCCCGTCGCCGTCGAGAACGACGTCGTGGCCCTCACCGTGGCTGAACAGTGGTTCGGCGCGGGGCGCGGCGAGAAGGACTTCGCCGTCCTGACCGTGGGGGCCGGGGTGGGCTACGGGCTGGTCGTCAATGACGCCGTCATCGCGCCGCCCGACGCCGGCCTGGGCCTCGTGGGCCACTTCCCTCTCGAGGCCTCCGGGCCACGCTGCAGCGAGGGGCACCGCGGTTGCGCCTCCGCCGTGCTCACCATTCCCGGCATCTGCTCCCGGTTCGCCGCCTCCACGGGGCAGCAGGCGCCCTACGCGGCGATCCTCGCACTCGCGGCGGAGCGCCACCCCGCCGCCTCGGAGATCGTCGACACCGCCGGCGCAGCCCTCGGCACGCTGGTCTCGGCGGTCGCGAACCTGACGATGGTGGAGCTCGTCATCCTGTCGGGCGAGGGCATGGACCTCGCGGACGTGGCAGCCGCTTCCCTGCACGGGTCCATCACCCGCCATCGCGATCCCGAAGCCACGGCCGTCCGGCTGAGCCGGCAGCCCTCGGATTTCGCACAGTGGGCGAGGGGAGCCGCTGCCGTCGCCATCCAGCGCACCATTCTCGGGACGCTGCGCTGACGTGCACGGCCGCTGGTCACGGAATTATTACGGCGCGCCGGTCCTTGCACCCGGTATGACTACTCTCGCGATCATCGGAGCAGGACGCGGCCTCGGTGCCGCCGTGGCACGGCGGTTCGGAGCCGAAGGGTTCTCCGTGGCCCTGCTCTCCCGCAACCAGGGCAAGCTCGACGCCCTCGCGGACGACCTCGGCAAGGAGGGGATCCACGCCCGGGGCTTCGCGGCCGACGTCCGGAACCCCGACTCCATCGCCGCAGCCCTCGAGTCCGCGACCGAGACCCTCGGCCCCATCGAGGTGCTGCAATACAGTCCGCTGCCCCAGAAGGACTTCATGCGTCCGGTCCTCGAGACGACGCCCGCGGACCTCAGGGGTCCCATCGCGTTCTCCATCTACGGGTCCGTCGCCGCCGTCCACCAGGTACTGCCCGGCATGCGGGCCCTCGGCGCGAACCGCGGCACGATCCTCTTCGTCAACGGCGGGTCCGCGGTGAAGCCCGGACGTTCCGTCACGGGAACCTCGGTGGCGTTCGCAGGCCAGGCCGCCTACGCGCAGCTCCTCCACGAGGTGCTCGGCGAGGAGGGCATCCAGGTGTCCCAGCTCATCATCGGCGGGCGGATCGTCGAGGGGGACCCCGAGAAGGATCCGAACCTCCTCGCGAACCTCCTCTGGGAGCTCCACGCGAAGCGGGACACCTTCCGCCACCAGGTCAGCGAAGACTGACCACCCCGACCTCCGGAGGATTCATGAAGATCGCACTGCTCGGCGTCGGACGCATGGGCCACGAGCTCGGCGTGCACCTGCTCGCGGCCGGTCACGAGCTGACCGCCTGGAACCGGACCCCTGCGGCCGTGGAGCGGCTCCGCGACGCCGGAGCCACGCAGGCCGACTCCCCCGAGGACGCCGTCCGGGACGCCGACGTGGTGATGACGGTCCTCTTCGGCCCGGACACGGTCCGCGAGGTGGTGCTCTCCGGGCTGGAGATCCCCGCCGAAGCCGTCTGGTTCGACGTCACCACGGTCTCCCCCGAGGACGCCCGCGAGTTCGCGGACTACGCCGTCGCCGCGGGCGTCCGCTACGTCCACGGGCCGGTCGTCGGGAGCCTCGCACCGGCCAGGGCGGGCCGGCTGGGCGTCCTGCTCGGCGGCGCACCGGAGGACGTCGACGTCGTCGAGCCGCTGGCCGCGCTGTGGGCCGACGCCGAGCGGCTCCGCCGCGTCGCCACGCCCTCGGACGCGGCGACGGGCAAGTTGCTCGCCAATCTCGCTCTCGGCGTCACCCTGCAGGGCCTCGTGGAGGCGCTGCGCCTGGGCCGTGCGAACGGTGTGGACGCCGCAGGCGTGCTGGACCTGCTCGAGGGCACGGGCCTCGGCGTCATCGCCGGCATGAAGGGACCCGTCATCACCGGCGGGACCTTCGGGGACACCCAGTTCTCCGCCGACCTGCTGGCCAAGGATGCGCGGCTCATGCTGCGCTCCACCCCCGACCCCCTGCCCGCGGTCACCGCCGTCCTGCAATCGCTCACCGACGCGCAGCGCGCCGGCTCGGGCGACGACGACATCGCCGTGATCGCGAAGCCCGAGCTCGGCCCGCGCCCGCGGAACGGGTAGCCGGCTCAGTCCACCTGGGGGAAGCCGAGGTCGATCTTCGACGTCGACGGATCGGGCCACCGTGTGGTGACGACCTTGCCGCGCGTGTAGAACCGGATGCTGTCCGGCCCGTACATGTGGGTGTCGCCGAACAGCGAGTCCTTCCAGCCGCCGAACGAGTACGTACCCACCGGCACGGGGATCGGCACGTTCACGCCGACCATCCCGGCCTCCGCCTCGACCTCGAACTGGCGGGCCGCACCGCCGTCGCGCGTGAAGATGGCGACGCCGTTGCCGTACTGGTTCTCGTTGACGAGCCGCACCGCGTCGGCGTACGTGTCCACGCGGACCACGGACAGCACGGGGCCGAAGATCTCGTCGTCGTACACCTTCATGCCCGGCTTCACGTGATCCACGAGCGAGACGCCGATGAAGAAGCCGCCGGAGTCGAACTGCTGCTGCGTCCCGTCCACGACGACGGTGGCGCCCTCCGCGGGCGCGTTCGTCACGTAGGACGCCACGCGGTCGCGGTGCTCGGCCGTGATGAGCGGGCCCATCTCGGACGCCGGATCCGTCCCCGGGCCGATTCTCAGGCTCTCCATGCGCGAGCGCACGGCCTCCACGAGGTCGTCGGCGATGTCGCCGACGGCCACCATGACGCTGATCGCCATGCAACGCTCCCCCGCCGACCCGTACGCGGCGGAGATGGCGGCGTCAGCGGCCATGTCGAGGTCGGCGTCGGGCAGGACCACCATGTGGTTCTTCGCGCCGCCGAGCGCCTGGACGCGCTTGCCGTTCGCGGCGGCCCGCGCGTAGATCGTCTTCGCGATCGGTGTCGAGCCGACGAAGCTGACCGCTTTCACGCCGGGGTGGTCGAGGATGCCCTCCACCGCCTCACGATCGCCGTGCACCACGTTCAGGACGCCGTCGGGCAGGCCCGCCTCCGTGAAGAGTTCGGCGATGAACACGGACGACGACGGATCCTTCTCGCTCGGCTTCAGCAGCACGGTGTTGCCGCACGCGATGGCACTGCCGATCATCCACAGCGGCACCATCGCGGGGAAGTTGAACGGCGTGATGCAGGCGACCACCCCCACCGGCTGGCGGATGGAGTGGACGTCGACGCCGGAGGACACCTGCTCGGAGCGCTCACCCTTGAGCATGTGGGAGAGACCGGTGGCGAACTCTATGTTCTCGAGGCCGCGGGAGATCTCGCCCTCCGCGTCCGAGAGGACCTTGCCGTGCTCGCTCGTGAGGATGGCTGCCAGCTCGGACTTCCGTTCGGTGAGCAGCTGCCGGACGCGGTAGAACACGGCCGCGCGCTTGGCGAGGCTCGCCGAACGCCAGCCGGGAAGTGCCGCCTGGGCCGCGGCGACGGCCTCGTCGATGCGCGACGCCGATGCCAGGGCCACCTCCTTCTCCTGCTCGCCGGTGGCCGGGTTGAAGACCGGGCCGAAGCGCTCGGCCTCGGCCACGCGCCGTCCGTCGATGTAGTGCGGTATCTGCTGCATGGGGATCCTTCGTTTCCTGGTGGGAGCTACTGGAGGGAGCCGTCGACGAGCTTGATGATCATGGAGCAGTCCTTGCCGCCCTCACCCTCGTCGATGAGGCGCTGGAAGAGCTGCTGCACGTGCGTGCCGATCTCGAGCGGGGTCCCGGTGTCCCGGGCGGCGGCGATGGCGAGACCGATGTCCTTGTTGGCCAGCTCGGTGGTGAAGGTCGGCGCGAAGTCGTTGTTCGACGCCGCGGTCTCGACCACGCCCGGCACCGGGTACCAGGTGCGCAGGGCCCAGCTGTCGCCTGAGGACACCGAGGCGATGTCCCAGAACACCTGCTTGTCGAGGCCGAGGCGGTCCGCGAGGACCGCACCCTCCGCCGTGGAGGCGAGGTTGATGAACAGCATGAGGTTGTTGCAGATCTTGGCGGCCTGCCCCGTCGTCGCCCCGCCGGTGGGGATGATGTTCCTCGCCATGGGCTCGATGAACGCGGTCGCGTCCTTCACGGCGCCTTCCTCGCCCCCGATCATGAAGGTGAGCGTGCCTGCTTTCGCTCCGCTGATCCCGCCGGATACCGGGGCGTCCACGAAGCGGAAGCCCTTCTCCGCGGCAGCCTCGTGCAGCGCTGCTGCCGACTCGATGTCGATCGTGGACGAGTCGACGAGGAGCGTCGAGGTGTCGGCGTGCGCGAGGACGCCGTCCTCGCCGAGGTAGACCGCTCGGGCGTGCTCGCCCTTGGGCAGCATCGTGAAGACGACGTCGGCCCCCTTCACCGCGTCCTCGATGCCGGCCACCGAGGTGACGCCGCCCGCCTCGGCCGCGGCCACGGCGCCGGGGTTGAGGTCGAAGCCCCTCACCGTGTGGCCGGCCTGCACGAGGTTGGCCGTCATGGGGCCACCCATGTTCCCGAGTCCTATCCAGCCGATCGTTGCCATGGTCAAGCTCCTTTGCTCGTGGGTGTCATCCGGTCAACCTTCTCCCGCTGCTACAGTGCGATCAAGGGAAGAAATCACAGATCTCATGAACATTTCTGCACAGTCGCAGGGAAGGATGCCGTGGTCGACCCCAAGCGCCTGCCGAGCCCCGACGATCTCCTCATCCTCCTGACGGTCGCCCGCCTGGGCCGCTTCAATGCCGTCGCGGAGTCGCTCGGGACCACGCACACCACCATCTCCCGGCGCATCCTCGCCCTCGACCGGCAGCTCGGCGGGCGGACGCTCGAACGCACGCCGCAGGGGTGGGAGCTGACGGCGCTCGGGACCGACGCCGTGGCCGCCGCGGAGGCGATCGAGGCGAGCCTGGGGGAGCTCGACGCCCGGCTCTCGAACAGTGACGCCCTCACGGGCCTGGTGCGCATCAGCACCCCCGACGGCTTCGGCGCGCGCTTCGTGACGCCGGCGATGGTCCGTGTGCAGCGGCAGAACCCGAGGCTCGACGTCGAGATCCTCAGCGCCACGAGGAAGGCCAGCCGGAACCGTTCCGGCGTGGACCTCGAGGTGGTCGTGGGCCGCACGGGGACCGTGAACGCCGAGCCGATCTTCCTCACCAACTACTTCCTGCGCCTCTACGCGGGCTCCGCCTACGCGGACCGGCGCGGGCTGCCCGAGCGGCTGGAGGACATCCGGCACCACGGTTTCGTCTCCTACGTGGAGTCCGCGCTGCAGGTCCCGGAGCTGGGCCACCGCTCGTCGCAGCTGCCCCTGCCGGCGACGTCCTTCCAGTCCACCAGCATCTTCGCCCAGATCGAGGCGGTGCACGCGGGCGCGGGCCTCGGACTGCTGCCGAGCTTCATGGTGCCCGCGGGATGCGGACTCCTGCCCGTCCTGCACGACGACTTCCACCGGCAGCTGCCCATCTGGGCCGTCGCCCGCCCCGAATCGCTCCGGTCGGCCGCCGTGCAGGGCGCGGTCGCGGCCATCCGGCAGGAGATCGCGGACCGCGCCCATGAGCTCGACGCCTGATACCGACGCCGCGGCTACTTCTTCGAGTTGGCGAGGAGATCCGCCGTCCCGCGGGCGTCCGCCTCGTCGACGTCCTGGAGCGAGATCCCGCGCGTCTCCTTGAGCACGAGCACCGCGACGACGGTCACGCAGCAGGCGAGCAGGAGGTAGACGGCCACCGGCGTGGAGGAGCCGTAATCGCGCAGCAGCGTCGTCGCGATGATCGGCGCGAGCGATCCGGCGACGATCGAGGTGACCTGGTAGCCCAGCGAGACGCCCGAGTACCGCATGCGGGTGGGGAACATCTCCGCCATGATGGCCGGCTGCCCCGCGTACATGAGCGCGTGGAAGAACAGGCCGATCGTGACGGCGAGCAGGATGATGAGGTCGTTCCCGGTGTCCATCATCGGGAAGGCGAAGAAGCCCCACGTTCCACCCAGCACCGCGCCGGCGAGGTACACGGGCTTCCGGCCGAACCGATCCGAGTAGCGTCCCACGATCGGCACGGCGCAGAAGTGCAGGAAGTGCGCCACGAGCAGGAGCAGGAGGATCCGGGTGCGGTCCTCCCCCACGACGGTGCTGAGGTAGGTGATGCTGAAGGTGACCACCAGGTAGTACAGGATGTTCTCCGCGAAGCGCAGGCCCATGGCGGTGAACACGCCCCGGGGGTAGCGCTTGAACACCTCGACGACGCCGTAGCCCTTGGCCTCCTCGACGACCTCCTTGCGTGCTTCGAGGAAGATCGGGGCGTCGTTGACCTTGGTGCGGATGTAGTAGCCGACGATCACGATCACGGCCGAGAGCCAGAACGCCACGCGCCAGCCCCAGCCGAGGAAGGACGCTTCGTCGAGGACGGCCGAGAGGCCGAACAGCACGCCCGTGGCGAGCAGGTTGCCCATGGGGACGGCCGACTGCGGCCAGCTTGCCCAGAAGCCGCGGCTCCTGCTGGGGCTGTGCTCGGCGACCAGCAGGACGGCCCCGCCCCACTCGCCGCCGACGGCGAAGCCCTGGATGAAGCGCAGCACCACGAGGAGGCCGGGCGCCCAGTAGCCCACCTGATCGAAGGTGGGCAGGCAGCCCATGAGGAACGTCGAGACGCCCACGAGGATGATGCTCAGCTGCAGGAGCTGCTTGCGCCCGTACTTGTCACCGAAGTGGCCGAAGACGATGCCGCCGATGGGCCGCGCCACGAAGCCGACGGCGTAGGTCAGGAACCCGGCGATGATGGCGTCCAGCTCGGAGTCCGCGCTGGGGAAGAAGACGGTCGCGAAGACGAGGGTGGCGGCCGCCGCGTAGAGGAAGAACTCGTACCACTCGACCACGGTGCCGGCCATCGACGCGACGACGACCTTCTTCAGTCCCGACTGTTCGACGTCGGGTTCCTGCCGCGACGGTGGTGTGTGCTGCGCTGAACTCATGCGGGCTACTCCTTCGGTGTCCTCGTTGACACGGTGTGCCGTGACCGGCTCCGCTGACAGGTGCGGCCTGTGACACAGGGCACACCGGGGCGTTATGAGTATCGCGTTCGCGGGCAGGGTGATCAACGCCGATTAGTGCAGAGCACTTCTGCATTTACGCACACCTCTCCCCGGCTCCCGGTAGGCGGTAGCGGCTGTTTGAGCGCCGACCCGCTGGGTACGGTACGAAGTATGGCTACCATCGACACCCCCGGTCCCGACGCAACCCACCAGCGCCCCGAGGGCGTCTCCGACACCACGGTCGAGGCGCTCGGTAAGCTCTCCGAGGCCCTCGAGGTCGTGGAGAACGCCCGCGGCTTCCTCTACAACTTCCACCGCCTCACCGGCACGGCGGACCTCAACCTGTCCGAGGCCGAGGAGCTGTTCCGGAAGGCCGGTCACACCGAGCTCGCGGACAAGCTCGCGCGCGAGATCATCGGCCGCAACGTGATCGAGGGCCGCTGGACCTTCCAGATCATGGAGGACTACGACGATCACTACTACGCCGAGTTCAAGGCCTTCGAGAAGGAGGCCCGCGACACCCTCGTGGAGGGCAAGCGCCACCTGTTCGAGGCGGAGATGAAGGAGGAACGCCGGACCAAGGGCAAGGAGCACCACGAGGCGCTGCCACCCGAGGCCTGACTCGGTGACCCGTCCCGCGGCCGAGGCGCCCTATCCGGCGCAGCGGCTCGGCCGCGCCCGTCTCGCCGTCAGCGTGCTCTTCCTGACCAACGGGGCGATGTTCGCGAACCTCCTCCCGCACTACCCCGCCATCAAGGACGGACTGGAACTGAGCAACGCCGCGTTCGGCGTCGCGGTGGCGGCGTTCCCCCTCGGCGCCATCGTGGCGGGCCTCGCCTCGGGTGCCCTGGTCCGCCGCTTCAGGTCCTCGCGCGTGGCGACGGCGGGCACGTGGCTCATCGGCCTGTCGATCCTGCTGGCCGGCATCGCGCCGTCGTGGGCGGTCCTCACTGCCACCCTGTTCCTCGCCGGGGCGATGGACGCCATCACCGACGTGGCGCAGAACTCGCACGGCCCGCGCGTCCAGAAGCTGTACCGCCGCTCCATCCTCAACTCGTTCCACGCGGTCTGGAGCATCGGCGCGGTGCTGGGCGGTCTGATGGGTGCGGCGGCCGCAGGGCTCGCCGTTCCGCGCGGGCTGCACCTGACGGTCTCGTTCGTGCTCTTCAGCATCCTCACGCTCGCCTGCTACCACCTCCTCCTCCCCGGCCCCGAACCGTCGGAGCCGGCGGGCGACGCATCCGTGGAGCCGGGCAGCGGCAGGGCACGACGCCGGACGGTGACGGTCGGCATCCTTGCCGCCCTGGTGGTGGTGGGGATCGCCGGGGCACTCGTGGAGGACGCCGGGAGCACCTGGGCGGCCGTCTACCTCACCGGTTCCCTCGGCGCCGCGCCCACCGTCGCAGGGCTCGGGTTCGTGGCGCTCGTCGGGCTCCAGTTCGTGGGGCGCCTGTTCGGGGACCGCCTTGTGGACCGGTTCGGCCAGCGCGCCGTCGCCCAGGCCGGTGGTGCCCTGGCGGCAATCGGCATGGGCACGGCCCTGCTCTTCCCGTCCATCCCGCTGACCATCGTCGGCTTCGGACTGGCCGGCCTGGGCGTCGCGACCCTCGTCCCCGCGGCCATGCACTCGGCGGATGAACTGCCCGGGCTCCGGCCCGGCACGGGCCTCACCGTGATCAGCTGGCTACTGCGCCTGGGATTTCTGCTCTCGCCCCCGATCGTCGGCGCCGTCGCGGACGCGTCGTCGCTGCGCGTGGGCCTGATCGTGGTCCCGCTGGCGGGCATCCTGACCCTGTTGGCCTCGCCCGTGCTCCCCCGGCGGGTCCCGCCCCGCCGCCTCTGATGCGCAGTACGGGATATGCCGTGCGTCATAGTGTCCGGAGCATCTGTTAGACAATAAGGAGCACGCACGCTCGGGGGATGGGGAACAAATGCGATTCGGTGATTTGCTGCGCCAGGCCCGCAGCGCCAAGGGGCTCACACAGGCCGAACTGGGCGCCGGGGTGTACTCCACCCATTTCATCTCCCTGCTGGAGCGTGGATTCCGCCAGCCCACCCCGGAGATGGTGCAGCACTTCGCCACGCTCCTGGGAATGGACGTGCAGACCCTGAACTGGTGGGTGGAGCCGCCGTCCGCCGAGGACCAGCCGGCGCTCACCACGGCGATGTTCGCTGCCAACTACGCCCGCGACATGCAGGACGACGCCCTGGCCGCCTCCGAGGCGGAGTACGCCGCGAGCGTCGCCTACGAGCAGCGGAACGGGCCGGCCTGGTGGGACATGTCGATGCTGCGGGCGCAGTCGCTCATCGCGCTCCGGCGGCTGGAGGAGGCGGAGGGCGTCCTGCTGCAGATGGACAACCGGTCGCTGATGGCGCCCACCCCCGAACTGCGCTCCGTGGTGCAGGGACGGCTGTCCACCATCGCCCGCAATTCAGGGCGCCTGCTCGAGGCCCTCGACCTCGCCCAGGCATCGGTTGCATCCGCGGCCGAACTGCCCGACCAGGCTCCGGCGCGCCTGCAGGCGGCCTTCATCCTCATCGCCGCCCTGGCGGTCAAGGGTGACCTGGACGAGGCCTGGGAGGTGGCGACCAGCCTCAACATCGCGGATGCAGCACCCACCGTGCCGTCGCTCCTGATCGCGCGCGGAGCATGGGCGATCGGCAACGTCGCGTTCCGCCGCGGTGACGTGGAGGTGGGACAGGAACAGTACGCCCTCGCCGCACGGCTCCTGCTGCCGCAGTCGGACCTCGAGACGTGGGCGGAGTTCCACAAGTCGAGCGCCGAGTTCAAGCTCAAGGCCGGCATCGTGGACCCCTCCGTCCGGGAGTCGCTGACCCACGCGGACCTGGGATTCAGGCTGGTCGGCAGCCCTGTCCACCGCCTGGAGCTCAGCCTCGTGCAGGCCCGCCTCGCCCTGCTGACCGCTGAGCCGGGGACGGCGAAGGAGCTGCTGGACATCGTCGACGAACAGCGTGCCCTGCTCGGTTTCGAGGCGACGACCGATCTGGAGGAATGCCTCGGCCAGTACCACGCTGCCAGCGGCTCCCCCACCCAGGCCGCCCGCCACCTGACGGCGGCCGCCCACCTCTACGCGGAGGCGGGCGCCGACGAGAAGGAGCGCGAACTGCTGGAGCAGGCGCGGGCGCTGCGGAACCGGGCGTGATGGAGCAAACAGCCTCTCCTGCACCTCGTGCACCGGGCATGGACTTTTTCGGTCCTCCCCATGGACACCCTGCGAAGCCCGTCCTACTCTCTTAACCGCCGTCAGCCGCGGGGACCCGCGGGTTGTGCGGGTGATACGGCGGCGGAGCCGCCGCTCGGTGCTGGAGCCGGTCAGAGCGTCTCGACACTTCCTCGCACCGAAGGACAGGCCCATGAGAGGTACCCGTACATCCATCGTGGCGGCGGCACTCGCCGTCACCCTCACGTCCACCGCAGGCGCCGCGATCGCGACTTCACCAGACCCTTATCACGACGGCGGACGATCAGTCACTGCAGGTGAATCCAGCGAACTCGCGACCGGCCTCCTCGGGCCGCTCCGCGTGGCTGTCGGCCGCGGCAACACCGCCTACGTGTCGCAGAATCTGGGCGGCAAGCTCACCAGGGTGGATCGCAGCGGCGAGATCACCACCCTGCTGGACAGACCGGGCATCGAGATCGGTGGGGTCTCCACCCGACACGGCGAGGTGTATTTCACCGAGAGTTCCGGCGGACCGCAGGACCCCGAAGCTCCATACGTCGCCAACGTGAGCGTCCTCGAGGACGGGGAGACGCGCGTGCTCGCGGACCTCGCCGCGCTCGAGACCGAATACAACTACGACGCCGGCAACGAGTACGGCTTCCAGGGCCTCCCCGCCGAATGCGCGAGTCGGATCCCGGCCGACCTTGCCCCCATCGCCCTGCCGCACGGGGGCGAGGCCTACTCACACCCCTACGCCACGGCGGTATCGGATTCCGGACGCTACGTGTACGTCGCGGATGCCGGAGCTAACGCCATCTTCACCGTGGACACGCGCCGCGGCAGTGTGGACGCGACGGTGCTCGAGCCGGTTCCCACCTTGGTGACCGCCGAACTCGTCGCCTCCCTCGCGGAACAGGGCTTCGCCCTGCCCGAATGTGTCGTCGGCGCGACGTTCAACGCGGAGCCCGTCCCCACGGACATCGAGTTCGGCCCCGCCGGCCTGCTGTACCTGACGTCACTGCCGGGCACTCCGGAGGCCCCGGGGTCGGGTTCCGTGCGCAGCTTCGATCCGCGATCGGGCGACGTCGACGTCGTCGTCGCCGGGCTGAACACACCCACCGGTCTGGCGTTCGACCGGCGCGGGAATCTCTTCATCGCCGAACTGTTCGCGAACCGCATCCTGGTGGTGCCGGCGGGGACCGACGAGGCAGTGCCTTTCACGGAGGCTGTGCTACCTGCGGATGTCGAGGTGGACGGCAAGTACCTCTATGCAACCACCAACGCGCTGCCCTGTAGCCCCGAGGTGGTCACGGATCCCCCGTGCGACCCGGCACCGCAGGGTGCGCTGGAGCGCACCCGCCTGGAGTACGGCCGCAAGTAGCACCACCGACGACGGCGCGTCCCGCTCGGGGCGCGCCGTCGCCATGGGTGCCATGAATGCTCGGGAAATCAGTGCTCCGTCGGTCGGTGCTGGGTCGGTCAGCGCTGGTTGGTCAGTGCTGAGGCCGGAAGCGCCGGATGCTGTAGACGATGAACCCGGCCGCCAGCACCCCGGAGAGGATGAGGCTCGAACCGACGCTCCACCCGCCGGGCAGCCACCAGCGCTCGTCGAGCGGCCACCAGGACGGCATGGGCGGATTCACTCCCCACAGCACCCCGAGCAGGATCAGCACGAGGGCGCCCGTGAAGCTGAGCGCGATGGCCGTCCTGGTCCTCACACCCTGTGCCGCCGCCGCGAAGGCCTTCTGCTTGACGGGCTGCAGCCAGCGCCGCGCCCACTCGTACTGCTGCGCGAGCACGGCGAGCCCCGCGACGAGGGCCAGGAGCCCGGGGCCTGGCAGCACGAGGGCCGCCAACCCGATCAGCACCAGCAGCCAGCCAACCACCAGCCCGACGATGCGGCTGACGCCGTGGGGCCTCGTCCGCCCCGCGAATCGGGCGCCCCGGGGACGGCGGCGCTCGGGTCCTGCCATCACCAATTACTCAGTAGGCTTCGCATTCCTCTATCCTTGATGCAAGAGCCGTCCTTGGCAACGCCCGGCAGACCCGGGCCACACCCTTGCCACCACCAGGACCCCAGGCTTCCCGCGCACAGCGGGCCGAGTACAAGGAGATTCATCATGATCGGTTTCATCGTCGCGGGGCTCATCATCGGCGCCCTTGCACGCCTCATCAAGCCCGGCAAGCAGAACCTGGGGCTGGTGGCCACGCTGCTGCTCGGCCTCGTCGGGTCCGTCATCGGCGGCTCGATCGCGAGCCTGCTCGGCACGGGCGACATCTTCGAGCTCAACGTCTTCGGTTTCATCGTGTCGGTCATCGCCGCCGTGCTGCTGATCGGTGTGGCCGAGTCGGTTGCCGGCCGCCGCCGCGTCACGCGCTAGGAGCTCTCCACTCCACGGGAAGGGCGGCTTCGGCCGCCCTTCTCTCGTATCCGGGGCACGTCCCGGCCGCCCCGCTCGTTCTCCGATGTACCCGTGCCCAACTCCCAGCCTGCAGGTGTAGCGTTGGCGCCAGATGGGGCACAGATCCGTTCGGAAGGCTCAATCATGAACAAGAACTGGCGCTGGCTTCCTGCCGGCATCGTTCCGGTCGTCATCGTCACCGCCGCCGTCAGCGGCTCCGCTGTCGCCGAAGCCCAACCGCAGCTGCCCGCGAAGACCGCGCAGGAGCTCCTCGAGTTCGTCGCCACCAGCACCGACGACGCCTACTCCGGCACCGTTGAGCAGTCCTCCGACCTCGGCCTCCCGGATCTCGGGGCGGTCGACGCCCCGGGCCGCACCTCCAGCTCCGACCCGACCTCCATGGCCCTCGAACTCCTGACCGGGGAGCACACGGCCCAGGTGTACGTGGACGGGACGGACAGGGCACGCGTCCAGGTGCTCGACCAGCTGGCGCAGCGCGACGTCGTCGTCAACGGGAACGATGTCTGGTACTACGACTCCGAGTCCAACGAGGCCGCCCACGCCGTGCTGCCGGACAAGGCGGCGGCGAAGGCCGAACTCGAGGCGAAGCTGCAGGAGAAGTCGGCCGAGTACCCCGAGCTGCAGGATCTTCCCCGGACGCCTGCCGAGGTCGCCGAGGTGGTCCTCGCCACGATCGATCCCGGCACCGACATCAGGGTGGACGGCACCAGCCGCGTGGCCGGTCGCAGCGCCTACGAGCTCGTCCTCACCCCCGAGGACGAGGCGACCCTCGTCGGCTCCATCACCGTCAGCGTCGATTCCGAGACCGGCGTCCCGCTGAACGTCACCGTGCTCGCCAAGGGCCAGGAGGAGCCGGCGTTCTCCGCAGGCTTCAGCTCCGTGGACTTCGGCGCCCCCGACGCCGACATCTTCGAGTTCACTCCGCCGGCAGGTGCCACCGTCACGGAAGCACCGACCGCCGACGAGGCGAGGGCCGAGCTGGAGGCCAGGGCCGAGCTGGAGGCCGGGCAGGCGCCGGCCGATGCACCCGCCCAGATGCCCGCAGAGGAGCAGCAGCCCACCGTCATCGGTGAGGGCTGGAGCACCATCGTCGAGCTTCCCGCCGGGACCGCCGGCGGACTGGGTCTCGACCTCGGCACCGGTGACACCGCGGGCATGGGCGAGATCATGGAGATCAAGCCCGGCATGGATCCCGACGAGGTGGCAGGCGCTCAGGCCCTCCTGGAGCAGGCACTCACCCAGGTGGACGGCGGCCGCGCACTGCAGACCTCGCTCGTCTCGGTGCTGATCACCGACGACGGCCGCATCCTCGCAGGCGCCGTCGGCGTCGACCAGCTCGTCGCCGCCTCCCAGCGGTGACCGCGGGAGTGCCCGTGCGGTCCGCCCACGACGAGCGGACCGCGCGGGAGGGCGCCACGGGATTGGCGATCGAGACGCGCGGACTCACCAAGGTCTTCGGTAGGCAGCGGGCCGTCGACGGCGTGGACCTCGCCGTCCCCCGCGGGACGGTATTCGGCTTCCTGGGCCCCAACGGCTCGGGCAAGACCACCACCATCCGCATGCTCCTCGGTCTCGCCGCGGCATCGAGCGGCGAGATCCGGCTGCTCGACGGCGCCATGCCGAAGGACGCCCGCGCCGTCCTCCCGCGGGTGGGAGCCCTCGTGGAGGGACCCGCGATCTATCCGTTCCTCTCGGGGCGCGCGAACCTCCAGCGGTTCGATGCCGCCGACCGCCACACCTCCCCCTCCACCCGGAACGCGCGCGTGGATGCAGCCCTGGAGCGTGTGGGCCTCGGCCACGCGGCGAAGAAGCGGGCCCACGCGTACTCGCTCGGCATGAAGCAGCGCCTGGGCATCGCCAACGCCCTGCTCGCACCACGCGACCTGCTGATCCTCGACGAGCCCACCAACGGGCTCGATCCCCAGGGCACGCGGGAGGTGCGCAACCTCATCCGGTCCCTGTCCGACGACGGCACCACCATCTTCGTCTCCAGCCACCTGCTCGCCGAGGTGGAGCAGATGTGCACCATGATCGCCGTCATGAGCGCCGGTCGGCTCGTAGCGCAGGGCACGCTCGACGACCTCCGGTCCCAGGGCACCGCCCGGGTTCGCATCACCACGCCCGATCCCGCCGACGCGCGCCGCATCCTCAGCGGACTCGGGCTCGTCCCCGAGCCCCACGGGCGAGACGACGTCGTGACCGCCGAGCTCTCCGTGCCCGGGCTGCAGTCGGAAGCGGTGAACGCCGCCCTCGTCCGCGCGGACGTGCGCGTGCGGGGTCTCGAGGTGAGCGGCGCGTCCCTCGAGGACCGCTTCGTCGCACTGACGGGAGAGGGGTTCGACGTTGCCGGCTGACATGGCGCAGGTGCGGCCCGCCCGCGGGCGTCGGTCCCTCGGATTGACGCTGGTGGTCTCGGAGATCACGGTCCTGTTCCGCAGGCTCCGCACGTGGGCGATGATCGGTGCATTGGCGTTGATCCCGATCCTCATCGCCGTCGTCGTCCGCGTCTCCTCCGACGGCGCGGCGAGCGGCCGCGGCCCGGCCTTCCTCAACAGCATCACGCAGAACGGCCTGTTCGTCTCGCTGACGGCGCTCACCGTCGCGATCCCCCTGTTCCTGCCGCTGACCATCGGCGTCGTGGCCGGTGACACGATCGCCGGCGAGGCCAATCTCGGCACGCTGCGCTACTTGCTCGTGGCGCCTGCGGGGCGCCTCCGACTGCTGCTCGTGAAGTACGCGGGGGCGGCCCTGTTCTGCTTCGTGGCGACCCTGACCGTCGTCGTGACCGGTGCGATCATCGGGGCGCTCCTGTTCCCGGTGGGTCCGGTGACTCTGCTCTCCGGGGACACCGTGGGTATCCCCGGGTACTTCGTGCGGCTGCTGCTGCTCGCCCTGTACGTGACGGTGTCGCTCATGGGCCTCAGCGCCATCGGCCTGTTCATCTCGACGCTGACCACCATCCCCGTCGGGGCAATGGCGGCGACGGCCGCGCTGGCTGCCGTCGCGCAGATCCTCGGCGCCCTCCCTCAGCTCGAATGGCTGCACCCGTGGCTGTTCACCAACTACTGGCTGGGGTTCGGCGACCTGCTGCGGGAGCCGATCGTGTGGACCTCCTTCGCGGACAACGCCCTGCTGCAGTTCGGCTACATCGCCGTGTTCGGGACGCTGGCGTACGGGCGGTTCAGCACCAAGGACATCCTGAGCTAGCCCGGAATGGCTCTGCGTTCTTAACTTAGGCTACCCTTGGTCGTCGAGCCCTTCGCGTTCGACGGACATCCCCACGGCCCGAGAAGAGACCTGATGCACCTGCGCCCCCTGACGACCACCCTCGTTGGACTGACTGCACTGACATCGGTACTCACCGGGTGCAGCGCCATCGGCGGTTCGTCCGCGGACCTCCAGATCTATTCGGCGCGCCACTACGATCTCGAGGGTGCCTTCGGACAGTTCACGGAGGAGACCGGCATCACCGTCGAGTTCATCAGCGGCGACGACGCCGAACTCCTCGAGCGCCTCAAGGCGGAGGGTGAGGACACCCCGGCGGACGTGTTCATGACCGTCGACGCGGGCAACCTCTGGAACGGCGCGCGCCAGGACGAACTGGCCCCCACCAGTTCCGCCGTGCTCGACGAGGCCGTCCCCGAGGACCTCCGCGACGCGGACGGCCGCTGGTACGGACTGGCCCTGCGCGCACGCACGGTCACCTACAACCCCGACGCCGTGGATCCCGCCGAGTTCGACGCGGTCGACACCTACGCGGGCCTCGCCGATCCGACGTGGAAGGGCCGCCTGTGCATGCGGGACGCCACCTCCGCCTACACGCAGTCCCTCGTGGCAAGCCTGATCGACCTCCACGGCCGGGAGCGGGCCCTCGAGATCGTGCGCGGCTGGGTGGCCAACGAGGTCTCCATCCTGAGCAACGACGTCCTCCTCCTGGAGGCCATCGACGCCGGGACATGCGATGTCGGCATCAACAACCACTACTACCTCGCCCGGACCCTGGCGGAGAACCCCGACCTGAAGGTGGACCTGTACTGGGCGAGCCAGGAGGGTGCCGGGACGCACGTCAACATCTCCGGTGCCGGCGTGGTGCAGGGATCGGACAACCCGGAGGACGCGCAGAAGCTCCTCGAATGGCTCGCCACCGACGGACAGAACGCCTTCGTCGACGCCAACCACGAATTCCCCGTCAACCCTGCCGTCGAACCCGAGCCGGTCATCGCCGCCTTCGGCGACTTCGAGCGCATGCCGCTGAACGCCGAGGCCTACGGGACACTGAACGCCGACGCCGTCGACCTGCTCGCCGAGGCCGGATACAAGTGACCGACACGGCGGCGCTCGCCGAACCGCGGCCGCCCCGCCGACGCCCCCGGACCCACGGAGTCGGGCGTCCCGCGTGGTCGGCACTGGTCGTCACGGTGGCCGCCGTCGTCGCCACCCCCGTCCTGGCGGTCGTCGTCGACGGCCTCGGCAACAGCGCCGCCCTCCCGCGGGACCTCGGGCAGATGATCCTCACCACCCTCGCCCTGATGCTCGGCGTCGGTGCGGGGTCGCTGGTGGTGGGCGGAGGCCTGGCCTGGCTGGTGACCGCCTACCGCTTCCCGCTGCGTAATCTCCTGGTGTGGCTGCTCGTCCTGCCACTGGCGATGCCCGCCTATGTCCTCGGGTTCGTCTTCCTCTCGGTCTTCGACGTCGCCGGGCCCGTCCAGTCCTTCCTGCGCGCCGTGTTCGGGGCCGACGTGTGGGTTCCCGAGGTACGGTCGCTGCCCGCCGCGATCATCGTCATGTCGCTCTCGCTCTACCCCTACGTCTACCTCATGGCCCGTTCGGCCCTGATCGAGCAGTCCTCGGGGACCTACGACGCGGCACGCACCCTCGGAGCGAACCGGGGCCGGGCGCTTCGGCGGGTGGTGCTGCCGCTCGCCCGGCCGTCCCTGGCCGCAGGGCTGGCCCTGGTGATGATGGAGACACTGACCGATTTCGCCACGGTGCAGTACTTCAACGTGCAGACCGTCTCCGTGGGGGTCTACCTCGTCTGGAAGGGCACGTTCGACTTCCATGCCGCGACCCGGCTCGCCGTCCTCGTCCTGCTGTTCGCCGTGGCCGTGCTGGTCGCGGAGAGGGCCCTGCGCGGGCGGGCGCGCTACCACCAGCAGGGCGGCCGGCGGCAGGGCTTCGAGCCGGAGCGGCTGCGGGGAGCACGCGCCTGGGCCGCGACGGCCCTGTGCCTGGCGGCCCTGTCCGCCGGGTTCCTGATCCCCGTCGCACAGCTCCTGGTGTGGGCGGTCGGGCAGGTCATCTCGGATGCGTCGTTCCTCGCCGACCCCAGGTTCGCGGAGTACCTGGCCAACAGCCTGCTGGTGGCAGGAGTCACCTCCCTGGTGTGCGTCGGCCTCTCCCTGTGCGTCGGTCACGCCATCCGGCTCGGCGGCGGCCGGCTCGTCTCCGGGGCGGCGCAGCTGACGACATTCGGGTACGCGGTACCCGGCGCCGTGGTGGGCATCGGGGTCCTGCTGTCCTTCGCCGCCCTCGACGCCGGACTGGAGCGCGCAGGCGTCCCCGGGGGTACCGGGCTGATCGTGACGGGTTCGGTGGTCGGCATCCTCTACGCCTATGTCATCCGCTTCCTCGCCCCCGCCTACCAGTCGGTCAGTGCGAGCCTCGAGAAGATCTCCCCCACCCTCACGGCTTCCGCCCTGAGCCTGGGTGCCGGACCGCGCCGCATGCTCGGCCGGGTGCATCTGCCCCTCGCCCGGCCCGGGGTCGCCGTGGCCCTGATGCTGGTGGTCATCGACGCCGTCAAGGAACTGCCGATCGTCCTGCTCCTGCGGCCCTTCGGCTTCACCACGGCGTCCGTGTGGGTGTACGAGCTCGCGCGGGAGAACTTCTGGGAGAAGGCATCCCTCCCGGCCCTGGTCATCGTGGCTGTCGCCATCATCCCCGTCTTCGTGCTCGTCGGTCAGACCCGACGGCGCGAGGCCCATCGAACGGTTCCCGGAAAGGCAGGACAGTGACGGCCCAGACCAAGAGTGCGCCGGCCGGTCGCGACGCAGTGGGCGCCCCTCCGGCGCTCACCCTCGAGGGAGTGACCAAGCGGTACGGATCGGCCCGGGGCGTGGAGGGGATGGACCTGGTCGTTCCCCCGGGGGAACTCCTGACGCTGATCGGCCCGTCGGGCTGCGGCAAGTCGACGACGCTGCGGCTCGTCGCCGGGCTGGAACGGCCCGACGCCGGGACGATCACCGTCGCCGGGCGGGTCGTCGCGGACACCCGCCGCTTCGTCGAACCGGAGCGCCGGCGGGTGGGGCTCGTCTTCCAGGACCATGCCCTCTTCCCGCACCTCACTGTCGGGAAGAACGTCGAGTTCGGCCTCCACGACCTGCGCAGCGGTGAGCGCCGGTCCCGCGCCGGCGAACTCCTGGACCTCGTCCAGCTGGCCCATCTCGCCGACCGCTATCCGCACGAGCTGTCGGGAGGCGAGCAGCAGCGCGTCGCCCTGGCGCGCGCACTGGCCCCGCGGCCCGCCGTCGTCCTCCTCGACGAGCCGTTCTCCAGCCTGGACGAGTCGCTGCGCGCCCAGGTCCGCCGGGACACCGTGGCGACGCTGCGCGAGACCGGCACCACCGGGGTGCTCGTCACCCATGACCAGACCGAGGCCCTGTCCGTGGGCACCCGCGTGGTCGTCATGAACAACGGCCTGATCGAACAGGCCGACTCTCCCGAGAAGGTCTTCGAACAACCGTCCACCCGGTTCGTCGCCTCCTTCATGGGTGACGCCGACTTCCTCCCCGCGCACGTGCACCGCGCCCTGCTGACCTGCGAGATCGGGATCGTCTCCACGGTCCCCGGCTGGGCGGACAGCGACGCGGACGTCGACGTCGTCCTGCGGCCCCACGAGGTGGCCCTGAGCCCGTCAGCGGACGCCACCGCGCGGGTGTCCGCGGTGGAGTACCACGGGGCGTTCGTCCTGCACCACGTCCGGCTCGCCTCGGGACGGACCCTGCGCTCCTGGCAGCCCCACGACGTGCGCCACCCCGTCGGCACACCCGTCACGGTGACCGTGGCCGCCGGCACCTCGCCCACGCTGCTCGTGGGTGACCGGGCCGTCACCACGCCGCCCGGGAACGCCCCGAGGATCGCGGTGGCACCGTGAGCCTCAACCCGGACCTCTCCGAGGCCACGTTCACCGACCTCGCCCGCCACGGGGACCGGCCCGCGGTCCTCACCGCCGACGGCGCCCTCTCGTACCGCGAGCTAGCAGCGCGGGTCGACGACGTCGCGGCGCGCCTCGGCACTGAGCGACGCCTCGTCCTGCTCGCGGCACGCAACGACGTGGAGACCCTCGTGGCCTACCTGGCGGCGATCACGGCCGGCCACCCGCTGCTCGTGGTGCCGGCGGACAAGCCCGCTGCGCTCGAGTCCCTCGTCTCCGGGTACGAGCCCGATGTGGTGCTCCGGACCGGGAACGGCTCGCTCGCCATCGACGAGCGGTGGCCCGGCACCCGGCACGAGTTGCACCCCGATCTCGCGCTGCTGCTCAGCACCTCGGGGTCCACGGGCTCCCCGAAACTGGTCCGGCTGTCGCGGGCCAACCTCGAGGAGAACGCACGGTCGATCGCCGGGTACCTGAGCATCGGCCCCGACGACCGGGCCGCCACCACCCTGCCGTTCTCCTACTGCTACGGCCTGTCGGTGGTCAACAGCCACCTGGCCCGCGGGGCCGGTCTCGTCCTCACGGACCTGTCCGTCGTCGACCCCTGTTTCTGGGACCTCTTCCGCGAGCGCGGCGCCACCTCCTTCGCCGCCGTGCCGTACAGCTTCGACCTGCTCGAGCGGGTGGGCTTCGCGGACATGGACCTGCCGACCCTGCGCTACGTCACCCAGGCGGGCGGGCGGCTCGCTCCGGAGAAGGTGCGGACCTGGGCGGAGACCGGCCAGCGGCGGGGCTGGGACCTCTTCGTCATGTACGGGGCCACGGAGGCCACCGCACGGATGGCCTACCTGCCCCCCGACCTGGCGGCGGAGCACCCGGGAACCATCGGGGTGCCGGTCCCCGGCGGCTCCTTCCGGATCGATCCCGTCGACGGCCTTCCCGCCGGGGAACTGGTCTACACCGGCCCGAACGTGATGCTGGGCTATGCCGAAGGGCCGGACGACCTCGCGCTCGGACGCGAGCTGCAGGAACTCCGGACGGGGGACCTCGCCCGCCGGCACCCGAACGGCCTCTACGAGGTGGTCGGCCGGCGCAGCCGGTTCGTCAAGATCGCCGGGCTGCGGGTGGACCTCGGGCAGGTCGAACGGATCCTCGCCGATCTGGGCGCCACCGCCGCCGCCACCGGTTCCGACGACGACGGCCTGGTCATCGCTGTCGAGGGTGACCACGACGCGGACCTGCTGTCCAAGGTGCTTGCCACCGATCTGGGACTGCCCCGGGCCGCGGTCGCGCTGCATCCGGTGGAGCGCCTGCCCCGGCTGCCCACGGGCAAGATCGACTATCCCGCCGTCCGGAACCTGGCGGCCGCGCAGGTCGTACCTCCCGCCGACGGAGGACGGCAGCAGGAGGGTCCCGCCGACGTGCCGCGGATCTTCGGGGAATGCCTCGACCGTGCGGATGTGCGTGCGACGGACACCTTCGTCTCGCTCTCCGGTGACTCGCTCTCCTACGTGGCACTGTCCGTCCGGCTCGAGGCCGCCCTCGGGCCGCTGCCCGCCAACTGGCATCTCCTGCCCGTCGGCGAACTGTCCGGCCGCAGCAGGCCACGGCGTCGGCGGCTCATCTCCTTCCTGGAACCGTCGATCGTGCTGCGGGCCGTCGCGATCATCTGCATCGTCGCCGCCCATGTGGAGCTGTTCACGTTCCATACCGCGCACCTGCTGTTCGTCGTCGCCGGTTTCAACTTCGCCCGCTTCCAGCTGACCGGGAACCGTCCCGAGCGGCTGCGGCGCCATGCTCGGAGCCTGGCGAGGATCGTCGTCCCGTCGGTCGCCTTCATCGCGGTGGCCTATGTCCTCACCGACAACTACAGCGTCGCCAACATCTTCCTGCTCAACGGCATGGTGGGGCCGCAGGAGGTGACCAGCGAGTGGCACTTCTGGTTCGTCGAGATGCTGGTCTACGTACTCGTCGCGGTCATGCTCCTGCTGGCCGTCCCCTGGGTGGACCGGCTCGAGCGCCGCGTGCCGTTCGCGTTCGCCCTGGGTGTCCTGGCTGTCACGCTGCTCAGCCGGTACGACATCGTCGACCCCGGCCTGCCCAAGCCCCTGCCCGTCTTCTGGCTCTTCGTGCTCGGCTGGGCGGTCGCACGGGCCGGCGACACCCGGCGTCGCCTGCTGGTGTCGGCCCTTGCCGCGCTGACGGTGCCGGGTTCCTTCGACGAGCCGCTCCGTGAGGTGACCATCGTGCTGGGCCTGCTGCTCATCACGTGGGTGCCGGCGCTGCCCGTGCCGTCGATCCTGCGCCGCGTCACGGGCTGGCTCGCCGCGGCGTCGCTGTACATCTACCTCACGCACTGGCTCGTCTACCCGATGCTGATGCCCTTCGGCCAGGTCGTCGCAGTCGTCGGATGCCTGCCGGTCGGGGTCGGTTACTGGGCGCTGTGCCGGTGGGCGCCCGTCGCGTTCGTACGGTGGAGGCGGCGCAGGGCCCCGATTCTCGCGTCGTAGGTCCTGCCGGGGGTCACCGGGATCGCGCGGGCTGCGCCGCGGGCCACAGCACGTCCAGTGAATGGAGCGCGTGCCTCCGCGCGATGGCGACGACGGCGGACGCGCACGTCTCGGCATCGCTCCCCGCGTCGTGGTGCCTGAACGCGCCCAAACCGAGGGCCTTCGCGACATCCGGCAGCTTGTGGGACTCGAGGCCGAGGAGGCGCCGTGCCAGATGGACGGAGCAATGGAACGCTGTCTCGGGCACGGGAAGACCCGACTCCGTGCAGGCACCCCGCAGCACGGACCGGTCGAAGGAGGCGTTGTGCGCCACGAACGAGTCGGTGGCGGCGAACGCCTGGATACGCCGCAGGCTCTCGGGCCACCGGGGAGCCGTCCGGACGTCGGCAGGGCGGATTCCGTGGACCTCGATGTTCCGCGGCGCGAACTCCCCCACCGCATGAGGTGGCCTGATCAGCCACGACGCCGAGTCGACGACGACGCCGTGCCGCACCTTCGCGAGGCCGACGGCGCAGACCGAACCGCGCTTGCTGTTCGCGGTCTCGAAGTCGATAGCCGTGAAGTTGAGACCGTGCACTGTTCCCCCTGAAGACCCCACCGCTGGTTCCGCGGCCTCCGACAGCCTACCGGCCGCAGATCGCACGATCCCGCAGCGCCGCCGTCCGCGAGGTGCGGAAACACTGACGGAATCCTGCCTCGAACCCGTGCGGTCGGCGGACCGGCAGCGGCCCCGCGGCCGATAGATTCGTGGTACCCGGCGAGGCTCAGCTCGCGCGGGACGCGCAAGGGGACTCTCATGATCATCGGACACCGGCGATGACCGCCGCCGTACCACTCGACGGCGAAGCCGCGTACGTGGAGCCCGAGACCCTGGGGCTGCTCAAGCGCCGCATACCCGGGCAGTCCGTGATGGAGGAGCTCCTCGACACCCACGCCCGGAGCACAGGGCGCGGGCTTCTCGCGCGCGTCCTGGGGGTCCACCCGCTGAGTTCCGAGAGCCGTCCCTGGTACTGGGGCGCGCTGGGCGAGCGCGCCACCGGTCGCACGCTGGCCTCGCTGGGACCGGAGTGGACGGTCCTGCACGCCGTCCCCGTGGGTGAGAAGTCGGCCGACATCGACCACGTGGTGATCGGCCCCACGGGCATCTTCACGATCAACGCGAAACGCCACCCCGGCCAGAACATCTGGACGGCGAAGGGCACCTTCATGGTCGCCGGGACCCGCTACCCGTACGTCCGCAATTCCGAGCACGAGGCGACCCGGGCAGGAAAGCTGCTCTCGGCCGCGGTCCGTCAGAATGTCGTGGCTACAGCCGGAATCGTCGTCGTCGGCGCGCGTCAGGTGACGGTCAAGGAGAAGCACCGGACGGTCTCGGTGCTAAGCCAGGCTCAATTGCTGCGCTGGATCACCCGGCGGCCGGTCGTCTACTCCCCCGAGCAGGTGGCCCTCCTGTCGGCGGCCGCTGCGCAGCCCTCCACCTGGCGGCGCACCACGCCCCTCCTCCGTGATGCGGCGGAAATCATGGGCCCGTTCGAGGCACTGCACCAGCTCGTGGAGCAGGCACGACGACGGCGGATCGGCTGGCTCCTGGCCGCTCCGGTCGCCTTCCTCGCGTCGGTTGCCGGCGTGCTGCCGTCCTTCTGACGCTTCGCGACCCGAGAGTTCCTCCGTGCTCCATTTCCCTTCGAAGAACACCGCCGCCCACAGGCCGGCCCAAACCGATGTGGCTCGCCTGCATCAGCTCCTGGGCGACCACGTATGGGCCTTCAGCAACTGCCGCGTGGACGCGCCGGGCCTGCAGGTGGCCGAGGTCGACTGGCTCTTCTACAACTCGCTGAAGGGCACCTTCATCCTGAGCGAGTGGAAAAGGTACCCCGCCGCAGTGGTACAGGTGATGGACGAGGGGAAGCCCTGGCTCCTAGCGAGTGGGTCCACCGTTTCCAACCCCGTGGAACAGGTGGGCAGGCAGCTTCAAGCTGTGCGCCGGGCGCTGCAGCTCAACATTTGCAGGAAGTACTTTCCGGCTGCCGAGCAGCATTCGATCAACCTGTATCCCAGCGTCTACTCACCGCAGATCAATGGGGAAACCCGGCGGGAACGGCTGCGGTACGGGGTGGTGCACGGATCGCTCGAGGAGGTCGCCCAGATGGTGGAGCGCAGAGCCGTAACCACTCCCCTGGTCGTTCCCGACGGCAGCGCACGCATCGACCTGGTGGAAGCGCTGGCCGAACTCTTCCGTTGCTCGATCAGCTCGGCGGCGCGCCGGAAGATCCACCCTCCGGTGCCTACACGGCCCGATCCTGCTGTCCGCATGGCAGCGATCCATCGTGAGCTGGCCGCGCTCCACGTCGAACTGGCCACACTGCTCGACAGCCCTGGGACCCAGGCAGTCCCGGGCCCCGCCGTGCCGGTGACCGTTCCTCCGGTTCCCGCTGCCGTGCCCGCCCCATCCGTGTTGGTCCCCGCTCCGGCGCCAGCACCGCCGTTGCCATTGCTGTCACCCGCCTCGACACCCGCCCGCGCGGTCACCGCTGCCCCGAGGACCGCGCATCTGCAGCACCACGTCACCACGCATGTCCCGTTGTCGAAGGCGAAGGCCCAGCACGTTTGCGCCGCGTTCCTCGCCGCCCTGCAGGACGGCCAGTTCCGGCACAGCGGTGTCCACATCGGGTTGTTCGGCAGCCTGGTCGGACAGCGCCTCAAGGGCGGCCCGGCACTCGCCAGTCTCGCTCCCGGCAGCCTCCGGACGTGGTGCCTCGCGCAGGCGGCAGCTGCCGGCGTAGCAGCGTCCATCGACGCGATTGATCCTTCGATCGTCCGGCTCACGGGATAGCAGAGGGCACTCGCTGCGACCGATCTCGACCTACAGATCCGGTGCCTGCTTCGCCCAGCCCGTCGCCTGCTCGAACGCATACGCCACCTGCAGCAGCTCCACGTCGCTGCCGTGCGGCATCGCCAACTGCAGGCCGACCGGCAGCCCGCCCTCGCTGAAGCCCGCCGGCACCGAGACCGCCGGCAGTCCCGTCGCCGAGATCAGGGTCGCGGAGCGCATCCAGTCGACGTACGTGTCGAACTCGACGCCGTTAACGGAAGTCGGATACCGCTCGGTGGCGTCGAACGGCAGCACCTGAGCGGTAGGGCTCGCGAAGACGTCGTAATTCCCGAAGTAGCGGCGCACGCTGGCATCGAGCCGCGTCCGGGCCAGGGCAGCGTCGACCATATCCTGCGCGGCCAGCTGCTGGCCCTGCTCCACGTTCCACCGGATCTCCTGCTTGATCATCTCGCCGTGCTTCTTCACCACGCCGCCGAGGCCGAGCACGAAGTCGAAGGCGCGGGTCGTCCGGAAGACCAGATCGGCCTCGCGCAGGTCGGGCGAAGCTTCCTCGACCACGGCACCGAGGTCGGTGAAGACCTGCAGCTGCCCCTCGAGCACCCGCAGCACCTCACGGTCCACGGGCACGCCGAGGCCGAAGTCGGCCGACCAGCCGATCCGTAGCCCGGTCAGGTCGCGCTCCAGCGGCGCTGCGAACGAGCCCGCCACCGGATAGGCGTAGGGCACGGCAGGATCCGCCCCGGCAATCGCGGTCATACCCAGGGCGATGTCCCCGACCTCGCGCGCCATCAGCCCGGCGCGGTTCAGCCACGCCCAGGCATTGCGGGTCGGCAGGGAGGGGACGACCCCGATCGACGGACGGTATCCGGCCACGTTGCAAAACGACGCCGGGTTGCGGAGCGAACCACCCATGTCGCTGCCGTCGCCGAGCGGCTGGATCCGCGCCGCGATCGAGGCGGCCACTCCCCCGCTGCTGCCGCCCGCGCTCCGGGTGGTGTCGTACGGATTGACCGTCGTCCCGAACACCTCGTTGAAGGTGTGGGCGCCGGCGGCGAACTCCGGCACGTTCGTCTTGCCGGTCGTCACGACGCCGGCGCTCTTCAGGCGGCTGATGATCAGATCGTCGAATGTCGGGACGAAGTCCCGGAAGGCCATCGACCCCTGTGTGGTGCGCAGGCCCTTCGTGTTGTGCGTGTCCTTGTGCGTCATCGGCAGCCCGTGCAGCGGCGGCAACTGCGCACCCGATGCCGTCAGTTCGTCCGCTGCGGCTGCGAGCGCGGCGGCGCGTTCCCGATCCTCCGTGACGACGGCGTTGATCGCACCGTTGACGGCGTCGATCCTCTCGAAGTGCGCCTCGAGCGCTTCCCGGGCGGACACCTCACGACGGCGGATGGCGCCGGTCAGCTCGACGGCGGACAGTTCGTGGAGCGCACCGGTCACGCGCCGGTCCCCACCCTGGACAGCAGAGCTGCCAGCGCCGCCCGAACGCCGGTGGTCAGCGTCGGCTCGATCGCCGGCGCGAAGAACGGCGAGTGGTTGCCCGGCACCTGGCCGTCGCCGTCGAGCAGTTCCTGCGGGTGCCCACCGAAGAACCAGTAGACGCTCGGGACGCCGATCGCCGCAGCCAGGAGACCGAAGTCCTCGCTGCCCATCACCGGCGGCGCCTCGATGACGGCGTCCTCACCGAGCACCCCGCCCAGTACGGTGATGAGGTCCTCTGTGGAGGAGGGGTCGTTGTAGCACTGGGGGAAGCTCGTGATCTCCTCGATGACCGGCTCCGGCGCGCCCGACGCCGCGGCCTCCGCACTGATGATGCGCCGCAGCGAAGCGAGCACGCGCTCGCGCACATCGACGTCGAACGTGCGGACATTGAGGGTGAACTCGGCCGATGCCGGGATGATGTTCTCCTTCAGCCCGCCGTGGAAGGTGCCGATCGTGACAACGGCTGACTTCATCGGATGCACCTCGCGGGAGACGACCGTCTGGAGCCGCACGACCATGTGCGCGCCGAGCACGATCGGGTCGATCGACTGCTCGGGCTGCGATCCGTGCGCCTGTTTCCCGAGCACCGTGACCTTCCACGAGTCGGCCATGGCCATCGCCGTGCCCGTGGTGATGTTCACGGTGCCGGCGAGGCCCGGCCAGACGTGCTGCCCGTAGACGATGTCCGGCCGCGGTGCCTTGTCCCACAGGCCGTCCTCGACCATGGCCTCTGCGCCCTCGCCGATCTCCTCACCGGGCTGGAAGACGAACACCACGGTGCCAGACCAGGCGTCGCGGTTCTCCGTCAGGAGCTGAGCGGTGGTGAGTGCCACCGTCACGTGGGTGTCGTGGCCGCATCCGTGCATCACGGGAACCTCCGTGCCGTCGGCGAGGGCGCCCGTCGTCGTGCTCGCGTAGTCCAGTCCGGTGTCCTCCTGGATGGGCAACCCGTCCGTGTCGGCGCGGAAGGCGACCACCGGTCCATCGCCGTTGCGCAGGACCCCGACGACGCCGGTTCCACCGCACATGAACGCATCCAGCCCGAGGTGCCCCAGCCTCTCGAGGATGAACGCGGCCGTGTGCGTCTCCTGCATGGACAGCTCTGGGTGGGCGTGCAGGTGCCGGTACAGCTCGTGCATGGCGGTGGTGTGCGCGTCGGTGAGCTCGAAGACGGCGTTGTCGATGGTCATGGTGTCCTTCCGGAGGGTTCGATATCGGAGCTTAGTCGACGAGGGCCTGCACATCGGTTGGCGTCGTCGAGCGCGGGAACCCTACGCGGTGACGGTCGTACGACGGCGCGGTCGATGCCCGATGATGCCGGAAGCGGTGGAGCGGAATTTATCCCTGCCCGCCCGGGTTGAGTAGGGTACATGCATATGCATGAAGAAGAAGGAGCATCATCATGAAGATCACCGTTGTCAGCGCGGGCCTCGGGGTCCCGTCCTCCAGTCGGATGCTCGCCGACCAGCTCTCGCACGCGGTTAGTGAGGAACTGACCGCCCGTGGGAAGTCAGTGGCCGTCAGTACTGTCGAGGTGCGGGACTACGCCGTCGATATCGCGAACAACCTCGTCACCGGTTTCGCTCCGCCGTCCCTGGCCTCGATGCTGCGGGAGATCACGGAAGCCGACGCACTGGTGGTGGTGACCCCGGTCTTCTCCGGGTCCTACAGTGGACTGCTCAAGTCGCTCTTCGACGTCATCGACAACACCGCGTTGCGGGGGATGCCCGTCATCCTCGGAGCGACAGGAGGAAGCGCTCGCCACTCGCTCATGCTCGACCACGCGATGCGTCCGCTCTTCTCCTACCTGCGGGCGCGTGTGGTTCCCACCGCGGTTTATGCGTCTCCGCAGGACTGGGGTGCGGGCGACGACGACGAGCCGGTCCTAAACGAGAGGGTTCGCCGGGCTGCGCGGGAACTGGCTGAGATGACCGGGACATACTCAACACCCCGATCGCCCGAAGAGCCTCTCGCTTCACTGCCGTTCGAAGACCTCCTGGCCAACATCACGAAACCGGCCGGACAGCGCACGCAAGCACCGGAGCACTCCTCGAACCGCTGACCATCCCGCCCTCCGGCGTCGACCACAGGCTCCCCGAGCCGGCCCAGCAACAAGCATCCAACCCACAGGAAGTAACCATGGAAATCGGCGTTTTCACCGTCAGTGACATCACGCGGAACCCTCTCACCGGCGAGATCCCCACCGAGAACCAACGCATCAAAGCAGCCGTCGCCATCGCCAAGAAGGCCGAAGAGATCGGGATGGATGTCTACGCCACCGGCGAGCACCACAACCCACCCTTCTACGCCAGCTCCCCCACGACGATCCTCGGATACATCGCCGCCCAGACCGAGCGGATCACCCTCTCGACCTCCACCACGCTGATCACCACCAACGACCCGGTGAAGATCGCCGAGGACTTCGCCACGTTGCAGCACCTCGCCGACGGTCGGGTCGACCTGATCCTCGGACGCGGCAACACCGGGCCGGTGTACCCGTGGTTCGGGAAAAACCAGCAGGACAGTGTCGAGCTGACCATCGAGAACTACCACCTGCTGCGCCAGCTCTGGGACAACGACGTCGTGAACTGGGAGGGGAAGTTCCGCACTCCGCTGCGCAACTTCACCTCCACCCCGCGCCCGCTCGACGGCGTCGCCCCCTTCGTCTGGCACGGCGCCATCCGCACCCCGCAGATCGCCGAGATCGCCGCCTACTTCGGTGATGGTTTCTTCGCGAACAACATCTTCTGGCCCAAGGAGCACTACCAGCAGCTCATCGGTCTCTACCGCGAACGCTACGCCCACTACGGCCACGGAGCGGCGGACCAGGCGATCGTCGGCCTGGGCGGTCAGTTCTTCATGGCGAAGAAGTCACAGGATGCCGTCAACGAGTTCCGACCGTTCTTCGACAATGCACCCGTGTACGGCCACGGACCGTCGATGGAGGACTTCATGGCGCAGACGCCGCTGACAGTCGGCAGCCCGCAGGAGGTCATCGAGAAGACGCTGTCCTTCCAGGAGTTCTTCGGCGACTACCAGCGCCAACTGTTCCTGATCGATCACGCGGGCCTGCCACTGAAGACCGTGCTGAACCAGCTGGACCTCTTCGGCGAACTGGTCCTGCCCGAGCTGCGCGCTGAGTTCGCGAAACGCCGCCCGGCTCACGTTCCTGACAGGCCGGTCCACACCACCCGCAAGGCCAGCCCGGTCCCGGCTCCGGCCTGACTTCCCGTCGGAGGGCCCCTCGGGACCCGACGGGGGTGACGGACGAGAAGGAGGCGCCGGTCGACCGACCGGCGCCTCCTTCTCGTGCCCCGCCTCGAGCCTTCGCGGGCTGTTCATCTCGGGGCTTCGCTGACTCCACCCGCCAGTGGCCCGGCATCGACAGCGTGGAACCGACACCAACGCTGCCCGACGAGGAGATCTCCCGTGAAAGCAATCGTCCGCGCCATCACCCTGCTGCTGTCCGCAGTCCTCGTGACCGGTGCTGCGAAGCCCGCCGTCGAGGACTTCCCCGCCACGGTCGACGGCGGCGCCTGGCCCGCCGGCCATGTGCAGGGCATCGCCGTCGACACGGAGAACGAGGTGGTCTACTACTCCTTCACCTCGATGCTCGTGAAGACCGACCTCGACGGCACCGTGCTCGGCACCGTCACCGGTTTCACCGGGCACCTCGGCGACCTCGACTTCAACGAGAAGGACGGTCGTGTCTACGGGTCGCTCGAGTACAAGGAGGCCGAGTCCTTCTACATCGCCATCTTCGACGTGGACCGGATCACCGGGATGGACATGGACGCCGAGACGGACGGCATCGTCACCGCCGTCTACCTCGACGAGGTGGTGCAGGACTTCACCGCGGACATGGACGGTGACGGCGTGTTCGACGGCAATATCGCCGACACCCCGGACCACCGCTACGGCAGCAGCGGCATCGACGGCGTCTCCTTCGGCCCCGCGTTCGGCCGCAAGAACGGTAAGGAGTTCCTCACGGTCGCCTACGGCGTCTACTCGAACACCGAGCGCACCGACAACGACCACCAGGTGCTGCTGCAGTACGACGTCGCCGGTTGGAAGAAATACGAGCGGCCCCTCACCCAGGTGGCCCCGCACACCAGTGGCCCCGTCACCACCGACGGCAAGTACTTCGTCCGTACCGGCAACACCACCTACGGCGTGCAGAACTTGAACTACGACGCCTTCACCCACACCTGGCTCCTCGGCGTCTACAAGGGCGTGAAAGAGCAGTTCCCCAACTACTCGCTCTTCGCCGTCGACGGCGCCTCCCGCCCCACGCGCGGCGTCCTCGGGGGCCAGCCCACCTACGAGGAAGGTCTGCTCCTGCCCCTCCTCCAGCAGGGCCTCCACCACGAGCCCACGGGCATCCGTGGCTGGAACTTCACCGCAGACGTCGGCATGGAGTCGCTCGGCAACGGCTACTTCTACATCGCCACGCAGGGCCGCGTCGTCGAAGACGGCATCACCCGGCAGACTGCGGTGCTCGACCTCTACCGCTGGACCGGAGCGGCAGAGTCGCCCTTCGAGCTCGTACGAAGGTAGCGTCAGGCAGGCTCACCGACCGGCCGGCACGGGCAGCACGACCGCTAAGCACCAAGGGCCCGCAGGATGCACAAATCCGGCTAGACGCGACCCGCCACACGGGCCCGCGTCCGTTTCGTCGCCTTCGCGATCAGTCCTTCGAGAGGCCCCTGATCATGCCAGCGGCGCCACTGGAACGCGAACACTGTGGCAACGGCGATCTGGATGACCAGTGAACCACCGGATTGGTTCGCCAGGAATCCCGTGGAAAGGACGAGCAGATGAGCCGAGTACAACGTCAAGGTCATACTGCCAAGTGCTGCAAGCGGAGCGAACTCCGCAGCAGCCACGCGGGAGAGCAGCAGCACCAGGCCCAGGACCGCCATGGACGTCCCCACGGTGTTCAGCTTCTCCAACACCGTGGTGGAGTGCGGCGCGAGGATCGCCTGCCACCACAGCGACGTTGCCGGTAGTTGGCTTTCGGGCCCCCAGACCAGGATGTGCCGGATCGCTTCAGCATCAAGCTCCGGTGAGGCTTCCTGGAGCCGGGCAAAACCTCCGAACGGGCCCAGAAGCAGAGCTGACAGCACCCATGTGCTGACGGCCAGGATCAACCCGGCAGCGGTCACCCGGATCTGGATCACGCGAGATCCGAGATTCAGGCGACCTATGGCAAGCCCGGCGCAGATGTAGGCCATGTAGGGCACCGCGGGGTACACACCTGTCAGGAGCAGTTCGGTCACAAGCATCAGTGGGTCGGCGAAGAGGGAGGTGAACGTGGGCTCGAAATCAGGCAGGGGCAACGAGGCCCGGAGCACCGGGACCACCAGAGGACCGACCACCGCCACCGCTGCCGCGACAAGTGCCAGTGCCCGAGTGGATAGTGCCAGCAGGGGGACTGCCAGCAGGAACATCACCCCGTAGTAGGCCAGGATGATGGAGACCGGCGGGTCGGCGTAACCAAGGGCGAGCCCCAGGGCCATGATGAGGGCCGCACGGACCGCCAGTGATGCGCGGGCCGCCTTGAGCGCCCTGCCCTTCACCGGATTCCGACCACCAGAGGCGAAAGCAAGCGATACACCAGCCAGCAGGGCGAACAGCGCAGCGGAATGACCGGCGAAGACCGTCCACAGCACGGTGGGCTCGAAATCATCGTCTGTGGGCGGAAGAACGTGAACGATCATGAGGCCGATGAGCGCCAGACCACGCGCCGCATCCACGCCCGTCAGTCGGACTTTCGCCCCAGCGTCAGAAGGCCGCATCTGTTCTCCTCACTAGCTCCAACCGGCTCCAGGGAACTGGGTGTGCCCCTGGGGACCACCGACACGTCCGGTCCGGCTCCTCAGACCCTGTTGGGGGGAAGGCTGCCCGCTCTACCCCTCACCTGCCGGCGTCCAGCGATCACCAGCTTCTTGGCGCGGTAGAACAGCTGGGGGGACAGGGCCATCAGGCGTTGCTTGACGGCGCGCTGCGCCGTGTCACGAACACGCCGCGCCAACGGGGGCGTCCCGTAGCTCTCCACGAGCTGCAGATGGGTGGCGTAGTACCACTTGTAGGACTCGGTGCCCAGCAGCAGATCGAAACTGCGGTGCCCCAACCGGTAGCTGTGCTCCAGCAGACGCATCCGCAGCTCCCTGCCGACGCCGTACACGGCAACCGCGGGATCGTAGGCCGAGAGCACGTCCAGGTAATCGTCCTCCCACACGAACCCCGCATGCACCGCCACGCACCGGCCCTCCAGCCGCAGCGTCGAGACGACGAGATGTCCGTCCCGGTACAGGGCCTTGAGCATCAGCAGGGCCCGGGGGTCCTCGAGCGTCTCGTGGCCGCCCTCGTACTGGCCGATCTTCCACCCGATGCACGAATCCAGTGCCGCCGGATCCCGGTCATCGAAGGTGAACACCGGGTCGCCGAACGCATCGGTCATCCTCCGGAGTTTCTTGCGTTGCGCTGCCAACAGGTTCCTGCTCCTCCCGCTGAGAAGGGCGAGGTAGTCCTCCCAGGTGCTGAAGCGTTCCCAGACGATCAGCGGTGCCGGCTCCTGGGCGAACAGGGGAAGAGAAGATTCGGGATCACGGTCCTGCAGGGCGATCACCGAGGTCACGAGCCTGGGCAGGTAGGAGACGGTGCCCTGCGAGGGACTCCCGGCGGGGTCCTGGGCCGGGACTTCGGCGGGAAGGGGTTTGACGTAGTCGTAGAACGGCCCATCGGTGACGGGCCTGCCCCCGTCGATCTCGACCAGCCGCACCTGCTGCCCCTCAAGGGCGTACGTCTTGAACGCGTAAGTGCTCGCTCGATGGTAGTCCCGGGCAAGCGCCGTCAGGAAAATGTCGGATGCGAAGAAGTCCATGCCTATCGTCCTACCGTCGCCGTCGTTCTGGCCCTCGGATTCGGCTTCTGAGCTGACCAGCGCGCTCAGTATATGGGCCTCCTTCCACACTGCGGAGACCGATCTGCAGGAACATTCGACCGAACCGATCATTCGCGTAATTCGCCTGTCAGGAGCGAGTAGCCCGTGCTTGGACCGCTCCTCGAAACCTCCCTCTCCGAGTGCTCCTACGCGGTGATTCGGAAACCCGGATCCTGTTCGCCGGGAGGTACCAGTCGCGGGCTGATGGCGTTCGCACCCGGCGGGACGACGAACCATGCCTCCTCCCGATGTCCAGGGCGGCCGAAGGGACCGGCCCGGCTCGGGTATCAGCGCTGAACGATGTCGGCGTCACCGTCGAGGGTGAAGTGCGTCCAGCGACCGCCGAGCATCGTTGCCGCAACATCGAACGACCGCAGCTGATCATCGGTGGCGACGAGCGGATCCGTGTCCGTCACGACGAGGTCGGCAACGGACCCCATCCGGAGCGTCGTGCGCCCGTTGGTCGACGCCGCAAGAGCGACCGACGCCAGCACGCGTTGCTCGGCGTGCCAGGGTTCCCGACCGTCCCGTGCACGGGAGATGGCGGCGGCCATCGAGACCCATGGGTCGAGTGGCGCGACCGGCGCATCCGAACCGAGCGTGATCCTCGCACCCGCGGTCACCAGGCTCGCGAAGGCGAAGGCCCGGTGCGTCCGCCCTGCCCAGAAACGGTCCGCGACGTCGCGATCGTCCATCGCGTGCTCCGGCTGGACACTGGCGACGACGCCGAGACGTGCGAACCGCTCGAAATCGGCCTCATGGACGAGCTGGGCGTGCTCGATACTGCCGCCGCAGCCCACCTCCTCGAACGCATCGAGCGCGAGGGTGTTGGCCGCGTCGCCGATCGCATGGACCGCCGGCACGAGGCCTGCCGACGACGCGCGGCGGAGGTGCCCGACGAGCTGATCCGGATCGACCGTCAGGATGCCCTGCCCCTCGTGGGCGTCCTCGAGTCCGGGGTACGGATCGTGGCAGTACGCCGTCCGGGTGTTCAGCGACCCGTCCGTGATGATCTTGAACGGACCCATCGTCACCAGGCCGTCGGTACCCTCGATGACGTCCCCGCTGCGCAGGCCCCTCGCTATGACGGCCTCGAGATCGTGCGGGTACACGCCGGCGCGGACCCTCAGGCCGCGCGTACCGCCGGTGACGCGTCGCGCCCACCGGTCGAGTGAGAGCGTCATCTCGAGGTCGACGATACCGACGACACCACGGGCGGCCGCGGCATCGACCGCTTCTGCCACCCATCCGTCGAGCTGCTCCTCAGGTACCGCACTGACCCGCACGTTGACGTCGAACGCGGCCTGCTCACGCAGCAACCCCGTCGGGTGGCCTGCGTGCCCGTGCTGCAGGAGGGCGCTCGTGTTGAGCCAGGCCGCGTGCAGGTCCTTGCTGACGAGGACGACGGGCACATCGGCACTGATGGCGTCGAGCAGTTCCCGCGTCGGGGCGTCCGGCCACAGGCCGTCCTGGAAGCCGTAGCCGATCAGCGGCTGACCCGTCTCAGGCGGCTTCGCCTGCAGGCGCTGTTCGACGAGGAACGTGACCCCGGCAGCCGAGGTGGCCGAGGACAGGTCGAGGCGCTGGCGCGTGAGGGCCCACTGGTCCATATGGACGTGGGAGTCCCAGAGCCCCGGCGCCACCCATCGCCCACCCAGATCGAGCTGCCGGGCTCCTCCGGCATCGAGACCTGCACCGACCGCCGTGACGATCCCGTCCTCCACGAGGACATCGAGTGGCTCAGCCGATCCCCCGACGAGCCGCGCGGAGCGGAGCAGGACATCGCCCATCTCGCCCGTCATGCGTCGTGTACCCGCCGCATCTCCCGGGCGAGGGCAGGATTCGCGTAGTGCTCACCGTGCTCGAGTTCGTCCACGATCCTGTCGACCACTGCGGGGGCCTTGTTCTGGCTGAGCTTGAGTCGCGCATCGAAGCGGGTGACGCGCAGGCGGATGCCCACCGTTCCCCGGGCCACGCGGCGTGATCCTTCGGGGTCCAGGGTCAGGGAGCTCGGCTCCGGCATGACGTGTTCGAAATGATCCACCAGCTTCCCGAGCACCCGGAAGTTCTCCTCGTCGGACAGGATCTCCGGCCTCCCATACAGGTGCGCGGTGACGTGGTTCCACGTCGGGATGATCTGGTCGTCGGGGTACCAGCCGGGCGAAATGTAGCCGTGCGGCCCCTGCACGATCAGCAGCACCTCGTGGTCACCGAGTTCGTGCAGCTGCTCGTCGGGGCGGCCGACATGGCTGACGATACTGATGCTGTCGTCGGGCGTCTCTTCGAGCACCACCGGATAGTGGGATGCCACGAGTCCACCGGCGGGTGAGGACACGATCGTCGCCCAAGGATTCTCGCGGATGAGTCTCTTGACCTCGCCGACGTCGGACAGGACGAAATGTGGCGTGTGGCGCATGCCAGCCACTCTGTCATACCCCACTGGCTCGATGAGAGAGGGACGTCCGCGCGGAGCCCTGGAGCACGTGAGGCTTCAGCAGATACGACGGCGGCGGGGCAGCCACCTGCGTGACTGCCCCGCCGTCGCCTGGGCGATACCGGCTAGGAAGGCCGGTCCTTCCGGGCCGGCCTTCCTGGTCGTGCGCTGTTGCCCGGCGGGTAATGTCAGCCGATGGCGTCGCGCAGGTCCTTCGCGGCCTGGGCGGGATCGTCAGCACTGTAGATGCCACCGCCGACCACGGCGACGTCGGCGCCCGATGCCTGCACGTCCTTGAGGGAGGCGAGCTTCACGCCGCCGGCGACCGAGAAGGCGACACCCGACTCCTTGCCGGCGGTGAGCAGGGTGTTGAGGTCGTAGCCCTCCTGCGCCTGCTCGTCGAGGCCGGCGTGGAACTCGACGAACTCGGCGCCCAGGGCGGTGACCTCCTTGGCGCGTGCTGCCTTGTCGTCGACCCCGATGAGGTCGACGACGACGCCCTTGCCGTGGGCCTTCCCGGCCTTGATGGCCCCGGAGATGGTGGAATCATCCGCGACGCCGAGCACGGTCACGAGATCCGCGCCGGCCTTGAAGGCGACGTCGGCTTCGAGCTCGCCGGCATCCATGGTCTTGAGGTCGGCGAAGACGATCTTGTCCGGGTGGGCTTCCTTGATGGCAGTCACGGCGGACAGACCCGCGTTCTTGACCAGCGGAGTGCCGAGTTCGATGATGTCGACGTACTCGGCGACCTTCCCGGAGAGCTCGAGGGCGTCTTCGACGGTCAGTACGTCCATGGCGAGTTGCAGTTTCACGAGGTGTCCTTTGCTGGGTGGAATCGGTGGATGGGTGCGGCGCGCGCTATTCGAGATTCGCGTGTCGCGGCCACAGGTCTTCGGCGGGGGTGCCGTCGGTCTGCCAGAGGGTATGGAAGACGGCGTCGAGCACCAGGAGCAGGGACTGCTCGAAAAGGCTCCCCGAGTACTGGCGCGATGCCGTCCCGCGGTGGTCGGTCTTCTGGGCTGCGGGGATGACGACCACGCAGTCCGCGAGGTTCGCGAGCTTCGAGGTGCCATCAGTGGTCAGGGCCGCCACGCGCGCTCCGACATCGGCTGCTGTCCCGGCTGCGGCGACCGCGCCCGTCGTCGTGCCTGAACCGGACGCGACGAGGAGCAGGTCGCCGTCGCCGATGGCTGGCGTCGTCGTCTCACCCACGACGTGGACTGTCAGGCCCAGGTGCATGAGGCGCATGGCGTGCATGCGCAGGGCGAGCCCGCTGCGTCCTCCCCCGGTGACGAACACGCGTCCGGCCTGCTGGAGCTCCGTGACGAGTGCGGCGAGCTGGTCGTCCTGCAGGCCTTCCGCTGCGCCGACCAGTTCCTGGTGGAGCAGGTGCAGGCTGGCGGGCACCGAGGGGTCCTCGGGTGCTTCGGTCATCAGGTGCTCCTGCCGTTCGGGGTTGGTCCGGACTCCAGTCCATCACCCCCGGGATGCCCGTCAGGGCACGAGCCCTACCCCGCTGAACCTAGGTTGCGCAGGGCTAGCCGGATCCGTGAACCATGCCACAGGTGTCAGGCGTGAGCCGGGGACGACGTCGTCGATCGGGCCAGGCGCGCGAGCGCGGCTTCGCTGCTGGAGCCCGGCGCCCCGTAGTAGGTGCAGACGCTCTGGTCCGCCTCACCCGGGACGAGGAGCGTCTGGTAGTGCAGCACGAACTCGCCGACTACCGGGTGGTTGAAGCGGATCTCGCCCTGGTCCTTCTCGTGGACGTTCTGGTCGTCCCAGAAGCGGGTGAAGTCGGGGCAGCCCTCACGGAGGTCGGTAATGAGTTCGGCGAGCCGCCGGTCGTCCGGGAAGCGTCCGACGTCGAGGTGGAGCATCGCGGTGGTCTGCTCGCTGACCTGTTCCCAGTCCTGGTAGAGCTCCCGGGCCTTCGGATCCAGCAGGATGAAGCGCGCGTAGTTGCGATGGGTGGCCGGCAGCGCCTCGAAGTCCGTCATGAGCGCCCGTGCCAGGCGGTTGCTGGCGAGCACGTCCGTGCGACGGCCGAGGATGATCGCGGGAACCGACTCCATGACGGACAGCAGGTCGTAGAGTCCGGGCCGTACGCGCTGCGGCTCGTACGTGGGCGTGTGGTGGGGCGTCGGGGTGCCGCAGAGGTTCAGGAGGTGGTTCCGTTCCACCGTGTCGAGCCGGAGGGCCTGGGCGATGGAGTCGATGATCTCGAGGGACACCGCGCCGCCGCGGCCCTGCTCGATCCGCATGTAGTAGTCGGGGCTCATCCCCGCGAGCCGCGCCACCTCCTCCCGGCGGAGACCGGGCACGCGGCGCACCCTACCGTCGAACGGCGCACCGAGGTCGGCGGGTGAAAGCCGTGCGCGTCGCGAGCGCAGGAATGCTGAGATCTCTGCGGCCCGGTCCATGGTTTCCATTCTGCCGTACCTGATCGCGCTCTACAGGGCGGCCCGGGGTGGACGCCGGCGGAATCAGGTTCAGCAACTGCTGGCGTTCAGGCGAGGTCGAAGTCTTTCACCCGCTTCGCGCACAGCACCTCCGTGTCGTGTGCGCTCCGTCAGCCTTCGCAGCCCACTCCGTCGCCGTCGCCGTCGAACTTCGCCTGGAACCCGGGCGTGCCCGCGTAGATTGGTGCTGCTCCCGCAGCACGCACCGCGGCGCAGTTCGCGTAGGACGCCCCGGGAGCTACCGGCGCCACCGCAGCCGGTGCGACCGGAGCTGGTGCTGGTGCAACCGGAGCGGGAGCGACGACGGGCGGTGCGACCGGTTCCGGCACGACAGGAGCCGGAGCCGGAGCAGGCGGGGCAGGAGCGACAGGCACGACCGGCGCCGCCTCCTCGACCGGTTCAGCCGGCGCCGCGACGGAGGGGGCCATCTGGTTGGTCGGGGCGAGAATGCCGTTGCAGTCGGACAGGATGGTTGCCATGGCGTCGTGCTCGGCCTGCGTGACCCACAGGGTGTAGGTGGCCTTGACCGAGATCTGCCGCGCAACGTAGTCACAGCGGTAACCCTTGTTCGGCGGCAGCCAGGTGGCGGCGTCGCCGTCGCCCTTCTGCTGGTTGGTAGGCCCGTCGGTGGACTGCAGGTTCAGCGGATCGTTGGCGAATGCGATGCGCTGGTCACGGGTCAACTGCTGGGCACCCTTCTGCCATGCGTCGGAGAGTGCGACGACGTGGTCGATCTGGACGTCGCTGCTCGTCGCCTGGCCGCGCAGGAACGGGATGACCGTGCCGGTGTACGGGTCGTCGAGCACTCCCGACTGCACCTTGCAGGGCACGGAGTTGGCGTGGACGATCTCCGTCAGGTCGCGGTTCAGCATGTCGTTCCGGGTATCGCACCCGTTGCGGTCGACGTCGACCCAGGCCTGCCCGAACTGCTCGCGGTCGTATCCGGTCTTCGGCGCGCGGCCCTTGATGGGCAGCGTCTCCAGCACGGCGAGCGCTGTTGTGTTGAAGGCCGGCTGGTCCGACGGCGCTCGGGGCGTGCCTGTCACCTCGGTGGAGGTCTCGGAGTCGAGCGGCGCGACGTCCGACGGCGTGGGGCTCGAGGTCGGGCTCGGCGTCGGTGTCGGCGTGGGCTCGGCCGACTCGGCGGTCTGCTCAGCGACCGCTGTCGGCACCGTGTCCGATGCCGGTGCGATCGCGCATCCGGCGAGCATGGCGACGACGGCGGCACCTACGGTGATCGCGCCGGCCCTGCGGCCTCCGAAGCGTGCCCATGACGGTCTGTTGGTCTGGAGCGTGTAGAGACCGGTGAAGAGCGCGAACGTGGCGGCCATGATGAGCCCACCGCCGATACCGCCGGTAATGAGGCCGATGACGACCAAGAACAGGGCAGATCCGGCGACGATGGCCGTCGAGGTGCGTACGTTCGGTTTGATCGGCGATGACGTGTTTCGGCCAGGCGGGCGCGGAGAAGAACTGATTGAAACTCCCGGGAGTGGCGACTACGTCGGATGGTCAGACGTACATCGTGATGAGACAGATGCTCGAAGAATACAGGGCGCGTCAGTAGCATGCCGCCAAGAGCCCTGCGATACCAAGTCTCGTATGTGGAGATCTTTTGAGAAGGACCGCGGACTGGTCTGGCAAGCGGTGGTTCCGCCGACCAACGGCCTCCAAGCTCAGTTTTAGCGCAGGCTATTCCGGATTCACCTATCTGACGCCCAAGTGAACGGGTCTGGCCAAGACCTCAATCGGCTGCAGGTCATAGGAAATTGAGAATCTGCAGCTTCGAGCAGTCCGAGTCCCAGTTCGCGACACGGTGAGTGAAGGTATAAATATGTGCTAGTAATGAGATGTTATTCGCCTCGGCAACAACTCGTTGCGGGCACCTCGCATCATCTCAAGGGGAACAATTGAAGAAGAGCACCGCCTCACTCACGCTCGCTGCTGTCGCCGGTCTGACCGTGCTGTCCGCGACGCCCGCCGTGGCCGCACCATTCCAGAACTGCGAACAGGCCCGAGCCGCTGGTCAGGTCAACATCCCGATCGGTTCGCCGTTCTACAACCCGAGTTCCGACCGGGACAACGACGGCATCGCCTGCGAGGAGGGCGATCCCGCAAGCGTCCCGGTCGCCATCGACCCGGCCCCGACCACGACCGTTGCTCCTGTGACGCAGGGGCCCCAGGTTGCACAGATGCCCGTCGGCGGCGCCTCGACTGGCGTTGCTCAGGACACCACCGACAACACCGCTGCTCTCGCCCTCGGCGCCGGCTTCGTTCTTGCAGCAGTAGCCGGCGGCGCCTTCGTGGTCCGTCGTCGCACCGTCCAGGCATAGTCGACCTCGCACACTGAACCGATCAGAATCTCCGGACACATGATGGGTTCCCTTCGGGATCGCCGCAGAAGCGTTGTCGCTTCTGCGGCGATCCTCGTCGCTCTGCTCACCGGTTGTGCTGGACCAGCAGCCGATGTCTCGAGCGCTCAACCCCTCCCTTCGGCGAGTGCATCAGCCACCCGGAGCGCAGCAGCTCCTCCGGCGGAAGTTCCAGCCGTCGGGCTAGAGGTCCTACCCGCCTCCACGCCGGTGTCCCTCAGCATCCCGTCGACCGATACGAGCACGGAACTCATATCGCTCGGGCTGCAGAACGACCGCACGCTCGAAGTCCCTCCTGAGGACCCGGGAGCGCCTGCCGGTTGGTACAACCTCTCCCCGACGCCGGGGGAACGTGGACCGGCAGTGCTACTGGGCCACGTGAACGCAACCGGCGGTGGCCCCGGCGTTTTTGCCAAGTTGCGTGAGTTGAAGGTCGGCGACACCATCGAAGTCACACGCGAGGACGGTTCCACCGCCACCTTCGAATTCCAGCGCGGCGAACAGTATGAAAAGGACACCTTTCCCACGCAGGAGGTCTATGGCAACACCGAGGGTGCCGAACTCCGCATGATCACCTGCGACGGCTTCGATCTGGAGACCGGCTTGTTCGACGACAATTACGTCGTCTACGCGAGCCTCCGCACGACGTAGGTCTTTTCTCAAGGCGGGGAGCATTCCGCACAGGTTCGTCATCTCAGATGCAGCTGCCTTGTGGCAGGTGCCTCCCAACAGGGCACTACACACTCAGCATGACAATTGGCATTCGCGGTGTTGATCGCCGCAGTGCAGTTCGCCTCACCGCTACACCATTCACACTCATATCTGCAGAAGAAGACCGATGAATCATGCTCGTTTCCGCCGGTTCGCACCGGCGACTCTCCTGACGGTCGCGGTTCTCACCTCGACACTCACCGCTTGCACCGGCTCCAATGCTTCTGGTGAGACGGCGGTCGACTTCCAGCCCGGCACTGTGGTGCGAGTGATCGACGGCGATACCCTTGTCATCAACTTCGATGGCGACGACCAGACCGTCCGCCTGCTGAACGTGGACACACCGGAGACGAAGCATCCGGATAAGCCCGTCGAGTGTCTTGGCCCTGAGGCCACTCAAAAGCTCGAGTCGCTGACCCCGCCCGGAACGAAGGTTGCCTTGGACTTCGACGTCGAGCGGACCGACAGGTACGACCGCGTGCTGGCCGCCGTGTTCATCGAGGACCAGACCCTGGTCAATGCGGAGCTGGCCCGCGTGGGTCTGGGTGTTCCTGTGCTGATAGAGCCGAACAGGAAGTACTACGACGAGGTGCAGGCCGCGTACAACGAGGCGACCGAGCAGGCCGTCGGTCTGCTGGACGTCGCTGCAGGCTGCACCCTCCCGGCGGAAGTGACCGACGCTGTGAACGCACTTACCGAGGTAACTGAGGCTCCAGTCGGCGAAACAGAAGCAGCTGTTGCTGCAACCGCCGCAGGTATCCTCGCCGCCCTTACGACGGCGAAGGCTGTCCGGGAAACGCTGAACGCCGGCAAGGACACCGTTCGCGTGCTCGCTGTCGGAGCCGATCGTGCCGCGGCGATCACACGTGACCTCGACACTCGAATCAGCAAGGCCGAGCAGTCTCTGAACGCAGCTGACACCAAGGCTGCCGCTCTCAAACAAGCAAGGGAAGCAGCCCGAGTCGCCGCCGCTGAAGCAGAAGCAGCCAGGGTGGCAGAAGCTGCGCGGGTCGAGGCTGAACGGGTCCAGGCAGAAGCCGCTGAGGCCGCACGCGTCGAGGCCGAACGGATGCAGGCGGAAGCCGCTGAAGCAGCACGCATCGAAGCCGAACGACTTCAGGCAGAAGCCAATGCTCAGGCTGAGGCTGGCCGGCTTGCCGCTGAAGTGGCAGCTGCCGCCGAGCGGGAGCGGATCCGGAACCTCCCGCCCGCACCAGCACCTTACGTTCCACCCGCTCAGCAGTATGTCCCTCCCGCTCCCCCTGCGGCTGGAAATCCTTACCCCGGCTACAACGGGCCTCGTTGCTACGCACCTGGTGGAAAGACCTGGCGTCCCTGCTGAGCATCACATCAGAGCATTCGTCGTCCACTTGGACGACGAATGCTCTGATGAGAGCACTTGGATGGCTCGGCCAATCAACTCCATGAATGGCCTGATGCAACGCGCTATCCGTAGAAATGCCAGCGGCGTGCTCGATCCCTCGCCCTACCCTGGCCGCGGTCGTCGTGCACGCTGGGCAAAAGCTTCGAGGGCAGCGAGCACGCGCTCGCTCTCGAAAGTTCGATTGCGTCTGCCTTGCCCGCTTGGCGCAAGGATGCCGTCAACGACAAGTCGGTTCAGTCCGTTCTGCGCGTTCTGCGCGGTGATGCCCAGCAGCGTAGCAGCAGTCCTCGCATCGATAACGGGATGTTGCAGCAGCAAATCGATAGTGCGCCTGCCCGCAGATCCGCCGCGCGCCGATGTTCTCCCGACGGCCCAGCTTCTGAACTCTTCGAGGTCACGCACCAACTGCCTGCCGCTTACCAAAGCCGATGTGAACGCGGAGGAAAAAGCCTCGATGATGGGCTCCACTGAGCCGTTCCGGTATGCGGTCAGAGCATCAAAGTAGCCCTCCGTGTTCTGAAGCAAGCCAGCTGACACGGGGACGGTCAGGTTCCGCATGATACCCAAACGATGCAGCATTGCATGAGTGAGTGCCCGGCCTGTTCGACCGTTGCCGTCCGGAAAGGGGTGAATGGTTTCGAATTGAGCATGGGCGAGGGCGATCTGCGGCATGACCGGCAGATCGACGCGTTGGGCGAAGGCCACGAGGTCCGTCATCAGCTCCGGCACTCGATCCGGGTGCGGCGGAACGAATGCCGCGGAGTGCGGACTGTTGGCGACACCTCCGCCGATCCATACCTGCTGGTGCCTCCATTGGCCCGTGTACTCAGGATGAGTGTCCACCAAGAGTGCCTTCTGCATGGCGATAATTGCGTCCGCCCCGAGATCGGCGGACAAAGCGATGGCGGCTTCCATAGCCCGAGTATTCGCAACGACGAGACGCGCATTTGGTCCGCTCCGGAAGCCGAGCTCTGCCAGGGCAATGTTTTTCGGCTGAGCAGTGAGGCGCTCGATCTCGGAACTGGAGGCACTTTCGCTGCGCAGAAGAATGGCGGCAAAAGGTGCGGTGGTCGCCCCGTACTCTCCGTCGAAGCGGACGAGTTCCGTCACCGCATCCTCGCCAGCGACAACCGTTTCAGGCGACAACGGCGGCAGCGCACGATCCGCAATCAGGGGTGGTACAGCCGCGTCGTAAGGACCCCTCGCCCGCAGTCGAGCCCGATGGGACTCGCCCCGGTCTGGCACCGCCTCCCATGGTCGCTGCTCCCATGCAACCGAGGGCCATCGGTCCTGCCGTGGGGCCCCGCTTTTCGATGCCATGTAGCCACGCTATCATCGGTTAGTAGCGTAACCGATGGTGTAGGGGACAGTAGTTATCGATTGACGCTGAAGATCAGTCATCCAAAGAACAAGTAGCTAATCCTAGGAAGATCTCGATCGACCCCGCGCAACGGCGGGCCGGCCACCCGAAGGTGACCGCTCCGCCGTCGTATGCGGTGAAACTAGAACACGCGGATAGGGATTTCCGCCGGATCCATCAGCAGCGACTCGATCTCGTCATCGAGCTTCACCAGCGTGACGGATGCGCCGGCCATGTCCAGGGACGTGCAGTACTCCCCCACATAGCTGCGGCCCACACTGATCCCCTGCTCCGCGAGCCGCTTATGCGCCTGCCCGTACAGCAGGTACAGCTCGCTGATCGGGGTTCCGCCCAGGCCGTTGACCATGAGGGCCACGCGGTCGCCGTCGCCGAACGGCAGGTCCTTCACCACCGGTGCCAGAAGCTCCTCCACGATCTCGTTCGCCGGCATCATCTTCGCGCGACGCCGCCCGGGCTCCCCGTGGATACCGACTCCCATCTCGATCTCGTCCTCGCCGAGCTCGAACAAAGGACTGCCCTTCGCCGGCGGAGTGCATGCTGTCAGGGCGACGCCCATCGTCCGGGTCACCGAGTTCACCTTCTCGCCGATGCGGATGACCTCGTCGAGGTCCGCCCCGCGCTCGGCGGCAGCGGCCACGGCCTTGATGACGAAGAAGTTGCCGGCAACACCGCGGCGCCCGATCGTGTAGGTAGAGTCCTCCACGGAGACGTCGTCGTTGATGAACAACGTCTTCACCTCGATGCCCTCGGCGGAGGACATCTCCTGCGCCATCTCGAACACCATCTTGTCGCCCGTGTAGTTGTTCACCAGCAGCAGCACGCCCTTGGGCGAGGCCATGAGCTTGGTTGTCTCGTACACGTAGTCGAAGGGAGGCGCGGCGAAGACGTCACCCGGGCAGGCGGCGTCGAGCATGCCCTTACCCACGATCATCACGTGCGCCGGCTCGTGCCCGGACCCGGAGCCCTGGACGATCGACACCTTGTTCTGGTCCGGACCGTCGGCGCGCATGATCAGGTTGTACTCGGGCATGTACTTGAGGGTGTCCGGGTTAGCGAGCGCGAGGCCCTCGAGCATCTCCGGGACGAACTGCTGCGGATCGTTGACGAACTTCTTCATGGGGGCTCCACGTCGTTGTGAGTAGGGATGAGTTGAAGGAGAAAGAGAGTCAGGGCCAGTCGGCGACGATGCGCTCCGCGATGATGGCGACCGCTACAGCGCCGGCATCTGGCGAACCGATGCTGCGTTCCCCGCTGTAGCTGGCGCGGCCGCGTCGAGCCTCGAGGGTCGACGTCGCATCCGCGCACTCGCGGACCTTCGCCGCGAATGCCTGCCGGCACTCCTCCGGCGACGCGCCGGCTGCCAGCTGCCGTTCGAGTTCATCGGTCGCCGGGATCAGCGCGTCGAGCAGGGTCTTGTCGCCGAGGTCGGCGTTGCCGCGGGCCTTGATGCCGTCGGTGGCTCCGCGCAGCATGGCGACGACGGCGGTTCCGTCGATCGTGTCCACCGCCTTCGCTGCGGCAGATGCCCGCAGGAATGCCGTCCCCCACAGCGGACCGGAGGTCCCGCCGATCCTGCTGGAGATGGCGAGCGCGATCTGCTGCAGGAAGGTGGCGACGTCGTCGCGCTTGAAGGAGTCCCAGTCCGCCAGGACCTTCTCGAAGCCGCGGGCCAGGGAGTAACCGAGGTCGCCGTCGCCGACCACGGCGTCGAGATCGCCGAACTCCTTCTCCTTGTCCACAGCCGTCTGCGCCAGGGAGTGGACGACGTACTCGACGTCGGCGAGGTCGGTGGCGCTCATGGGTTCTCCGTTTCGATGGTCGCGGAAGTGGGGGCAGGTGCGGAGAGCAGCGTCTGCAGGGTCGCTAGGGTGACGACGCCGGACGGGCGAGCGCCGTGCGGGTCGGCGAGGACCTCCGTCTGCTCGCCGTCGGCATCCCCGAGGGAGCTGACCACGAGGGACGCCCCGGTGAAGTCCTCCTCGCGGGTGAAGCCGCTGACCGTCACCACGGTCCGGAGTCCGGCTCCGACGGCGGCACGGAGTCCGTTGCCGCTGTCCTCGACGACCATCGCGTCGTCGGCCGACACCCCGAGCTCCGAAAGCGCGAGCAGGTAGATGTCCGGGGCAGGCTTCTTGGCAGGCACCACGTCCCCGGCGAACAACGAGAAGTGTGCGGCCAACTCCTCCCCGACGGCGTGCGTCAGGACCGCCCGGACAGCGGGTTCGGCGGAGGTGGAGGCGACGGCGAGTGTCCACCCGGCGTCGTGCGCCTCCTGCACGATCCGCGCGATACCCGGCCGCGCGGGCATGACCCCGCTCTCCACGAGACCCTTGTAGACCTCGGTTTTCCGCTTGTGCCAGGAGAGGATCGCAGCGTCGACGGCGTCGTCGTCCTGCAGGCCGAGAGAGGCGGCCAGGTCGGGTGTCAGGATGCTGCGCATGCGCTCCTTACCGCCGCCGATCTTCACCTTCTCGGCGTACTCCCCGACGCTCCACTGCACGGGTACGCCGAAGTCGGTGAAGGTCTGGTTGAAGGCGGGAAGGTGACCGTACTGCTCGGTATCGGCGAGCACGCCGTCGCAGTCGAAGATCAGGGCCGGCATGGTCAGCGGCCGCCCTTGCCCGCGCTGCCGAACTGTCCGCAGAGGTCGGTGACCATCGCGACGATGTCGGCCCGCGTGTGCTTGAACAGCGACGGCGGATCCCACTTGCTGTTCTGTTCGGCCTGCTTGAGGAACGCCAGGCTGGACTGCATGTACGTCTCCTTGAGGGCCGTGGAGATGTTGACCTTCGCGCAGCCGCGGGCGATGAGGTCGGCGAACTGCTCGGGGCTGAGGCCACTGCCGCCATGGAGGGCGATGGGAACGTTCCGTGCCTCCACGATCTGCGTGACGCGTTCGACGTCGAGCACGGGTGCGGCCTTGTAGCTGCCGTGGGCGTTGCCGATCGAGGGGGCGAAGACGTCGATCCCGGTGGCATCGATGAACGCGAGCGCCACTTCGAGGCTCTGCTGCTTGGAAACCTCGTCGGACCCGTGGTCATCCTCGACGCCAGTGATGGCCTCGATCTCGCCCTCCACCTGCGCGCCGTAGCTGCGGGCCTCGGCGACGACCTCGACGGTCTGGCGCTGGTTCTCCTCGACCGGGAGGTTGGACGCGTCGAAGAGCACCGAGTTCCAGCCGGCCTTCAGGCATTCGGTGACGACGTCGCGATCCGGGCAGTGATCGAGGTGCATGGTGACGGGCACCTCGATGCCGCGCGTCATGGACTGCCACATGTCGAACAGCACGCGGGAGCCGATGCTGCGCACGGTCTTCACCGAGGTCTGCAGGATCACCGGGGAGTTGGCCTCCACGGCGCCGGCGAGCACGCCCTCCATGGTCAGGTCATTGAAGATATTGATGGCGGGCACCCCGTAGCGTGCCTCGAATGCCGGGTCGACGATGTCCTTCAGCGGTACAACGGCCATGGTGATTCCTCCTGGTCAGGCTGACCCCCACGCTAGGTGGGTGAGGCGGCGCTGGGTATGGGGGTTCTCCCGCCCTCCCCCTGGGGGTAATCACCACCTCGTCAGCAGCAGACGCGCGTGGTTGAGTGGGCCGCGGCCGCCCGGCCACCCACTTCGACGACGAAGGACACCCCATGCCCCAGGGATCAGTGCTCGAGACCATCACCGCCGAGGAAGCCCGCCGTGTCATCGACGCCGCCGCGGCGAAGGCCACGGAGATCGGCCAGCCGATGGACATTGCCGTCGTCGACGCCGGCGGAAATTTGAAGGCGCACGTGCGGATGGACGGTGCGAACATCGGCAGCATCACCATCGCCATCAACAAGGCCTACACGTCCATCGCGTTCCAGTGCGAGACCGGCGACCTGCAGGGTGTCACCCGGCAGGACGGCCCCATCTACGGGCTGAGCGACGCCCACGGCGGCCGACTCGCGGTGTTCCCCGGCGGCATCCCGCTGGTGCGCGACGGGAACATCATGGGCGCCATCGGCGTCTCCACGGGCACCATCGAGCAGGACCAGGAAGTGGCCTCAGCGGGCGCGGCCGCCTACTGAGGCGCGTCCTGCTGCAGGGACAACGCGCTAGGACCGGTCATCCTCACGCGACGTGCCGGACTCGGCGATCCGCTTGATGGCAGCGAGCGTCTGCGGGATGCCGTCGAGCGCCTGCCGGGTTCGGTCGATGATCTGCGCGGGCGCGTCATCCCCGAACTTTTCCTCGAACATGGCGATGCCGCCCGGCAGGAAATCCCAGGATTCCGTCAGAGTGGTCCCGGTGCCGGCCGGCGTCAGCGTGTAGCCCCAGCGGACTCGATCGCCACCGACCACCCAGGCGAACTCACGGCCGCGTTCTGCGGCCACGACCTGGGACCGGGTCTCCCAGGTACGGTGCGGAAGCTCGTTGCGCCCTGTGAACCAGGCGCCGACCTGGCCCGCGTCGGCGTCGTTCTCCCACCAGCACCGCGTGCACACCGGGCTCCACTCACCGGTGCGGGTGATGTCGGAGACCAGGTCGTAGATGCTGTCTGCCGATGCCTGGATGGTGACGGACTCCTGGTGGTGGCGGATCTCTGTCTGGCTCATGCGCCCATTCTCACAGAGAGGATCCCCTCGGCCTGCGGGATCGGCTGCAGCGATCTGTGCCCACATAGACTGAATTCTCGAGCCCGCTACGAAAGGCCCCACATGTTGAACGCCGAACGAACCGGCACCGGAAGGCCACTCGTCCTCGTGCACGGGCTCGGCTCGAGCGTCCGCACCTGGGATCCCGTCCTCCCCCTGCTGCAGGAACAGCGCGAGGTCATCGCGATCGATCTCCCCGGATTCGGCGGCAGCGAGCCGCTCGCGGGCGAGGTGACCATCGCGACCCTCACGGACGCCGTCGAGCAGTTCCTCGAGCAGGAGAACCTGCGCGACGCGGACATCGTCGGAAGCTCGATGGGTGCGCGGATCGTGGTCGAGCTGGCGCGGCGGGGTCACGCCGGCAACGTCGTCGCTCTCGATCCCGGAGGATTCTGGAACGACACGCAGGTGCGCATCTTCAACGCCAGCATCACCGCGTCCATTGCGCTGGTACGGCGCCTCCAGCCCGTCCTGCCGTTCCTCGTCCAGCAGGCTGCGGGCCGGACAACGCTGCTCGCCCAGTTCTCCGCGGCCCCCTGGAAGCTCGATCCGGACCTCGTCCTGACGGAGCTCCGCGGATTCGCCACCTCGCCCAGTCTGGACGAAGCGCGTCAGTCGCTCGCGCACGGACCACGCCAGGCAGGCGCGCCACAGGGGACGATCAAGGGCATGCTGGCGTTCGGCTGGGGCAGGTCTGACAGGGTCACCCCGCTCAGTGAGGCCGCCGTCGCCATGTCTCTCTACCCGGACGCCACCCTGCACGTCTTCGAGGACTGCGGACACTTCCCGCACTGGGACCAGCCGCAAGAGACAGCCCGGTTCATCCTCGACGCCACTGCCGCTGGGTCTTCGTAACCATCCTCCGAGCCGCACACCAAGCAAGCGTGCTGGCGGCGCCTCAGTACATAGGCTGAGGACGGACGCTGCCGCCTACCTGGAGTTCGCGATTGCCTGACCCTGGTGCTGCAGACCCACCAGCATGGTGCGGTTACGTGCCCCGGTCTTCCGCAACATGGCACTCACGTGCTTCTCGACCGTCTTCACCGAGATGGCGAGCCGGGTGGCAATCTGCTTGTCCGCCAGCCCCTCGGCGAGCAGGTCACGCACCTCGAGTTCGCGGGCCGTCAGTGATATCGCCTCACCTGTATCCGCCGCACGAATCTCGGTGAGCCGCGTGAACATCGCCCCGTCCAGCAGGGCGTCGCCGCGGGCGGCGGCGACGACGACGCGCGCCACCTCCGCGGGCGTCGAGGACAACGAGAGGAAGCCCCGCACGCCCGAGGACGCGGCGGCCGCCAGCAGTTCGTCCGCGAAATGGTCGACGACGGCAACCACCGGCCGCTCGACGGTGTCCGTTTCTGTCACCCGGGCTTCGGCATACCGGGACAGCAGGTGCTCGTCGAGGACGATCATGTCCGGCTGCAGGAGGGACACCGACTCGGTGAGGTCCTCGAGCGTCCCGAACTCGCCGAGGACCTGCACCGATGGCTCAGATGTCTCGAGCAGCCGGACGAGCCCGGCCCGGAGCAGGGGCTGGGTGCAGGCGACGAGGACCTTCCACCGTTCGCGGGAGGCGTCGCCGTTCGAGGAGTAAGGCACCTGCGCCCGGATGCTCGTCCCCCAGCCCAGCGTCGACTCCACGTGGAGTTCGCCCCGCAGGTAGTGGGCCCGGGCTGCCATGCCGTGCAGGCCGAGCCGACTGCCCTTCAAATCGGTGCTCTCCTGGGCCTCGAACCCGCGGCCGTTGTCCTCGACGACGGCTGTAATACCGGCCGTGTCGTAGAAGATGCCCACCCGGCACGCGGTCGCGCAGGCATGCGCCACCGCGTTGGCCACCGCTTCCTGGATGATCATGAAGAGCTGATGCGCGACGACGGGTGCCAGTTCGTGAGGATCGCCCGTCACGAGGAGCGTCACGTCCATCGGACCGTTTGCGCTCACCCGGTCGAGTTCCTGGCGAACCGCTTCCTCGAGCGAGCGGTCGGCCAGGGTGGAGGGACCGAGTCCCAGCACAGTCCGGCGGGTCTCGAAGAGCGCCTCGTGGGCGAGCACCCGGGCGGAGTCAATGTGCTGAGTGGAGGGCGAGCCGCCCGGCGTCGCCTTGTCCGCGCGGTCGAGGTGCAGCAGGAGCGAGCCCAGGGACCGGCCGATCGTTTCGTGGACCTCCTGTACGGCACGCTCACGTTCTCCTGCGACGGCAGCCTCGCGTTCCTTCGCAGCGGCGGCCTGGTGGAGCCGGGAGTTCATGATGGCGATGGCGGCGTGGTTGGCGAACAGTTCCACGAGGGATGCGTCGCCGGGGCTGAAGACGCGGCCGGGACCGTCACTGAAGATGGCGAACGTGCCGATGATCGTGCCGGCCCAAGTGATGGGGACGCCGATGACGGCGCTCCCCCACCGAGGGTCCGCCGGGTCGATGTGGCCCGCGGTTACAGACGCGTAGCGGTCGAGGATGACGGTGCCGCGGGTCTTGACGATCTGCCCGGTCAGGCCTTCGGTCAGGGGGAAGGTCTGGCCCTCGCGGCAGCCGACGCCCTGGTCCACTTCCTTGCGGTAGTAGCCCTCGGCCTCGTGGACGATCGAGATGGAGCCGCTCTCGCACCCAAGGAGGGCAGCGGCATGCCCGAGGACGCGTTCGAGGAGCGGGACTAGCTCAAACTGTCCGGCGAGGTCGCCGGCAAGTTCGGTGATGCGATCGAGCTCGGAAAGTGGGGTCTCACTCGGGCGATTCTGGCTCTGGTTCGGCGTGGCAAGCTGCGGCATGTACGGCACCTGTCTCCTGCAACCGGGCGCAACGCTGCGCACGGGCCTTCAGGATAGCGGGCGTGCACAAAGTGCCGCAGGTGGTCCTACAGGAGATCAGCCGATGCGCGTTCGCTCGCCACTACAGCGGATTCGCCGGTTTCCTTCACGATAAAAAGTGCGTCAGCTCCTGCAGCACCTCATCCGGGTGTTTGAGTTCACACTCCCACACGACGTGGATCTTCCAGCCAAGTTCTCCAAGCTTCTGGATTTGCTCTGCGTCCCGCTCAACGTTCCGCTGTCGCTTCGCGGACCAGAACTCCGCGTTCGTCTTCGGAGTGTATTGGCCTGCCCGGCACACGTGATGGTGCCAGAAGCAGCCGTGAACGAAGATGACCTTCCGACGTCCCGGAAAGACAAGGTCTGGCTTGCCTGGCAGCCGCTTGTCGTGGAGCAGGTACCGATAGCCTTCTCGATGCACCATCCTGCGAACCTGCATCTCCGGCTTCGTGTTCGCGGCACGGATCTTCGACATGTTCGCGCTCCGCTGCTTAGGCGTCAGGCGATCTGTCATAGAGACATTGTAGAAATGAACTTGCTGCAACGCGTCGGCAAGGCACCTAGCGCAGAGCCCTGATCGCTGCTAACGGCAACTGGCTGTACGGCTTCGGCGCTACCCGGACCATCCACATACCCGCCCACGGCCATCGACGGGCGCACCACCCTGGTATCCTGGAGTGTCACAACATGGAAGGCTGCAGTGTATCCCCTGATCGACCTCTTCGCCGGCCCAGGCGGCCTCAACGAAGGTTTCTCCAACGTCCGTAACTCAGACGGGTCCTACGCGTTTTCGAACGCCGCGTCCTTCGAGATGGACGCCTATGCCTGCGAGACTCTCCGTCTCCGTGAAACCTACCGGCATCTCAGCCGAGCAGGCGAAAGTTTGGAGGGCTACTTTGACTACATCTTGGGACGTAAAACTTGGGCGCAGATCTACACCGGAACCTTCCAAGAGGCCTATATGGCGTCAGGAGACAAAGTTCACCGGGAAGTTCTCGGCGAGGACTCAAGAACCCAAGTAGATTCGCTGATCCGGGAAAGACTCTTGGGAAACAGGTCGGATGCACCGTGGGTGCTAATTGGGGGCCCACCATGCCAGGCATACTCTCTTGCCGGCAGGTCCCGCCGCACAGGAGACGCGAACTTCGCATCAGATCACAAGCACTTCCTGTACCGCGAGTATCTTCACATACTTGACGAGTTCAAGCCGACGATTTTCGTTATGGAGAACGTGAAGGGCCTGCTTTCGTCCAAAAATGGTGACGACAGCATGTTCCAAACGATATTGGCGGACCTCCGTGCACTGCCTAGCGGCGTGAGGTACGAAATTCGATCGTTGGTGGTCGACAAAGAACCGGAGAGTCTTAAGCCCTCGGACTTCATCATCAAAGCTGAGGACTACGGAGTTCCGCAGAAGCGGCACCGTGTCATCCTCCTCGGTGTCCGCTCGGACGTAGCGCCACTAGTCCCGCGCCAGGTCCTTGTCCCAGGCGACAGCCCGGTCACGGTTCGTGCGGCTCTGGAGGACCTGCCGTCCGTCCGGGCGCAGACGTCAAAGCGAGTACCTAAGGCCGCCGTTGATTGGCTGGTGGCAGAGCAGTCTGCACTGCAAGCGCTCCCCGAGGCGGAGCTCGGCCCGGATCCCGCGGAAGGCGTCGAGCACGGTGCTGCGACGCAGACGTACCGTTCCTGGATTAGCGACCATATGGTCGACGTTCCGAGTCAGCACCAGCCCCGACCTCACATGGTGTCCGACCTCGCTCGCTACCGGGTGATGGCAACGATTGCAGAACGAACCGGGAAAAGTCCGAAGTACACCGACCTGCCTGCGGTCCTCCACCCTGAACATAGCAATGTGTCGAGGGAGGGCACCCCTTTCACCGATCGCTTCCGCGTGCAGGTGTGGGACGCGCCCTCCACAACGATTGTGTCTCACATCTCAAAGGACGGCCATTACTACATTCACCCAGCTCGCGATCAAGCCCGCAGCTTCACAGTCCGCGAGGCTGCGCGTCTCCAGACATTCCCCGATAACTACTTCTTTGAGGGCCCGAGGACACAGCAGTTCCACCAAGTAGGCAATGCCGTACCGCCGCTGTTAGCTAAACAAATTGGCGAAGTCGTAAATGAGATGCTGGCTGATCTGTGACCGCCACCGCGAGTAGAACTACAGCCGCTCCGCTGGCGGGAACCTGTTAGGACGGTCACCACAGCGCTAAGGTCGAACTTGTTCAACAAGCTCGTCAAATAAAGCATCCAATTCATGCTTGGACAACGCATCAAGCGCTGTATGCGATCGAACAGCAAGCATCTTCAGCGCAAGCTGCCGAACCAAGATAGAGCGCGAAATCGGCGCATTGCTTTGCTCCACTCGCCATATGGCATCCTGCAGAGCTCGTGCTACACGTTGATCGCCGAATAAATTCGTTCGTTCCTCAATCTGGAAATAGTCATCCTCGCGCAAGGGCGCACACCCTTCAGGGGCAAAAGTCAGATTGGGGCCAAAGGTATATGCCCGCCACCACAACCTGCGTACAACATTTCTTCTGTGACCGCGGAGCCTGTCATTATGTCGCGAAGGAAAGCGCCAAGGACCCAATTCCGGAACAAGTATCAAAGAGACAAACGACCATACGCCATCGTTTGCCGCATCCCCGGGCACAATACGCATCTTTTCTAGCAAGGCCGTTCCCAGAACCCTGTCAAAGCTTTGCTGAGCTTCCTGGCCCATTGCCCCGGGATACCCATAATCGACACAAATGCCCCTTATAAGGTCTTGTAGCTCGACCAGCGCTTCCTCTCGCACCGGGGTTCCTCCTACAGCAGAGAAAGTGGCTCGGCCGTGCTTGCTCGCTCCTAATTGATGCAGCGCAGCCAGCTGACCACCTTTCACTATGTTTAACGCCTCAAGCTCGGGCGCTCCAGTTAGGCGTGGATAAAGATATGTATACATCCGATTCCTAAAGTCCTCTAGCGTGAGCAATGTAGGCGTCAAAGAAACTTGGATTAGCTCGAACCAAATTGCTCAGGTGCTTCGGATTCTCGCCGGTTGGCCATAGCATCGTGATGAGGTTTGCGAGAACGGCCCCTACCGTCCCCTCGTCCCATGCTCTTTCGCCCGACGTGAGGACATCATTATGCAAAGCCGCCATGGCAAGTTGCCGCGCAACATCCACCTCCAGCTGACGTGCCAACTGCAGCGTCGCTCCGTCCCGTGACCCTTCCAATAGCTTGCGCACACCTTTATGGTTCTCATTAAGGAATACACGGACGCTTCCTAGGAATGAAGCATCCAGATCGTCATCCTCTACCTCCACAGCCCATGGAGCATTACGGATTTCGTACCTTGTTCGCGAAAAGTCCTCACAGTAGGTGGGGAATTGGGAGCCCTGTCCCTCGAGATACACAGACTTAGCGTCTCGCCATAGAATCTGCCCAACTTTGCTCGGCGCTGATTCGCTGATAGAACTACTCGAATAGAAAACGACGGTCGATGTAAGTGTCAGTCGACCGCCCATATCGTAGCCTTCAAGCACTGTCTCCAACTGGTGAAGACTCGGTTCGTTTCTACTACCTGCCGCCCAGATGTCGCTCCATATCGGGCGTACGACTTTTGTAGTCGACGAGCGAGCGGTAACAATTAAGCCCAAACGAGCATTCAGACCAAGCTGGCATTGAGCGACTATCGATCTATCAGAGATCTCAAAAGACCTCGAGAGGAACAACTTCGTCTGGTAGTCCCAACCTGACATCTCCTGCGGTAATGCAACCCTCTCCACACCTTCCCTAGTATCCCACTCGCTAGGTAGAACGACATCTTCCGTGGGAAGCAGAAATGGGCGCGTTACTAGTCTCATGAATCTAATCCAACACTCGGTTCGACAGACCACACTATCGAGCTCCAAGACGAATGCTTTGCCGATATCTTTGCAAGCCGTTCCGCATCCCCAGTTAGCGTCAGCGTCCCCGCAGCAGATTTAATCTCTGCCGTCGCGTCCGGCGCAGATACATGTACCAGCGACAAAGCAGGATCCAAGTCGTGCGCAATGGACGAGTCGTCAAGAGCAACTCCCACTGCGATATCAATATTTGTCACCGCACGGTCCTTCAAAGGCACTATCCGAAAGATCACCGTTGACATGACTACGTCGCCCTCGACGGTAATCTCGCTCTTCTCATAAGCTATCTCTGGCGAGCTAGGTCGACGCGCTCTACTTTTTCCATTTCGACCGCGTCGTTCAGGCATCCCTGGGCCCGACGCTGCCAGCCCAAGGACTAGTGAGCTGAGGGAAATGGCTACCTCTGCTGTGCTCAACCCGCCGGACGCTTCCTCGGGAACGAGGGGATTCCACCGGGAACTAATTGATTGGTGAATGTCACGCAAAGACTTCCTGACGATGCCTCGATCCGACGTCTTTGTCACATAGTCGGGAATCCAAGCATCGTGAGTGGGCGGTTCAGCTGCAGCGAAGACTGAGTCGTACTCATCTCGCACTTTGAAAACCGCTGCCCACTGAAGATCGGGATCCGGAGCGACAGGTCCGGCCGAATATTCAACAACGAGGTCTGGAGAGCGAAGTAGCACTACGTGATTGACTGCGCCCAACGGCAGAGGGCGAGCAGGTAGCGGAGCGTTTGGGTCAGAAGGGTTAGATCCGTCGTCAACTTTGTAGTCATGATACTGACGCACATAAGGAACCACCGCGAGATCGCCAATGTTCAGCTTTGGTCGTTGGCGACGACCAACAACATCCAGCGTGCCGCCCAGTACGACTTCACCTCCTGGCGACGTTGACTGATCTCGGATCATTGCATAGGCGTTGCGAAAACGATCGAGCGGGGGACGATCTTCGATCTTTGGAATACTAACTCTACGGCCTTCCAAAAGGAGGGAAAACTGCATTGCAGAACTCGCGCCATCCGCAAACTTTGGCCAAAGGTGCCATAGGATGGACTCAGCGATGAAATTCATGGCTTGGCCGGGAGACCTAGTGCCTAAATCAGGCGCTAAAATCAATATATTCGTGCCGAATTCGTCACCATCAAAAGGCATCATTCCAAGTTGATATGCAATATCCCTTGCCTCGGCGCCTTCGATTGGCAAGGGATTGCCAACGATTGAGTGACCCCACCAGTGTCTTCCCGTGAAATTCACTCGGCTGTCATTGAACTGGTCGCCTATCGTGGCAAATATAAGACGCTCCACAGCGCATCCGTCGACGAGGGACTTCGAATGTACAACAATCGAATTTATTCTCGATACGACATATGAGATAGTCTTTCCAAACCCATAAGTTCCACCGGATCCTGCTTGGGTGTTTGGCTTACCCACATTCAGAACGAAATCCACCCAGTCATAGACCTCTTCTGGACTGGCGAGATCCGCTTGCGGGGGGCCCCCCAAGCCCCTTGTGCCGCGGTCGCTAATCTCTAAACTCAGCGATCCGGAATCGGCCAACCAGCTCACTAAGTCCAAGCCGGGCACGTTTGCCTTCGAAAAGATCTCCGAGAACTTACGCCGTGCAACATCACCGATTGAAGATAAGGCAAGTGTATACTCGACCGCCTGGCCCTCGATCCGGGCATCCCAGCTATTCTGAGCCGTCTCTCGTACGAGAACTGTGAGCGGGTCAAGCGACGGCCGCCCCAATAGTTTGTAGAAGCCATCCGCCGCTAGTCCTCCACTGGGAGAGTAGCGCTCCTGCACCCAAGCACCTGTCACAACGCGACCTCCGCTAAATGTGAGAAAAGCGTGGTCTTAGCGGAATCGTCAAGTTGCGAGTCACCACTCGCACTGAGGTCGATGAAGTAACTAAGCCCATAGGTTCCTGCTGGCACTGACTGGGCCACAAATGATCGAGGTATGATCCGAGGAAAAACATCGCCGTCAACTCGATAGATGCCGTGCTCGACAACCTTGTACTTGAAAGACGCATAGTCTTCTTCCATCGCTGGGTTGTACCCGGCACGGCGAAGTAGCGCCTTCATAATCGCCCTATCTGCACCAATTTCAAGTGCTTCCTGTACTGCCATCGGCACCGATTTCCCGCCAATCGATGGTTCGAATCGATACCAAGCGAGGTACAAACTTCCCTCCTCTGGGGCACACAGTTGCAGTGCCCCACTGACCTTCGCGCGGCGGCCCTCACGGGTGAAAGTCGATTTCACCTCCAACGCGTCCTCACCGCAACGGAAGTCGTGCTGACTATTCAAGGGACCCGTCCAATATCCCAGCGACCTCGGAGCTCCGACCGACAGCAACTGTGTTAGAACGGCCAACTCACCCAGCAGCCCAATCTGCTTCTCGGCAGTCAACAGTTGGGGGGAAACTTTCTCGGCCAACAACTCGCGCCAAGCGTAGTAGGTGTCGTCAAGAGCAGCTGAGATCGGTCCCGTGCTTGGCAATTCCCGAGTGACTGCTTCGACAAAGAGGGCAAAAATGTCCTCGAGTACTGGACGAGTACAAAAAACAGAAGCGAACTGCTGCCCTTCTATCACCGTCTGATTAATACGAACCGCAGCTCCATCGTGCTTCTGAATTATGTCGCTAGCAGTTAGTGGAATTAGCAAACCCATAAGACCTTCGGAGTCAATGGCGGCGCGCACAGCTCCAGCTTGCACGCGGGCTTCGATATCAACCCACTGGAAGTCGTATGCAACTCCGGCTTTCTCAATTCCCAGCACCGACCAGACGGTCTGAATACCAACGTCAGTCTGCATCGAGATTCAACTCATTGTGAGAGCCCTCAGTATCTTCGTATACATAATCTTCGTCTAGCTCGTCGTTTGACCCAGCGTTCGCCGTAACCCGGCTGAGGTCGACTTGCACCATGTCCTTCGGCTCTGAATCGGGAGCGGCCGCTGGGAGACTCAGACCAAGCCCTATCTGGTGTTCGACGGCATCCAACGGTTCCCGCGCCTTCGAAGATGACTCCGGAACGGAATCTTTCGAGATTGGGTATATGAGGAGTAAGGGAACGGCGCATTCGTTGCGCATTTCCCTGGCATTCTTCTGGGCGCCGATCTCACTTGCGTTCGGCATGTCGAGAATGAGATCCGCGGGAGACATCAAAGCCTTGATGTAGGCCGTACTCTCGTCCGACCCATTTTTCAGTCGAGCACGATTGATCAGGTTGTAGTCTGCTCCGTTCAAAGAGACAGTACCGAGGCTCTGCGAGTTTCGTTGAAGCCCCGCTACGGCCACGTTCCACTCGAGAAGTGACCCAAAAGCATTTTGTTCCTTGATGTAGCCCAGCAGCGTGTCATCCGACATTTCGCTGCTCGGGTGAAATTCATATTCTTCCAGGAATGCTGATATCACGTCTACAGGAACTTTATTTACTAAGAGTGAAGCCCTACCGTCCCTGTTCGGGTACCCATACTTGAGTGCATCCCGCAACAGGAGATCGGTGGCGCGCCGGTTATGGAGCGCAATTTCTGCATTCCGATGGCTGAAATGAATGGTTTGCGGTCGCTGCTCGCTGTAGGATGAGGTTGCCCTGACGGCATAATACATCTTCAGCGCTGACGTAATCTTCAACTTCGGGTGAAGTTGAATGCGCACCGCGAGCTCGCGAGGAGTAGCAACTCCGCCAGAATACCGCGATATGTCAGATCTGATGGAATACTCGACATCCGAAAGAAACTCGAAGTCCGACGCCAGATCTTTCGAAGTCCAGATTCGCGGCAAGTCTGCATATCCGGGCCTGTATCCGAACCAGCGTCCCATTTGGAGCGTACTATCATAATTCCGACTCTCTCGAAGGAAGAAGGAGGACACCAGCCCTTCTAAGGTAAGGCCACGCGAAAGGGTGTTTCCTCCAATCGCTATAACCGTGGCCGGATCCGCGGTGTAAAGGAGTCTCTCGCTGGAGGAACCGTTATCTGCGAGTACATGGATTCTGCTCAGCACGCCGGTCACGCCCGTAGACATCTCTTCGAAAGACACAGGCGCTAGACCGTGACGTGATGCTGGCTCCGCTTCTATCTCGGTCTCCCACTGAGCGCGCCAGGGCTGCACATTTCCAGAGGCCCACTCTGTGCTCAAGCTGCGAACAAACTTTTGAATTACAGGGATCATGTCCAGTTGCGGCTGTACACGCATTGTGGTGTGAATCAGCATGCTCGAATGGTCAGCGTGTCCCTGCCGAAAGCGTCGAGCGGCTGTCGCCATGATGAACCAGCGAACGGCGTCAGCTAGTGATTTAGTAACCAGAGGAGTGTACGGTTGCTTAGCTTTCACTTTGTAAGCGCCAGCTTCTTCCCAGCTGATATGACGGATCATATCGTGTGGCTGCTGGTCGGCGGTTGCATTCTCTTCAGGGACTGCCGCCCCAAACAGCTCTTCTGCGCCGAAGTATCCCGCAGGGCGCGGGAGTGAGTAAATAAAGCTCCGTGGGTAGATACCGAAGGGGTCAGCGGGGTTAGATAGGATGTTCGCAAAGGGCGTAGCGGTATAGCCAAGATAGGCCACTTTGGGAAACTTAAGCAATTCTACTATTTTTTCATGTATCTTGGTTCGATCTAGGTCTGGGTTCTTTGAGGAATTTGGGGTTGCTTGGTCTGCCTCATCGTCTATGATGAGGATTGGGCAATTGGCCAAGCCGCCAGACTCGTTAGCCTTTGTCAGCCAGGTGAGCAGATTGGATAACCTAGTGACATTTTTCTTCACTACCGCAAGAAGGCGGAGCTGAGATCCAGCGAGCATTGGCAGGCCCTGCACCGGATTCCCGAAGTCTGCGAACTCAGTTGTTAATGTGGCCCAATCCACTGGGTTCAAACGTGTAATTTGATTTTCGAGCCGCTGCTGTGTTTGGCGCCTTAGAGAATTGTGCACTCCAGAGAGAACGATGAAAAGACGGTAGCCAGCATCGGCTGCCTTAGTAATCGTTGCGGTAAAGTTTGCCGTCTTACCGGACTGTACGTATCCGAGTACCAGCCCACGCGTCGTTATCCTGTCGCTCGTGGGGTTTCCAAGCCGACTCAGCACGTCAGTCGATGTTTTGTCGAGGGACGGAACGGCGGGCGCCCAGCGCTGGTCCGCTTCGAGTGACGTGCGCAGGGCTGGCCAAAATTTGTCTCCTTCCTGTGGTCCGGTGTACCAAGGATCCTCTTTGCCGTTTGCATCGAATACGGTAGGCCCGCCGTGGGTCTGTATCTTTGCTGCAATCTCCAAGTGCTTCGCGACAACTTCGTCAATGAGGTCTTCGTCCCGAGTGATCTTTTTCAGCAGGTTCGCCGCCTGCTGAACGGTTTTTTGCTGACCAGTCATCATGCTGTGAAGCTGCTCGAGGCAAACCTCATGCTGATCGCTCCAAGCGGAAGTTGTATCTGACATCATCATCCCCAATATTGCTAGTCAGTGACTACCGAGGTCCTCCCACGGCTAATCCCTGAAATCCTAACCGATGACCCGGTGCGCCGTGAGGATGCAGTGTTGGCGAGCTGCCAGCCCACTACCTGCGCCACTTACTCTCAGATCCAATCCGAGCATTCAGTCCATTCATCTGAACAATACCGCGCACGAAGTCGGTACAGTTTGTGCAGGCTCAGCGATAGTCGGCTCGGGATTTACAGGGCCGATCTGCCCCCGCCAGGTTGAGGTCCGAGCGGCTGGGTTGTATGTCTGCTTCTAAACCACGGTCATCTGTATGACGGCGAACCTACAGCATGCATAGCTGGCCTGTCCCGAACGGCATCCTAGTCCGTAACGCGAGACTGCTCAGTAGCGCCCGTTCCGAGTCGCGTCCTGTCCCCCGCGCGCTTGGCACGGGGAACGAGCTTGGGCGCCAGAACTCATGGCAGCGGGGCGATAGGACGGAGGATCGGATAGTCCTCATCCTTATATAAGGATTGCACTGCCCCACCCTTGGCACATCGTGTCCCCACTAGTTGCATGCACCCCTCCGTCCGCACAGAAAGAAGATTCGCCATGGCAGCCGAATCGCTTGCGAAGTCCCGCATCCTGGGCGGACTCGTGCTCATCCCGTGATCCTCGGCTCGGTTGTCGAAACCTGCGCTTCCGGGCTTTCTGGAACTTGGCAGCTTCACCACCGCCCTGTTCGCCGACTCGGCCCTGCCGCTGATCGCCGTGCTGATCTTCGCCACCGGCATGCAGATCACCGCCAAGGCCTCCGGCCCCGTCCTCGCGACCACCGGCGGCGTCCTGCTGTTCAACACGATCATCCGCGCCGCCCTCGTCGCCGGGCTCGGCAACATCCCCTTCCTCACCCTCCTCACCCTGCTCGCCGCCGCCATCCCCGTGATCCTCGGATTCATCATTGGCAGCCTCGACGCCAAGTGGACCGAGGTCATGCGGCCCGTACCGAGCATCGTCATCCCGATCTTCGCCTTCGCCCTCGGCACCGGCATCGACCTCCGCAACGTCATCGCCGGCGACATCAGCGGCATCTTCGTCGGCACCGCCGCCACCCTCATCACCGGCACCCTGGTGTACATCGGCTACCGCTTCGTCCTCCGCCGGGGCGCCAAGGCCGGCTCCCGCAGGGCAACCCAAGCGACGCTTGCCGCCGCGTCGTAGCCGGACGTGCCATGACTTCTTCCGCACCTCCAGCGGACATCGCCGACGATTCCGTCTATGGCTAGGCAAGCGCCGATCGCGTCGGGCAAGCTGCCCGCGGGGGCGTAGCTACGCGAGACGACGCTCACCTCGCGAATCGGCGCGAACAGGATCCCGATCCGCGAGGCACTCAACCGGCTCGCCGTGGATGGACCCGTGGAGCTCAGCCGCAACAAGGCTGCAGGTAATTAGCATCTCCCCCGGACATCGCCAACGTGTGCGACGTGCGGGCCGGCTTCGAACGGCACGCCGTCCTGTTCGATCCCGGACCTCACAGCGGGATCGGACCTAGCACCTTCGCCTGCGGGGTCAGGAGCGGACGGGTGCGCCCAAGGTGGCGGCCATCTTCCACCAGAGCCGGTTCACCTCGACGTACCGGTCGGTGGGGTCGAGCGGCTTCGCCCACGGCTTGTCGATGATGTAGTGGATGTTCTTCACCGACGCCGGATCCCAGACCGACGGGTGCTGGTGCGGCAGGGTCTTCAGCGCGTTGTACACGTAGGGCAGCGGCTGCCAGCGGTCGCGGTAGAACTCGTTGAGGAAGTCCTGCTCCGCGAACGGGTAGTGCGAGAGGTCCTCAACAGCCGCCAGCCGCCCCACCATGTCGGCGAGGACGGCCTCGTCGGGCGACAGTACGAGGAAGCCGCCGTTCAGGTAGTTGTCCATCGCCCCCGGTTCGGTGACGTGGTCCCCGCCGCGGCAGTGCGTGTAGAAGCAGGTCTCGGGCCGCCAGCTCGCCGGATAGCTCGCGATCCGATTGGGGTTGCACCGGCAGGCGTGGCAGGCGGCGATGGCGCCGTCGGCCAGGTCCAGCGAGAACAGCTCGTCCATGTTCCGCGTCACCAGCATGTCGGCGTCCAGGAAGACGACGCGCTCGAACTCCGTGAGGCCCCAGACAGCCAGCTTGGTCCACACCTCCGCGAACCGGGAGTTGGCGTAGCTGTCCGCCGACCCGCCGGCAGGACGCAACGGTGCCACGTCGCGCAGGAGGCACCCGTCGTCCTGCAGGAGGCGCCGGGCCTGCTCGTCGATCCCCTCGGTCACCATGACCACGAGGGGGATGGTGCTGCCGGAGGCCGCGAGCGAGGCACGCAGCGTCCGGACCCCGATCAGGTAGTCGGGTTGAGTCGATAAGGTCACCCAGGCATTCATTGGTGGTGTTCCTGTCCTAGTGGGCGGGTCGGGTCAGTCGAGGAGCGCATCGGTGAAGGCATTTGCGAAGCGGTGCTCGGGGTCCAGCGCCTCGCGCACCCGGCGGAAGGCTTCCCACTGGGGGTAGAGCGCCGGCCAGTCGTAGAGGGACTCGTCGAAGTACTTGCCCCAGTGCGGCCTGCCACCCTCCTCGGCCAGGGCCCGCTCCACGGCCCGGAGGAAGCTGTTCCCCTCCTCGGACAGCGAACCGTCCGCCGCGTAGTAGACCACGAAGCCGAAGTAGCAGGTGTCCTGGCCGTTGGACGGGCTCAGCCATCCCTCGGACGCGCCGGTGCAGCGCAGGATCACCGGGTAGTGCATGCGGGGGCGGGTCTCCGCATGCCAGTCCTTGATCTTCCTGATGACAGCTCCGGCCCGGGCGAGCGGAATGGCGATCTCCACGTTGATCTGAGGGGTCGCGATCCCCTTGCAGAACACCTGGTAGATGTCACCCGTGACGTCGGTGAAGTCCCGGAAGCGCGACACCGTGCGGAGCGACTTGCCGTTGTCGGCGACGCCCTTGCTGTCGTCGCGGAGGTGCTGCAGCGTTGCCTCGATCGTGCTGTTCATGGACGTATCGGTCGTCGCGTACTCCACGAGCTGACTGCCACCGGCCCGGTACCGGGAGACCTCGTCGTCGGACGCCTCGTTGGCGGTCCACGCCTGCACCTGGTTTTCCTGGGGGAACCACCACGCCTTGACCAGGATGTTCTCCCGGTTCCAGGTCTCCAGGTCCGTTTCGAGTGTGCCCGCGTCGACAGCCTTCTTCACGCAGGTGTAGATCATCGACTCCCGTGCGCGCAACGTCACGGCGGTGATCACGCCCAGTGAGCCGAGGCCGAGCTGGACCGCGGGGAAGTCCGGGTGGTCATGGTCGAACTCCGCGACCGTGCCGTCGGCCAGCACCATGCGGATGGCCAGCGCGGCGCCGGCGATCGAGCTCTGCTGCAGCCCTTGACCGTGGGTTCCGGTCGACAGGGCGCCGGCCAGCGTCTGCTCGGCGATCACCCCGGGTGAGGCGTCCAGCATCTGCCCCCGCGCGGTGAGGAACGCGTACACCTCGGCCAGCGAGGTCGAGCCGGCGAAGGTCGCGGTGTCATCGGTGCTGGAGATCAGACCGCTCAGCCTGCTCAGGTCCAGGAGCGTGCCGGCTCCGTCCGCGACCTCGATCATCCTGCCGGGCGACATCCGACTCCCGATCATCCGGACCCGCCCGTCACTGGTGGACAGGAAGTCGCACAGCTCCGCCTCGCTGGCCGGCGCGACGACCGAGCCGGGCAGGCCCAGCCGGGAGTTCCAGGCCCAGTTGCGGAGCCGGATGTCCTCGCCGGTGAGCTCCGGCTCCTGGTGGGGGTAGGTGAGCTGTGTGATGGCCATGACGAGTCTCCTGTGGAAGTTCGGTTCTGCCTTCGAAGCCGCACCGACGGGCGCGGCTGATCCATCGGGCACGGGTGTTTCCGGCCACCGTGGATGAATTTCTCAGTTCTGTAGGAGTCCTGCGGACACCACAGCCCTGCCTCGTCAAGGGGATGTTTACACTGACGAAATGACTGTCGTCTGCGTACCCGATCCGAATGCCCGCGATCTCCTCGGAGCCCTTCCCGACGGGGTCGAGGTGATCGTCTGGGACGGCGGGGGCGAGAAGCCTGAGCGGCTGGCGGAGACCGTCTTCTGGGTGCCGCAGGTCGAGGACTCCACCGACCTCGCCGGGAAGTTCGCCGCCATGCCGAAGCTCGAGGTCACCCAGCTGACGAGTGCCGGCGTCGAGGACATCTTCGAGCACGTCCCGGACGGTGTGACCCTGTGCAGCGCGCGTGGCGTGCACGGCCCGGCTGTCGCCGAACTGGTCCTCGCCGTCGTCCTGGCCACGCTGCGTCGGCTGCCCCACTTCGGGGAAGCGCAGCGACAGGGCCGCTGGGACCCGATGGAGGCCGACGACCTGCGCGACAAGCGCGTCCTGATCATCGGCGCCGGTGACCTCGGAGAGCAGACCGCCCGCCGCCTGCGGAGCTTCGACGTCGTTCCCGTGTTCGTGGCGCACACCGCACGAGTCGGCATCCACGCCACCTCGGAGCTGCCGGGCCTGCTGCCCGAGGCCGACGTGGTGGTGCTGACCGTTCCGCTCACGGAGGCCACCACAGGTCTCGTCGACGCGGAGTTCCTGTCCCGGATGCCCGACGGCGCCCTGCTGGTCAACGTGGCGCGCGGCAAGGTCGTGGACACCTCGGCGCTGCTCGCGGAACTGACGTCCGGGCGGCTGCGCGCCGCCCTGGACGTGATGGAACCGGAGCCCCTGCCTGCCGACCACCCGCTGTGGACCGCTCCGAACCTGATCATCACCCCGCACGCCGCCGGCTCGATCGCGCAGTCCGGCCCACGAGCCTTCGCGCTGGTCAACGCGCAGGTGCGCCGCTACGTGGCCGGCGAGGACCTCGTCAACGTGGTGAAGGGTGCCCACTGAGACCTCAGGCATATGCCGTGAAGTGCGGGCCGAGGGTGTCGAGCCAGGCGACCGGATGCACGGCCACGGCGTCGGCGCCGGGCCGGGCCCGCGCGGCCGCGACCGCCTCCTGCAGCGCCGCTCCGGTCCGGGCGAACGGGTAGCGGTCGAGCACCCAGCGGCGATTGGCTTCGCGGACCGGCGCCAGGGCGTCGAGGTCCTGGATCAGGTCTGCCACCCGGTCGCGGATCAGCAGCGGTCGCTGGTCCGGGACCCGCCAGGCACCGGGTGCCTCGAACAGCTCGTGCCCGCCGCCGCCGTCGTACCCGACCACGAGGCAGCCCGACGCCAGCGCCTCGGCGACCGGCAGGCCGTAGCTCTCGGTGTGCCCGAGGGCGACGAAGACCGCCGAGCCCGCCAGGGTGGCGGCCACCTCCGCCCGCGGGGCCTGGACCAGTTCCACCAGCTCCACTCCCGAGAGTCGTGGCTCGTCGGCCAGCAGCCGCCTCAGCAGCGAGGCCTCCCGCGGCCGCTTCTGGGGGAACCAGCTCACCCGGAGCTGGTCGGTCGCGTCGGGGGCGAACAGCTCGCCGTCGACCGGGTTGGGCACCACGCTCACCGGCAGGCCGGGCAGCGCGGCGGACAGCACGTCGCGGCTCTCCTCGGACACCACCCAGATCGCGGGCGCCGGCGTCCAGCCGGGGAAGTCCTCGCCGGGCGCGCCGGCGGCGAAGGTGTAGAAGTGGTTCTGGTTGAAGATGACCTTGCGCGCTCCGTGTGCCGGATCGCGGCCCTGGACGGTCGGTGTCTCCGGCAGCACCAGGAGGTCGTCGGCGCCGATCGCAGTGGTGTTGCCGAACAGCATGGGCACGTCGTCGGAGATCCAGTCGGTGCGGTCGTCCGCGTCGGGCAGCCACAACCAGGCCTCGTGGCCACGCTCACGCAGCAGCCGGACGTGCTGGGTCATTACGTGCACGCCGCCGCTGTGGTGGCGCGTGGCGAAACCCGCGTAGACGATCTTCCCTGGAGTGCTCACCATGTTGGAGCCGTCAGGTACCAGGACGCGCCGCTCCCGGTGTTGTGGGCGGGGAACGAGTCCGGGCCGAGCCCGACGTCCGCCTGCCACCCGTCGCCCCACTTGGCGTCCAGTCCATGGAGGATCTCCGCCCGGTTGCCCTCGGAGCTCTGACCGGTCCGGTTCATCGTCTGCCGCCGCAGGTGCGAGACGTAGGCGCCTTCCGTGACCACGCACCGCAGGCCGGCCGCCCGCACGCGGATCGCCAGGTCGATGTCCGCGCCGTAGCCGTGCCGCGGGAAGGTGACATCGTCCAGACCTCCCAGTCCGACGACGGGGGGGACGGCGAACGCTATGGCGGTGCCGTCACAGAAGTCGACGTCGCGCAACACGTCGCGCGGGACGTACTCCGCGGCGGTACCCGGTATCGCAGAGGCCCGCTGGTGGAGCCAGAAATCGTCGTAGCAGGCCGCCGCGAGCGCGATGTCGTCCGCTGTGGAGAAGGGCGCGAGCAATCCATCGAGGAACCCGGGCGACAGCCGGATGTCGTTGTTCAGCACCACGCAGACCGCATGGCCATCGCGCGACGCCGTCTGCAGAGCCCAGTTGGCGGCGCCGATCCACCGCAGGTTGCGCCCCGGGCGGTGGACCTCGATGCGCCCCTCAGGGAGGACGTAGTCACCGGCGTTGTCGACCACCACGATGCGCAGGGCCGGGTCGAGGTCGCTCCTGTCGCGGACTAGGTCGTGCACGACCGCATCGGTCAGCTCCGGCGAACCGAAGGCGGGGATGACCACCAGTGCCGACGCGGCGGTCGCGGAGGGGGTCACTGCTTGGCACGGGCGGCGCGGCCCCCGCGGTCGCCGTTCAGCGTGATGATCAACATCGGTTCCCGTCAGGTCAGGTGGACGTGCGCCACGGCAGCGAAGACTACGAAGTAGTTCTGCCAGGCCCAGCGAACGGATGGCTCTTTCTTGTGTGACGTGCCCCACGCGGCTTACAGTAAGTACATCGTGTCCGTACTAGTTGTACGCACCCCTCCGCCCACACAGACCTCCCGCACAGAGAGAAGATTCGCCAATGGCAGCCGAATCGCTTCCGAAGTCCCGCATCCCCCTGTTCGACGGCATGAACCGCATCCCCGGCGGGCTCATGCTGATCCCCCTGATCCTCGGTTCGATGGTCGGGACATTTACGCCCGGCTTCCTCGAACTCGGTAGCTTCACCACCGCCCTGTTCGCCGAATCGGCCCTGCCCCTGATCGCCGTCCTGATCTTCGCCACCGGCATGCAGATCACCGCCAAGGCGTCGGGTCCCGTGCTCGCGACCACCGGCGTGGTCCTGCTGTTCAAGACGATCATCCCCGCCGCCCTCGTCGCGGGTCTCGGTCTGTTGGTCGGCGTCGAGGGCATCCTCGGCATCTCGATCCTCGCCCTGCTGGCCAGCTTCGACAACAGCAACGGCGGCCTCTGGCTCGCCTTCACCGGCCGCTACGGCGACTACCGCGACCGCGGCGCCTACATGGCCTCCGCCATCAACGACGGCCCCTTCTTCACCCTGCTGTTCCTCGGCATGTCGGGCCTCGGCAACATCCCGTTCCTCACCCTGCTCGCCGCCGTCATCCCCCTGATTCTCGGCTTCATCGTCGGCAACCTCGACGCGAAGTGGACCGAGGTCATGCGGCCCGTGCCGAACATCGTCATCCCCTTCTTCGCCTTTGCGCTCGGCACCGGCATCGACCTCCGCAACGTCATCGCCGGTGGCATCGGCGGCATCTTCGTCGGCATCGCCGCCACCCTGATCACCGGAACCCTCGTGTACATCGGCTACCGGTTCGTCCTCCGGCGCGGCATCAAGTCCGGCATCGGCATCGCCTCCGCGACCACGGCCGGCAACTCGATCGCCACGCCGGCCATCGTCGCCGCTGCGGACCCCAGCTTTGCTCCGTTCGTCGAAGTCGCGACCGCTCAGGTCGCTTCCGCCGTCCTGGTCACTGCCATCTTCGCGCCACTCCTCGCCACCTGGGTGCTCAAGCGCCAGGGCGGTCTGGACACGGAGGACGCCGCGCATGTCATCCCCACCTCCGCTTCGGAGCTCCCTCCCGCCGGCGATCCCTCCGCACCCATTACCCGTCCCCGTCGAATCGAACAGGACGGCGAGGCGTGACGGAAGCGCAGCCCGCTCCGATCGTCGGCATCGCTGCCGACGACGTCACCGGCGCCACCGACTCCGTGGTCCAGTTCTCCCGCATTGGCTGGTCCTCCCGGCTGCTGCTGGGCGAACTGCTCCCGGACTCGGTGGCACCGGGCAGCGCCCTGGCCGTGAACACAGACGCCCGCGCGATGGAACCCGTCGCCGCCCGTCAAGCGACGGCGAGCGCCATCAGGAACCTCGTCACTGCCGGGGCCGACCGCCTGTACCTGAAGATCGACTCCACCATGCGCGGCAGCGTTCCGGCGCAGGTGGCCGGCGCGCTCGACGCGTGGCAGGAGCGGCACCCCGGCTGCTTCGCGGTCGCATGCCCGGCCTACCCGGCGATGGGGCGGACGATCGAGGACGGCCTGCTGCGGGTGCATGGCGGACCCGTCGAGGACTCCCCCGCGGGCCGGGACCCGGTCACGCCGGTTCCGACCAGTGAGTTCTCACAACTTCTGCCCGGCACCACGACGATCAGCCTCAGCGGTTCTGCGGACCGGGATGCGCAGACACTGCGGGACGCGGCGCGCGACGGCGTCGTGGTCGTCAATGCGGCGTCCGACGATGACCTCCGCACTCTTGCGGCCGCGCTCGTCGTCGCCGGTCCGACGGCAATACCCGCCGGCTCCGCCGGGCTGGCCGCAGCCATGGCAGCAGCCTGGGCCGTGGCCGGAGCAGTACACGCCGCATCAGAACTTGCACCCGCCGCGCAGGGGCAGCGGATCGTCGTCGTCGTCAGCTCACTGCACGACGTCGCCCGCGCCCAGACCGACCACTTGCAATCCCAACTGGACTCCGCCGACCTCCGCATCCTGCAGCCCGACGAGACCCTGCTCGACCAGCCGAACCGGCTCGCCCAGTGGGCAGCTGGAGAGCTCGAGGTTCCGGAGTCCCTGCCGCGAGTCGTCGTCATCACCTCCCCCGAGGCGGTCGGCGGTTCCGGAACCCTCAGCGGTACCGCCATCGCGAACAGCCTCGCGTTGGTGGTGCAGCAGACCCTGGCCCGCACGTCCGTCGGCGCCCTCGTGCTCGTCGGCGGCGACGGAGCCCGTGCCGTCCTCGACGCCACACGGGCCCAGGCGCTGCGCATCACCGGCGCCATCCAGGAGGGCATCCCGGTCGGCGTCGTCGAAGGCGGCACCGCGGCTGGAAAGATTGTCGTCACGAAGGCCGGCGGCTTTGGGCCGGTCACCGCCCTGCTCGACACCGTCACCGAACTCACCCAGACACTGACCCGCACGCTCGCCCAGTCAACGGAGGCATCCTTATGAGCATCCCCACCCTCGCCGTCACCCTCGGCGACGTCGCCGGCATCGGGCCGGAGATCACCGCGAAGTCCCTCCTCGGGCACGACGACGTCCGGCAGGAGTGCAGGCCCGTCGTCATCGGCGACGAGGCCGCGATGCGCCAAGGCGTCACCAATGTGGGCGGCGACCCGGACAAGGTCCGCGTGCTGTCCTCGATCGAGGACGCGACGAACGAGGCCGGCATCATCGAACTCCTGCAGACCGGCCCGTCACTGGCGGACGTGAAGCTCGGCGAGCTCAGCCCCGCTGCGGGCGACGGCTCCTACCGCTTCGTCGTCGAGGCCTGCCGGCTCGCCCGCGAGGGCAAGGTCCAGGGCATCGTCACCGCGCCCCTCAATAAGGCCGCGATGCACGCCGGCGGGCACAAGTGGCCCGGCCACACGGAGCTGCTCGCGCACGAGTTCGGCGTCGAGAACTTCAGCCTCGTCCTGTCCGCGGGCGACCTCTACTTCTTCCACCTCACCACCCACGTCTCCCTGCGCCAGGCCATCGAGGACGTCACGCCCGAGCGCACCACCAACGTGATCGAGCTCGTCAGCGCGTTCACCAAGGCGCTGGGCAACCCGGACGAGCCGATCGGCCTCGCCGGCCTAAATCCGCATGCCGGCGAGAACCGCCTGTTCGGCGACGAGGACGCGGACATCCTCGCCCCGGCCGTCACCGCCGCCCGGGAGAAGGGCATCAACGTGCACGGGCCCATCCCCGCGGACGCGCTCATCCCCGCCGCGGTCAAGGGCAAGTGGAACATGGTCATCGCCTGCTACCACGACCAGGGGCACGCACCCTTCAAGGCGGTCTACGGCGACGACGGCGTGAACATCACCGTCGGGCTGCCCGTCGTCCGCGTCTCGGTGGACCACGGCACGGCGTTCGACATCGCCGGCCAGGGCATCGCCCGCGAGGCGAGCCTGGTGCTGTCGATGCGCCGAGCTGCTGCGCTGGCGCCGGGGTGGGATCACGTCTGGCGGACCGCGCAGAAGAAGTAGGGACGGGCGGGCCCCGGGGCGGAACAGGCCATAATGGCTGGAATGAAGACGCCTGACGCCCCGGGACGCCCGCTCGACGCCGACAGCGGCGAGCCGCTGCACCTCCAGGTCCGCGGTCACCTGCGGGCGCAGATCATGAATCACTCGCTGCCGCCCGGCACCTCGCTGCCCAGCGAGGCACAGCTGCAGGTGCGGTACGGCGTCTCCCGGTCCGTGGTCCGGCAGGCCCTCGGTGCACTGGCCGATGAAGGGCTGATCGAGCGTGGACGCGGACGCGGCAGCACCGTGGCCCCTCGACGGGAGCACCACCGGCTCGTGCACCGCACCTCTGGGCTCTCGGCGCAGCTCGGGAGCACCGGCGCGAGCGTCGGCACCGAGGTACTCTCGCTGACCGTGCGGGACGCCGATGCGTCGACGGCGGTCCTCGGAACGCCTCAGGTGCTCGCGCTCGAGCGGCTGCGCACAGCCGACGGCGTGCCCATCGCCGTCATTCACACCTGGCTCCCTGTGCCGGCGTTTACTTCCCTGACCGCCGAGGATCTCCACGACGCGTCCCTCCATGCCGTGCTCGGGGAGAAGTTCGGCGTGCAAATCGCCTCCGGGAAGCGGCAGATCCGGGCCGTTCCCGGCGACCAGGACCTCCTGCGCCTGCTCGAGTTGGGGGCGTCGTCACCCGTGCTCCTGCTGGAGGGGACGAGTTTCGACCAGAACGGGCGGCCCGTCGAGGTGTTCTCGACCTGGCATCACCCGGACCACGTGGTGTTCGACATCGATATCCAGCAGGACGCTCAGCTACCGGCCGTGCTGAGCGGTCCGGCTCCATCGTCGTCCGGTGACCCGACTGATCCCATCGAAGAGAGGGCGCGCAAGCTGGCCGCTGAGCTGCTCCGCTTTGCCGACCAGCTTTCCACTTCGAGCCGATAGGCAACCACACGTTCGACGTTGATTCCACGCCGTTTCACATGCCTCAGTGCTGCTGCCCTGTAGAGCAGTATCAACCCTCCTGGCAGACGATCCCGTTCAAAACGTTTCTTCGTTGCACCTGGAACGCGGTCGTAGGACGGCTTCACCAACGCCACCCGGCATCCGGCATCCGACCTCAGCCCGCTCCTTCCACGGGCACTACCTGCTCGATGCCCGGGCTTGGTGAGACAGGAGGTGTCGACAGGGCTTCAGCAAAGCTCTGCAGCATCCCTGCCCCGATCCAAAGGGTGAGCGCCAACAGAACGAGACGCCCGAGAGCGCCGAGGCAGCTCGGCTGGTTCTTCCGCCGGGGTCGACTGCCGGACGCGGGACGAGAGACTCGACGGATGGTCGGCTGGGGACCTGAAATGGTTCGACGCACCGCAGCCGCCCGGCGAGCCGTCAGGACCGACGAGGCAGAATCGGTGCGATCGAGCAGCGCAGTCGTGGCAACACCAGGGCTCGTCGGACCCGTCAGCAAGCCCTTCAGGTAGTCATGGATGATCTCGACCGAAACTTCTTCCAACACCTGTGGTAGCGCAAGCACCGCGTCGACCAACCGATCAATGCCCACGACGGTCACGCCGGAGGTGGTGGTACCGCTGAGGTCCGGTTGCCCCACCAGACAGATCCAACCCTGTGCCAGGCTGCGATGCTGCGGTTCGAGTAACGCAGCCACTTCAGCGCACTGGGTTAGCACAGACGCTGTTTCCTGCTGGCGCGAGTAGCCGTTCCGGCGGAGCTCGCCGTTGTGCAGCCGAACATCACCCGACCAGTTCTTGGCATCGATGACCAGCACACCGCCGGGACCGACGGCGATGTGATCGATGTTTGCCCTCTGTCGACCGGGCCAGTGCACGTCGTGCAGGAGCTTCCAGCCGTGGAGCTCCAACCGGCGCAGCTGTTCACCGACCCTTGCTTCACCCTCGGCTCCGGCGAGCCAAGCCTGCTGCGCTCTACGTGCCTTCTCCAGTTCCGCTTCGAGCTGCGCGAGTTCGGTTTCCAGCCGGGAGACTCGTTCGCCCAGCCGCCGCGCCTGCTCCGCAGCGCCCTGTCCTGCTTCCACGTCTTCCCCCAGAATCCTTCTGCTGCACAAGCAGCCTAGGAGAATCCGGAGCGGGTAGTCGGAAGGAAAAGCACAGGAGTACCGAAGGGTTTGAGCGCTCCGGTCAAGGCGCTGAATTCCGCTGAGCCCAGCTGTCCTGACGAGTAGTCGTGCGCCCACGAGACGCCGATCCGGTTCAGGCCTGAGGAACCAGCGTCCCGAGGTGCGCGATGATGGCCGCGACTCCCACCTCGAAGCTCAGGTCGGACCGCGGCCCGCCCAGGGACGACGCTTCGAACGCCCTGTGCAGCGCGGGCTGGTCCTCGGCGCTCGCGAGCCAAGCCGATTCCGGTGACGCCATGTCCAGTGCGGAACCGAGCATGAAGCTGTCGAGGACCGTCACCGCCACCACCACGTCGTTCGCCGTGAAGCCCTGCTCCACGAACACCGCCGCGAGGTGCTCGTAGATCTCCAGCGTCGCCGCGTCCGTCACCGCTTCCCCCACGAGCAGCGGGATGGCTTTCGCATGCTGGCCTAGGGCGCTGCGGTAGCTCCGCGCCCATGCCGCCGCCCGGTCCTGCCAGGCCGGGCCGGCGGTGAAGAAGTCGCCCGCCGCCAGGGCGTCGGACCCGATGACCGACCGGATGCCGTTGATGATCTCCGGTCGGCCCTGCACATGGTGGTAGATGGACGACGGGCTGACCGAGAGCCGCTTCGCGAGTCCCGGCAGCGTGAAGTCGCCGAACTCGTCGACCAGCTCGAGGGCTGCCCGGTAGATCTTCTCCTGCGACAGAATCGCCTGGCGCGGCCTGCCCATGTCCCCCCTGATGAAAGCGGCCGAGCCGCGCTGTCGATCCTGATGCTAGCCGCCGTCGTCGTTACTGGAACACGATGACGCTCCGGGCGCGCTCGCCCCGGCGCATCGCGTCGAACGCCTCGTTCACCTCGTCGAGACCGATGCGGTGCGAAATGAGCCGGTCCACGGGCAGCCTCCCCGCGAGGTACAGCGCCGCGAGGCGCGGGAAGTCCCGCCCCGGCACGGTGGAGCCGTAGTTGGAGCCGATGAGCGACTTGCCGCTCTCCGCGAGCGCCAGTGCGTCGATGGATACGGGGCTGTTCTCGGGCGGCAGTCCCACGATGACAGCCTTGCCGCCGGCCGCGATGAGCGATGGGAGAGACTCGATGGTCTGGACCCGCCCGATGGCCTCGAAGGCGTACGCTGCTCCCCCGCCCGTCAGGGCCCGGATCTCCTCGGCCAGGTCTGCCGAGGGTACGAGCGTATGGGTGGCCCCGAACCCCCGGGCGGCCGTGAGCTTATGCTCGCTCAGGTCGACGGCGATGATCGGATGGGCGCCCACGAGGCGCAACGCCATGATGATCGACAGCCCCACTCCCCCGGCTCCGATGACGACGGCGGACGAGCCCGGTTCGACGTCGGCGTCGTTCACCACGGCCCCGAAGCCGGTGGCGGCCGAGCACCCGATGAGGCTCGCGACGTCGAACGGGACCTCGCGCGGGATGCGGATAGCCCCGGCCTCCGGCACGACGGCGTACTCGCTCATCGACCCGACGGTCAGGTACGGGTACGCCCGCTCGCCGTCGACCGACACGGGCGTGCTGCCGTCCGGCAGCAGGCACTCCTCGGACCGGCTACCCGTGCAGACGTAGGACTTCCCCGAAAGGCAGGCGGTGCAGCGCCGGCAGGGGTAGAACCAGGAGAGGATCACGTGGTCGCCCACCGCGACGTCGGTGACGCCCTCGCCGATCGCCTCGACGGTGCCCGCGCCCTCGTGTCCCATGACCGTAGGGGACGGGAGCGTCCAGTCGCCGTCGAGCACGTGGCGGTCCGATCCGCACACACCCGACGCGCCCATGCGGACGAGGACGGTGCCCGGTCCGGGATCGGCGACCGTGACGGTCGTCAGTTCGAGGTCCTGCGAACCGATGCGGTGCACCGCGGCCCGTGAGTCGCGGCTCATGCGCGCCCCTCGACCTTCTCGGGAGCGGCCGTGTAGCCGCCGACGCCGCGGCGGACGTAGAGGACGCGGGCGAGGACGTAGTAGACGACGGCGCCGATGATCGCCGCCGGGAAGGACGCCGTGATGTAGCCGAAGATGGGCTGCGCGGTGAGGGTGACCGGGTTGTAGATCACCAGGTAGAAGACGGCTCCGACGGCGACGGCGGCCATACCGGCCCAGTTGACGCCTCCGTGGAAGTGGTAGGCGCTCTCACCACGGTGACGGTAGAGGTCCTCGAGGACGACGCGCTGGCGGCGCAGCAGGAAGTAGTCGGCGATGATCGCCCCGCACATCGGGGCCAGGAACGCGCCGCTGAGGGTCACGAAGGTCATGAACCGCAGGTACATGAACCCCGGGAAGAACGCGAGGATGGCCGGCAGGACGAAGAACGCCGCGCAGAGCCAGGCCCACCTGACCCGGGACAGCAGGTTGCCGCTCGCCTGCCGGATGGCCAGCACCGTCGAGTAGACGATGGAGGACGTGCTGGTGATGTTGGCGAAGGCGATGAACAGCAGGATGAAAGCGCCGAGGACCGGCCCGCCGAAGGGCAGCATCCAGACCGTCGGGTCGGAGTCGCCGAGTGTCAGCGCCGCGGCCATGCCGACGATCTGCGCGATCAGCGTGGCGCCGAGCAGCCCGCCGTAGGAGGGCCAGAGGGCGGCCTGCGGGGTCTTGGTCAGCCGTGCGAGGGACCCCATGACCGGGTACCAGGACACGCCGACGCCCACGTTGAACTCGACGGCGAGGGCGAAGTTGAGGCGGTCGTCCTCGAACGGGGCGAGCGGCGCGGCGCTGAACAGCGTGTCCCACGAGGTGTTGAGAACGAGGAACACCATGAGGAAGACGGTCACGACGATCAGGCCCGGGGCGATGAACTTGTTGAACCGGCCGATGGTGACGGGACCGCGGGAGAGGATCCACCAGGAGACGGCGATCGCGACGAGGGCGAAGACCGTCACCATGAGGCTCTCAGGACCGAAATCGGTGCTGAACGCGGAGTTCGAGACCTGGGTGACAGCGCGCCCGACCATGATCGCGAGCAGTGAGGACCACCCCATCTCGGTGATCAGGATGACGGTGAAGACCAGGACGCCCACGCCGACGATCCCGAAGACCGGCCGGAGGATGGTGTACTGCTCGACGCCGTAGCGCTGGCTGGCGACGACGCTGGCCAGGATCATGAACCCGAGGCCGATCGCGTTGCCAATGATCATCGCGGCGATGCCCTGCTGGAAGCCGACGAGCAGCGCCGTCGACCCTCCGACGAGGAAGGCCCAGGTGGCGATGGCGAGGCTGATGTTGACGCCGGTGAAGTCGGCGCCGTTCCAGATGCGCTCCTTGCGCAGGAGCGGCAACGAACCCAGCGATCCGCTCGTCTCACCGGCGACCTCGGTGGAGTCTTGGTGGTTCCGGCTCACAGCGCCAGCACCAGGAAGCCCAGCAGGGTGATTCCGAGGGTCACCAGGGCGTACATCCCGAGGTCCCATCCCGAGAGCGCTGCCCGCGAGGCGTCGCCCTGTTCCCGGGCGGAGATCTCCTCGAGCCTCCGCCGGAGAGCGGCTGCCGTAGCCGCGTCTGCAGAATCCATCGTTCCCGTCCTCACTAATCGAATGTCATTCGGTTCGGGTCAATAGTTGTGCCTACCATGAGGACTGTCAATGGATCGGTGCTGGAAATCTGCACCGCCTGGAAGCGTCGATCGCCGTCGAGAGGGAGGGCTCATGCCCGGTGTGGCAGTACTGCAGGCCGACGGCGCCACCGGCGCCGTCGAGGAGAACCTCCGCCGCGTCGATGAGTATGCCGCGCGCGTGGCCGAGCGGGGCGCCGAGATCCTCGTGACTCCGGAGCTCTTCGCCACGGGCTACGCGCCGGCTCTCGTAGCCGACTCGGACGGGCCCGGTCTGCGGTCCGCGCTCGGCGACATCGCTCGCAGGCACGGCATCGCGCTCGTCGGCTCGACGGTCGACGCCAGTCCTGAGGGCCGGCACATCAGTGCGTCGCTGTTCGACCGCCAGGGCGCGGAGCTGACCCGCTACCGGAAAGCACATCTGTTCGGGGCCGAGGAACAGTCCGTCTTCGTGCCCGGCCACGACCTTCCGGAACTGGTCCCCCTCTTGGGGCTCACTGTGGCGCTCGGCATCTGCTACGACATCGAATTCCCGGAGTTCGCGCGCAGTGCGGCGCAGCGGGGAGCGGACGTGCTCCTCATCCCGACGGCCGTGCCGGCGACGGGCGACGTCGGCGGTCGGGCGCCGGAGCACACCTACAACGCGGAGAGCATCTCGACCCTGCTGGTACCTGCCCGAGCCCTCGAGAACGGAGTCTATGTCGCCTACGCGAACCACACGGGCCCGGACTTCACGGGACTGAGCTGCATCGCCAGCCCCTATGGGACGTTCCTCGGGATGGCGGGGCACGACGAGGAACTGCTGTTCGCCGACGTCGACCCGACGGAAGTGCAGCGCGCCCGGGAGATCAACACCTACCTCACCTGCCGACGGCCGAGCCTCTTCATCTGACCGCTTCCGCATCCCCCCGGGCGCCGCCACGTTGGAGACGCTGGATGTCCGAGGGTGTTGCTACATTCTGAGCAGCGCGGGAGCCGTCCCCGCGCACCACTGATGCCGGGGGCACCATGTTCTTGCTCGACCCGATCGCGCCGGCCCTTCAACCGGACCTGGTCTTCTCCGCGACCGACCTCGTCGCGGCGAGCGAGTGCGAGTACCGGACCCTGCGGATCCTCGACGAGAAGCTCGGCCGTGCCCCGAAGGCGGAGTTCGCCGTCGACGAGCTGCAGCAGCTCGCGGGTGCGCTGGGCGACGTCCACGAACTCCGGGTACTGGAGGACCTGACCGCTCAGTACGGCCACTGGGACGCGGAGCGGAATACCGGGGTGTACCGGGTGGAGCGGGGAGAAACCCTGGATCGAGCCGCGCTGCTCGCCAAGCACGAGGAGACTGCCGCCGTCCTCACCGCGGGGGCCGACGTCGTCTTCCAGGCCACGTTCTTCGACGGCGAATTCCTCGGCTACGCCGACTTCCTGGTTCGGCAGCCCCTCGACGCCGAGTACGCCGGACGCTACGCCGTGTGGGACACGAAGCTCGCCCGGCACGCCAAGGTTGGCGCACTCCTGCAGCTGGCGGCCTACGGCGACCAGCTGATCCGCCTCGGCCTCCAACCCGCGCCGCAGGTCACCCTCGTGCTGGGCGACCTCGAGCGCAGCGTCCACTCCCTCACCGACCTGCTGCCCGTCTACCGCGAACGGCGGGACCGGTTCCGCTCCCTCACCGGTGCACACCGCGCGACGGACACGGTGGTCGAATGGGGCCAGCGCGGTGTCGTGCATTGCGGACGCTGCGCCTACTGCGCCGAGCAAGTCGCCCTGCACCGGGACCTGCTGATGGTGGCCGGGATGACGTCGTCCCGGCGCAAGGACCTGATCAGCAGAGACATCACCACGATCGACGCGCTCGCCGAGTTGTCCGACGCCGAGACCCGAGGCCCCCTGGTGCGGCTGCGGGACCAGGCCCGGATGCAGACAGGCACCGCCGTCATCGACGGCTCGCGCTCTTTCGTCAAGAAAGGCGTCGAGCACACGATCAGCTATCGGGTGCTCGCCGAGCACACGCTGGCGACACTGCCCGCCCCGAGCGAGGGCGACATCTTCTTCGACTTCGAGGGCGATCCCCTCTGGCAGGACCCGCTCACCCGGAGTTGGGGGCTGGAGTACCTCTTCGGGGTGATGGAGCCGGCCGACGCCGGAGATGCGCCGGTGTTCCGGCCCTTCTGGGCGCACTCCCGCTGGGAGGAGCGGCAGGCGTTCCTCGCCTTCCTCGAGTACGTGGAGAAGCGCCGCAGCGCGCACCCGGACATGCGCATCTACCACTACGCGCCGTATGAGAAGACGGCGCTGCGCATCCTCTCGCTCCGGCATGGCGCCGGTGAGGACATCGTCGACGACTGGCTCCGCGCCGGCCTGCTGGTGGACCTGTACGCGACGGTCCGGCACTCGCTGCGGGTCTCCGCCGCCTCCTACTCCATCAAGGAACTCGAACCCCTCTACATGGGCAGTCACCTGCGCACCGGCGACGTGGCCGACGCCGGTGCCTCCGTGGTCGCGTACGCAAAGTACTGTGCGGCACGGGACGACGGCGACGAGGCAACCGCCGCAACGATCCTCGCCTCGATCACCGACTACAACGAGTACGACTGCCTCTCCACGTTGCGCCTGCGCGACTGGCTCCTGCAGCTGCCGCGGCCCGATGCGCCGACGGAGTCAGAGAATACCGACGGCGGCCGTGACGCACGGACGAAGCCCGAGCCGAGGCCCGCGGACGAGCCGACCCCGGACGAGATCCGGCTGCGCGACCACCTCGCCCAGCGTGCAGCGGACCACGCGCCAACAGCGGAGGACCAGGCGATCGCGATGGTCGCCGCCGCCACGGGCTACCACCGCCGCGAGCGCAAGCAGTTCTGGTGGGAGCACTTCGACCGGCTCGAGAACGACCGGGACAGCTGGTCCGACCAGCGGGATGTCTTCATCGTGGAGTCCGCGACCGTGCTGGAGGACTGGGTGAAACCAACGTCGAGAGCGCGGACGGAGTCCCGGACAGTGCAGCTGCGGGGCGTCCTCGCGGACGGTTCGGACTTCCGTCCGGGCTCGACGTGGTTCCGCATGTTCGATGCGCCGGTGCCCGATGGCGTGCAGAGCTCGACGGACGGTCCGCTCGGCCGGGGCGGGTGTTTCGGAACGGTGGTCGAGCGCGTGGAGACGGACCCGGACGTTCCCGGCAGGACGCTGATGACGGTCACGGAAAAGTCGTCGGGGAACGTCCCGCCGTACCGGCAGCTGCCTACTGCCCTGACGCTCGATCAGCCGGTGGCCACGGTGAGCCTGGAGGCGTCCCTCGCCGAGTTGGCGAACTCGGTCGGCGCCGCGCTACCGGGTCTCCCGCGGCACCCTGGGCTCGATGTCCTCCGCCGCGCGTCGCCGCGGTTGGCGACGCGGGACGCACTGCCCGTCGTCGCGCATGACGGCTTCGGGCAGGCTGACTACGTCACCGCCGTGACCGACGCCGTGCTCGACCTCGACTCCTCCTACCTCGCGGTGCAGGGTCCGCCCGGCACGGGCAAGACCTACGTGGGTTCGCGCGTCATCGCCCGGCTCGTGGCGCAGGGGTGGAAGGTCGGCGTCGTCGCGCAGTCCCATGCCGTCGTCGAGCACTTCCTCACAACAGCCGTCGCAGCGGGCGTGGACCCGGAACGGATCGGCAAGAAGCTGCAGAAGGAGCATCCTGTCCCCTGGCCGCATACCTCGGACAGTGCCATCGGTGCCCTGCTCACGGGGGATGATGGCTGCCTGATCGGCGGGACGTCGTGGTTCATGACCGGCAAGCTCGTCTCGCCCGGGTCGCTGGACCTGCTCGTGATCGACGAGGCCGGACAGTTCTCGCTCGCCAACACGCTTGCAGTCTCCCGGGCGTCGTCACGCCTGATGCTGCTGGGTGACCCGCAGCAACTGCCGCAGGTCACGCAGGGTTCGCACCCGGAGCCTGTGGACGAGTCGGCTCTGGGCTGGCTGTCCGCCGGACACGCGACGCTCCCCGCCCGCCTCGGCTACTTCCTCGCCGACTCCTGGCGCATGCACCCAGACCTGTGTGGCGCCGTGTCACGGCTCAGCTACGACGGCAAGCTCGCCGCCGCACCCGCTGCCGCGGAACGCCGACTCGAGGGGTTGCCGGCCGGAGTCGACGTCGTCCTCGTCGACCACGCCGGCAATGTCGTGGCGTCGGACGAGGAGGCAGCGGAGGTCGTCGTGCAGGCGCGCAGGCACCTTGGTCTGCCGTGGCACCCGGGCGGGGACGAGCTGCCTCGGCCGCTGGCGCAGAGCGACGTGCTGGTGGTTGCCGCCTACAACGCGCAGGTGCAGAAGATCCGCGCCGCCCTCGACGCCGCGGATCTCCGGGACATCCGGGTGGGGACGGTCGACAAGTTCCAGGGGCAGGAGGCCGCGGTGGTGCTGGTGAGCATGGCCTGTTCCTCGGTGTCCGAGGCGCCGCGCGGCGTGGAGTTCCTGCTGAACCGAAACCGCATCAATGTGGCCGTCTCGCGGGGCCAGTGGCGTGCCGCCGTCATCCGCTCGCGCGAGCTGACGAACTTCATGCCCGGCCGTCCCTCCGGCCTTGAGGAGTTGGGCGCGTTCATCGGCCTCGGCGCCGGGACCGCACACCAGGTCACCGCAGCGAGCGGCTGACGCCCGAAGGGCCGCCTAGGCTGAACCCGACCGCCAGTTCCCTCTTCAAGGAGAGCCATGACCTACGAACTTCGCACCTACACCGCCTCGCCGGGCAAGATGGACGCCCTGCTGAACAGGTTCCGCGACTCCACCATCAACCTGTTCATCGAGCACAACATGAAGAGCCTGGGCTATTGGACGCCCGTCGACTCCCCCGACGTCCTCGTCTACCTGCTTCAACACGACGGCGATCCGAAGGCCAACTGGAAGGCATTCGGCACGGACCAGCGCTGGATCGACGCGAAGTCGGCATCGGAGACGGACGGGCCGCTCGCGGCCAAGATCGAATCGGTGATGCTGGAAGGGACGGACCTCTACCCCATCGCCGTCGCCCGGTAGGTGTCAGGCGACTGACACCTACCGCGCCACGACGCCTTGTTGCGGGAGTCCCGGCAGAGCACCGCGGTCAGGTCGTCGCCCGCCGGGCCACCGTCCACCGAACCCTTGACAGGACGGAACGGCGACTTCATATTCGGCGTGTACGTCGAACGAAGGAGCGACCGTGGCGACCCCCAACCCTCGTGAAAGCCTGGTGCAGAGGCTTCGGGACCTGCTGGCCTCGCACCGGAACGTGCGTGAAGTACGGATGTTCGGACTCCAGTCGTTCATGGTCGATGACAGTCTGGCGGTCGGCGTCGGCCGGAACGGGGACCTGCTCGTCCGCACCGATCCTGCCCGGTACGACGATCTGCTGGAGCGAGGCGGCGTACCGGCCCAGATGGGCGGCGACCGGCCGATGGGTCGCGGATGGCTGACCGTGCCGGGTGAGCGGATCACGGACGATGCCGACCTCGCCTTCTGGCTCCGGGTGGGCACAGACTCCCGCCGGCCGCAGACGTCGTCCGGCACGCAGTAGCACCCGATGTACGGGATGCCGGCAAGGGCGGAGTGAATCAGCCCCCCGGCCCGGGATACGACGATGCCCGGCACAGTATGCGCCGGGCATCGTTACTGCTGGTCGCATCAGCGAGCGGTGACGTCCCCGCCCCGACGGAGCCGCACCAGCAGCAGCGCCCCGCCGAGCAGCGCGAGCGCCACACCCGCTCCGGCGACCAGCAGCACATTCGCACCGGTGTCGGCGAGGTTTCCGCTGACTCTGTAGGAACCGTCGTCGTTACCGAAGCCGGCACCGTCGTTGCCGGAGCCAGAACCGGACCCGGAACCGGAGCCGTCGCCGCCGCCCGAACCGCCGCCGCCCGAACCGTCCGAGTCGCCGCCGTCCGAGTCGCCGTCGCCCGCTATGGGATCACCGGTGGGACCGGGAGGAGGAGTAGGCGTCGGAGTGGGCGTCGGCGGAGGTGTGGGAGTCGGGGTGGGCGTCGGGGTCGGGGTCGGAGTAGGCGTCTTGCCCGGGTCTGTCCCGACGGCCGCACGGCCGACCGCCGCCGGCTCCACCGGGCTGAACGCCTCGAAGTACTCCACAGCGGCGATGAGGTCGATCTGCCCCGAGTCCGCTGGGTTGGCGCCCTCGGTGAAGACCGTGAAGCCGTCACCGCCGCCCGCGAGGAACGAGTTGGTGGTCACGCGGAACACCTGCTCGTCCGTGACCGCCGCACCCTCGAAGCTGATCGAGGTGATGCGCTGCCCCAGCGGGGCCTCGGGCTGGTAGGTGTAGCCGAAGCCCTCCGAGACGCCGAGGTGCAGCTTGTCCGCCGGATCCTCCGACCGCCACTGCTGCTCCAGCAGCTGCTTCAGCTGGGCTCCCGTGAGGTCCAGGGTGAAGAGCGTGTTGCCGAAGGGCTGCACGGCTGCAACCTCCGCGTAGGTGACCACACCGCCGTCGTCCCCGAACAATAGGTCCGCGCGGACCCCGCCGGGGTTCATGAACGCGATCTGTGCGGGCTCACCGCCGAACGCAGCGTTCGACGTCGCCTCCAGCTGGATGTCCGCGATCAGGTTCGAGAGGGACGACTCCGTGGCGCGGTCCGCGGCACGCGTGATGTCCGCCGTGATGGAGCCGACCGGGACGGCGCCCTCGATATCGGCGGCGGCCTTCGCCTCGGCGACGATCGCCGCGACCTCGGGGTCCGCCGGGTACAGCGGCGCGTTGTCCGCGGTCAGCGGCAGGAGTGCCGCCTCGACCGAGACGACATCACGGGTCTCCCGATCCACGCGCACCTGCAGCTGGTCCAGCATGGTGCCGTACTGGCCGGCCTGCAGCACCGGGCGCTCGCGGCCCTCCAGCCCCGCGACCGGGAACGAGCAGTTGTACGCCTGGTGGGTGTGCCCCGAGAAGATGGCGTCGATGCCGGCAGATGCGCCGCGGACCAGCTCGCCATAGGGCGACTGCTCGGCGCCGATGGTGGCGCAGTCGGTGCTGCCGGAGCCGTCGTGCGCGAGGAGGACGACGACGTCGGCCTCACCGTTCGCGTCGTCGCCGTCGCGCAGCTGGGTGGCCACGCGGTTCGCGGCCTCCAGCTGGTTGCCGAAGTCCAGGTCCGCGATGCCCGCCGGGGAGACGAGCGTCGGCGTGGCCTCGGTGACGGTGCCGATAAAGCCGACCCGCACGCCGTCGACCTCCTCCACGTGGTACTCGTCCAGCACAGGGTTCTTGGTGCCCTTGGCGTACACGTTGGCGCCGAGGCCGTAGCGTGTGTCGCCGTAACGCGGCAGGACGCGGTCCGTGAGGTCCGCGAAACCGCGGTCGAACTCGTGGTTGCCCACCGCGGAGACATCGAGGCCCGCCGTGACGAGCGCGTCGATGGTCGGGTTGTCCTGCTGCGAGAAGGACGTGAAGGTGGATGCGCCGATGCTGTCGCCCGCCGAGACGAAGAGGGTGTTCGGGTTCTCCGCCGTCAGGGTGTTCACCGCGCCACCGATCACGGCGGCCCCCGCCTCCGCCCGGTTCGGCTCGAGGCGCCCGTGGAAGTCGTTGATGCCGAGCACCTGCACCGTGGTGGTATCCGTGGTGATGTCGAACAGCGTGGTGGTGCCCGAGACCTCGTTGCCGACCGCGATCATCGGCTTGCCCGTCGGCGAACCGTTCGCCGGTATGAAGGTGAGGCCCTCGGGGCCGAGATCGCCCGCGAGCGCCAGGTTGCCGCCGTCGCCCACGGACTGCGAGAAGTCGCGGTTGTTCACATAAGTGACGAAGGTGCTGGTGGCGGGGTCGGTGATGTCGTACACCATGATGCCGCCAACGCGCTCGAGGCCGATGAAGGCGTAGGTGCGGCCGTCGATCACGCCAATGGTGAGGTTCTCGGGCTCGGGGCCCTTGTCGTCACTGCGGCCCTCGAGGTTGGACTCCGTGTGGTTGGAGTTGAAGAAGCCGGGGTTCGCCGCGGCGGTGATGCGCTCGAAGTCCTCCCCGGAGTCGAAGACCTGCTCGCCGCCGGTGGTCCAGATGGAGAAGCTGCGGCTGCCGAACGCGAAGAGCTCGTCGTAGCAGCCCTCCGGGGTGAGGCCGCTGGCCGTGCTGACGTTCAGGCGGCCGAGGTCGGCGTCGCCGGTCAGCCCCGCGAGGGGGCTCGTCTCGCACAGCGGTGCCAGACCGTCCGTGCCGAGGTCCTTCACGCGGGCGGGCTCCGCGTAGTCGCCCCACTCACGGGCGTCACCCTCGTTCGCGGTGACGAGGTACGTCTGCTCGCCTGCGGTGTAGGCGTTGATGCCGTCCGGCATGTATAGGCCGTTGAGGCCCTTGTACGTGCGGATGTTCACCGTCGGCGCGTCCCGCGGATCGCGGTCCGACGCGTCGAGTCCGTTGCCAGGAAGGCCGTGGTCCTTCGCGCCGAGCGGCCAGATGTCCGTGACGGTTGCGGACGCGAGATCCACGACGGCGACGGCATTCGCCTCCTGCAGCGCGGCGTACGCGGTGCCGCCGTCGATCGCGATGTACTCGGGCTCGAGCCCCTCGGAGACGGGTCGCGTGGAGCCTTCGACGCCCGCGAAAACGCGGACGCCGTCGGGCAGTACCCTGGTGCCGCCGTTCTCCGGTGCCTCGAACGCCCCGAAGCCCGCCGTGCGGACGGCTTCCTGGGCAGGTGCGGCCACTGTGGCGGGCAGTGACACGACGCTGATCGAGCCCTCGGGGTCCACCGTGTAGTCGTCGTTCGGCTCGCCCTCGTTGGCGACGACGGCGAGTGTGCCGTCCTTCGAGATGCTCACCATGTCCGGCAGGGCACCGACCTGCACGGAACCGAGGATCACACCGTTTCCGGCGACGTCGAAGAAGACGAGGGATCCGGCGTCGGTCCTGGTGGGCGACTCCAGCGCGATGACGCCGAGGCCGTCGGTCCGGATGGCCACGGAGTTCGCGACGCCGGCTCCCGCGATGGTGAAGAGCTTGACCGGTGTGGTGGGGTCGGCGAGGTCGAGCACGTCCACGGCACCTGCCTGCGCGTTGACGACGAACAGGCGCTTGCTCGCAGCGTGGTAGGCGACGATCTCGGCCGCTGATTCGTCGAAGACCCCGCTCTCGTACGAGCCGATCGGGGTGAGGCTGAGGGCTGCGTCGGGTGCCGAGGAGCTGATGGGCTCCGGGACGACGGCGGCGCTCGCGGGCAGTGCCAGCAGCAGGGTGCCGGTCACGGCGACGGCGGCGACGGCGGCCTGCGCGCGCAGTCGGCGGGTGGGACGGGACGGAGTCATGGTTCTCCCGGGCGGACGAGGTGGGTGCGAACCTCTCCTGTCTACGAACCGAACGTGGCGGTGGGGTGAACGCACGGGGGTTCCGGGATGTCGGTCGCGGGGCGATTCGGCCCCATTACGGCCATCGGCCGGTACGGCTCCAGCAACGGGCCCACGGAGGCCCAGTGCTGAAGGCTCAGCCCCTGGTCGGCCGCACGCCCGTCGAGGACGGCCGGAGCGTCCGGCGGTCCCGCCACGCAGCCGTCGACCACAGCGCCCAGAGCACCAGCACCGGCTGGAAGAACAGGCGCGTCAGGCGCGCGCCGTCGGAATCCAGCCCGAAGGCGCTGACGCCGTCGACGTACTGGGCGATGTTGCCCGGGAAGACGGCGATGAAGAACACCGCGACCACCCACCCCACGAGCACGCGGTACCTGCCGAGGAGCACCAGCGCGGCGCCCAGCACCAGTTCGACGACGCCGGATGCCAGCACCACGACGTCGGCGTCGAGTGGCAGCCACCCGGGAACCTGCGCGGAGAACTCCGACCGGGCGAACGTCAGGTGGGCTGCGCCGGCGAACAGAAGAAACGCCCCGAGCACCAGTCGGGCGGCGGTCCGGGGCGCCGAGGTACCGGCTGGAGGCGTCATCTAGCGCACAATAGCGGCAATGCGTAGGACTCGGATAAAGTCGGGGTGCTGTCATCCGCAGTCTCCAGCATCGTCGAGCCCGACCAGGTAGGAATCCGTCCCGTGGGACGGCATCCTCCGGGTGCGGACTGCAGGGGCATGGTGGACGACGGATTGCCGCCCGCCCCACGAAGGAGACCGCCATGGCCCCCCGGAACCGCACCAACGACCGACTGCGCACCACCCTCGCCCTGCTCGCCGCCCACCAGGCCGCGGGCACCGTCGTCGCACCCTCCGAGCTGATGGCGCAGGCCGTGGCCGAGGTCCCGTTCGACGACAAGGAATCCGAGCTCCTCGCCGGCGGTGTTCCCCGCGGCTTCAAGGCGCTCACGACGGCGACGTCGAAGCTCGTCAAGGCCGGCTGGCTCGTCAAGGGCCGCGGCGGCTGGACTGCCACCGACGAGGGCGTCCGCGCGGTCAGTGCCTTCACCGATTCCGAACAGTTCATCAATGCCATGATCAGCGGCGCTCCCGTGCCCGAGACGGCTCCTGCGGCTCCGGTGCATGCACCGGCGGCTCCCGAGCAGCTGGGCGAGGAGTCGCAGGCCGTGCAGGCCGAGGTTGAGGTCGATCCGACGGAGGTCGCCCAGGCCAAGGCGGCCCTCGCCGAGGACGCCGCGCCCGCCGAGGACACGACGCCGCCGGATGTCACGCCGACCCTCGAGGTGGCTTCGGACGGCGTCGTCTCGCCCGCAGAGGGAACCGCCGACGACGCCTGGCACGGTCAGCCGCAGTCCGTCGCTCTCTCCGGCGACTTCGACCCGCTGTTCGGCGAGGCCGGGCATTGGAGCTCGGACCTCCGAGAGCTGCAGCTGGACTACGACGCCGCCTCGAACACCTGGAAGCAGACGCTCCAGCTGCCCGCCGGCACCTACCAGTTCAAGATCCTGGTCGACGGCTCCTGGGAGGAGAACTACGGTCGCTTCGGTGTGCGCGACGGCGCCAACCACGAGCTGCACCTGCTCTCCGACACCTCGGTGACGTTCCGTTTCGACTACGCCTCGAAGGACATCGAGACCTCCTAGGTCCTGGTTCCCTCCTCGGCCCCGCCGGTTGCCTTCGGGCGGCCGGCGGGGCCGTCGTCGTTCCGGGTCCGCAGAACCCGGCAGCCTTCGCGCAGCATTGCCCAAGGACCCCTCGAACCGCGATGGGACCCATTGCCCGTGCCGCACGATGGACCTGGATCTGCCGGAACGGGGGAAGCGCAGCACATGGGGACACTGGATCGCGAGTGGCATCACGAGCGGGGCGATGCCGCGCGGGACGTGCGGCGGTCGCCGTCGGGCCGAGTACCGCGGTGGGCGATGGACGAGGCGTCCGGTCAACCGACAGCACCACAACCGTGGCGTGGTGCGCCGACCGGTCGGCGCCCGCAGCGTGGCGCGCGGAACCACCCGGGGTACACATCGCCGAGGCGCAGGGGCCGCATACGACCGCGCCCGAGGCTGCGGCTCGGCACCGCTGCCGTCCTCGCGCTCGTGGTCTTCCTCTATGCGACGCCGTCGCTGTTCGATCGTTTCGTCCTGCCTGTCGCCCTGCCGCACCTGCCCGGCGCGAACGTCCCGCCCCGCGGTGTCGGAGCGAACGAGGTGCCGCTCGGCACCCCGCCGCCCGCTCCGGCGTCGACGGCGTACCGGCTCTTCGAGTCACCGGTGGAGGATCAGGAGTGGATCGCCTACGACCCCTGCCGCCCGGTGCACTACGTGGTGCGTCCGGACAACGCACCGTCGGGGTCGGAGGGACTGGTGCAGGAGGCCGTGGCCGAGGTGTCCGCGGCCACGGGGCTGCAGTTCGTGGATGACGGCACGACGACGGAGGCACCCTCCGAGGAGCGCGACCTGTATCAGCCGGGGCTGTACGGCGAGACGTGGGTGCCGGTGCTCATCACCTGGAGCAGTCCGGCGGAGATCCCCGGACTCGCCGGTGATGTCGCCGGATTGGGTGGAAGCGACTACGCCCAGTCGCCCGGCCAGCCCCTCGTCTTCGTGGGAGGGCAGGTGCAGCTCGACGCACCCGATGCCGTCCAGACCCTGCTGATCCCGGGCGGTCGCGCATACCTGAAGGCACTCGTCATGCACGAGCTCGCACACGTTGTGGGACTCGACCACATCGATGATCCACACGAGCTCATGTTCGAGGAGAACACAGGCAGGATCTCCTTCGGCGAGGGCGACCGCGCCGGGCTCGCACTCCTCGGCACCGGACCCTGCGCGCCCGGGCTCTGACCCCGTGATCACCGAAGATGGGACTTCTGTCAAGAGCCACCCATGTGAGTGCCCGGACCGGTTTCCGCCGCAGCCTGACCACCGCGTAGATTTATTCAATGAGCAATGACGCCCCCTCGATTGTCATCCGTCCGTTCGATCCCGACGGCGGCAGCGACCAGCCTGCGGAAGCACTCGAGGCGCTGATCGCGAAGGTCGAGGGCGAGGTCGCCGAACTCCAGTTCACCCGCTTCACCAACGACGACGCCGTGGCCCTCGGACAGTTGCTCGTCCAGCTCGGAGTGGGTCGGAACCTGCCGATCGCCGTCAGCATCTGCCGACCGGACCACATCCTGTTCCGCGCCGCGCTCGACGGCGCCACCCCCGACAACGACTTCTGGCTCGACGCGAAGGCCCGCACCGCACAGCGCTACTACGTGCCGTCCCTGCTCGTGGGTCTTCGTGCGCGACGGAACGGCGGCCGCATGGAGGACAACCCGATGTTCGACGCCACCACCCACGCCGCCCACGGCGGCTCGTTCCCGCTCTACATCCGGGGCGTGGGACCGGTGGCCACCGTGACGGTGTCGGGACTGCCGCAGCTCGAGGACCACAGGCTCGTGGTGGAGGCGCTCCGCACGTTCCACGCGGCGGACGGCCTGTAGGCGCTCCGGCGTCGACCCCGGCCGGGTCTGTCCACACCCCCTTTCTATGTGGACAACCCGGCGCACTTCCCCTCCACATTCGCCTCCCAGACGCACGAATAGTACGGGTGTTCTATAAAATTGGGACATGGCCATTGCACCGCTCGAGAACCTCCCCGGCGCCTCTGCGGCATTGGCCTCGGCATGTGAGGCGCTCGCTTACTGCGGCCAGCGGCTGAGCGGGCACCATCGTCTTCTGTCGGGGAGCGAGGCATTGCAGGTGATCCTCGACGTCGAGCGTGCCTCCAGACTGGTGGATCATCTGAAGATCGTCGCCGCCCGACTGGCCGACGAGCATCGTTTCGCCTCCCCTGACGGCTTCGGCGACCGCCCGTTCCCCGGCGCTCCAGCATGCTCGTCGGGCGGAAATGGCGTCGTGGACACGGACCCGGCCGATGCCGCGTCGGCTGGGTCGCCTACGGCGGCTACGACCGTGGCAGCGTCGGCGCTATCGGCGTCATCGGCTTTGGCGGCATCCTCAGCTTCGGCGGCGCTATCAGCGTCATCGGCTTCGGCGGCGTCCTTGCCTTCGGCGTGCGCCGGCTACAGGGACTGTGCCGACTTTCTCCGCGCCACGCTGGGCATCGGCCGGACCGAGGCGAAGCGCCGACTGAAACTCGCTGACGTGGTACTCCCCACGATCTCACCGACGGGGGCAGCGGTTCCCCCTCGATTCGAGGTCCTGTCGCGAGCGGTCGGGTCGGGTGCGATCAGCGGGAGGGCTGCCACGCTTGTCGTGCAGTCGCTCGAGCGCGTGCACTCCTTCGCAACGCCACGTCAGCTGGAGGGGATGGAGCGCCACCTGACGAAACACGCGGTGGAGTCCGATGAAGACATCCTCTGGGCGCTCGCACGGCGCTGGGAGGGTGTGCTCGATCAGGACGGACAGGAGCCCACGGAGAGGGTGCTGCGTGCACGGCAGGGCGTGTTCCTGAAAGGACGACGCAACGGACTGCATCTGCTGGAGATCGGCGCGACCGACGATCAGTTCGAGCACCTCGTGACCGTCATGAATTCGACTGCCAACCCCAGGCATCAGGACGGCGTGGCCGAGGGATCCATGGGAGGCGGTTCCCGGGACTCGGCAGCGGGATCCGGCACACCTGCGTCAGACGCAGACGAGACGACTGACCCTTCCGCTCCCACGAGACCCCAGCGGCTTCTCGATGGCCTCGTCTCCGCCTGCAGGATCGCCCTGACGACAGGTGCCCTTCCAGCGACCGGCGGTCACCGTCCGCAGGTCATGGTCACAATCGACTACAAGGATCTGATCGGTGAGACGCAGCATGCAGGGCACGCCGTGTTCGGCCAACAGATCAGCGCCAGGACCATCCGCAAGATGGCGTGCGACGCCGACATCATCCCGTTGGTGCTGGGCGGACAGGGCCGGATTCTCGACGTCGGGCGGGCGCAGCGACTCTTCCCACCCCATCTCCGGCGCGCGCTCGTAGCCCGGGACAAGGGCTGCGCCTTTCCCGGCTGCTCCATCCCGGCCAGTTGGTGCGAAGCCCACCACATCAGACGCTGGGCTCGAGGTGGCCCGACCAGCATCGACAACGGCGTACTTCTCTGTTCCCGGCATCACCACGTCATTCACCAGGGAACATGGGTCGTCGAAGCACGCAGCGGCATTCCGTGGTTCACCATGCGAGGTAGACCGGGCCGGGCAGGCGCCCCACGACGAAACACCTACTGGCAGGCAGGGCTATCGGTCGAACAGGAAGTCGTGCGTCACGGCGCCGAAGCCCCTGCATCCCGCCGGAGCCGGTCCACTGGATGAGCAGCGCCAGCAGCCGACGGGGAACGGGAGCGCTACAGCGAAGCCTGAATGGCCTCCGCGATGAGGGTGTTCCCGTTGTTGAACCGGATGGTCTTGTCCACCGTCCCGAGCTCACCGAGGACCACGGCCACCACGTGTGCCACGTCCTCGCGGGTCACGGAATCCTGCTGCGGCTCGTCGGAGACCTCGATCTTCCCGGTGCCGGGGTCGGTGGTGAGTCCGCCCGGACCGAGGATGGTCCATGCGAGCTCCGAGTTGCGCAGGTGCTCGTCCGCCGCGGCCTTGGCCTCCGCGTAGTGGAAGAAGCCGTTGTCCTCGGGGACCCCATGATCCTTGCGGGAACCGATGTAGGACACCATGACGTAGCGGCCCACCGATGCTTGCTGGGCAGCGTCCATCGAGCGGATCGCCGCATCGCGGTCCACGGCGTAGGTGGCCTCCACGCTGCTGCCGCCTGCACCGGCGGACCAGACGACGGCGTCGTGCCCGCGGAAGACGTCGGCCATCTGTGCCACGGACAGTTCGGCCACGTCCACCACCACGGGGGTGGCGCCGAGCTCCTCGATGTCGGCCGCGTGGTCCTTGTTACGGAAGATCGAGGTGACCTGGTGGTCCTGGCTCGTCAGGATCTTCGTCAGATGCAGTGCTACTTTTCCGTGCCCACCGATGATGGCTACGCGTGACATGGGAACTCCCTCTTCTCGTCGGATGTCTTCCCTTCGACGCTAGCCCCCTGGGCCCGGCACTGGCCACCGGTCATCCGGTGTTCAGCCCCCAGCGCAGGCCTATTCCCGGCCCCCGGCGGAAGAGTGCGAGGACGGGAACGCATCTACCGGAGGTAGGACGCCCCGTTGGCATCGACCACCGTACCGCTGACCCAGACCGGTGCGTCAGTGGCGAGCCAGGCCACGGCCCGGGCGATCTCCTCCGGCGTCGCCACGCGATTGAACGGACTTTGCGCCCGCACGGCGTCTCCGCCCGGACCGTCGAGCACGGTCCTGCCCATGTCCGTCTCCACGAAGCCCGGAGCGACCGCCGCGGCGAGGATCCCATGGGGCGCGAGCGCGACGGCCAGGGACTGGGTCATGGAGTGCAGCGCAGCCTTGCTGGCGCCGTACGCGGGGTTGACGGGCTCGCCCCGATAGGCGCCGCGCGAGCCAACGCTGACCAGCCGGCCACCCTCCGGGCCGGCCTCCCGGTGCAGGAGGTGACGCGCCACGAGCCACGCGAGGTTCGCGGGTCCCATCAGGTTCACGTCGAGTGTGCGCCGCCACGCGTGTTGCCAGTCCTCGTAGGACGTGCTCGCGATCGGGTGCGCCTCGAAGATCCCGGCGTTGTTGACCAGCACGTCAATGCCCCCGAGATCCTGCACGGCGGCGTCGACGATACCCCGGCACGCCTCCGGGTCACCCACGTCCCCGACCACGACGGCGTGCCCGGACCCGGGGAGATCCGCCAGGACGCCCTGAGCCGCCGCGGCATCGCGCCCGGCGTGCACCGCGATGCGATGACCGCGCCCCGCGAGTTCCCGGGCGATGGCAGCGCCGATACCGCGGCTCGCTCCTGTCACTAGAATGCTCAGAGTCATGCCATGACGCTACCTCCTGCATGTCAGGGCGGGCAGGTGCATGTCAGAGCGGGCGGGCGTGGACAGGACTCCGGCCGCGCAGCCGCTGCTTGGTACGCTGTCAAGCCATTACCCATGCCACTTCCCGTGAAGGACCGAGATGGACCCGTTCAGTGCGCACCTCGACAGGGGCGTCCTCACGCTGCGGTGGAACCGCGGCGTCGAGATCACCCACGCCGTTGCCGTCGCCGCCGCGCGTGCCCTGGCCGAATTCCACGGCCCTGCCGCCCTCCCCCTCCTTGTGCACATGCATGGTATTTCCGGTGTCACCCCGGAGGCCCGCGTGGGCATGGCGTCCTACCGCGGCTTCTCGAGGGTCGCACTGGTGGGTGCCGACGCCGTCGACGAGGTGATGTCGGGCTTCTCGCACCGCTCCCCCACCACCACGCGCTTCTTCACGTCCGAGATTGAGGCCCTCACCTGGTTGCGCAGCAGCGCGGGCGAGCAGGACGGGGTCAAGGAGGGCACGGTCGAGCGGGGCACGACGGCATCCCGGTCCGACTGACGGCTGTCAGATCCGCGTGGGAGGGAAGCGTTGACCGCCCTGCGCGGCGGGTGCCACAGTGACATCATGAGCACCGAGAACACCACCGACAGCGATGTACAGGTCAGCAACAACGAGGCCAAGAGCCGCTACGTCGCCACCCTCGACGGCGAGCAGGCCGGCATCGCCGCCTACGAACGCTCCGGGAGCACGATCACCTTCACGCACACCGTGGTGGACGAGGCGGTCGAGGGCCACGGCGTGGGCAGCACCCTGGTCCGGTACGCGCTCGACGACGCCCGTACCGAGCACCTCACCGTGGTGCCGCAGTGCGAGTTCGTCGCGGCGTTCATCGAGGAGCACCCCGAGTACCAGGACCTGGTGGGCTAGGCCGCCCTGCTGCTCCTGCCGCCCAGCGCAGTATCGATCAGCACCTCGGCCGCGCTCCGCGCCTGCCGTGCGGCTTCGGTCGTGCCGGCGATCGCCGCCGTGGTCTGGGCACCCTCCGCGAGGATCGAGAGCTGCGGCGCGAGGTACGACGGCGCACCAGCCTCATTCGCGAGGCGCACCACGTAGTCCTGGAACGACGCCTTGTGCTCCCGTGCGTACTCGGCCACCTCGGGACTCACGGCGCCGAGCTCGGCGAAGCTGTTGATGAATCCGCACCCGCGGAACGAGTCCTCACAGAACCACTGGGCGAGGTAGTCGAAGATGGCGAGGAGGCGCTCGCGCGGTGTTGCGGCCTGACGGACTGTGGCCTCGAGCCCCTCGGCCCAGGACCGGTGACGGCGTTCGAGCACCGCCATGACGATGCTGCCCTTCGACGGGAACTCCTGGTACAGCTTCTTGAGCGAGACGCCTGCCGCCGCACGCAGCTCGTCCATCCCCACGGCCTGGATGCCCCGCGCGTTGTAGAGCTCGTCGGCGGTCGCGACGATGCGGGTCCGCGCCTCGGAGATATTCATCCGTCCATTCTACTTGAAAAGAGAACGAGCGTTCTATACGCTGTGAGCACCGAGCGAGAACGAACGTTCTCCCCTCTCGAGACAAGGACTGCATCATGGCTTTCATCACTGTCGGCACCGAGAACAGCACGGACATCGAGCTCTACTACGAGGACCACGGAGCGGGCCAGCCCGTGGTCCTGATCCACGGCTATCCCCTGGACGGCGGGTCCTGGGAGAAGCAGACCGCGGCACTGCTGAACGCCGGGTACCGCGTCATCACGTACGATCGCCGCGGGTTCGGCAAGTCCAGCAAGCCCACCACCGGCTACGACTATGACACCTTCGCCGCGGACCTCAACACCGTACTCGAGACCCTCGACCTGAACGACGTCGTCCTCGTGGGCTTCTCGATGGGCACCGGCGAGGTGGGCCGCTACATCGGCACCTACGGCGAGGCACGTGTGGCGAAAGCGGCCTTCCTCGGCTCGCTCGAGCCCTTCCTGCTCCAGACCGACGACAACCCGACGGGTGTGCCGTCCACGGTGTTCGACGGCATCCGCAGTGCCGCGATCGAGGACCGCTACGCCTGGTTCAGCAACTTCTACAACGACTTCTTCAACACCGACGCCTTCCTTGGGAACCGGCTCAGCGAGGAGGCTCTGCGCAACGCGTGGAACGTCGCCGCGGGCTCGTCCTGGTACGCCTCCTTTGCTGTCGTCGACTCCTGGCTGACCGACTTCCGCTCCGACGTCGAGAAGGTGACCGTGCCGGCCCTGATCGTCCACGGCACGGAGGACCGCATCCTGCCGATCGACTCGACGGGCCGCGAGTTCACCAAGCGCCTGCCCTCCGCCGAGTACGTGGAGATCGAGGGCGCACCGCACGGCATGCTCTGGACGCACGGCGCTGAGATCAACGAGATCCTGCTCCGGTTCCTCTCCAAGTAACCGACCGAGTCCAACAAGCGAACCGAACGAAGGGCGCCGGTGCATCCGGCGCCCTTCGCTGTCCGGCGTGCAGCGTCTAGCGCGTCATCCGGCATCCGGCGTGCATCGCCAAACGCCAAACGCCAAGCACCAAGCACCAAGCACCAAGCACCAAGCACCAAGCACAGGGTCTACAGCTGGATGCCGCGGGTGAGTCCGCCGTCGATCAGGATGTTCGCGCCGGTGGTACGGGCCGACCGCGGGCTGGCAAGGAACACGACCGCGTCCGCGACCTCCTGCGGCGTGCCCATCCGGCCGGTCGGGTTCAGCTCCATCGCCGTGGCGAAGAGCTCCGGGTCCCTCTGCTCGATCCCCTCCCAGACGCCACCGACGTGGTAGGTGTTACCGGGCGAGACGGTGTTCGCCCGGATCCCCTGCTCCGCGAGCTGGAAGGCGAGTCCCGCCATGTAACCGATGAGAGCCGTCTTCACCGTGCCGTAGGGGCCCGAGGCGAAGTCGACCTCGCGGCCGGACACGCTCGAGATCGCCGTGATCGAGGGCAGGGCGCTTCGGGCGAGATGGGGCAGCGACGCCTTGACGAGGCGCACGGTCCCCATGAGGTCCACGCGGAGGCTGGCCTCCCAGTTCTCGTCGGTGTCGGCGATCGCGAGGGCGCTCACGTTGCTCACGACGGCGTCGATCCCACCGAATTCCGAGGCCACGGTGTCCACCCACGCGGTGAGCGCCGGTCCGTCGCCGACGTCGATTACGTATCCCGTGACGCGTCCCGGCAAGGAGGCGAGCGCCGCCTCGGTGGCCGCCACCTCAGCGGCATCACGCGCGCAGAAGGCGACATCCGCTCCTTCCCGGGCGAAGGACTCGACGATGGCGCGGCCGATGCCCTTCGTGCCGCCCGTGACGAGGGCTGTCGCGCCGGTGAGGTGCAGATCCGTGGGCATCCTCGGTCGGGAGCGGGAGTCAACGCAGTTCCGCGGCCTGCCGCCGGAGGTGGGCGTGGAGCCCGCCGTAGGCGTCGGCGGTTGGGAAGAGCGCCTTGGGCGCCTTCACCACCACGCTGTAGTTGACGTCCACGGCGTTCGCGATCGGCGCGAGCGCCGTCTGGGTGAGGAGCTGGTAGGCGTCGAGTGGGTGCAGCCCGAAGAGGTCGCCGAACCAGCGGACCATCTCCAGCTGTCCGATGCGCCAGGAATCCTCCATCGGACGGGAGGACCCGACGGCCATCCAGTGGTAGTCGGTCTCCAGGCGCGGCCATGCGGGAGCGCCGCCCTTGATGAGCTCCACGATGATGGTCGAGTGCATGGCCCCCTCGACGGCGGTGCCGCACGCCTCACCCTCGCCCTGGCGGTAGTGCCCGTCGCCGATGGAGAACAGGGCGCCCTCCACGTTGACGCCGAGGTAGACCGTGGTGCCGGCTTTCACATCGGGGGCGTCCATGTTGCCGCCGAACCGTTCGGGCACGAGGGCGGAGCGGACCTCTCCTCCGGGCGGAGCCACCCCGACGGTCCCCAGCATCGGCTCGAGCGGCAGAGCCACCTCGAAGTCGCCGAGCCGCGACTGGAAGCCGACCGTCCGCCGCTCCGTGTCGACGTGGTAGATCCAGGTGATGTCCGGCAGGGGCTCCTGCAGGGTGGCCGTGCGGTCCGTGCCGGTCAGTCCGCCGAAGAAGGGGATGGTGGCGGAGGCACCGTAGGAGCGGGCCGGCGTGAGGTCCACGACATGGAGGGCGAGGGTGTCACCGGGCTCGGCGCCCTCCACGTAGAACGGGCCGGTCTGCGGATTGACGAAGTTGAGGTCCACCTTCTCCCCGGACACGTCGTCCACGGAGGTCAGCGCGTTGTTGAAGGCGTCCTCGGTCCAGAGCCTGAGCGCCGTGCCGGCCTGCACCGTCAGGACGGGCGCACTGCCTCCGAAGGTGTACACGAGTTGGTCACGCCGCGGGTGATACTCGATGATCTCCATGACGGGATGCTACGGGGAGGCCCCAGCCCGGACAAGGGCCGGGACCGCCCCACGCTCGCGCATCAGGTCGCGTTTCAAGCCGCCCCGGCAGCCCGCTTCTCAGCTCGTCACGGAGAGTGAGGACAGCACGACGTCGAGCCGCTCATAGCCCTCGTTGACCCCGACCTCCATGCCGCTGCTGATCATCGCGTCACGGGCTTCGGCGGCGAGGAAGGCGGACCGGCCCGAGCACCGCGTCCGGCCGTCCCCCAGGTCCTCGAAGGTCATGCTCTCGAGACTCACCTGATGCGGAGCGCCGTCGAACTCGAAGGTCTGGATGATCCGCTCGGGGGCCACGACGGTGTGGAAGATGCCGCGGAAGCCGTAGGCGCCGCCGTCGTCGTCGCGGTGCACGTAGGAGTAGGCGCCACCGGCGACGGCGTCGAACTCGCGGATCTCCGTGGTGATCCGGTGGGGGCCGAGCCACTGGCGCACGAGCTCCGGTTCCGTGAAGGCGCGGAACACGAGATCGCGGGGTGCGTCGAACTCCCGGACGATGTCCACGAACGACTGGCCGGGCTGTGCGGTGATGGTGGTGGGATTGCTCATGACTGATCCTTGCTGTGCTGGTCCTTCAGGGTTGCGAGGACGCCGTCGAGCCGGCGGTACTGCCGCTCGGCCTCCAGGCGGTAGGTGTCGATCCAGCCGGTCAATGCCTCGAGGGCGGCCGGGTCGAGATGGCAGGGACGGCGTTGCCCGTCCCGCGTGCGCGTGATCAGGCCGGCCTGCTCGAGCACCTGGATGTGCTTCGAGACGGCCTGCTTCGTGATGGTGAAGGGTTCCGCGAGTTCGTTCACGGTCGCGGAACTGCGCGAGAGCCGCGCCACGATGGCCCTGCGGGCCGGGTCGGCGAGCGCGGAGAAGGCAGCATCGAGAGCGTCGTCCCGCATGATCCACCTCCTCGTTGATCAACTTGTCGGTTGATTACCTCAGTGTAGACCCGCCATTCAGGTGGGACAAGGGGGCGGACACGACGACGGCGGCGCCTCAGCGCCGCCGTCGTCCCCTTGCGGGCGGTCAGTTGGCGTAGACGTCGACCAGGCGCAGGTCCGGCGACCACAGGCCCAGGGAATCGCCCGTGTTGTTGAGTACCGACGCCGTCAGCCCGTTGAAGTAGGCCGAGGACGAACTGGTGCCCGGGCCGGTGTGGACGCGCAGTTCGGTGCCGGGCTGCAGCGTGTACCCCTCCCCTACCCGGAGGATGTTGTTCGCGGCGTCGCGGAGGAAGTAGCCGCTGACATCCACGGCCGAGCCCGATACGTTCCGCAGCGTCACGTACTCGCCGCCCTCGGGCCGGACGTCGTCGCCCGCCGGGTTGTTCACGGCTCCGCTGATCTCGACGGCCGCTCCCGGGAAGACGGGGATCACGCGGAGGTACCGGCTGTTCTGGATGGGGAAGTCGGTGGTCACGGCGTCGACGCCGAGGTCCACGACGGCCTGCACGGCCTCGGGTGAGTTCACGGTGTAGACGCTCATGACGAGTCCGGCGTCCTTGACGCGGGCGACGTCCTGCGCGGTCAGGCCCCGGTAGTTCGCGCCCACGGAATCGACGTAGCCGGCCCACCGGGCCAGCACCTCGGCGCCCGGCACCACGCCGGTGAGCTGCTGCAGCGGCACCTCGGGGGCCAATGCGGCGAACGTCCGGTTCGAGGCCTCGTCGAAACCGATCACCTGCACCTTGTCGGCGGCGACGAGCTTCTGCCATGCGGGGTCGGTGCGCAGCTCGTCGGCCACCAGCGCCTCGACGCCCGGCGAGTTCCGGGGCGACTTGATTTCGATGTACACGCCGGTGGAGCGGGTCGCGATGGCCGCGGCGTCGTCGAGGTGCGGGATCCGCTCGCCGGTGAAGCGCACGTCGAAGTAGGAACCGGCGTCGAGCTGCTGCAGTTCGGCCCAGGTGAAGGACGTGATGGGATCGCCGGCGCGACCCGGGAAGACGTCCTCCACGTTGGTGGTGCGGGCGGGGGTGTCGTCGTGGAAGAGGAACGGGACGCCGTCGGCGCTGAGCTGCACGTCGATCTCGATGAAGTCGGCCCCGGAAGCCCGGCCGTCCTTGAAGGCGGCCACGGTGTTCTCGGGCGCCGTCCCCCCGGCGCCGCGGTGCCCGACCAGGACGGGTCCGGCTGCGGGCTGCTTCGTGGCGGACCGGGCCTCCGCCGTGGAGGCGGTCGTGGGGACGGCGAGCAGCGAGAGTCCGACGGCGACGGCGGCCGCCGAGCGGATGGAGCGGACGATACGGGGCATGGGATGTCCTTCGGGTGGAGGATGCGGGAAGCGCTGCGCGCTCGCTCCGATCCAACCGGCCGGATCCGACGTGACCGTCAACGGCGGGTGAACGTCCGGTGTCGGCTCGTCTACCCACCGGCACCCGACCCACGCGGCCGGCAGTGCCTCAGCGCATCAGGCGCGGCCCTTGAGGATGAGGTTCCAGTAGACCTTGGGCAGCACGATCCGGTCGGCGACGTACGTCAGCCTCCGCTCGCGCGCCAGGTTGTTCCAGCCCGGGATGGTGGGCATCGGCGAGTACTTGTCGTCGAACTCCGAAAAGACCACGGTGCCCCGGCTCACCACGAAGGGGCACGCGGAATAGTGGTTGTACTTCGCGGTGGGCTTCCTGCCCTTCAGCACGGCTTTCAGGTTCTTCGCGAGGACCTTGGTCTGCATCCTCAGCGCGGCGCCGGACTTCGAGTTCAGCGTGGACGCGGCATCTCCCAGGGACCAGATCTCCGGGAACCGCGTATGCCGCAGGATGACGGGGTCCACCTCCACGAAGCCGCCGGGGTTGCCGGGCGACGGCAGGTCCGTGGTCTTCAGCCACTCGGGGGCGGACTGCGGCGGGACGGCGTGCAGGACGTCGTAGGCCAGGGTCTCGGAGGCGCCGCTCACGGTGTTCGTGAGGTCCACCGTGCGACCCTCGGGGTCCACGGACGCGAGCTCGGTGCTGTACCGGACCTCGATCCCGTACTCCTCGATCTTCCGGCCGAGTTCCTCGTCGATGATCTCCATGCCGAAGATGGTGGGGGTGGAGACGGCGAGGACCACCCGGATGTCCTTCAGGACGCCCTGGCGCCGCCAGTGGTCGCACGCGAGGTACATGGGTTTCTGCGCGGCACCGTCACAGGACGCGGGTCCGGGCGGCTGCGTGAACACGACGGTGCCGTGCGTGAGGTCCTTGAAGAGCTTCCAGGCCTTCGGTGCGAGCTCGTACTCGTAGTTCGACGCCCCGTGCGGCCCCTCCATCGCCTGCTTCAGGCCCGGGATGGCGGTCCAGTCGTTCTGGATCCCGGGGCAGACCACCAGATGGTCGTAGGTGACGGCGGAACCGGACTCCAGCAGCACTGTCCGCGCGTCCGTGCTGACATCCGTGGCCTTGTCCTGGATCCAGGTGATCCCGCGGGGCATCACCGCGGACTGCAGCCGGACGGCCTCGAGGGCGTCGGCGGTGCCTCCGGCGATGTGCGAGAACAGAGGCTGGTAGAGGTGGCGGCTGCGCGGCTCGATCACCGCGATGTCCTTGACGCGGTACCGGCGGAGGCGCCCGGCGAGGGACACTCCGGCATTGCCGCCACCGATGATGAGCACCCGATGGTGCCGCTTCTCGCCGGGCGCAAGGATCACCGGCACCGTGCGGGCCGCTGGAGTGGTGCTCGTGCTGGAACCGATGGCAGCTACCTCTTCCGTGTCGCCCTGCCTGTTCCACGACAGTACCGCGCGGCACCGACGCGCGACAGGAAGTGTTCACCGGGCTGCACCTGTCTCCGACGACGGATGCGATACGGTCCGCACCCACCGGATACGGCGCGCCCGCAGGGCCGGACTGCTACGCAGCTGGGGACGGAGGCGAGACGGATGCGATGCGGTACGGACCCACCGGATGCGGGCCGGTCCGTAGAAGCAGACTCCTACGCAGCTGCGGACGGAGGCGAGACGGACGCGGGCAGGTCTGTAGCGGGCGTGGCAGGCGCGGACAGGGCAACGGACGGGTGCAGCAGGTCACCCGCGGCGGTGACGTCCGGGGTCCCGTGCGCGAGGGCGACGAGCAGCAGGTAGAAGGCGACGAGCCAGAGCCCGACGGCGACACCGGACGGCCCTCCGCGGCGCCTGACATCCCCGCGCGGGGACCCAGGGGCGGGATCGGCCTCGGCAGGCTCCTCGGAAGGGACCGGCCGGCGTTCGAAGAACTCGAGTTCGATGCGCGCCCGCGTCAGTTCCGCACGCAGCTGGTCGGCACGTTCCGCCGCGCGGTTCGCCTGCTCCTGCTGCGCCTCCCGCTCGCGCCCTGCGGCCTTCATCGTCCGTGATCACCCACTCCTTGATCGTAGGGTGCAGGGGCGCGGACGACCCTCAGCTTTGCGACAGGATCAGCGCAGACCGGTACACCGCAGGCGCAGGCGCTCGCGGTATCCCGGTGACCGTCAGTCCCGGGCGTACCGCGTGACGAACGTGCGCAGGATGACGTGGGGCTGGTCCACCACGGTGGCGCGCGCCCGCTCCATGTACTCGTCGGCCTGCTCCGCCGGGAAGTACCCCGCATGCCGATAGGTGTCGATCCTGCCCACGAGTGCCTCGACGTCGAGCTCCGGGTGGAACTGCGTGGCGTACACGTTCCGGCCCACACGGAACATCTGCACGGGACACGTGGCCGACGACGCGAGCAGCACCGCCGATCCGGGCAGCGTGGCACACGCCTCCTTGTGCCCCACGTAGGCGGCGAACGACGACGGCAACCCGGCGAGCAGCGGATCGGTGGCACCGTCCGCGGTCAGCGTGACCTCGACGGTGCCCACCGGCTCCGCATACGTGGTGTCGATGACGGCTCCCTGGTGACGGCCCAGGGTCCCGACGCCGTAGCACGCACCGAAGAACGGGAAGTCCTCGGCGACCACCCGGTCCAGCAGCAGGCCGAGCTCGGCCTCCACCCGCAACTGGACGGCGCTCTTGGACTCCTCGGGATCGGAGGAGTTGAAGGGACTCCCGCCGAGGAAGATCCCGGAGTAGTCCGCGAGGTCCAGGGCCGGCAGTGGCTGCGCTTCCACGCGGATGCGCCACAGGTCGTCGTCGTCGAGCCCGCCGTAGTGCAGGAAACTGCGGTATTCGGCGTCGGCCGCATAGTCTTCGGCACGGGTACCCAGCAGGAGGAACGGTTTCACCCTCCGATGCTACTGGTCTCCAGCTCCGCGGCACCGTCGTCGGACGCCACCTCCCCGCCCCCGGCGAGGCGGGCGCGGAACGCGCTGCCGTCCGGACCCGTGACGCGATAGCCCGTCGCGGAGCGCGACACCCGGAACTCGCCCCCGGTCCCTGACGGGGTGACCACGCGGACGGTGCTGCCATCGGCCGCACCCGGGTAGACGGTGATTAGAGGGTCGTCCAGGTAGTCGTAGTCGGGGCGGTCCGAGGTGCTGCCGGTGACGAGGACGGCGCCCCCGCGCACCCACAGGGGCAGGCTGTCGAAGCCGTGCGTCTCCCGCCGCCATGCACCACCGGTGACCACCTCCCCGGTGAGCAGTTGCGTCCACGTCCCGGCGGGGAGGTAGTACTCCACCACGCCGTCCGCGGAGAACACGGGGGCCACGAGCAGGTCGGGGCCGAGCATGTACTGCCGGTCGAGGTGGGCGACGGCGGGATCGTCGGGGAAGGCGAGCTGCAAGGGCCGCATGAAGGGCGTACCCCGCTCATGCGCCTCGTGGCCCACCGCGTAGAGGTAGGGCATGAGGGAGAGCTTCAGCCGGGAGAAGGCCCGGGTGACGTCGACGGCGCTCTGACCCTCGGGCTCGCCGCCCGTGTCGAACAGCCACGGGACGCGGTAGTTGGTGGAGCCGTGCAGGCGTGAATGGCTCGAGAGGAGGCCGAACGCGAGCCACCGCTTGAACACGGCCGGATCCGGGGAGCCCTCGAATCCACCGATGTCATGGCTCCAGTACCCGAAACCGCTGAGTGCGAGGGACAGCCCGCCGCGCAGCGTCTCGGCCATCGATTCGAACGACGACGAGTTGTCGCCGCCCCAGTGCACCGGCATCTGCTGCCCGCCCGCGGTCGCGGACCGGGCGAAGAGGACCGCCTCCCCCGTCCCGCGGACCTCCTCGAGGACGTCGAACACGGCCCGGTTGTAGAGCTGAGGGTAGAGGTTGTGCATGGTCTCCGCGGGCGTGCCGTCGTGCCAGCGCACACCGAGCGGGACGCGCTCTCCGAAGTCGGTCTTGATGGCATCGACGCCCTGGCCGAGCAGTGTGCGGATCTTGTCCTGGAACCAGGCGGTGGCGTCCGGGTTCGTGAAGTCCACGAGGCCCATGCCCGCCTGCCACAGGTCCCACTGCCACACCGTGCCGTCGTCGCGCTTCACGAGGTAGCCGGCGCGTGCTGCCTCGTCGAACAGCTTCGAGCGCTGGCCGATGTACGGGTTGAGCCAGGCGCTGACCCGCAGGCCCTTGCCGTGCAGCCGTGCGAGCATGCCCTCGGGGTCCGGGAAGACCCGCGGGTCCCACTCGAAGTCCGTCCAGTTGAACTCCCGCATCCAGAAGCAGTCGAAGTGGAAGACGCTCAGCGGCAGATCCCGTTCGGCCATGCCGTCGACGAAGCGCGACACCGTGGCCTCGTCGTAGTCCGTGGTGAAGCTCGTGGACAGCCACAGCCCGTAGGACCACGCGGGCACCTGTGCGGGACGTCCGGTCAGGCGCGTATAGCGCTCGAGGATGTCGGCCGGCGTGGGACCGCAGATCACGAAGTACTCGAGTGTCTCCCCCGGCACCGAGAACTGCACGCGTTCCACGGCCTCGGAACCCACCTCGAAGGACACGTGCTCGGGGTGGTTCACGAACACCCCGTACCCGCGATTGGTCAGGTAGAACGGCACGTTCTTGTAGGACTGCTCACTGGAGGTGCCACCGTCGGCGTTCCAGATGTCCACGGTCTGCCCGTTCTTCACGAGTGGGCCGAAGCGCTCCCCCAGGCCGTACACCAGTTCGCCCACACCGAGGGAGAGCTGGGCGTGGAGGTACGACGGCGACGGCGCGCGCCCTGTCTCGGTCACCCCGGCGACGCCGGCCGGCTCGGCGGTCACGGGTGCGTCCGGCGCGAGACCCATGCGGCCCACCGACTTGTGGCCGCTGGAGGTGAGCGTCCGCCCGTCCGCCTCGAAGGACAGGTTCCATGGCGCCCCGCGGCTGATGCGTGCAGTCAGTGGCCCGGCGGTGAGGACACCGCCGTCGTCGTCCGCCTTCGCCGCGCCGAGCCCATCCACCGCACCGACGAGCTCGAAACCCCGGTGCGGGGTGTCGCCGCGGTGGTTCTCGATCCGCACGCCGATCACGCCGTCGAGCGGGGTGCTGAGCGTGACCGTCAGCAGAGCCCGGTTCAGCGTATCGCCGCGGCGCCCGATGACCCTGGTGGGGGCCGAGACGACGAGGCGCCGGTAGTCCACCGCCTCGATGTCGTAGGCCTCCTGCGCGTACTGCGCGTCGACGCCGGGGCGGACATGCCAGAATCCATCGGTGAATTTCATGGTTACTTGACTGCTCCTGCGGTGATACCCCGGGTGAGGGTGCGTTGGAAGATGAGGAAGAAGATGAGCGTCGGGAGAAGTCCGAGGAGGGCTGAGGCGCTCGTGGTGGTGACGTCCATGAGGCGATCGCCCTGCAGGACGGTGATCGCCACCGGGACGGTCTGGTTGTCGTTGCCCACCAGGAACGTCAGCGGGATCAGGAACTCGTTCCAGGTCCAGATGAAGAAGAAGATGAGCAGCACGCTCAGCGTGGGCCGCGAGATGGGGAAGATGACCCGCCACAGGATCTGCCAGCGGCTCGCGCCGTCGAGCGACGCCGCCTCCAGCAGCTCCTTCGGGAACGTCCCGTACACCGACGCCAGCAGGTAGGTGCCGAACGCGCTCTGGATGACGGTGAAGATGATGATGACGGCCCATACGCTGTCGTAGAGGCCCACCTGCCGGAACATGAAGTACAGCGGGTAGAGGAGGACCTCCTGCGGCAACATGTTGGCGAGCAGGATCAGCAGCACCAGCCAGGTCCGTCCGCGCACCCGTCCGATCCCCAGGGCGAAGGCGTTGAACATCGAGATCCCGACGGCGAGCACCGCCACGACGGTGCTGATGAAGAAGCTGTTCCACAGCTTCCGGGGGAAGTCCACGCGCTCCCAGAACGCGGTGATGCCGTCGAAGTAGAGAGCCGAGGGCAGGGACAGCGGACCGCCCTGCGCGTAGTCGGTGGGCGACTTGAAGGAGTTGGCGAGGATCAGCAGGAACGGGACCGCGATGAGCAGCCCGATCAGGACCGCCACGGCCAGGATGAGCCAGTCACCGACGGTCTTGCGGGACCGGCCGGAACGCCGTCGTTGGCGGGGTGGTTCCTGGACCACCTCAGGGGCGGTCAGGGTGGGAACGGCCATCAGCGTGCCTCCTCGCTGCGCTCGAGCCTCGTCTGCACGAGGACGAAGATGATGCTGACGGCGGCGATGACCACTGTCAGTGCGGTGGCGATCGTCGCCCCGTAACCCACCTGCTGGGACTGGAAGAACTCGCTGTACGCGTAGTACGCGGGCACGATCGTGGAGGTGCCGGGTCCGCCGCCGGTCAGGGCATAGATGGGACCGAAGACCTTGAGTGCGGCGATGGCGCACGTGAGGGTGACCACGAAGATCTCGGGCCGGATGATGCTGACGGTGATCGCGCGGAAGCGCTGGAACCAGTTGGCGCCGTCGAGCTCGGCGGCCTCGTAGAGCTCGGGGTCGACGCGCTGCAGGGCCGCCATGAAGATGACCACGGGGTAGCCGAGCTGCACCCAGACCATGATGACCATGATGCTCGGCAGCGCGGTGTCGGGGTCGCCGAGCCAGTTGCCCTGCAGGCCGCCGAGACCCATGGCGGCGAGCACCTGGTTCAACGCGCCGTTCTCGGGCCGGAGGATCCAGCCGATCACGATCGCCGCGATGACGCCGGGGAGGATCTGCGGCAGGTAGTAGGTGGCCCGCAGGAAACTCGCGAGGCGCCCGCCGAACTTCCGACCGATGAGGTCGAACAGCATCGCCGCGAGGACGAGGCCGAGCACCGTGGGCACCACCACCATCGCGACGATCATGGCGACGGAGTTGCGGAACGAGGTCCAGAACGTGGTGTCACCGAAGAGCTCCACCCAGTTCTCGAGGCCGATGAACTCCGGCGGGCGGATACCGCGGTAGGAGGTGAAGGTCAGGTAGACGTTCCACAGCAGCGGTACCACGATGACGAGCGTGAGCAGGGCGAGACCCGGCAGCAGGTAGAACCAGAAGGAATTGCGGCTGGAGCCGGGGATGAGACTGGTGGTCGGGCGCGCAGTGCGCTCCTTCGACCGGGTTGCGATCGCCATGGGCGTGCACCTTCCAGGGCAGGGGTCAGGGGCCCGACCGCGCCGCCGCCGGGAGGGACGGGGCGCGGCCGGAGGGATGCTTCGGTCAGCCGACGATGTCGTCGACGCCGCTCTGGTACTGCTCGCCGATCTGCTGCTGGAACTCCTCCGGCGACTTCGTGCCGTTCATCAGCTCCTGGAGGCCGGCGTTCAACTCGTCGTAGAAGGTGGGCGTGGGCCAGTCCGGGTAGAAGGCGATGCCGTCCTTCTCGGTGAGGGCGTTGAAGTTCGAGATGAGCTCCGAGCTCTTCTCGTCGGTGATGTCCGCCGGATCGGCGGCGACCGGGACGCCGCCGTTGTTGCCGATCAGGTTCTGGATCTCGGGGCGCATGGTGATGTCGATGAACTCGTAGGCGAGGTCCTTGTTCGCGGCGTTCTCCGGCACGGCCCACATGTTGCCCGCGGACCCCGGGGCGAGCTCGGCCTCGGGGAAGAGGAATGTGCCCCATTCGAAGCCGGTGGCCTCGGTGGTGAACCGGTTGTGCCACCAGCTGCCCGAGAAGAAGATCGGGTTGGTGCCGTTGATGAAGGCGGTGCCCGCATCCTCCGCAGTCGAGCCGGTGGCGTTGGTCGAGATGTAGCCCTTGTCGGTCCAGTCCTTCACCGTCTCCGTGGCGAACGAGACCTCCTCGCCCTGCCAGTCCACCGGGTTCTTGTAGAGCTGGTAGTCCTCGACCCAGCCGCGGTCCGCCTTCGTCAGGGCGAGCTGGTACCAGAGCTGGCCCAGCGGGTACTCGGCAGCTGACTGCGCCATCGGGGTGACACCCTGGTCGGTGAAGGCCTGCAGCACCTGCTCGAATTCGGCCAGCGTGGTCGGTACCTCGAGGCCCGCCGCGGTGAACATGTCCTGGTTGTAGTAGACCTCGACGAACTCCCCGTAGTTGGGGACGCCGAACCAGCTGCCGGAGCCCATGATGCCCTGCTCGTCGTACTTCGCCGTGGTCTGCAGCGAGGGTGCGAGCTTGTCGTCCCACCCGTACTGCTCGACGGCGTCGTCAAGGTTGGTGAGCAGGCCCTGGCTGGAGAGCAAGCCGGCCGTCGCGTTGCCCTTGTTGTACTCGAGGAGATCCGGCGCCTCGTCCGAGTTCAGGACCTGGCTCGCAGTGGAGCGGATCTGCTCGAAGCTGCGTTCCTCGAACTCGACCGTTGCGCCGGTCTCCTCCTCGAACACCCTGATGGCCTCGGCCCAAGCGATGCCCATGGCGCTCGTCTCGCTCTCGAAGTGCCAGAGCTTGAGGGTGTCCCCCTCCCCTCCCGACCCGGGGTCCGAGCCCGAGCCGGAGCTCGAGCAGCCCGACAGGGCGAGGGCTGCGGCCGTCAGGGCTGCCCCTAGGATCATTCTGCTGTTCTTCATCGCTACTCCCTTGTAGTGGCCGGACGCCCTCTGGCGGGCGGCATTTGTCGAAACGTTTCGATAGATGGACCCAGGCCCCTCGGAGTGGAACCTGACAGTGGACAGGAGACCGGCGCTAGGGGCCCGGTCGGGGTGCCGCGACCGAGCCGTGATCGCGGTATCTGGGCGCGACGAGCTCGACGCGCGGGGCGACGGCGCCGTCGAGCTGCTGGACTGCGAGCTCGACCGCACGGGTGCAGGAATCCGCCGGGATGAGCGGGATGACGTTCAGTGGCGGGGTGAAGGCGGAGGTGTCGAAGGTCGGCACGCCCGCGATGATGGACAGGTCGCCGGGGATGGACAGGCCACGCCCCGCTACGGCGTCGAGGAGTGTCTTATGGACGCCCTCCTCCCCGTGGACCACGAGTCCCGTGGGCGCCTGATCGGCGTCGAGGAGCTCGGCCAGGGCGGAGCGGACCTGAGCTGCCTCCTTCTCGACCATGGTGAAGGACGCGGCGACCTCGCGTTCGGCCGCCCGGCGCAGGAAACCGTCCCGGAAGCGCATGGGGAAGTTGGAGCCGCGCTCGTAGACGGCCGCCGGGTGCCCGAGGAGCGCCAGGGAGGTGTGCCCGGCATCGACCAGCCGATCGACGGCGAGACCCGCCGCGGCCTCGAAATCCAGGTCCACGCAGACCAGGCCCTCCGCGTTCCGGGGCACCCCGATAAGGGCCGCAGGTACACCGAGCGATCGCACGAGATCTGCGCGCTCGTCGTTCATGGAGACGTCCAGCACGATGATGCCGTCCACGAGCCTGCTCGAGGAGACACGACGGAGCCCGTCCGTCGCCTCGTCCTCGGTGAGGAGCAGGACGTCGTAGTCGTACTTCCGGGCCGCCGTGACCACGGACAGGACGAATGCCATGTGGGCGGGCGCGTAGGTGTCACTCCTCAGCGGCGCCGTGAGCGCGAAGATCCGAGTACGCGTCCCTGCAAGCATCCGGCCGGCAGCGTTCGGCATGTAGTCGAGTTCGCGCACCGCCTCGTCGATGCGCAGCCGGGTCTTCTCACCGATGGGGCGCTTGCCACTCAGAGCGTAGGAGACGGTGCTGATGGACACACCGGCGACGCGCGCGACGTCGTGGATATTCGCCATGCCGACTCCTGTGTCCGCTGGGATGAGGGCGTCGCACCTGCTCCGACGACCGGTCGTCTAAACGTTTCGACGACCGATGGCCAGTACGCTACGGCACACTGACCGACAGGGCAAGGGTTTTGCAGCCCTGCGGAACAAATAGTCCCGGGTCGGCACACGAACAGGCCACCGGGATCTCCCGGTGGCCTGTTCCGATCCGAGGACGAGTGACTAGCGGCGGGCGTCCGCGCGGTCCGTGAGTTCGGCCTCGAGTTCGGTCAGCTCCCGGGCCACGCGGTCGACGTCGGCCTTCGAGATCTCGAGGGGTCCGGCACTGTGCCTGCCGTGGGACGGCTGCACGGCGACGACGTCGGGCTGTGCGTGCCGCACGCTCTCGACGCCTGTCTCATCGGCGGGGCGGGCAGCGGCGGTCGAGGACTGCGCCTGCGTTGCCGGGGCACCGGCGGCCGGCGACCCTGCGCCACCGGGCTCCGTCCCGGTGGCGGCCGGGGACACCGATCCGGCAGGACCCGCGGGGGCCGCCGGGGCGAAGTCGACGGTGCGGCGCAACGGCGACTCCTTGATGAACAGGACGCACACGAGGCCGATCACCGCGATGACCGCCGTGATGAGGAAGATCATGGCCGTGCTGTCGCCGTAGGCGGCGCGCACGATGTCGGCGATGGGCGCGGGGAGATCGACGAGGTCGAGCGAACCCCCTGCAGCACCGCCGGTGGTGGGGATCCCCGCAGCCTCGAGACCTTCGGTGGTCCTGTTCTCCACCTGCGTACCGAGGATGGCACCGAGGACGGCGACGCCCGCGGCACCGCCCATGGAGCGGAAGAACGCCACCGAGGCACTGGCGGACCCGATGTCCTTCACGGCCACCGTGTTCTGGACGGCGAGGACGAGGTTCTGCAGCATGAGACCGAGTCCCAGGCCGAAGACGAAGGTGTAGATGCCCACGAGCCGGAGGTCGGTCAGGTGGTCGATGGTGCCGGCCAGGCCGAGGCCCGCGATGAGGAACAGGGCGCCGGCGACGATGTACCGCTTCCACTTCCCGAACTTGGTGACGAGCATGCCGGCACCGATGGAGCCGAGCAGGTTGCCGGCGATCATGGGCAGCGTGAGCAGGCCGGCCTCGGTGGGCGTCGCGCCGCGAGCCACCTGGTAGTACTGGCCGAGGTAGCTCGAGCTGGCGAACAGCGCGATGCCGACGGCGATCGAGGCGATGATCGCCAGGGCCGTGGTGCGCTCGGAGATGATCTTGAGCGGGATGATGGGCTCGGCCACCTTGGACTCGACCACGAGGAGGAGCGCCAGCAGGATGACGCTGCCGCCGACCATCAGGGCGGATTCTCGGGAGAACCACTCGTAGTAGCCCTCCTTGCCGGCGAAGGAGACCCAGATGAGCAGCAGGCTGACGCCGGCGGTCAGGAGGATGGAGCCGAGCCAGTCGATGCGTGCCTTGCGGCGCGTGTCGGGGAGCTTCAGCGTGACCTGCAGCAGGACCAGGGCGATGATCGCGAGCGGCACGCAGACGAAGAACGTCCAGCGCCAGCCCAGCGGGGAGTCGACGATGAAGCCGCCGAGGAGAGGCCCGCCCGCGGTCGCCACGGCCATGACGCCGCCCATGTAGCCGGAGTACCGGCCACGCTCACGTGGCGCGATGATGGTGCCGATGATGGCCTGCGCGAGTGCGGTGAGGCCGCCCATGGCCACACCCTGGATGACGCGCGCCGTCAGCAGCAGCGGGATGGTCTGCGCGAGGCCCGCGAGGACGGAGCCCGCCACGAAGATGACGATGCTGGCCTGCACCAGGATCTTCTTGTCGAACAGGTCGGCGAACTTGCCCCAGATGGGCGTGGTGGCCGCATTGGCGAGCAGCGCGGCCGTGATGACCCAGGCGAAGTCCGTCTGGGAGCCGTTGAGGTCGCTCATGATCGTGGGCAGGGCGTTCGCCACGATCGTGCTGCTGAGGATCGCCGTGAACAGGCCCGCGAGCAGACCCGTGAGCGCCTGCAGGATCTGCTTGTGGCTCATGGGTTCGCCAGCCCGGGGCTGGGGTGTCGACACAGGTTGCGGCCCGGCGGCCTCGGCGGTCCTCGTCGTGGTGGGATGGGTGGCCATCAGCGTTCTTCCTTCGTGATCTCGGACGTGGGGTCCAGGTGATGACGGCCGTCATTGCCCGTGCGGTCTTCGGTGGTGCGGCGTTCGGTGGAGCGTGCTTCGGTGCGGTGTGCCCTGGGTGGTCCCGCACGGCCCGTCTGCCCCGTCCCGAGCGGGGCCGCGGAGCGGAGGGCGAGGGTGAGTTGCTGGACCGATCGCGACGCCGCCTCGGCCTCGCTCTCGGTCCAGTCGGACAGGATCTCCCGCAACGTCTCCGCCCTGCGCTCGTAGGTGTCCGCGAGGTACCTCTGCCCCTCCCCGGACAGCGAGAGCAGGCACGCCCGGCCGTCCAGGGGATCCGGGGTGCGCAGCACGAACCCGTACTGCTCGAGGTCCGCGAGCTGCCGGCTCAGGGCGGACGGCCCGATGCCGAGCTTCGCCGCAAGGGCGGACGCCCGCATGGGGCCGCCCTCTCCGATGAAGAACAGGACGCCGGTGTGCGCCGGCCCCAGCTCGGAGTACTTCATGCCGGCCGCCATGACCCCGCGCAGGGCGCGCTGCAGGTCGAAGATGTTGTGCACCAGCTCAGCGGCGGTGTGCTGCGCGACCGACATGAAGGGCTCCCGGGCTCGAATACTTTGTTGCTCTAAGTAACAGTACGCTTCTCATTTCGTTAGGTCAACTAAATAAGCCGCGGGCGCCCCTCGCGCTCCACTACCCGCCGGACCCGCCCGGATCGCCGGATCGTGGGTCTGCCCGACTCGCACACCGCGCCGTTCAGGAGCGCCGCCCGCCGCGCGGACAGGGCATCCAGGCGTCAAGCCGCCGTGGAATCTGCTCAGGATGCTTGCGGTTTGGACCGACACCCTGTTAGGCCTGATACACAAGGGCAGTTGGATCACCTGTCGAGGAGCGCCCGGGCCGGGCCGCGGAGAAGGACGTTCGCCATGACACGCAAGGAACCCCGGGTAGTCGAGCCGGACGAGAAGAACCTCACGGTCGAGGACCGGCCCAAGGAGTGGGCGGCGGGCCTGCCGGGCGTCTACTACTCCATGAAGCCCGCCATCGAGCACATGGGCGTGGAGCGCACGCTCAAGACCGTCCTCAAGATGAACCACAAGGACGGTTTCGACTGTCCCAGCTGCGCCTGGCCGGACCCCGCCAAGCGCAAGACCTTCGAGTTCTGCGAGAACGGCGCCAAGGCCGTCACCTGGGAAGCAGCCCCGGTGGTCATCTCCCCGAAGTTCTGGGCCGAGAACTCCATCAGCGATCTCCGTGAGCGGTCCGAGTTCTGGCTGGGCATGCAGGGCCGTCTCGTCGAACCCGTCTACAAGCCGGCCGGTGAGGACCACTACCGGCCCGTCAGCTGGGATGAGGCCTTCGAGATCATCGGCAACAAGCTGAAGAGCCTCGACTCCCCCGACGAGGCCGCCTTCTACACCAGTGGCCGCACGTCGAACGAGGCAGCGTTCCTGTACCAGCTCTTCGCGCGCGGCTTCGGCACCAACAACCTGCCCGACTGCTCCAACATGTGCCACGAGTCCTCCGGCTGGGCCATGGGCCAGACCATCGGCATCGGCAAGGCCACCGTCACGTTCGACGACTACGCCAATGCGGACCTCATCATCGTCATGGGCCAGAACCCCGGGACCAACCACCCCCGCATGCTCACCGAGCTCGAGGCGTGCAAGGAGACCGGCGGGCAGATCGTGGCCGTGAACCCGCTGCCCGAAGCGGCCCTCAAGCGGTACAAGAACCCCCAGAAGGTCAAGGGCATCGCCGGCAAGGGCACCGAGATCGCCGACCAGTTCCTCCAGATCCGGCTGGGCGGTGACATGGCGCTGCTGCAGGCCGTGTCCAAGCGCGTGTTCGAGGCCGAGGCGAGGAATCCCGGGACGGTCCTGGACCACGCGTTCCTCGAGGAGCACTGCGAGGGCCTCGACGAACTCCGCGAGTACCTGCTGACGCTCGATGACGCCACCGTCGTCGAGGCCACGGGACTCCGGATCGAGGAGATCGACGAACTGGCTGCCCGCTACCTCGCGGCCGACAAGGTGATCATCACCTGGGCCATGGGCATCACGCAGCAGAAGAAGGGCGTGGCCACCATCAAGGAGATGATCAACCTCCTGCTGCTGCGTGGCAATATCGGCAAGCCCGGGGCAGGCGCCTCGCCCATCCGCGGTCACAGCAACGTGCAGGGCGATCGCACCATGGGCATCTGGGAGCAGATGCCCACCACCTTCATGGATGCGCTCGGCAAGGAGTTCTCCTTCGAACCGCCCCGTGACCACGGTGTAGACGCCGTCGAGTCCATCAAGCGCATGCGCGACGGTCACATCAAGACGTACATCGCCCTCGGGGGGAACATCGTCTCCGCCATCTCGGACACGCAGGTTGCCGAGGAGGCGTTCCGGAAGACCGACATGACGGTGCAGATCTCCATCAAGCTGAACCGCTCGCACCTGATCACGGGCGAGGAGGCGCTGATCCTGCCCTGCAAGGGCCGCACGGAGATCGATCGCCAGGCCACGGGTGAGCAGTTCGTCTCCGTCGAGGACACGGTGTGCGCAGTGCACCCCTCCCGGGGCAGCGTGGAGCCGGTCTCCGACAACCTGCTCTCCGAGCCGGCGATCATCAGCCGCCTCGCCCGCGCCACCTTCGGCGGGAAGATCGATGCCGACTGGGAAGGCTTCGAGAAGGACTACGACCTCATCCGTGACCACATCTCCCGCGTGGTCGAGGGATGTGAGGACTACAACCGCAGGATCCGCCTCGACGGCGGTTTCGTGATGCCGAACGGCCCGAGGGATTCACGGACGTTCAACACGCCCACCGGCAAGGCCGTCCTCACCGTCAACGACCTCGAGTACCTCGAGCGCCCCGAGGGCACGCTGATCCTGCAGTCGCTGCGCTCTCACGACCAGTGGAACACCACGATCTACAGCCACAACGACAGGTACCGCGGCATCAAGAAGGGCCGCCACGTGGTGTTCATCAACCCGGAGGACATCGCCGACCTGGGCCTGAAGGACGGGCAGAACGTGGACATCCACGGCGTGTACGACGACGGCATCCAGCGCGTGCTGCGCGCCTACCGCGTCGTCTCCTACCCGACGGCGCGTGGCTGTGCCGCCTCCTACTACCCGGAGGCGAATGTCCTCGTCCCGCTGGACGAGGTGGCACAGGGCAGCAACACGCCGACGTCGAAGCAGATCATCGTGCGGTTCGAACCGAGTACACACACCGCACCCACCGAGCATTACGCGGCAGCGACGGCCCCGGTCCCCGAGGCGGAGGCTGACGGCTTCCCGGCTGCCCGCACGGAGGAGACACCGGCGAAGGAGGCTGCGGCCACGATCGCCTGACGCCCCTCGACGACCGACATGCCGACGGACATGCCGACCGCCCGACCGGATGTGCCCGGCCGGGCGGTCGTGTGATCCGGGTCGGAGCCGGCACATGATCGGCCGTCCCCCGGCAGGACGGGCCCTGCGATCCGCCGTAGACTGCTGCGGTCACAGTGACCGGGGGCGACATGGACCAGCAGGACCAGCAGCAGGATGATCAGCAACGCCACGTCATCCGCGTCCTCGTCGTCGCCCAGATCCTGGGCGGGATCGGCGCCGGGGCCACGCTGTCCCTCGGGGCGCTCCTCGCGGCCGAGACGTCGGGCTCCAGCGCATGGTCCGGGATGGCCGCCACCATGGCCACGCTCGGTGCCGCCGCGGCAGCCGTCCCCCTGGCGACGCTCGCCCAGCGCAGGGGGCGCCGCGTGTCCCTCGCGGCGGGCGCCGTCGTCGCCTGCTGCGGAGCGTTGCTCGCGATCACGGCGGCCTCGCTCGCCCTCTTCCCGCTCCTGCTCGTAGCCCTGGTGCTGCTCGGGGCAGGAGCCGCGGTAGGACTCCAGGCTCGCTTCGCGGCCACGGACCTCGCCACCGACGCGACACGCGGGCGCAGTCTCGCCGTCGTGGTGTGGTCCACTACGATCGGCGCCGTCCTCGGCCCCAACCTCTTCGAACCGGGTCAGGCCCTGGCCGGGGTCCTCGGTATCCCTGCACTCAGCGGCGGTTTCGTCTTCACAGCGGCGGCCCAGGCGGCAGCGGCGCTGGTCTATTCGCTGGGACTGCGCCCGGATCCGCTGCTCACCGCCCTGCGCCGCGATGCCGAGGACCGTCCGGCCGACAGTCCCGCCCCGGTGCGGAGGCGCGGCCTCGCCGTCCTCGCGCGGAATTCCACCGCACGCTTCGCCGTGGTGACCATCGCGGTGAGCCACGCCGCCATGGTCTCGCTCATGTCCATGACCCCCGTGCACCTGCACGACCACGGCGCCGGCCTGTCGATCGTCGGACTGACCATCAGTCTGCACATCGCCGGGATGTACGCACTGTCGCCCCTGTTCGGCTGGATCGCCGACCGCGCCGGCCGGGTCCAGGGCATCCTCGTGGGGCAGGTCCTCCTGGTCGCGGCCCTTCTGACCGCGTGGCGCGGTTCCGGTTCGGAGTTCTGGGTGACCGTCAGCCTGATCCTGCTGGGTCTCGGCTGGTCCGCGTGCGTGGTGTCGGCGTCCGCCCTGCTCGCAGGAGCCGTGGACGTCTCCGAACGCGCCCCCGTGCAGGGCTCCTCGGACCTCGTCATGAATCTGGCCGGTGCGCTGGGCGGTGCCGTCGCGGGCCCTGCCCTCGTCCTGCTGGGCTACTCGGGCCTCGGTGGAGCAACCGCCGTGCTCGTGGCCTCCGCACTGGTCTGGACGGTCGCGCGCCTGCCGAGTTCGCGGACGCGCACGCCGGTCCCGGCCTGACGGCGCCCGTGGGCGGTGTCCACGGGCGCCGGCCTTCAGACCGGGACGGCAGGCCCTACTGCGCGGACCCCGTCCAGCCCTTCTGCTCCTGTGTCTCCTCGTCCTTCACGATGACGGTGGTGACGGTGTTCGCGGCCTTCTCGACGGCGGCGCTCGTCTCCTCGCGGTCCTTCGTGGTGACGGTGCCCGCGGCGTAGCCGACCAGAAAGGCGCTGATGACGCCGGCATGCGGTCCCACGTGGTGCGATGAGCGTTCGGCCAGCTCCACGATCCTCGGGTGATCCACGTCGAGATCGAGGATCTGCAGGGCCTGCGTCAGGGTCCGGCTCCACTCGTTGAGGGTGCGGTCGTCGTCGTCGGGCGTTGCCATGGTGTCTCCTCGTATCGGGTGCAGTCCGTGGCTGCCGACTCGCGCCGGCAACGGTCCCCCAAGCTTTAGCATCGGTGCTCCTACGCTTCAAGGACCCTCGGCGCATGTCCGGTGGTTCTTGACTTCGTCCCGCGGAAGCCCCCGCAGGACAGCCGTGCCGATGGTCCCCTCGGCGTCCGGTCCGCCGGCGCGCAGCACGCTCGGCGTCGCGCCGTACCAACGGCGCACGCACCGCGTCAGCGCCGACTGCTCCGACAGTCCCACGAGGCCTGCGACCTGCTGCAGCGGAAGATCCGTGCGGGTGAGCAACCGCAGCGCGGCGTCCCGGCGGGCGTCGTCGAGCAGGGCCTCGAAGGAGGAACCCTCGGCGGCCAGCCGGCGCTGCAGGGTCCGCGGGTGCATCCCGAGGAGCCGGGCGGCGGAGTCGATCCGCGGCGGCGAGGTGCCGAGCACGCGGTCGATGGCGTTGCGCACCTGCGGGGCGACGACGCGTCCCGGTTCCGGGAAGTGGCTGTGCAGGTAGTCGAGGGCGATCTCCCGGAGGGTGTCGTCCACTCCTGCCAGCGGCCGGTCCAGCAGGCTCCGCGGCACACGCAGCAGCGATGCCGCTTGCCCGAACCGCACCTCGGCGCCGAAGAACTCGGCATAGCGGGCGGCGGGGGCCTTCGGCTGGTGCGAGAGGTGGACCGAGTGCAGGGCGTAGGGCCCGTCCACGAGGAAGCGGATCATGCGGTGCGCGAAGGCGAGGATCGCGTCCGTGGCCTGCCGCGGCGGCGCGCCCTGGGAGGATCCGTAGCACAGGCCTACGTCCCCGGCACGCCCCTCGGGGTCGGGGATGATCGTGAAGCGGAGCACGGGGCTGTGCAGGAAGAGGAACTGGGAGGCGCACGCGAGGGCCGCGCCGACCGTCGGCGAGTTCTGCACGGCCACGGCGAGAGGACCGAGGATGCCGATGTCCTGGTACTCCGACATCCGCAGGCCGAGGTCCGGGCAGGGCAGGTCGCGCGCCGCACCCTCCAGCAGCTTGGCCATGGCGACGTCCGAGACGAGGACGTCGTCGCTGCTGATGGCCTCCAGCGGGACCCGGTACCGCGCCGCGAGCGCATCGGGGTCGCCGCCGAACTGCTCGACGACCTCGCGGAAGCCCCGCATGCCGGCGGATCGGATGACGGAGCCCATGTCGTCCAAGGGTAAAGAGGTGTCGCGTGGAGTCAAGTGCGGGTCAGGGTGCAGCCCGAATAATGGAGGGATGGACTCTTCTCCCGAACACCTCGACGTCGTGATCGTGGGCGCCGGTCTCTCCGGCATCGGCGCCGCCTACCGCGTCTCCACGGGACTGCCGGGCAAGAGCTTCGCCGTCCTCGAGGCGCGTGCGGCGATCGGCGGCACCTGGGACCTCTTCCGGTACCCCGGTGTCCGTTCCGACAGCGACATGTTCACCCTCGGCTACCCGTTCCGCCCCTGGACGGAGGCGAAGGCGATCGCCGACGGCTCCTCCATCCTGCAGTACATCCGCGAGACCGCCGAGGATCCCCGCATCCGCGAGCGCATCCGCTTCTCCACGAAGCTCGTCGGCGCGGCCTGGTCCTCCGCGGACGCCCGCTGGACGCTGGAGCTGGACGTGACGGACGACGACGGCGCCGGCCGGGCCACGACGACGCGGCGGCAGCTCACCTGCGGGTTCCTCTACCTGTGCAGCGGCTACTACGACTACGAGCGCGGATACGAGCCGTCCTTCCCCGGCCACGAGTCCTTCCGGGGCGAGACCGTGCGCCCCCAGTTCTGGCCGGAGGACCTCGACTACGCGGGCAAGCGCGTCGTCGTGATCGGCAGCGGCGCCACCGCGGTCACGCTCGTGCCGTCGATGGCGGAGGACGCCGCGCACGTGACCATGCTGCAGCGCTCCCCCACCTACATCACCGCCGTGCCGAGCCGCGACAGATTCTCCGACGCCGCACGCCGCCGGCTGCCCGCCGGGATGGCGCACCACGTGGCCCGGGCCAAGAACGTGCTGTTCACGCAGGCGTTCTACCAGCTGTGCCGCCGGCGTCCGGAGATCGCGAAGAAGCTCATCCGGACGCAGACCGCGCGCATCCTCGGGGACGAGAAGACCGTCGAGGAGAACTTCACGCCCGCCTACAACCCGTGGGACCAGCGCCTGTGCGTGGCGCCGAGTGCCGACTTCTTCAAGGCCCTGAAGTCCGGCAAGGCCTCCGTGGTCACGGACACCATCGACACCTTCACCCCGACCGGCATCCGCCTGGCCTCGGGGCAGGAACTCGAGGCCGACGTCGTCGTCCCGGCCACGGGCCTGGCGATGCTGCCGCTCGGCGGCGCCACCTTCACCGTGGACGGGCAGCCGGTGGACCTCGGCGACTCCTGGGTGTACCGCGGCCTGATGGTCAGCGGCGTCCCCAACCTCGCGCTGTGCGTCGGCTACACCAACGCCTCGTGGACGCTCCGGGCCGACCTCAGCTCACGCTACGTCTGCCGCCTCATCCGCTACATGGACCGCCACGGGCACCGCTACGGCGCCCCGGTGCCCGACGACGCCATGAAGGCCCGCCCGATCCTGGACCTGACCTCCGGGTACGTGCAGCGCGCGGTCGGGGCGTTCCCCAAGCAGGGCGACCGGCAGCCGTGGACCATGCGGCAGAACTACCTGCTGGACGCCCCCACAGCGCTCCGCGGCAACCTCGCCCGGAACATGGTGTTCGATGCCCCCGCCCCGCCCGCCGCCCCGGCGCCCGACCTGCAGGAGATCCACGCATGAGCCTCCGCCCCTTCCAGTTCAGCGGTGCCACCGCCATCGTCACCGGAGCCGCCGGTGGCATGGGCGAGCACCTCGCCCGCGGCCTCGCCGAACGCGGGAGCACCCTGCTGCTCGTCGACCGGGACGCCGGGAGGCTCGAGGGCGTCGCGGCGTCCATCCGCTCCACCTTCCCGGGCAGCGCCGTCACCACGTTCGTCGCGGACCTCGCCGAGCGCGACGCCGTCGAGCGCCTCGCCGCGGACCTGCTGGCCGCGACCGACCGCGTGGACCTCCTCGTCAACAACGCCGGTGTGGCACTGGCCGGCACGTTCGACCAGATCAGCCTGGACGACTTCGACTGGGTCATGTCCATCAACTTCACCGCACCCGTACGCCTCACCTACCACCTGCTGCCGAGGATGGTCCCGGGCGCGCACATCGTGAACGTCTCGAGCCTGTTCGGCCTCGTGGGTCCCAGGGGACAGACCGCCTACTCGTCCAGCAAGTTCGCGCTGCGCGGTTTCACGGAGGCGCTCCGCAACGAACTGCTGCCCCGGGGCATCGGCACCACGACCGTGCACCCCGGCGGCATCCGGACGGACATCGCCCGCAATGCGCGGATCGGCGGCAACCTGAGCGGGGTCGATGTGGCCCGCGCGCAGGCCGACTTCGACAAGCTGCTCACGTTCCCGGCCGAGAGGGCCGCCGAGCTCATGCTCGAGGCCGTCAAGGCCCGCAGGCCGCGCCTGCTGATCGGCCTCAGCGCGAAGGTGCCCGACGTCGTCGCCCGCCTGGCCCCGATGTCCTTCGGTACCCTCGAACGCGGCGCCACCAGGCTCGTGCGCCTCGCCGGGAAGGTGCGGCGGTGACCGCGCGCCACATCGGCGTCGGCGGCGCCCCGGGCACGGACGCGGTTCCCGCAGGGCCCGACGACGGCTACCTGCGCGTGCACGGGATCCGCGTCCGCTACCGGGACCAGGGCGCGCGGGACCGGTCCCCCGTCCTCCTGCTGCACGGCATCGGGCGCAGCCTGGAGGACTGGGAGGGGCTGTACGGCAGACTCGCACCGGACCACCGCGTCATCAGCGTGGACCTCCCGGGCTTCGGCCTCTCCGAACGGACCACCGGCCGGTACTCGCTCGAATCGCTCGCGCGGTTCGTCATCGCGGCCCTGGATCTCCTGGGCGAGCACCGGCCGCTGCACGTGGTGGGCAACTCCCTGGGAGGCGCGGTGGCCATGAAGATCAGCGCGCTCGAACCGGAGCGCGTACGGAGCCTCGTCCTGGCGAACAGTGCGGGCTTCGGCAAGGAGGTCACCATCGCACTGCGCGTCCTCGCGATTCGCCCGCTGGCCCGGCGGCTCATGAAGGACAAGTCGCGCAAGGTCGCGTACCGCACGGAACGCGCGCTGTTCTACGACAAGAAGTTCGTCACCGAGGAGCGACTCGACCACGCGCAGGAGGTGAGCCGGAATCCCGGGCGCGACGACGTCCTGATCGCCGTCGCGAGTCACCTCGGGACCGTCCGCGGAGTACGGCGGCGCTGGCGGACGCGGCTGCTCCGTACGGTCGCGGCACAGCGGAAGCCGACGCTCGTGGTGTGGGGCGCCGAGGACCGCATCCTCCCGGCGTCGCACCTCGAGCACGCACGTCAGGTCTTCCCGCACGCTGAGTTCCACCTGTTCGAGAAGACCGGGCACATGCCGCAGATCGAGCGCGAGGAGGAGTTCGACGCCCTCGTGCGACGGTTCATCGGCGGACTCGAGGCGGGAGGGTAGGGTCCGGAGCGGCCCTTCCCGCGGCACGGGCGGCGTGGTGGAATGGCCCATGGCGCGCGTCATCTTCTACACGGCTTCCACCCTGAACGGCTTCATCGCCGACGAGCAGAACTCCCTGGACTGGCTGTTCGCCGTCGAGCCTCCGCCGCCCGAGCATTACGAGCGCTTCATCGCGTCCGTGGGCGTGCTCGTGGAGGGCTCGACGACGTACGAGTGGGTCCTCGCGTTCGAGCACCTCCTCGACGACCCGGGCAAGTGGCAGACCCTGTACGGGGACCGGCCCACCTTCGTCTTCACCACCCGGGAGCTCCCGATCCCGGACGGTGCCGACGTGCGGATCGTGGCAGGCGACGTACGCCCTGTCTTCGGGCGCATCAGCGAGGCCGCCGGTGACAGGGACATCTGGATCGTCGGGGGCGGCGACCTCGCCGGACAGTTCCTCGCCGCGGGGCTGCTGGACGAGATTCAGGTGGCGGTGGCCCCCGTCGCCCTGACCGGAGGCGCCCCGCTGCTGCCGCTGCGCGTCGAATCCGACCGGCTGAGCCTCCGCTCGGTGGAACAGCAGGGACAGTTCGCCGTGCTGACCTACGACGTCGGCCGCCAGGACGCCTGAGCCCTTTCCACCCTCCCTGCCCGGCCTGCGGATCCCTTGAAGACCGGCCGGCTGCGAGGACCGACGGGCTCCGACCCCGACTTCGGCCGTTCTTGAGGAAACCTCGAGCATCCCTCCGCCCCGGCTTCATGTTGCCGCGCGAGACTGGTCACCTCGGTGGGGACCTGGGGCACCCACCCGGGTGACCCCTCTGCCACCGGCCCAGCCTGAAGGGATCCGCGGTGCAGCCCATCATCGACACGGCAGCCTTCGCCACACTCGTGGCCGACGTCGGCTCCTCCAGGGCTGCGACCAGCTTCGTCTCCCGGTTCACGGATCTGCTGGACGAACACATCCTCACCATCGAGCGCTCCTTCCGGAGCCCGGATCCGCAGCAGTGGCACAGTGCCGTCGAGGGTCTCCAGCTCGCCGCGGCGCGGGCCGGGGCGGGCCGGCTCCGGGCCACCGCCGCCCTTCTGCTCGAACCGGGGGCACGGGACACCGAGACCGCACTGGCCCTCATCGGGCAGCTGAGGTGCGATGCCCGGGTCTTCACGCTGGCGCACTCCGCCCTGTGCGAGGAGCAGGCCCTCGCCGACAGGCTGGCGGCGTCCGCCCGCGTGCGGCACCACGTCCATGAGCGCGCCCGCGTGAGCAGCTGACCCGCGACGGATCGACGCGCGGCGCTGCCGGGCGCGGTCACCGTACCTCCCTGACCGTCCGCGGGTCACCAGCCCCGGACCAGTCCCGGATCACCGGTCACGGGTGACCGGACACGCATCACCGCGCACGGATCACCGGTCACCCGCCGCCGGGACATAGGCTTCCTGCCAGCGCGCGAGCTCGGCGAAGAACGCAGCCCTGGCCGGTTCGGGCGAGAGTGTGAGGTCGTGGATGCCACCGGCGATCCGCACCAGGGTGACGAGCCCGCCGAGCTTCGGCGCGCGGCCGGCGATGTGCCCGACGTCGAGCACCACGTCCGTGGACGAGACCCGCGCCGGTTCCCTGGCCGGGTTCGAGGTGGCGTCGGAACATGCGACGAGGACGGGGCAGTCGATGGCGAGGCCACGGTTGAGCTCGGCGTGGCCACGCCGGATGGCGCGCAACCAGCCTGCCACGACGGGGTACCCGCCGTGCGGCTTCCAGGCCAGGTCGTAGTCCCACGTGCCACCGGTGTCCCGGTGCAGGTATCGGCCGTAGGAGGATCCGAGCTTCCCGACGACCACGCGCGGCCGAAGCGTGCCGATCCGGTGGACCGCGGCTGTGCCGACCGTGCGCTGGAAGAAGCTCGCGTTGAGGTCGAACCAGGGGCTGTTGAGGACGAGTGCATCGACGATCCCCCGCCCACGGCGGCGGTTCGCCCACAGGGAGGTGATCAGCCCGCCCGTGGAATGCCCCATGACCACGAGGACGTCGTGCCCTTCCTCCTCCCGGATGATGCGGGCCGCCTCGTCGAGTTCCGCGTCGTAGTCCTCGAGGGACGTGACGTAGTTCGGGGTCTGGTGCTCGCGGAGGGACCGTCCGTACTTGCGGAGGTCCACGGCGTAGAAGTCGAAACCGGCCTCGTGCCAGGCATCGGCGAGGTGGGTCTGGAAGAAGTAGTCCACGAAACCGTGGACGTAGAGCACGGCCCTGCGCGACCCGCCGGGGACGGCGCTGCGGATCAGGGTGGCGACGACGTCGCCCTCCTCGTCCGGGCGCAGCGGGAGTGTCCGCACCTCGTACCCGGCACCGAGCACGTCCTCGCGGTACGCGTCCTGCTGTCCTGCCGTCGTGGTCATCCGCGGTCCTCCCGATACGGTCCCTGCGGGCGTCCAGGCCGGGGCGCCCGGTGCCGGCCCTCCCCCGTTCACCTGGAGCAAGGCCGCCGTCACCAGTGTGTCACCCGTCACCGGTAGGCTGCTGCCACCGCATTCCTACAGGAGCTGATTTCACGTGTCAGAAAGTTTCACCAGGGGACACCGCCGCGTCGCAGCGGCCGTCGCCCTCGGCTGCGTCGCAGCACTCGGCCTCGCACCCGCCGCCACCGCCGCACCCGGCGGGAGCAAGGGCCCCAAGGACCCGACGGTCTCCGTCACCGTCATGGGGACCAGCGACCTCCACGGCTACATCGAGAACTGGGACTACTTCACCAACGCGGAGTACGACGACGCCGCGCACAACGACGTCGGACTCGCCAAGATCTCCACGCTCGTCAACCAGGTCCGCGCCGACCGCGGCGAGGAGTCGACCCTGCTGATCGACAACGGCGACACCATTCAGGGCACGTCCCTGACGGACTACTTCGCCAATGTCGAGCCGGTGACCGAGACCGGTGAGACCCACCCGATGGCCGCCGCGATGAACGCCATGGACTACGACGCCACCACGCTCGGCAACCACGAGTTCAACTACGGCGTGCCGCTCCTGCGCACCTACGAGGACCAGCTCGACTTCCCGCTGCTCGGCGCGAACGTCAAGGACGCCGTCACCGGCGAGGACGCGTTCACGCCGTACGTCATCAAGACCGTCAGGATCAAGGGCCAGAAGCCCATCAGGGTCGGCATCCTGGGTCTCACCACGCCCGGCAGCGCCATCTGGGACAAGAACAACGTCGAGGGCCGGCTGCGGTTCGAGGGCATGGTGGAGCAGGCCCGGAAGTACGTCCCGGAGATGAGGTCCGCAGGTGCGGACGTCGTCGTGGTCAGCTCGCACTCCGGCCCCTCCGGCACGTCCTCCTACGGCGGCGCACTGCCGGTCGAGAACGCGTCCACGCTGATCGCGGAGCAGGTCCCCGGGATCGACGCGATCCTCGCCGGCCACGAGCACCAGGAGATCGCCGAGCGCTTCGTCACGAACAAGGAGACCGGTGAGCAGGTGCTGCTCACCGAACCCAAGAACTGGGGCATGCGCCTGTCCGTCCTGGACTTCGAGCTGACCAAGGTCCGCGGCCAGTGGGACGTCACCTCGGCGAACTCGGAACTGCTGAACACCAACACCGTGCCGGCGGACCCGAAGATCTCCGCGATCGCCGCCGACCAGCACCAGCGCACCATCGACTACGTGAACACCGCGATCGGCACCGCGACCGAGACCATGTCCGCCGCCGAGTCCCGCATCCGCGACACGGCCGTCATGGACTTCGTGAACGAGGTCCAGGCCGGTGCGGTGGACAGGGCCCTCGAGGGGACGCCGAATGCCGACCTCCCGGTCCTGTCCATCGTGGCGCCCTTCAACCGGGCCGCCGTCATCCCCGAGGGCCCCGTGACCATCCGCGACATGGCCGGACTGTACGTGTTCCCGAACACGCTCTTCGGTGTGGAGCTGACCGGCGCGCAGGTCAAGGACTACCTCGAGTACTCGGCGAAGTACTTCACCCAGACCGCGCCGGGTGCCCCGGTGGACCCGGCGACGCTGACCAATGCGGCGGGGACCCCGGACTACAACTACGACATGATGTCCGGCGTCTCCTACGACATCGACATCAGCAAGCCCGTCGGTGAGCGCATCACCGACCTGAGCTACGCCGGCGCACCGATCGATCCCGCGCAGCGCTTCGCCGTGGCCACGAACAACTACCGGCAGTCCGGCGGCGGCAACTTCCCGCACATCGCGACGGCCCCGGTGCTCGTGAACCAGACCACGGAGATCCGCCAGCTCCTGATCGACTACCTGATCGCCGAGGGCACGATCGACCCGGCCTCGTTCTTCGACGAGAACTGGAAGCTCACGCGCGACGGCGAGCCGGTCTTCGGCTAGCACCTGCGCACTGGTGCCGGTCGACAGGCACTTCCCCACAGCAGGACGCGGACCCCGGTCCGCGTCCTGCTCGCGTTCGTCCTAGATTGGAAGCATGACCATCGACATCTCCCCGGCGACGGCCGACGACGCCGCGGGCCTCGCCGCGTGCGCCGCCGTCACGTTCCCCCTCGCCTGCCCCGCGGACTCACGGCCCGAGGACATCCAGCACCACATCGACACGCACCTGTCCGCCGAACGGTTCGCGGCGCTCGCAGACCTGCCGGACCACACGATCCTCTGCATCCGCGAGGAGGGCAGGATCGCGGGCTGGAGCATGGTGGTGCTGGACCAGCCCGAGGACGCGGACGTGCTGTCAGCCCTGTCCATCTCGCCCGTCGTCGAACTCAGCAAGTTCTACGTGCACCCCGACCACCACGGACGGGGCTCGGCCTCGGCCCTCATGGGCGCGACCCTGGAGCTCGCCGCTGCCTCGGGGCTGCCGGGGGTCTGGCTCGGTGTGAACCAGGAGAACGCCCGTGCCATCCGCTTCTACGAGAAGCACGGATTCCGGAAGACCGGCACCAAGCGGTTCCGGCTCGGGGACCGCTTCGAGGACGACTTCATCCTGCAGCAGGCGCTCCCCGGGGGTGCGGGGGACGCCGCCTGACGGTGTGGCGGCTATGCGACGGTCAGCTCACCCATGCGGCCCCAGCCCTCGGCCCCGATGCGCTCGCTGATGATCTCCGGCGTCTCCACGAGGGCCTGGGGCATGTCCCGCATGGCCTGGGAGAAGTGGTCGCTGTTCACGTGGGCTTCCGCGGCGTCGTCCTGGAACGCCTCCACGAGGACGAACTGGTTCGGGTCCTCGACGCTGCGCGACCAGTCGAACCACAGGTTGCCCGGCTCCTGGCGCGTGGCCTCCGTGAAGTCGCGGGTGAGGTCGATCCAGCGGTCGCTCCACTCGGGCTTCACGGTGAACTTGACGACGATGAAGATCATGGGATGGTGCCTTCCTGGTGGGAGTCGGTACCCACCCAACCTATGACGTCCTCTCCCGGAACGCATGTGCACCGGGGGCACATGGACCCGGAGTTGTCAGATCGCGAGGCTCGGGTGCAGCTTCTCCAGCGACCAGGAGCGCCTGCGGTGCGATGCGAGGACCGAGAGTCCCGCGGCGAGCGCGAAGAAGACCAGCAGCTGGGCCGCTGCCAGCCAGACGACGCCGGTGTCGCCGCCCGCGATGAGGTGGCGCAACCCATCCACGGCGTGCGTCATGGGCAGCAGCGGACTCAGGAAGCCGAAGAAGCCCGGCGCGGTGGCCACCGGATACGTGCCGCCGGCGGAGGTGAGCTGCAGCATCAGCAGCACGAGGGCCACGAGCCGGCCCACCCCACCGAGGAGTGCGACGAGCGCCTGGTGGATGGCCGTGAACACGAGGGCAGTCAGGACGGTGAAGGCCAGTAGTCCCACCGGGTGGGGCGTGGTCAGTCCGACGCCCAGGACCAGGACGCCCAGCAGCACGAGGACCTGCAGGACCGCGAACAGCGCGCCCTGCAGGTACCCGGCGGCCGAGACACGCCAGGAGGCCGCCGTGGAGGCGAGGGCCCGCGGCGAGACGGCGCGGAGCACGGTGTAGGTGATGATGCCGCCCACCCAGAGCGCCAGCGGGATGAAGTACGGGGCCATGCCCTCGCCGTAGGCGTCCACGGCATTGACGTGTGTCCGCTCGATCGAGACGGGTGAAGCGGCGACCTCGGTCAGCTCGGCGCGCTGGGCGTCGTCGTAGTCCGGGACCTGCCCCGCGCCCTCGTCGAGCTGCTGCGCGAGGTCCGAGGATCCGGTGGACAGTGTCCCGAGCCCGTCCTCGAGCCGGGTGGCGCCGTCGTAGGCCTGGGCGGAGCCGTCGGCGAGGCCTGCCGCTCCCCCGGCCACCTGCGCGGCACCGCCGCTGAGCGTCGACGCTCCCGTGGCGAGCCGTGCGGCGCCGTCGGACGCGGACACGATCCCCTCCCGCAGCGCGGGGGTGCCGCCGGCGAGCGTGGCCGTGCCGGCCTGGAGCTGGGCGAGCCCGTCGGCGAGGCCGCTGGCGCCCTGCGAGAGCTGGGTCGCTCCAGCGGCGGCGGCGTCCGCGCCGAGCGCGAGCTCTGAGGCCCCGGTGCTGAGGTGGCCGGCGCCGTCGGCCGCGGCGGCAGCCCCGGTGGTGGCGGTCCCGGCTCCTGCGGAGAGATCGGAGGCCGAGGCGGCGAGACGGTCCGCGCCGGCCGTGACCTGCTCGGTCCCCGTGGCTGCAGCCGACGCGCCGGCGGAGAGCTGCTGGAGGGCGGCGAGCCGCTCCGCATCGGTGAGCGAGCCATAGGTCTCCGCGAGACCGGCGAGGCCGTCGGCCAGGGTGCGTGAACCGGTCGCAGCCTGCCCTGCTGCGGACTGGAGCTGCGTGGCACCGCCTGCCAGGGCGCCCGCACCGCTCCCGACCTGCGCGACGCCCTCGGCGACGGCCCGCGTGCCGTCCGCCAGTGTGGCCGACGAACCCGAGAGCTGCGCGGCACCGTCGGCCACGGCCTGCGTCCCCGTGGCGAGACTGCCCGCACCGTCGCGCAGGGTCGCCCCGCCCGTGACGGCGGTGGCGGCGCCGTCCGCCAGCTGCTGCGACTGCGGCACGAGATCCGCCGTCGCCGTGTCGAGACGGTCGAGGCCGGTGGCGAGTTCGCCCGCGCCGGTCGCCAGGTCCGCGGCGCCACCGGCCACCCGGGTGGTGCCCGACGACAGCTCGCTGCTGCCGTCGACGAGACTCCCGAGCCCGACGACGAGCGACGCCGATCCCTCGTCCGCACTGCGGGCACCGTCGGCGATCCTGCCGGCGCCCTCGCCGGCCTCGGTGAGGGAGCCGTGGAGCGAGGAGAAGCCGAGGTAGATGCTGTCGAGGTAGTCCGCGGTGGCGCCGGACTGCACCTGCCGCTGCAGGTTCGCGGCGACGGTGTTGCCGACCTGGCCCACGATGTAGCTGTCGGCGTCGTTGGTGGTGATGTCGAGCATGGCCCGGGCGGGTGCCTCGCCGCCCACGGATGCGAGGGTCGACGAGAACCCGGCCGGGATGGCGAGTGTGGCCGCGTACGTGCCGTCGTCGAGTCCCTGCTCCGCCTCGTCCCGGCCGACCTCCACCCAGGTGAACCCGCCGTCGTCGGACGAGGTGAGCGTGGCGGCGAGGTCGGCGCCGGCATCGATGCCGGTCGGGCTGCCGTCCGGTCCGACGGCGGCGGCCGGCTGGTCCTCGTTGATGACGGCGGCCGTGAGGTGGTCGAGGTTCCCCGTCGGGTCCCAGTTGGCGGCGAGGTAGAGCCCGCCGTAGAGCGCGGGGATGAGCGCGACGACGAGCAGGGCGGCCTTCGACAGGAGGGTGATGCGGAAGCGGGAGAGCTCGACGCGGAGCAGGGAGAACACGCGTTACCTGATTTCGGGTGCTGGGGTCGGTTCGGAGGACGGGATGAGGGCGTGGACGGTGACGGGCCGCAGGGGCAGGGCGGCGAGGCGATGTCCGGCGTCCAGGACGTCGTCGAGCTCCTGCCGGTCCTGGCAGGTCGCGACGACGGTCAGCGGACGAGCGTCGTCGCGCGTGCGTCCCAGGGTGAGCAGCGCGGCCCAGGCGGCGCGGCGCTCGTGGACGGTGCGGAGCTGGTCGACGTCGTCCACCACGAGGATGTCGGGATCGGAGGCGAGTGCGAGGACGAGGCCCAGCGCGAAGCGCGCACCAGGGGCGGCATCGCGGACGAGTTCGCTCCGGTGGAGCCGGGCACGCACCAGGGAGGTCGCGGTGCCGCCGTCACCGACCACGCCCTCGAGGGCGCCGAGGAGGTCGTTGGCCGCCGTGATGGTGCGGTCCACCCGCCCTGGGGATGCGGAGGGCTTCCACCACGGGCCCGCCAGCTTCAGGGCCTCCGCCACATGGTGCTTCACGGGAAGTGTCCCGTCGAGCGGGGTCACGGTGGCATTGCCGGTGACGCCGACCCGGCGGCGTACCGCACCGGCGTACCGGGGCAGCGCGAGCCCGAGGACGGACACGCGCCCGGCGGTCGGGGTGAGCCGTCCGGCGACGGCGAGCGCCAGGGCGCTCTTGCCCGTGCCTGACGGACCGGTGAGGACGGCGAGGGACCCGGCCGGGACGTCGAAGGTGACGTCCTCGAAGATCGTGCGCTTCCCCGCCCGCAGGGCGAGTCCGTCGACCGAGATGGCGGGCACGCCGTCGGCGGGGCGCTCGGCGGGTGGAACGGACTGGGAGGTGGTCATTGCGTCCTTCATTTCAATACCTTGGGTATTCAATACCGATGGTATCCTACTTCTAGGAGGACGGATGACGACCACGAACACCGATACCAGCAGTACGACGGCGGGCAGACCGCGACGGCGTCCCCGCCGCGAGGACGTCCGCGCCGGACTGCTCGCCGCGGCCCTCGAGGTCTTCGAGGAGATCGGGTACGTCGCCGCACGGCTCGATGCCATCGCCGAGCGGGCGGGCTACACGAAGGGCGCCGTCTACTCCAACTTCGGCTCGAAACAGGAGCTCTTCGCCACCCTCCTGAGCGAACGGCTCGCCGACACCGCCGCCGACGTCCTCAGCCAGGTGGACAGGATCACCTCCCTCGACGAGACCGTCCTGCACACCGCGCGCTATCTGGCCCGTGGCGTCCTGCGGGAGCAGCGCTGGCACGCCCTCGTGGTCGAGTTCGCCCTGCAGGCCGGCCGCGATCCCGAGGTGGGCGCGGTGTTCCGCGAGCATCGGCGCACGCGGCGCACCCTGCTCGCCACCACCCTGGCGGAACGGGCTGCGACGTTCGGCGCGCCGTCGGACCCGGAGCACTACACCGTCCTCGCGACCATCCTGCTGGCCACCGTCAACGGCATGGCCGTGGAGTGCGCGGCCGATCCCGAGGCGGTCACGGAGGAACAGGTCACCGAGAGCATCGCGGCGGTCCTCCGCGCGGCGCTCGCACCCTAGTAACGCGAGGCGCGGCGCTCGCACCCTGGTAACGCGGAGTAAGGACAGGGAGGCACCGCATGGACCCAGGTCTCCTGCTGCGGTCGGCGCTCGCCCTCCTCGGGGCCTATGCGCTGTTCCTGCTGGCCCTGGCCGTCTATGCGCGGCGGCATCCGGAGGTCCTCTCGCTCACCGACGTGCTGCGCCTCGGACCCGATGTCCTGCGGCTTCTCCGCCGCCTCGCCGCCGACCGGGCCGTTCCGTGGTGGGTGCGGTTGCTGCTGTGGGGGCTGGTGGTGTACCTCATCCTGCCCCTCGACCTCGTCCCGGACTTCCTGCCCGTCATCGGGTACGCGGACGACGTCGTGCTGGTGGCCGCCGTCCTGCGCACCGTGGTCCGCAGCACGGGCGCCGGAGTCCTGGAGCGGCACTGGCCGGGGACCGACGGCGGGCTCCGCCTGCTGCGCCGACTGGCGGGCGTCGGGCCTCCCGGTACGGGCGGGTCAAGCCGCAATACGGCGTAACGTAAAGGCGGGCAGGCCTTTTCAACGGGCGTAACGTCCTGCGCATGCAGCACTCTCCGGGATCGATCCCCACTCTTGACCTCAGCACCGCACGTTCCGCCGATGGATCCTTCAACCCCGCATTCATCGACGAACTGCGCGACGCCGCCCACACCGTCGGCTTCTTCCACATCATCAACTACGGGGCAGCGCCCACCCAGGTGGACGACCTGTTCTCCATCACGCGCCGCTTCTTCGATCTCCCGCTCGAGGAGCGACTGAAGATCCACAACCGCACGAGCCCCCACTTCCGCGGGTACGCCGGCCTCGGCACCGAGATCACCCGCGGGCGCCCTGACGCCCGCGAGCAGATCGACTTCTCCCCCGAACGCGAGCCCCTCGCCGACTACCCGGCCGACGAACCGTACTGGCTGCTCCAGGGCCCCAATCTGTGGCCCCGCGAGGCCCTGCCCGCGCTCGAGGAGCAGGCCATGGCCTGGGCAGGCCTGATGTCCACGGTGGGCGCCGAACTGCTCTCCGCCATCGCCGTCGCCCTCCACCTGCCCGAGGACTACTTCGCCGAACCCTTCGAGGGGAGCCCGGCCTGGATGGCCAAGCTCGTCCACTACGTGGGCGGCGTCGTCCAGGGTGCCGGCTCCCAGGGCGTCGGCGCGCACGCCGACTACGGCTTCGTGACCCTCCTGCTGCAGGACGAGGTGGGAGGCCTCGAGGTACTCCCCCACAGCGCGACCGAGTGGGTGCCTGTCACGCCGATCCCCGGAGCGCTCGTGGTCAACCTGGGCGAGATGCTCGAGGTGGCCACCGAGGGCTACCTCGCCGCGACCATCCACCGGGTCACCGCGCCGGCACCCGGTGTGGACCGCTACGCCATCCCGTTCTTCTGGTCACCGCGCCTCGACGCCGTGATCGAGCCGGTGCCGCTCGCGGAGGACCTGAAGGCCGCGGCGCGCGGGCTCTCGGACGACCCCGAGAACCCCATGCTGTCCTCCTACGGTTCGAACATGCTCAAGGGACGCCTCCGCGCCCACCCGGACGTCACCGAGCTCCACTACCCGGAGCTCGCCCGGAAGTAGGCACGGCCCCGGGAGCAGTCCCCCGCCGGCGTGGTCCCGCTTCGCATCACGTCACGACCGGGGACATCCGCGACCCGCACTCCTCGGTGGACGACGGCGCCTCCCTCGCGGGGCGCCGTCGGCTGCTTGGGGTCCATCGGCGCGATCGGTGGCCGCTCGGGCGGAACGACCCCTCCGCTGGGCGGCAGCCGTCACGCCGGCATCACACCCCCGGGTTCTCCCTGCGCGCGAGTTCCTCGCGAAGGAGCCGGAGCGCCGTCGGGCCGACGCCGTGCAGAGCGGCGAGGTCACCCTCCGGGACGCCCTCGAGATCCGCCCTCGTCCGGTAGCCGGCCTGGTGCAGGGCACGCAGCGCCGGGGCGCCCACGGCCGGCAGCGCTGCGGCGTCCGTTGCGGACCCGGTCTCGTCCTCGGGCCGGCTGATCCAGCGGATCCGGATGGGCCCGCGGACGTCGGGATCCACGCGCTCGCCGTGCTGTGTCACGTCGACCAGACCCTCCCCCGCCAGCGCGAACGCGATGCGCCGTGCAGACGGCATGAGGTCCCGCCACGTGTCACCGCCGATGCTGCGGGCGGCCTCCGACGGGCAGAGCGTCTTCACACTCCCGCGCTGCTCCGCGATCCGCAGGATCTCGGCCCGCAGCCCGTCCTCCGAGGACTGCTCAGGCATCGCTGGGGCTCTTCCTGGCGGCGTCGCCCGCCGGCGGGGCGGACCGCTTCGCGTGGAGCGTGTCGAGCTCCTCGAGCGCGGCCGTCCACCGAGCCTTCCGCTCGGCCGCCGATTGCTCCCACCAGGGCGTCCCGCGCTCCCCGAGGCCCTCCTTGGCCAGCTGCACCGTGCGCCGCGCCCGCGGCAGCGCCGTGCCGTCGTCGCCCTTGGCGCTGTTGCGCACGCCCGAGCGACCGCGCCCTAAGTGGGACATGAGGCGCGCCTTGACGTCCTCCGGTAACGACGGGTCGGTCTTCCGCCAGCGGCGCCCGCTGTGCAGGAAGAACCGCTCGTCGTCGGTGGTGTTCCCCAGGTCACTCATGCGGACCCGGGAGGGCCGACCAGCAGCAGCACCGTGAAGACCACGGAGATGCCGCTCACCGCGACGAGCAGGGCGGCGACCGGGCTGCGCAGCACCCACGCCTGCACCTGCTCGGCCCGGTTCCCGGGCACCTCCGCCCCGGGCGCGAGGCGCCATGCACCGGCCAGCTGCCCGCGGCGCTCGATCCACCGCTCGTACGGGACCGTGGCGAACGGGACGACGGCGGAGGCGAGCCCGAGCAGACCGGTCAGGAATGACCAGCGCTGGTTGATCCACACAAACATGACGGTGACCACGAAGCAGAGGAACACGAAGCCGTGCACGGCGCCGGCCGGCGGCACGAGGGCCTCGGTGGAACGGGTCACGTACTTGAAGAACATCCCCAGCAGCAAGAAGGCCCAGGTCACCGCCTCCGCGACGGCGACGGTCCGGAACAGCGTGCGGGGGTTCATGGGTCCTCCTGGTCGATGGTCGATTGCGCCCATTCTCCCATCCCCACCGGAGGGTCCGAGCGCCGCTGCCCGGGCACGGGTGCGGGAGCAGGGCGGTCACCGGACTGGGCGCCGCCTTCGGGCATCGGACGGACACGAAAAAAGGAAGCAGGCCGGACCGGGGTCCGACCTGCTTCCTTCGAAGATCTAGTAGAAGATCCGAGCCTTAGAGGGGCTGGATGTTCGACGCCTGGGGACCCTTGGGGCCCTGCTCGGTGTCGAAGCTCACCTTCTGGTTCTCATCGAGCGAGCGGTAGCCGCTTGCGTTGATGGCGGAGAAGTGTGCGAACACGTCTGCGCTTCCGTCGTCGGGAGCAATGAATCCAAAGCCCTTTTCAGCATTGAACCACTTCACGGTACCTGTTGCCATTTTTATCTTCCTTCTGAAAATCAGACGCACTCCGACTTTCGGAATGCCCCAGTCGCGGCGTGCTTGTCCGCTCTTTCAGAGACGCGACCTACCCCGCAGGGGAAGACCGTGCGAAATACAAATGCGCAACACTACAACTGCGTCCCACTAAACCAAACCCGGGAGGGTAATGGCAAGCAGGAGTTCCAAGGTTCTTGTTTCGAGACCCTTCAGGCGGCCACCGGCAGCATCGCCCCCGCCAGCAGTTCGAAGGATCGCAGCCATGTCTCGGTGGTGCCGGCCTGGGTCGCGACGATGAGTTCGTCCGCCCCGACCTGCACCGCGAAGCGCTCCAGGTAGTCCCGGACGACGTCGGGCGTCCCCACGGCGCTGTAGCGCGCCATGTCCGCCATCTGCCGGCCGCCGGGAGACGCGAGGATCGCCTCGGACTCCTCCCGCGTGAAGGTCTGGCCGCGTCCGAGGAGCAGGGTGACGCGGCGCAGCATCGCCTCGTGGAACTCGTGGTGGGCGTCGTTCGCGGTGTCGGCCGCGATGACGTTCACGCCGGCGATGAAGTGCGGCGTCTGTGCCTGCGCGGAGGGCCTGAACTCCCGGCGGTAGATCGAGGCGGCGTCCTGCAGGGACTGCGGGGCGAAGTGGGAGGCGAAGGCGAAGGGCAGGCCGAGGGCGGCGGCCAGCCGGGCGCCGAAGAGGGAGGACCCGAGGATGTACAGCGGCACGTTGGTGCCCCTACCGGGCGTGGCCTGGACACCCGGGACGCGCGTCTCGCCGGTGAGGTAGCCCTGCAGTTCCAGGACGTCCTCCGGGAAGCTGTCGGCGGCCATGGGGTCGCGGCGCAGGGCGCGGGCCGTGGTCTGGTCGCTGCCCGGGGCGCGCCCGAGACCGAGGTCGATCCGGCCGGGGTGGAGGCTCTCGAGGGTGCCGAACTGCTCGGCGATGGTCAGCGGCGAGTGGTTGGGCAGCATGACGCCGCCCGAGCCGAGCCGGATGGTCGAGGTCTGCGCGGCGACGTGAGCGACCAGCACGCTCGTGGCCGAGGAGGCGATGCTACCCATGTTGTGGTGCTCCGCGTACCAGATGCGGCGGTACCCCCACCGCTCCGCGTGCTGCGCCAGCGCCACGCTGGACGCGAACGTCTCGGCCGGCGTGGAGCCCTCGGCGACCTGCGCGAGATCCAGGATGGACAGGGGGACAGACATGGGTGCACCTTCCGGTTCTTGGGATCCGCGACGGGGGTGTTGCGCGGTCCTTCTCAGGGAACGGTTGCCCGGGCGCATCTATTTCCGCACGTGCCGGGAGCACCGCGGTCATGGCAGCGCCATCTCGCGGCGCCGCTCTGACAGACTGGGCCCATGCCGAACAGTGAACCCCCCACCGAAGCCGAGCTCCGCGAACACCAGGACGCCCTGGTGCGGCAACTCGCCGTCGAGCAGAACACGGCCCGGTTGCAGTCCCTCAGCGACGAGCTCGAGGCCGTGCAGCGACGACTCGAACAGGGCCGCGGCGCCTGAACCCCGGGACGTCGAGGGTGCGTACCCGCCCTGCCACACGAGCCGGCCTGCACGAACCCGTCCTCGCGGGCGTCGTCACGGCGCTCGTCGGCTTCACGTCGTCGTTCGCCGTGGTGCTCGCGGGCCTGCGGGCCACCGGGGCGACACCCGAGCAGGCCGCCTCGGGGCTCCTGGCTCTGACCCTGGTCGTGGGGCTGGGGATCGTGGTGCTGGCGCTGCGCTACCGCATCCCCGTCACCCTCTCCTGGTCCACGCCGGGCGCAGCCCTGCTCGCCGGTGCGGCCGTCCCGGCCGGCGGGTGGCCCGCCGCGGTGGGCGCATTCCTCGTGACGGGTGCCCTGATCGCGCTGACCGGCGCCGTGCCGTGGCTGGGCCGCCTCGTGGCGCGGATCCCGCAGCACCTCGCACAGGCCATGCTCGCCGGCGTGCTGCTGCCCCTGTGCCTGGCACCGTTCCGGTCGCTCGGGACCATCCCGCTCCTGGTCCTCCCGGTCATCCTCGTCTGGCTGGCCGCATCGGCGCTCGTGCCGAAGTGGGCCGTCCCGCTCGCCCTCGTCGCGGCACTCGCCGTGATCGGGCTGCAGTTCGCCCTCGAGGGCACGGTGATCGAGCCCTCCACCCTGGCGCCGTCCCTCGCCGTCACGGTCCCCGTGATCGACCCGGCAGCCGTCGTCGGCATCGCCCTGCCGCTCTACGTGGTGACCATGGCGTCGCAGAACCTCCCCGGCGTCGCGGTCCTGGCATCCTTCGGGTACCGGGCGCCCTGGCGTCCGGCGCTGGCCGTGACGGGGCTCGGCACGGCCGTGGTCGCACCGTTCGGCGGGCATGCCGTGAACCTCGCCGCCCTCTCGGCCGCCCTCTCGGCGGGCGACGGCGCCGGCGAGGACAAGGAGCGCCGCTGGATCGCGGCCCTCTCGGCCGGGATCTCCTACGTGGTGCTGGCCGGGGCGTCGGGGGCGCTGGTCGTTGTCGTGGGCGCCGCGCCGGCCGGACTCGTGGAGGCGGTCGCGGGGCTCGCGCTGATCAGCACCATGGCGACGGCGGTCACGGCGTCGTTCGCCGACGCCACGGGCCGCATGAGCGGCGCGGTCACGTTCCTCCTGGCGGCGTCGGGCCTGTCCGTCCTGGGGATCGGCGGGGCGTTCTGGGCGCTCGTGGGCGGGCTCGTGGTCCGGGCCACCCTGGAGCGCACGCGCGTCACCACACGCCGCGGTTAGACACACCGCGGTTAGACACACCGCTGCCGGAGGGGCTCCCTGACCCGTCGGGCCCGGGCTAGACGGGGGTCGTGGGCGCCTGAGCCTCGTCACCCAGCGCACGTGCCCTCCGTTGGCGGGCGCGGTCCAGGGCGTTGATCACCGGGGCCGCCGTCACACCGTGGACCACGATCGACAGGACGATGACGAGGCCGCCGATGCGCCACAGCGTCGACTCGTCGGCGGAGAACTCGCCCTTGGACAGGGCGTAGCTGAGGTAGTAGATCGAGCCGATACCGCGGACACCGAAGAACGCGAGGACGCCGCGCTCCCTCGGACCGGTCTTGCCGCGGGCGAGGCTCACCCAGGCCGAGACCGGGCGGACCAGCAGGATGAACGCCACCGCGACCACCACCTCGAGCGGACGCAGGCCCTCGAAGAGGCCGCGGGCCACGGCGCCGCCCAGCAGGACGAGCACGACGACGGTCAGGAGCCGCTCGAGCTGCTCGATGTAGCTGTGGAGCACGCCGTGGTAGCCGTGCGTCTGCTCCCCGGCCCGGATGGTGACGGCGCACACGAACACGGCGATGAACCCGTAGCCCTCCACCGCCTCGGTCACGCCGTACGTCAGGAAGGTCGCAGCGAGCGCCACGAAGCCCTCGGAGTGGTTCGCGAGACGCGCGCTCTTGATGGGGGACCTGAAGAAGACCCGGCCGAGCAGCAGTCCCATGCCGACACCGAACGCGCAGCCGATGATCATGCGCCACAGCACGTCGAGCAGGATCCATTCAGGGAACCACGCGGAAGGAGCCGTCCCTACGGTGCTGATGAGGATTGCGAGGTACACGAAGGGGAACGCCAGCCCGTCGTTCAGGCCCGCCTCGGAAGTGAGCCCGAAGCGCACCTCGTCCTCCGCCTCGAGGTCCTCCTCCGACTCGGACGGCTCGCCCACCTGCACCTCGGACGCAAGGACGGGGTCGGTCGGCGCGAGCGCGGCGGCGACCAGCAGGGCGGATGCCAGCCCGAGCCCGAGCACCCACATGCCCATCAGGGTCAGGATCAGGATGCACAGCGGCATCGCGATGCCGAGGAGCCGCCACGTGGTGGACCACCGGCGCCAGCCGATCCGGCGGTCCAGCGCGAGGCCCGCCCCCATGAGCGAGACGATGACGCAGACCTCGCTGAGGTGGATCGTGACGTCGCTGTACTTCACCGGGTCCGGGTCCGGCAGACCGGACGAGAAGCTGAAGACCAGGATGCCGGCGCCCAGGAACACCATGGGCATGGAGACCGGGGCGCGCATCAACAACCGGGGCAGGAGCGCCGCGGCGAACACGGCCAGTCCTGCCGCCGCATAGGTGATGCTTGCTGCTTCGAACACGCGCGCCCTCTTCTGTCTCCGTCGGCCCGTGCCGATCATCAGTGCCCTTTCCAACAGTAGGGCAGGCACCGGCGGTGCATCGTCCGCGGACGGGAGCGGTACCGGCCCAGCAGAAAGCGCCCGGCTGTGCAGGAGAGCGTCACCGTCGCGTGAGAGCATGGAATTATGCCCAATTCCACCCACCCCATGGTCGATGTCACCGACATCATCCGGATCGTGGGCGGGGCCGCGTTCCAACGCGGGCAGACCTACGCCAAGGACGGCGCCGTGAGTTCCCTCGCCTGGGACGCCGACGCGAAGCTCCTCACGGGCAGGGTCCGCGGCAGCGCCCCCACGGACTACAGGACGAAGCTGCGGCTCGGGATCAAGGGGGACGGCCGCTTCCGCCCGCTGGAGAACTTCTGCAGCTGCCCCATCGGCGCCGACTGCAAGCACGTGGCGGCGACGGCCCTGCAGAGCAACACCGAGAGCCTCCTGGCGCAGCACGAACGCGAGCTCGGCGCGCGCCCGGCACCGCGGCCCTCCGCGCCCGAGGGCTGGCAGGCGTCCCTCATGGATCTCCTCGAGGCCGAGGACGCCCCGCAGTCGGCCACGCTGACACCCCTCGGTCTGCAGTTCGAGCTGCGGACCCCCGAGGTCGCCGTCCAGCGGTGGGGGTCCGCTGCCCAGCGCCAGGGCCAGCGCACGCTCAACACGCGCCTCGGCGTGCGCCCGGTGAGCCAGAACGGCAAGGGCAAGTGGATCAAGAACAACCTGTCCTGGGGCAGCATCAGCTACCAGACGTACGGGCTGAAGCTCGACCCCGAGCAGCACCGCTGGTTCTCGCAGTTCCCCGCGCTCCACCGCGGCACCGGGGTCAACTACTTCGGCAACAACGACTCCTGGCTGTACCTCGACGACTTCAGCAACCCGCTCCTGTGGCAGCTGCTCGACGAGGCGCAGCGCCTCGGCATAGCGTTCGTCGGGTCGAAGAAGTCCGTGACCATCGAGCTCGCCGACCGCGCCACCCTGAAGCTCGACGCGACGGTGACCGACGACGGCTCGGTGCAGCTGTGCCCGTCCCTCGACATCGACGGCCGGCCGCACCCGGCGGACACCGCCCACGTCATCAGCACCCACGGCCTGTACACCGTGGCACCCGACGACACGATCACGCTCGCCCCGACCTCCCGGCGGCTGACCGCCAAGGACGTCGAACTCCTGCAGCGCGGCCGCGCGGTCGTGGTCCCGGAGGACGAGACCGCCCTGTTCCTGCAGGAGTACTACCCGAAGCTGCGGCAGTCCATCGAGGTGCACAGCAGCGACGGCAGCGTGGCGCTGCCGGAGATCCAGCCGCCCGTCCTCGTCCTGACCACCGCCTACGGGACCGACGGCTCCGTGTCCCTCGACTGGCACTTCGACTATCCCCTCGGCGACGCCGTGCAGCGCCGGCCGTTCCGCAGAGGTGGGGCGGGCAGCGACGACGGCTACCGCGACGCCGACGCCGAGGACGCGCTGGCTGCCGCCGCCCGCCGGGTCCTCGGAACACTTCCCATCAAGGCCCTGAAGCTCGAGGACATGCAGGCGGTGGAGTTCGCGGAGGACGTCCTGCCGAAGCTCATGGAACTCGACGGCATGAGCGTCGACATCGTGGGCGAGAAGCCCGACTACCGTGAGCTGACGGAGACCCCGACGCTGCGTATCAGCACCGTGGAGACGGACAACCGCGACTGGTTCGACCTCGGCGTGATGGTCACCGTGAGCGGCCGCACCATCCCCTTCGACTCGATCTTCCGTGCCCTCGCCCAGGGCCGGAAGAAGCTCAAGCTCGTGGACAACAGCTACCTCTCGCTCGAGCAGCCGGTGTTCGACCAGCTGCGCGAGCTCATCGAGGAGGCCCGTTCGCTCAGCGAGTGGGACCCCGAATCGAACCTGCAGATCAGCCGCTACCAGGCGGGTCTCTGGGCGGACTTCGAGGACCTCGCCGAGGAGACCGAGCAGGCGCAGTCCTGGCGCGACGCCGTGAGCGGGCTGCTCGAGCTCCAGGACGTCGAGGCGACCCCCGCCCCTGCCGGACTCGTCGCGGACATGCGCCCCTACCAGGCGGAGGGCTTCAGCTGGCTCGCGTTCCTGTGGCGGCACCAGCTCGGCGGCGTCCTCGCCGACGACATGGGCCTCGGCAAGACCCTGCAGGCCCTGGCCCTGATGACCTACGCGAAGGAGACCACGGGCCTGGCTGCCCCGTTCCTCGTCGTCGCCCCCACCTCCGTGGTGCCCAACTGGTCCAACGAGGCGCACCGCTTCGCCCCGGGCCTGAAGGTCGTGTCGGTCGGCGACACGCAGGGAGCCTCCGGTGTTCCCATCCGCGAGCAGGTGGGGGACGCCGACATCGTCATCACGTCCTACACGCTTTTCCGGCTCGATTTCTCCGCCTACCAGGAACTCCGGTGGTCGGGGCTCGTGCTCGACGAGGCCCAGTTCGTGAAGAACCGCGCATCCAAGGTGCACCAGGCCGCCAAGGACTTCGAGGCGCCGTTCAAGCTCGCGATCACCGGCACGCCCATGGAGAACAACCTCATGGAGCTGTGGAGCATGTTCAACATCGTGGCGCCGGGGCTGTTCCCCTCGGCGCGGAAGTTCACGGAGGACTACCGGACGCCGATCGAGAAGATCGGCGACAACCGGCCGCTCGTGCGTCTGCGCAAACGCATCCGGCCGCTGATGATGCGCCGCACCAAGGAGGCCGTGGCCTCGGACCTCCCGCCGAAGCAGGAGCAGGTCCTGGAGGTTGAACTGCACCCGGAGCACCGGCACATCTACGAGACCTACCTGCAGCGCGAGCGGCAGAAGCTCCTGGGCCTGATCGAGGACATGAACCGCAACCGGATGATCGTGTTCCGGTCCCTGACCCTGCTGCGCATGCTGAGCCTCGACGCCTCGCTCGTGGACCCGGAGCACGAGGGCGTTCCCTCCGCCAAGCTCGAGGTGCTCTTCGAGAACCTCGACGGCATCCTCGCCGAGGGCCACCGCGCGCTGGTCTTCAGCCAGTTCACGTCCTACCTGAAGAAGGCCGCCGATCAGCTGGACGCCCGCGGCATCGAGTACGCGTACCTCGACGGCTCCACGCGCAGCCGCGGCGACGTGATCGACTCGTTCAAGGACGGCAAGGCCCCGGTCTTCCTCATCAGCCTCAAGGCCGGCGGCTTCGGCCTGAACCTCACCGAGGCCGACTACTGCTTCCTCCTGGACCCGTGGTGGAACCCTGCCTCCGAGGCGCAGGCCGTGGACCGCACCCACCGCATCGGGCAGACGAAGAACGTCATGGTCTACCGCATGGTGTCCAAGGGCACCATCGAGGAGAAGGTCATGAAGCTCAAGGAGCAGAAGGCGAAGCTGTTCACCTCCGTCATGGACGACGACGCCGTCTTCAGTTCGGCGCTCACGGCCGAGGACATCCGGGGGCTGCTCGAGGCGTAGCACCGGCACCGGCGGTACGCCTCCGCTCAGGCGTCGCCGGTCCGCAGCGCGGGATCGAGCAGTCCGGCGAACATCCGGGGCTCCCGGGCGATCCACCAGTGGCCGCCGGGCACGGTCGTCACCGTCAGGTCCTCCACCCAGTCCTCCAGTCCGTCCGTGAGGTGCGGCGAGAGGAACGGGTCCTTCAGCGGCACGATGACGTGCACGGGCACGGCGACCGGCCGGCGCCTGGGGGGCCGCACGTCGGAGAACATGTTGGCGCGGTAGAGGGCCAGGCCGCGGACCGGATCCGCGCCGACATTGCGCCGTGCAGTCAGCTCGTAGCGGCGTGCCAGCCCGTACCGCCAGGCCAGTTCGGGAAGGACCGGCAGCTGGAAGGCTCCGACGTACGAGCTGCGCAGCACCTGTCCCACCCCCTGGAGGACGAGGCCCGGCTGCCGGAACCTGCTCCGCAGCCAGCGGGAGAAATGGCGCAGGTCCGGCCCCGAGATGCTGGTGTAGTCGGTGACCAGCCCGTCGGAGCGCTCGTCCTGGACCACGGCCCAGCCCTGGATCGATCCCCAGTCGTGGCCCACGAGCCGCACCCCACCGGGGGCATCGATGCCGGCGAGCACGGCGAGGACGTCGTCGACGAGTTCCGCCAGGGTGAACCCGGCGCCGTCGAGGGGACGCGAGCGGCCCGCGTTGCGGGTATCGAACGTCACGAGATGATGCGTCGGGGCGAGGACCCGGAGGACGGGGAGGAAGACCCGGTGGTCGTCGGGGTATCCGTGCACGAGGACCATGGTCGGCGTATCGGGGCCGGGGTCCCGCCCGAATTCGAACACGGCGAGCTCGGCGCCCTCCGAGCGGATCATCCTGTGCCTCTCCCGCAACACGTCCATGCGTTACACCCTAGGTGCTGGCGCGCATCGGCGGCAGGCCGGATCAGCCGCCCGTCGCGGCTCCGCGCGGGCTGATCCGGCCCGCCTCGAGCCAGACCGTCCGGTGTGCCAGCGCGTCGGCGAACGCGGCGTCGTGCGTCGCCAGGACCACGGCGCCCCCCTCCCGGGCATGCCGGGCCAGCAGACCGGCGAGCATCGAGCGGGTCGGCTCGTCCAGCCCCGCGGTGGGTTCGTCGAGCGCCCAGACGGCGGGGCCCGTGGCGATGATGGACGCCACGGCCACCAGCCGGCGCTGGACGAAACCGAGTTCGTACGGGTGCGCCTCCTGCAGCGCCCCGAGCCCCACGCGGTCGAGGGCGTCCGCGGCGCGCCGGACGGCGTCGTCCCGGCCCAGCCCGGCCGCGCGCGGACCGTAGGACACCTCCCGCAGGACAGTGCGTTCGAAGAGCTGCTGGTCCGTGTCCTGGAACAGGTAGCCCGCGGCCGTGGCCAGCATGCCCGTCGGCTGGCCGAGGACCGGGACGCCGTCCACGGTGACACGACCCGTGTCCGCCCGGTACAGCCCGTTCAGGTGCTGCAGCAGGGTGGACTTGCCGGACCCGTTGGCGCCCCGCACCGCGACGATCTCCCCCGCCCGGACGGACAGGTCGACGCCGGACAGCACGGCGGCGTCCCCCGATGCACCGGCGTCCTGCGTGTGGCGGAAGCCGAGCCCCTCCACCATGACCAGTTCCGGAGCCGAGGGGTCCACCGGGGCGGGCCCCGCCCCGCGCCCCAGGCGGGGCGGATCACCCGCGATCCCGAGGCCGTAGCGACCGAGACCTGCCCGGCGCGCCTCCGCGAGCGGCCCCTCGAAGACGGCGTGCCCGTCCGCGAGCGCGAGGACGCGGGCGCCCGGCGGGTCCGTGGGCGGCAGCAGGGGTTCGCACACGACGACACCTGTACCGTGGGCGCGCAGTTCCTCCAGGGCCGCTACGACGTCGCGCGCCGCCTCCTCGTCCAGTCCCTGGAACGGCTCGTCGAGGATCAGCAGGCGCGGCCGCTGCACCACGGCGGCGGCGATGACGGTGCGCTGGAGCTGGCCCCCGGAGAGCCGCCGCGGATCGCGGTGCAGCAGGTCCTTCAGCCCCAGGGCGGCGGCCACGTCGTCGACCAGCCGGCGCAGGTCCGCAGCGGGCACGCCGCGGTTGGCGGGGCCGAAGGCGATCTCCTCCGCGACGGTCGCCGACATCATGGACAGCTGCCCCCAGGCACCCTGCGCCACGTAGGCCACCCGCTCGCTCCAGGCGGCGGGGTCGATCCGGGGATCGGAGGGCACGCCGTCGAACGTCACGGTGTCGCCGTCGAGCGTGATCGCGCCGCGGAAGACGGACCCGGCGTCCCCGCCGGTCTGGCCGGCCAGGAGGCGGGCGAGTGTCGTCTTCCCGGAGCCGGAGGCACCGGCAACGACCACGTACTCCCCCGGCCCCACGGCCAGGGAGACGCCCGTCAGGAACGGCTCGCCGTCGTCGTACGCGAAGTGCGCGCTCTCGAGCCGGATCATGCGGCCATCGCCGCCGCGAGCCGGATGACCGAGACCAGTCCCACCGCGGCCACCATGGCGCGGCGTGCCAGGCGCTGGCCGCGCGAATCGGTGTCCGGGAGGTAGCTCGTACGGGGCGCGGAGGACGAGAAGCCGCGTGCCTCGAGCATGCGAGTGCGTTCGGAGGCGTCCACGAGCAGCCCGATGACCAGCGGCGTGGTGACCGTCAGCAGGGCACGGAAGCGCGAGACCGGCCCGCGACCGACCACGAGGCCGCGGGCCTGCTGGGCGCGGCTGATCCGGCGTGCCCGCAGCGAGACGTGGGGGATGAGGCCGACGGCGGATCCCACGATGAAGACCAGCTTCCGGTTCCAGCCGCGGTGCGTCATGGTGGCCAGGAGGTCGGGGATGTCCAGCGTCATCGCGGTCGAGAGCAGCACGCCCGTGAAGACCCCCATGCGCAGGCCCATGCCGGCGGCGAAGGCGAGGCCCTCCGCCGTCACGCGGGCGACCCCGAGATCCAGCAGGACCTCACGGCCCTCGGGGTAGAACAGGCCGTGGAGCAGCAGCGACGAGACCAGCAGCGGACCTGCGACCAGCACGATGGCGAGGCCGATCTGCCGGGGCCTGCCGGAGAGGAGCACGGCGGGGACCACCACGAGCACGAGGACGGCGAGGGAGAACTCCCACCTGTTCACCACGAGCACGAGCACCACCAGCAGCGCTGCGGCGAGCAACTCCGTCAGCGGGTTGTAGATCCTGCGGCGCGGCATGGCTCAGGCGCCGGTGCGGTTCCCGCGTGCGGCGCCTGCCGTGGTCGTGCCGGTGGTCGTGCCGTCCTTCGTCCCCATGCCCGCCACGTCGGTCCGCTGCCCGAGCACGCGGTGCGTCCGCGCGAAGGGGAACTGGAGGACCGCGCGGCGCGGCAGGGCGTACACGATCAGCGCCACGAGGACGAAGACCACGATCTTGTCGAGCGAATCGGACAGCAGCCCCTGCTTTGTGGCGGCCACCAGGAGCTTGTCCCCCATCGACCGGAAGACGGCGATGATGGCGTTCGTGCCGAACGTGCCGGCCGCACCGAACATGAACACGGCGACCGGCGCCGCGACGAGACCGCCGATCGCACCGACCACGAGCCCCGCCACGGGTGCGAGGTACACGTGGCGGAAGGCACCGTACTTCGCAGCGAGGCCTGCCAGCAGTCCGATCAGCGCGGCGCCGGCCGCGAAGGGCAGCGCGAATGGATTGAACAGACCCCAGATGGCGTTGCTGAGCGCGCCGGTCGCCGCCCCCGCGGCGGGACCGGCGAGGACGGCGACGAGGACGGTCCCGATGGCGTCGAGGTAGATCTGCATGCCCAGGGATCCGGCGACCTGGCCGATCGCGATGTTCAGGGCGATGCCGAGCGGCATCACCACCAGGGAGCTCGTGCTGAGCATCGGCAGGATCCCCGCCACCAGCAGGGCGCCTCCGCCGAGGAACCCGACGAGCGAGACGAGCGACGCGACGCTGCCCATGCCGCCGGCGATCTCCGCGGGCTGCACGACGACCAGGAACAGGTAGGTGGCGGCGATCAGCGCTCCGCCGAGGAGGATGAGCAGGCGGCGTGGCCGCTCCGGAGTCGCGGAGGGTCGGGTCAGGGGTGAACTCACGGTAGTCCTAGGGCAGGATCGAGGAAGGAGGACGCACCTCATGTCACCTCGGCGCCGGCCACGCAGCAGTGCGGGCGATCCCAGTGTACCGGGGCGGCGCTCCCCTCAGCCGTGCATCCTCGCGAGGTCCGACAGGCGGCGGACCATCAGCTCGAACACCGCTGCGGGGTCGTTGCCCGTGACGATCCGGGCGTTCGGCGCCCGCTTCCACATCCCGGCGACGTCCGCGACGGTCTGCCCGAAGGTCAGTGGCGACGACGTCTCCACGTCGACCGTGGCGAGGCGCTCCCCGAAACCCGCCTCCCCGGTCGCGACCATCACCGCGAAGAGGTCGTGCAGGTGGGCGATGTAGCCCTGGTCGTACAGGCGGTGGAACTCCATGTAGAAGCGCAGGGCGTCCGACACGCAGGCGACGACGGCGTTGTCGCTCGTGCTGCGCGTCCCCGCCGGGTCGTCGGGCGAGAGCAGTTCGGGCCCGGCACCCGCGGCGCGCGCGACGGCGTCGACATGGGCGGGCGTGCACTCGATCCGCTCGGTGGTCTCCAGCGCGCACACCACGGGCAGCTTCTGGACCGGCAGCCCCTCGTAGGCGGCGAACACCTCCTTCGCGGCATGCGGGTCCACATGGATGTTCCACTCGGCCACCGGCGTCGTGTTGCCCGGGTGGTGGAACGCCCCGCCCATGATGACGAGCCCCTTCAGGAGCATCGGCAGCTCCGGTTCGGTGCGCAGGGCCAGGGCCAGGTTGGTGAGCGGACCGGTCACCACACCGGTGATCTGCCCCGGATGGCAGCGGACGGCCTCGAGCCAGACGTCGACGGCGTGCCGCCCGGACACGCGCCCGCGCGGCGGCGGCAGGACGGCGTAGCCGATGCCCTGGTCGCCGTGCGTCTCCTCCGTGGTGACGAGGGGCACCTCCAGCGGCACCTCGCTGCCGATCGCGACCTCGACGCCGGCGTGCCCGCACAGCTCGAGCAGGGCCAGGTTGTTCGCGGCGACCTGCCGCGCGCCGACGTTGCCGGCCGTGCAGGTGATCCCCTCCAGCGCGACACCGGGTGTCGCGAGCAGGTACAGGAGGGCCACGGCGTCGTCGATCCCGGTGTCGACGTCGAGCAGGAGACGGTGCCGGCCGCCCTCGGGAGCCACGGTCAGTCCGCCGCGGTGGTGCGCAGCAGCTGCAGGCGGATGGTGCGCGCCGTCTCCATGTGCCGGCGGGCGATGGCGCGGGCGTCGTCGCTGCGCCGTTCGGTGATGGCGCTGATGAGCGCCTCGTGCTCGAGGAGCACCTCCTGCCACCGGTCCCCCACGGACAACGTGGAGCGCGGCGTGTGGATGAGGTGCGTCGAGAGCCGCTGCAGGAGGTCCATGAGGATGGGGTTCCGCGCGGAGGCCCACAGCGAGGTGTGGAACTCGAGGTTGTTCGTGACCTTCGTGGTGTCGTCCGGGTCGACGACGGCGCGGTCGCGTTCCAGCAGCGCCTCGAGGCGCATGATGTCCGCGGTTCCGCGGTTCAGGGCCGCCTGGCCGGCTGCCTCCTCCTCGAGCATGACGCGCAGGTCGTAGATCTGGATGACCTCCTGCGGGTCGATCTGCGGGACCTGGAGCCCGCGCGCCGCCCGTTCGAGCAGGCGTTCGTGCTGCAGCCGGCTCAGGGCCTCCCGCACGGGGGTCCGGGAGACGCCGAATCGCTCGGAGATGACCACTTCCCGCAGGGCGGTGCCGGGCGGGTGGACACCGGCGAGGATCTCGCCGCGGAGGACGCGGAAGATGGCGTCCCCGTCGACGCGCGCCGACAGTTCTGCGGACTCGGTCATGGCGCCCCCTCGGTCGTGGTTCGGGTGGCAGGGCGGATGCCCTGCAGACGGCCCGGGCCGGGAGATGGGACTCCCGGCCCGGAACCTCGTACTGATCAGCTGGCGAGCTGGCGCAGCACGTACTGCAGGATGCCGCCGTTACGGTAGTAGTCCGCCTCGCCCGGTGTGTCGATGCGCAGGACGGCGTCGAACTCGACCGGCGAGCCGCCGTCGGGCGGGGTGGCCGTGACCTTCACCGTGCGCGGCGTGCGGCCCTCGTTGAGCTCGGTGACACCGCTGACCGCGAACGTCTCCGTACCCGTGAGTCCGAGGGACTCCGCGTTCTGGCCCGCGGGGTACTGCAGCGGCAGGACGCCCATGCCGATGAGGTTCGAGCGGTGGATGCGCTCGTAGCTCTCGGCGATGACGGCCTTCACGCCCAGCAGCGCGGTGCCCTTGGCCGCCCAGTCACGCGACGAGCCGGAGCCGTACTCCTTGCCCGCGAGGACCACGAGCGGGGTGCCGGCTGCGCGGTAGTTCTCGGCGGCGTCGTACACGGCGGCCTGCGGTGCGTCGGGCTGCGAGAAGTCCTTCGTGAACCCGCCCTCGACGCCGTCGAGCAGCTGGTTCTTGATGCGGATGTTCGCGAAGGTGCCGCGGATCATGACCTCGTGGTTGCCACGGCGCGAGCCGTAGGAGTTGAAGTCCTTGCGCTGCACGCCCTTCTCGGTGAGGTAGCGCCCGGCCGGGGTGTCCGACTTGAACGATCCCGCGGGCGAGATGTGGTCGGTGGTGACGGAGTCGCCGAGCTTCAGCAGCACGCGTGCGCCGTCGATGTCCTGCACCGGGCTCGCCTCGCGCTGCATGCCCTCGAAGTACGGGGGCTTCCGCACGTACGTGGACTCCGGGTCCCAGGCGAACGTGTCGCCCGCGGGCGTCGGCAGGGACTGCCAGCGCTCGTCGCCCTCGAAGATCGTCGCGTAGCTCGAGGTGAACATGCCCTCGTCGATCGAGGAGTCGATGACCTTCTGGACCTCGACCGGGTTGGGCCAGATGTCCTTCAGGAAGACGTCCTCGCCCGCCTCGTCCTGGCCGAGGGGCTCGTTGTCGAAGTCGAAGTCCATCGTCCCGGCCAGGGCGTAGGCGACCACCAGCGGCGGCGAGGCCAGGTAGTTCATCTTCACGTCCGGGTTGATGCGGCCCTCGAAGTTGCGGTTGCCGGACAGGACGGCGGTGACCGCGAGGTCGTTGTCCTGGATGGCCTGGGAGATCTCGTCCTCCAGCGGGCCGGAGTTGCCGATGCACGTGGCGCAGCCGTAGCCGACGGTGAAGAAGCCGAGCTTCTCCAGGTACGGGATCAGGCCTGACTTCTCGTAGTAGTCGGTGACGACCTTGGAGCCCGGGGCCACGGAGGTCTTGACCCACGGCTTGGACACCAGGCCCTTCTCGACGGCGTTGCGCGCCAGCACGGCGGCGGCGAGCATCACGGACGGGTTGGACGTGTTGGTGCAGGACGTGATCGACGCGATGCTGACGGCGCCGTGGTCGAGCTCGAACTCGCGGCCGTCCTTCATGCTCACGCTGACCTTCTTCGACGGACGCGAGCCCGCAGCACCGGCGCCGACGGTCTCGCGCGGCTTCGTGTTCTCCTCGGTGACCGAGGCCGTCGTGCCGGGGGTGAAGCTCGGTGAGTCGGAGGCCGGGAAGCTCTCCTGCGACGACTCGTCGACGGTGCCGCCGGGTGCGAAGTCCAGGTCGGGGTCGTCCGAGTAGTTGCGCAGGTCCTCGCGGAACTGGCTCTTGGACTTGCTGAGCTCCACGCGGTCCTGCGGGCGCTTCGGTCCGGCGATCGAGGGGACCACGGTGGACAGGTCCAGCTCGAGGTACTCGGAGAAGCGGATCTCGCGGGAGGGGTCGTGCCAGAGGCCCTGCTCCTTGGCGTACGCCTCCACGAGCGCCACGTTCTCGGCCGGGCGGCCCGTGAGGCGCAGGTAGTCGAGCGTGACGTCGTCGATCGGGAACATGGCGGCGGTGGAGCCGAACTCGGGGCTCATGTTGCCGATGGTCGCGCGGTTGGCGAGCGGCACCGAGGCGACGCCCTCACCGTAGAACTCGACGAACTTGCCGACGACGCCGTGCTGGCGCAGCAGCTGCGTGATGGTCAGGACGACGTCGGTGGCGGTGGCCCCGGCGGGGATCTCGCCGGTCAGCTTGAAGCCCACGACGCGCGGGATGAGCATCGAGACGGGCTGGCCGAGCATGGCCGCCTCGGCCTCGATGCCGCCGACGCCCCAGCCCAGGACGCCGAGACCGTTGACCATGGTGGTGTGCGAGTCGGTGCCCACGCAGGTGTCGGGGTAGGCGCGGAGGACGCCGTCCACCTCGCGCGTCATGACGGTGCGCGCCAGGTATTCGAGGTTGACCTGGTGCACGATCCCCATGCCCGGCGGGACGACCTTGAAGTCGTCGAACGCGGTCTGGCCCCAGCGCAGGAACTGGTACCGCTCGCCGTTGCGCTGGTACTCGATCTCCATGTTGCGCTCGAGCGCTCCGGCGTTGCCGAAGGCGTCGATCTGCACGGAGTGGTCGATCACCATCTCGGCCGGTGCCAGCGGGTTCACACGCTTGGGATCACCACCGAGGTCCGCGACGGCCTCACGCATCGTTGCGAGGTCGACGACGCAGGGGACGCCGGTGAAGTCCTGCATGATGACGCGCGCAGGGGTGAACTGGATCTCGGTGTCGGGCTCCGCGGCCGCGTCCCACTGCGCGAGCGCGCGGACGTGGTCGGCCGTGATGTTCGCACCGTCTTCGGTGCGGAGAAGGTTCTCCAGGAGGACCTTGAGACTGAACGGAAGGTTCTCGGAGCCTTCGACCGCACTGAGCCTGAAAATTTCGTAGTCTGCGCCGGCGACATCGAGTACGCCCTTCGCGCCGAATGAGTCCGCGGTCGACATGACGTTGGCTCCCTTCAGAGAGGTTTGTGGAATAGCCCCATCCTATTCCACATCCAGCGGCAATGTATACAGTGGTACACCGTGTCGCGGATTCCTCTCGTCCCGCGTCGCCGATCAGGCGTCGCGCCGCACCCGACCGTCCCGATCCGGGGCGCTCTGCAGCCCGAAGAAGAGCTCGTCCTGCTCGGAGGACTCGACCCGGCTGTGGTCCACCACGGGACCCGTCCCGGCGATCTCCCGGATCAGCTCGATGCCCGCGATCGCCTCTTCCTTCGTGGCGTAGAAGGTGGAGACCGCGACGAGCGTTCCATCCGGAGCGGTCAGTTTCACCCGGAAACCGTCGTCATGAGCGTCCACGAGTTTGAAGTAACCTGCCATCGTCCTACCTCCTTGTAAGGCGCATCTCCCACAACCCTGTGGCCTCCTATGATAAGCATACTTACTGACCGGTTTGACCCCTCCAGTCCTCCCATGCCGGTGCGCGGGGGACAATCAGGACACAGTGGTAGAAGCGGGCGCAGTCGCATGGTGCGCAGGGGCCCCGCTCGCACCTGACGGCACCACCAGCACCCAGTGGTAATCAGAAGTCGCAGATCAGAAGGAGCATGATGACCGAGCCGAGCAGCGCAGGCAATCCCGGCAGCGCATCCCTCCCCGAGGACCACCCCCTCGGCCCGGCGGAGCCCGTCCCGCCCCTGGAGAAGGAGGCCACCCGCGCCGGCGGAGCGGCCCCGCACGACGGCGGCTCACCCGGGTCCACGGGCCGCGGCTTGACGGCGGACAGGGACGGCAGCGAACGCGCGGGCGACGGGGTTCCGGACGGCAGCGCCACCGGACAGTCCGACGGCCACCCGGCGGCGGACCGGCGCGAGAACGTCCTCGACCCCTCGGCGGGATCGGCCGACCGCACCGCCGACGGCATCCGCCAGGAGCAGGGCATCCACAGCGCGGGCGCCGTGCCGGCCGCCTTCGACGGCGACAGCTCGGCGGAGGAGCCCGGGCATCGCCGCCCCGAGGACGCCGCAGCCGAACCCGATGCGTGGGACAGCGGGGGCAGCACCTCCTGACCGGCGTCCGTCGCCGGTCCGCTGCCGTCGAGCCCGCACGCGAAGTGGAAAGCGGGCAGCGGTCCGGTCGTCGTGCCGGTTCGGCCGTGTCGCGTGCAGCACTCCTCGCGTCAGCGACCCCGCGCCGCTCCTCGTATCAGCGGCCCCGCGCCGCGAAACCGGCCACCATCGGCGACGGCGCCACCCGCGCCAGTGCCGTGAGGATCTTGTAGCGCAGGCTCGGGATGGAGACCGCCCTGCCCGCGGCGGTGTCCCTCAGCGCCTGGCGGACCACGAGCCCGGCGTCGAGCCACAGGAGGGCGGGGACACCGCTCTTGTCCGCGCCCATCCGCTGATGGAAATCGGTGTGGACGAATCCGGGGCACACGGCGGTCACCCGTATCCCCTCCCGCCCGTAGGTGAGGTTCGCCCAGCGGCTGAAGCTGATCATCGCCGCCTTGCCCGCCCCGTAGGTCCCTCGCGGCGTGAAGCCGGCGACACTCGCCACGTTGATGATCGTGCCGGACCGTCGCGGCCGCATCGACTGGAGGGCCGCGTGCGCCAGGGACAGCGGCACCTCGACGTGGATGCGGAGGTGTCGGATCTCCTCGTCCAGCGCGTTGTCGGCGAAGGGCCGCACGAGCCCGTAGCCGGCATTGTTCACCAGCACGGTCACCGCGGCCGGTCCGCTCCGGCGTGACTGCGGGCGGGACTCCGCACCGGACACGGGCTCGGACACGGGATTGGGTGAGGCGTCGGAGCCGGCCTCGCCGTCCGCGACACGCAGGCGGGCGAGCACGCGGGCCAGTCCGTCGTCGTCGAGCAGGTCGGCGGCGAGGGTCTCGACGTCGACGCCCCACCGCGCATGGAGTGCGGCCGCCGTCTCCTCGAGCGGGGCCACAGCCCGCGCCACGAGCACGAGGCTGCAGCCACGGGCCGCGAACTGTCGCGCGAACTCCGCGCCGATGCCGGAGGTCGCGCCGGTGATGAGGACGGTGTCAGTCATGGGGCTACCCTCTCCCCGATCCGGGCCGCTCCACAAGACGGCCGGTGGACGATGCAACGTCCATGCGACCCCCTGGGCGGTAGGTTCGGCCCTATCAGCGGCCGGCGGAATTCCTTCGGGTCCCACAGCCGCTGGTTCGCGTGGCCGGGCGACCGGTCGCACCACGAACGGAATGAACGAAAGGGAAATTCCATGAGCGGTAACAGAGCTGTTGCTTACAAGGGACCGGGCAAGGTCGAGGTCATCGACATCGACTACCCCACCTTCGAGCTGAAGGACGGGCCGGGGGTGAACCCGGCCAACGTGGGCCGGGCGGTCCACCACGGCGTGATCCTGAAGACCGTCGCCACGAACATCTGCGGGTCGGACCAGCACATGGTCCGCGGCCGCACCACGGCGCCGTCGGACCTCGTGCTGGGCCACGAGATCACCGGCGAGGTGGTCGAGGTGGGACGGGACGTCGAATTCATCAAGGAGGGTGACATCTGTTCGGTGCCCTTCAACATCGCGTGCGGGCGGTGCCGCAACTGCAAGGAGCGCAAGACCGGCATCTGCCTCAATGTGAACCCGGATCGTCCGGGCAGCGCCTACGGCTACGTGGACATGGGCGGCTGGGTGGGCGGCCAGGCCGAGTACGTCCTCGTCCCGTACGCGGACTGGAACCTGTTGAAGTTCCCCGACCGGGACCAGGCCCTGGAGAAGATCCTCGACCTGACGATGCTGTCCGACATCTTCCCCACCGGCTATCACGGCGCGGTGACGGCCGGGGTCGGCGTGGGCTCCACCGTCTACATCGCGGGCGCCGGTCCCGTGGGCCTTGCCGCTGCGGCGTCGGCGCAGCTGCTGGGTGCGGCTGTCGTCGTCGTCGGGGACCTCAACGAGGACCGGCTGGCGCAGGCACGGAGCTTCGGCTGCGAGACCGTCGACGTGTCCAAGGGTGATCCGCGCGACCAGCTGGAGCAGCTGCTGGGCGTGCCGGAGGTCGACTGCGGCGTCGACGCCGTCGGGTTCGAGGCCCGCGGTCATGGGAGCGGCGCGGCGACGGAGGCACCGGCCACGGTGCTCAACTCGCTGATGCAGTTGACTGCCGCCGGCGGCGCCCTGGGCATCCCGGGCCTCTACGTCACGGGCGATCCGGGCGGCATCGACGAGGCCGCGAAGGTCGGCTCCCTGTCGCTCAGCCTCGGTACCGGCTGGGCGAAGTCACTGTCCTTCACCACCGGCCAGTGCCCGGTGATGAAATACAACCGGGGTCTCATGATGGCGATCCTGCACGACCGTGTGCACATCGCCAAGGCAGTCAACGCGAAGCCGATCGCGCTCGACGACGCACCGCGCGGCTACGAGGAGTTCGACGCCGGGGCAGCGACGAAGTACGTGCTGGATCCCAACGGGTACCTCGCCAAGGCCGCCTGACCGATCGCGGGAATCCCACCCGCAGAAGGGGCCCGGACGGCATCGTCCGGGCCCCTTCGCGTGCCCTCCACGGGGCCCGGGGCGCTAGTGTGGCAGAGGATCCTCAAATCAGCCACTTCCAATTCCTTGTTTTTGCTCAATGTCAAGCATAGAGCCGTACCGGTTTGGCAACGAATGAAATATGCCCTACGGTGGAGGAAGTTCCCCGTCCGGGGAAGCGAAAAGCTGCCGTCAACCGAGCAGCGATGAATGCCCGGCGCCGCCCTCCACCGCTCGTTGCTCAACAGGCGGCTGCCGAACCATGACCTCTAAACCGTCAAGGTGAGCAGCGGCACGAAGAAGTCCGGGGACGGACCTAGTGCGGGTGGCCTCTCGGAGCATCGTAACCCCATGAATACACACTCCTTCAGCACCAGCGCCCGTCGTGGACTCGCCGCAGTAGCACTCACCGGCCTCGGCCTCGGCGCAGCGGCTGGTGCAGCCAACGCCGACACGTGGGATCAGCTCGCGCAGTGCGAGAGCGGCGGAAACTGGAGCATCAACACCGGCAACGGCTACCTCGGCGGCCTGCAGTTCACGCAGTCGAGCTGGAACGCTGCCGGCGGCACCGGATCGCCGAATACGGCAAGCGTCGACGAGCAGAAGCGCGTCGCGACCAACCTCCAGCAGATCCAGGGCTGGGGCGCATGGCCCGCCTGCTCCGCCAAGCTCGGTCTGAGCGGTGGCTCCTCCACGGCCTACTCCACCCAGCAGGCTCCGGCGCCGGTCCAGGCGCCCGTGCAGTACGCGGCTCCGGTCCAGGCACCCGTGCAGTACGCGGCTCCGGTCCAGGCACCCGTGCAGTACGCGGCTCCGGTCCAGGCACCCGTGCAGTACGCGGCTCCGGTCCAGGCACCCGTGCAGTACTCCGCACCGGTCCAGGCTCCCGCCGCCGTGGCTCCTGTCGCCCTGAGCGGCCAGACCTACACCATCCAGTCGGGTGACACCCTCAGCACCATCGCCGCCAAGCTCGGCGTCGCAGGTGGCTGGCAGGCCCTGTACGCGGCCAACACCGACACCGTGATCCACGCGGACCTGATCTTCACCGGTCACGTCCTGCAGCTCCCGGCCTAGTCCGGCTCCGGTCGGCCTTCCGACCCGGATCACAGAGCCCCCGTCTCCTCGAGACGGGGGCTCTGTCGTCGGTACCGTTCAGCCGCAGGAGGTGGCGTCGACGTCGATCTTGAGGTCGTGCGCCACCGAGTAGTCGCGCTCCGGCGTCGAGAACGCCACGAGGATGTTCTCCGCGCTCCCGTGGGTCACGCCCTGGGCGAGTTCCACGGTGACGATGATGTTGACGTGGGCGTCCGGCACGAACCGGTACCCGTCGGCAGGGACGGGCGGGCCGATCGGCTCCTGCGGTGTGGTCGGCGCCGGCGTCGGCGCGTGCCCGCCGTGGGCACCCGTCTCAGCGCCCGGGTGGTTGTGCCCCTCCCGGTTGGCCGTCTGCACCATCGCGGACAGGACGTTCAGGCCCTGCGGGTCCCCCAGCGTCATCTCGCCGAAGGTGAACGTCTCCAGCGTGGGATTGTGGAGCATGACCGTGTAGCGCAGGCGGCTGTCGTCCGGCTGCACGCCGCAGAGTTCCGCCCCGTCGATGCCGACGTTCAGCGGATCGTCGCCGAGGTCGTCGCCCGCGAGCAGGGCCTGACCGCCGGCGGAAGGAGCGGACTCGGCGGGCTGGGCCTGGCCCGCGGTGTTCACCCCGAGCGGGTTCTCCTCGACGGCGCCGCATCCCGAGATCACCAGCGGGGCCGCGAGCACGGCGGCGATCACGGCGTTGCGGCGCCTGGGTGGCAGTGCAGTCAGAAGTTTCACGATCAGCCCGTCCGTGTCAGCCGGCCGCCGGTCGGTGTGCCTCCGGCGCTGGTATCTGCACTTCGTCGCGCGGCGCCGTCCGGCTTGGTCCGGGCCGCTGCACGGGACGCCGGGTCAGGCCAGGTACTTGCCGCCGGTGACGCCCAGGACCTCCCCGGAGACATACCGGGCGTCGTTCGAGGCGAGGAAGACGTATGCCCCGGCCAGTTCGGCCGGCTGACCCATGCGGCCGAGGGGCGTGCCCTCGCCGAAGGACTCCAGCTTCTCGCTGGTGGTCGTGGCGGGCTGCAGGGGCGTCCACACGGGACCGGGAGCGACGGCGTTGACCCTGATCCCGCGCTCCCCCAGCAGCTCGGCGAGACTGAACGTCAGGTTATTCAGGGCGGCTTTCGTGGCGGCGTAGTCCATGAGGCTGGTGGACGGATGGTAGCCCTGGATAGAGGTGGTGTTGATGATCGAGGACCCTGCCGACAGGTGCGGCAGCGCCGCCTGCGTGAGCCAGACGGTGCCGTACACGTTCGTCTCGAACGTGCGCCGCAGCTGGTCGGCGTCGATGTCCGGCAGTCCTTCCGGTTGGGCGATATGGAAACCCGCGTTGTTCACGAGGATGTCCAGCCCGCCGAGACCCTCCAGCACCGCTGCGATGGCAGCCGGCGCGTAGGACTCCTCCCTCAGGTCGCCGGGCACCGCGAGCGCGGTGCGCCCCTCGGCACGGATGAGCTCGAGGCAGCTGGCACCGTCCTCCTCCTCCTCCGGAAGGTATCCGATGGCGACGTCCGCCCCTTCCCGGGCGAAGGCGAGCGCCACGGCCCGGCCGATGCCGGAATCACCGCCCGTGATGAACGCGCGCAGCCCGGCCAGCCGCCCGTGGCCGGTGTAGCTGTCCTCGCCGTGATCCGGGCGGGGATCCATGCGTTCGGTGAAGCCGGGGTACTCCTGCAGTTCGGTGGATGCATCGACGGCGGGACCGCGCGGATCCTCCTGGTCGAGCGTGCCTGACGGATCGGTGCCCATGGTGTTCCTCACGGTGGTGGTCGGATGGCGAGGTGAACACTAAGCCTACTGTCATTGTGTTTGGCGCGTCAGTCCTCTAGTAATGGACCTATGACAGTGATCCTGAGATCCCTCGAAACGGCTGTGCCCCCCACCATCATGGTGCAGCCCCAGGTCCGCGACGTCTTCGCCGCGCAGCCGGGCCTCACGCGGCTCGGCCAGCGCCTGGTCGGCGCGGCCTTCGACTCCTCCGGGATCGATACCCGGCATACGGTCCTCGAGGAACTGACCCTCGACGGGCCCGTCGAGGACCCCCTCTTCTTCGACCAGAAGGAGCTGCGGATCCTCTCGCCGAGCACCAAGACCCGCAACGAGATCTACGCCGAGCAGGGGACCACGCTCTTCGTCGAGGCGGCCCGGAAGGCCCTGGATGCGGCGTCCGGCATCGAGGCCGCGGACATCACGCACGTCGTCACGGTGTCCTGCACCGGGTTCTTCGCGCCGGGCCCCGACTACAAGGTGGTGCGGGCACTCGACCTCCCGCCGTCGGTGCAGCGTTACCACCTGGGGTTCATGGGCTGCTACGCCGCCTTCCCGGCGCTGCGCTCGGCGAAGGCGTTCTGCGATGCGGACCCCGACGCCGTCGTCCTGGTGATCTCCGCCGAACTGTGCTCGCTGCACGTCCGCACCTCGAACAACCCCGACACCATCGTGGGATCCTCACTGTTCGCCGACGGCGCCGCAGCCGCGGTCATCTCCGCCCGGGACATCCCCCTGGACGGACCCGCGCTCAGCCTGGACCACTTCGAGACCGTGCTGACCCCGGTCGGCGAGGAGTCCATGGCGTGGAACATCGGTGACGAGGGCTTCGAGATGGTCCTCGGCACGTACGTCCCGCACATCATCGACAGCCACATCGTGGGTGCACTCGAGCCCCTGCTCGCCCGCGATCCCTCGCTCCAGGGGCTGGACTACTCGGACATCGAGCACTGGGCGATCCACCCGGGCGGACGGAGCATCCTCGACAAGGTCGAGGCCAAGCTCGGCCTCACGGAGCAGCAGCTCGTCCCCGCACGCGAGATCCTGCGCAGGTACGGCAACATGAGCAGTGCCACGGTCATGTTCGTGCTCAAGCACATCCTCGACCAGCCGGCATCATCGGGCAACGACCGCATCTGCTCGATGGCCTTCGGTCCCGGGCTGACCGTCGAGACCGCCCTGCTCACCAGGATCGGCGCGATCCCGGCCGACGGCACAGCCGTTGCCGTGCCGGTCGCGGAGACAGCCACCGATACCACCGATACCGCCGCTGTCGACGCCGTACCGTCGGACCTCGAGCCCATCCTCAGCGAAGCGGGAGCATGAGCCGACGCGGGACCACGGACGGACGCGGAGCATGAGCCGGGCGAGGTTCCTCGCCACACGCGACCTCGACGCCGTCGAGGAGATGGACCGGCCCGACTGCGATCCCGTGGTACTGGAGCGCACCTACGCCCAGTTCGGCATCGTCAACGCCGTGGTGTCGGGCTGGCGCCGCACGTACACCTCGCTGCTGCGCCCCACGTTCTCACCGGACCGCACCAACACCCTCCTGGACATCGGGTCGGGTGGCGGCGACCTGCCCCGGACCCTGGTCCGCTGGGCGCAGCTCGACGGGCTGGCGCTGGAGGTGACGGCGATCGACCCCGACGAGCGCGCCCACGCCTACGCGACGTCCCGCCCCGCCCTCCCGGGACTGTCCTTCCACCGTGCCCTGAGCTCGGAACTGGTGGCGCAGGGTGCGGTGTTCGACGCCGTCATCTCGAACCACGTGCTGCACCACCTCGACCCCACCGAGTTCACCGGCCTGCTGGACGACTCGGAACAGCTGACGCGACGCATGGCCGTGCACAGCGACATCGCCCGGCACCGCGTCGGCTACGCCCTGTTCTCGGCGGGAACGCTGCCGCTGCCCGGGTCCTACATCCGCAGGGACGGCCTGACGTCCATCCGCCGCAGCTACACGCCGGATGAACTGCGTGCGGCGGTCGCCGACCGACCGGACTGGCGGGTGCGGACGGCGGCACCGTTCATCGCCCAGCTGGTGCTCGACCGCCGGGACGCACACGGGGATGCCGGGCATGCATGACGTGATCGTCGTCGGCGGCGGACCCGTCGGGCTCTACACGGCGCTCCTGCTGCGCCAGGCGGGCCTCGACGCCGTCGTTCTCGAGCGCCGCACCGAACGCAGCACCCACTCGCGGGCCATCGGCATCCATCCCCCGGCGCTGCGTGCGCTCGAGACCGGCGGCATCGCGGACGAGCTGCGCACGCGCGGGGTCCTCATCCGGGACGGGGTCGCACGCAGCGCCGGCCGGTACGTGGGCTCCGTGTCCTTCTCCACCCTCCCCGGCCGGGAGAAGTACGTCCTCGCCGTCCCCCAGGCCGTCACCGAGGAGATCCTCGAGCGTCGCCTTGAGGAGGAGTTCCCGGGGACGGTGCGCCGCGGTGTCTCCGTGCTCACCACGCGCGACGACGGCGACCGTGCGCTGGTGGTCACGCGCACCCCGGACGGGGACGAGGTACTGGAGACGCGGCTGCTCGTCGCCGCGGACGGTGCGCGGAGCTCGATCCGGGACGTCGCCGGCATCCGCGCGCCGCTGCGCCGCTACCCGGACTGCTACGTCATGGGCGACTTCAAGGACACCACCGACGACGGCGACGACGCCGTGCTCTACCTCGAGACGGGGGGCATCGTGGAGTCGTTCCCCCTGCCCGGCGGTATCCGCCGGTGGGTGGTCCGGGTGGGCTGCCCGATGGACCGCCCGACGGCCGAGGACCTCACGCGGCTCATCAGGGACCGGACGGGCGTCGACGTCGATCCCGACACCAACTCCATGCTGAGTGCCTTCGAGGTGCAGTCGCGTCTCGCGGAGCGGTTCGTCGCGGGGCGCACGGTGCTGGTGGGTGACGCGGCCCACGAGGTCTCACCCATCGGCGGGCAGGGCATGAACCTCGGCTGGCTCGACGCGGTCCGGCTCGTGCCGATCATCGCCGCATCGCTGCGCGACGGGCACGACGTCGCCGCCCGGCTCACCGTGTACGAGAAGGACCGCCGGGCGGAGGCGGCGCTGGCCCGGCGCAAGGCCCACCTCAACATGGCGCTCGGACGCCCCCTGCCGGCGCCTCTCCTGCGCCCGCGCAACGCCGTCCTGGCCGCGATCATCAGGAACGACGCCCTGCACGGCCGGGTGGCGCGCGCCTTCACGATGCAGTGATCCCGGGTGGTTCCCGGCCTTAACGGCGAAACCCCCGCGGCCCGCGGCCGTCGACACCTGCTGGTGTCGGTCGGCGCGGACGCTGCGGGGGAAGCCTGGAACCGGGCCTACTTCTTGAAGAGGCCCTTCTTGACGTTCTCGGGACGCTGCATCTCGCCCTGCTTCGCTCCCATCACCACGACGATGCCGCTGATGAGGGGCAGGAGCCACTGGGTGGCCTTGAGCTGCGACTGGGCCTTGGCCAGCGCGTCGTCGGCACCGGGACGCGGTTCGGTCGCCCCTTCCGCACCCTGGTCGGCGAGTTCCCCGACCTTCTTGCCGAGGATGCCCGAGTACAGCGAGAGTGCCATGCCCACGACGGTGACGATGGTCTTCCAGACGGTGTTCGATCCGACGGAGTCCTGGGCCGCAACGCGACCCTTGTTGCCGAGGATCAGGCCGATGCCGCCGATGCCGTGGATCGCGAAGGCCGCGATCTGGACAGGGGTCCACTTCGCCCAGCCGAGCGCGGAGAGGCGCGTGCGCTCCTTGGGGTCCTTCGCCTTGCCCGTTGCACCGTTGAGTCCGACAGCGCCCATCAAGGTGCCACCGAACCAGGCTGCAGCGCCGAGATCGTGGGCTGATCGTGCCAAAAGGTTTCCTGCCATGACGTAGAGCTCCTTAGACGTTGGTTCGACGTACCCTCTACATTTATCAGCCTGCTTAGGATTAAGCTATTGCCAGCTTCATGGACGGATCGGATGTGATCCTGCAGGCGGAACTGCTACGAAAGGCCGGGCGGCGCATGGCGAACGATACGAGCGATCTCGACGAGGTATGGCCCCAGTGGAAGGAAGCGGTCAACATGAGCGCGTCCCAGCTCGAGAAATGGCTTGACACCGAGGAGTCGCAAGCGGTGGGCCAGAAGGAGTCGGGCTCCGGCGAGTCCGTGGGTCACGAATCGGGGAGGCGCATCGTCGAGATCCTCGGCACCCGGCGCGACGACCTGAAGGACGACGACGTCAAGCACATGCACAAGGTGGTGGGCTATGTCCACCGCCATCTGGCGCAGCGGCCCACCAAGGAGGACATCGAGTCCTCGAAGTGGCGCTACTCCCTGATGAACTGGGGACACGACCCGCTCAGGTAGCGGATCCTCCACGGAACCAGCAAGGGCGCTACGTGTTCACCAGCGCTACTTCTTCGACAGTGCGCTCTCCTTGTGTGCCGCCTGCTTGCCGGACTTCGCGCTCTCCACCGTGTAGTACGGCTCGTCCTTGGATGCCTTGAACTTCTGGTCGTCGAAGGTGAACTCCTTGTCGTGCTTCTCCACGACCTTGCCCTCGGTCTCACCCTGCGGCGTGTTCCAGGTGACCTTGTCGCCCTTGCTGAATGACATTGCGTTCCCATTCTCGGTATACGTGGTCGAGCAGTTCCCTCGACACTCTCATCCGCCGGGCGGAAAGGGAACCCCGGGCATCGGCCGGTCCCCGTGGGGTTCGTCCGACCCCATCGGTACCCGGGGTAGGGAAGGGTCCCGAGGGTGCGTACGGAGGGTACGGCCGGAGTCCGGCCCGGCCTCTGTGCGGAATGCGTCGCCCTGAAGCACGGGCCTTCCGTCAGAGGAGGCGCTTCTCGCCCGCCCGGACGATCCTGAGCCAGCGGTACCCGTAACCCGGCAGATCGATCTCGAGGGGGCCGTCCGTCCAGGTGACGGTCTCGTTGCCCAGAAGGTCGACCACGTGGGTGATGTCGGCGCCGCCCCGCACGTCGATGCTCACTCTGTGGGCGTCATCCGCGAAATTGTGGAGGGCGACGAGCTGCCCGTTGGCGCTGGTGAGGCGGTGCGCGAGGACGCAGGAGTTCTCCTGCTCGAGGATGTCGAACGCTCCCCAGCCGATCTCGGGGGACTTCTTGTAGGCGGCGATGAGGTGGCGGACGAACTGCAGGAGGGAGTCCGGGTCGTGCTGCTGCGCCGAGACGCTCACATGGGTCGGGGACCCACCGCCCTCCACGACAGGCAACGGCAGCTTGTCCGCGTCCGCATGGGAGAACCCGCCGTTGACCTCGCCCGACCATTGCATCGGGGTGCGGACGGCGGAGCGTCCCGCCAGGGTCGGGTGTTCCGCCATCCCGATCTCCTCCCCGTAGTACAGCACCGGCGCGCCGGGCAGGGAGAACAGCAGACTGTAGACCATCCTGATGCTCCGCGGGTCGTTGCCGAGCATCGGTGGAAGCCGGCGGATGATGCCCCGGCCGTGGATCCGCATCGACGACTCCGGCGCGAACGCGTCGAAGACCTCGCCGCGTTCGTCGTCCGTGAGCGGTCGAGCGTTAGCTCGTCGTGGTTGCGCACGAAGTTCGCCCACTGGGTCACGTTCGCGAGGTCGGGCCGAGCCGCCAGCGCCCGGGCCAGCGGGGTCGCGTCCTGCCGTGCGAGGGCGAGGTAGAGCTGCTGGTTGGCGACGAAGTCGAACTGCATGGTCAGTTCGTTCCCGTGGTCTCCGAAGTACGCTTCCTGCTCGTCATAGGGCAGGTTCACCTCACCGAGCAGCATGCCCGTCCCGCTGCGCCGCCCGACGTAGCTCCTCAGGGCCCGCAGGTAGTCGTGCTCGTTGTGGCCGTCGGCCTGGATGAGGAACGGGACGGCGTCGACCCTGAACCCGTCGATGCCGAGCTGCAACCAGAAGCCGATGACTTTGGCGATCTCCTCGCGCACCTCGGGGTTGGTGGTGTCGAGGTCGGGCTGGTGGTGGTAGAAGGAGTGCTCGTAGTACTGGCCTGCCTCCTCGTCATAGGACCAGACGCCGTCCTCCCTGTCAGGGAACATGTTCGCCCGCCCGTCCTCGGGCTTGTCGTCGCGCCAGGTGTAGTAGTCGCGGTACCGGTTGTCCAGGCTCGAGCGGGCCTTCTGGAACCAGGGGTGCTCGATCGATGTGTGATTCACGACGAGGTCGACGATGACACGCATCCCGCGGTCGTGGGCGGTGCGGACCATCTCCACGAGGTCACCGAGGTGCCCGTTGCGTTCGTCGACCCCGAAGTAGTCGGAGATGTCGTAGCCGTTGTCCTGGCGGGGCGAGGGGTAGAACGGGGCCAGCCAGATGCAGGTCACCCCGAGTTCCTCGAGGTAATCCAGCCGCTGGCCCAGCCCTTCGAGGTCACCCACCCCGTCGTCGTCCCAGTCCATGAACGTCTCGACGTTGAGGTTGTAGAAGACGGCGGTCTTCCACCACATGTCACTGGTGTCGGTGATCCTCATCGGGTCGCAGTCAGTTGGGGGAGGACATGCTCGGCCATCACGGACAGGAAGTGGCGCTGGTCCTTCCCGACGTTGTGAAGGTAGATGCGGTCCGCACCCCGTTCGCCGATGTCGTGGAGCAGTCCGGTGAGTGCGGCGTGGTCGTCGGTGATGAACACGGACTCGGCGACGGCGTCCGGGGAGACGTGCTCGGCGGCCTGGTCGTAATGCTGCACCGTCGGGAGGTCCCAGGACAGTGGGGGCGGGAAGACGTTCGTCCGCCACTGATCGTGTGCCACTCGCAATGCCTCGTCGCGGGTGGGAGCGACGCTGACCTGCGCCTGGATGATGACATCACCGATACCGCCGGCATCCCGGTACGCGCCGATGACCGCGCTCACCTCGTCGAGGGGCTGCAGGATGGTGATGAGCCCGTCGGCCCAGGACGCCACCCATGCTGCGGTCTCCCGCGTGACCGCAGCCCCGATCAACGGCGGAGGGGTGTCCGGAACGGACCAGACCTTCGCCCGGTCCACTGTGATGAGACCCTGGTGGGTGACTTCCTCCCCCGCCAGCAGTGCCCGGATCACGCTGACGGATTCCCTGAGCCGTGCCTTCCGTTCGGGTTTCGCGGGCCATCGGTCTCCGGTGATGTGTTCGTTCATCGCCTGTCCGCTGCCGAGAGCGGCCCAGAACCTGCCCGGGTACAGGAGCTCGAGGGTCGCGATGGCCTGGGCCGTGATGACCGGGTGGTAGCGCTGCCCGGGGGCCGTCACCACGCCGAACGACAGGTCGGTGGCCTCGAGCGCCGAGCCCAGCCAGGACCACGCGAACCCGGATTCGCCCTGCCGTTCGCTCCACGGCGTGAGGTGGTCCGAACACATGGCAGCTCCGAATCCCGCCACCTCGGCCTCCTTCACCACATCCAGAAGGGCGCGGGGGCCGAGTTGTTCGTGCGAGCAATGGAAGCCGACTACCGTCACGGGGCATACCTCATCTGTGGGATCGGGGCTGTGCTGGTCGTGCCCCTCAAGCTTCGACCGGCAGGTTCGCCCGACGCAAGTCCGTGACAGGTCCTGCGACGGATCCTGGTCGACGAGTCCGACGCCGGCGGAGACCCGATACGGTCCGTCGATGTGGCCGATCCGCTCCGGCGCTAGACCTCGAGGTGCGTGGGCGCGAAGAGCCGGATGAGCGTCTCCACCACGACGACGTTCGGGCCCTCCGCCGCGAGGCTCTCCCGCAGGGCCTGGCCGACGTCCTCCGGGGCCACCCGCCGTGCCGGGACGCCGAAGGACTCGGCGAGCGCCACGAAGTCGGGCCGTGCCAGCTCGGTGGCCGTCGCCTTGCCGAAGGCGCCCTCCATGTACTCGCGGAGGATGCCGTAGCCGCCGTCGTCGACGATCAGCCAGGTGACCGGGATGTCGTGCTGGCGCGCGGTGGCGAGTTCGGCGATCGAGTACATCGCGGACCCGTCCCCGGAGACCGCGAGCACCCGCGCGGGCAGGCCGCGCGACGCCAGGCCCACGGACCCGCCGATGGCGCCGGGGAAGCCGAAACCGAGGCCGCCGGCTCCCTGGGCTGAATGGAACTGGCCCTCGCGGGCGTCCCAGCAGCTCCACGCCCAGTAGGCGGAGATGGTCATGTCCCAGAACGTCTGCATCCCGGCCGGGACGGCCTCGCGGATGTCCTGCAGGAAGGTGCGCTCCTTGCCGAGGTCCTGCGCGTCGAGCCGCGCACCGACGCGTCGGAGGGTCTCGGCGACCAGGGCGGCGGCGTCGTATCCGGGCTGGCGGTCGCGGGCCAGCGGTTCGAGCGCCCCGTCGAGCGCCGCGAGGGCCTGGCCGGCGTCGGCGCGGATGCCGAGGGCGGGCCGGTTGGACTCGAGGACGCGCGGTTCGGCGTCGATCTGGATGATGCGGCCGCGGGGTTCCAGCGTGAAGTAGTTGGAGGTGACCTCGCCCAGCGACGAACCGACGACGAGGAGGACGTCCGCGTCCTCGAGGACCTCCGTCACGTGGCGGTCCTCGACCCACGACTGCAGGGACAGCTCGTGCGTCCAGGGGAAGGCCCCGTTGCCGCCCGGCGAGCAGACCACCGGGGCGCCGAGCTTCTCGGCGAGCGAGAGCAGCCACTTCTCGGCCCTGCCGCGCCGCGTGCCGCCACCGGCGACGATCGCCGGCCGCTTCGAGTCCTTGAGCCAGGCCACGGCCTCGCGGACCAGTTCGATGCGCGGCGGGTTGTCGAACGGCTCGGCGAGCGCGTCCTCGACCTCCGGCACCATCACGGGATCCAGCAGGACGTTCTGCGGTACCTCGACCCAGACGGGGCCCTGCGGCGAGGACACCGCCTCGGTCCAGGCGTCCTGGATGGCCGACGGGATGCCGGAGGCGTGCTGGATCAGGCGCTGGCTCTTGGTGACGTTCGCCGCCGAGGCCTTCTGGTCGTCGAGCTGGTGCAGCATGCCCTTGCGCCGCGCGCCCAGGCCCTCGAGCGGGATCTGGCTCGCGACGACCACCATCGGGACACCCGTCGCGTACGCCTCCTGCAGGCCGGCGAGCGAGGTCAGCGCACCCGGACCGGTGGAGAGGAACAGCACGCCGACGTCGCCCGTGGCGCGGGAGAAGCCGTCGGCGGCGAAGGCCGAGTTGTTCTCCACGCGCGAGGAGACGAAGCGCAGCTCGGAGCGCGACAGCGCGTCGAAGAGCCCGAGCGCGTGCTGTCCGGGGATGCCGAAGACCGTCGTCGCACCGAGGGCGGACAGGGTCTCGACCACGAGGTCCCCGCCGTTGCGCTGGCCGGTGACGGGGGCGGGGGGCGCGGAGGCGGCGCCGTCGGTGATGTCCATTACCGGTCCTTCGTTGTCGGAGCCGCGGCGGGCGCTTCGGGGGTGAGCGTGTCGGCCATCAGCGTCACGAGGTCGTAGGCCACGTGGGAGGCGGCGACGCCGGTGAGTTCGGCGTGGTCGTAGGCGGGGGCCACCTCGACGACGTCGGCGCCGACGAGGTTCAGGCCGCGCAGTCCGCGGAGGATCTCGAGCAGTTCACGGCTCGTGATGCCGCCTGCCTCGGGGGTGCCGGTGCCGGGGGCGTGCGCGGGATCGAGGACGTCGATGTCCACCGAGACGTAGAGCGGGCGGTTCCCGATGCGCGAGCGCAGCCTGTCGACCACCTCGTCCACACCCTGGCGGTACACATCGGAGGAGGTCACGATGCCGAACCCGAAGCGGCGGTCGTCCTCGAGGTCCCGCACGCCGTACAGCGGGCCGCGCGTGCCGACGTGGGAGATGGCCTCGGTATCGAGGATCCCCTCCTCCACGGCCCGCCGGAAGGGGGTGCCGTGCGTGTACTCGGCGCCGAAGTAGGTGTCCCAGGTGTCCAGGTGGGCGTCGAAGTGCAGCATGGCCACAGGCTGTCCCGCGCGCTCCGCCGCCGCACGCAGCAGCGGCAGGGCGATGGTATGGTCACCGCCGAGCGTGACCAGGCGGGCGCCGTCGGCCGTGAGGTCCAGGGCGTCCTGCTGGATGGTCTCGATGGCCTCGTTGATGTTGAACGGGTTCACCGCCATGTCCCCAGCGTCGGCCACCTGCACGCGCTCGAACGGCGAGACGTCGAGGGCGGGGTTGTAGGGGCGCAGCAGGCGCGACGCCTCGCGGACGTGGTTGCCGCCGAACCGCGCGCCGGGGCGGTAGGAGACGCCGGAGTCGAAGGGGACGCCGACGACGGCGATGTCCGCGCGCTCCACCTGGTCGAGGCGGGGCAGGCGCGCGAAGGTGGCGGCCCCTGCGTAGCGGGGGATCCGGGAGGAATCGATGGGGCCGAGGTGCCCGCCTCCGGTGACGCGCAGTTCTTCCACAGCTTCCGTCCTGTCCGGGCTGTCCTCGCCCGTGCGAAGTTGCCCAATATGCATCAAAGGTTTTGCACAAGGCTATTCCGGGCCGCAGGTGCGGTCAAGGATCGGCGTCCTGCGGAACGGGTGGGCCGGGCGCGCGAAGCCATCCCGGCGGAACCACACACCTGTGTCGCGGTTCCCGGAGGGCGCGGAAGGAGCCCCATCAAGGAAGCGTTAAGACGCCCGGATGGCGGGCGGGTCGGTCCTACTGTGATCGGGTGAGTTCTTCCGTACGTACCCAGTCACCCGCGCACACGCGGGCCCAGGGCAGGAGGCGCCTCGGGCGCTGGCTGCTCAACGAGTCCAGCCAGCCCACCGCGCACCAGCCCGAGCCCGAGCGCACGCAGTCGTGGTGGAGGGTCATGTGCCTGACCGGCGTCGACTACTTCTCCACCCTCGGCTACCAGCCCGCCATCGCGGCTGCGGCAGCGGGCGTGCTCTCCCCGATCGCCACCCTCATCCTGGTGGCCGTCACCCTGTTCGGCGCACTGCCGGTGTACAAGCGCGTGGCGTCGGAGAGCCCGCGCGGCGAAGGCTCCATCGCCATGCTGGAGAAGCTCCTGCCCAAGTGGCGCGGCAAGATCTTCGTCCTCGTGCTCCTGGGCTTCGCGGCGACGAGCTTCCTCATCACCATGACGCTGTCCGCGGCCGACGCCAGCGCGCACCTCATCGAGAACCCCTTCGCCCCCACCTGGCTGCACGGCCAGGAGGTCCTCATCACGGTGCTGTTCATCGCGCTGCTGTCGGCCGTCTTCCTCCGCGGGTTCCGGGAGGCCATCGGCATCGCCGTGGCCATCGTCGCCGTGTTCCTGCTGCTCAACCTCGTGGTGGTCGTCGTCTCCGTGGCCCAGATCATCGCGCAGGACGGCATCGTCTCCGACTGGTGGACGGCCCTGAACACCCAGCACGGCAATCCCCTGCTCATGGTCGGCCTCGCCGTCCTGATCTTCCCGCGGCTCGCGCTGGGGCTGTCCGGCTTCGAGACCGGCGTCGTCGTGATGCCGCAGATCGACGGCAAGCCCGGCGACACCGAGGAGGACCCGGCCGGCCGGATCGAGGGCGCCCACAAGCTGCTCACCTCGGCCGCGCTCATCATGAGCGGGTTCCTCATCGCCTCGAGCTTCGTCACCACGCTGCTCATCCCGGCCGAGGCCTTCGGGGAGGGCGGCCCGGCGAACGGCCGTGCCCTGGCCTATCTTGCGCACCTCTACCTCGGTGACGCGTTCGGCACCGTCTACGACATCTCGACCATCAGCATCCTCTGGTTCGCGGGCGCCTCGGCCATGACCGGACTCCTGAACCTCGTGCCGCGCTACCTCCCCCGCTACGGCATGGCCCCGGCCTGGGCCAAGGCGGTCCGCCCGCTCGTGCTCGTCATCACCCTCATCGCCATCCTGGTCACGTTCCTCTTCAAGGCCGACGTCGAGGCCCAGGGCGGTGCGTACGCCACCGGCGTCCTCGCCCTCATCACCTCCGCGTCGGTCGCGGTCACGCTGTCGGCGCGCCGCAGGCGCCAGCGGGGACTGACCATCGGCTTCGGCATCGCGACGGTCGTCTTCGTCCTGACGACGGCGGTCAACATGATCGAGCGCCCCGACGGGCTGAGGATCGCTGCCTTCTTCATCCTCGGCATCATCGTCATCTCGATCATCTCCCGCTCGCGCCGCGCCTTCGAGCTGAGGGCCACGAGCATCAGGATGGACGAGACGGCCCTGTCCTTCGTCAGCTCCCAGGACGACGGCGACATCCTGCTGATCGCGCACGAACCCAAGCGCCTGAGCAGCTCGGCCTACCGCCACAAGCACCAGCACGCCTGCGCCGTGTCGCACATCCCGAACACTGCCAGGCCGCTGTTCATCGAGGTGACCGTGGACGATTCGTCCGAGTTCGAGACGGAACTGCGCGTCCGTGGTGTCGTGCGGCACGGTTACCGCATCCTCGAGGTCCACAGCTCCAATGTCCCGAACACCATCGCCGCCGTCATGCTGCACATCCGCGACACCACCGGCCTCATGCCGCACGTCTACTTCCGCTGGACGGAGGGCGACCCGGTGGCGAACCTCTTCAAGTTCCTCTTCACCGGCGAGGGCGAGATCGCACCGGTGACGCGCGAGGTGCTGCGGGCCGCGGAGCCGGACGTCACCAAGCGCCCCTGGGTGCATGTGGGCTGAGCCCCCGGGTCTATCCCGACGCCGCCGGCACGAGCGTCCACAGCACCACGGCCTCGCGGTCGTCGGGGTTGAGCCAGGTATGGGGTTCCTGGCCCGGGAAGGTCACGGTGTCCCCCGCGTCGAGCTCGTACCTGCTGTTCGGGAAGATCAGCACGAACCGGCCCTCGACGACGTGCAGGGTCTCCACCTCGCAGTCCACCGAGTAGAGCTCGTCCTCGCCCCGGCCGTAGGGCTCCACGACGGCGCGGATCATCTGGAGCCGCCGCTCGGAGCGGGCCGTCATGAGGCGCTCGTTGATGCCCTGGCCGCCCAGGCTGATGCGCGGGGCTTCCGCCGCACGCGTCAGGTGCGTCTCGGGCACCTGGAAGAGGTCGCCGATCGAGATGGACAGCACCTGGCACAGCGTCACGAGCGAGGCGACGGACGGCGATGTGAGGTCGCGCTCCACCCTGCTGAGGAAGCCCTTCGTCAGGCCGGTCGACTCGGCGACCTGCTCGATCGTCATGCGCTGGGCCTGCCGCGCGGCGCGGATCCGCGACCCGATGGCAACAGGAGCATTGGTGGGTTCGACGGGCAGGGCCTTCATGCGTGTCCTCTCCTTCGACGCTCCGGGAAGCCTACAGCGCTCCCGCTGTAACAGGGGCCGATCCGGTTGACGCGTGAGCCGCGTCACGAGTAGCTTACGGGGCAACAATAGTTGCCCCTAGGGCATCCCAAGGACACCGACCGAAGGACTCGTCCATGCAGGCACTCAATATCGCCATCGTGGTGGCCTACCTCGTCGCCATGCTGGGCTTCGGCTGGTGGGGCAAGTCGCGCACCCGCAACGCCAGCGACTACCTCGTGGCGGGGCGGCGCCTCGGGCCCCTGCTCTACACGGGCACCATGGCCGCCGTCGTCCTCGGCGGAGCCTCCACGGTGGGCGGGGTGGGCCTCGGCTACCAGTACGGCATCTCCGGCATGTGGCTCGTGGTGGCCATCGGGACCGGCGTCCTGCTGCTCAGCCTGCTGTTCGCCCCCACCATCCAGAGGCTGAAGATCTACACCGTCTCGCAGATGCTCACCCTGCGCTACGGGCACCGCGCCACGCGCGTCTCGGGCATCGTCATGCTCGCCTACACCCTCATGCTCTGTGCCACATCCACGGGCGCCTACGCCACGATCTTCGTGGTCCTCTTCGGTTGGGACCGCGCACTGTCCATCTTCGTCGGCGGGGCGATCGTCCTGGTCTACTCGACGATCGGCGGGATGTGGTCCATCACCCTGGCGGACATGGCCCAGTTCATCATCAAGACCATCGGCGTCTTCGCCCTCATGCTGCCCTTCTCCCTGGCGGCGGCGGGCGGATTCGCCGGTATCGCCGAACGCGCGGGGGACGAGTTCTTCAGTATCACTGGCATCGGCGCGCAGAGCATCATCACCTACTTCGTGGTCTACACGCTCGGGCTGCTCATCGGCCAGGACATCTGGCAGCGCGTCTTCACCTCGCGCACGCCGGAGATCGCGCGCTGGGGCGGTTCGGCGGCCGGGATCTACTGCATCCTCTACGGGGTGGCCGGCGCCATCATCGGCATGAGCGCCAGCGTGATCCTGCCCGCCATCGAGTCCAGGGACGACGTCTACGCCGACGTGGCCCTCAACGTGCTGCCGGTCGGCATCGGCGGGCTCGTCCTCGCCGCGGCCGTCGCGGCCATGATGTCCACGGCGTCGGGTGCCCTGATCGCCGCCGCCACGGTGGCACGGACCGACGTGGTGCCCTTCGTGGCCGGCTGGTTCGGCGGGCGTGGCACGGGCGGCAAGGGAGGCACGGAGCGTGCCACGTCCGAGCACGACGTCTCCTCGAGCCGCTGGTGGGTCCTCGGCCTCGGAGTCGTCACGATCGCGCTCGCCGTGATCGTGCAGGACGTCGTGGCGGCCCTGACCATCGCCTACGACATCCTGGTGGGCGGCCTCCTCGTGGCGATCCTCGGCGGCCTCGTCTGGCGCCGGGGCAACGGCATCGGGGCCGGGGCGTCCATGGCGGCCGGCACCCTCGTGACCCTCGGCGTCATGACCTACCTCGAGGTCACGGCGGAGGCCCGGTACGACGGCATCTACGCCAATGAGCCGATCTACTACGGTCTCGCGGTGTCCGCGTTCGTCTACGTCGTGGTGTCGCTCGCCACCCGACCCACGGACGCCCGGGTGATGGCGGCCTGGGACCGGCGGGTGGCCGGGGAGGTCCCCGACGACGTCCCCGTCGACGCCGCACGCTGAGCGCGGACTCAGGGACCCAGGGACTCAGGGACTCAGGGACTCACGAAGCCATGATCCCTTGAACCCTTGAACGCAGGAATGCAGGAATGCAGGAGGGCTCCCGGCAAGTGCCGGGAGCCCTCCTGCATTCCTGGACCGATCACGGCCGGCGGCGCAGGTCCGCCGACCACTGCACGGACCGCAATGCGGCTTTCAGGCGGGTGACGATCCTCCGGAACGGCCCGTGGTGCCGCGCGTGCGGGAATCGTCGAGGGTACGGGCACCGTCGAAGGTGTCGGCGGCGCGGTCGTCGTCGTCGTGCCCGTCGATCCTGCGGTTCTGTGTGCCGGGGCGGTCCTCCGCCTCGTCCGATGCCGAGAGAGCCTGCTCGACCTTGGCGGCCTGCTCCTCCTTGGGGGTGGAGCTCAGGCCGTGCCCGGTCTCGTCGAGTGCCGTCAGCACCTCGGCCTTATCGATCTCGGCCTCGGTGATCTCTTCGTCCTTCTCCTGGTTCCAGGCCTTGATGGCGGCCCACCCGACGGCTGCCACGGGGACGGAGAGGATGGCGCCGATGATGCCGGCGAGGATGGTGCCGGCGGTCAGGGCGAGCAGGATGACGAGCGCATGCACCTGCAGGGTGCGGCCCATGACCACGGGCTGCAGGAAGTTGCCCTCGAGCTGGTTCACCACGATCACCACGATGATGACCATCAGCGCCACGAACGGGCCGTTGGCCACGAGCGCGATCAGGGCCGCGAGAACACCGGCCAGCGTCGCACCGACCAGCGGGATGAAGGCGCCGACGAACACGATCGCGGCCAGGGGCAGCGCGAGCGGCACTCCGAGGACCACAAGGGCGATGCCGATGAACACGGAGTCGACGAGGGCCACGATGGCCGTACCGCGCACGTAGCCACCGAGGACGGCCATGCTGCTGTAGCCGACCCGGCGGGCCTTCACGAGGCGCTTGCCCTTGAACGCGCGGAGCATGAACGCCCAGATCTTCTCGCCGTCCTTCAGGAAGAAGAAGAGGATGACCACCATGAGCAGGGCCCCGGCGATGAAGTTGCCGGCCGCGCTGAGCCCGGAGATGGCACCTGCGCCGGCGGTACTGCTGGTCGCGAAGTCGACCGCCGCGTCCCGGGCCTGCTGGATCTGCGCGTCGTCGATCGGGATGGGACCGTTCTGGGCGAACGCGTAGAGCTGGTCGAAGCCCTCGGTCGCACTGGCTGCCAGCTCATCCGCCTGTCCGATGACTGCGAACACGATGCCCGTGATGAGCCCGCCGAAGAGGACCAGGAGCAGCAGGAAGGACACGCCCGTGGCGAGCGAGGGACTCCAGCCCTTCCGCCGCAGCCAGAGCACGAACGGTCCGATCGCGGCCGCCAGGATGAGCGCCAGGAGCATCGGGATCACCACGAGCCGCACCTGGATCAGCGCGTAGACGGCCACCACCGCCAGCACCAGCACGATGAGGACCTGCGCCGAGCGGATGCTGGCATTACCGAGGCTGTCGCGCCACGGCCCCTTCGGGGCCGGCGCTCCCGCCCGCACTGCTGGGGAGTGGGTCATCGACTGTCACCTGTTCCTTCGGCCCGAGAGCCCTCGTTGAGTAGTTGCGTGCGTACCTCGCGCCGGAGGATCTTGCCGATCAGGGACCGGGGCAGATCCTCCGCCTGCACGATGGTGCGTGGGACCTTGTAGGCCGCGAGCGCGTCGCGGCAGTGGGAGCGCAGAGAGTCGACGTCGAGCGTCGCGCCGTCGGCCAGCACGACGACGGCGGCGACGTCCTCGCCACCTGCTGCCCGCGGGAGTCCGACCACGGCCGCGTCGACGACGCCGGGATGCGCCGTCAGCGCGTCCTCCACCTCGGAGGGCGCCACATTGAAGCCACCGGTGATGATGAGCTCCTTGATGCGGTCGACGATCGTCAGGAAGCCCTGGGTGTCCATGCTGACGATGTCCCCGGTGCGGAACCAGCCGCCGTCGAGCAGCGCGGCGCGCGTCTCGTCGGGGCGGCGCCAGTAGCCCTGGAACACCTGGGGCCCGCGGATGAGCAACTCCCCCGCCTCGCCCGGTGGGCGATCCCGGGCGGGGTCCTCGGGGTCGACGATCCGGACGTCCGTGCCGGGGAACGGTACCCCGACCGTCCCGGGGCGCCGCGTGGGGCCGATCGGGTTGCCCGCCGCGACCGGGGAGGTCTCCGTCAGCCCGTAGCCCTCGATGAGGTAGCCGCCCGTGGCCGCCTCCCAGGTCTCGACCGTCGACGGAGGAAGGTTCATCGCGCCCGAGATCGCGAACCGGATGCTGCGCAGGTCCGCGCCGCGCTCGGCCGCTCCGGCGGCGAGCCGCTCGTAGATGGGCGGGACCGCGGGCAGGAAGGTGGGCGGGCTCTTGACCGCCGCGTCGAGCACGAGCCCGACGTCGAAGCGGGGGAAGAGGACGAGCTTCGCGCCGATGCTCATCGCGAAGGTCAGGCACAGCGTCAGGCCGTAGGCGTGGAACATGGGCAGGACGGCGTAGACCGTCTCACGCCCGGCTTCGAGGCCCGGCACCCACGCGCGTCCCTGGGCCGCGTTCGCGAGCAGGTTCCGGTGGGTGAGGATGGCCCCCTTCGGGGTGCCGGTGGTCCCGCTGGTGTACTGCAGGACGGCAGTGTCCCCGGCGGTCGGGCGGGGGTGCCCGGAGGGCAGCGGCCGGTGGCGGAGCAGGTCGCGCCACGCCACGAGCCTGCGGGGGCCGGTGAGCTTCTCCGTCGTCGTGAGTGCTTCCCGTGCCTCGCGCGCCCGGCGGACCGGGAGCTTCAGGGCGAGCCGGCGCGACGCCGGCATCGCGGCGACCAGGTCAACCGCCACCACCGCGGTGACCGGGATGTCGGCCGGCAGGCTCTGCACGCGCGGGGCCACGCGGTCCCAGACGATCGCGACCGTGGCCCCGTGGTCCTCGAACTGGTGGCGCAGCTCGCGGTCGGTGTAGAGCGGGTTGTGCTCGACGACGATCGCCCCGAGCCGCAGGACGGCGTAGAAGGCGATGATGTGCTGCGGGCAGTTCGGCAGGACCAGGGCCACGCGGCTGCCAGCGGTCACCCCGAGCGACCGGAGGCCGGCAGCGGCGCGGTCGACGGCGTCGCCCAGGTCCCCGTACGTCGTCGGGGCCCCGAAGAACTCGAGGGCCGTCGCCCTGCGGTAGGTGCGGACCGATGCGTCGAGGAGGTCCGACAGGGTGCCCTCGGGCACGTCGAACGATCGGGGCACGCCGGGGGCGTAGCTCTCCACCCAGGGTCGGGCTGCCAGATCCATAAGCCTGCTTTCTGTTATCCGTCCGACTGTATCGCGCGTTGTCGGGTGACCGGTACCCGGACGCCTTCATCCTGTCCCCGCCCGGCCCGGCGGGGTGTTCCGGTAGACTGGTGGGTCGAAGGGGAGTAGCTCCGCGTCCGCTGGATGCGCGGCCTGTCGACATACTGGCGCTGACGGCGCCCGGCAGTCCACCGGTGGAACCGGCGAGCGAGACCTTCGGCCGATCCCTGCACCCGTGCACCCGGCCGGAGCCCTCCGCTTCGGACGGGGTGCACGCACCCGAGCCACCGGAGCATCCCGTGACATCCCCCGAGCAGTCCCCCTCCCGCGACGACGTCCGGCGCTGGCGCCAGTACCTCGCCGACGAACGCGCGGAAGCCGCCACCTACCGCGACCTCGCGCGCCGCAGGAGCGGCGAGGAGCGGGAGATCCTCCTCGGCCTCGCCGAGGCCGAGGGGCGCCACGAGGCACACTGGCTCGCGCTCCTCGGTGACGACGTCGGGCGCCCCCTGCAGCCCTCCGTCCGCAACCGGATCCTCGGCCTGCTCGCACGGCGCTTCGGATCGGTCTTCGTCCTGGCCCTCGCCCAGCGCGCCGAGGGCCGCTCCCCCTACGGATCGGACCCGTCCGCCACGAGCGCGATGGTGGCCGACGAGCAGATCCACGAGGAAGTGGTGCGCGGACTCGCCACCCGCGGCCGCAACCGGCTCTCCGGCAACTTCAGGGCGGCCGTGTTCGGCGCGAACGACGGTCTGGTCAGCAACCTGGCCCTGGTCATGGGCATCGGCGCCACGGGCGTACCGACCGCGTTCATCCTCTTCAGCGGTCTGGCCGGGCTGCTCGCGGGAGCCCTCTCCATGGGTGCCGGCGAGTACGTCTCGGTCCGGTCCCAGCGCGAACTCCTCTCGGCCACGCGCCCCACGCAGATCACCCTCGAAGCGGCGAAGGAACTCGACATCGACGCCAACGAGCTCGTGCTCGTCTACCGGGCGCGCGGCATGACGCCCGCTGCCGCCGAGCACCGGGCGGCGGAACGGTTGGGCCTCTACGGCTGCGACTGCGACCCGAGCTTCTCCCTCCAACCCGAGAAGGACGACGACGTCGACGAGCACGAGGCCGTCGGCACGGGGCTGGGGGCCGCGGCCTCGAGCTTCTGCTTCTTCGCCTCCGGCGCCATCGTGCCCGTGCTGCCGTACCTGGCGGGACTCAGCGGGGTCACCGCCGTCGTCGTCGCCTGCGTGCTCGTGGGGCTGGCCCTGCTCGCCACCGGCGCCGTGGTGGCGCTGCTCTCCGGTGCGTCGCCGTTGCGCCTCGCGCTGCGCCAGCTCGGCATCGGGCTCGGCGCCGCGGCAGCCACCTACCTGCTCGGCCTGCTCTTCGGCACCTCGCTGGGCTGACCGGGCCTCGCCTCCGCCTACAGCGCTGTGGCCATGTGCGTCCTGCGCGAACGGTCCCCACGGGAACCGAAGCGGTGTGCGTTCCGTGACGGTCGCCTCGTCCCGCTCCGAGGTCGAGCGCGCGGACGCCTAGGCGGCGTCGCGGTGCTGCAGCACGTAGTCCTCGAGCTTGCCGAGCGTCGCCTCGATGCTCGCCGGGTGGCGGCGCGTGAAGCCCGTGAGCCGGAACACGATCCGCCACGGCACGGCCCGGCCGTCCCACTCCTCGCGCACCAGGGTGGACTCGCCGCGAGGTTCGAGCGTGTAGCGCCAGACGTGCGCCGAGAAGTGGCGCCAGGCGATGCGGCGGCCCTCCTCGAACTCCACCACGCGGTTGAGGATCTTGTAGGGTGCGCCGATCCTCATGTCCATGCCGAACCTCGCGCCCTGCGACAGGCGTGCCGGGCCGTTGGGCTGCTCGCCGCGCACCGTCCCGGATCCGTCGATCACACTGTGGAGGGCGGGGGTCGCGAGGACCTCGAAGATGCGCTCGGCGGGGGCGTGGATGAGCCGCTCGCGGGAGATGAGGTAGGAGCCGTCAGCAGGTGGTGTCATGCCCTCATTGTGCCCGGTCGCGTCGCTTCCGTCCGACGACGAGGGGCCCCTCCGTGCGGAAGGGCCCCTCGGCCGTGCTGCATCGATCAGGGCTTGAGCAGCACCTTGATGGCACGTCGCTCGTCCATCGCCCTGTAGGCCTCGGCGGCGTCCTCGAGGGGCATCTCGAGGTCGAACACCCGGCCCGGGTTGATGGTCCCGTCGAGCACGTCCCTGAGCAGCTCCGGGATGTAGGTGTGCGCCGGGGCCATGCCCCCGCCCACCGTGATGTTCTTGGCGAACAGGACGCCGATCGGCAGCTCCGGACCGCCCGCGGGCACGCCGACGAAGCCGAGGTGGCCGCCGGGGCGCGTGCTGCGGAGGGCCTGGTCCATGGACTCCTTGGTACCCACGCACTCCAGGACGGAGTCGGCGAGGACGCCGCCGAGCAGCTCGCGGACCTTCGCCACGCCCTCGTCGCCGCGCTCGGCCACGATGTCGGTGGCCCCGAACTCGCGGGCGAGCGCCTGGCGGTCCTCGTGGCGGGACATCGCGATGATGCGCGTCGCGCCGAGGCGCTTGGCAGCGAGGACGCCGCACAGGCCCACGGCGCCGTCGCCCACGACGACCACGGTGCTGCCCGGGCCGACGTTCGCGGACACGGCGGCGTGGTGGCCGGTGGACATGACGTCGGAGAGTGTGAGCAGACTCGCGGTCAGTGCTGCGTCGGGCTCCGAGACACCCTCGACCTTGCGCAGCGTGCCGTCGGCCTGCGGGACGCGAACCGCTTCGCCCTGCCCGCCCTGGAGGAAGTCGCCGTGTTCGTCGGTGCTGCCCCAGCCCGCGAGGTGGTCGCACGCGACCGTGACGCCGTTGAGGCACTGCGGGCACTTCCCGCAGCTGTCCACGAAGGGCGCGATGACGAAGTCACCCACCGCCAGGCCGGTGACGTCGTCGCCGACGGACTCCACGACGCCCACGAACTCGTGTCCGATGGCCTTGGGCTCCTTGGTGGGGCGGACCCCGCGGTAGGGCCAGAGGTCCGAACCGCAGACGCACGAGGCCGTGACGCGGACGACGGCGTCGGTAGGGCGGATGATGCTGGGGTAGTCACGGTCCTCGACGCGGATGTCGCCGGGCCCGTGGATGATGGTGGCGCGCATGTGATCTCCTAGAAGGTTGCCTGACGCAAGTGGTTGTTCCCCAGTGGTCACCTTACAAGCAGCGCGGCCCCCGGCCCTACCGCCGGGGCGTTCCCGTCACGGACTTGAACTCGCGCTCGAGTTCCTCGAGCGTCCTGTCGCGGGTCTCCGGGATGTAGCGGCGCGCGAAGACGATCGCCGCGACGCCGAGGACCACGAAGACGAAGAACGTGTTGGAGATGGTGATCGCGGCCATGAGGATCGGGAAGCCGAGGCTCACGGCGAAGTTGACCATCCACAGCACGAAGACGGCCGCGCCCATCCCGAGTCCGCGCAGGCGCAGCGGGAAGATCTCGGAGAGCATCAGCCACGTCACGGGCGAGATGGCGCCCTGCTGGAAGGCCAGGAACGTCACCGTCAGCGCCAGGACGAGGAACCCGCGGGTCGTGCCCTCCGGGACCACCAGGGAGACCAGGCCGATCGCGAACAGGGCCGACGTCGTCCCGATCTGGCCCACCAGCAGCATGGGACGCCGCCCCACCCTGCCCAGCAGCCAGATCCCGACGAACGTGGCCGCCACCGAGATGACGCCGTTGGCGATGTTCGCGGTCAGGGCGGCCTGCGTCCCGAATCCGGCGACCACGAGGATCTGCGTCCCGTAGTACATGATCGAGTTCACGCCGGTGATCTGCTGGATCACGGCCAGGCCGAGGCCCACCAGGAGGATGCGGCGGAGCCAGGGCTCGCGCAGGTCGCGGAAGCCCACCTTCTCGCGTTCACGGTCCTCGGCGGCCATCGCCCTGATCTCCTCGTACTCCTGCCGGGCGACCGTCGCCGGGCGCAGCCGCTGCAGTACGCGCAGCGCGACCCCGAAGGCGCCCTGGCCCGCGAGCCAGCGAGGACTCTCCGGCACGAAGTACATGCCGATCCACAGGCCGATGGCCGGCAGCGTCGCCAGCACGAGCATCCAGCGCCACACACCCTGGCTGTCACCGAACACGTTCCCGAGGAAGGCGCTGGTGCTGAAGGCGAGCAGCTGTCCCGTCACGATCATCAGCTCGTTGCGTGTGACCATCTGGCCGCGCCGTGCAGCCGGGGACAGTTCCGCGAGGAGGATCGGCACCATCACGGAGGCACCGCCGACCGCCAGCCCGAGGACGAGCCGCGAGGTCACCATGACGGGAACGTCGGGAGCCAGGGCGGTGCCGAGCGTCCCTACGAGGAACACGACGGCGAGCACGATGATCATCCTCCGGCGCCCGTAGGCGTCGGCCAGCCTGCCTCCTGCGAGCGCACCGAAGGCCGCACCGAACACGAGCGAGCTCGCCACGAGTCCTTCCGTGACGGCCGTGAGTCCCAGGTCGTCCACCATGAACGGCAGGGCGCCGTTGATCACCCCGGTGTCGAAGCCGAACAGCAGACCGCCGAGGGTAGCCACCCAGGTGACTCGCCGCAGGAACCGGCGCTGCCGGGAACCATCGGCATCCGCCTCCGCCGCCCCATGGCTCGTCGCGCTGCTCATCGTCGTCTCATTCCTACCGCCCCGTTAGTCCGCATCGCCGGTCCGCTTCATCCGTCCGCAGAGCCCGTGCGCAGAGTCCGTCCGCGAGGCCCGGTGCACTCTCCTCACGCTACGTCCCGCCAGGGGGACTGCCGCCGGACGGCGACGGCACTGCACGGGTTGACACGTCCCGATCGTCCGGGCCTGCAGGGTTCCGGGAAACGGAACAGCCTCCCCCGCGGAGGCGGAGGAGGCTGTTCACGGGAGTGCGGATCAGAGCGTGGCGTAGACCTCGCGGAGCAGCGTGGCGGTCTCGGACGGCGTCTTGCCGACCTTGACGCCCGCGGCTTCGAGGGCCTCCTTCTTGGCCTGCGCGGTGCCCGCGGAGCCGGAGACGATGGCGCCTGCGTGGCCCATGGTCTTGCCCTCGGGAGCCGTGAAGCCCGCCACGTAGCCGACGACGGGCTTGGTGACGTTCGCCTTGATGAAGTCGGCGGCGCGCTCCTCGGCGTCTCCGCCGATCTCACCGATCATCACGATGGCCTTGGTCTCCGGGTCCGCCTCGAACGCCGCGAGGGCGTCGATGTGCGTGGTGCCGATGACCGGGTCCCCGCCGATGCCGATGGCGGTGGAGAAGCCGAGGTCGCGCAGCTCGTACATCATCTGGTAGGTCAGGGTGCCCGACTTCGAGACGAGGCCCACGCCGCCCTTGCCCGTGATGTTGGCCGGGGTGATGCCCACGAGCGCCTCGCCCGGCGTGATGATGCCCGGGCAGTTCGGCCCGATGATGCGGGTGATCTGCTTGCCGTCGGCGTCGACCTTCGACTGGGCGAGGGCCCAGAACGCGGCCGAGTCCTGCACGGGCACGCCTTCGGTGATGACCACCACGAGACCGATACCGGCCTCGATGGCCTCGACGACGGCATCCTTGGTGAAGGCCGGCGGGACGAAGACGATCGACACGTCGGCGCCGGTCTCCTTGATGGCTTCCTCGACGGTGCCGTAGACGGGGAGCGTGACGTCTCCGTGGGTGACGGTCGTGCCGGCCTTGCGGGCGTTGACTCCGCCGACCACCTGGGTGCCGGCCTTGAGCATGAGGGCGGTGTGCTTGGTGCCCTCACCGCCCGTGATGCCCTGGACGATGACCTTGGAGTCCTTGGTGAGGTAGATAGACATGCGGGGGATCCCTTACTTTCCGTAGGCCAGCGCGGCGGCCTTGTCGGCGCCTTCGTCCATGGTGTCGGCGATGGTGACCAGCGGGTGGTTCGCCTCGGCGAGGATGCGGCGGCCCTCTTCGACGTTGTTGCCGTCCAGGCGCACCACGAGGGGCTTGTTGGCCTCGTCACCGAGGATCTCGAGGGCCTTGACGATGCCGTTGGCGACGGCGTCGCACGCGGTGATGCCGCCGAAGACGTTCACGAACACGCTCTTCACCTGGCTGTCGCCGAGGATGACATCGAGGCCGGCGGCCATGACTTCCGCGGAGGCCCCACCGCCGATGTCGAGGAAATTGGCGGGCTTCACGTTGCCGTGCGCCTCACCCGCGTACGCGACGACGTCGAGGGTGGACATGACCAGTCCGGCACCGTTGCCGATGATGCCGACCTCGCCGTCGAGCTTGACGTAGTTGAGGTCGTGCTCCTTGGCCTTGGCCTCGAGCGGATCGGCTGCGTCCTTGTCCTCGAGTGCGGCGTGGTCCGCGTGGCGGAACTCGGCGTTCTCGTCGATGGTGACCTTGCCGTCCAAGGCGAGGATGTCGCCACTGCCGGTCTTCACGAGCGGGTTGACCTCCACGAGCGTGGCGTCCTCCTTCACGAAGACGTCCCACAGCTTGAGGATGGTGTTCACGACGCCGGTCCGGAGTTCGGGGGCGAAGCCTGCCGCGTCGACGATCTCCTCGGCCTTGGCCTGGTCGATCCCGGTGCCCGGGTCCACGGCGATGCGTGCCAGGGCCTCGGGGCGTTCGACGGCGAGCTGCTCGATCTCCATGCCGCCCTCCACCGAGCACATGGCCAGGTAGTTGCGGTTGGACCGGTCGAGCAGGACGGAGAAGTAGTACTCCTCCGCGATGTCGGCGCCCTGCGCGATCATCACCTGGTGGACCGTGTGGCCCTTGATGTCCATCCCGAGGATGTCCGAGGCGTAGGAGAAGGCCTCGTCGGGGGTCTTGGCGACCTTGACGCCGCCGGCCTTGCCGCGACCGCCTACCTTGACCTGGGCCTTGACGACGACGACGCCGCCGATCTTCTCGGCCGCTGCTCTGGCTTCTTCCGGGGTGTGCGCCACGATGCCGGCGAGCACGGGAACCCCGTGTGCCTCGAACAGATCGCGCGCCTGATATTCGAACAGGTCCACTGAGTTGAAGTCCTTCTGCGTCGAAGTAGGTTTACAAGAGGGAACTGTAGACCCTCGGGCCCGAGGCCCTCCCCAGAGTACCGGTTTAGTGAGTAAGGCCACAGTTCTATCGTCAGTAGAAAAGAGGCTGCCGTTCGTTGGGGCTTTTCACCCGGATCCGGTCACGGCATCGCGGTTGGCGACGAAGCCCCTGCCGTCCCCGGTGGTGCCGCAGACCACGCCGTCGCGGCCGGAACCGCACCGGCATCCGCGGCTCGACGGCTGCCCCCGCTCGAGCAGCGGCAGGCGCGCAATGGGACCGTCCCGTACCCCTGCGTCTCCCCCGCTTGCGGTCCGAGTGCGGTCAGGCCACCTTGGTGAGCGGTGCGTAGCGCAGCAGCAGCCGCTTCTCGCCGACGTCGAACCGGACCTTGGCGACGGTCTTGTCGCCGGCGCCCTCGACGGACAGTACGGTGCCGTTGCCGAAACTCGCATGGTTGACGCGGTCTCCGACGGCCACCGAGACCACTTCCTTCTGGGGCTGCACGCGGCCCACGGCCTTCGACGATGCCGGGGCGCCGTTGAAGCCGCCGCCGCTCGCACCCCAGTAGGAACCGCTGAACTTCGGCCCGCTGATGCTGCCGCCCGTGGTCCAGGCGGGCTTCGCGGCCCCCTCGCGCTTCCAGAGGATGAGGTCCTCGGGGATCTCGCTGACGAACTGGCTCGCCGGGTTGTACTGGCTCTGGCCCCACATGCTGCGCACCTCGGAGCGCGTGACGTAGAGCCGCTGCCGCGCGCGCGTCAGGCCCACGTAGGCCAGGCGCCGCTCCTCGGCGAGTTCCTTGGGGTCGGTCGCGGAACGCTGATGCGGGAAGATGCCCTGCTCCATGCCGGTGAGGAACACCACGGGGAACTCGAGGCCCTTGGCGGTGTGCAGCGTCATGAGCGTGACCACGCCCTGCCGGCGGGCTTCCTCGACGGCGCGCTGGACGTCCGCGGCGGAACCGTCGGGGGCGTCGGGGATCTGGTCGGCGTCCGCGACGAGGGACACCTGCTCCAGGAAGTCGCCCAGTGTGCCCTCGGGGTTGTCCCGCTCGAACTCGCGGACGACGGCCACGAGTTCGGCCAGGTTCTCCACGCGGGACTCGTCCTGCGGATCGTTGCTCGTCCTCAGCTGCTCGAGGTAGCTGGTCTGCTCGAGCACCGCCTCGAGGGCGGCCGACGCACCGGAGCCGCTCGCCACCTCGGCGAGGTCGTCGATCAGCTTGACGAAGCCCGTCACTGCGTTGACCGAGCGCGTGGCCATGCCGGGCGCCTGGTCGGCGCGCCGCAGCGCCTCCATGAAGCTGACCCGCTCGCGCTCGCTCAGGGCGGCGATGGCGTACTCGGCGCGGTCACCGATGCCGCGCTTGGGCTCGTTGAGGACACGGCGCAGGTTGACGACGTCGTCCTGGTTCACCAGGACGCGCAGGTAGGCCAGCGCGTCCTTGATCTCCTTGCGCTCGTAGAAGCGCGTACCTCCCACCACCTTGTACGGCAGTCCCACGCGCAGCAGGATCTCCTCGATGGACCGCGACTGCGCGTTGGTGCGGTAGAAGATGGCGACGTCGCCGGGACGGATGTCCTCCTCGTCCTGGAGGCGGTCGATCTCCTCCGCGATGAAGCGGGCCTCCTCGTGCTCGTTCTCGCCCACGTAGCCGACGATCTTCTCGCCGCTGCCCTCGGCGGTCCACAGCCGCTTCTCGGGTCGGTTGGGATTACGGGAGATCACGGCGTTGGCCGCGCTGAGGATGTTCTGGGTGGAGCGGTAGTTCTGCTCGAGCAGGATGGTGCGGGCGCTCGGGTAGTCGTTCTCGAACTCGACGATGTTGCGCACGTCGGCGCCGCGGAAGGCGTAGATGGACTGGTCCGAATCGCCCACCACGGTCAGCTCCGCAGGGTCCTCGGAGGACTCCCCCGGCACGCCCACGATCTCCCGCACCAGCGCGTACTGCGCGTGGTTGGTGTCCTGGTACTCGTCCACGAGGACGTGGCGGAAGCGCCGCCGGTAGTAGTCCGCCACGCCGGGGAAGGCCCGGAACATGAAGACCGTCTGCGCGATCAGGTCGTCGAAGTCCATGGCGTTGGCCTGGCGCATGCGCTGGGCGTAGCCCGAGTAGACCTCGGCGACGGCCTGCTCGAAGGGATCGGAGGGGTCGATGTCGGAGGCGAACGCCTCCTCGTCGATCAGTTCGTTCTTGAGCGCGGAGATCTTGTGCTGGATGGCCTTCGGGGCGAACTTCTTCGGGTCGAGGTCCAGGCCCTTGGCCACGAGCGTGATCAGGCGAAGGGTGTCCGCCGAGTCGTAGATGGAGAAGTTCGAGTTCAGCCCTACCGACGCCGCCTCGCGGCGGAGGATCCTCACACAGGAGGAGTGGAACGTGGAGATCCACATGCGCTTCGCGACGTCGCCGATCAGGCCCTCGATGCGCTCTCGCATCTCGGCTGCGGCCTTGTTGGTGAACGTGATGGCCAGGATCTGCCCGGGGTGCGAGCGTCCTGTGGCCAGCAGGTACGCGATGCGGTGGCTCAGGACGCGGGTCTTGCCGGATCCGGCTCCCGCGACGATCAGCAGGGGCGTCCCGCCGTGCTTCACCGCCTCCTCCTGCTGGGGGTTCAGGCCCGCCAGCAGCTCCTGCGCGCGGTGCTCGTCGACGCCGACCCGTGACGGCACGTGCTCCGTCGCGGGATCACCCGTCGTCGCCATCGCCGCCTCGCGCGCACGCTTCTTCTCGGCGGTCGTGGGCGGGGAGACGTAGGGATCGAAGAGCATGTCCATGGTCCTCCAAGTCTAGGCCGTGCCCCCGACAGTCACCCGGTCGCGCGGAGGAAGGGCTGCCTCGCCCATACTGGAGGAGTGGCAAGGACCCGCGCACAGATCGCACGCAAGCACAGCACGTCCGCGCCGCCGTCGGCGGTACCGCCCACGACGGTCGTGCCGGGCGTACCGGGCAGGAAGAGCAACGGGTCGCTCATCCTCATCGCCGCCGCCGTCGCATCCCTGTTCCTCTTCTGGTACTTCCACCTGCTCACGCTGGGGCAGATGACGCAGCTATCGGGCGGCCTCACGATGCCGGACATGATGATCGGCGGGTACGACGCCGGCTACATCCACCGCCTCGGGGAGGAGATGGATGACGACGCCCGCGGGCAGCTGAGCTACCTGCACCGTACGGCGGGCACGCTCTTCCCCCTGATCTTCGCGTTCGCCTGGCTCCTGCTGGTCCAGCTCACCGCAGGACGGCGCTGGCTGCGCTGGGTCCTGTGGTCCCCCGTGATCCTGTTCGTCGTCGTCGACCTGTGGGAGAACGTGGCGATCGACACCGTGCTGGCCTCCGCGACCGCCGATCCTGCCGCTGTGTCGCTCGCATCGACGCTGACGGTGCTGCGCTGGGTGCTGCTCGCCCTGAGCCTGGTGGCCGGTGCGGTGTCGGTCTTCCTGCCGGCGCACCCGCAAGGGTCGGCAGGGCACGGAACCGGCACGGGAACCGGGTAAGCTGGGACCGCCGGATCGGTGAACCCGCCATCCAGGCCTCTGTAGCTCAGTAGGATAGAGCGTCCCTCTCCTAAAGGGAAGGTCGTCGGTTCGATTCCGGCCAGGGGCACACGGCATACGACGAGGGCGATGACGGGCGGTTCCGCCCGTCATCGCACTCGTCGTGTGCGGGGTAGGTTGGACGGCATGGGGGAGGCATCAGGGGCGCCGGTCATCACCGTCACCGCCCTCTGCCTGCTGGACGCCCGCGGGCACCTGCTGCTCGTACGCAAACGCGGCACGAGCATGTTCATGCAGCCTGGAGGCAAGCCGGAGCCCGGCGAGACGCCGGCGGAGACCGGAGCACGGGAGCTGTCCGAGGAACTGGGCCTCGCCGTCGCGCCGGAGGACCTCACGCTGCTGGGCACCTGGCGGGGACCGGCGGCCAACGAGGTGGATACGCTCCTCGTCGCCACCGTCTTCCTGTGTCCCCTGACGGCAGAGCCGCTCCCGGCCGCGGAGATCGAGGAGCTCGCATGGCTCGACCTCGGGGCGGCCGGTGATCGGGAGGACCTCGCTCCCCTGCTGACCGACTTCGTGATCCCGCACCTGATCGCGGTCGGGAACAGCACCCCCTAGACGCCGCTGAGCGCCTCGGGCTCCTCGTCCACGGCCACGTTCTTCTGCACCGCGAACTGCGTGCGGTGCAGCTCCTCGTACCGGCCGCCGAGGGCCAGCAGCTCCTCGTGCGAGCCGCGTTCGACGATCCGGCCGTCCTCGACCACGAGGATCATGTCCGCGCTGCGGATGGTGGAGAGCCGGTGCGCGATCACCATGGCGGTCCGGCCCTCGAGCGCCTCGCTCAGTGCCGCCTGCACGGCCGCCTCCGAGGTCGAGTCCAGCGCCGCCGTCGCCTCGTCGAGGATGACCACGCGCGGGTGGGCGAGCAGGAGCCGCGCGATGGTCATGCGCTGGCGTTCACCGCCGGAGAGCCGGTAGCCGCGTTCGCCCACCATGGTGTCGAGCTGGTCCGGGAGGGACCGGACGAGCGGTTCCAGCCGGGCACGCCGGACGGCGTCCCACACCTCGTCCTCGGTGGCCTCCGGCCGGGCGAGCCGGAGGTTGGAGAGGATCGTCTCGTGGAACAGGTGGCCGTCCTGCGTCACCATCCCCAGGGTCTGCCGCATCGAGGCGAACGTCACGTCCCGTACATCGGCACCGGACAGGCGCACCGCACCGCTGTCGACGTCGTACAGGCGCGCCAGGAGCTGGGCGATGGTGGACTTCCCGGCACCCGAGGTACCCACGAGGGCAACCGTCTGCCCGGGCTCGATCCGGAAGGACACCCCGTGCAGCACCTCCTCGCCGCCCCGCGTGTCCAGCGTCGAGACCTCCTCCAGGGAGGCGAGGGAGACCTTGTCCGCCGACGGGTAGGCGAAGCGGACGTCGTCGAACTCCACCGCGACAGGGCCGGCAGGCACGCTTCCGGCGTCGGGCTTCTCCTGGATGAGCGGCTGGAGGTCGAGCACCTCGAAGACGCGCTCGAAGCTGACGATGGCGCTCATGATCTCCACGCGGGCGTTCGCCAGACTCGTCAGCGGCGCGTAGAGCCGCGTCAGCAGGAGGGCGAGGGTGACCACCTCGCCGGTGTCGAGCTGGCCTGCGAGCGCCAGGAAGCCTCCGAGCCCGTAGACGAGGGCCAGCGCGAGCGCGGAGACGAGCATCAGGGCCGTGAAGAACACGAACTGCAGCATCGCGGTGCGTACCCCGATGTCCCGCACGCGCGCGGCGCGGACGCGGAACTCCTCGGACTCCTCGTCGGGCCGGCCGAAGAGCTTCACGAGCGTGGCACCGGGGGCCGAGAAACGCTCGGTCATCTGCGTGCTCATGGCCGAGTTGTGGTCGGCCGCCTCACGGCGCAGGGCAGCGAGGCGGCTGCCCATGCGGCGCGCGGGCACGAGGAAGACGGGCAGCATGACCACGGCGAGCACCGTGACGAGCCAGGACGTGCTCAGCATGACCGCGAGCGTGAGGACCAGCGCCACGGAGTTCGTGACGACCCCCGAGAGGGTGCCGCTGAACGCCTGCTGGGCGCCGATGACGTCGTTGTTGAGCCGGCTCACCAGCGCACCCGTGCGGGTGCGGGTGAAGAAGGCGATCGGCATCTTCTGGACGTGGTTGAACACCGCGGTGCGCAGGTCCAGGATCACGCCCTCGCCGATGCGCGCCGAGTACCAGCGCGTCACGAGGGACACCGCGGCGTCGGCGACCGCCACGAGCGCGATCACGACGGCGAGCCGGATGACCGTGCCCACCTCGCCGCGGGCGACGATCACGTCCACCACCTGGCCGGCCAGGACCGGCGTCGCAACGGCGAGGAAGGCCCCGGCCACGGACAGGAGGATGAACAGCACCAGCTTCGAGCGGTACGGCACGGCGAAGGTCAGGATGCGGCGTACCGACTCCCGGGAGAATCCGTGTTTCGCGTCCTTCGCCGTCGAAATCCTGTACAGCGAGCTCCAGGCCGCGCCTTCCATGCTCATAACGGTCCCTCCCGGGGATGCCAGTTCCGGCTGTGATCCCCGGTGTCTGGACCCTCGCCGCAATACTTCGGAACAATAAGTGGATGCTCCGGTGTTCACCTCAGTAGTGTTCGACTCCGGCCGCGGCCGGGTGCAACTGAGGTACGTAGGGTTCAAGCCGTTGCCGGCCCCTTCTATTTCCCCACCCGCCGTATCCGCCCCACGCAACCGAAGGAAGCCCCCATGAAGCACCGCCTGTCCATCCTCGGCACCGCCGCAGCCCTCACCCTCGCGCTCGCAGGCTGCTCCTCGTCGACCCCGGCCGGCGAGAGCGGGGGATCCGGGGAGTCCGCGGCGGCGTCGTCGCTGCAGGAGATCCAGGACGCGGGCGTCCTGACGGTGGGCACCGAGGGCACCTACCAGCCCTTCAGCTTCCACGAGGGCGGCAGTGGCGAGCTCACCGGGTACGACGTCGAGGTCATCACCGCTGTCGCGGAGAAGATGGGCGTCGAGGCGGAGTTCGAGGAGACGCAGTGGGACGCGATCTTCGCGGGCCTCGAGGCCGGCCGGTTCGACGTGATCGCCAACCAGGTCTCCATCACGGACGAGCGCAAGGCCACCTACGACTTCTCCGAGCCGTACACCGTCAGCTCGGGTGTGATCGTCACGACGGCGGACAACACCGACATCACCTCCTTCGAGGACCTCTCCGGCAAGACGACGGCGCAGTCCCTGACCAGCAACTGGAACGAGCTCGCGAAGGCGAGCGGCGCGAACGTCGAGGCGGTCGAAGGCTGGGCGCAGTCGATCACGCTCCTCGAGCAGGGTCGCGTGGACGCCACCATCAACGACGAGCTGACCTACCTCGACTACCAGAAGACCAACAACAATGAGGGCATCAAGATCGCGGCGACCACGGAGGAGTCCTCCCAGAGCGCCGTCGCGGTCCGTAAGGGCAGCACCGAACTCGTGGACGCCATCAACACGGCCCTCGACGAGCTCCGCGCGGAGGGCACGCTCGCCGAGATCTCCGAAAAATACTTCGGCACTGACGTCAGCGAGTGATACCGGCGAGAAGGGCCGGAAGGCCTGACTGATGGACTGGGAACTGCTGCGCACCTCCTTCTGGCCCATGGTCTCCGGCGCTGTGACGGGCACCATCCCGCTCTCCATCGTCTCCTTCCTGTTCGGCCTGGCTCTGGCGCTCGTCGTCGCGCTCATGCGCATCAGCGGGCAGCCCGTCCTCTCGGGCATCGCGAGGTTCTACGTCTCGGTGATCCGCGGCACGCCCCTGCTGGTGCAGCTGTTCGTCATCTTCTACGGGCTCCCCTCGATCGGGTTGACCATCGACCCGTGGCCCAGTGCCATCATCGCGTTCTCGCTCAACGTCGCGGGGTACGCGGCGGAGATCCTCCGCTCGGCCATCCTCTCCGTGCCGAAGGGACAATGGGAGGCGGGTCATACCATCGGCATGTCCCGCACCGTCACCCTGCGTCGCGTCATCCTCCCGCAGGCGGCGCGCGTCTCGGTCCCGCCGCTGTCCAACACCTTCATCAGCCTCGTGAAGGACACCTCGCTGGCGTCGGTGATCCTGGTGACGGAGCTGTTCCGCGAGGCCCAGCAGATCGCCGCCTTCTCGCAGCAGTTCATGCTGGTCTACCTCGAGGCCGCCGCCATCTACTGGGTGATCTGCCTCGTCCTGTCCAGCGGCCAGTCCGCCCTCGAGAAGAGATTGGACCGCTATGTCGCCCACTGATCCCCTCCTGACCGCCACCTCGCTGCGGAAGTCCTTCGGCGACAACGAGGTGCTGAAGTCCATCGACCTGCGCATCGACGCCGGGCAGGTGGTCGCGCTCGTCGGCCCGTCCGGATCCGGGAAGACCACGGTGCTGCGCTGCCTCAACGGCCTCGAGACGCCCGACGGCGGCACCGTGGCCTTCCGCGGCGGACCGAGCGTGGAGTTCGGCGGCAAGGTGGGCAAGAAGGAGGCGCTGTCCCTGCGGGACCGCAGCGCCATGGTCTTCCAGAACTACAACCTCTTCCCCCATATGACGGTGCTCGAGAACATCATCGAGGGCCCCGTCCGGGTGCAGAGGAAGTCCCGGAAGGACGCCGTCGAGAACGCCGAACGGCTCCTCGCGCGCGTGGGGCTCGCCGCGAAGCGGGACGACCACCCGTTCAACCTCTCCGGCGGGCAGCAGCAACGCGTCGGGATCGTCCGCGCGCTGGCACTGCAGCCGGACCTGCTGCTGTTCGACGAGCCGACGTCGGCCCTGGACCCCGAGCTCGTCGGCGAGGTGCTCACCGTCATCAAGGAGCTCGCCGAGGAGAAGTGGACCATGGCGATCGTGACCCACGAGCTGGCCTTCGCCCGCGAGGTCGCCGACGAGGTGGTCTTCATGGACGGGGGCGTGGTCGTGGAGCACGGCCACCCCGACCAGGTGCTGCGCGATCCGCGCGAGGAGCGGACGCGCCGGTTCGTCCAGCGCCTGCTCAACCCCTTCTGACGCCGGGCACGGCGTGCGCGGCGGGGTCCGGTCCCCGCCGCGCGTCCCGAGGCCCGCGGAATGTCGCGGGTCCCTGCGGCCTGTCGCGGGCCGACGCGCTCCTGCCAGGGGAGGGCGTGTACGACGATGGGGCACCCGCCCGCGCGACGGATCAGGCCGCGATACGGTCCGGGTGCGAGTAGCAGTTCAGCGACGTCCCGCGGCTGAAACCCACGAGCGTGAGGCCGGCGTCGTCGGCGAGGTCCGCTGCCAGGGACGACGGCGCACTCACGGCGGCGAGGACGGGGATGCCCGCGAGCTGCGCCTTCTGCACGAGCTCGAAGGATGCCCGGCCCGACACCTGGAGGATGGTCCCGCGCAGGGGCAGCATGCCCTCCCGGAGCGCCCAGCCCACCACCTTGTCCACCGCGTTGTGGCGCCCCACGTCCTCCCGGAGGCACAGGAGCTCCCCCTCCGCGGTGAACAGGCCCGCGGCGTGGACGCCACCGGTGCGGTCGAAGAGCTTCTGGCTCTCGCGCAGGCGGTCGGGCAGCGACGCCAGGACGCCGAGGTCCACCGGGGCGGTGTCGTCATGCAGGTCGAACCGCGAGGACTTCCGTACCGCGTCGATCGACGCCGTGCCGCAGATGCCGCACGAGCTCGAGGTGTACACATGGCGTTCCATCGCGGTGTCAGGGAGCTCCACGCCCGGCCGGAGCTGGGCCTCCACCACGTTGAACATCTGCTGGCCGTTCTCGTCCACGCCGGCGCAGTACCGCAGGCTCGGCAGCTGGCCCGGCTCCCAGACCACGCCCTCCGAGACGAGGAACCCGGCCACGAGGTCGAAGTCGTCCCCCGGTGTACGCATGGTGACCGTGAAGGCGCTGCCGGCGAGGCGGATCTCGAGCGGTTCCTCCCCCGCCAGCACGTCCTCGCGGCGCCCGGTCTGCGCCCCGATACGGAACTTGGTGATACGACGTCGCTGGGTGACCCGGTTCATGCTGTGCTCCTTGCATCGGTCCTGTCTCGAGGTTAGTTGACCCAGGTCGGCGTCCGGACCGTCGGGGCCGCGGTCCGGGGGTGTGGACAGCGTCCCCGGCGTCGGCGTCGCGTCAGCCGACCACCCACGGCAGCGACAGGGCCGGCACGGCGTCGCCCGCAGCACAGCCCTCGGACGGGATCACCAGGACGCCCTCGGCGGAGGCGAGACCGCGCAGCATCCCGGAGCGCTGGTGGGTGCTGGGGACGGCCCGCCCGGCCTCGGCGCGGTACGGGACGAGGCGGCTCCTGCCGGGCAGCGGCTCGAAGGCGTCGGCGCTCGTCACCGTCCGCGGCTCCTCCAGTACGGCCCCGCGCAGTCCCGCCAGCAGCGGACCGGCCACTGTGAGCATGGCCATCATCGCGGCGAGGGGGTTGCCCGGGAGCCCCACGAGGAAGCGTCCGTCCGGCAGGCGCGCCAGCAGCGTCGGGTGGCCCGGCCGCATGGCGATGCCGTCGATGATCAGCTCGGCCCCGAGTTCGGTGAGTGCCCGGCGGATGTGGTCCGCGGAGGAACTGCCCGTGCCGCCGGTCGTGATGAGGACGTCACCGGATGCCCTGGCCAGGGAGAACTCGTCGGTCGGTTCCGCACTGATGGCGGCCACGACGTCGTCGAGATCGTCCTTCGCACGCCCGGCGACGTCGACGTGGCCTCCGAGCATCGACACGAAGGCGGGCAGCTGGGGGCCGAAGGTGTCGCGGACCTGGCCGGGGTGCGGGAGTCCGTGGTCGATCACCTCGTCACCGGTCATCAGGAGGGACACCCGCGGAGCCCGCAGGACGGCGAGGGTGTCGTGTCCGCACACCGCCGCCAGGGCGATCTGTGCGGGATTCAGGACGACGCCGGCGGGGATGGCCTCGGAGCCCTCCTCGGCCTCCTCCCCCGCGGGCCGCACGTGTTCGTGGGGCGACGGCTCGTCGGGCCGGGCCGACTCGTTGCGGTCCAGCACGTCCCCGCGGACCGCGCCGTGCTCGGTCCGCAGGATGCCGACGGCGTTCTGGGGGACCACTCCCCCGGTCAGGATGAACGTCGCCTCACCGGGCGCGAGCGATACCTCGCCGGAGTCGGCGTGCGGCGCAGGCCTGCCGCGGGGGTGCTCGTCCGGCTGCGCGTGGCTCACGAGCGTCCAGGGTGGCTCACCGTTCACCGCCCACCCGTCCATCGCCGAGGACGCGTAGTGCGGGATGGCCTGCAGCGCGTGGACGGGTTCGGCGAGCGTCTGCCCGAGGGCGTCCGCGAGAGTGACGGTCTGGAAGGGCAGCGGCCGCCCCGCGCCGTGCGCGAGGGTGCGGGCCATCGCCCAGTCGACGTTGCGGGCGGGTACCGACTCGCTCATGCGGGACCTCCACCCGCCGCGGCCTCCGCGCAGAGCGCGTCGGCCACCGCCATCGCGGATTCCATGGCCACCTGCTCGTCCGCCTGTCCGCTGCCCACCGCGAGGCCTGCCGCATACCCGACCACGAACGTCGTCAGGGGCGCCGCGGGCCTCACCACACCGTGGGCTGCGCGACCGGCCAGCCCGAGGACGGCGTCGATGTCCACGTCCGTCCCGTCGATCTCGAAGGCGGCGAGCAGTTTCTCGGTCCAGTCGTGCAGCAGTTTCTGGCGGTCGTCCATGGGCCCTCCGGGTGGTGCTAGGGGACGTCGACTCCCAGCATTCGCGCATCGTTCCAGGTGTCGACGTCGTGTGTGGTGCCCGGCGGAACCGGGACGGGTCTGGTGCTCACACTAGCAAGGAGGCTTCGCATCGAGAGGTTGTCCGCCGGACCGCGGGCCAGGACGGCGTCGATGGCGGCTGCGAGGTCCTCGCTCCGGTACAGCGCTGCCAGCAGCTGGTCACGCCCGCCGTCGACCGCGATCAGGGAGGTGGCGTCCCCTGCCGCGGCCTCGGCCAGCAGGGCTTCGAGGAGTTCACCGACACGCGGCATGTCACACGCCACCACGGCGCACCAGGGCGCCCTCGGTCCCGGTGACGCCCGGAACCCGGCGACCACGGCCGCTGCCGGCCCGGCGAAGGCGGGTTCCTCCCGGACGAACGACGGCGCGACAGCCTCGGCGCGCCACGCGCCGTCGGGCCGGGGACCGACGACGGTGAGGCGCCCCGCGTCGGAGAGGGCGGCGCATGTGCGCTCGAGCAGGGTCTGCCCGTCGAGGACCAGACCGGCCTTGGGCACGCCGCCGAGCCGCGAGGACCGGCCGCCGGCCAGGACGATGGCGTCGAACCGCGGGGTGCCGGTCACGCGGCGTTCTCGGCGAGGAACTCGCTCCACTGCGGTGCCGGCTTCTCGAGTTCGCGGATCTGCCACTGCGGGCCGCGCGGTGGAAGCGGGACGATCCGCAGTTTCCAACCGAGGCTGCTGAGCGTCTTGTCCCCCTTGGCGTTGTTGCACTTCAGGCAGCACGCCACCAGGTTCTCCCACGTGTCACCACCACCCCTGGACCGGGGCATCACGTGGTCGATGGTCGAGGCGGTCTTCCCGCAGTAGGCGCACAGGTGGTTGTCGCGGCGCAGGACCCCGCGCCGGGTCGCGGTGACGTCGTGCCGGTACGGGATCTTCACGTACCGGTGGAGGAGGATCACCGACGGCCGGCCGAGCACTTCCGTGGGACCCACCACCGGGTCGTCGTCCTCCGCGACCACGCTCGCCTTCCCCGTGAGCACAAGGACCAGCGCCCGGCGGAAGGTCACGACCGCCAGTGGTTCATACCCTGCATTCAGAACGAGAGTGCGCATGAACAAAGCCTCGATACCGACGTGTTCCCGCAACCGGGTGCCATCCCGGGGATCGGGAGAGGTGCTTCTGATTGACACTGCAAGGGTAAGCACAACACATGAAGGCCACTAATGGGCAGCATTCCTCAGCGGAAATGTGGTGCGAGGCCGGATTCGTCATCTATACACGAACGGAAGGACCGGCACATGGTGCCGGTCCTTCCGTTTGGTCGTTCGTCCGTCGGTCAGCCGCCGACGCGGATGTACACGCCGCCGGAGCCGAGCTCGGCGGGTGCGATCACGGTCGTGTTGCCGTTGAACCCGCCGTGCACGGCCTGGCCACCGCCGATGTAGACGGCGATGTGAGCCATGCCCATGCCGCCGTTGGCGTAGTAGATGAGGTCGCCCGGGATGGCCTCGCCGGCACTGACGGTCCGACCCAGCGAGAGGTAGCCTGCCGGCCAGCCGTGGAAGTTGATGCCCGCTGCGGCGAGGGAGTTGCTGGCCAGGCGTGTGCAGTCCTGCATGACACCGAGCTGGCCCTTGGCTGCTGCGGCGATGGTCGCGGCAACGCCTGACGACGCCCGAGGGGCGGGCGCGGGAGCGGGGGCCGGCGCGGGAGCGGGTGCCGGGGCAGGAGCCGGCGCCACTGCGGCAGGCGCAGCGACGGGTGCCTTGACTGCCGCAACGGGAGCCGGCGCCTGCGCCACGGGGGCCTGGACGACCGGCGCCTGGACTGCTGCGACCGGAGCGGGAGCGGCCGGCGCCTGGACTGCTGCCACCGGAGCGGGAGCGGGCGGCGCCTCGGCGACAGGGGCCTCGGCGACAGGCGCCTCGACGACGGGGGCCTCGACGACAGGAGCCGCGGGTGCGACCACCGGCTTGGCGTTGACCTTGACCGGCGTCCGGTTGAAGGACACGACGGTCTCGGTGGACGCCACGACGGCGGCGCGGACCGACGACAGGGAGATGCTGGAGGCAGCGACGTCGCGCTGCGGCTGCAGGTCGGCGGCGTTGGCCGCGACACCGCTGGTCAGGACGAGGCCGGACGCCGCCGCGATGACGGCGGCCTGACGGCCCATCCCGCTCGCGTTGGACGTGACGGCGCTGGCGAGGGCGGAGAAGCTTGCGGTGTTCCGCGCTTCTCCCCGGTGGCGTGCGATTGTGGCGCGTGAAGACATGGGGTTTCTCCGAAAAGTGGGGGGTTAGCGAACGCGGACGAAGCTGGCGCCGGGGAGGTCCGACAGGCCGTGGAGGCCGGTGTTCATGCCGTTGAGGCCACCGCTGATGACCTGGCCGTTGCCGACGTAGATGGCGACGTGGCCACCGGTGATCACGAGGTCGCCCGGTGCGGGGCTCCCCACCACGTCACCGAACTGGAAGAACTGGCCCGGGGCGAGGTCTCCCACGGACTTGCCGACCGAGCGCAGCGCCTTCTCGACCATGGCGGTGCAGTCCTGCGGGGTGCCGATCTGGGCGTAGGCCGAACCGACCAGGCCTGCAGCGACGCCGGAGGACTGGGCAGGAGCGGCGGGGGCAGGTGCGGCCGGGGCAGGTGCGGCCGGGGCAGGTGCGGCCGGGGCAGGTGCGGGTGCGGGCTGCGCGGCTATAGGGGCCGGGGCAGCGGGGACAACCACTGTGGCCGGTGCGGGGGCAGGTGCGGCGACGACCGTCACCGGGGCGGCCGGTGCAGCCGCGGCAGGGGCAGCCGTGACAGGAGCCGGGGCGGGAGCCGGTGCGACAGGAGCCGGCATGGCGATGGCGGGCGCGGCCTCGACGACGGGCGCCTCTACGACGGGCTCGGGAGCAGGTGATTCGACGACGGGCTCGGGAGCGGCGGTGACCTCGACGGCCACGCGGTCGAAGGAGACCGTTGCGGTGGCCGGGACTGTGACCTCGGCCGGGACGACCCGGTTCACGGTCAACGCTGCGGAGGACTGCACCTCACGCTCGGCGGTGGCTGCACCGTGGGCCGGCAGCCCGGCGGTCAGCACCAGGCCTGACGCGGCGACGATGACGGCTGCCTGGCGGCCGACGGATCCGGCGTTGGAGGTGACTGCTGTGGACAGGTTCGTCAGCGCACTGACGTTCCGGGCCGCACGATGGCGGCCCGGCGAAGAGCTTTTGGACACGTTGGATTGCCTCTCCCAACGCCTGCGAGGTGAGCTGTCGGATTCGGATGGGAGTCACCCGGCCGCTGCATGAAACAGCGACTTAACCCCAAGGATTTCTGTGAAGAAACCCGGAAATTGGTTCCCCCGCCTCTGCCATGCGATGGTGCGGACGGACCTCGAGCAATGGCAGAGCTAGGCGATTTGCAGGAGGGTGCCGGATCTAGAGCGAATTTGGCACGAGATGAAAGCTACATCAGAAACACCGATATGTCACATTACGGTCACGGACCGGTGTGTTCTTGATATCGGCGGCGATGAGGCGCACCCTGCCCCGCGGGTCGGGGATCAGGGTGCGACGGCGACGAACACGTGGGAGGCGACCACGGGCGGCAGCTCCAGGGCGCCCTCGACACCGGGCACGCGAACGGAGACATATCCGCCCACGGATTCCAGGTTCAGCTGCGCTCCGGGACGCAGGCCGCCCTCGTCGAGCTGCGTGAGGAGCTCCGGATCCACCTGGATCGGTTCCGCCAGTCGCACGAGCGTGACCTGCTTGTCAGGAGAGTAGGTGCCCATGGCGGACAGCAGGGTCACCACGCCGTCGGTGAACAGCTCGGACTCCACTCCCCCGATCGCCTCGAGTCCCGGAATGGGATTCCCGTACGGCGACTCCGAGGGCTTGCCGAGGAGTTCGTAGAGCCTGCGCTCCACACGCTCGCTCATCACGTGCTCCCAGCGGCAGGCCTCCTCGTGCACATAGGCCCAGTCGAGCCCGATGACGTCGCTCAGCAGGCGCTCCGCGAGGCGGTGCTTCCTCATGACCTCGGTGGCCCGACGCCGTCCCAGCCCGGTGAGCTCCAGGTGCCGGTCGCCGGAGACCACAACGAGGCCGTCGCGTTCCATGCGTCCGATGGTCTGGGAGACGGTCGGCCCCGAGTGGCGGAGTCGCTCGGCGATGCGCGCACGGAGGGCGACGATGTTCTCTTCCTCGAGCTCAAGGATGGTCCGCAGGTACATCTCGGTGGTGTCGATGAGGTCCGTCATGCGGTTCAGCTCCTTGGTGCGGTGCGGGTGCGCGGCTGGTGTGCCTCACGCCGGTGAGGCAAGGCGCCGCCGCCGCGGCCTGATCCGCCCCACGCTCCCCAAGGTTAACCCATGCCGCAACGGGCCCGGCAATCGACCCCCTCCGCCCGCCGGAAGACGCCGACGGCGCCGTTGGCCCCTTCCCGCAGGCAGGAGTTCACAAATGGAGGGGCCCGTGACAGCTGGGGCAGAATGAGGGCCGTACCCGCCGCCCAACAGCTGGAGCACCCATGAACGACCTGCCCCGCATCCCCGGACACCTGCTGCCCTCGGACGGCCGCTTCGGCGCCGGCCCCTCCAAGGTGCGGAGGGGGCAGATCGACGCACTCGTGGCCGCCGGACCCTCACTGCTCGGGACGTCCCACCGCCAGGCGCCGGTGCGCGATCTCGTCGGACGCGTGCGCACCGGCCTCAGCACCTTCTTCGGCGCCCCCGACGGGTACGAGGTGGTGCTGGGCGTCGGCGGATCCACGGCGTTCTGGGACGTCGCAACCTTCGGTCTGGTGGAGCGGAAGGCGCAGCACCTCTCCTTCGGCGAGTTCGGGTCCAAGTTCGCCGCCGCGACCGACAAGGCGCCGTTCCTGGAGGGGTCGAGCATCATCACCTCCGAGCCGGGTACGCGTCCGGACCCCGCGGCGGAGACCGGGGTGGACACCTATGCCTGGCCGCAGAACGAGACCTCCACCGGCGTCGCCGCTCCCGTCCGGCGGGTCGCGGGCGCCGATGACGGAGCGCTCGTCGTCGTCGATGCGACGTCCGCAGCCGGAGGCCTGGACGTGGACGTGTCACAGGCCGACGTCTACTACTTCGCCCCGCAGAAGAACTTCGCGTCCGACGGCGGACTGTGGCTCGGGCTCTTCTCCCCCGCCGCGCTCGAGCGCGCGGCGCGCATCGCCGCCGGAGACCGGTGGATCCCCGATTTCCTCGACCTGCAGACGGCCATCGACAACTCGCGCCTGAACCAGACCTACAACACGCCCTCGCTGTCCACGCTCGTCACACTCGAAGCGCAGGTGCAGTGGCTCAACGAGCAGGGCGGGCTGCCCTTCGCCGCCGGCCGCACCGCCGATTCCGCCGGGAAGCTCTACCGCTGGGCCGAGGCATCCGCCGTCGCGAACCCGTACGTCGCCCGCGCCGAGGACCGCTCCAACGTGATCGTGACCGTGGACTTCGACGACGCCGTGGACGCTGCACGCATCGCCGCCATCCTGCGGGCCAACGGGATCGTCGACGTCGAGCCCTATCGCAAGCTGGGCCGCAACCAGCTCCGCATCGCCACCTTCGTGTCGATCGAGCCCGACGACGTCTCGGCCCTGATCGCCTGCATCGACTTCGTGGTCGAGAACCTCCTCTAGGTCTCCGGGGCCGCTCGCCCACACCGGACTCCGCACGGGCGAGCGGCACCCGCTGGTCTCAGGCCCCGAGTCCCGGGTCCCGGGCCTCTGGTCAGGGTCGCTGGTCCCTGGTCCCTGGTCCCTGGTCCCTGGTCCCTGGACAGGGCCGCGCGTTCTTATCCACATAAGCACCCTTGATCTCGGAGTAGAACGTGTGTTCTATAAAATCGAGGCATGGCTACAGCACCGATCGAGAGTGTCACTCGGGCAGGGAGCCCGCTCGAATCGGCGCGCGCCACCCTGTCCGATTGCGCCCGCGACCTGACGCGGCAGCACAGCGTTCTCTCCAGAGCAGACGCCCTCCGCCTCGTCGTCGACGTCGAGCAGGTGTCGAGGGTCGTCGACCATTTGCAGATCCTCGTCGCCCGTCTGGCCGATGAACACGATCTCGCTGATCACCAACTGCGCGGTCCCATTCTCGTCCCGGCATCCGTGCAGGCACAGCCAGGAGCAGCATCCCCGCCGGACCGGCCGGACAGGCCCGCTGCCAGGCTGCGGGACTGCGCGGAGTTCCTGCGGACCACGCTGGGAATCAGCGAGTCGGAAGCGAAACGGCGGCTGGACCTGGCCGAGGTCGTCCTGCCGGGACTGTCACCCACGGGCGCGCCGACCCCTGCCGCGCTGGAGGCGCTCGGCGACGCCGTGGGTTCCTGCGTTATCAGTAGCCGCGCCGCGACCATTATCGTCCGGGCACTCAAGCGGGTACACGCCGTCGCGGCGCCGGAACAGCTCATGTCCATGGAGCACCACCTCACCCTGCAGGCAGCCCAGTCCGACGAGGACCTCCTGCGGGTCCTGGCTCACCGCTGGGAATCGGTGCTCGACCAGGACGGGCAGGAACCCACAGAGAAGATCCTGCGCGCCCGGCAGGGCGTCTTCCTCAAGGGCCGCCGTCACGGGCTGCATCTCCTGGAGATCGGCGCAACGGACGAACAGTTCGAGCACCTCGTCACCGTGATGAACTCGGCCACCAACCCGCGCAGGACCGTGAAGCATCCCGCCTCTCCGTCCGGTACGGCCGACGACGGCGGCAGTCCGGTGGCCACGGCCGTAGATGCCGCTCGTACCACGAGAGCCCAGGACATGCTCGAAGGCCTTGTCGCCGCCTGCAGGATCGCCCTGTCCGGCGATGGGCTCCCCGCAACGGGTGGGCACCGTCCGCAGGTCATGGTGACCATCGACTACCGGGACCTGCTGGAGCAGATGCAACGGGCTGGTTCAGCGGTGTTCTCGCAACAGATCAGTGCCAGGACCATCAGGAAGCTCGCGTGTGACGCCGAGATCATCCCGGTGGTCCTGGGCAGCAGAGGGCAGGTACTGGACGTCGGACGGGCTCAACGGCTCTTCCCTCCGCACCTCCGCCGTGCTCTGGTGGCTCGGGACAGAGGGTGCGCCTTCCCCGACTGTTCCATCCCCGCCAGCTGGTGCGAGGCCCACCACCTTCGGCCTTGGTCGTCCGGCGGCCGGACCAGCATCGACAACGGGGTCCTGCTGTGTTCGCGCCACCACCACGCCATCCATCAGGGCACGTGGAGCATCGAATCGCGCAGCGGCGTGCCCTGGTTCCTCCCACCCGTCCACCGACGAGGCATGGCCGGCCCGCGCAGGAACCTGTACTGGCAGGCGGGGCAGGCTGTCGATATCGAGCTCGCGCGGCAGACGGTTCCGCCGACATGACGTGGCTAGGGAGCGCCGTCCGCCGCACCGGCCTCGTGGTCGAGACGCAGGCGACGAGGCGCCGACCGGTCGTAGCGCAACCGCACGTCGTGGTAGCGCCATGCCCAGAAGATCCCGACAGCAGCCGCGAGAAGACCCGACGCCGCTGCGACCCCCAGACTCCATCGCGGACCGAAGGCGTCGGACACCCATCCCACCACCGGCGCTCCCAGCGGCGTCCCGCCGAGGAAGATGGCGAAGTACAGGGCCATGACACGACCGCGCATCACGGGGGCGGTCGTGGTCTGGACATAGGCGTTGGCGCTCGTCATCAGCGTCAGCGCGAACAGGCCCACCGGCACGAGGCTGAGTCCGAAGAGCCAGAGGTTCGGCGCGAGGGCGGCGAGGATGCACGCGAATCCGAAGGCCGCCGATGCACCGAACACGAAGCGCAGGCGCGGGCGGTCCCGCCGTGCCGAGAGCAGCGCCCCTGCCACGGACCCGATGGCCATGACCGAGGACAGTACACCGAACACCCCGGCATCCTGCCCGAACTCCGTGCGTGCCATCGACGCGATGAAGACGGCGAAGTTGAGCCCGAAGGTGCCGACGATGAAGATCGCCAGCAATACCACCATGAGGTCCGGCCTGTGGCGTACATAGCGGAACCCTGCGCGGATCCGGCCCTTGCCCGGGGTCTGGCGGGGCTGCTGGTTCAGCTCGGACGTGCGCATGGCGAGCAGCACGTAGACCATGGCGCCGAACGTCAGGGCGTTGATCATGAACACCCAGCCCGGGCCCACACCGGCCGTCAGCAGCCCTGCGATCGCGGGGCCGATGAGGCGGGCACCGTTGAAGGACGCGCTGTTCAGAGCCACGGCGTTGGGCAGGTAGTCGTCGCGCACGAGCTCGGACACGAAGGCCTGCCGCGCGGGGGCGTCGAAGGCCGAGACGATGCCGAGTGCCAGGGCGAACGCATAGACGTGCCAGAGGACAGCGACATCGAGGAGGACCATCAGGCCGAGGCCCACGCCCAGGAGCGCCATCGCCACCTGCGTGACGGCGAGCAGCCGGCGGCGATCCACGGTGTCCGCGATCAGGCCTGCCCACGGCGCGATGATGAGCTGCGGCCCCAGCTGCAGCGCCATCACGATACCGAGGGCCGATGCGTTCTGAGGCGTGAGGATGTCGTAGACCAGCCAGTCCTGGGCGGTGCGCTGCATCCAGGTACCGATGTTGGAGATCAGGGCCCCGATGAACCAGAGCCTGTAGTTGTGGATACCGAGGGATCGGAAGGTGCTCAAGACACCCCTTCCCCGCTCCGGTGCCACACGCCCATCACCCGGCGTCGGGCCGTTCCGCATCGTCGGTCGAGAGGCTGTCGGTCGAGAGGCTGTCGGTCGAGAGGCTGTCGGTCGAGAGGCTGTCGGCCGAACGGCTGCTGGTTGGCTCCTCATCGGCCGGCCCGTCGGTCGGCTCCTCCTTGGCCAAGCTGTCGGCCACGCCGTCGTCAGTCGGCTCGTCGTCGCTCAGCTCGTCGCCGGCTGGCTCGTCCTCCGTCAAATCGCCCTCAACCAACTCGCCGTCGGCCAGCTCGTCCTCGGCTGGCTCGTCCCCAGCCAACTCGTCATAGGCCATCTTGCCGTCGGTTACTTCTTCATCGGCTGGCTCGTCATCAGCCGACTCGTCATCGCTCGGTTCATCGCCGGCCGAGGCGTCGGCGGTATCAGCGGATACCGCGACCTCGTCTCCGCGATCTGAGACCTCGGTCGCACTCTCCACGACGGCCCCGCCCTCTTGCTCGTCAATCACCACTGATGCGTCGGTACCGGACCCGGCTGCATCATCGGCCAGGGACGTGGCGGCCGGGGACGTGTCGTCACCTAGGGACGCATCGGCAACGGGACCATCCGGCTCAGAATCCTCCGGGCGTACCCGCTCGGACCAGGGCAGCCACTCGGGCGCGATGAGTGATGCCGCCGAGGGCAGCAGACCGACCTCACACACCGTCACTTCCTTGCTGCGCGACACGCGAGCCACGCTGGCGTACCACTGCCACCCTCCGTAGCCGGGCAGGAAAGCCTCGAAACGGTGGGTGACGAGGCGCTCGCCCTCCACGACGGCGGACACGTGGCGACCGACCTGCGCCTCGGGGGCGACCTCGAGCACACCCTGGCGGGCACGCTCCACGGCGGCTTCGAGAACGACGTCGGACTTGGGGATACGGCGTGATGCCCGGGGCTTCCGCACCGTCACCGCGGGTGCGGTCTCGGCATCACCGGGCACCGCATCGGCCCCGGCGGGCTTCGTCGAGGCATCGATCGGAGCGGTGCCGTCGGTGGTCTCCAGGTTGCTCGAGGTCATGAGGGAAGCCTACGCGTCGAGGTCGTCGGCAACCGCTCGGAGGACCGCTGCGACCTTCGAAGCGTGCGCCTTCTCCGGGTAGCGGCCCTTGCGGAGGCCGTTGGACACCGCATCGAGGAGCTTGATGAGGTCCTCGGTGATGACGGCCATGTCGTCCGCACTCTTGCGGGTGGCCTTGACCACGGAGGGCGCCTGTTCGAGGATGCGCGCCGACAGCGCCTGCGGCCCACGCCGACCATCAGCGACACCGAATTCCAGCTTCGTGCCGACCTTCACCTCGCTGACGCCGGCGGGGAGCGCCGAGGCGTGCAGGAACACTTCCTTGCCATCGTCCGTGGACAGGAACCCGAAGCCCTTGTCCGCGTCGAACCACTTCACTTTGCCGATGGGCACGTCGTCTACCTCTTCTTAGCTGTACCGGATGGCATGCGCCTGCGGTCCGGGCCCCGATCCCTGAGCGCCTGGCGCCCGGGCGCACTGCCGCATGGAACGGTCGGGGAAGTCTGTATCTCCTAGGATATAGATTCTCCCACGACCACCGGCGCGGGAGTTCTTGTAGTCTGGAACGGCTATGATCCCCGATGAGCCGGCTCCGGCGCCCACGCCCCACAAGCCCCCGCAGCACCCCGACGACGGCGGCACGGAGCGCTCGTCCGGAGTCCGACGGGTCATTCTGGGCCTCGCTGTAGCCCTCGCAGCCATCGGCCTGCTCTCACTGGCTGCGATCCTGGCCACGGCCTTCCTCCAGGGCGCCGTATGGCCCGGCTTCGTCCTCGCCACCTACTTCTGCCTGCCGATCGCCTTCCTGCTCATGGTCTCCCTGGTCGTCTGGTCGGCCATCTCGCGTCGGGACTCCTGACCAGCCCCTCGGCCATCTGTCAGGCCGGACCCTGCACACGCACGACCCGCGCCGTGTCAGAGGCGGCAGGTAACCTTGAAGGAATGTCTGCCATCCGAGCACTGGCCGAACGCCTTGCACTCAGGAGCGACGACGACCTGCGCAGCCTCCTCGCCGTCCGGCCCGATCTCATCCTTCCCCCGGTGCCCGATTTCGCCGCGCTCGCAGCCCGCGCCTCCACGCGCGCGAGTCTGCAGCGCGCCCTCGACAACATCTCACGCCCCCACCAGCAGGTCCTCGAGGCGATCGTCGTCCTGAGCGACGATCACGGCGGCGGCCCCGTCACGTACGTGCAACTCACGGCAGCCTTCCTCGATGTCGACGGCGAGGCGCTCGAAGAGATCGTGGCTGAACTGCTGCAACGGGCACTGGTGGCCGGCTCCACCTCCGAGGGCCTGCTGCCCGTCGGAGCCCTGGCCGACGCACTGGGACCCTACCCGGCAGGTCTGGGCCGCCCCTTCCGCACGCTCGCCCGGTCCATCCCACGCTACGGGCCCGCCCTGATCCGGGCGGTCCCGCTGGTAGATCCCGAGGCCCGCGACGACGACGCCATGACCTCCGCGTCCGCCGCGCTGGCCCTCACCTCCCTCACCTCCGATCCGTCCGCATGGGATCGCGTCCTGGCTGATGCGCCGGCCGCCGCCGTGACACTGCTCTCCCGACTGCGTGATGCCCCGGTCGGCTCGACAGCCGCGGGAGGCGAGGGTGCCACGCCTGCCGTCCGCTGGCTGCAGGACAGGTGCCTGCTCGCGCCCCTGGACGCCCTGCACGTCGAACTGCCGCGCAGTGTCGGGGTGGCGCTTCGCGGTCATGCCGTCTTTCCGTCTCTCGAGGTGGCACCGCCCGCGACCACGGACCGGACCACCCGCGCCAGCCTGCGGGACAACGCGGCCTTCGGCGCCATCGCCGAGACCCTCCGGCTGATGACCGCCCTCCTCAATTCCGTCTCCTCCACGCCCGTAGCGACCCTGCGATCCGGCGGTGTCGGCGTGCGGGAGCTGCGGCGCGTTCGCGAGGCTTTGCGGAGCAACGACGGCGGGACGGCCTGGCTGCTGGAGCTCGCAGCCGCCGTGGGGCTCCTGACCCTCGATCCCGACGACTCGCGGTGGAAGACGTCACGACTGGACTCCTGGGAGGCCCTGGATCGTGATGAGCAGTGGCTCCTTCTCGTGGAGGGCTGGCTGGCCGTCGACCGGGCACCCGCACTCGTCGGCTCGCGGCTGCCGGACGGAACAGCGATCAATGCTCTCGCCGCGGAGGCCTCCCGTCCCGATGCTCCGATGGTGCGCCAGAGACTCCTCGCTGTCGCCGTGGAGCTCTCCAGCGGCACGGACCACGGTGCCGCGAACGCCGATCGAGCCGCCGGCAGCGTCACCGGCAGCGTCGAGGCGGTAAAGCTTCCCGGCAGCCCGGACCGCCCCGGAACGCACGGTGATCGAGTCGATGCCAAAGCGGCCGACAGCGCCGTCGTCGGCAACTCTTCCAGCGCCGCCGGAAGCGCCACCAGCCGCGCCGCCGGAAGCCCGACGGCGCTGCCCGTCCTCACCGAACAGTCCGTCGTCGACCTCGCCACCTGGCATCAGCCACGCCTGCACCGACGGTTCGCCCGCCTCCTTCCCGGCATGCTGACCGAAGCGGCCTCGCTCGGGCTGACCGGCGGCGGAGCTCTCACCGACGCCGGGCGGCTGGTCGCCGAAGGTCGCTTCGAGGACGCCGCACTCGCCGTCCGCGAGGCCCTGCCGGAGGCGGTCTCGCACGTCGTGCTGCAGGCCGACCTCACCGCCGTCGCCCCCGGGTACCTCCAGCCGGAGGTGGCGCGCGGACTCCTGCGCCTGGCCACGCCGGAGGGGCAGGGCCCTGCTACCACCTACCGCTTCTCGGCCGACTCCATCCGTTCGGCGCTCGACGCCGGCGAGGACGCGCCGTCGATCCTCTCCTTTCTGCGCACCCACTCGGCCACCGAGGTTCCCCAGGCCCTGGCCTACCTCGTCGAGGACACGGCCTCCCGGTACGGCAGCCTGCGCATCGGCCGGGCCGGGAGCTACCTGCGCACGGAGGACGACGCCGTGACCGCTGCGGTGATGGCCGATCCGCGGGCAGCCGTGCTCGGCGTCGTACAGATCGCACCGACCGTCCTCGTCTCGCCGGCATCGGCACCGGAGCTGACCGCACTGCTGCGGGACCTCGGGTTCTCGCCGGCCTCGGACGCCGTCGCCACCGTCGGCTTCTCCCCTCTGCAGGTCGAGCCTTCAGTGCCGGCCCGTGTGCCGCCGGACCAGCTGAGGTCACGCCTCAACCCCTGGTCGGTGGCCGAGGAGGAGATCTCCGCACAGCTCGCCGCCCTCCGCTCGGCGACGCCGCGGCCGGCGGATACCGCAGTCGGATCGGACAGTGAGACACTCCTCGGCCTCGAGACGCTGCGGGCCGCGATCCGGTCACGCAGCCGTATCCGCCTCGGCACCGCCGACAGCGAGGGGAATCACGTGCGCCAGGTCCTTGTTCCACTCTCGGTGTCGGGAGGTCGGCTGCGCGTGGTCGATCCCGAGACGCAGGTGGAGAAAGTCGTGTCCGTGCACCGCGTCATGGACGTGGAGATCCTCGAAGGGAGCCCAGCAGATGGCTGACGGGCCGCTGATCGTCCAGAGTGACAAGACCATCCTGCTCGAGGTGGACCACGAGCAGGCCACCGAGGCGCGCCACGCGATCGCAGCCTTCGCCGAGCTCGAACGCGCACCGGAGCACGTGCACAGCTACCGCCTCACCCCGCTGGGCCTGTGGAACGCACGTGCGGCCGGGCTCGACGCCGAGCGCGTCCTCGACACCCTCCTGAAGTACTCACGCTTCCCGGTGCCGCACGCCCTGCTGATCGACATCGAGGACACCATGTCGCGGTACGGCCGCCTCCGTCTCGAGAAGGACCCGCAGCACGGTCTCGTGCTGCGGACCAGCGACTACCCCGTCCTCGAGGAGGTCCTGCACGCCAAGAAGATCCAGCCGCTGCTGGGGCCCAGGATCGACGGCGAGACCGTCGTCGTGCACTCCTCCCAGCGCGGCCAGCTCAAGCAGCTGCTGCTCAAGCTCGGCTGGCCGGCCGAGGACTTCGCGGGCTATGTGGACGGGACACCACACCCCATCCTGCTCGACGAGGACGGCTGGGAGCTCCGGCGCTACCAGCAGCTCGCCGTGGAGAACTTCTGGGCAGGCGGCTCGGGCGTCGTCGTCCTGCCCTGTGGGGCGGGGAAGACGCTCGTTGGGGCCGCGGCGATGGCCACGAGCCAGACCACCACGCTGATCCTCGTCACCAACACGGTGTCGGCCCGCCAGTGGAAGGACGAGCTGCTGAAGCGCACCTCGCTCACGGAGGACGAGATCGGTGAGTACTCCGGCGCGGTGAAGCAGGTACGCCCCGTGACGATCGCGACGTACCAGGTGCTCACGACCAAGCGCGGTGGCCTGTACCCGCACCTGGAACTGCTCGACGCCAACGACTGGGGCCTGATCGTGTACGACGAGGTCCACCTGCTGCCGGCTCCCATCTTCAAGATGACCGCCGACCTCCAGGCACGGCGCAGGCTCGGCCTCACGGCGACCCTCGTGCGCGAGGACGGCCGCGAGGGCGAGGTGTTCTCGCTGATCGGCCCCAAGCGGTACGACGCCCCGTGGAAGGACATCGAGGCGCAGGGGTACATCGCACCCGCCGACTGCGTCGAGGTCCGGGTGGACCTGCCACGGGACGAGCGCGTCGCCTACGCCATGGCCGAGGATGCCGACAAGTACCGCCTGTGCTCGACGTCGGACACGAAGTCGGACGTGGTGGAGAAGCTCGTCGAGGCCCACCGGGGCGAGCAGCTGCTCGTCATCGGCCAGTACATCGACCAGCTCGACGACCTCGCGGCGCGGCTCGACGCACCGGTGATCAAGGGCGAGACGACGGTGAAGGAGCGGCAGCGGCTCTTCGACGCCTTCCGTGCGGGTGAGGTCGATGTGCTCGTGGTGTCGAAGGTCGCGAACTTCTCCATCGACCTGCCCGAGGCGTCGGTGGCGATCCAGGTGTCCGGCTCCTTCGGGTCCCGGCAGGAGGAGGCCCAGCGCCTGGGCCGCCTGCTCCGCCCGAAGGCCGACGGCCGTGCCGCCCGGTTCTACACCGTCGTCGCGCGGGACACGCTGGACCAGGACTTCGCGGCGAAACGCCAGCGCTTCCTGGCCGAGCAGGGTTACGCCTACCGGATCCTCGACGCCTCGTCGATCGGCGACAAGGAACCCAGAGACTGACAAGGAAGCGCACAGCAACGCTCCAGCCAGTTCACAGGCAAAACGCGGATACTGATGGAGTGAAGAAAACAGCCCCCGAAGCGAAACTGCTGGTCGTCGATGACGAACCGAACATCCGCGAACTCCTCTCGACCTCCCTGAGGTTCGCCGGCTTCGATGTGGTCGCTGCTGCCAACGGGCGCGACGCCCTCGCTGCGGCCGAGACCCACAATCCGGACCTCGCGGTGCTCGACGTCATGCTGCCGGACATGGACGGCTTCACCGTCACGCGTCGGCTACGGGCGGCCGGCCGCCACTTCCCGGTCGTGTTCCTCACCGCCCGGGACGACACCGACGACAAGGTCACCGGACTGACGGTCGGCGGCGACGACTACGTCACCAAGCCGTTCAGCCTCGACGAGGTGGTGGCCCGCATCCGGGCCGTGCTGCGACGCACTCATCCCCTCGAGGACGACGACGCCGTGATCCGCGTCGACGATCTCGAGCTCGACGACGACGCCCACGAGGTGCGGCGCGGTGGCGAGACGATCGATCTTTCTCCCACCGAGTTCAAGCTCCTGCGATACCTCATGATGAACCCGAACCGGGTGCTGTCGAAGGCCCAGATCCTGGACCACGTCTGGGAGTACGACTTCAACGGCGATGCCTCGATCGTGGAGTCCTACATCTCCTACCTGCGCCGGAAGATCGACAGGAATCCCGACGCCGTCGCCCTCATCCAGACCAAGCGCGGCGTGGGATACCTGCTCCGCACCGCCGACAAGCGGTAGCGCGACCCCTTGATCAAGCGCTGGAACGCGGCGTCGCTCCGCTCGCAGCTCGTCGCGATCATCATGCTCCTCATGATCGTCACGGTGGGCATCACGGGGCTCGCCACCGTCTCGCTCCTGCGTGACGGGCTGATCGACCGGGTGGACGCCGATCTCCAGAGCAACGCACGGGCCGTGGCGGCCGAGATCTACTCGGCCGAGCCGCAGGCCGACGGCGCCGTCCTGCGGTACTACGCAGCCGTGCTGGACCGGAACGGCACCAAGCTCGTGGCCAACCAGTCCGACGACGCCGAGGACATCCCCGACCTCGCGGGCATCACCGCGGAACGAATCATCGAGCTGAACAGCGACGGCTTCGACGTGGCCAGCACGGACGCCGGCAGCGAGGGCTGGCGCGTGCGGATCTTCCGGTTCGCCAACACCGAGGGCTACCTCGCGATCGCCTCCCGGCTGAACACGGTCAACGAGTCGCTGCAGGAGGCCGGTGAGATCATCTTCACGTCGGGTCTTGTCACCACGGCGCTGGCCTCGCTCATCGCGTTCGTGACCGTGACGCGGCAATTCGCCCCCCTCGCCCGCGTGGAGCGTACGGCCGCCGCCATCGCCGCCGGTGACCTGTCACGCCGCGTCGCCGTCGAACGTCCCTCCACCGAGATCGGGCGGCTGTCGAGGTCCCTCAACGCGATGCTCGCGCACATCGAACGTGCATTCGCCGCCCGGACCACATCGGAGACGAAGATGCGGCGTTTCGTCGCGGACGCCTCGCACGAGCTGAGGACGCCTCTCGTGACCATCCGCGGCTACTCCGAGCTCTACCGGCACGGCGCCCTGCAGAAGGAGGAGGACGTCGCCGCCGCCATGGGCAGGATCGAGAGCGAGGCCATCCGGATGGGGCAGCTGGTCGAGGACCTCCTGACGCTCGCGAGGATCGACGAACAGCGCCCCCTCGAAGTGAGACCCGTGGATCTCATGGTGCTCGGTCACGATGCGGCCTTCGACGCCCGGGCCACCGCACCCGGCCGGCAGATCACCGTCATCGGGCTCGACGGCGGCAACCCGCGCTCCGCGCCCACACGGGGTGATGAGGCCCGCCTGCGCCAGGTGGTGGCCAACCTGCTGACCAATGCCCTGCGCTACACGCCCGAGGGCTCACCCATCGAGATCGCCGTCGGCACCGCGCCCGTCCTGCACGGTCACAGTGACGCCGTCCTGGAGGTTCGGGACCACGGCCCCGGCATCTCCGAGGACGACGCCGCCAAGGTCTTCGAGCGCTTCTACCGCGCCGACAGTTCCCGGCACCGGGAGACGGGCGGCACCGGGCTCGGCCTGGCGATCGTGGCCGCGCTCGTGGCCCAACACGACGGCTCGGTCCGGCTGGAGGAGACACCGGGCGGGGGCGCCACGCTGTCGATCCGGTTGCCGCACATGCCCACCGAGGATCAGGCCGACGACGCCGACCATCAGGACCATGATCAGTCCGACGGCGGCGATCAGGCACACGACGACGGCGGCGCTGAGCCGGCCAGCGGCGCTCGGACGCATGCCTACTCGGATGGCATCACTCCCCCGCGCGCCCCCACGACGTCGCCGGTTGTCCACAAACAGCACGACGAGCGCTGACCGGCCTCCGCTCTGCCCTAGCGTCGCTCTCGTCAGAGGAAGCGCGAGGACACGGGAGCAACGCAATGGCATTCTTCAACGTAGACACCGACAGCCTGGCCGCCAGGAGCAGCCAGGTGCAGGGGACCATCGTGAGGCTGCAGGCGGAGGTCGACTCCATGCAGGCCGGGCTCCGTGAACTCGAGGGCCTCTGGACCGGCCAGGCCGCCACCAACTTCCAGAACCTGATCCTGCAGTGGCGGGCCACCCAGCAGCAGGTCGAGGAGTCCCTCGTCGGCATCAACGAGGCGCTCACAATCGCCACGCAGCAGTACGCCGACGCTGAGCAGAGCAATGCCCGCATGTTCATGGGCTGACCCGGCTGGTGCGAGGACGGAGGACAGCAGCCGGACCAACGTCGGCCGCCGTCCTCCTCGGACCGCGGCGCCGAGGGCGCAGGGACTCCCGCACACCTGCGGGTCGTCTCCGCCACGCCGGGCACGACCCGGACGGGACGTCGGGGGCTCGGCCCCACGCGGTCGCTCTCGCGGTCACGAACGCTTGCACGGTCTCGGGCGCGATCCTCGGAGGCGTTGCGGTCGCGGTCGCTGTTACGGCCGCGGAAGCGGTCCCGGTCCCGGTCCCGGGAGCCGTCCGGCCGCGGGAGCCGTCGCGGTCGTTGTCACCGTCGCGGTCGTTGTCACCGTCGCCCTCGCGGTTACGGACGTGCCTGACGGGACACTGACCGCTCCCGTCCGTGCCGTAGATGCCGAAAGGGCGGCACCCCCGTGGGAGTGCCGCCCTTCTCGAGCTGCGTCGGCGGGTAGCGCCGTAGGGGGCTAGAAGCCGCCCATACCGCCCATGCCACCCATGTCGTCGCCACCGCCGGCAGGGGCTGCCTTCTCCGGCTTGTCGGCCACGACGGCCTCGGTGGTGAGGAACAGGCCCGCAATCGACGCTGCGTTCTGCAGGGCCGAACGGGTGACCTTCACGGGGTCGTTGACGCCGGCGGCGAGGAGGTCCTCGTACTCACCGGTGGCCGCGTTCAGGCCGTGGCCTGCGGGCAGGCCGCGGACCTTGTCGACGACGACGCCGGGCTCGAGGCCCGCGTTGAATGCGATCTGCTTCAGCGGGGCGTCGATGGCGACGCGGACGATGTTCGCACCCGTCGCTTCGTCGCCCGAGAGCTCCAGGTTGGCGAACGCCTTCGCACCGGCCTGGATGAGGGCTACGCCACCACCGGCGACGATGCCTTCCTCGACGGCGGCCTTCGCGTTGCGGACGGCGTCCTCGATGCGGTGCTTGCGCTCCTTGAGTTCGACCTCCGTCGCTGCACCGGCCTTGATGACTGCAACGCCACCGGCCAGCTTGGCCAGGCGCTCCTGCAGCTTCTCGCGGTCGTAGTCGGAGTCGGAGTTCTCGATCTCGGCGCGGATCTGAGCGACACGACCGGCGATGGCGTCGGCGTCGCCGGCTCCTTCGACGATGGTGGTCTCGTCCTTGGTCACGACGACCTTGCGCGCGGTACCGAGCAGGTCGATGGTGGCGGTCTCGAGCTTGAGGCCCACCTCCTCGGCGATGACCTGGCCACCAGTCAGGATGGCGATGTCGGCGAGCTGCGCCTTACGACGATCACCGAAGCCCGGAGCCTTCACGGCGACGGACTTGAAGGTACCGCGGATCTTGTTGACCACGAGGGTCGCCAGCGCTTCGCCTTCGATGTCCTCGGCGATGATCAGCAGCGGCTTGCCGGACTGCATGACTTTCTCGAGGACGGCGACGAGGTCCTTCACGTTGCTGATCTTCGAGTTGACGATCAGGATGTAGGGATCCTCGAGCACCGTCTCCTGGCGCTCGGCGTCGGTGACGAAGTAGCCCGAGATGTAGCCCTTGTCGAAGCGCATGCCCTCGGTAAGTTCGAGCTCGAGGCCGAAGGTGTTCGACTCCTCGACCGTGATGACGCCTTCCTTGCCCACCTTGTCGAGGGCTTCGGCGATCAGGTCACCGATCTGCGTGTCACCGGCGGAGATGGAGGCCGTGGCAGCGATCTGCTCCTTGGTCTCGATCTCCTTGGCCGACGCGAGCAGCTCGTCGGTCACGGCCTTGACGGCCTTCTCGATGCCGCGCTTCAGGCTCAGCGGGTCGGCTCCGGCCGCGACGTTGCGCAGGCCTTCCTTGACGAGCGCCTGGGCGAGCACGGTGGCGGTGGTGGTTCCGTCGCCTGCGACGTCGTCGGTCTTCTTGGCGACCTCCTTGACGAGTTCGGCGCCGATCTTCTCGAACGGATCGTCGAGCTCGATCTCCTTGGCGATGGACACGCCGTCGTTCGTGATGGTGGGGGCACCCCACTTCTTCTCGAGCACGACGTTGCGGCCACGGGGGCCGAGCGTTACCTTGACGGCATCGGCGAGGATGTTGAGGCCTCGCTCGAGGCCGCGGCGGGCTTCTTCATCAAAAGAAATGATCTTGGCCATAGCGGCTTAGGTCCTTTCGGGGACGGTTAAATCTGAAGCACGTGAATGCTCTGCCTGTGTGCGGTGCCCGCGACGGCCGGGCGCTGCCCGGACGATCTCTTTCACGCCCGGTGCATCGCCCCCACCACAGAGGTTTGTCTGCTTCACTCGCCGCGCCCAGATTTAGCAGTCTGTGCGCGCGAGTGCCAACTCAATAATTAGCACTCCCACCCCGCGAGTGCAACCTGCACGGGACCCTCAGACGCCATTGTCGGGGTGGACAGCGAGGGGCGCACGGTGTTGGGATCTCGCCGGTCCAGGTTGCGGCCACGGCCGGTCACGATGGACAGGTAGGCCCTCCAGCACCGGTTCCTCGGGTCGAGGAGCCATCCCTCGGACGGCGTCGTGACGGTTACCGGAATTCCGGCCCGAGCACCACCGAGATGTCCGGGGAGATCTCGGGACTGTCCACGAGGTTCGTGATGCCGAGGTCTGCCGCCACGGCCTCCGCTGCGGCCCGCTGCGCCTCCCCGTTGTAGAAGATCACGGACACCCCCTGAGGTGCGCCGGTCCAGTTGCCGGGCAGGGCCGATGTCCAGCCTTCGGCGGCCAGACGTGCGGCCGCAACGGAGGCCTGACCGGGAGCGCCGGTGGCGTTGAGGACATTGACCGTTTGCGCACGGTCCGTCTCGTCGTCGGCGTCGCGCGTGGACGTGGCTTCCGCGCCCGCTTCGTCCTCGGCGTCCGAGGTCGACCCAGCCGAGGCGGACGGCTCGGCCGACGCGTCCTGGGCCTCGGCCGTGCTGGACGCCGTACCGGACAACGCGGCAGCGGAGCCGTCACCGCCGACGACGAAGCCCAGCCGGGGAAGGATGAAGTAGGCACCCACCCCGATCAGGAGCGCGAGCACTCCCACCGTGATCTTGAGCGCCAGTCCGTTCGACCCTGCCGGGATGAGCCGCTGCCGATGGACGCCCTGCCGCGCGGAAGACTCCGGGACCTTGTCGAACTCGTCCCGTGGGTGATCAGTCATGGGTCAGGGTGGTCCTTCGTTCGTGAAGAGGGCTGGACTAGATGTCCGCACCGAGTCGGCGGGCGGATCGGGCCCTCTGACGGGTTGATCGCAGGCGCCTCAGTCGCTTCACGAGCATGGGGTCGTGCGCGAGGGCTGCCTCGGTGTCGATCAATGCGTTGAGCACCTGGTAGTAGTGCGTGGCTGACATGTTGAACAGGTCCCGGATCGCCTGCTCCTTGGCGCCGGAATACTTCCACCACTCGCGTTCGAGAGCGAGCATGCGCTGTTCACGGTCACCCAGGGCCAGTTTCGCGTCCTGTGCGGAAGCAGTAGTGTCCGAGTGCCCCTGTGGCTCGGCCATCGCGCTACCGCCTTCCCTCCGACTGGCACATCTGTCATCCAATCGTAGAGGGGAATTACAGGCGTGTCATTCCGGCGGTGCCCACAGGAGTCGCGCGCAAGAATGGGCTCATGACCTCCGACGACGGCACCCTCTTCGACCTTCCCGAGACCCCTCCCGCGAGCAGTGCAGCAGGCGATCCACGCGTCCGCGCAGCCCGTAAGGCGGCAGGTACAACGATCCCGTCACCCAACGAATCGGTGTTCCCGTTCGCGGCACCGGCTTCCATCGGCGATCTGGTCCCCGCCGACTGGGCGGCAGCGCTGGAACCCGTGGAGCCCGTCCTCCACCAGCTCGCCACGTCCCTCGCGGCCGATCTCGACGACGGACGGCGGGTACTGCCCGACGCGCGCCACATCCTGAGGGCCTTCACCACACCGCTGGACCGCGTCCGGGTGGTCATCGTGGGACAGGATCCCTACCCGACCGTCGGTCATGCAGTCGGTCTGAGCTTCGCCGTCGATCCGGCGACACGACCGATACCCCGCAGCCTGGCGAACATCTACCGGGAGTTGGCCTCGGACACGGGGACAGCCCCGCCCGCGACCGGAGACCTGTCGGGCTGGGCCGAGCAGGGAGTGCTCCTGCTCAACCGGGTACTGACGGTCCGCGCCGGAGAGACGGCGTCCCATCGGGGGCTCGGCTGGGAGCTCGTGACCGATGCCGCGATCCGGGCGCTCGTGGCGCGGGGCGGGCCACTCGTGGCCATTCTCTGGGGCAAGGACGCCCTGCGCCTGAAGCCCCTGCTCGGCTCCACGCCCACCGTCGAATCCGTCCACCCGAGTCCGCTCTCCGCCTCGCGGGGGTTCTTCGGCTCGCGGCCCTTCACGCGGGTGAACGACCTCCTGATGCAGCAGGGCGCCGACCCCATCGACTGGTCGCGCACCTCGACGAACCGCACGGGGTCCTAGGCGGCGATGTCAGCAGACAGTCGGGACCCGGATGACGACAGGTAGCAACGTCGGCGTCGGCAAGCGGGGACCCGGCGCGATCGACGCCGGCGGCCGCACCGGCGGCGAAGCGGCCTACCGCCGTCGGTTCCGCTGCCGCTCGTTCGAGCTCAGCTTCCGGGTGAAGGGCCGCGCCAGGTTGTCTCCGAGGACCACCCCCGCGGCGATCGCCAGCACGATCGTGAGCGCGTTGAAGAGGCCGAACGCGCCGTCGCCCGCCACCCCCGAGTCGATGGTGAGCATGTACATGGACCGGAAGACGGTCAGTCCCGGGTAGAGGAACAGGACTGCCGGGACGGCGACGACCAGCTGCGGAGCACCGAAACGGAGCGCGACGACGCGCGAGAGGGCACCGATCAGGATGGCCGCGAGCGCCGGCGCGAGCCGGTAGCCCACGCCCGCCGCCGTGGCGCTGATCAGCAGGAGGTATCCGGCGACCGCCACGAGCGACGTCGGGATCACGAGCTTCACGTCCGTCTGCTCCGCGATGCAGATCATCGCCACTGCGACGAAGGTGAGCACGGCGACCACGGGCCACGGATACTGGCTGCCGGAGGACTCCAGCACCTCCAGTTCGGGGATCCCGAGGGCCGTACCGGCCACCAGCGCGACGGCGATCCCGGCCACCAGCGCCGCGAAGATGAGGATCGCCGAGAGGAACCTCCCCGCGGCGGTGACCGGGAAGCCGTTGATGGCATCCTGGGTCGCCGAGACGAGTCGGCCCGTGGGCAGGAGCAGGAGGATGCCTCCCACCACCACGAGGGCCGGGGCGATCGGGACCTGCAGCCACCAGAACAGCAGCGCGATCAGGGTGACGAGCGCTGACGACGTCGCGACGGAGAAGAACTCGGGGACACGCCATTCTCCGAGCTTGCGGCTGACGAGGTCCACGAGGATGCAGCTGACGAACCCGACGAGTGAGCCCAGCGGTGTCCCGCCGACGAACGCGACGATCGCCGCCGCGAAGATCCCGAAGGCCGCCGTCACCATCCAGCGTGGGAACGGCTTGGGCCGGTGGATGATCTCGTCCAGCCGCTGGGTCGCCTCCGTACGGGAGACGCCGCCGTCGGCGATGTCGGACACCAGCCGGTGGATGGCGGTGAGACCGGCATAGTTGTTCGTCCAAGAGCGCACCACCCGCAGGACGGTCGTCGGCGTCTGGTCCCTGGCCGAGTAGTTGATCACCACCGACTGGTTGGTGATGTCCACCTCGATGTGCTCGAGCCCGAAGGCCGCGGTGACCGCGATGATGCTCGTCTCGACCTCGAGGGCCCCGGCGCCGTAGCGGAACATCGTCTCGGCGAGGTTGAGGGCGAAGTCCAGGGCCTTGCGGGCGCTGGCGTCGGGGCCCCCGACGTGGATCGTGGGATTCGCGTACGGGCTGCCGGCAAGCCGCTCCACGATGCTCATGGCCTGGGTGGGCGGGGCCTCTCCCTGCACCAGGCGGCGGAGCACGCTGCGTGCCGCCGCGTTGGGACGGCTCGACGACGGCACGCTCTGCGGTGTGGTGGGCAGCGCATCGGCCGGCTTCGTGACGGCCTGCCGCTGCCGGCTCTGCCGTTGCGGCTTCGGCGCGGCTGCAGGACGCCGGGACGGCGTGCCGGTCTTCGGCGGCTTCCGGCCACCGCTCCCCCTGCCCGCGGCGAGCCGGTTCTTCTCGTCGTCGCTCGGGTCGAAGGGACGCTGGATCACCGGGAGCGCCTGGGCGACGGGTGACGGGTTGGTGGTGGGCGAGCGGCCATCCACCGGTTCGTCATGCTGACCCTCGGTCATGGGAGCACCTCTTGATCGTCCCTCTGGGTGGTTCGGGGGCCTGGGAAGGCCTAGTAGAAAGGCTGCCGGTGACGACGCCAGTGGATCTGGCGTGCGACGCGCTCACCCATCGCCTGCCAGACACGGTAGGTGCGCGGCCGCACCACGGCGTCGTAGCATCCTGCGAAGTCGGTCACCGTCTTGGTGAAGCTCGTCTTGAACATGCCCAGGCCGTACTGCGGGTGATCCTTGTCCTTGAGCCGGTCAGCCGGAGGGGTGCCGCAGAAGTCGTATTCGCGGGCCCCGAGGCGCTTCATGTCGAGGATCGCCTCCCACTGGACGAGATGGGAGTCCCCGTACTGGCTGCGCTTGGGCAGGGAGCCGCCGTCCTTGTAGGTGGCCTTCTCCCCGTACAGGATGACGAACGCACCGACCGAGGGCCTCCCGTCCTCGAAGACGAAGTAGAAGCGGCCCATGCCTGCGTCGACGAACTCCTGCCAGAAGCCCCGGTAGTACTCGTACGGCCTCGGCACGGCGGACAGGCGGCCCTGCTGGGCCTGGCCGATCAGCGCATACATGGTCCGGTACGTCTCCTCGGAGGGCTCCACACGCTGCGCCTGGACGCCGTCCCGGAGGGCGCGACGCACGGCGTTGCGTCCGCGGGACGAGAGGTTCCGCAGGAGCTGGTTCTCGTCGGGGGTGAGGTCCAGGAGGGCGGTGCTGTCATTGGCCTGGATGTTGAACGACTTCACCAGCCCCGCCCCGGTGAACAGTGCCCTCACCTCGTCGGAATCGGGGACGTCGGGCTCGATCTTCACCGCGAAGACCCGCCCCGGCTGACGCCGGGCGTAGGCGACGACCGCGTCGGTGAACGGCGGGACGTCCTCCGGCACGGCGGTGTCGGGGCCCTTGATGAGGTACCACAGGGCGCCGAGCGCGGGGATGCTGCGCTGGTAGGCGACGACATAGCTCGTGTAGGCGTCGGACTCGACGGCGAGATGGATCGGCGTCCAGCCCTGGCGCTGCTTGACGCGGCTGAACGGCCCCGACTGGAGGACGTTGCCGCCCAGTGGGTTAGCCGGCACGAGCTCGTCCCAGCGCTCCACCTCGGCCGCCGTGGCTGCGCGTGCGGTGAACTTCGTCATGCTCAGTACCAGCTCTCGTGGTGGCGCATGCGATGCACCTTCAAGGTCGCGCGCTCGCCGATCCGTGTCCAGGCCCGGTGCTGCAATGCTTTGACGGGGAGGTCGAAGGTCCCCACGAAATCGGTGATGGTGGAGTTGAACCCTGTCTTGAACATCCCGATCCCGTAGTGCTCGTGGTCCTTGTTCTTCGCCTCGCTCGACGGCGGTGCACCGCAGAGGTCGTACTCCGTGACGCCCCGGATCTTCAGCCATTCGATCGCCGCCACCTCGAGCAGGGCACTGGCTCCGCGGACGGTGCGCTTGCGCGTGCTCGCGGCGTCCTTGCGGCTCGCCTTCGCCCCGAGCATCATGATGAAGTCGGCGGACACCACCTCGCCCTCGACGTAGGCGAACAGGAACGCTCCCGCCTGCGCGCGGGCGTGCCGCTGCCAGAAGGAGGTGTAGTACTCCTCGCTGCGGATCGAGAAGCTGCCCTCGGCCGTCTCGTCCAGCAGGCGATAGAAGATCCTGCAGTTCTCGTCGTCGACCTCGACCACGCGGGTCTCGACACCGGCCTTGCGGGCCGCGCGGATGTTGTACCTGGTCTTCGATCCGAACGAGGCCTCGATGCTCTCGAGGTCACCCGAGATGTCGAGGACCACCGTGGACACGTTGGGCTGCACGTTGGTGGTGCGCACCAGCCCTGCCGCCTCCAGCGCTTCCGCCACCTCGGGGTCGGAGGGGAGCTCGGGGTCGATCTTGATGCCGAACACCCCACGGCCGGCCGCGAAGGCCTTCAGTTCGGGCAGCAGTGCGGCGAGGGATGCTGCATCCTCCACGCCCGGCCCCTTGGGGACGTACCAGTAGCGCCCCAGCGGAAGGACGGTTTTCTGCAGCACCGTGAGGGCCACGCCGTCCAGGCGCAGATACACCGGCGTCCAGCCCGTGGCGCGCTTCTGCTCGGCGAATTCCCGCCCCTGCATCACGTTCCCGCCGTCCGGATTCTCGCTGATGATGCTGTTCCAACGGGCAACCTCGTCGGGCATTGCAAAGCGGGTAGTCATGATGATCGAGTCTACGGCAGGGCCCGAATCCCCTCCAAAGCACCACTCCGTAGCATCACTCCCCCTGCACGGTGGTTGCCTGCGGAACCTATCGCTCGGCGAGCCGACGCGGCTAGCATCGCCCTATGGACTTCAGACACCTCGGCAACAGCGGATTCAAGATCTCGGAGATCACCTACGGCAACTGGCTCACCCACGGATCGCAGGTGGAGAACGACGTCGCCACCCGGTGCGTGCGCGCAGCACTCGACGTCGGCATCACCACGTTCGACACCGCGGACGTGTACGCGAACACGGCGGCGGAGACCGTCCTCGGCGAGGCGCTGAAGGGTGAGCGCCGGCAGTCGCTCGAGATCTTCACGAAGGTCTGGGGGCCCACGGGGCCGAAAGGCCACAACGACGTCGGGCTGTCCCGCAAGCACATCATGGAGTCGATCGACGGCTCCCTGCAGCGCCTGCAGACGGACTACGTGGACCTGTACCAGGCCCACCGCTACGACTACGCGACCCCGCTCGAGGAGACGATGCAGGCGTTCGCCGACATCGTGCGCCAGGGCAAGGCGCTCTACATCGGTGTCAGCGAGTGGACAGCGCAGCAGATCCGCGACGGGCACGCCCTCTCCAAGGAGCTCGGCTTCCAGCTGATCTCCAACCAGCCGCAGTACTCGATGCTGTGGCGGGTCATCGAGGGCGAGGTCGTCCCGACGTCGGAGGAGCTCGGCCTGTCCCAGATCGCCTGGTCGCCCGTCGCGCAGGGCGTGCTGACCGGCAAGTACAAGCCGGGGCAGCAGCCCGAGCAGGGGACGCGGGCCTCGGACGAGAAGGGCGGCGCCGACATGATCAAGCGCTGGATGGGCGACGAGGTCCTCACCGGCGTCCAGAAGCTCGCGCCCATCGCCGACGGCGTGGGCCTCACCATGGCGCAGCTCGCGATCGCGTGGGTGCTGCAGAACAGCAACGTCGCCTCGGCGATCATCGGCGCCTCGCGCCCCGAGCAGGTGGAGTCGAACGCGGCCGCCGCGGGCGTGAAGCTGGACGACGACGTCATGAAGGCGATCGACGATGCCATCGGCGGCCTCGCCGAGACCGACGTCGAGAAGACCGTCTCCCCCGCGGACCGGCCGGCCTGATGGGGGACCCCACCCCCCTGAACGTCGCGGTCACGGGATCGAACGGCAAGCTCGGCCGCAGCGTGGTGCGCGGCCTGCGCGAGGCCGGGCACACCGTGCTCGAGCTCGACCAGTACGGCGAGCGCAGCCCGGAGTTCCTGCGCATCGATCTGCGGGACTACGGACAGGTGGTCGATGCGCTCCTCGGCGTGGACGACCGGCACAGTGGCTTCGACGCCGTCGTGCACCTCGGGGCCATCCCTGCCCCTGGGCTGCAGGCGGACGTGGCGACGTTCCACAACAACATGGCGGCCACCTACAACGTCTTCCAGGCGTGCCGTCGGGCCGGCATCAGGCGGATCGTCTACGCGTCCAGCGAGACGGTCCTCGGGCTGCCCTTCGACACGCCTCCCCCGTACATCCCCGTCGATGAGGACTACCCGGCCCGGCCCGAGAGCACCTACTCGCTGGTGAAGCACCTGGAGGAGCAGCTGGCCATCGAGTTGACGCGCTGGGATCCGCAGCTGAGCATCACGGCGCTTCGGTTCTCGAACGTCATGGATCCCGAGGACTATGCGGAATTCCCGTCCTTCGACGCCGATGCCACGGCCCGCAAGTGGAACCTGTGGGGCTACATCGACGGGCGCGACGGCGCCCAGGCCGTGGCGAAGGCCTTGGAGAACGCCGCACCGGGCTTCGACCGCTTCATCATCGCCGCGGCGGACACCGTCATGACGCGCGCGAGCGCGGAGCTCGCGGCGGAGGTGTTCCCCGGCGTCGCCCTGACGCGGGCCGTGGAGGGCACCGAGACGCTCCTCTCGATCACCAGGGCACGCACCGTGCTGGGGTACGAGCCCCGGCACAGCTGGCGCGACTACGTCTAGCCCCCGCTCCTGCGCCCGGGCGGCAGTACGAACTGTCGTCCGGGCAGGAAGATCAGTAGGCTGATGATCGAAGGATGCGCAGCACCGATGAAAGGCAGAGAAGATGACCGAGAACCTTCCCGATGAGGAACTGACCATCGTGGGCGAGGAGCCCGAGACGCCGAACGATGCGCTCGCACCCGAAGCCTTCGACCCCGTGCTCGAGGGTCGGCCCGACGATTACGAGGGTGCGGCGGAGATCAACCCCGACCGATGGCAGGAGGACCCACTCCTGCAGGACGAGCCCGGCGCTGCCGTGACCGGCGACGACGAGAACGGTGTCTCCGCGATCGGCGAGGAGGGGTACCTCAGCGACCAGACCCTCCGCGACGAGACGGCCGAGGTGCGCTTCGCTCACGGTGATGAGCAGGTCCCGCCGGGCGAGCCCATGATGGGCGAGGCCGCCGCGGACGTGGACTTCGGCATGATGGAGGACGACGAGGTGGACGCGAGCGACGATCCCGCCAACCGCGGCGGCTCTCCGCTCAGCGCCATGGACGAGCAGGACGTCACGTAGCGGACGGCTCCTGAAGGACGAGGCCCCGGGCACGCGCCCGGGGCTTCGTCATGTGCCCGACCATTCGGTATCGTCCCGGTGTCGCCTCCCCGACCCGGGACACCGAGGCCGCGGACCAGGACCACCGACGACGACGGCGTGACCCGTCCCACATCCGGAATAGCCCCCGGTCGAGGCCGGTTACCGCCCGGTAGGAAACCTACCGGAAAGCAGGCCTCGTGAAGCTCTTCTCCCCCCTGACCCTCGGCACCCTCGAGCTCCCCAACCGCGTCGTCATGGCGCCCCTCACCCGGGTGCGCTCGGGCGAGGCCGGCATCCCCGGCGACATGGTCGTGGAGCACTACCGCCAGCGCGCCTCCCTCGGTCTGATCGTGAGCGAGGGGACCTACCCCAGCCACGCCGGGCAGGGCTTCCCGGGCCAGCCGGGCCTGGTCGAGGACGAGCAGCTGGCCGGCTGGAAGCGGGTCACGGACGCGGTGCACGCCGACGGCGGACGCATCGTGGCCCAGGTCATGCACGCCGGACGCGTGACCCACCCGGACACCAACGGCGGGTACGAGGTGGTGGCCCCGAGCGCGATCGCGATCGACGGCACCACGCGCACCAGCACCGGGAAGCAGCCCTATCCGGTACCGCACGCCCTCACCACGGACGAGCTCCCCGGCATCATCGAGGAGTTCGTCACTGCCTCGCGCCGCGCGATCGACGACGCCGGATTCGACGGCGTCGAACTCCACGGCGCCAACGGCTACCTGCTGCACGAGTTCCTCTCGCCGGAGTCGAACCAGCGGACCGATGCGTACGGCGGAACCCCCGAGAAGCGTGCGCGGTTCGTCATCGAGCTCGTCACCGCCGTCGTCGCGGAGGTGGGCGCCGAGAAGGTGGGACTGCGCATCTCACCCGCCCACAACATCCAGGACGCCCTCGAGACCGAGGCCTCCGAGGTCCATGCCACCTACGGCACGCTCGTGGACGCCCTCGCGCCGCTGGGGCTCGCCTACCTCAGCGTGCTGCACGCCGAGCCCACCGGGAACCTGATCCAGGACCTGCGGACGCGCTTCGGCGGGCCCGTCCTGATCAACAGCGGCTTCGGCGTGATCACCAACCGCGAGGAGGCCATCGCGATCCTCGAGGACGGCGTGGGAGACGCCGTCGTCGTCGGCCGTCCCGCCATCGCCAACCCCGACCTCGCGCGCCGCTGGCGGGAGAACCTGCCGGAGAACGAGCCGAACCCCGCGACGTTCTACTCGACCGGCCCGGAAGGGTACACGGACTACCCGTTCTACGACGGTTCGGCCAACGCCAACTGATCGCCTGAACCGATCCGCGCGGAAGGCGCTCCCGTCATGCGACGGGGGCGCCTTCTTCAGTGGGCAGGGTACCCCGGCTCACGGTCGTACGCCCGCCCGCTCCTCCGCTCGCACTCCGGCGGAGCACCCCGTTCCTCACCCGGGGGTACTGCGCCACCGCCCAGGCGATCACGAGCGCGGCTGCCAGGTGGGTGTGGAGCATGAGCATGATCTCCGGCGAGTGCCCCTGGCCTGCCCCTGAGACCACGGGCACCTCATCGTGGTGCACGCCGGTCGGGGCGACGGTCGATGACGCCCCCGCCCCCAACCCGCCGAGCAGCCAGTGGAGCATCTGCTGCGCCACCCCGAGCAGCAGCAGGACCACCCATCCGGGCGGGCGGGCCTGTGCCACGAGCGTCGCCGCGAGAACGGCGAGTGCCGCCAGTCCGCCGAGGATCGGCAGGCTCGGCAGCACACCTCCCGAGAGGGCATGGGCCGCCAGACCGAATCCGAGCGACAGCAACCCCACACCGGCGGACCGCGAGATCATCCGTGCGCGGTCGACGGGCTGGGACACGGCGTCCCCGGGAGCTTCCATGTCCTGATCGTAAGCATGCTGACGACTCCCCGTCACGCGCAACGTGCGGGTTATGCTCGCGGCGCCCTGTCCGTAGACTCACCATAAGGGGGCTTACCTTCCCCGCAACCGAAAGGATGAGCGCATGTCAGAGAACCCAGGCGGCCAGGACGGCACCCGCGACCCGGCGTCAGCAGATAGCGACTCGGACGCGTACCCGGAAACGGTCCGCGCGCGCCCCGACGAGCCCGCAGAGGGCGCGGATTCCGACGACAAGGACGGCGGCTCGTAGCAGCCCCGCACCGCAGAATGACAGCCATGAGCGCCGGCCCCAGGGCCGGCGCTCATGCGTTCAGGCACTGGGTGCGGCCCTCCAGCGGGCTGGAGCCCCTCGGGAACGAAGAGCCTGCCCGGCGGCGGGCCTTCGCAGCCGACCGCCCGTTCGTGCTCGACGTCGTGGCGGACCCGACATGCCGCTGCTACTGCCCTTCCCCGCGGGCGCCGCGAAGCACACCCCATGCGCGGGGCGATCGGCGAGGAGCCGGCGAGCAACGCTGCCCGGCTGCTGCAGCGCTACGCGGAGATCGAGGAGGGCGCCGACTCCCGGTCGTCGTGAGTCCGTCGGGGACAGCCGGCCACCGGGCAATCACGGGCAGTCGAGCGGGAACCGGCGATCCGCGTCACGCCACCGCGGCTGTCGCTGACGGGAGGGACCCGCGACCCGGCGTCACGCCACCGCGGCTGTCGCTGACGGGAGGTTAACGTCGGCGTCGCTGAACGGCCTGCCGGCCGAGCTCTGCCACGGCTGCCGCCGCGACGACGAACGAGAGCGCGATGACGGCCAGCATCACGTACAGGAACACCAGGGTGGTCATGGGTGACGAGGCCGAATGCAGGATACGCAGCCCGCCCAGCAGCCCGACGGCCCAGAAGACTCCCACGCCCAGGAGCGCGTAGGCCGCGCGACGGTGCCCGCGGTCGAAGCCCATGCTCCGGGCGCATTGTGCGAGCAGACCCTGCCATTGATTCATGCCTCAACTATCGCTGGGCCATCGGGAAGCTCTGCCCGTCCCCGGTATCGTGTTCGTCACATTGACAGCGGCCCCCAAGTGGTGCAGGAGGGGCCATAGGGGCTCATGGTGCAGGAGGGGTGCTGTCTCCTCGGCGCCGCGGGACGTGCCGCAACCCGGGCAGGATCCGCCATCCTCCCGTGACGCCCGTGGCGTCCCGCTCGGGCTGGAACACGTTGCCCGGACTGTCCTGCACCGACCCGCGCTTCAGAGCGATGATCGGGTACACGCGCGCGATGACAGACTCGTAGACGGCGGGGGCGAGCGCCCGCGCGTGGACGAACAGCGACTGGATGCGACCGACCTGCGTCAGCCTGCGGGGACGGCGGGAGACGCGGACGATGGCGCGGGCCACCCGGACGGGATCCGTGACCGGGGGCGGCGGACGCACGGGCCTGCCCGTGTAGTTCGCGGCGTGCTGGTGGATCGGGGTGTCGATGGTCGCCGGGAGGACCGCGCAGACGTGAATTCCCGGCGCCCCGCGCAACTCCATGCGCAGCACCTCGAGGAAGCCGAGGAGCCCGAACTTGCTCGTGATGTAAGGGCTCACCAGGGGCGAGGTGATCCGTGAGTAGACGGACGCCACGGACACCAGGACACCCCTGTCCTGGCGCCGGAAGACCCGCAGCGCAGCACGTGCACCGTAGACCTGACCGAGCAGGTTCACCTCGACGAGCCGGTCGAAGACCTCCGACGGCGTCTGCTCGAAGGTCCCGAAGCTGTAGAGCGAGGCGTTGCCGACCCACACGTCGATGCCGCCGAATCGCTGCACCGCGGCATCGGCCAGACCCTCGACGTCGGCTTCCGAGGAGACGTCCGTGGGCACGGTGATGGCCTGCGCTCCCCGGTCCCGGCACTCCACCGCGACGACCTCGAGCGTGTCCGCGTCCCGCCCGGCGAGGACGAGCCGGGCGCCGTCGTCGGCGAACAGGCGAGCCGTCGCCCGTCCGATGCCGCTCGACGCTCCCGTGATCACCACGATCACCGCTTCGTCCATCCGCCTACCTCCCGCTCTGCCGGACCGTGTACTCCTCCGCGTCACCTTTCGAGTCTTCGGGGCCGACCGCGAATTGTCACGCACTTCCACATGCGCGATGCGCCCTGCGAACGTGTGAAGGGAGCCCTCGTGGAGGACCCCCTTCACGGGTGCCGGCACCTGTCAGCGGCGCCGATCCTGATCGTTGGTGACGTCCGGGTCCAGCGAATCGGCCTCCTGATGGTGGTGCGTCACCTTCTCGCGCAGTCCCTGGGCGTCGGCCTGCCGCTGCTCGGCCTGCTGCCGCAGCCGCTCTGCCTCCACCTCGGCCCTCTGCGCCTCGGCCTCCGCCATGGAGGCTTTGGCTTCGCGTTCCCGCGCCTCGAGCTCCGTGGCTCTCGCCTGCTCCCGCATCTCCGCGGCCCGCTGCCGGTCCTTCTCCTCCTGGTGCTTGCGCTGCGCCGCCCCCCGCTTGCGCGCCAGGACCGCGATCACGGCGACGATGGCGAGCAGGACGACGATCCCGACGATGATCCATACCACTTGGCCTGTATCCACTGCTTGCTCCCTCACTCGTCGACGGCGGCGGGGCGCCGCCGGAACCCGCTAGCCTCCGAAGCCACCCAGTCCGGGGATCTTGCCCAGCAGGTCCTTGGGGTTGATGCCGAACTTGGCGAGGAGGTCCGAGTGCTGCTCCGGGTCCACCTGGTCCGGGAGCTCGGACTGTGCCTGATCCGCGTGATCCTGCTTGCCCTGGCTCTTCAGCAGCTCGATGATCTGCGACTTGTCAATCTGCATTTCCTGCTCCTCGTCGTACCGGTTCCCATTAGTAAGCGTGCTGAGGAAGAGCATGGCACAGGCCCTTCCACTTGTCACGGGCACCCGGACACGCCCGACACGCCGGAGAATGGACGGCATGGCCCTCACCCTGACGCTCCTCGCCGACACCCATCTGCCCCGGCGTGCGAAGGAGCTGCCCGACGAGGTGTGGGGCGCGGTGGAGTCCTCGGATGCCGTCGTACACGCCGGCGACTGGACGGAGCTGCCATTGTTGGAGGACCTGGAGTCCCGCGCGAACCGCCTGATCGCCTGCTACGGCAACAATGACGGCGCCGGGCTCAGGGCCCGCCTGCCGCTGATCGCTCGGGCGGAGCTCGAGGGCGTGCGGCTCGCCGTCGTGCACGAGACCGGGCAGAAGCAGGGCCGTGAGGCGCGCATGGCCGCGCTGTACCCCGACACCGACGTCCTGGTCTTCGGGCACAGCCACATCCCGTGGGACACCCGCGCGGACACCGGGCTGCGGCTCCTGAATCCGGGCTCCCCCACCGACCGCCGTCGCCAGCCCTACTGCACCTACATGACCGCGGTGGTCACGGCGGGCCGGCTCGACGTCGTCACGCACCGGCTTCCCCCGCGGTAGCCCGCACCGCGCCGCGCGTCCAGTGCCTGCGCACGACGACGGAACATGCCATGCATCTGTTCGCCCGGTCAACGATGTGGCTAGGCTTTCCAGGGTGAACACCGCGACGACCGCCACGGCCGCATCCGGCAGACGCTCCAGCATCAAGTGGATCCTGATGCTCGGCGCCCTCGCCGCCCTGCCCGCCATCACCACCGATATGTACCTGCCCTCCCTCCCGGCGGTCGCGCAGGACCTCGAGGCGACGCAGGCGGCGGCGCAGTTCACGATGTCCGGCATGCTCATCGGAGCCGGGGTCGGCCAGCTCGTCATCGGGCCCTTCTCGGACCGGTTCGGGCGGCGCCTGCCGCTCCTCATCGGCATCTCCCTGCACGTGGTGACCTCGATCCTCTGCTCGGTCACACCCGACATCGCGTCGCTGATCGGGCTGCGGGTCTGCCAGGGCTTCTTCAATGCTGCCGCGTCGGTGGTGGCCATCGCCGTCATCCGCGACCGCTTCGTCGGTTCGGACGCCGCCCGGCTGCTGTCGCGCCTGATGCTCGTGATCGGCGTGGCGCCGCTGTTCGCGCCCACCATCGGACAGGCCATCGCCGGCGCATGGCAGTGGCGTGCGGTGTTCTACGCGCTCGCGCTCATCGGGCTGGCCCTCGTCCTCATCGTGTGGCGCTTTATGCCGGAGTCGCTCCCCCGTGAGCAGCGGCGCTCGGGCGCCCCGCGGCAGGTCGCCGGAGGCTACCTCGCACTGCTGCGCGACAGGCACTTCATGGCACTGGCGGTGATACCGGGCCTCGGCCTCGCCGTGATCATGAGCTACGTCGTGGGCTCGCCCTTCGTGTTCCAGGACGAGTACGGCCTCAGCCAGGGCCAGTTCGCCGCCGTCTTCGCGGTCAACGGCGCCGCGATCGTCGGGTCCGCACAGCTCAACGCCGCCCTGGTACGCCGTGCGGCGCCCATCCGGGTGCTCCGGGTCGCGGTGATCGTGCAGCTCGTGTGCGCACTCGTGCTCCTCGGAATCGTGCTCACCGGTTTCGGGGGCATCGTCGGACTCGTCGCGGGCCTGTGGCTCGTCCTCGGGACGCAGGGGATGATCCCTGCCAACGCCTCCGTGCTCGCCCTGCACAACTACGGCCACATGGCAGGTACGGCCGCGGCCGTCATCGGCGCCCTGCAGTCGGGCGTGGCGGGGGTGGTGAGTCCGTTCGTGGGCCTCCTCGGTGGGGACTCGCTGGCGATGGTGTGCGTGATGCTCACCGTCGTCGTCCTCACGCTCGTGGTCCTGGCAGCAGGCACGCCCGCCTACCGGAAGGGCGGGTGGCGCGAACGGGACGGCATGGATCCGGGGCCGACGGCGACGGCGTCGGAGACCGAGGAACGCGAGGCGGAGCAGGTGGAGGTTCAGGGGCCCGACCAGCGGAGTTGAGACCGCCGGTGCCCTGACAGGGACCTCACGGGACGATCCCGATGTTCCCCCTGGCATGGTGGAGGACCGCGTGGACGGTGGAGCCGAGGCGGGCCCCCGCGGCGTCGGCCCCCCGGGCTCCGAGGATGACGCTGCACGCGGTCGCGGTCCACTGCACGATCTCCCCGGCAGCCGAGTGTCCTGCGGCTGAATCCTCCGTCACGGACAGCTCTCCGATCCCGGCCAACAGGGCGGCAGCCCGTTCCAGAACAGGATCCCGGCCCTCCAACGGCGCATCGGCCGCCTTGCGCCGGCGCTGGACGCGTACATGGAGCAACTCCAGGCGCTTGTGCAGTGTCCGTGCGAGATCGGCGGCCGTCGCCGTGGCCCTGTCGCTCGCGGGGGACCCGTCGACGGCGGCGATGACGGTGTCGCAGATCGGTCGTGCTTCCCGGACCACCATGACGGGGCACGATGCGCTCGAGGCGAGTCGGAGGCTGACCGATCCGATCAGGAGTTCGCCGAAGCCGCCCAGTCCCCTGGTGCCGGTCACCAGGAGCGAGGCTTCCGCGGAGAGTCGGGTCAGGGCCTCGGAGGGGAACCCGACGACCAGGCGTGAGCTGACGAGCAGTTCCGGTTCGGCCCGTCCGGCGAGGTCCTGCCCCTCGGCGAGGAGCTTCTCTGCTTCCCTGCGCAGACCGCTGTCCTGGACGCCCGCTGCCGGTCCCAGATCATGGGTGAAGAACGGCCACGGCCAGCAGTGGACGACGACGAGGGGAAGCTGCGCGCCGCCCGCGTATCGGGAGGCCCAGAGGACGGCGCGCTTCGCGCCGTCGGACCCGTCGTAGCCGACGAGGACGGGCCTGCGCGGAGCGGTCCCCGCGATGCCGTCGGTCATCGCGCTGCTCCGCCCGGCTGGACGGTCGGGGGTTCCAGGGGTCGGAGTGCTGACGTTCATGACAGTTGCTCCCGGGTCTCGGATGGCGTCCTCCCTCCATGGTGGCCGGTCCGCTCGTCCGGCGATAGGGCCGAACGGCCCGTAGGGCAGCAGCACCGCGTACCACCCGGACGGGGATGGGCTCCCTGACGCTCATCCGCCCGTCGCGCGCCGTCCGTGCGGTTCCGCGGACGCAGCCCGCCGTAGTCCGGCGATGGCCCGGTCCGCGCTTTCGCGCCGCCGTCGGCTGCTGTAGTACAGCGCCGTCAGCACCACCCCGAGCAGGAGTGCGCCCACCCCCACCACGAACGTGCCGCCGATTCCTGCGACCACCGTCGCCCCGTATGCGGGATCGAACATCGAGGCCGCGGACCCGACGAACGCCGCGGTCATCAGGAGCGCCCCGATCAGTGGCAGGACACCCCGGAGGACGAGGTGGCGGGCACTCGAGCGCAGCGTGTGCCGGAAGTACCAGACGCATGCGAAGCCCGTGAGCCCGTAGTAGAACGCGATGAACAGGCCGAGCGAGGCGATCGAATCGGCCAGGACGTCGTCACTGACGAGCGTCAGGACCACGTAGTAGGCCGCCGCCGTCGCGCCCAGCAGGACCGTCGAGAAGGTCGGTGTCATGTAGGTCGCATGCACGGTCGCGAAGCGGCGCGGGAGCGCGCCGTGGACGGCCATGGCGAGCGTCCCGCGGGCGGTGGGCAGGATCGTCGTCTGCGTCGCGGCGATGGCGGAGACCAGCACGGCCAGCACGGCCACCCACGCCCACGGCCCGAGAGCAGCGTCACTGATGGCGTAGAAGACGTCGCCGGCGTTGGCCTCGTTGCCAAGGCCGATCCCCTCGCTGCCGACACCCGCGAAGAGGATCGCCAGGGTGCTCACCCCGGTGTAGGTGATGACGAGGATCACCGACGAGATGATGGCCGCCCTGCCCGGCGTGGTCCGGGGACGGCGTGTCTCCTCGTTCAGTGCCAGGCACGTGTCCCAGCCCCAGTAGGCGAACAGGGCGATCAGGGCTCCCTGGACGGCGGCCTCGGGGCCGCCCAGCGCGAGCGGGTTGAACCAGTCCGCGCTGAAGGAAGCGGCGCCGACGGCGTCGCCGGTTCCCAGGCGCCAGACCAGGAAGGCCACCACCACGGCGAGTGCCGCGTACTGGACGATGATGGTGACCCGCTGCATCTTCTCGCCGAGGTCGATGCCGCGATAGTTGGTCCAGGTCATGGCGGCGATGAAGGCCACCCCGGTCGCCGTCACCAGGAGGGTGTTCGAGGCGAGATCCTCGGCCACCAGCAGCCACAGGTAGGTCCCGGCGACCTGGGCGAGGTTCGCGAGGACCACGACCCCCGAGAGTGCCAGGCCCCATCCGCCCAGCCAGCCGGTGAAGCGGCCGAAGGCCGCGGACGCCCAGGTGAAGGTGGTCCCGCAGTCGGGCAGCGCGCTGTTCAGTTCGCGGTAGGCGACGGCGATGAACAGCATCGGGACGAACGCGAGCAGGAAGGCCGCCGGCGCGTGCACGCCCACCGCGAGGACCACGAAGCCGAGCGCCGCAGCCAGGGAGTAGACAGGCGCCGTGGAGGACAAGCCGATCGAGACGCTGCCGGCGAGGCCCATGTCGTCGCGGGAGAGACCCTTGTCCCGGACGAGCGGTGAGGGCTGCGCGTCCGCGGTCACGGTGCCGCCTCGACGGGGGCCGGGGCGTTGATGACGTTGGGGACGAACCGGCAGAAGTAGTCGGTGATGTAGCCGTCCGACTCGCGGATACCCACGCCCACGCTCTCGCCGTCGACCACCCAGGCTCCGACGACGGGGTGGTTGCCGTCCATGGACGGCAACGGATGCCACGCCTGGTAGCACCAGCCTTCCGCTCCGTAGTCACCCGGCTGTTCGATCTCGACGCCGTGGGCGTGGACGCGGATGTTATCGCCCTCGCGCCCGTGCAGCGGCTTCGCGACCCACTCGGACAGTTCCCGCGGTGAATCGAGGTAGGCGGGCAGCAGGTTCGGGTGGTTCGGGTACAGGTGCCAGAGGGCGGCCAGGAGCGCCTTGTTCGACAGGAACATCTTCCAGGCGGGCTCGATCCACCGGGTCATCACGGGCCAGTCGAGGATCTTCTGCCCGAACTCCTCCTTCATCATCAGCTCCCACGGGTAGAGCTTGAAGATGGTGCTGATGGCCTTGTTGTCGAGGTCCACGAAGCGGTGCTGACGGGCGTCCCAGCCGATGTCGCCCATGTTGATGCCGACGGTCTCCCAGCCGGCCTGCGAGGCGACGTCGCGCATGTAGGCGGCCGTCATCCAGTCCTCGCCGGATGATTCGGCCTCAGTGTGGGCGACATGCAGCCGGGGACCTTCGAGACCGCCTCGCTGCTTGTCCCATGCCGCGACGAGGGCCTCGTGGATGCCGTTCCACTGGTCGTTCTCGGGCTTGACGTCCTGCAGCCAGTACCACTGGGCGATGGACGCCTCGATGAGGCCCGTCGGGGTGTCTGCGTTGTACTCGAGCATCTTCGGCGGGTTCACGCCGTCGTAGGCGAAGTCGAAGCGGCCGTAGACGGCGGGCTCGCTGCGGGCCAGGGACCCGGCGGCGAGCTTCATGGCCGCGGCGCTGATGCCGATGGTGCCCATGGCGCCCGTGGCGAGGTAGCGGGCCGCCTCGATCGACATGCGGTGCAGCTCCTCGGTGACCGCCTCGAGCGTCTCGACCTCGCTCATCTCGAACTCGTAGTAGGCGTCCTCGTGCCAGTACTCGATGGCCCCGCCGTCGGGCTTGATGGTCGTGGAGTAGATCAGGCCCACGCTCTCGATCTTCTCCCGCCAGTCGGGCCGGCGGGTCGATGTCCGTCGCCTCATGTCAGCCACCCGTCCCGCTGTTGCTGCCGCCGAAGCCGCCCCGCGACACCGACGACGCCCCGTCCGGTGCGACTCCCGACCTGGAGGTGGCACCGGACGGGACGGACGTCGTGCCGCCGGAGAGCCCGGACCCGACGGCGGGGATGCTGCGCCTGCCCGATCCCATCGCCAGGAAGTACCAGCCGTACAGCCCCGAGGACACGCCCTGGTCGCTGCAGCGGTCATCCTCGGCCCGCTCCTGCGTGGTCCGGTCCTGGCACACCTTGGCGTAGTCGGCGTCGATCACCTCCCCGTCGGGTGAGCACCCGGTCAGCAGCGCACTCGCGAGGAGGGCCGTCACGCCGATGGCCACTCCGGAACTGCGGCGCAGGTGGGCGGTCCGGCCCCGTGCAGGGACGGGCCCATCGGGTGCTGCGGCGCGAAACTGGGGATCCATGTCTACCTTTCTGGCCGAACCGGTGCCCCGGCCGGCGCGGAGCGGTCCGGGGAGGACGGCGTGAAGCCAGTTTCCCATGCAGCCGACGAACTGCGCCGCGGACTGCGCGAGGTGAAGGATCAGCTGAGGACACCGATAGAGGGATCTGCTTCCCGACCCTCCTGGCAGGAGCAATGATGGGGATCCGGGTCTGGTCACGCCGACACGGCACGCATAGGATGTGGATCCCGGCTGTCGAAGCCCTGAGGGAGTCCTGCGAGGAGGTGGAGTCATGACGAAGGTCCTTGTCGTTGCGCTGTGCGCCGCCATCCCCATGAACCCCGCCTCCCCTGCATCCGCGCACTAGCCGCGCCCTGCGGGGAGGCCTCCCCGCAGAGGAACACCGTTGGACACTCTTGTGCAGTACGGCTTCACCGACCGCATCGGCGGTCTTTTCTCCTTCCACTTCCCCGACCCGGGAACTGCCCAACCGGCGCGCGTCATCCGTGCGGACCGCGGCCGGGTGCTCGTCGCCGCGCGGCACGGCATCGTGCACCTCGACGGCGGGACGTCCCTCGTCACCGGCGACTGGGCCGCGATCGGGCCCGACGGCGGCACCGTGATCGGCCACCTGCCGCGCTTCTCCCTGCTGCAGCGGAAACGGGCCTACGATCCGCTGTCCGAGGCACAGATCCTCGGCGCGAACATCGATGTGCTGGGCGTGGTCATCCCGCTCGACCGGCCGCTGTCGACCAACCGGCTCGAACGGACCCTCGTCGCGGCCTGGGACTCGGGCGCGGTGCCCGTCATCATCCTGACGAAGGCCGACCTCAGCACTCGGTTCGACGTTGTCGTCGCCGAGACCATCCAGCGGGCACGCGGTGTGGAGGTGTTCACGACGTCCGCCGAGCAGCGTGACGGCCTCGAGGATCTCCGGTGGAGGATCGGGGCCGGGCAGACCCTGGCCCTGCTCGGTCCCTCGGGTGCCGGGAAGTCGAGCCTCATCAATGCCCTCGTGGGCGATCCCCGACAGGACACCGGCGAGGTCCGGGCCGGGGACGGCAGGGGCAGGCACACCACGACGGCGCGTGAGCTCGTGCCGCTCGGCGACGGCGCCGTCGTGATGGACACCCCCGGGTTGCGCGGCTTCGCCCTCTGGGACGCCGAGAACGGTCTGTCCGAGGTGTTCGGTGACGTCGAGGAACTGTTCGGGAACTGTCGTTTCCGCGACTGCGTGCATGTCCGCGAGCCCGGATGCGCCGTGCAGGCAGCCATCACGTCGGGGGATCTGGAGGAACGGCGCTGGCTGAGCTACCGGAAGATGGAGCGCGAACTCGCGAGCCTGCGCCGCAGACAGGACGTCGCGGAGCAGCGGCGCCTCGGGAAGGAGTCACATCGGACGGTGAAGGATGCCGCGCTCGCGAAGGACTACAGGAACCGCTTCAGGGAGGGCCTGTAGGTCGGGCGCTGGATCCGGGGACACGGTCCGGACCGGATGGGGCACACGAGGATGCGTGGAGCCCCCTGTCGGATTCGAACCGACGACCCCCGCTTTACGTATCGGTGGTTCCCGGCTATTCCCGCGGACGCCCGCTAGGCCCTTGTGACCAGGCAAAACAGTCGATAGATGGAGTTCAGGCTACCGAATAGTTCCCGGAAGTTCCCGCGCTTTCCCGTCAAAACGTCGATATAAACGTCGGCCGAGTCGCGAAAACTTGACGCGAAGAGTCCTTCGGTTCGAGAAGAGCGTGTTGGACCTAGTGCCATCACGATCATCTCTGTCCCGACCGGCTACGAGCCGATCGACATCAAGGTCGGCATCCCAACGTGAGCCTTAGCAGAGCCTTGCCGACTGGGTGATCGCGGTACTGCTCGAAACAGCGGCTACTCTGGGTTCGTTTAGGGCTTCTTGCGGCAAAACGGCGAGTGATCTGAGTTGAGGAGAGAGCCATGGGTTATGCGTGGCCCGCACTGCTAATTTTCACAGCGTCGGCAGGGCGCCGGCCAAGCAGCGTTGCCGAGTCGAACGCCCTTGTTGTCGACCGGCCGTCGATCAAAGTGTCTTTCTCGGCCGAGGGTGCGTAGATGGCTGACTTTGCGGAGTTGCGACGGCAGGCATTGTCGCTCGATGAACTCACCCGTGATGCCTTTGTCGAGGAAGTCCTGGTCCTTCCGATGGACGATGCGACCACCAGGGGCTGGAAGCGAATGCAGGCCACCGACCGCGACGACTGGGTTTTTGCCGCCGGTACTGGGCTAACGTGGGCAGTGGATCGTCCCTCGAAACTGGGCGCACGAAGGGCCGCCGAAGCCGTCACCTTCCCTCCGCTCCACTCGCAAATGGTGGGGTGGTGGTTGTTCCATGCATGGCGAAGCATCGACCTTCTAAAGGCAGGTCTAGACGCGTCGGCGAGTGGCACGACAAGCGTAACCGCCGTCACTTCGCGGGCACTTATTGAAGAACTCGGATGCCTGGTCACCGAAGTACGTCTAGTACGGAAGGCCTGGGAAACAGCCAAGCTTCCGGACCTCGCATGCCTTCATCGAGCTAGCTTGGTACGCGCGCAACTCTCCCCGACGCTGACGAAGCTGCAGTTCGCAAGTCGAATGTCTAACCTGCCAGCAAGTATGCCGAGTGCCACGAACGTGTTGACCTACGTCGCCAAGCTGGACAAGCTCTCGAAAAGCCCCAAGTTCTCCGAGTGGTATAACTGGCTGTCGGATGCCTCCCATCCCGCCTTCGGGGCACGCCTCATCTACGTGACCAACCCATTACGGCATGCATCGGGGGCATCAATACTCCGACTTCACAGCCGGTCACCGATACACCTCGTCGACCACCATGGTGACCGAACCGATTTCACATACGACATCGAGGATAAGGCCAACGCGGCACTTGAGACTTGCGGCTTCCTCCTCGTTGAGCACCTGCGTGCGGCACTGAAGCTAGTAGACGACTTCGGGCTAACTACATCCGCGCCGGCCCTGACTGAGCGCGCCTACTGGCGAAATTTACTCCCCGCTTCGTCAGGGGACACTTGTCCGTGCGGCTGCGGACCATGGGCAGTGAGTTTGCACGCATGGGGAGCGGAAGCCCCATCCGTCCCTGCCCTAACCGTATAAACAGGCCTACCCTCTACGCCTGCTCCGACGTGCCAGCTGGGGACGTACAAGGAACAGTGGCTTGCCAGCATTAACCCATTCCCCTACGCCAAACCCGTCGGGCTCATCACAAGGGTCCTTGAGGTGGCCACAGAACCAGGGGATGCAGTGTTGGACCCTTCGGCGGCGCGGGATGACAGCAGTGGCGGTCCGACATGCACAAAGAAAGTTCGTGCTCCTTGAGGAGCAAACAAGCACCATCCAGGACTTCATCCGCCCGCAGATTGCCAGCATGGAGCGAGATGGGCTGGCAGGGCGTCATGGTGGTGCGGATAGGGAGGGTAGGAATTTAATGTCCTCGGTCTTCCGACTACACGTTGCAACGGGGTGTGAGGAGGTGCGTGCCGCGTGCGTGCGGCAGGCAGGGCAAAAAGGGCGGGCTTGTCACCGGTCTTCCTAAGGCACCCTTAGGGGCCATACTTCTACCTGAAAGTTACGTTTGAAGCTTGCAAAGTCTGCCTAGGCTGCCCTGAATCGGACCACCACGCAGACACACTCCGTGTACCGGCGGGAAACCCCGTCCGTAGCGACCAATTTTTCTCAATTGCCTTCGGCCGCATTCCACGCATGAACTGCTACCAGCACAAACGGATGCGGCGGCATATTTAGGGCACCACCTCCTTCGTCAGAGCATCGGCGGCGGCTACGACCGCGGCATGATTCAGGTTTAGGTCTTGGTGCTCGATGTAAGTGAATGGCAGGTCTTCGCCAGGTTCCACCCATAGCCCGAAAACGACCCAGTTCGGGCGCTGGAACGACCACCATCTGACACCCGCCCACTTCCGCTTACCGTCGGTGCGCCGCTCCTCGAATATCTTCAGAGCCCACGCCTGAGTCGTGGCGCGATTACGGGCGACGATCTGCGTTGGCCGAAGCGCCCGGTCCTTCAAATTGTTCGGGTCATCGAGGTCGAGGAAGGAGTACTCGTCCTCGTCGATCGAGTAGGTTCCTAGGACTTGCCTGCCGTGCGGCATGTAATCACGCAAAAACATGTCGTCGGTAAACTTGTCCAAATTCCCGAACACCTCGCCGACCGCAGCCTCCGGAGTCAGAGCGAAGTACCAGAGACCGTATCGATCATTGTTGTCCAATCTGCCTCCCGCCTGTGGCTTATGAAGAAATAGCGGGTGCCCTGACTTGCTAGAATCAGTTGCGCCTGCGTCATACCCGAATACCCGGTAAAGGAGCGTCACGAGAAGTTCCCGGCAGCCTCAGACTCAACGGCGCCCTTAACGTCGCGCAACCCCTTTACCCGGATGGAGTCAATTGGTCGTACCCCGTCTAGATACGAGTTATTGCCCAACAGCCAATCGACGGCAACATTCGACTTCCAGATCTTTTCCGCCTGCTCCAAAACCACATGCGTGTGCACGATTAGCCGGCCATCCTTGGTCCCGGGCTTGGAGTTCCCGCTTTCCCACGCTACTAAATCCGCCGGGTCCACTTTCAATGCAGCGGCGAGACGGCTCTTGCTGCCCCAAGCTCGAAGCAGGTGCTTGAGCGCAACCTTGACGTTGTGGGAAGTAGGTTCAAGGGCTTGGGCGGAGGGCCAGGTGACAATGGACATGATTGCACCCTATTCGAGGTGTAAGCGATGCGCACTCTTGCTAGGCAACGGAGAGCCCCTCCTTGCCCGGAGACTCGATCGGCAGGCCGCATGTTAGGCGGGCGTAAGCGCAATCAACGCTGGCATATGGGGTCAATGTGCTCTTGGTGGCCCTGGTACAGCTGATCGGAGGGAGCCCGGTTACTGCCGCCCCGATGTTGTCCAGCCTCCTGATGAAGTCGGCCCAGCGGGAGGTGAATTGTGCTGAGAGCTTGGACCTACTCAAGAGCGTCGGCGGCAGGACGTATCTGTCACCTGCAGGGTCCTCCCCAAGACCCTGGAGCTGGATGAGACCGTTACGACTGGTGCGCCTGCCGTCGTTCCCGAGTCCGAGCTGTTCTGGGACGACGAGGTCGCCGAGGTTCAGGAGGTGCCCGGTGTCGCGCTCTTCACCGACGTCGACGAAGCCATCGCCCCCTTTACCCACACGGCCGACATGGAGATGATCGACACACCGGGGCACGGAGCGACAGCATTCCGACTCGCGATCGTAGGACGCCTGGCGGCCCTGCCTGCACGTCAGGTGTGGCTGAGCGCTCGGGGGCAGGACGCGCCGGGGCACCTGGGCCGGCTGCTGCCCCGGGCCGCTGATGCCCTCGAGTCGGGATTCGACGACAGCGGATGGTGGAAGATCGACGCCGCACTCGCCTGGCTCGAGCAGAACCCTGACATCCGTCGGGTTGCGTGGATCGACGACGAGCTCTCGGAGGAGGACACTCTGCTCGGGCTCTCCTTCAAGGAGATCGCCCAGGAGGCGTTCGCCGAGATCGGGGTCCAGTCGCTGCTGGTCGTCCCCGACTCGTTCACCGGGGCGACCCACGAGGAGGTCGACACCATGGAACAGTTCATCGCCGGGGCCGACACCGCCGACTTTGAACTGACCGTGATCCAGGCGCCGGAGACCCCTGTGCAGGACATGGTCGTCGTGGAGGAGCCGATTCCGGTGACACCAGTCGTGGAGGCGGCTCCTGACGAGTGGGGGTTCACGGGCTTCGACACTGCTGCCGCTCCCTCTCCCGCGCCGGCCGCCCCATCGGCACCTGCCAGCCAGGCTACGGCCGACGACGATGATCTCTTCGCCCGTCGCACCACGCCGTTGGGCGCCGGTCGACGACGACGACGACTTCGCCCCCGTGCGGCCCAAGCGGGTCGTCACCGAGGACGTCTTCGGGTAGGGGCAAACCCTAGACGGTGAGGGGCGCATGGCCGCTTTGACCAGCGGCGATGCGCCCCTCAACTATTGACACTAAACCTGACGTTGATCAGGATTAGTGTATGCAGGCACTCGAGGGGCTCACCGTGGCCGAAGTCGCGGAACGCCTCGGAATCACGCGCCAATCGATTCACGAGCTCATTGACCGCGGGCGGCTTGACTCGCTTGGAGCCGCCGGCCGAACCATCATCGTCGACCCCGCTTCCGTGGAACGGCTCCTCGCCGGAGGGCACGTCCTGCGGCGCGGCCGCGCCTGGGCAGAGGGCTCTGCCTGGGCCGCCATCTCCCTGCTGTCCGGCATGCGCGCCAGCTGGATGTCCGCCTCCGAGGTGTCCCGGCTCAAAAATCGACTGCGACACTCCTCCGCCGAGGACGTCCACTTCCTGGCACGGGACCGAGCGGTCACCCGACGTTTCCGGGCCAGCAGCGACGCCATCCCGATCCTCGAGGCCAACCTTCTGGCCACCGGCGGAGCCGCCATGCGCGACGCGGAGACCGCCGAGGTCTTCGGCCTCTCCGGAGGAGGCGGCACCTATGAGGGATACGCGATGTCCGGCGACGCGGACCAACTCGCCGCCGGACTCGGCATGCGCGAAGATCCGCGCGGCAATGTGACGATTCGCGAGGTGGCCAGCAACCGGGCCTTCGATGACGACCGGGTGCCCGTCGCCGCCATCGCCCTCGACCTCATGGACTCCCTCGCCACCCGCGAGAGGTCCGCGGGCATGCGTGTCCTTGGGGACCTTCTTCGTGGCTGACGCGGTTGTGGAAGCGGTCACCGACGACCGGCCAGTCTGGGATGCGCCCATGCCGCCCGGTGGATGGGGAACCCCGTGGCCGCAGTGCCTCGAGCTCGCTCGCGAGATCCCGTCGACTCAGTGGACCCTGGTCGGCGGCCTCATGGTCCAACTCCATGCGGCCGTCGCCGGCCTGGAGGTCACCCGGCCTACCGCCGACGTCGACATCGTCCTCCACGTCGAAACCGGAGCCGCGTCCGCACCACAGATCCGGGCAACCCTCCAGCGCCTCGGCTACGAGCTGGAGGAATCGATCAGCGTTGACGCTGCTGCGCACCGGTTCGTGCGCGGCAAGGAGCAGATCGACGTCATGATCGCCGACAACGCAGCGCCCAAGGTGCGCCCGACGATCGGCGGCCGGGCACCCTTCCTGCTGCCCCCGGCACCCAAGCACTGCAGCGGACCGTGAACTGCCGGATCGCCACGGACGATGGTGAGGTGATGGTCAGCATCCCCAACGCGCTCGGAGCACTGGTCCTCAAGGGCGCCGCCTACATGTCCGACTCGCGCGACCCGGGCCGGCATCTTGAGGACGGCGCGGTGCTCGCTGCGACCATGACAGCTCCCCTGTCCGTGGTGCCCGAGCTCAAGGGACACGACCGGAACCGGATCGGTGCACTGCATAAGGAACTGATTAACGAGCGTCACAGCGCGTGGCTTCTGCTCGAGCCGGCGAACCGCGACACGGGGCTCACCGCATTCAGGGTGCTGACGGCCAACCCCCAGGACTTCCAACTCGGAGGCATTCGGAGGAAGTAGCCGCTGGCACCTGAGCGGACATCGCCCTTGCCGGCACGCGCCAGGCGGATCATCGCGGAGGACACCATCGGATAGGCAGAGGCAAAATCAGAGCCCGATCCATCTGTCGTTCCACGTTAGAGGAGGCGCATCTGGGCTGCACTCGCCCCTTCAGCGAAGGGGTGCCATCCGACCCTTCCATATCCTCAAGTCCGGGCGGAGACTTGGACTCCACAAACTTCTAGGAGTGCCCAGGAGCCAAAATGCCACCGAATCCAGAACTCACAATCGCTTCAGGCCGGGGACTTCGAGCCTTGCTTTCAGACGAAGCAGTGGCTTCAGGCGGCCCAAGTCGGGTGCGATTTCCGCCCGCGGGTTTCGAGCTTAAACTCGATAATGACAGTAGCGTGCTATTCGTTCCCGGCCCTAACCACACGGGCATAACCCGCACACGCGTCCCAGCGCAGATTCAGTCCCTGGAAAGACTCGAGAAGGCCCTGACAGCTTTTTCGAGCGCAACAACCGATCCGACTGCGAGCCGCCGGATCTCGAAAGAGGCCAAGCAGGTGGCCGCTGAAGTGCGTCAGCGCGGAAGGGCTACGGTAGCCAACAAGTTCAAGGTGATGTCACACGCCGGCGGATACACCTTCGAACTTCCCGGTAGACGATTCCTGAGCATAATCACCCCAGCTGACGTTGAGACAGTGTTTGGATGGGTCAGCGCTGCGGCCGGTGATACTCCAGCCGAGCAAAGCGGCGGTGGCGGCTCATCCATGTGGGGAGCCTTCGCGACCGGCGAGGTCCCCACCGCGCAACCTGAAGACGACGATGGCGGCTTCTGGGGTGGGGTTAGTGATGTCGTGGGGTGGATCAAGGATGTTCTCACTGACGACGGTCGCACCCCCAGCCCCACCAGTGGAGATAACAGCCCCAGCGGTGGCATGAACAACTCTTCAAGTGGAGACAACAGCCCCAACGGGGGAAATCACGTAACCGTTACGGTACCCCCCGCCGGCTCGAAGTCAGGTGATGGCTCAGGCAGCGGCTCAGGCAGCGGCTCGGGCGGCCACCCACCTGCTAATTCGGATCCTAACCATACGAAAACGCGCGCTAGTTTCGTGATCTGCATTGGGTGCGGCAACTGCATAGAGATGTGAGACAGGGGCGGGGAGGCGCCGGGCGGGAGCCGCACACATGGGAGGTGAGAACACTTCACCTCCCGAAAGGACCGCCATGATGGGTGCCCACCACGCAGCCTGCGGCGCAGCCGCCTGGGTCGCTGTCACCACGCAGATCGAGGTGGGCCTCGGACCGCCAGCCGAGAAGGTCACCTTCCTTCCCGAATCCCTCACCCTGGGCCTCGGCCTGCTCGACGTCAGCCCCGTCGGTGTCATCACCGGCGCCCTGGTCACCGCCGGAGCTGCACTCCTGCCCGACGCCGACCACCACAGTGCGACGATCGCTCACTCGCTGCTGCCGCTGTCGAACATCATGTGCGCCGGCATCGGGAAGATCTTCGGCGGACACCGCCACGGCACGCACTCCCTCCTCGGCATCGTCGCCTTCATCGCCGTCGCCTGGGTGGCCGGACTCTGGACGATGCAAACCGAATCCTTCGGGACGATCTACCCCGGTGCCGGACTGCTGACCATGCTGCTGGTCGCCTTCGCAGCGAAGGCCCTGAAGATGATCCCGGACGGCCTGAAAAAGTCCCCATGGGCGGTCGGACTGGCCGCCGGCGCATTCGTCACCGCATTCGCCCCGAACGAGCAGTTTTGGTTTCCGATGGCCATGGGCATAGGCGTCATCGTCCACATCCTCGGTGACAGGATGATCACCGGCGGCTGCAACCTCGTCCACCCGTTCATCATCCGGCCGCCCGGGGCCATCGGCGCGATCCCCGTCATCAACTGGATGTGGAAAAGGAACGGCTACTTCGCCGTCCCCGTCCTCGGCAACGTCGGCTCCATCCGCGAATGGTGCCTGCTCGTGCCCATCAGTGCTTACGCGATCGGCAATTTCGGCTGGCCGATCACCAGCATGGGACGAACCGGCCTGCAGACCCTGACTGCTGCGACCGGCCTCGGCTGAGCATCACCAGCACCAATGAAGAAGCCCCGGCGGTTGTCGGGGCTTCCCCGCCCGCCCAGAACCACCACACGCCCGTTACCCCTGTCCGGTTTGGATTGTGGGAGGTTCGAAGCGGTGCAGCCGCTTCGCTCGCGTCGTCATACGTGCATCTGCTGTGCCCCTACAAGTAGTGAATGAGTGCCCCTCGCCAGAATCTGCGCCTAACTCTCCCGCTTGTTCACCCCACGTCTTGACGAATGAGTGTGCGCAGGCGCAATCTCTACCTACGAAGTGGACTCGACCCTTCACGGCTGGAGTGCTGGCGTCCTCGTTCACAATTGCGAAGATGCGAACGAGGATCGCATTCAGGACTTTAAGAGAACGACGGGCAAGATCCGCGACCAGCGGGGTGGCACTATTGACATCCAAAGCAATCTACCGCCGCGGCACTTTAGCCCCTAGCGGCAATGAAACCGGTCGAGAGAGTCATCGAGTAGACAGCTTAAGAAGCAAGGAGAACAAGCGATGCCGACGAGACTCAGCGGACAAATTATTGGCATCAGAACCGATAGAGTTGGCGTGGCGATCGCATTGGACAATGACCCTTCGGTCGGCCCGTTGAATAACGAGTTCGTGCTTTTAGGCGACCACGCCCAGTTCAACGCCGTGTACTCCTTAGCATTGCTGGCTGCGACGAACCGCTGGAGTATCCTAATTCGCATTGGCGGCGATGAACCGATCAATTCCACCAAGGAGGCAACCATCAAGTCCATCAGTACCGCTTTTCAATGAATTTGGATGAGGCCTGACAGCGATTTAGCGGATTGCCTGAGGGACGGGATAGGTTCTTCACCAATCTGCGAGGCTTGTGTCGTCTGCTATGCCGACAGATTGCGAAATCGGGTTCGACTGGCACGGCGTACAAGTTGCCCTACACGTGAATGCTTCAAAGCATGTTCAAGTACATCAGTACTGCACCAACTAGTCTCTCGTCGGCCTGGCATATGGATCGTTTCTTCAATATTCAGGCACTTCGTGCAGTAAGGCCCTGGCAACGCCAGCAATCTATCGTGAAAATCATGGTGAATTGATAATGATGTCTTTTCCAGAAAACGGAGTGAAGATTTTCGAGTTCGTCGACCTTTTCGCGGCGGCTAACCTTGACGAGGTAAGGACCGCACTGGGAGACGTTGTCCGACCGGTCGATACGCACCCCGGATCAGTTACGCCGGTTCCGCCCGACCTTCGAGGCCGTGCTAACGACGTCAGGGCGGCGCGGGAGGAGTTGATATTGTTCCTCGGACATTCGGCGATGACTGAGGAAGCCCCCGCATTGCAGGAAGCCTACCAATCGATTCTCTCGGGAAAGTTCGGGCCCGCCCACCGACTGCTGGGCCGCGTGCACAGCCATAGAGACCTGCCAGCGATCACGCCAGCGACGATCGATTTAGCCTTTTCAGGTCCAATCTCGTTCGGAGCCTTCATAAAGGGCGGGGTCGACGCCGAGGGAGAGCCGACAATCGAGCGAGTGACGCGAACCATTTGCCAAGGGTACAAAGGCCCGCCCGTCTCGGCCACTGACATCGTCGCATTGAACAAGTTCTTTCAACCCGGCGCGGCGCGTAAGAGTTTACTCGACAACGAAGCCCTTCAGGGTATCGGCACGCCTCCGCGCCTGGTCGAAGCAATTCACTCTTATGCCCTCCTGCTGCCGGAGGCGGCGACAAAAAAGGTTAATGTTCTCGGTGCGGAGATACGACTTTTCCAGCATTACGTAGCTCTGACTGGTCCCCGCCAGATATTAGCGCTGCCCGGCGTCTTCGTGACTTCAACGGGGCCAGCACGAGGCATTACGCCTGTGCAACAATTCGCCGCCCTCCGGTCCGCATTCGCGTACCTCAAGCTCGGCGACGTTCTGTTCCGACGGCACCGCATTCTCTCTACAGAGAATAGGCGCCTTCTCTGTGAGGTTTACGAAGCCGCGGTACGTATCGTCACGGACAGTGCAATTTCCCCCGGGAACGCTCTACGCGGTCAGGTCATAACGCACGCAGGACGGCAATGTCGGCTTTTGCGAGCCGGTCTCAACGTGCTCGGCTTATCGGAAGACTTCGTTCCGGTCATGCGCTGGACGGCATTGCAAGCCGCAGCGGACAACAAGTTTCAACAACTGGCACAAGCAGCCGAGGGCGCGCTGAACTCACTCGCAGCTGCTCAGTCGCTCATCGGGCAACAGATGAACATCGTCCACGAACTAAACGAGGAGACCTTGCGGACCGGTATTCTCGTCGATCAGATCGCGATTGCAGGTCTCGAGGAAGGGAAGTCCGAAGAGCAGGTGGCGTTAATCAGGGATCAACTGGATGTACTGGCAGCGCAGACCATGGCTGGTTGGGCCTCGCGTATTTCCTCGGCTATCACCAGCCCTCAGTCTTTCGTAGGAGGAGCCCTTATAACGGGGTTCATCGAGTCCTCTGTTAACCACTTTGCGCGAAGTACGGAGCTGGGACACCAACTAGATATAGCAAAAGCGGACGTCGAGATCGCGGAAATCAGAAGTCACATTGCCGAGACCGAGCTGTCTCTATCCCAGCGACGAATCCAGCACTTGGATCAACGACTGAACTTCCTCACCGACAATCGTGTCGACGCCGACCTTTATCTCACACTCGCCGAATTGCATGAGAGAAGAGCTGCTAGGGTGCTCGATACAGCGATCTTGCTGGCCTACCTAGCCGAGCGCGCCTGGTCCTTCGCGCGCGGCCAGGATGCACCGCTCATCAGATTCGACTACTGGGACAATCCTTCCCCCGACACTGTGGGCGAGACTCCGGAAGACCTCGACCCGCTCGCACGTCTTAACGCTGCCACGGACTCGTTGTCAAAGGATTTGGGCGAGCTTCACGACCAAGACTTGCACATGAGTGGGGATGCACTTCGGACGTTTCAGATCCATATTTCACTCAGCCAACATTATCCGCTCGAGTACGCCCGACTGTTGCAGGACGGCGAAACTTACTTCGAGTACTCGCTGTACCAGCTAAATAAGGACTTCCCATTCTCCTACATGTGCAGAATTTACGCTGTAGCGGTTCAGATCGATGCGACCGGCCCGGCGAGCGGCCCGCGCGGAGTACTGGAGCACACTGGCGCGTTCCTGCTGCGGCACAAGGATGTAAGGGATACGACGCGGTTGGTGCCGACCGAGCTCGAGGTGCGACGGGCACGGGAGGAACAGCGGACGGAGGGACGCGGGGTCAGTCCAGTTGGGGGGGTCCTGTCCTACGTTCTAGAAAAGAATCCCATCATATCCACCGAAATTTTCAGCTCTCCGCTTCTACCCGTAAATGCTCCGAATGACTTAAAGCCGGAGGCTCTTCGCGAGGGATTGGAAGGCTACGGCCCGACCGGACTGTGGCGGCTTGAGCTACACAATCTTGAGGAACTGCGGATAGGAGACATCACGATCCATTTCGGCGTTGTCGCTGGCGTGGACACCGGGGACCTGGAAACAAAAATTGAGCAGCTTGTGCATGACTACGAGACAGAACTTGCACCCAATGGCGAGCCACTCGACAAGATCTCCGGATTCTCTCTGCAGGAACTGTTCCCCGACAGCTTTGGAGCCCTTCGCACGGGAACGGCCAGTGTGCCCCTCGAACGCAAGCACTTTCCCGCCTCACTAACGAATCTCCAGTTCAAAGCCCTCGTACTACAAGCGACAGATAATAACGACAAGGGTGTCGAAGGCATTCGGCTACGCTACGGCAGGGCAGACGCGAACTTCCAGCGCGAACGCGTATCCGGCCGAGGCGGGTTCAGCGAAGACCTGGACAGCGAGCCCGAGACCCTTCCCCTCGATGATCGGTTCCCCGTAGAAGGGCCATGGCAGATCACGCTACTCGATGGTGAGCAGGCTTTCACCCAACTTGGCGACCTTCGCCTGTTCGTCATGTACTCCTACCAGTAGCGATACAAGGACACCATTGAGTTGGAGGTCTGATCGATGAGTAACAAGTCAGGCGTTGCCGCCCAGGTCATTTCGTTGCCCAGTGGAGGTGGAGCCCTGCATGGCATCGGCGAGACCTTCGCCCCGGACCTCTTCACGGGAACCGGGAACCTCACCGTGCCAATTACTGTGCCGTCAGGGCGCAACGGATTCCAGCCAGCGCTGAGCCTGTCGTATAGCACCGGCAACGGAAACGGCCCGTTCGGTCTCGGTTGGGCACTAAGTACGCCGGAAATCACCCGCAAAACCTCACGGGGTATCCCCCGGTACCTCGACGACTCGACCGACCCCGACGACCACGACACGTTCTTGCTGTCCGACGCGGAAGACCTCGTGCCGGTCGGCCAGCAGTCCCTAGGAGTCACCCGTTTCCGGCCCCGCACCGAAGGACTTTTCGCCCGGATCGAGCATATCCGTGACGGCGCGGATATGTGGCGGGTGCAGGGTAGGGACGGCCTAGTCAGCCGCTTCGGGGGTACCGGATCCCCCGATGCAGTGTTAGCCGACCCACGGAACCCGTCCAAGATTTTCAGCTGGAAACTGACCGAGACGACCGACCCATTCGGCAACCGGATCCGCTACGAGTACCGGCGGGACCACGCCGAGGACGGACTACGGGCCTGGGACCAGGTTTATTTGGAAACCATCCGCTACGTCGACTACGGCGACGATGCTTTTCTGGTGTCAATTACGTTCCTCTACGAAGATCAACCGAATCCCGTCTCTCATTTTTCCCACCACCGGGCAGGATTTGAAATCCGCACCCGACTGCGCTGCAAACGCATCGAAATCCGGACCCATCCGGATAACGAAAACCACCTGACCCGTAGCATTGACCTGACCTACCTGGATGACCGGGTCCGCATCGGGGAACTGGACGCCGGGTTGCTGCCGCGCAACGGCATCTCACTGCTGAGTCAGGTCCGCGTAACCGGCCACGACGGAGCAGATACCCAGGAACTGCCGCCCCTGGAATTCGGGTACAGCACCTTTGACCCGGAGGGCCGCCGGCCTCAATTGGTCGAGGGTACCGGCGGAACCCTGATGCGTCGTTCGTTAGCTGACGAAGATCTAGAGTTGGTGAGTCTGTTTGGCAACGGACTGCCCGACATCATCGAAATGAACGGCGGCTCCCGGTTTTGGCGCAACCTCGGCAACGGGACATACGATGCGCCGCGCATGATGCCGGAGGTCCCGGTAGGCGTACGGCTGGGCGATCCAGGGACTCAGTTCGGCGATCTTAATGGGGACGGCCGCGCCGACCTCCTCACCCTTGACCGAGGAGGCTACTTCCCGCTCAGCTTCACCGGACGATGGAGTCCTCGAGGATTCGTGCGGTACGCGACGCCGCCCTCCGTCCCCTTCGACGACGGCAATTTGCGTCTGGTAGACCTCGACGGTGACGGCGTGGTCGACGCTCTGCGCACCGGCTCAAACTTCCAGTTGTTTTTCAACGATCCGGTCCACGGCTGGGGAGCGGTGGCAACCAGACCCCGTGGCCCTTTGGAGGAGTTTCCCGACGTCACCTTCGACAACCCACGGGTAAAGCTGGCCGATCTTAGCGGCGACGGCCTGCAGGACATCGTACTAATTGGCCAGGGCCGGGTCGATTACTGGCCCTCTCTTGGGCACGGCCGGTGGGGCGCGCGGATCAGCATGGCCAACAGCCCCCTTTTCGAGGACCAACTGTTGCCGGGGGTTCAGTTTGATCCGCGCCGCGTCCTCCTCGGCGACGTGGATGGCGACGGATTGGATGACCTCATCTACGTCGAGCCCGGCCGCGTGACAATCTGGATCAACCAGAACGGCAACAGTTGGTCGGATCCGATCCGCATCGAGAACACGCCTTCATTCCCTGACATCGACGCCGTGCGGCTGGTCGACCTGCTAGGCAACGGAACCGCGGGCATCCTTTGGACAAGCAACTCGCCGGGGGCCACACTGGCCCTGCACCGGTTCCTGGACCTCACCGGCGCCGTGAAACCCTACCTGCTCGAAATGATGACAAACAACATCGGAGCGGTGACCCGAATACGCTACGCTTCCTCGACGAATTTCTACCTCTCAGACCAGCAATCGCCTTCACGATGGCAGACGCCGCTGCCCTTCCCAGTTCAGGTGGTCGCGCGGACAACAGTTCTCGACGAAATCTCTCGGAGTAAGCTCACGACGAGTTATCGCTACCACCACGGCTACTGGGACGGCGCAGAGCGGGAGTTCCGAGGCTTCGGCCGCGTGGACCAGCTAGACACCGAACAACACGTCGACGAGTTCAATAATCCGGATCTAGCCGATGAAGACTCCAAAGTGGACCCGGTGCGGCAGTCGCAGTTCGCACCTCCGTTGCTAACCAAGACGTGGTTCCACCTTGGCCCAGTCGGAGACGAGTTCGCCGACCGCTTTGAAGCTGACTTCACCGGCGAGTACTGGACCGACGATCCGCAGTTCCTGCCGCGCCCGGTGGCCACCCAGCAGATGCTCGCTGTTATGACAGCCGTTCAGAGGGCCGATGCCCTCCGCACGCTACGAGGTCAGACTATGCGAACCGAAATTTACGCCGTCGACGGCTCCGAAGGCCAGTTGCGACCTTTCACCGTTACAGAGTGGCAGTACGGCATCCGGGAGGAAAGCCCCCCGCCTGACAGAGGCAGTGATCGCCAGCGGATCTTCTTTCCTCATGTCGATGGGCAGCGGACCACTCAGTGGGAGCGGGGCGCCGATCCGATGATCCAGTTCGCTTTCAGCGAGGACTACGACAGTTTCGGCCTGGCCCGCCGCCAATTCATCGTGGCCGTACCCCGGGGACGCGATTTCCGCGTCACGTCCGAGCATGGGAATCCCTATTTGGGAACCACAACCACATCCACTTTCGCCCAGCGCGACGACCAGCTGTACATGGTGGACCGTGTTGCCAAGGTCACAGTCCATGAGATCGTCAACGACGGCAGCCTTACCCTGCTGGAACTGCGCAGGGAGATAGCGGACGGAACCGCCGAGTTGTCGGTAATTGGGGAGACGCGCACCTACTATGACGGGCAACCATTCACAGGGCTTGAGCTAGGGCGGCTGGGCGATTTTGGCGCACCGGTCCGCACGGAGATCCTGGTCCTCACCGAGAAGATTCTCAAGGACGCTTACCGACTGGACTCGGGCGGATCCGCAATACCGCCTTACTTTGCCCTCGGGGAGGCGCCCGCGTGGACGGCGGAGTACCCACAGGAGTTTCGCGACCACACCGCTCCCCACGCGGGGTATACGATAGCGCCGGTAGACAGCGTAGACAGCGTCGAAATCATGGGCTTTTACGTGTCCCAAAACCGCCGCCAGTACGATTTCCATGCGGAGCCGGCCACTGGCCGCGGATTGTTGACAGGGTTTCGGAACCAGATCGGCGGCGAGGCGCAAGTCGAGTACGACAACGTTGGGCTTCTGCCTAAACGGGTGACCGATCCAGCAGGGATGGTGACTCAAGTAGTACACAACTATCGCGTCCTCCAGCCCGGACTCGTCACGGACGAGAACGGAAATCGCACGGCCTATACCTACACCCCCCTAGGGTTGCCGGGCAGCACCTCGGTAATGGGCAAAGAAGAGGAAATCGTCGGAGACACCGTGCAAACGCCCAGCACAAAGTTCGTGTACGACTTCAGTCAGCAACCGGTTGCGGTTCGTACAATCCGGCGTGTGGCGCACATTAGCGACTCCACCTCACCCGAAGAGCAGCGGGCCGCGTCTATAGAGTCAGTGCAGTACTCAGACGGCTTCGGCAGGCTCGTCCAAACGCGTGCCCAAGCGGACGACGTTCGATGGGGCGATCCGCTATTCGGCTCGCTCGTACGTGCGGAAGCGCAGGGAAGTTCGACTCCCCAGCAAGAGGTCACCGGAGTGCTCAGGGGTGCTGAGCCAAATGTGGTGGTCAGTGGCTGGCAGGTCTACGACAACAAGGGTCGCGTGGTCGAAAAGTACGAGCCCTTCTTCGCCAGCGGATGGAGATACGAGCAACCAAGCGAGGCCCAGCGGGGTCAGTGCGTTTCGATGCTGTATGACGCGCGCGGACGGCTCGCTTCCACCCGGCATCCGGACGGAGCGGAGGAGCTGGTGGTGTGCGGGGTGCCTGCCGATCTGTCCGCGCCCAACCGGTTCACCCCCACGCCCTGGGAGGTGTACACCTACGACGCTAACGACAATGCCGGACGCACTTCGGCAGTCAAAGCGAGCGGCTACCGAGACCACTGGAACACGCCAATGAGCTGCATAGTCGATGCGCTGGGCCGCGTCGTCGACCGAACCGAACGCCATCGAGAACCAGGAGCGGACTCGCCAGTCTCGGATATAAAGACCGAGTTTTCGTACGATGTCCTCGGAAACATGGTTGGCGTGACTGACGCGTCCGGACGGTTCGCCATGCGGAATGTCTACGACTTTATGGGTCGTCCGCTACGCGTTGTGCAGCTCGACGAGGGCGTACGCCGCATCGTTCTCGACGCAGCCGGAAACGTCGTGGAAATCCGGGACGACAAGGATGCCCTACATCTACAGGCATACGACGTTCTGCTCCGCCCGATCCGCCGGTGGGCGCGGGACGAGATAAGCGAACCGGTCTCCCTCCGCGAGCGGCTGGAGTACGGCGACAGGGGGGACGCGCAGCAGCTGGCTCAGGAGCGGGCCGAGAATAAGGCAATGAATCGCCTCGGCAAGATCCACCGACATTTCGACGAATCGGGTTTGCTGGTGTTCGCCCGCTACGACTTCAAGCAAAACGTCGTCCATCGGGTCCGCCAGGTCATTGCGGACGAGGTACTACTCGGAGTATTCCCAAATCCTGTTCAACCGCGCCCTGACTGGGCCGTCAAGCCCTACAGAGTTGATTGGCATTCGCTGGCAGGAACAAATCAGCTGGAAGAAGCCGTGCTGGACAGCACAATCTATGAAACTTCAGCGACATTTGACGCTCTTAATCGAATTTCCACCACACGCCTTCCAGCGGACGTCACTGGGCATCGTTCCGAGCTTCGCCCGATCTACAATCGGGCCGGCGGGTTGGAGCAGGTCGAGCTCGACGGGCAAACTTTAGTGGCACGTATCGTCTACAACGCCGCTGGCCAGCGGACTCTTGTCGCTTCCGGCAACGGTGTCCTCACGCGCTACGACTTCGACCCCCGGAGCCGGCGCCTACTGCGGCTTCGATCTGAGCGCTATGCTCAACCGGATCCCTTGACCTACCGGCCCGGAGGCAATGCCCTACAAGATGTGGCATACAGATACGACTTGGCCGGCAATGTACTTGAACTCATCGATAGGGCACCTGGTAGCGGGGTACGTGGAAACCCGGAGGCAGGTCTGGTCGACGACCCACAGTTGCGTTCCTCGGTGGTGGACGGCAACGCGCTCGTTCGCCGATTCAAGTACGACCCGCTCTACCGGCTAATTTCGGCCACCGGGCGTGAGTGCTCCGGGCTTCCGTCGCCCCAGCCATGGCGGGACGATCCCCGCTGTGGGTCGGCTGGAGGCATTGCCAGTCCTGCAAACGCAGCAGAGGTAACCGTCGGTTATGCCGAGACTTACCGGTATGACGCAGTCGGCAACCTTGTCCGGCTGCGACACACCAACAGTGGCGCCGCTTGGGTCCGGCAGTTTGCACTGTTTCCCGGCACCAATCGGCTCCACACGCTGGGCTCCGGCGCCGCTAGTTTCACCTACACCTTCGATCAGTGCGGCAACATGACCGGCGAGTCGACCTCGCGGCATTTCGACTGGGACTACGGCAACCGACTGAAGGCTTACCGCACCCAAGTCGGCAATGAGGAGCCGTCCGTATACGTGCAGTACCTTTATGATGCGTCAGGGGAACGAGTAAAAAAACTCACCCGTCGTCAGGGCGGCATTGCTGAGTCGGCGACGTACATCGATGGGATTTTCGAGCACCACCGGTGGAACACCAGCGGTGCGTCCGGCGCCAACAACTACCTGCACGTTATGGACGGCGACCAGCGCGTTGCCCTTGTGAGGCGGGGACCAGCACATCCGGATGACTTCGGTCCACCCCTGCAATACCACTTCGGCGACCACCTAGGCAGCAGCACAGTCGTTCTCGACGCCAACAATGGTTTCCTAAATCGCGAGGAATACACCCCGTATGGCGAGACCAGCTTCGGCAGTTTTGGCCGCAAGCGGTATCGCTTCACCTCGCGAGAGCGCGACGAAGAGAGCGGGCTCTACTATCACGGTGCCCGATATTATTCCCCTGGGGTGGGCCGCTGGACAAGCTGTGACCCGCAACCGCTTGCTGATGGCACAAATCCGTACCGATACGTCCGAAACGATCCGCTGGCATACCGGGATCCACATGGTACGCAGGCGGAGGCTCGGACTCAACGCCAGACGGGTTCCCGTACCGAAAGTGGATCAGATGCAGCCGCCGATGGATCCCCCGGCCCCATCGGTCGCGCCGCGGAGTGGCTCACTTCGCTGGATGTAGCTTTGCGAGACGCCTATAAGACATTGAACGTATCTAGAGCTGCTGCCGCTCATGCGGATGTTCGAGCCCTTAATGGCCTCCAACCCGGGGAAGCCGCCCGCATAGCCCAACAGACGAGTACGCTTCGAAATGTCCTTCGTGCAGAGACACAAGATAAGCTCACGCCCGGTGGCAGACTCCTGTCGAAGTTGTTGGACAAGGAGCAGAACTGGGCCAAGATCACTGGGCGTTACGGCGATCCGTCCAATGAATCCCTTCCTGCAAGTAAACGTATCGCGATCGCCAACAAAATCATCGAAAAATCGCAAAGTACTTCCAAATGGATGAACAAATTCCAGTGGGTGGGCAAGGGAGTGATGGGACTTGGCGTGGCAGCATCCAGCCTTCAGATCTTGCACGGGGTAGAAAAAATATACTCTGGACGCGGAGCGGAAGGGACCATAGATGTGGCGGAAGGCGCCACCAACGGCGGTCTAACGGTGGGTGTGTATGGTGGCGTGCGTTCGGGCGCCATCGCTGTTGAGGCGGGACTCAGCGCGAGCTTCCTCACGATTGGGGCTACTGGACTGGGGTCCGGCTCGGTCGCGTTCGCATTCACTGAAGTACGACGCTCAGCTTCGGGCGAGAAAACTGCGGCAGCGGAGGCGTCAGACTACTGGGCTGACCTTTACGTTTCAGGGGATCGGCAAGGTGGAGCCGCAGGATTCGGGAAAAAGGTAGCCGGAGGTGTGCTGGGTAGCCTCTCGGCCCTAATTTCCTTCGGGCAGGGAGACCTAGACTGGACTTTCTAAGGAAGACTCAATAGTGATGACCTCAAATCGCCGCGGGACTTCATCCTCCTGCTCCAGCAGCCGGATCCGCTTGCGCAGATCACGATTCTTCGACGTCGCGCTGCGTCATTTCGTCAGGTTCACGTGATGAACACCGAAATCTTGGGCAATCTGCTCGATTGTCACTCCGGGCTCGCGGTTCGCGAAAGAAGAATTCCAAATGAACTATGAGGAACTTACCGCCGCAGGACATCTACGTAATGACGGTCGACCCAAAAGGATCTTGGCGCTGGACGGGGGCGGGCTCCGGGGAGTACTAAGCCTAGGAATTTTGGAACGGCTCGAGGACCTCTTGCGGAGACGCCACGGCGGCGATCAGGACTTTCGGTTATGCCACTACTTCGACCTGATTGCCGGCACCTCCACAGGCGCTATCATCGCGGCCGCGCTGGCTCAAGGCTGGAGCGTCGGGGAGCTCAGGAGAAAGTATTTCAGCCTCGGAGAGCGAGTTTTCGAGAGGAGTCTCTTCCGTAAGGGCTTTCTCCGCGCCAAGTACGACGATCAATTACTGACAGCTCAGCTGAAGGAGCTCTTCGGTGCAGACACCACCCTGGGCAGCGACCGGCTCCTGACGGGATTGCTCATCGTCACCAAACGCCTGGACACCGGCAGTCCCTGGCCGGTAAGCAACAACCCCAGCGGCAAGTATTTCAGCGCCGGTCTAAACGGCAGGCTCGGCAACGGCGAATATCGGCTGTGGCAGGTTGTCCGCGCATCCACCGCGGCGCCGTCGTATTTTGAGCCCGAGACCATCACCATTAGCGGTCCAGAGGATTGGGATCCTGTGGTCGGCAACTTTGTCGATGGCGGCGTTAGCCCGTTCAACAACCCGGCCCTGCAGGCACTCATGTACGCCACTTTGGAGGGCTATCGGATTGGCTGGCCCACGGGAGCCCATAGACTGCTCCTGGTATCAGTCGGGACCGGTTCGACCGACCCCGTCATTAAAAAGAGCGCCCTGGCCGCGAGTCACGCTGTCAGCGCGTTGATGTCGGTGATGAGGGACTGCGCCATGCTGCAGGAAACTATGCTGCAGTGGATGTCAGCCAGCACCACCGCCCGACACCTCGACCGGGATCTCGGGGACCTGGGCAATGACCTCCTTTGCGGAACACCGCTGCTGACCTACTTACGCTATGACGTTGACTTGAGCCTTGAGAACATTCTGAAGCTAGACGAAAGCTTGGCGGACCCGGACAGAACTGCATCCCTCACCGAGATGGATGCCCCGGAAAACATGGAAACGCTCCATCGTCTCGGCATTCTGGCCGGCAAGCGCGACGTGCACGAAAGCGATTTCGATCAGATCTTCGACCTTCCGTCGACCCCAACAGATCGGACCAACGCATGAACATACGCAAACAATACCGCCGCACGCCGGACCAGCATGTTGTTGCCATACCGCTGCGCCTGGACACCCCGGGGTTCAGCTATCGCAAATGGGGGGCAGAGCAGCACTGCAAGCCTGGCGACTGGCTCGTTGACAACGACGGCGACATTTACACTGTCGACGCCGATGTCTTTGCTGCCACCTATCGACAGCTAAGTCTGGGGGCGTACGTGAAAACCAGTCCCGTCTGGGCAGAGCAAGCGGTCAAGTCCGGCAGCATCGCCACCAAGGAAGGTCGCACGCACTACTTCAAGGGCGACTACGTCGTATTCAACAACGAAGACGGCACCGATGGCTACGCCATGAGCGCCGAGAAGTTCGAATCCCGCTACGAACCGGACGACTAGGCGCGGCGGAGAAACTCCCACAGGGTGAAAGAGGGACGCTATGCGCTTGTTCGTCATTCGGGGCTTCGGATTCCACAGGGACTCTTCAGGCGAGAAGATAGATTTCGCCCGTGTTCATGACGTACTTATCGCACCTGCCATGGGGCGGTGCGGACCTACCGGCGGCACCAACACGGACACTTTTCCGGTGCTGAGGAGGCAGGAGAGTTGCACTCCACTCCTCGGCGACTCGCTCACGACCTTCTCAGCAACTGACGTCTTTCCTCAGTGCCCCCTCGGCAGCCCTTGGCCTGTCCCTCCCGCTCAATCTTGGCCCGGGTTCATCTACAGAAAGTTTCATGACAGCGGGGTCAAGTCCTGCCCATGAACGGAAAGATGGGGACATGAAATCAGATGCAGGACCGCAGTGGCAGGTGTTCATCTCCCACACCTCCGAGCTCCAAGAATACCCACAGGGCGGGTCGTACATCGATGCGGTGAAAGGAGCTATCTCACGTGCGGGGCACGTTATCGTGGACATGGCCGAGTTTCCCTCCACGAACGCGCCACCGGCTGAGGAGTGCATCCGGCGCGCCCAGGACTGCGATGTGTTTCTCGGGGTTCTCGGCGCCCGCTACGGCTCATGGGTGAAAGGTGGCCCCAACCTCTCTTACACAGAACTTGAATACGAAGCCGCCACCGAGGCCGACAAGCCGCGTCTGATGTTCGCGATCGACCTGGATGCCCCTAGTTTGGGAATCCCTCCCAATCAACTCATCGACCCGGAGTGCTGGAAGCAGCAGAAGGCCTTCCGTGACCGGATCACCGGCATGACCCAACGGTTCACCAACCCCGATCATTTGGCCATGTTGGTAGCTGACTCCCTGCAGAAGGAGAAGGAGCGACAAGCCGAAGAAGCCAGAAAACGCATAGATAACGACATCGATAAGGAGCGGCAACCCGCTTCTCAGCCAGCGGCACGGGCCTCAAAATTTATCAATCGTCCCCCCGCCACAGCTCCAATCTGGTTCCAGGACCGGGTCGTGGAAACCGGTCTGACTGCCAACTGGCTGACAGACCCGGGTACACGGATGATTACTATCATAGGCCGGGGCGGAATGGGCAAGACCGCGATAGTCTGCCGTCTGCTCAAAGCCCTGGAAGCCGGCCAACTGCCTGACCTAACCCAAAGGCCGGTCTCTACGGCGGTGGGCGGCATCGTCTATCTCAGTCCCACGGGCGACCACGGAGTCAGCTACCCGCACTTAGTCAACGATTTGTGCAAGCTCCTGCCGCCCAACATCGTTCAAATTATCAAGACACAAAACCAGGACCCACGCAACAGTCCCACCCAGATCATGCGGGCAGTTCTCGCCGCCCTGCCCCGCGATGAAGGACCGGTCATCGTGCTGCTGGACAACCTAGAGTCCGTCATGAATACCGCCCAGGAACGCCTAGCGGAGGGCGCCTTGCACGAGGCCCTGCAGACGGTGCTGAGTACCGCTGAACACCCGTTGAAACTTTTGGTAACCACCAGGGTGGCCCCGACCGGTTTGCTGGAAGTCCAGCCCGGCGCCCAGCAACAAATCTGGTTGGAGGAGGGCTTGGGCCCCAAGGACGCCCGAACCGTGCTGCGAGCACTGGACCCCGGCGGATCGCTGGGCTTGGAACAGGCTACCGATAAGGTTTTGAACCAGCTGCAGGAGCATACCCGCGGTTTCCCTCGGGCCTTAGAAGCCGTTAAGGGCATCTTGGCGGCAAACCGCCCAAAACTCACTCCGCAGAACCTGGTGCAGCGCACCGCCGACCTGCCCGCGAATAAGGTGGTGGAGGCGTTGGTGGGACAGGCCTACCAAGCACTGGACGCCAGGGACCAACGGGTGATGCAGGCCGTGGCCGTTTATCCCAGTCCCGTGGCTGCGGTTGGGGTTGATTTCCTGCTTCAACCTTACGACCCCACGATCAACACCACCCCGATTCTAGACCGGTTGGTGCGCTGGCAACTGGTTCGCTACGACCCAGGCCACGACCACTACTACCTGCACCCGGTCGACCGCGACTACGCCCATGCCCAGATCCCCCTCGAAGCTTTGGAGGGCACCGAATTCGCCCACCCGCTGGCGGCATTCCAGGCCCGGGCCGCGGACTACTACGCCCAGATCCGCACCCCGCGCGAGGTATGGCATTCGATCGATGATGTCTTTCCCCAATTGGCGGAGTTCGAGCTGCGCTGCGAGGTCGGCGGCTACGACACCGCCGCCGAGGTGCTCGACGACATCGACGGTGAACTGCAGACATGGGGCCATTACCGCACCGTGATTGAACTTCACACTCGCCTTCACGGGCACCTCACCGATTCTGGCCAAAATATGCGTCACTTGCTTGTTATGGGCAACTGCCAGCACACCCTCGGAAACTACCCTGAAGCAGCAGATTTGTACGACGACCTATTGGTCTCGGCCCACGAGAACAATGACCCTTGGAACAGAGCTGCAGCTTTAGGCAGCCTCGCTCGTTGCCATTACGCTTTGGATCGCTACCCGCAGGCCATTGAACTGCTTACTCAGGCTCTGGCCATCAACCGCGAAATCCGCAACCGCTCCGGAGAAGCCACCAACCTAGGCAACCTTGGGGGCTGCCATGCCGTCCAGGGCAACTACCCGAGAGCTATCGAACTACTCACCCAGGCCCTGGCCATCAACCGCGAAATCCGCAACCGCTCCGGAGAAGCCACCAACCAAGGCAGCCTCGGTTACTGCCACGCCGTCCAGGGCAACTACCCGAGAGCTATCGAACTGCACACCCAGGCCCTGGCCATCAACCGCGAAATCGGCAACCGCTCCGGAGAAGCCACCAACCTGGGCAACCTCGGGGCCTGCCACACCGACCAGAGCGATTACCCCAAGGCTATCGAACTGCACACCCAGGCCCTGGCCATCAACCGCGAAATCGGCAACCGCTCCGGAGAAGCCACCAACCTGGGCAGCCTCGGGGCCTGCAACGCCTACCAGGGCGATTACCCCAAGGCTATCGAGCTGCACACCCAGGCCCTGGCCATCAACCGCGAAATCGGCAACCGCTCCGGAGAAGCCACCAACCTGGACAGCCTCGGGGCCTGCCACGCCGTCCAAGGGGACTACCCCAAGGCCATCGAGCTGCACACCCAGGCCCAGGCCATCAACCGCGAGACCGGCAACCGCCGAGGAGAAGCCACCAACTTGGGCAGCCTCGGTTACTGCCACGCCGACCTGGGCGACTACCCCAAGGCCATCGAGCTGCACACCCAGGCCCAGGCCATCAACCGCGAGATCGGCAACCGCCGAGGAGAAGCCGCCAACCTGGGCAGCCTTGGCTACTGCCACGCCGTCCAAGGCGACTACACCAAGGCCATCGAGCTGCACACCCAGGCCCAGGCCATCAACCGCGAGACCGGTGGTCCCTATGTAGAAGCAGCAGTTCTAAACTTCATAACGGAGAGCCTAGTCAGTACGGGGAACCCACAATCTGTTGTTGTCTTGCTCGAGGAAGCGCTGGACCTCGCGGAAACCATCGATCACAGCCAGATCTTGGAGGAGACAAGGTCACAGCTGGCCGAGATGCGGCTCAAATTGGGGGTACCCGCCTTAGCGCTCCCGCTCATCGCTCAGGGCCGAAAGTTCATTTATCCGCCCCAGCAACAACAACTCTGGTGCCTAAAGGGCATCGCCCTCTCGGCCCTAAAGCAATTTGAACAAGCCCACTCGGCCTTCTTGGAGGCGGTTCACGGGACCGACCGCCTACTGGGCTTGGCGCCGACCAACGTGAGTGCTTTGACCGTCCGCGCCCTGGCTTACTGCGGGCTTGCACTAACCGGTGCCCCGCACCGGAGGGACGAAGCAGTACAAGAACTAGGCCAATTGCGCGCCGCGATCAGTGACGCGACCGGAATCCTCACCGATGTAAAAGCCCTGCTCATGGTGCTATCCACAAACGACCCTGAGGGGATCCTGAAACCGGCTTGGGTAGTTCTACAACAGTGATTCGAGTCAACACCAACCAGCTAAACCCTGTCACCCACTGGTCGAGTATTGACCAAGGCGCCGATGAGGACCGGATCGCACTCCAGGTTGCATTGGAGGGCAATCCAAGCTTTCCTGACTCCTTCCGCGCTGTTGATACAGCTTCGCGCAACCGAACTGGAAATTCTCTTATGGGCGGTTCTGGGTTTAATGAAGACTCGCGCTATGTGATTTCTACCAGTTGATCGTGGTTAGTTTTGCGGCTCATCGTAATTCAGGGTGTAGTCGTGGTCTGAAGCCGCCGGATCCAGGAGCGATCGGGCGATGTAGTTGGTAAGGTTCCGGAATCCGAGGGCTGAGCCGCGAAGGTGCTCGAGGTGCCTATTGACCGCCTCCGTGGGGCGGTTGCTGGTGCCGGGCCGTTCGAAGAACGCGAGGACATCGCCAGCACGCTGCTTCAGGGACCGACCGAGTCTGCGGATCTCTACCAGGGCGGCAGGATCGCCGCTCCCCGACCGTTCAATGCGGACAGTGCCCGACGCGGTACCGAATCGCGCCCACGCTTCCCACCCGCCCTTCTTCGACGGCTTTGTTCCGACTGACCCTAGCTGCCCCGGCAGCAATCTCGGGCGCCCCATCAGGCAGCGTCCTTCATGCTTTCGTACCAAGCGAGGAACTGTGCCTGGTCGTATCGGACAATGCCATTGAGGCGACGAGCCGGCGGACCGACGCCGGAGGAGTGCCAGTTGGCCAGGGTTTTCGGGGCAACCCCGAGAATCCGAGCGACCTCGATCCTGGTCAGGACTTTGACTAACGGGGTTGCGGATTGATCGTTGTTTTCATTCATAGAAACCATGTGTGCGGCGGCAAAAGGAACTCTCACCGGCTCTGCACAGCGCAAAACGTCGGATAAACGTCGGATTGAAAAGACAGCTGACACAACAAACCCCTCCTGTTAGGTGTTTTACCTAGTCAGGAGGGGTTGGTGGAGCCCCCTGTCGGATTCGAACCGACGACCCCCGCTTTACAAGAGCGGTGCTCTGGCCAACTGAGCTAAGGAGGCGTACCGGCCGGAGCCGGCGAGCGCGGTGGCCCCTTCGACCTACGGGAGGAGGGGACGCCGAGCGCTCGTTAAGGGTAGCCCAGCACCCGCACCGCGGGAAATCAGGCCATGGGAAGCCGAGGCGACGGCCGCCGGCACGGAGGAACCTCTTCCCGGGGCAGCGGCACCGGACCCCGGACGGCGTGAACCGATAGAGTCGACGACGAGACCGAACTACTGCGATGGAGCCCGTTTTGAGTGCACAGCCTTCGACCACCCCGGGCATCACGCCGCCCTCCGCGACCGAGGGGGAGTTCGGTGATTTCGACTTCATCGTCGTCTCGAACCGGCTCGCTGTGGACCGCGTCGTCGACGAGCACGGCGAGAGCTCATGGCGACGCTCCCCCGGCGGCCTCGTGACGGCCCTCGCCCCCGTGATGGCGAAGGCCGACGGCGCCTGGGTCGGCTGGCACGGAGCGCCCGACGAGACGCTCGAGCCCTTCGACGAGGACACCATGCACCTGGTCCCCGTGCCGCTCAGCGCCGAGGAGGTGGAGCTCTATTACGAGGGCTTCTCCAACGCCACCCTGTGGCCCCTGTACCACGACGTCATCGCGTCCCCCGAGTTCCACAGGACCTGGTGGGACTCCTACCGGAAGGTGAACGAGCGGTTCGCGGAGGCGACGGCGTCTGTCGCGGCCGAGGGCGCCACGGTGTGGGTGCAGGACTACCAGCTGCAGCTCGTGCCGAAGATGCTGCGGCAGGCGCGCCCCGACCTGAAGATCGGCTTCTTCAACCACATCCCCTTCCCGCCCCTGGAGATCTACGCGCAACTGCCCTGGCGGCGCCAGGTGATCGAGGGGCTGCTGGGCGCCGACCTCATCGGCTTCCAGCGGCCGAGCGACGCGAGCAACTTCCTGCGCTGCGTGCGCCGCTTCAAGGGCTACACCATCAAGGCGCAGCAGGTGCATGTGCCCGCCGACGACGGCACGCCGGCCTACGTCTCCCGCGCCGAGGCGTTCCCCATCTCCATCGACACGGCGTCGATCACGGAACTGGCGCACCGCCCCGACGTGATCGAGCGGTCAAGGGAGATCCGACGCGAGCTGGGCGATCCGCAGCACATCCTGCTCGGCGTCGACCGCCTCGACTACACCAAGGGCATCGGCCATCGCCTGAAGGCCTACGGCGAGCTGCTCGAGGACGGCGCCATCACGGTCGAGGACGCCGCCCTCATCCAGGTGGCCAGCCCGAGCCGCGAGCGCGTGGAGCAGTACCGCATCCTGCGCGAGGACATCGAGGGCGCGGTCGGCCGGATCAACGGCACCCACGACACCATGAAGAACACGGCCATCCGGTACCTCCACCACAGCTACCCGGTGGAGGAGATGGTGGCGCTGTACCTCGCCGCGGACGTCATGCTCGTGACGGCGCTGCGTGACGGCATGAACCTCGTGGCCAAGGAGTACGTCGCGGCCCGCACCGCGAACACGGGCATGCTCGTGCTCAGCGAGTTCGCGGGCGCGGCGGACACCCTCCGGCAGGCGATCCTGGTGAACCCGCACGACATCGACGGGCTGAAGAGTGCCATCGTCTCGGCCATCACCATGCCGAAGGCGGAGGCCATGCGGCGCATGCGGCTCATGCGCCGGCAGGTGGTCCAGAACGACGTCGAGCGGTGGTCCCGGGCCTTCCTCAACGCCCTCCAGTCCGAGGGTCCCGATCATGACGCTTGAACCGGCCCTGCACGCCGCCCTGGGGCGCCTTGCCTCCACCCCGCGACTGCTCGTGGCACTGGATTTCGACGGCACGCTCGCCCCGCTCGTCGAGCGGGCCGAGGACGCCCGGGCGTTGCCCGCGTCGGCTTCGGCGGTCCGCGCGCTGGCCGACCTCCCCCACACGACCACAGCCCTGATCTCGGGGCGCGCCCTCGCGAGCCTCCGCGCCGCTGCCGATCCTCCCGGGGATACCCTGCTGATCGGCAGCCATGGCGCCGAGACCTGGACCGGCCCCGACGCCGCACCCCTCGCGCTGACGCCCGAGCAGGAGGACCTGCGCACCCGCGCCGTCGACGTCGTCGAACGCACGGTCTCCGCACACGAGGGGACGCGCATCGAGCTGAAGCCGGCCGGTGTCGTCCTTCACACGAGGACCGCGGCCGACGACGTCGCCGATGCCGCGGTCGAGGCAGCCAGGGCCGGCCTGGCCCAGCTCGAGGGGGTCCGCGTCACGGACGGGAAGCGTGTCCTCGAGATCTCGGTGGTGGCCGCGGACAAGGGGCAGGGGCTGGCACTGCTCCGGGAGACCACAGGCGCCACCGCGGTCCTCTTCGCGGGCGACGACGTGACCGACGAGCACGCGCAGCGCACCCTCGGCCCCGACGACGTCGGAATACGGATCGGCCCCGGAACGACGGCGGCCGCCTTCACCGTGCCCACGCCCGAGGATTTCTCGGAGGTGCTGCAGGAACTCGTGTCCCTGCGGGCCCCTGGTGCGCGCCGCTAGAGGAACGTGTCATACTACGGGGACGCGGCTCCTGTCACCGGTACTGGTGGCCGGCCGCGCACCCCAACTGAATATCTTCCATTCACTACGGATCGTCGGGCACGTACCTGCCCGTGAAAAGGAACCAACACCATGGCAACGGTAACGTTTGACCAGGCCACGCGCCTGTACCCGGGCACCGAGAAGCCCGCCGTCGACAAGCTCGACATCGACATCGCCGACGGCGAATTCCTCGTCCTCGTGGGACCCTCCGGTTGCGGAAAGTCCACCTCCCTGCGCATGCTCGCCGGCCTCGAGGACGTCAACTCCGGACGCATCCTCATCGGCGACCGCGACGTCACGGACGTCCCCCCGAAGGACCGCGACATCGCGATGGTCTTCCAGAACTACGCGCTCTACCCGCACATGTCGGTCGCCGACAACATGGGCTTCGCCCTCAAGATCGCGGGTGTCTCCAAGGAGGAGCGCGCCGAGCGCGTCCGCGAGGCCGCGAAGCTCCTCGACCTCGAGGACTACCTGGACCGCAAGCCGAAGGCACTCTCCGGCGGCCAGCGCCAGCGTGTCGCCATGGGCCGCGCGATCGTGCGCAACCCGCAGGTCTTCCTCATGGACGAGCCCCTCTCCAACCTGGATGCGAAGCTGCGCGTGCAGACCCGCACCCAGATCGCTTCGCTGACCCGGCGTCTCGGTGTCACCACCGTCTACGTCACGCACGACCAGGTCGAGGCCATGACCATGGGTGACCGTGTCGCCGTGCTCAAGGACGGTCTCCTCCAGCAGGTCGACACCCCCCGCAACCTGTACGAGCGTCCGAAGAACGTCTTCGTCGCCGGGTTCATCGGCTCCCCCGCCATGAACCTGCTCGAACTGCCCGTCACCGACGGGGGCGTCCTCTTCGGCGGCATCGTCTACCCCGTGCCGGGTAATGTCCTGGACGCCGCAGCCGGCAACACCGTCACGCTCGGCGTCCGCCCCGAGGACCTCGTCCTCAGCAGCGTCGGCGAGGGCCTGCAGGTCGAGGTCGACGTCGTCGAGGAACTCGGCGCCGACGCCTACATCTACGGCCACACCACGCTGGACGGCAAGGACCACGACATGGTGGCCCGCGTCGACGGCCGCCGCCCGCCGATGAAGGGCGACACGGTCTACGTCCGCCCCGAGCAGGGTCACGTGCACCTGTTCGACACCAGCAGCGGTCTCCGCCTGGCAGAGACGGTCTAAGTCCCTCCGCGGACACAGCACCACGAACGACGACGGCGGTGGCTCCGCCGGGTATCCCTCGGGAGGCCCGGTGGACGCCACCGCTTCGTTTAACGGCAACTACGCTTGGACCAGGACCACCCCCGCCCTATCGCGAAAGCAAGATCATGACCGAGATTTCCAACGCCCAGTGGCATGACGAGCCGACCGACTACGACCAGACCGGCAAACTGCCGCGATTACGGCCGGCGTCCGCCGAGGGCCCGAGCTCGCTGGGATCCCTGAACATCACCGCCGCCGCCACCGACCCGGAGCTGCTCGACCTCCCCTGGCACGTGGCCCTCGAGGAATGGCCGGCCAGTGCACTCGCGGCGCTCCCCCGCGGTATCTCCCGGCATATCGTGCGGTTCGCCCACCTCGGCGGTTCCGTGATCGCCGTGAAGGAGACCAGCGAGCACATCGCCCGTCACGAGTACCACATGCTGCGCAAGCTGCAGCGACTGGACGTGCCGTGCGTCGAGCCCGTGGCCGTGATCTCCGGACGGACCAGCCCCACGGGCGAGGAGCTCGATCCCGTGCTCGTCACGCGGCATCTCAAGTTCTCGCTGCCCTACCGTGCGTTGTTCTCGCAGACGCTCCGCCGGGACACCCTGACGCGGCTCATCGACGCCCAGGCGCTGCTCCTGGTCCGCCTGCACCTCATCGGGTTCTACTGGGGCGACGTCTCCCTCTCCAACACCCTCTTCCGCAGGGATGCGGGAGCGTTCGCCGCCTATCTCGTCGACGCCGAGACCGGCGAGCTGTACCCGGAGCTCTCGACCGGCCAGCGGGAGTACGACCTCGAGATCGCCCGGGTGAACATCGCAGGGGAGCTGATGGACCTCGCCGAGGGCGGGCTCATCGAGGAGAAGGTGGACCCGCTCGCGACCAGCGAACTCATCATGGACAGCTACCGCCGCCTCTGGACGGAACTGACTGAGAAGGAATCCTTCGAGCTGGGCGAGCGCTGGCGGGTGGGGGCCCGCATCCGCCGACTCAACGAACTCGGCTTCGACGTCGAGGAGTACGCCATCAGGTCCGCCGCCAACGGCACCCAGATCCAGCTGCAACCAAAGGTGGTCGACGCCGGACACCACAGCCGCCGCCTCCTGCGGCTCACGGGCCTCGACGCCCAGGAGAACCAGGCCCGCCGGCTCCTGAACGACCTCGATGCCTACCGTGCCGACAGCGACCCGGCACTCGACGAGGAGTTCAGCGCACACCTCTGGGTGAACGAGGTGTTCGAGCCGATCGTCCGGGCCGTGCCCCGGGAACTCGGCGGCAAGCTCGAACCCGCGCAGGTGGTCCACGAAGTACTCGAACACCGGTGGTACATGTCCGAGCGTGAGGACCGGAACGTCCCGCTGGCGGAGGCCGTGCAGTCCTACCTGGACGACGAACTGCGCCACCGACGCGACGAGGCGGCGATCATGCTGACAGCCGATGCCGGGACCATAGGCATCGACGAGGACTCGGAGTACGGCGACAACTAGGTGTTAAAGGAAAGGACCGGCAGCCGATGGCTGCCGGTCCTTCCTGCTCAGGAGCCTACGGGCACTGTGTGGGCTGGCCCTGAACGGTGACGGGCGTGCCGGTGGGCAAGCCTTCGCACGCTTCCAGGATCTGCCCTGCCAGCTCTGCAGCGAAGCTGGCGATGACGGCGATGAGGATCGCGCCGAGGATCGTGAACACGACGCCGATAATGATGCCGGCGAGGGCAAAGCCGTTGCCCATCCTCGCTTTCCGGGACTTCACGAAGGCGATGATGCTGATCACCAGTCCCACGGGGGCGATCAGGATGGCGAGGATAAATCCGACGATCCCGAGCGTCCTGCCCGGGTTCTCCGCCGGCTGGCCCTGATAGCCCTGCTGTCCCGGGTAGTTGCCCATCGCGGAGCCGTACTGTCCCTGCTGACCGTACGGTGACTGCCCCTGCTGACCGTACGGCGACGTGCTCTGCTCGCCGTACTGCGGCCGGTTCTGACCGTACTGCGGCTGGTTCTGGCCGTACTGCGGCTGGTTCTGCTGACCGTAGGGCGAGTTGCCCTGCTGATCCGGATTGTTGTCAGACATGCTGCCCCCAGGGGAAAAATGGTAAGTGACGGGAACTCCCGGCAGTTTCCTAAACGGTATCATCGGGCGCCTGCCCGCAGCAGGAGCGGCGACGCAACGATCAGGAGATGATCGCCTTCCCCGGATTGAGGATGTTCAGCGGGTCGAATACCTGCTTGATGCGGCTCTGCAGCTCGAGGACCGCGGGCGACTGCTCCCAGGCGAGCCAGCGACGCTTGTACTGACCCACTCCGTGCTCACCCGTGATGGTTCCGCCGAGGTCCAGCGCACACCGGACCGATTCGTCGAGCGCCTCTTCCAGTCGCTCCTGCGCCCGCTCCCCCTCACTCCGTTCCACCCAGAAAGTGGGGTGGAGATTGCCGTCCCCAGCATGCGCCACGACCTTCAGCCGGACCTCATGACGGAGGGCCATGGCCTCGAGAGCGGCGACATACCGCACGAGCTGGGACTTCGGGACGGCGACGTCCTCCCCCACCCGATACAGGTCGTCCACCTCGTCGCCGCGGCTGTGGCGTCTGAGGTCTATGAGCCGGTCGGCCTCCCCCGATCCTTCCTCGCTCACGCCGGCACCCAGGTCGAGGAGAACGCGCCGGATGACCTCGGCTTCCACGGCAGCACCGTACCCGTCGGTCTGCACCAGGAGGAGTGAACCCCCGCGGTTACGGAGGTCCGAGCCGTGGGCGCCGTCGAGCGCCTCGAGCGTCCGTCCGTCGAGGAGCTCGAGGATGGCCGGTTGCACCCGGGCCCGGCCGATGGCGAGAACGCCCGCCGCCGCCTGGGTGAAGTCGTCGAAGAAGGCGGCAAGCGTATGCACTGCCTGAGGCAGGTAGCGAAGACGCACGGTGATGCCGACGATGACGCCGAGAGTACCTTCCGACCCGGTCATGAGGGCCGTCAGGTCGTAGCCGGCCACCCCCTTGAAGGTCCGGTGACCGGTCGAGACGAGCGACCCGTCCGCCAGTACTACCTCGAGTGCCAGCACGGAATCCCGGGTGACACCGTACTTGGCGCATCGGAGTCCACCCGCGTTCGTGGCCACATTGCCGCCGATGGTGGACCATCGATAGCTGGCCGGATCGGGTGCGTACATCAGCCCGTACGGAGCCGCAGCAGCATTAAGGTCTGCGTTGACCACGCCGGGCTCGACGACGGCCGTTTCGTCGTCGGGATTGATCTCGACGATCCGGGTCATGAGTTCGAGGGACAGGACCACGCTGCCGGTCGTGGCGTGGGCACCGCCGGAAACGCCGGACCCTGCGCCCCGGCACACGATCGGAACCGAGTGGCGGGTCGCCCATTTCAGGAGCGTCCGGACATCGTCGACCGAACGTGCCAGCACGACTGCCAGCGGAAGGATCACCTGCTCGATGGGGCCCTGGTCCCGGGAGTACCGCGCGAGATCCTCGTCCGACGTCGATACCCGTCCGGGCAGCGAGGCCTCCAGCTCTGCGATGGTGGTTGCGTCTGTCATGATCCCCCCATGAATCGCCGGTAGCGCGCCAGGGCTCCGGGCCAGAACAAGCGGTAGAAGTCGTAGGTGTCCTGCGGATCGGCAGTCGTCCACCCGTCATGACCGAGAGTGAGCACGGTAGAGGTGCTCTCACTTGGCCGGTTCACCAGCGTCGGCTCCGCCGTATCCGCCGCGCCACCGTCTCCCAGAACCAGTTCGAGACGAACCTGGGTGGTCGAGGCAGAGCCGGGATGCTTCCATCTCAACTCGAGCCACTGCCCGGGCCGACCCTCGATCACCTCCCCCCACACGTTCTCCTCGTCCTCCGCCGAGGTCTCCACGAGGGCGTTGTCCTCCAGGTCGAAGAAACTGTCGTCCCCCCAGCGGCTCAGCTCATCCGCAGGCCACCAGAGATGCAGATGCTCCGTGAGCCCCGCCCAGGCGTGATCCGCAGGCGCGGGTACCGTCACGACAGCCTGTAGAGGCGGTCGAGGAGCCGGGAGGTCGCCGGCGGCGGAAGAATGCGAGAACAGACCACTCATGTACCGACCCTACCGTCGGGTGTGCAGTGCTTTGCGCGGGCTGGTCGGTTCTGGCGGATGCTGTGGCGGGTGCTGTGGCTGCCGACCGGTGCTTGACGGGTGTCAGCTCCGTCGGCGGTGGTGGTGTGGTCGGTTGCCGGGAGTACGGTTCCGGGTGGTGTCGGCCCTCTTGGGGATGGTGCCGGCGGGTCGGCGGCCGTGCGGCTGTGTGCCTGTGTGCCTGTGCCTGTGGGGGTGGGTTTGGTGGTTAACGGGGAAGAGGCCCCACCGTGGGGTGGGGCCTCTTGCCTGTAATGGTTGTCCGGCGGTGTCCTACTCTCCCACACT
>NZ_PPTH01000013.1 GCF_002954225.1 Arthrobacter ruber
CGAGAACCCCACCACCAAGGACGAGATCAACGAGTACCTGCGCGAGGTGTCCCTGCACTCCACCATGCGCAAGCAGATCGACTACATCGACAGCCCCGAGGTGGTGTCCACCGACTTCGTCGGCTCACGCCGCGCCGGCATCGTCGACGCCCTGGCCACCATCGCCGACGGGCACCACGCCGTCCTCTACGTCTGGTACGACAACGAGTTCGGCTACAGCTGTCAGGTCGTCCGCGTCCTCGAGGAGATGGCCGCCGTCCACCCACCGACCTACCCCGCCGCGGATGCCGGGGCCGAGGTGGCCGCCCGCGTGTGAAGGTCGTCCACCGACGGGAAGGGCCCGACCATACGGTCGGGCCCTTCCCGTCGGTGTGGCCGGTCAGGCCGACTTGTTGCGGCGCTTGGCGACCACTTCGTGCGAGATGAGGGTGGGCTCCGCGCGCCGGCCGACGACGTCGTCGGTGATGACCACGGTGGCGATGTCCTCCCGGCTGGGCAGGTCGAACATGACCGGCAGGAGCACCTCCTCCATGATCGCCCGAAGGCCGCGGGCCCCCGTGCCCCGGTCGAGGGCGAGGTCGGCGATCGCCTCGAGGGCCTTGGGCTCGAAGACGAGATCGACGCCGTCGAGCAGGAACATCTTCTGGTACTGCTTCATGAGGGCGTTCTTGGGCTCGGTGAGGATCTGCATGAGCGCCGGACGGTCCAGGTGCGTGACCGTGGTGATGACCGGCAGGCGGCCGATGAACTCGGGGATCAGCCCGAACTTCAGCAGGTCCTCCGGCATGACGTCCCCGTAGCTGACTTCCTCGTTCTTCAGCGAGCTCAGCGGCGCACCGAAGCCGATCCCCTTGCGGCCGGCCCGCGACCCGATGATCTCCTCGAGGCCGGCGAAGGCGCCCGCGACGATGAACAGCACGTTCGTGGTGTCGATCTGGATGAATTCCTGATGGGGGTGCTTGCGTCCGCCCTGCGGAGGCACGGAGGCGACAGTGCCCTCGAGGATCTTCAGGAGTGCCTGCTGCACGCCCTCACCGGACACGTCGCGGGTGATCGAGGGGTTCTCGCTCTTGCGGGAGATCTTGTCGATCTCGTCGATGTAGATGATGCCCTGCTCGGCCTTCTTGACGTCGTAGTCGGCGGCCTGAATGAGCTTGAGGAGGATGTTCTCGACGTCCTCGCCGACGTAGCCCGCCTCGGTGAGGGCCGTGGCGTCCGCGACGGCGAACGGCACGTTCAGCCGTCGGGCCAGGGTCTGCGCGAGGTAGGTCTTGCCGCACCCCGTAGGGCCGATGAGCAGGATGTTCGACTTCGCGATCTCCACGTCCTCGGCCTCGGCGGCGTCGGCGAGGGTCCCGGCGGCGCGGGGGCCGTTGCCGGACTGGATGCGCTTGTAGTGGTTGTACACGGCGACCGCGAGCGAACGCTTGGCCGGCTCCTGGCCCACCACGTACTCCTGGAGGAAGTCGAAGATCTCGCGGGGCTTGGGCAGCTCGAACGAGCCGAGATCCGCCACCTCGGAGAGCTCCTCCTCGATGATCTCGTTGCACAGGTCGATGCACTCGTCGCAGATGTACACGCCGGGGCCGGCTATGAGCTTCCGGACCTGCTTCTGGCTCTTTCCGCAGAAGGAGCACTTGAGCAGATCGGTGCTCTCACCAATGCGAGCCATGGTTCAATCCCCTTAGGTATTACACGATTGCTATGACCACTCTAGGCCACATGGTCCCGGGAGCCAGTATCAAAATGCCCGTGGTGCCTTGCGGCGCCACGGGCGGTGACCGGGCCGGGCGGCGCATCCGATGGTCGGTGGAACCGCGGATGCGCCTGCCCCGGCTTACGGGGTGTTGATCTTCGGAGGGGTGATCTTGCGGGAGTTCAGGACCTCGTCCACCAGGCCGTACTCGACGGCGTCGGCGGCGGTGAGGATCTTGTCGCGCTCGATGTCGAGGTTGACCTGCTCCGTGGTGCGGCCCGAGTGCAGGGCCAGCGTGTCCTCGAGCCAGGTGCGCATGCGCATGACCTCGTTGGCCTGGATCTCGAGGTCGGACGCCTGTCCGCCCTGTCCGCCGGAGAGGGCCGGCTGGTGGATCAGCACCCGTGCGTTGGGCAGTGCGAGGCGCTTGCCGGGCGCCCCGGCGGCGAGCAGGACGGCGGCGGCACTGGCGGCCTGGCCGAGGCACACGGTCTGCACCTCGGGCCGGATGAACTGCATGGTGTCGTAGATCGCCGTCATGGCGGTGAAGGACCCGCCCGGCGAGTTGATGTACAGCGTGATGTCGCGCTCGGGGTCCGTGGACTCGAGGACGAGCAGCTGGGCCATGACGTCATCCGCGGAGGCGTCGTCGACCTGCGTGCCGAGGAAGATGATGCGGTCCTCGAACAGCTTCGTGTAGGGGTCCTGGCGCTTGAAGCCGTAGGGCGTGCGCTCTTCGAACTGGGGCAGGATGTAGCGGCTGGTCGGAAGGTTCCGCGCCGTGGATCCCGCTGCTGCCTGGAAATCGTGGTTCATGGTATCTCCTGTAGGACGACTGGTGAGGAGTGGACTGCTGCGCGGACTACGCGGTCTGCTCGGTGCCGCCGCCGCCTGCGACGGAACCGGAGTTCGCGGAGATGTGGTCGAAGAACCCGTACTCGAGGGCTTCCTGGGCGGTGAACCACTTGTCGCGGTCGTTGTCCTTCAGGATCGTCTCGACGGACTGGCCCGTCTGCTCCGCCGTCAGTTCGGCCATGACGCGCTTCATGTGGAGGATGAGCTCCGCCTGGATACGGATGTCGGTGGCCGTACCGCCGATGCCGCCCGAGGGCTGGTGCATCAGGATGCGGGCGTGGGGCGTCGCGTAGCGCTTGCCCTTCGTGCCCGAGGACAGCAGGAACTGGCCCATCGACGCGGCGAGGCCCGTGGCCACCGTGACGACGTCATTCGGGATGAACTGCATGGTGTCGTAGATGGCCATGCCCGCGGTCACCGAGCCGCCGGGAGAGTTGATGTAGAGGTAGATGTCGCGCTCGGGGTCCTCGGCCGACAGCAGGAGCAGCTGGGAGCAGATGATGTTCGCGTTGTCGTCGCGGACCTCGGAACCGAGCCAGATGATGCGCTCCTTGAGGAGCCGGTTGTAGATGTACTCGTCACGACCGCCCGCATCGGGGCCTGCCATGCTCGGGGTGCGTGGTTCGGTTGCCATTGACGTTGACCTCTCACTCTGGCGGGTGGATGCCTCTTCGGCCTACCCGTCCTTTTGTCTCTTCTTGGACACTAACCCGCTGGCTCGCCGAATTGCTCCCGCGCGCGGAACTGTTCGCTGACGGCGCACGGTCGCGGGCCAGCCCATCACGGGTCCGTGCGGGCCCCCCGATCGGGGGAGGACACCGCTTAACGCGGCAGCGGTGCCGCCGCCCGAAGGCTGCGGCACCGCTGGTCGCACTGGTGGGGGCTACTCGGCCGCCGGCTTCTTCCGCGGCGCGCGCTTCTTCTTGGGCGCCTCGGCGGCCTCCAGCTCCTCGGGAGCACCGGCCTCCGTCTCGGCGGCCTCGGACTCGGCGGCATCCGCCGTGACCTCGGACTCCGTGGCCTCGCTCTCGGTGGCCTCGGTCTCGGTGGCCTCGATGTCCTGCTCGACCTCGGCGTCGTCGACCTGGAAGGTCTCGCCCTCGTCACCGGCAGGACGGACGAACTCGCTCAGGTCGATCGAGGTGCCCGTGGTGTCGGTGACCGTCGCGTACTCGAGGACCTTGGCGAGGGCCTTGCGGCGGCGCACCTCACCGACGATCATCGGGACCTGGCCGCTCGAATCGAGCATCTGGGCGAACTGGTTCGGCTCCATGCCGTACTGGCCGGCGGTGGAGACGATGTAGTCGATCAGCTCGCTCTGGCTGACGCCCACCTCCTCCTTCTCGGCGACGGCGTCGAGGATGACCTCGTTCTGGAAGGCGCGCTCGGTGTTGGTGCGGATCTCGGCGCGGTGTTCCTCGGTGTCGTGGTCCTCACCGGCACTGTGGGCGTTCTCGCCGTTGAAGTGCTGCTCGAGCTGCTCCTCGATGACGCTCTCGGGGACCGGGACGGCGACGAGCTCGACGAGCTTGTCCAGCACCTTGTCCCGCGCCTCGACGCCCTGATCCATGAGCTTGGACTCGGAGGCCTGCTTCGCGAGATCGGCGCGCAGCTCCTCGGCGGTGTCGAACTCGCTGGCGAGCTGGGCGAACTCGTCGTCGACCTCGGGGAGCTCGCGCTCCTTGACGGCCTTCACGGAGACCTTGACCTGGGCGGCAGCACCGGCGTGCTCGCCGCCGGCCAGCGTGGTCTCGAAGGTGGCGTCCTCATCCGTGGAGAGACCGGTGACTGCCTCGTCCATGCCCTCGAGCATGGTGCCGGAGCCGATCTGGTAGGACAGGTCCTGGGCCGCATCGACCTCTTCACCGTCCACCGACGCGGTGAGGTCGATCGTGAGGAAGTCGCCGTCCTTGGCGGGGCGGTCGACGGTGGTGAGGGTGCCGAAGCGCCCGCGCAGCTCGTCCATGGCCTTCTGGACGTCCTCGTCCGACGCCTCGACGGGCTCGACGGTGACCTCGAGGCCCTTGTAGTCGGGCAGCTCGATCTCGGGACGGATGTCCAGTTCGACGCTGAAGGTGAGCTGGCCGTCCTTCTTCGCGGGGTCGGGGACCTCGGTGATCTCGACCTCGGGGCGGCTGAGGGGACGGATCCCGGTCTCCTGCACGGCGCTCTGGTAGAAACCGTTCAGGCCGTCGTTGATGGCCGTCTCGATCACGTAGCCGCGGCCCACGCGCTGGTCGATGAGCTGCTGGGGAACCTTGCCCTTGCGGAACCCGGGAACCTGCACCTGGGTGGCGATGGTCTTGTAGGCCTCGTCGATGCTGGGCTTCAGTTCCTCGAAGGGGACCTCGACGTTCAGCTTCACCCGGGTGGGGGAAAGGGTTTCAACAGCGCTCTTCACAGCGTAGGACTCCTGAGATGATTGGGATTGGTTCTGCAGCGGAGGCAATTTCCTCATCACACGACAGAGTCGGGGTGACAGGAGTTGAACCTGCGACTTCCTGCTCCCAAAGCAGGCGCTCTACCAAGCTGAGCTACACCCCGTAAGTGCGAGTGTCAGTCTACGCACCTTTGCGCGCACCTCGCACATTTGGCGATCACGCGGCTGCTGTGGTGTAGTTGTAGGCGTTCCACGGGGCCCTAATAGTGTTCCCGCGGGGCTGTAGCTTAGTGGTAAAGCCTCTGTCTTCCAAACAGATGATGCGAGTTCGATTCTCGTCAGCCCCTCTCCTCCCGGCTTCGGCAGGGACCCCACCCGGACCGACGCGTCCGGGTGTTCTGCTTTAAGCGGCCGGGTCAGTCCGCCTGGCACTGCGGGCACCAGTAGACGTTCCGCGCGGCCATCTCCGCGGTCAGGATGGGCGTGCCGCAGCGGCGGCACGGCTCCCCCGTCCGCTTGTACACGTAGTTCGGCGCCGAGCGCTTGGGCCGACCGTTCCGGGCCTCGGGCGTGGTCGTGATGATGCGTCCTTCGCGCACACCGTCCTTCATCAGCCGCACGGTGTCGGCCCAGATGCCGCCGGCCTCGTCGTCACGCAGCTGCTTCCCCGGCCGCCAGGGGTTGATCCCCTGCAGGAACAGCACCTCGGCGCGGTAGATGTTCCCGATCCCGGCGATCACGGCCTGGTTCATGAGCTGGACGCCGACCGGGGTGATGCTGGAGGTCACCTTGCTGACGAAGACGGTGGCGTCGGAGTCCGGCTGCAGCGGATCGGGGCCGAGCCTCGCCCGCGCTGCCTGCTCCTCGGCGGCCGTGATGACCTCGCAGGCCGTCGGTCCCCGCAGGTCGGCCCAGCCGTGGGGTGACACGAGCCGTACCCGGACCGCTCCGACGGGCTCGGGCGGGCCTGCGTAGGTCGAAGCGCCGGCGTCGCCGGTCGGCTGCTCCGACTCCCCCACCCGGCGTGGCGCCCCGATGCTCGAGGCGCCGCGGAACGTGGCGTCGCCCCCGAAGCTCCATGCCCCGTAGAGCCCGAGGTGCACGCGCAGTACACGGTCGCCGTCGAACCGCAGGAACATCTGCTTGCCGTGGGCGAGGGCGCTCAGCAGGGTACCGCCGTCGAGCAGGGCGGCACCCGCCGCGAAGCGGCCCTGGGGGCTGGACACGGCCAGCTGCTCGCCGGCGAAGACGGAGCCGAACTGCTTCGCCAGCCGGTGAACCGAGTGGCCCTCAGGCAAGAGTCCCGGTCTCCTCGAAGCGTGCTATCTGCGCGATGCGGCGGCTGTGCCGCTCGGCGCCGCTGAACGGCTCGGCGAGGAACGCCTCGATCAGGGCCGTGGCCTCCTCCACGGAGTGCTGGCGGCCGCCGACGGCCACCACGTTCGCATCGTTGTGCTGCCGCGCGAGCCGGGCCGTGTCCAGGTTCCAGGCGAGGGCCGCGCGCACCCCCGGCACCTTGTTCGCCGCGATCTGCTCGCCGTTGCCGGACCCGCCGAGCACGATGCCGAGCGCCTCCGTGCCGGCCGCCTGGTCCGCCACGACGGCCTGCGCCGCGTGGATGCAGAAGGAGGGGTAGTCGTCCTCGGGGTCGTACGCCGTCGGACCGTGGTCGACGACGTCGTGCCCGGCCGCCGTGAGGTGCGCGAGCAGGTGGGCGCTCAGCTCCATGCCGGCGTGGTCTGTGGCGAGGTGGACGCGCATGGACATCTGTTCCTTTCAAGGATGCCGGGAGGAGCCGGCGACGACTGGGATGATGCAGGGTTTGTCCGGCCCGGGGCAGGACGGGTTCCAGCCTAGTGCGCCCGACGGCCGGCGGCCGATCGCCCGGCGACGCCGGACGGAGTGAGAGAATACGAAGCGCGCGTAACCCCCATCACACGCGCGGAACCCGATTCCCACCCTGGAGGCGATCCTTGCCCGGTCTGAACCTGACGCGCGATGAAGCACGCACGCGCGCCGATCTGCTCACCGTCCACTCCTACGAGGTCACCCTGGACCTGACGCGGGGTGAGCGCGTCTTCCGGTCCACGACGGTGGTGTCCTTCGACGCCGAGCCGGGTGCCTCCACGTTCATCGACGCCGTGACGGACACCGTCCACCGCGTCGAGCTGAACGGCGTCGGGCTGGACGCCTCCGAGGTCGCCGACGGCGTGCGCATCCAGCTGCCGTCGCTGGCCGCGAGCAACACCCTCGTGGTCGAGGCGGACATGCCCTACATGAACACGGGTGAGGGCCTGCACCGCTTCACCGATCCTGTGGACGGCGAGGTGTACCTCTATACACAGTTCGAGGTCCCCGACTCCCGCCGTGTCTTCGCGGTCTTCGAACAGCCGGACCTGAAGGCCACGTTCCGTTTCCGCGTCACGGCGCCGTCGCACTGGGACGTCATCTCCAACAGCCCCACGCCCGCACCGGTGCCGGCGGACTCCGCCGCCGACGGCGGGGAGAGCTCCACCTGGTACTTCGAGCCGACGCCGGTCATGTCCTCCTACGTCACGGCGCTCATCGCGGGCCCGTACCAGTCCGTGCGCAGCGAGCTCACGAGCTCCGACGGGCGGACCATCCCGCTCGGCGTCTTCGCCCGGAAGTCGCTCATGAAGTACATGGACGCCGAGAACATCTTCGCGCTCACCCGGCAGGGTTTCGCCTTCTACGAGGAGCAGTTCGGCGCGCCCTACCCGTTCGAGAAGTACGACCAGCTGTTCGTTCCCGAGTTCAACGCCGGCGCGATGGAGAACGCCGGCGCGGTCACCTTCGTGGAGACCTACGTCTTCCGCTCCCGCGTGCCCGATGCCACCGTGGAGCGGCGCGCCATCACGATCCTCCACGAACTCGCCCACATGTGGTTCGGCGACCTCGTGACCATGCGCTGGTGGAACGACCTCTGGCTGAACGAGTCCTTCGCCGAGTTCATGTCCACCCTCGCCGCCGCCGAGGCCACGGAGTTCGAGCAGGCCTGGACGACGTTCGCGATCCTGGAGAAGGGCTGGGCCTACCGCCAGGACCAGCTGCCGTCCACGCACCCCATCGTGGCGGAGATCAACGACCTCGAGGACGTCCAGGTCAACTTCGACGGCATCACCTATGCCAAGGGTGCCTCGGTGCTCAAGCAGCTCGTGGCCTGGGTGGGGCAGGACCAGTTCATGGCGGGCGTGCGCCAGTACTTCGCCAAGCACTCCTGGAAGAACACCGAGCTCGTGGACCTCCTGTCCGAACTCGAGGCTGCCAGCGGCCGCGACCTCAAGCAGTGGTCGGCGCTGTGGCTCGAGACGGCCGGCGTCAACACGCTCCGTCCCGAGATCGGCACGGACGATGACGGCACCATCGCCTCCTTCACGATCCTGCAGACGGCGATCGAGGCGTTCCCCACCATCCGCCCGCACCGCCTGGCGGTGGGCTTCTACGACCACGACGACGACGGCGCGCTGGTCCGCGTGCACCGCCTCGAGCTCGACGTCGACGGCGAGCGCACGGACGTACCGGACCTCGTGGGACGGAAGCGGCCCGCGCTGGTGCTGCTCAACGACGACGACCTCGCCTACGCGAAGATCCGCCTCGACCCGGCGTCCCTGCGGACCTCGGTGCGGCACGTCAAGGACTTCCGCGACTCGCTCCCCCGCACGCTCGTCCTCGCCTCCGCGTGGGACGCCGCCCGTGACGGCGAGACGCCCGCCCGCGACTACGTGGAACTCGTGCTGCGGAACATCGGCGCGGAGTCGGACTCGTCGGTGGTGCTGGTCCTGCTCCGGCAGCTCGCCTCCACCCTCGCGTTCTACGTCGATCCCGCGGACCGGGAGACCATGGGCGATGCCGCCGCGGACAGCCTGCTGGAACTCGCCCTCGCCGCGGACCCCGCATCGGACGCCCAGCTCCAGTTCACGAAGGCGTTCTCGGCACACGCGCGCACCGCAGCACAGCTGGACGTCGTCGAGGCGATGCTGACGGGCCGGAACGTCCCCGAGGGCCTCTCGGTGGACCAGGACCTGCGGTGGGAGCTGCTGACCAGCCTCGTGGTGGGCGGCCGTGCCGGCGCCGCCGAGATCGACGCCGAACTGCTGCAGGACTCGACGGCGACGGGCGAGCTCGCCGCAGCCGCCGCGAGGGCGGCACTGCCGACGGCGGACGCGAAGGAAGCGGCCTGGGCGGCGCTCGTGGATGCCACGGACCTCCCCAACGCCACGCAGCGCTCGATGATCGCGGGCTTCACCAGGGTGCACGACCGCGCGCTGCTGGAGCCGTTCGTCGAGCGCTACTTCGCGTCCCTGCGCGAGGTCTGGTCGACCCGCACGCACGAGATCGCCCAGCAGATCGTCGTGGGCCTGTACCCCTCGCTCCTGACGACGCAGGACACCCTGGACCGGACCGATGCGTTCCTCGCCGAACTCGGCGCCGACGCGCCGTCGCTTCGCCGGCTCGTGCTCGAGAGCCGCGACGGGATCGTGCGCGCGCTGAAGGCGCAGGCCGCCGACAGGTAGGCGGAAGCGAGCGGGGAGGACTCCGCGGGTCCTCCCCGCTCCCCGCCCGTACCGCACTAGGGTCGGAGCATGAACCTGCAGGAGCACTCCTACGCGGCGCGGATCCGCTGGACGGGCAATCTCGGCACGGGCACCTCGGGCTACCGGTCCTACAGCCGGGACCACGAGGTGGACGTGGAGGGCCCGGGCCGCCTCCTCGGCACCGCGGACCCCACGTTCCACGGCTCGAAGGACCGGTGGAACCCGGAACAGCTGCTGCTGACAGCCGTCGCGCAGTGCCACATGCTGTCCTACCTGCACGTCGCCGTGAGGGCAGGAGTGGTCGTCACCGGATACAGCGACGCGGCGACCGGAACCCTGCACCTCAACCCTGACGGCAGCGGCGAGTTCACCGGCATGGTGCTGCGCCCCGTCGTCGAGCTGGCCGACGCCGGCCAGTCCGCCCTGGCGGACTCCCTGCACGCGGAGGCCAACCGGCTCTGCTTCATCGCCCGGTCGCTGGCCTTCCCCGTCCGTCATGAACCCACCTCGGCCGGTCCCGCCGACTGAGCAGGAACCCCCGGAGGTCCAGGGGCGTGTACGCCGCTGTAGCCTATTAAGGCATCCCCGCGCGCCCCTGCGCCCTCGTGGGTGGACTCCCCCGGATGCCTGCATGAAAGTGACGACATGGAATTCCTTACCCCTCTCGGCTACGGCGGCCAGGTCATCGCCGCCCTGATCATCCTGATCGGCGCGCTCCTGCTGTGGCTCGTGGTCCGCTACCTGATCGCGCGGTCCGTCACGCGCGTCCAGAACGGCTACAGCGTGTTCAAGAAGCCGCACTTCAAGTGGGCCCAGCCCGCCCTCCGGCCGTTCGACAGCGCACGGCGCGTCCAGCGCGCCGAGACGATCGGGGGCCTGCTCTCCAGCGTCGCCGCCGGGACGATCGCCGTCATCGCGATCCTCATGGTCATCGAGACACTCGGGTTCAACATCGGCCCCATCCTCGCCAGCGTCGGGATCGTCGGGATCGCCATCGGCTTCGGCGCCCGCGAGGTGATCCGCGATGCGTTCCTCGGGTTCTTCATCACCATCGAGGACCAGTACGGCATCGGGGACACGATCGAGATCGGCGAGACCGTGGGGGTGGTGCAGTCGCTGGGCCTGAGGATCACGCGCATGGTCGACGAGCACGGGGCCGTCTGGTACGTCCGCAACGGGGACATCACGAAGGTGGGCAACCGCTCACAGGGCGACTACATCGCCCCTCCCCCCGAGCCCTCCTCCGCCGCTGCGGAGAGCCAGGCATGAGCGAGCAGGATCGCGCCGGCATGGAGCACCCCGGAACCGACCAGGAGCCGGCGGCGGGAGCCCCGACGGCCCGGCCGGACCAATCCTCCACGCAGCTGTCCCCGCCGTCGGCCGGAGCGCGGTCGGCGCTGCCCGTCGAGCGGCTCGTCGCCGCCGGCCAGGGTTTCAGCCAGCCCCAGTACACGGAGAACTTCTACGAAACCGTGGGCGGTCACGAGACGTTCGTGAAGCTCGTGGACGCGTTCTACGACGGCGTCGCGGACGACGACGTCCTGCGCCCCATGTACCCGGAGCAGGACCTCGGGCCCGCCAAGGAGCGCCTGCTCCTCTTCCTCGAGCAGTACTGGGGCGGGCCCAGGACCTACGGCGAACAGCGCGGGCATCCGCGGCTGCGGATGAGGCACATGCCGTTCCGCGTCGGGCCGCAGGCGCGCGACCACTGGCTGCAGCACATGCGCGCCGCCGTGGACACCCTCCAGCTCGCGCCCCTGCACGAGGCGACACTGTGGGACTACCTCGAGCGCGCCGCGCACTCGATGGTCAACGCCGCGGACTAGGCCGGCCGGTCCCGCGCCGGGTCAGAGCAGGGCCGCCGCCCGTACGAGGACATGCCCGCGGCCCGTGCTCACACGGGACCAGCGCCCGTTGACGTGGACGGTCGCCGTACCGTCCGGCACGAGGAACCCCAGACTGTAGGCGCCGAAGGCGGCTCCCGCCGGCACCGGCCCCGCGACGCCGTCGAGGGGCTGGCCCCACACCGCCGCCCGCGTGCTGCTCACGAGCGGCGCGCCGGGACGCTCGGGCAGGATCCGCGCCACCTCCCCGATACCGTCCTTCGCCGCGCGGTCGAGGACGTCGCAGGGCACCTCGCCGGCGCGGGTCCAGCCGGAGCGTGGCGGAAGGATCCCCGCCCAGGTCCCGGTGACCGTCACGGCGGGCACCGGGAAGACCACGGCATCGGAGGGCATGCGCGCGAGTCTGTCGAGGACGGACCCGAGGGAGACCGTGACGTCGACGTGCGCCTCCTCCTCGAGCGCCATCGTCCTGAGTCCGAGCACGGTCGGGAGCGGCTCGCCGAGCACCGTGGGGCCGAGGACGCGGACGTACGCCGCTGCGACGGCGCCGACTGCCACGACCCGCATCCCGCCGTCGTCGTTCGCCCGCGCCCGGGCGGTGAAGGTCCTGAAATCTGCGACCGTCCGCGTGTCCGAGAACCGCAGCTCCGCTGATGACACGGCGCCTACCTGGCCCGGGACCGGCGGAACGGGACGGCCGGACCCTGCCATGACAGGAGGACGGCCCGCTGGCTGTCCGAGAGGCGGACGGGCCGCCCCGTGCTCCGGCTGACCAGGACCATGGTGGTAGCCGCGATCGCCGTCGTGGTGCTTCCCTCGGCCTCCATCCGGTCGCGGACGGCGTAGCCGAGGTCGAAGCTGGACGCGCCGACCGCGGTGACCCAGATCTCGACGGCGGCGGGCCGCGTGCTGAAGTTCAGCGGCGCCCGGTACTCGATCTCCTGCCGTCCCACGAGGGCGTAGTGATCGGGATCGACCAGTTCGAGGAAGGAGCCGCCCGGGTGCGCCTCGCTCATCAGCTGGACGCGAGCGTCCTCGAGGAACTGCAGGAAGCGGACGTTGTTGACGTGGCCGTACGAATCCTCGTCGCCGAAGCGCAGGTGGAGGGGGAAGGTGTTCACGGGGGGCATGGTGCAATCCTCTCAACAATTCGAGCGACCCTTCACCGCGGCTCCTGTCGGCGCGCTGTGGGTCCCCGCGGTGGCCGCGGGGCGGTGGTTTTGAGCAGGACGGACGCGTCCGTCTAGTGTCGGGGGTAGCCGTTTCCGCCCGACGCTCCGCCGACACCACCGCGAGGACCCCATGACCGACCAGCCGCACGCGGCCCCTGCCGCTGCCGCCGAGCCCGCCACCGATCCGACGCAGACGCTCCTCGGACTGCTCGATCTCAGCAGCGCGGAAGGGGCGCAGACGGACGAGGAGATCTTCGTGGGTTCCTCGGCCCGCCAGCCGGGCCGGCGCGTGTTCGGCGGGCAGGTCCTCGCCCAGTCACTGATCGCGGCGATGCGCACCGTCGACTCCTCCCGCGACGTCCACTCGATGCACGCCTACTTCCTGCGCGCCGGTGACGCCGAGCAGCCGATCACCTTCGGTGTGCAGCGGCTGCGGGACGGTCGATCCTTCTCCGCGCGCCGGACGCATGCCTACCAGAACGGCGTCCCCATCCTGTCGATGATCGCGTCCTTCCAGGCACCCGATGAGGGCGTCGTCCACCAGGACAGCATCCCGGAGGGCATGCCGGACCCGGAGAGCCTCCCGACGACCGCGGACCTGCTCGGCTCGCTCGACCACCCGGTTGCCAGGGCATGGGCCTTCGAGCGCCCTTTCGACATCCGCCATGTGGATGCGCCGATCTACCTCACCAACGAGGGCCCGCGCGAACCCCGCAACGCCGTCTGGATGCGCAGCCTCGGACCCCTGCCCGACGACCCCGACCTCCATCGGGCGGCCCTGGCCTACGCGAGCGACTACACCCTCCTCGAATCGATCCTGCGGCCGCACGGGCTCAGCTGGGTCCAGCCGGGCATGAGCGTCGCGAGCCTCGACCACGCCATGTGGTGGCATCGTCCCGTGCGCGTGGACGAGTGGCTCCTGTACGTCCAGAGCTCGCCGAGCGCCTCCGGCGCACGCGGCCTGGCCGCCGGGCGCATCTACAACCGGGCGGGCGAACTCGTGGCCAGCGTCGCGCAGGAGGGCATGATCCGCATCCCGTCGACCTGATCCGCCCGGCACGTTCCCTGCGCTTCCACGCAAGAGTGACGCGGTCGGGCTACGACCGCACTGCGGGGCACGACACAGCAGAGGGACACGGCATCCGCCGTGTCCCTCTGCTGTGTCGCGCGCCGGCCGGGATACCTCCGGGGCCGGTCTCCTGCCGCTAGTCGCGGGTGAGGCGGCGGTGCGTGACGCGGTGCGGTTTGGCGGCGTCGGGGCCCAGGCGCTCCACCTTGTTCTGCTCGTACGCGTCGAAGTTGCCCTCGAACCAGTACCAGTTGTCCGGGTCCTCCTCGGTGCCCTCGTAGGACAGGATGTGCGTGGCCACCCGGTCGAGGAACCACCGGTCGTGCGAGACGACGACGGCGCAGCCCGGGAATTCCAGCAGGGCGTTCTCCAGGCTCGACAGCGTCTCCACGTCGAGGTCGTTGGTCGGTTCGTCGAGGAGCAGCAGGTTGCCGCCCTGCTTCAGGGTCATCGCGAGGTTCAGGCGGTTGCGCTCACCGCCGGAGAGCACCCCCGCCTTCTTCTGCTGGTCCGGTCCCTTGAAGCCGAACGCCGAGACATAGGCGCGCGACGGCATCTCGACCTGGCCCACCTGGATGAAATCGAGGCCGTCGGACACGACCTCCCAGAGGCTCTTGTTGGGGTCGATGCCGCCTCGGGACTGGTCGACGTAGGAGATCTTCACCGAGTCGCCGATGCGCAGCTCTCCCCCGTCGAGGGGCTCGAGGCCCACGATGGTCTTGAACAGCGTGGTCTTGCCGACGCCGTTCGGGCCGATGACGCCCACGATGCCGTTGCGCGGGAGTGAGAAGGACAACCCGTCGATGAGGATGCGCTCGTCGTAGCCCTTGCGCAGGTCGCGGGCCTCGATGACCTGGCTGCCGAGCCTGGGGCCCGGCGGGATCTGGATCTCCTCGAAGTCGAGCTTCCTGGTGCGCTCCGCCTCCGCAGCCATCTCCTCGTAGCGGTTCAGGCGTGCCTTGGACTTCGTCTGGCGTCCCTTGGCGTTGGAGCGGACCCACTCCAGTTCCTCGGTGAGGCGCTTGGAGAGCTTCTGGTCCTTCTTGCCCTGGACCTCGAGGCGCGCGCGCTTCTTCTCCAGGTAGGTGGAGTAGTTGCCCTCGTAGGGGTACAGGTTGCCGCGGTCCACCTCGGCGATCCACTCGGCCACGTGGTCGAGGAAGTAGCGGTCGTGGGTCACGGCGAGGACTGCGCCGGCGTACGACGAGAGATGCTGCTCGAGCCAGAGCACGCTCTCGGCGTCCAGGTGGTTGGTGGGCTCGTCGAGGAGCAGCAGGTCGGGCTTCTGCAGCAGCAGCTTGCAGAGCGCCACCCGGCGTCGCTCTCCACCGGAGAGGACGGTGACATCGGCATCCGGCGGCGGGCATCTCAGGGCGTCCATGGCCTGCTCGAGCTGGGAGTCCAGGTCCCAGGCGTCCGCGGCATCGATCGCTTCCTGCAGCTTGCCCATCTCGTCGAGCAGCGTGTCGAAGTCGGCGTCCGGGCTGGCCATCTCCTCGGAGATCTCGTTGAAGCGCTGGATTTTGGCGTAGATCTCCCCGACGCCCTCCTGGACGTTGCCGAGGACGGTCTTCTCCTCGTTCAGGGGCGGTTCCTGCAGGAGGATACCGACGCTGTAGCCGGCACTCAGACGGGCCTCACCGTTCGAGGGCGTATCCAGGCCCGCCATGATCTTCAGGATGGTGGACTTGCCGGACCCGTTCGGGCCGACGACGCCGATCTTCGCTCCCGGGAAGAACGACATGCTGACATCGTTGAGGATGACTTTGTCGCCGACGGCCTTGCGGGCCTTGGTCATTGTGTAGATAAATTCCGCCATACCCTCAAGGCTAGTGGCTGCCCGCCGCGTTTCCACACTCGGCGGAGCGTCCTCCCCCGAGGGACCAGCTCAGCCGATCGTCACCGGCACGTCACAGCGCTAGCGCTGGTCGCCGACGAAACACCGCCCGGATGCCAGGACCGGCAGCACGGACGCCGAGACCGTCCCCTCGCGTACTTCGACGAACACGCAGCTCCCCTGCAGGAGACCGGCACCCTGGATCGCATCGACGTCCAGGCCTGTCGGGGTGCGGTCGATCGACACCTCGAGCGACTCCGGTACCGCAGCCGCATCGGTGAACCCCTGCGCCACGGCACCCCGGACCTGGTCGCTGGTGACCGACTCCTGGCCGCCTGCGAGCGCCCGTACGGCGGCCTCGACGGAAGCGGCGACCCTCGCGATGTCCGTCCCCGGCGCTGCCGGGTCGGCTGTCGAGGCGGGCGGTGCCGGAACGGCCGTGCCCTGGTCGGGCGGAAGGGACTCCGCGGCCTGGTCAGCCGTCGCGCTCGAGGACGTCCCGCGGCCCGCGTCCGTCGAGGGGGCGGAGCAGGACCCGAGGGCGAGGACGGCCACCGCGGCCGTCGCCAGGATCGAAGCGGTGGCGGCAGGACGCCGGCCGTGGATCCGGCGGTGCGGGGTTGCCGGGGCTGCTGTCATCACGAGCCCATCCTGCCATGCGCCCGAGTGCCCTCCCGGTCATCACGCCGCTCGTCGGTTGCGGCCCGCCGCTCGATCTCCCCGGAAGTGCTGGACGCCCTGAACTCCCCCGGAACTCCTCGGACCCACCGGACTCGAAGGACGTACCGTACGCACCGGAACTACACCCTCGCGGACGCATCAGCAACCAGCCTGCATCCGCTCAGAAGGGAACGGCTTCCGCCTCCGGGACGTGGTCGCGTCCGGTCCCGTGTCCGTTCGAGGCACCGTCCATCGAGGCACCATCGTCCACACCATCGACCTCGCCGTGTACTTCGCCGAGGACCTCGCTGTCGACCGAGCCGAAGTCCGACGCCGTGTCGTAGACCTCGCCCGTTGCGGCGTCCACACCCTCGGGCATGTCGTCGGCCGGGACACCCACCCCGTGCCCGTCGAAGCCGGACACGGGGTGGGCGTCGGATCGGTCGGCTGTCGTCCTTCTGTAGTTCGCCGTACCCCACATCAGGTCGTGGCCCACCGTGTCGGCGTCGATCTCCACGGAGGTGCCGGTCCGGCCGTCCGCAGTGCTCCAGGGTCGGATCTTCAGCCGCCCCGTGACGATCACGCGATCGCCCTTCTTGAGGCTGGCTCCGGCGTTGGTCGCGAGCTGGCGGAACAGCGATACCGAATACCAGTTGGTGTGCCCGTCCACCCACGTGTTGGTCTCCCGGTCGAGGCGACGCTCCGTGGTGCACATGCGGAAGCCGGCGATCGCGAGCCCGCTCTGCGCCGAGGTCAGCCGTACCTCCGTGGCGACGTAGCCCCGCACGGTGATGCTGTCAGTCATGATTCGTCCTTCCCTAGGTCACCAGGACGGCGGTGGGTGCCGGCCTCCAGCCAGTCTCGGCGGAATACGGCGGCGGCATCGCGGGAGGGGACGCTATGTTGACAACCGCTGGGCCGACAGGCGGAGGTGGCCCCGGCTCTGCATGACGGCGGCGGCCCGCAGCTGCAGGGCCGGTTCGAGGCCGCCGCGGACGCCGAAGGGCCGGACGCCCGGCGTCCGGCCCTTCGTGTGGTGCCCCCGGCAGGATTCGAACCTGCGACCAGAGGATTAGAAGGCCCCTGCTCTATCCCCTGAGCTACGGAGGCAGTTCCCCCAGTTTACTATGGGCACCTGCCACCGATCGGTACCGCCCGCCGGCGGCCTACTCCTCGGCGAAGCTCACCCGCAGTTCCAGGCGGTGCTGCCCGTCGGGGTCCTGCGAGTAGACCGCCTTGCCCGAGATGTTGCGCAGTCCCCCGGTGCCGGAGCCGGGGATAATGTGGCCCGAACTCGCGGCCTCGGCTCCCTCGGCGACCCCCCAGTGCTGGACGGTCATCGACCCGGTGCGATCCCCGACCGTCCCGACGAACTGTTCGGACGCCACGTAGCCGGCACCGATGTCGTTGCCGGCCATGAGGAGCTCGGCCGTGCTCGTCCCGCTGATCTCGCCCTCGAAGACCTTCTCGGCGCGCACCCGGGAGAGCTCACCCGTACTCCCGGGCTCGGTGTAGGGTTCGGCGTCCCAGCCGGTGATCTCGAACTCGCCGGTGTACGTCGTCGTTCCTGTTTCAATCATCTGCTCAGTATCGCCGCTCGGCGCCCGTCCCGCATGTCCGGTTTCGCTGACGAGTGCCCCGTTCGCACCCTCGCGGGGCCGGTCAGTGCAGCTGCCCCGGCTCCAGTGGACGGTATCGCCTGCGGAACAGGACCTTGGTCCGCGGGTCCACGAACACGAGATAGAGCGCGAATCCGAGGGCGACGACGGCGGCCACCTGACGCGCCATCATGAGGCTGAAGTCGAAGTACGGGAAGATGTCCAGCTGGTCGGTGATCGCGTAGACCATGAAGAAGGCGACCGTGAAGTAGAGAAACTTCACCTGCCAGTCGTCCCGGATACCGGTGACGGCGAAGAGCGGGATGAGCCACACCACGTACCAGGACTGGATCATGGGCGAGAGCAGCACGATCGCCGCGAAGGCGATCGCGAGCCGGCGCACGAGGCGGCTGTGGTCGCCGCGGAAGACCTGCAGCGCGATGATGGCCAGGGACGCCAGGCGCGCGAGGGTGTGGAAGCCGTTGGCGATGTCCCAGCCGCTCAGCCCGACGGCGTCGCCGAGCGTCGCGATGACGAGGCCGAGGAACCCGACCGGTGCGTACCAGATCCACACGCTGCCCGGCGTGCTGAGTGCCCCCACCCAGCCGAAGCCGAAGGTGTTGATGTACCCCATGACCGCCAGGACCCCGAGGCACAGGGCGGCGGTGAGGAACCAGTACAGGAAGCGCCGCGGCCAGGAGGCGCCCTTGCCCGCCCACATCAGTCCGATGAACGGCAGGAAGATGAGGGTGATCGGCTTGATGCCCACCGACAGGGTGATGAGCAGGATCCCGAGGACGGGTCGCCTGGTCGCGGCGAGGTACAGCCCGGCGAGTGCGAGGCCGATCATCAGGGAGTCGTTGTGGATGGCTGCCACGAAGTTGACGAGGAACAGCGGGTTGGCGACGGACAGCCACAGGGCGCGGTTCGGGTTGATGGAGTGCAGCTCCGCCAGCTTGGGGACGTAGTACACGCACAGGGCCACCCCGATGAGCGCGACGACCCTGAAGAGGATGATCGAGGTGTCGGGGTGCCCGCCCGTGATCCTGACGATGGCCTCCTCGATCCACAGGAACACCGGCCCGTAGGGCGTGGGGCTCTGCGCCCAGAGGTCGTCGGCCCCGATCTGCAGGTAGTTGGAGATCTGCGAGTAGCCGTCGACGTACGGATTGAGCTTGGCGACCATGACCTGGCCCTGCGCGATGTACGCGAAGACATCACGGCTGAACAGCGGCAGCGCGGCAGCGAGCGGGATGGTCCAGGCGATGATCGCCTTCATCAGGTAGGGCCTGGTGTCGTCCGACCACCCGTTCAGTCTCTGGCCCAGGCGGAGCCACGCCCGGATCAGGAGCATGCCGCCCAGCGCCAGGAGCAGCACCGACAGCACGGCCCCGGCAGGCTCGAAGCGGAGCCAGATGATGACGGGATTGCGCCTCAGCTCGGCGGAGGCGAGCGACAGCCAGCCGACGCCGAGGGACCCCATCCACATCAGCAGGGAACCGATGAACCCCTGCACGACCGCGACGTCGGGGCGGTGTGGGCCCGGCTGCGTCTCGACCTTCGTGAGCGGGACCTGGGCGGGCATCGGGGCGATTCCAATCGTCGGCAAGCAGGGGGTCGGCGTCGCACGCCCGTCGTCGCGGGCCGCCGGGGCGGCCTGACGGCGGACTCCGCGGTGCCCGTGCCGGAAGCGGCGGGGTCACCCAGATCTCCCCGCAGCCGTGAGCGAACTGTTCGAATATTAGCACCGGGCCCCTTCGCGGGTAGTGCACGCGCCGGTCCGCGCAGGCGCGCCGACAGGGTGCCGGGCTCACGCAGGGCGCCGTCGGTGACGGACGGTACATTGGTCGAATGCCGATATCGAATGACCCCATCGTCTGGATCGACTGCGAGATGACGGGGCTGGACCTCGTCAACGACGCCCTGATCGAAGTGGCCGTCCTCGTGACGGATTCCGAGCTCAATGTCCTGGGCGACGGCGTGGACGTGGTGATCAAGCCTCCCGCCGACGCGCTCGCGCACATGGGCGACTTCGTGCGGCAGATGCACACCACCTCGGGACTGCTCGAGGAGCTCGACGGCGGTATCACCATGGGCGAGGCGGAGCAGCAGGTCCTGGAGTACATCAGGACCTGGGTCCCGGAGCCGCGGAAGGCGCAGCTGGCGGGCAACTCCGTCGGCACCGACCGGAACTTCCTCGTCCGCGACATGCCGCTCGTCGTCGACCATCTGCACTACCGGGTCATCGACGTGTCCACCATCAAGGAACTCGCACGCCGCTGGTACACCCGCGCCTACTTCCAGTCACCGGCGAAGACGGGCGGGCACCGGGCCCTGGGCGACATCGAGGATTCGATCACGGAGCTGCGCTACTACCGCGCCGCGGTCTTCGTGCCCTCGCCGGGGCCGGACTCCGCCACCAGCAAGGCCATCGCGGGCACCGTCGCGGGTACCGTCGCGACCTGAGGCACGCCCTGTCGGGAGCACACCGAAATGTGTGTAAACTTGTATCCGCTGCCTGTCGCAGGCGGCCCGGATCGAGTTCGACCCGGGTTGTCCGGCCGAGGCACATGGTGGGTATAGCTCAGTTGGCAGAGCGCCTGGTTGTGGTCCAGGAGGTCGCGGGTTCAACCCCCGTTACTCACCCTCAGTTGCCGGGAGACATCCCGGCCGCAGATGCCGTCCCGGAGATCATCCGGGGCGGCATACGCATTTGCGGCCCCATCAAGCCCAGCCCCGGACGCCAGCCCTCGGTCTGCGCCCGCCGGCTGACAGCACCGAAGGACCAGACCATGGAACGCACAGTGTTCGACGAGGATCACGAGCTCTTCCGCGACGTCGCCCGCGAGTTCAACGAGCGCGCCGTCGCCCCCCACTACGCCGGGTGGGACCAACAGCACATGATGGACCGGTCGGTGTGGACCGCCGCCGGCGAACAGGGACTGCTGGGACTGGCGGTCCCCGAGGAGTTCGGTGGAGCCGGGATGCCCGACTACCGCTTCCGCGCCGTCCTGGACGAGGAGTTCGCACGCAGCAACCACCTCGCCGTCGGGCTCGCGTTCCACCTGCACGACGACCTCGTGCTCCCGCACCTGCTGGCCCACGGGTCGGAGGACCTGAAGCAGCGGTGGCTGCCCGGCATGGTCTCCGGCGAGATCGTGACCTCCTGCGCCTGGACCGAGCCCGGAGCCGGCAGCGACCTGCGGGGTATCCGCACCCGCGCCGTGCGCGACGGCGACGACTGGCTGATCACGGGCCAGAAGGTGTTCATCGGCAACGGCATCAGCGGTGACGCCTCGCTGGTGCTCGCCCGCACGGACGGCAGCACGGGCCGCGGGGCCAGTGACTCCTTCTCCCTGTTCATGGTGCGACGCGGCGAGGGCTACACCCCCGGCCGCCAGCTCGACAAGATGGGGCTGCGGGCCTCGGACACGGCCGAGCTGTTCTTCGACAACGTGCGGGTACCCGGGGCCGACCTCGTGGGCGAGGTGGGCCAGGGCCTGCGCTACAGCCTCGAGCAGATCCCCCAGGGCCGCCTCGGCATCGCCGTCGCCGCTGCGGCCCTCGCGCGGGCCACCTACCAGCAGACCCTGCGGTACGTGACCGAGCGCAGCGCCTTCGGGGAGCGCGTGCTCGACTTCCAGACCACCCGGCACGTGCTCGCCGATCTCCTGACCGAGATCGAGGTGACCGAGGCCTTCGTCGATCAGGCGGTCCTCGCCTTCAACGCCGGGACGCTGACCCCTACCGCCGCCGCGCAGGCCAAGTTGTGGGCGAGCGAACGCGCGAAGGCCGTCACGGACCGGTGCCTGCAGCTGCACGGCGGCTACGGCTACATCCTCGAATACCCGGTCTCGCAGGCCTTCCTGGCCGCGCGTCTGCTGACCATCTTCGGCGGGACCAGCGAGATCATGCGCGAATCCATCGGCCGGTCGATCGCCGACAGCCCCACGCAGAACAGGTAGGTCCCATGACAGTGCATCCCATCGTGATCTCGGGGGAACCCGTCCTCCACCGGCGGGCCCTGCCGGTCGAGTCCTTCGACGACGGACTGCGCACGCTCATCGCCGACATGTTCGAGACCATGGACGCCGCGAACGGCGTGGGGCTCGCGGCGCCCCAGATCGGCGTCGGACTGCGGGTCTTCGTGTACGGCATGGAGAACGACGACGACGTGGCGCCGCGTGGCGTGCTCGTCAATCCCACCCTCGTCACCTCCAAGGTCCCCGGATCCGCTCCCGACCCGGACGACGAGTCGGAGGGCTGCCTGTCCGTCCCCGGGGAGGCGTTCCCCCTCAAGCGTGCCGAGTGGGCGAGGATCACGGGCTTCGACGGCGACGGCGCTGCCGTCGAGTTCGAGGCCACGGGGTGGTTCGCCCGCTGCCTTCAGCACGAGTACGACCACCTGGACGGGAAGCTGTACGTCGACCGGCTCGACGCGCGCCAGTCGCGGAAAGCCCGCAAGAGCGTGAAGAACCACGGCTGGGGTGTTCCGGGCCTGACGTGGATGCCCGGCGTCGATCCGGATCCCTTCGGCCACTAGGGCCCGGGAGCACCGGACGCGCCTGGTACGCGCGACCGCGGTACACGTGCGCGACCGCTGCCGCGAAGGCTTCGGCCGGCAGCGATCAGAGGTTCTCGGCGACATCCAGCCGGCCGGGCGCGGGGACCTCGACGAGGTCCTCGAGGCGCCGGATGCCGCGCAGCGGCCCGAGCAGGGCGACGAGCGGCGCCAGGCAGGCGATGACAACGCCGACGAGCACCGCCTCGCGGATGCCGATCGTCTCCGCGAGGACGCCCGCCAGCAGGCTCGCGAGCGCGAGCATGCCCCAGCTCACCATGCGCGACGCCGCTCCGAGGCGCCCCATCATGTCGGGCGGGCACACCCGCTGGCGGAAACTCGTGCCCACCACGATGTTCCACGCGACGCTCGCGCCCATGACGAACAGGCCGATGACTCCCCAGAGCATCCCCCAGCCGGGGGCGAGGACCAGCAGTGAGGCGTAGCCGAAGACCCCGGGCACCATGGACCAGCGCCAGAGCGGCCCGGACCCGAAGTGCTTCCCCATCCAATGCGCCGTCGTGCCGCCGATCGCGCCACCCACCGAGGCTGCCGCCAGCAGCAACCCGAGCCACACCTCCGATTCCCCCAGCGTCCTCAGGACCAGCACCACCAGGAGCGACGCCGCGATGTTGCCGCCCAGGTTCCAGAGTGCCGCATTGAGCAGGATCGCGCGCAGTGGAGCTGTGCTGAAGGTGTAGCGCAGCCCGTCCCGCATCTCGCGGAGGATGTGCGGCCTGCTCTGCGGCTGCACGATCTCCTTCACGTCGAGCCGCTGGAGGGCCAGGAGGGACACCACCGAGGCCACCAGCTGCACGATCAGCGCATTGGATCCGCCCGCAGCTCCCGCGAGCCATCCGGCGACGGAACGGCCGGCGGCGTCCGCCGCGGCCCCGGCTCCGGTGATTAGGCCGTTGCCTTCCATCAACTCGTCGGGCGTCACCGCCTGCTGCACCATTGCGGCATCCGCGAGCTGGAAGAACACGGAGGCCAGCCCCGCGGTGAAGGCCGCCCCGAACAGGAGCGGTGTCGAGAGGAAGCCCAGCCAGAAGCCGAGCGGCAGGAGGGCGAGGGTGGCGATGCGGACGGCCAACGCCCACAGCATCACGGGGCGGCGGGGCAACCGGTCCACCCAGGTGCCGATCACCAGACCGAAGAGGAGCCAGGGCAGGAAGGTCATACCGGCCAGCGTGGCGACCGCGAAGTTGCTCGCCTCGAGTTCCACGGCGGCGATGACGGGAAGCGCCACCGCGGCGACGGCATTCCCCAGGACGCCGACCGTGCTCGAGATCATCAGGGAGCGGAAATTGGAGTTGCGCGCCAGCAGGTGCCCCTCCCCCGTACTCCCAGCGCTCATCCGATCACCCTAGCCGAGCGTGCGGACGAGCCCGGGGCGCCTCGAGGGGAAGACCCGAACGACTTCACTGCGTCTTGACGGACCCGGCGTGCCGTCCGATAATTCGTTGCCTACGGCACCGTCTGTGAAAGTTCCCGCGTTCTCCGTTGGCTTAGAGGCACCCCCGCAGATTGCCGACCCCACCGGAGAAGCGGAGAATGGATATCGGGAGTGGGTCCCGCGATCGTTCCCCCAGCAGTATCGCGGTCGACCGGCTCCCGAGGCGGCTATAGACGCCGGGCGGTCCCCCTACCTCTTGAGACCGGGTACGGGGGACCGCTTAAACCTGCCGGCCGGGCGTGCTTCCTCGCGGCGCGAGGGGAAGGTGAACGGGTCAGCCCCAAGCCCCAGCAGTAGGCCGACCCGTCCGTACCGTCGTGCTCATCGAGGAGACCCACGACGGTGATCACAGACTATTCGGGCGGGCACCGTTCGATGACGAACGACGCGCCGACGGCTTCGGGCCTGGGTCGAGGGATGGGTCGACCGATACGCCGGGTTCTGTCATCGTGCGCCGTTGCCGGCGCGCGAGTGGCGGCCATCCATCTACGAACGCCGTTGCCGACGCCCTCCAGCGGCCTACCCGTGCACTCGGGCGGGCAGCCCTGATGACGCGCACTGTCTGGCCTTGCTCCGGGTGGGGTTTACCGAGCCATGCCGGTCACCCGGCATGCTGGTGGTCTCTTACACCGCCTTTTCACCCTTACTGCCCGTCGCGGGCCGAAGCCTGCAGCGGGAAGCGGTCTCTTTTCTGTGGCACTGGCCTGCGGGTTACCCCGAGTGGGCGTTACCCACCACCCTGCCCTGCGGAGCCCGGACGTTCCTCGGTGGACCGGGTTGCTGCCCCGTCCAACGCGGCCGCCTGGTCGACCCATCCGTCGTCCATTCTAGTCGGGAGAAAGCGCCCGCCCGGACGGCGACGGGAGCGCCGCGCACATTGGGTAGGGTTGATCGGTGCTGATCCTGCTCCCCCCGTCCGAAGGCAAGTCCGTAGCCCGTCGCGGTAGCCCCGTCCACCTCGAGGACCTCCACTTCCCCGCACTCAACCCGGCCCGCAGGGCCGTGCTCGCAGCGCTGAAGGACGCCAGCGGCGCCGACGACGCGCACGCGGTCCTCGGCGTCGGCGCGTCCCTCGTGGAGGACGTGCAGCGGAACCTGGTGCTCGACGTCGCGCCCGCCGCTCCGGCGCACGACGTCTACTCGGGGGTCCTGTACGACGCCCTCGGCTACGCCTCGCTGACGCCCGGACAGAAGCGCCGCGCGCGGGAGCAGTGCGTCGTGGTGTCGGGCCTCTGGGGCGCGATCGCCTTCGGTGACCGGATCCCCGCCTACCGCCTGTCGATGTCGGTGGACCTGCCGGGCACGGGCCGCCTGGCCTCCTACTGGAAGGAACACCTCACCCAGCCCCTCGCGGATCGTGCGGGCGCCGGCCTGGTGGTCGACTGCCGCTCGAGCACCTATGCGGCCGCCTGGACCCCGCCGACGCGGCAGAGCGCCGCCGTCAACGTGTTCCAGGTGCGCGACGGCAGGCGGACGGTGGTGTCCCACTTCGCCAAGCACACGCGCGGGGAGTTCGCGCGCCACCTGCTCACCCGGCGGGGTACGGCCCCGGCGACCCCGGAGGCCCTGCTGGGAGCGGCCCGTGAGAAGTGGTCGGCCGACCTCCGACCTGCGACGGCGAGGAAGCCGGCCCAGCTCGACATCGTGCTCGACTGACGGTCGTCAGTCGGCGACCAACTCCACCTCGAACCCCTCGGCGTTCTCGAGGTATGCGGCGTAGTGCTCCGGTCCCCCCGCGAAGGGATGCCTGTCCGCGAAGAGCAGGGACCAGCCGTGACTCGCGGCGCGCCGCGCCAGCAGGTCCACGGCCGAGCGCGAGCCGGCGCGGAAGGCGAGATGGTTCACGCCGGGACGACGGCGTTCGTGACCCCCGTCCGCAACGTCCGGGCCGCTCTCCAGCACGAGGTAGAACTCGTCGGACCCGTAGCTGACGCCGTCCTTCCAGGACTCCTTGCGCGGGAAGCCGAGCCGCTCGAGCAGCCAGCCCAGGCTCGCCTCCGCCGCCGGGAGGTCCGTGGTCCACACCTCGAGGTGGTGGAGCCTGCCCGCCGGCCGCGGCGCCTCCGCCGGGGATCCGGCGGCCGCACCGGCGGGGGAACCGGCACCTGTCCCGGAACCTTGACCGGGTGCCGGGGCTGCAGGGGTGCGGGGCTTCCACGGGACGCCGGCCATGCCGGCGTCCATCGCCTCGTTGGACAGCCGGTCGGCGTCCTTGTTGCGCTCGCGCGGGATCCACTCGTAGGTGACGCGCCGAGGGTCGAGGACCTTGCGGGCCTTCGCTGCGAGCACCTTCATGTCGGCGTGCTTGATCTGCCACCGGCCCGACATCTGCTCCACGACGAGCTTCGAGTCCATCTTCACGTGGACGGTCGCCCGGGGGTTGATCTCGCGGGCGAGCTCCAGCCCGGACACGAGGCCGGAATACTCGGCCACGTTGTTGGAAGCCTTTCCGATGTACGCGGCCTTCTCGACGAGGATCCGCCCGGTCGAGGGATCGCGGACGAGGGCGCCGTACCCGGCGTGCCCAGGATTGCCGCGGGAGCCGCCGTCGGCCTCGACGACGAGGCGGGACGGCCCGTCCGCCGGATCCTCGTGCTCGGGGGTGTCGTTCTCATGGGGATCGAACAGTTGCTGGTGGTTCACGGCTACGCAGTGCCCCAGTCGCTCGAGCGGACGAGGATGCACCCCGAGTCGGGGCACAGCACGACGTCGTCGGGAGCCGCGTCGGCGATGTCGCGGAGGTCACCCGGGCTCAGCTGCATGCCCGAGCCCTCCGATTTGCCGTGGAAGAGCCGCGCAGCACCGACACCGCGCTTCACGAGGATCCGCTCGTAGAGGGCGAGGAGTCCGGCGTCGAAGGTGGACGCCAGCTCGTTGCGGCGGGCCTGGACGTCGGCGCGCTGCACCTCGATGTCGGCGAGTTCGAGATCGCGTGCCTCCTCGAGTCCGCGGAGTTCGGCCCGGACGGCGTCCGTGCGCTCCTCGACCTCGGCGCGGGCGGCGCGGGCGGCCTCGACGCGTTCCATGACGTCCAGTTCGATGTCCTCGAGGTCGGACCGCCGCTTGGTCAGCGTGCCCACCTCGTGCTGCAGCGCCGTGAGGTCCTTGGACGTCCCGGTCCCGCTGTTAAGGCGCTTCTCGTCACGCTCGAGGCGGGTCACCACGGACTGCACCTCGTCCTCGGCGCGTGTCAGTTCACGCTCGAGGTCCCCCAGCGCGGTGCCGGCCCGCACGAGCTCGGCGTCCACCTCGGCCACGCGCGCGGCGACGGCGGCGAGCGCGGGGTTCCCGCGGGCGGCGACGGCTTGGCGGGAGAGCTTGTTGAGGGTCGAGTCGAGGGCCTGCAGGTCGAGCAGGCGACGTTGTTCCTCGGGTGCAGCCTTGGCCACGGATTAACCTCCAGGGTCGGACGGATGGGGCTCGACGGGCGGGCAGGGGCGTCGTCCAAGCCTAGGCCACCAGGACCACCCGGACGGTCAGCCGCGGCTCGGGGGGCAGGTCAGTGGCCGGGGGTCAGGACGAAGTCCCAGGGGTCCGTATTGACCCCGCTGACGCGGATGTCGGTGGTGAAGCCCCGGTCGGCGAGCACTGTCCCCAGGGCGTCCGCCGCCGGAGTGAGCCACAGCCACTCGCTGCCGAAGTGCGAGACGTCGATCAGGTAGGGCGTTCCTCCGGCCGCCGCCTCCCGCACCTCCGAGGCCGGGTGGTGACGGAGGTCCGCGGTCACGTAGACGTCCGCGTCGCTCGAGCGGACGCGGTCGAACAGGGAGTCACCCGCCCCGCCGCACACGGCGACCCGGCGCACCAGGGCGTCCTTGTCGCCCGCGACGCGCACTCCCCCGGCGACGGCGGGCATGATCGAGAAGACGGCCTCGGCGAAGTCCCCGAGGGCCACCGGCGTCGCCAGGTCGCCGACCCGCCCGATCCCCTCCTCGGGCAGCCCGTTCGCGGCAGGGGCGAGGGGCTTCACGTCCTGCAGACCCAGGGCGTCGGCGAGGACGTCGGACACACCGCCGACGGCGCTGTCACCGTTGGTGTGGACCGTGACGAGGGCGCAGCCCGCCTCGATCAGCCGGTGGACGACGTCACCCTTGAAACCCGACGCCGCGACGGTGGAGACGGGCTTCAGGAGCAGAGGGTGATGGGAGACGATCATCGTCGCACCCCACTCCAGCGCCTCGTCGAGGACGGCACCGGAGGGATCGACCGTGAAGAGGATCTTCCCCACCGGGTTCCCGGACCGGCCCGCGACGAGTCCGACGGCGTCCCAGCCCTCGGCGAGGCTTTCCGGCCACAACTCCTCGATCGCCACCAGGACGTCGCCCACGGTCGGGACCCGGACGGCCTGCCCGGATCCTCCACCCTCCAGGGTGGCCACCGCGAGACCCGACAGGCCGGCAACGGCCCTCTGCTCGTTCTGTTCCATGACACCAGTAATACCCGCCGCCGACCGCCCCTCCAAGCCTCCGAGGTTCGCCCGGGGCGGATTCCGGACGGGAATCATCGGGGCGCACCGTGCATTGACACAGACATGAAGACTTTTGTGCTCGGAGGTGGCTGTTTCTGGTGCCTCGATGCCCTTTACCAGAAGACCCGCGGCGTGACCGAGGTGGTGTCCGGTTACACCGGCGGCCACACGAGGCACCCCGACTACGATTCCGTCTGCTCCGGGATGACCGGGCATGCCGAGGTGGTCGCGGTGACGTTCGAGGAGTCCGTCATCCCCGAGGACGTGATCCTGGACATGTTCTTCGTGTCCCACGACCCCACCACCCTGAACCGGCAGGGCTACGACGTCGGCACGCAGTACCGCAGCGTCATGTACTACCAGGACGCCGAGCAGAAGACACTGTTCGAGGACGCGATCCGCCGCAACCAGGAGAACTGGAAGAACCCGATCGTCACCGAGGTCAGCAGGCTCCCGCTGTTCCACGTCGCGGAGGACTGGCACCAGGACTACTACGCCAAGCACCCCGAGCAGGGCTACTGCCAGGTGATCATCAATCCGAAGCTGTCCAAGGCCCGCAAATATTACGCCCAGTGGCTCGCCGCCTAGGTCGGCAGGTGCCCACCCGTTAAGCTGACCGCCGTCGGTCCGGGGGCGGTCATCCGCCCTGCCACGACCGACCCCGATCCCTCCCACCTCTTGCGAACAGGCAGGCTCCCCATGGCAAAGATCTACGACGACGTCACCCAGCTGGTGGGCAGGACGCCCCTCGTCCGCCTCAACCGCCTCACCGAGGGCCTCGACGCGCAGGTCGCCGTCAAGCTCGAGTTCTACAACCCCGCCAACAGCGTGAAGGACCGCATCGGCGTGGCCATCATCGACGCGGCGGAGAAGGCCGGGGCGCTCCGCCCGGGCGGGACGATCGTCGAGGGCACCTCCGGGAACACCGGGATCGCCCTGGCCATGGTGGGTGCGGCACGCGGGTACCGGGTCCTCCTGACCATGCCGGAGACCATGTCCACCGAACGTCGGGTCATGCTGCGGGCCTACGGCGCCGAGATCGTCCTGACGCCGGGTTCCGAGGGCATGCGCGGCGCCGTCGAGCGTGCCAAGGACATCGTCGCGACGACGGAGAACGCCATCTGGGCGCAGCAATTCGCGAACGCCGCGAACCCGGCCATCCACCGGGCCACCACGGCCGAGGAGGTCTGGGAGGACACGGACGGCGAGGTGGACATCTTCGTGGCCGGCGTCGGCACGGGTGGCACCATCACCGGCGTCGGGCAGGTGCTGAAGGAGCGCAAGCCCGGTGTGCGGATCGTCGCCGTCGAACCGGCCGACTCCCCCATCCTCAACGGCGGCGCACCCGGTCCGCACAAGATCCAGGGACTCGGCGCCAACTTCATCCCCGAGAACCTCGACCGCGACGCCTACGACGAGGTCATCGACGCCACCGTCGAGGACTCCGTGCGCGTGGCCCGCGCCCTCGGCACCCAGGAGGGCATCCTGGGCGGCATCTCGTCGGGTGCCATCGTGTGGGCCGCGCTCGAACTCGCGAAGCGACCCGAGAACGCCGGTAAGCTCATCGTGGCGGTCGTCTGCGACTTCGGCGAGCGCTACATCTCCACGGTGCTCTTCGACGACATCCGCGGCTGACGCCGCCCCGTCCCTGACCCGTCCCTGACCATCCCCCCGAGAGGGTACAGCCGGTGAGCTTCCTAGAACGACTGCGCGAGGACCTCGACACCGCGCGCACCCACGATCCGGCTGCCCGTGGGTCCCTGGAGAACACGCTCGTGTACTCGGGGCTGCACGCCATCTGGGTCCACCGGCTCACCCACCGCATGTGGCGCGACGAGAGGCTGCGTTTCCCCGCGCGGGTCCTGTCGCAGCTGGCCCGGGCGCTGACCGGGATCGAGATCCACCCGGCGGCGACCATCGGGCGCAGGTTCTTCATCGACCACGGCATGGGGATCGTGATCGGCAGCACGGCGGAGATCGGCGACGACGTCATGCTCTACCAGGGGGTGACCCTCGGCGGCAGGTCGCTCGAGAAGGTCAAGCGTCATCCGACGATCGGTGACCGCGTGACCATCGGCGCGGGAGCGAAAGTGCTTGGTCCGATCACCATCGGCGCCGGGAGCGCGGTGGGCGCGAATGCCGTCGTCGTCAAGGACACGCCGCCGGACTCGATCGTGACCGGCATCCCTGCGACCTTCCGTCACCGCGACTCCCGCCGCGAGACGCAGCCGGCCGTGGACCCGGCCGAGTACGTGGATCCCGCCCTCTACATCTAGGACGGGACAGGCGACACACACAGAGAAGCCCCGGACCTCGGTCCGAAGCTTCCTGTGTGTCCGGCGTCCGTCAGTGGGTGTCGACGGCTTCGATCTCGGACTTGTCCTCGCCCCACAGCGTGTGGAACGTGCCGTCGGTGTCGACGCGGTTGTAGGTGTGGGCGCCGAACAGGTCGCGCAGGCCTTGCGTGAGGGCGGCCGGGAGGCGCTTGCGGCGCAGCCCGTCGTAGTAGGCCAGCGAGGCCGAGAAGACCGGGACCGGGATGCCCAGCTGCACGGCTGTGGCCACCACGCGGCGCCACGCCGGGATCGCGCCCGCGATAGCCTCGGTGAACGCCGGGGCCAGCAGGAGATTCGCCGGGCGCTCGTCGGCCACGGCGTAGGCCTTCATGATGTCGTCGAGCAGCTCCGCGCGGATGATGCACCCGGCACGCCAGAGCGATGCGATCTCCTCGAGATTGAGGTCCCAGCCGTACTCCTTCGCCGCCGCCGTGAGCATGTCGATGCCCTGGGCGTAGCTGACGAGCTTGGACGCGTAGAGGGCGAGCCGTACGTCCTCCACGAACGTCTCCGGCACCTCCACGGTGGCCTCGTGGCCCTGCAGGGCGTCCTGCGCCTTCAGGCGCTGCTCGAGCTGCGAGGACAGTGCACGGGCGAAGACCGACTCCGCGATGCCCGAGGTCGGGCTGCCCAACTCCAGCGCGGAGACCACCGTCCAGCGGCCTGTCCCCTTCTGCCCGGCGGCATCGACGACGACGTCGACGAACGGCTTGCCGGTGCGTGCGTCGGTGTGCCCGAGCACCTCCGCGGTGATCTCGATGAGGAACGAGGACAGCGTGCCCGCGTTCCAGTCCGTGAAGATCTTCGCCTGGTCCGCCGGCTCGATCCCCGCACCCGAGCGCAGCAGATCGAAGGCCTCGCCGATGACCTGCATGTCCGCGTACTCGATGCCGTTGTGCACCATCTTCACGAAGTGGCCGGCGCCGTCGGTGCCGATCCAGCGGCAGCACGGCTCGCCGTCGTACTTCGCGGAGATCTTCTCCAGCATCGGACCCAGCGAATCGTAGGACTCCCGGGAACCCCCGGGCATGATCGACGGGCCCAGCAGTGCGCCCTCCTCACCTCCCGAGACGCCCACCCCGACGAAGTGCAGGTCGTGCTCGGACAGGGCCGCCTCACGCCGCCGCGTGTCCTCGTAGTGCGAGTTGCCGCCGTCGATCACGATGTCACCCGGCTCCAGCAGCGGGGTGAGCTGGTCGATCACCGAATCCACGGGCTTGCCGGCCTTCACCATGATCAGGACCCGGCGGGGCTTCTCGAGGGAGTCGACGAGCTCCTGCAGGGTCTCGGTCCGGATGAAGTCGCCGTCCCCGCCGTGCTTGTGCAGCAGTGCGTCGGTCTTCTCCACCGACCTGTTGTGCAGGGCCACCGTGTAGCCGTTACGGGCCAGGTTCCGGGCGAGATTCGCCCCCATCACTGCCAGGCCTGTGACACCGATCTGTGCGCTCAATGTGTTCTCCGTCGTTCGTCAGCGGGTGGGGGTGGCGCTGCAGATGCCGGTGCTCCGGTGGTTCTCTGCGCGGGCCATGCGGTTTCACACTATTACCGTCGCGGCGCCCGCCGCCAGAGAGTGTGCCGCGGCGACCCAATGTGTCACGGGGCGTCGCATGAGACGTGTCGGACGCGACAGCTCTCCGGCTGGGTCGTTGGCACCATCCGTGAAAGAATGATAAGGATGTCCGACGTTACGGTTACCCCCGCCCTCGCCCCCTCCTCGTCGCGCCCGCAGGTGCGTCCCGAAGTGGAGGGCTCGCAGCCGATCGTCTCCAGCGACGGCAGGCCCCTGCTGCAGTTCAAGTCGCCGCGGGTCAGCCAGCCGCCGGTCCACCTGGCCGACCTCACGCTCGCCGAGCGCCAGGAGCGGCTGAAGGAGCTGGGGCACGCGGGCTTCCGCGCCAAGCAGCTGTCCACGCACTACTTCACGCACTACACCACGGATCCGGCCGCCATGAGCGACCTCCCGAAGGCCGGACGCGAGGAGCTGGTCGCGGCGATGTTCCCGCCGCTCCTCACCGAGGTCAAGCGCCTGACCACGGACAACGGTGACACCATCAAGTTCCTGTGGCGCCTCTTCGACGGTGCCCTCGTGGAGTCCGTGCTGATGCGCTACCCCGGCCGGGTGACGCTGTGCGTGTCGTCGCAGGCCGGCTGCGGCATGAACTGCCCGTTCTGCGCCACCGGCCAGGCCGGACTGACCCGCAACATGTCGACGGCGGAGATCGTCGACCAGGTCGTCGCCGCCAACCGCGTCCTCGCCGAGGGAGCGCTGGGCGCTCTCCGCACCGATGGCGGGCACGACGCCGACCGCGTCACCAACATCGTCTTCATGGGGATGGGCGAGCCGCTGGCCAACTACAAGCGCGTGATGGCCGCCCTGCACCGCTTCGTCGACGACTCCCCCGAGGGCCTGGGCATGTCGGCGCGCAACATCACCGTCTCGACGGTGGGCCTGGTGCCCGCGATCAACAAGCTCGCGGCCGAGTCCCTGCCGGTCACCTTCGCGCTCTCGCTCCACGCGCCCGACGACGAGCTCCGCGACGAGCTGATCCCCGTGAACACACGGTGGAAGGTGGACGAGGCCCTCGACGCCGCGTACAACTACTACCGGACCACGGGCCGCCGCGTGAGCATCGAGTACGCGCTCATCAAGGACATGAACGATCACGCCTGGCGTGCGGACCTGCTGGCGAAGAAGCTCAACCAGCGCGGCCGCGGCTGGGTGCATGTCAACCCCATCCCGCTCAACCCGACGCCCGGCTCCATCTGGACCGCGTCGGAGAAGAACGTGACGGCCGAGTTCATCGGCCGCCTCCAGGCCGCCGGCATCCCGACGACGCTGCGGGACACCCGAGGCAAGGAGATCGACGGCGCCTGCGGACAGCTCGCCGCCGGCGAGTAGCACGTCCACCGGATTGGCGGAACTCCGCGCCGAGCCGGTATAGTCGACCCTCGTGATGCAGCCTCCCGGCAGTTGCCGGAACGGAGCGTCACAGGGTGAGGGTCTTTAGCTCAGCTGGTAGAGCGCCACGTTTACACCGTGGATGTCATCGGTTCGATCCCGGTAGGACCCACCACGAAGAACCCCGTCATTCCCCGGCCCGCAGGCCCGGATGGCGGGGTTCTCTGCTGTCCCGGGCGACTCCACCTCCCACAGGCGCGGGGAGGCAGGAGCCAGCCTCACCATGGTGCGCGCAGCGTCCCGATGAACATCCGGGAGCGCGGCGTCCGGTTGAGGACCATTGCGGTGATCCACGAAAGGAACGTCCCACGGTGAGCGGTCACGCCACCTGTGGCGCTCGCGATGACGGACTTCCGACCTCCACTGCCGGCGGTGCGCCTCCCTCGCCGGCGTGGTCGACCGGCGCGGACAGCTCCCCGCCGGACCGGGAGGGTCTAGTCCTGGACCTCCAGGACGCCGACCGGCTTGCCGTCCGCGAAGGTCACCACGTAGTCCTGCCCCATGATCGTGACGGTGCATCGCAGCGCCCCGGCGGTGCGGCAGTCGTCCCCGGCGCCGGGTGCGATCTCCGGCTCCTCGAAGATCGGTTCGAGGAGCTCCGGGTCGATCCCCGGCGGCGTGGGTTCGTGGAAGGGGATGGATCCGGGCGGGATGCAGGTGTAGGGGTCCGCCGGGTCCGTCCACCAGGCGCCGTCCTCGGTGATCGGGCACTGCGGGTAGGGCGGGTCGGGCAGGAGCCCGGGCGGCAGGTCGCCGCCCATCCCGCTGCCGGGCGGTCGGGTGATCGGGGGCGCCGGCTCGGACACGGGGTCCGACACAGGATCCGCGTCCGTCGCCGGTGGGTCGACGACGGGCGACACTGCAGCCTCTACCGCGACGGGCGGGGCCGGGTCCGCTGCGGGAGGCTGGGCGACGGCCGGGGCGTCGGCCGCCTGCCGCGTGGGCTCCATCGCCAGAGGGGTGACGACGAGAGCCGCCGCCGTGCCGAAAGCTAGAAGAAGAGACCTGGTTGAAGAACGCATTTTCACCCCGTGTGAGAGACCGATGGGATGAACGTATGCCGAACCGGGAGGGCGCGTAACCAGTAAGCCCTACTTGCTTTCCGCGTGGACTACCTGCACGCGCGACGGATGAGTACCTACGCCGGCGCCAGATCGGGCAATTGCCGGGCGAGGTAGGTGAGCGCCTCCGAGACGCCGGCCTCGATCTTGAGCGAGGCGAACTCGTCACCACGCGTCCACCCGCGGTTGATGATCACCACCGGCTTGTCCGCCTTGAACGCGTGACGGACGAACCGCAGGCCGCTCATGACGGTGAGGGAGGATCCCGCGACGAGCAGCGCACCGGCGGCGTCCACCATCGCGTAGGCGTCCGCCACCCGGCCCTTGGGGACGTTCTCGCCGAAGTAGACGAAGTCCGGCTTGAGCATCCCGCCGCAGACGGGGCAGGGCGCCGTCACGAAGTCGGCCGTATCGTCGACGTCGGCGTCCGCGTCGGGCGCGACGTCCCCGGCGTCGGACTCCCGCTCCAGGTATCCCGGGTTCAGTTCCTCGAGGATCTCGGCGATGCGGGAGCGCGGGAAGGTCGATGCGCACTGCAGGCACACCACGCGGTCGAACGTACCGTGCAGGTCGATCACGTTCATGCTGCCGGCCGAGGAGTGGAGCTTGTCCACGTTCTGGGTGATCAGGCCGGACAGCAGGTGGCGTTGCTCGAGCAGCGCCACGGCGGCGTGGCCCGCGTTCGGGTCGGCGCGGCGCAGGTGCCGCCAGCCCACATGGTTGCGCGCCCAATAGCGGCGCCGGAGCGCCTCGTCGCCCACGAACTGCTGGTAGGTCATCGGGTTGCGCGGCGCGGAGTCCGGCCCGCGGTAGTCCGGGATACCCGAGTCCGTGCTGAGTCCGGCGCCCGTGAGCACGGCGAGCCGAAGACCGCCGAGCAGTGCGACCGCCTCGTCGAGCAGGCGCCGCTCGTCCTGCTTCAGCGGGGCGAGGCCCTCCGCGGGGGTGGCACTCACGAACCCGGTCAGGCCGAGCCTCGGGTTCGATCCGGGACCGGCCACGTCCGGTGTCCCGGGCGCCGGCCCGTCGCTCACAGGGCCGCTTCGACCGAGCTCAGCGCGCGGGCGTAGCCGGTCATGGGCCGGCCCTGCCCATGGGACGAGGAGACGACGGCGCGTACCGTCCCGGATCCGTCCAGCACGTAGCTGACCCTGTCGGCGTAACCGTGCTCGCTGTCGAAGGCGTCGTACGCGCCGGTCACGGCGCCGTGCGGCCAGAAGTCGGCGAGAAGGTCGAAGGAGATGTCGTTGGCGTCGGCGAACGCGCGCAGCGTGTACTTGTGGTCGACGGACACCGCCACGAGGGTCACTCCCGCGGCGTCGAACAGATCGAGGTTGTCCCGCAGCTGGCCGAGCTCGTCGGTGCACACGCGTGAGAACGCGAACGGGAAGAAGACCACCACGGACCCGCCCACCAGGGATCCGCTCTCGACGGTCTCACCGAACTGGTTGGCCAGGCTGAATCCCGGCGCGACGGACCCTACCTCCAGCGCCACCGGCTACTGCTTCCGGCGGCTGACGAGCCGCGTCGCCGACCATTCCCGGGAGACGCCGGCCGACGACGTCGAGTGGAGACCGGCGGTGGGAGCCGCTTCCTGCACATCGGCCGGGGAGACATAACCCGGACGTCCGGACTTGGGAGTGAGCAGCCAGACCACGCCGGTCGCCCCGAGCGAGGTCAGGGCGTCCACGAGCGCGTCCACGAGGTCACCGTCACCGCTGCGCCACCAGAGGATGACGCCGTCCACCACATCCTGGTCGTCCTCCGTGAGCAGTTCGGATCCGATGCCGTCCTCGAGGTTGTCGCGGAAGTCGAAGTCGACGTCGTCGTCGTAGCCGAGTTCCTGGACAAGGTCGCCATCTTTGAAACCCAACTTGCCTGCCACGTTGACCGCAGTGGCGGCTTCAGCCTCGCTCACTTAACTCCTCCTGGAAACACGGGACTGTCGCGTGACCGGCCCTCGTATGGATGTACATGCCTACCAGCCAACACCCTTATGCGCCAAGCATCAAGCCGGTCGGCCGTTTTCGGTGGTGGAGGCGCCACCCGGCGGTCGGGTCCGGGAACGCGGTGTGGGCAAGCCCTCGGCGTAATCTGCCCCCAGAGCCTGATCCTGCTACGCATGGACCCCGCGGCGGCGATAGAGTGAAGTGATATATGGCCGCGGTGATAGCGCCGGGCCGGCATCTCTGCGCGGGCGCAACGAGCCGTGCGCAGGCACTAAGCGACACAGACAAGATCTGTGGAAGTGGAGAGATATCGCGTGGCTGTAGAACAAGGTACGGCGGATATTCTGAGCGGCCTGACCGTCGGCAAGCCCGACGGCGATCCCGAGGAGACCGCGGAGTGGATCGAATCCCTCGACCAGCTCATCCGCACCCAGGGCACCGAGCGCGCGCAGTACATCATGCGTTCGCTCCTCCAGCGTGCCGGTGCGCAGTCCGTGGGCGTGCCCATGGTCACGACGACGGACTACGTCAACACCATCCCCGCGGACCAGGAACCCGAGTTCCCCGGTGACGAGGAGATCGAGCGGAAGTACCGCGCATGGATGCGCTGGAACGCCGCCGTCATGGTGCACCGCGCACAGCGCCCCGAGATCGGCGTCGGTGGGCACATCTCGACCTACGCCGGTGCGGCGACGCTGTACGAAGTGGGCTTCAACCACTTCTTCAAGGGCAAGGACCACCCCAGCGGTGGTGACCAGGTCTTCTTCCAGGGACACGCCTCCCCCGGCATGTACGCGCGGGCCTACCTCGAAGGGCGCCTCACCGAGGAGGACCTCGACGGGTTCCGCCAGGAGAAGTCGAAGGAGGGCCACGCGCTCTCCTCCTATCCGCACCCCCGCCTGATGCCCGATTTCTGGGAGTTCCCCACGGTCTCCATGGGCATCGGCCCCATGAACGCCATCTACCAGGCGCAGTCCAACCGCTACCTGCACAACCGCGGCTTCAAGGACACGTCGGAGCAGCAGGTCTGGGCCTTCCTCGGCGACGGCGAGATGGACGAACCGGAATCGCGCGGCCTGCTCCAGCTCGCGGCCAACGAGAAGCTGGACAACCTGAACTTCGTCATCAACTGCAACCTGCAGCGGCTCGACGGACCCGTCCGCGGCAACGGCAAGATCATGCAGGAGCTCGAGGCGTTCTTCCGCGGTGCCGGCTGGAACGTCATCAAGGTCGTCTGGGGACGCGAGTGGGACTCGCTGCTCGCCAAGGACACCGACGGTGCGCTGGTCGACATCATGAACCAGACGCCCGACGGCGACTACCAGACCTACAAGGCCGAGTCGGGCGGATTCGTCCGTGACCACTTCTTCGGCAAGTCCCCCGAGACCAAGGCGATGGTCGAGGACCTCTCGGACGACGAGATCTGGAAGCTCAAGCGCGGCGGCCACGACTACCGCAAGGTCTACGCGGCCTACAAGGCGGCCACGGAGTTCAAGGGCAAGCCGACCGTCATCCTCGCGAAGACCGTCAAGGGCTACGGCCTCGGGCCGCACTTCGAGGGGCGCAACGCGACCCACCAGATGAAGAAGCTGACGAACGCCGACCTCAAGGCGTTCCGCGACCACCTGCGCATCCCCGTCACCGACGAGCAGATCGACGACGACCTCTACAACGCGCCGTACTACCACCCCGGCGCCGACGCGCCCGAGATCAAGTACCTCATGGAGCGGCGCCGCGAGCTCGGCGGCTTCGTGCCCGAACGGCGTACCAAGCACACCGATGTCGTCCTGCCGGGCGACAAGGCGTACGAGATGGCCAAGCGCGGGTCCGGCAAGCAGATGGCCGCGACCACCATGGCGTTCGTGCGCATCCTGAAGGACCTCATGCGGGACAAGGAGTTCGGCAAGCGCATCGCGCCGATCATCCCCGACGAGGCGCGCACCTTCGGTATGGACTCGTTCTTCCCCACGGCGAAGATCTACAACCCGAACGGCCAGAACTACCTGTCCGTGGACCGCGACCTGGTCCTCGCCTACAAGGAGTCCATCGAGGGCCAGATCCTGCATGCGGGCATCAACGAGGCCGGATCCATGGCGGCGTTCACCGCCGCCGGTACTGCCTATGCGACGCAGGGCGAGCCCCTGATCCCGATCTACGTGTTCTACTCGATGTTCGGATTCCAGCGCACGGGTGATTCCATCTGGGCCGCAGCGGACCAGATGGCCCGCGGGTTCATCATCGGGGCCACGGCCGGGCGCACCACCCTGACCGGGGAGGGCCTGCAGCACGCCGACGGGCACTCGCCGATCCTCGCGTCGACGAACCCCGCCGTCATCACCTATGACCCCGCCTTCGGGTACGAGATCGGGCACATCATGCGCGACGGTCTCAACCGGATGTACGGGGACATCGGTGACAAGCCGGAGTCCTTCCGCAACGTCATGTACTACGTCACCGTGTACAACGAGCCGTTCGTGCAGCCGGCGGAGCCGGAGGACCTGGACGTCGAGGGCGTGCTCAAGGGCATCTACCTGCTGAAGCCCGCCAAGGTGGACGGCCCCCGCACGCAGCTGCTTGCCTCCGGCGTGGCGGTGCCGTGGGCGCTCGAGGCACAGAAGATCCTGGCGAAGGACTGGGGCGTCTCGGCCGACGTCTGGTCCGTGACCTCGTGGAACGAACTGCGCCGTGACGGCCTCGCCGCCGAGGAGGAGGCCTTCCTCAGCCCCGGCGCCGACGCGCGCAAGCCGTTCATCACACAGCAGCTCGAGGGTGCCACGGGTCCGATCGTGGCGGTCTCGGACTTCATGAAGGCCGTGCCGGACCAGATCCGCCAGTTCCTGCCGAACGAGTTCGCGACGCTCGGTGCGGACGGGTTCGGTTTCTCCGACACCCGTGCGGCGGCGCGCCGGTTCTTCAAGATCGACAGCCACTCCGTGGTGGTGCGTGCGCTGGAGATGCTCGCACGCCGCGGTGAGGTCGACGCCAACGCGCCGAAGGAGGCGATCGAGAAGTACCGCCTGCTCGACGTGAACGCCGGGACCACCGGCAACGCGGGCGGCGACTCCTAGCGGTCCGCGGTCCCTGAGGGCGACGGCGGGAACAGCTTCACGGCTGCTCCCGCCGTCGCCTTTTTTGTAGCTCCTCCACAAATGGAAGCCGGTGGCGCCGAGACCGTATGCTCGGAGGATGCCGCACCCAGAAGCTGCCCCCGGCGGCGCCCCGAGCGCGCCCGGAGCCACGAACGCCGGTGCCGCTCCCCCGGATCCGGCCACCGTCGAGAAACTGCGGGCCACGATCGGTTCCCTCTCGACGGCCACCCTCCGTCAGCTCGATGCGGACCTGCCGTGGTACCGCGGGCTGCGCCCCGATGAGCGTTCCGCCCTCGGCATGGTGGCGCAGAAGGGCATCGCCTCCTTCGTCAACTGGTACCAGAAGCCCGTGTCCCCGGCCTGGGTGCTGAGCGACGTCTTCGGCACCGCGCCCACCGAGCTCACCCGGTCCATCAGTCTCCAGAAGGCCCTGCAGCTCATTCGCGTGGTGGTGCAGGTGGTCGAGGACCACGTGCCGTTCCTGGCTCCGGCGGCCGACCAGGCGCCCCTGCGCGAGGCCGTGCTGCGGTACTCGCGGGAGGTGGCGTTCGCCGCGGCGGACGTGTATGCGCGGGCCGCAGAGACCCGTGGTTCGTGGGACACGCGCCTCGAGGCGCTGGTGGTCGACGCGATCCTGCGAGGTGAGAGCTCCGATGCGCTCCGCTCACGGATCGCCGCCGTCGGCTGGAAGTCCCAGGCCCGCATCACGGTCATGGTCGGCAGCGCGCCGCAGGAGCCCAATGCCGGCTTCCTCAACGAACTGCGTCGGGTCACGGGCCGCCTCGCCGAGGACGTCCTCGTGGGCATCCAGGGCGAGCGGCTCATCCTCGTGCTCGGAGGCGTCCGGGACGCGGCCAAGGCGTATCTGAGGATCAGCGAACTCTTCGGCGACGGCGCCGTGGTGTTCGGCCCGGAGGCGGAGTCGCTGGTGGACGCGAGCACGTCGGCACAGGCGGCGTTCGCCGGGCTGACGGCCGCCCGCGCCTGGCCCGGCGCCCCGCGTCCCGTCTCCTCCGAGGACCTCTGGCCGGAGCGCGTGATGTCCGGCGACGACACCGCACGGCGGGCGCTGGTGCGGAACATCTACCGGCCGCTCCTGGCGGCGTCCAACGGCCTGGAGCAGACGGTGTCCGCCTACCTCGCCCTCGGCCACTCCCTGGAAGCCACGTCGCGGTCACTCTTCGTCCACGCCAACACGGTCCGCTACCGCCTCCGGCGTGTCTGCGACGTGACCGGCTGGGACCCGCTGATAGCCCGCGAGGCGTTCGTGCTCCAGACCGCGTTGGTGGTCGGTCGCCTCTCCGCAACGCCGGGGGCCGGGGCGGCCGCGCATGGAGGAACGGGGCCGGGCACCGGTCGTGCCACCCGGACGAACAGCACCGAGCAGGCGTCGTCGGGGTCTGCCGGGCGGGCCAGAGACTTGTAGAGTTCCTACAAAGAGCTCCAACCAGCTTGGTTCAGCCGAACACCCGATATTGCCTCCCCGATTTGGAAAGCTGGAACAGTGCTTGCAATCGCCTGCCCCGGACAGGGCTCACAGACCCCGGGCTTCCTGACCCCCTGGCTCGACCTGCCCGGCGTACGGGAGCACCTCGAGCAGCTCAGCGACCGCGCGGGCACCGACCTGATCCGGCACGGGACCGTCTCGGACGAGGAGACGATCAAGGACACCGCCGTCGCCCAGCCGCTCATCGTCGCGGCCGGGCTCGTGACCGCGCGACTGCTCCTCGAGGGCACCACGCTCACCGCCGCGACCGTCGTCGCGGGCCATTCGGTGGGCGAGCTGACCGCGTCTGCAATCGCAGGGGCGCTCAGCGAGGACGACGCCGTCGCCTTCGTCCGTGTCCGCGCCGGGGCGATGGCCCAGGCGGCCGCGGCCGAGGCGACCGGCATGAGCGCCGTGCTCGGCGGGGATCCCGACGACGTCGCGGCACGGCTCACGGACCTGGGGCTGACAGCTGCCAACGCGAACGGCGGCGGGCAGGTCGTCGCGGCAGGGACGCTGGAGCAGCTCGCGGCCCTTGCGCAGGATCCGCCGGTGAAGGCCCGTGTGATCGCCCTGAAGGTCGCCGGCGCGTTCCACACACACCACATGTCCCCTGCCGTCACGGCGCTCGAGGCGCTGCGGCCCGCGCTCGCACCCACCGACCCGGTGGCCACGCTGATGTCCAACTACGACGGCCTGCCCGTCGCCACCGGCGACGGCAATCTCGACAGCCTCATCGCGCAAGTGTCACGCCCGGTCCGCTGGGACCTCTGCATGGAGTCGATGCAGTCGATGGGCGTCACCGGGATGATAGAACTCTCCCCTGCCGGTACGCTCACGGGTCTGGCGAAGCGCGGAATGCGCGGTATGGCGACCCTCGCCGTAAAATCACCGGAGGACATGGACGCCGCCCGCACCTTCCTCGAGGAGCACGCGCGCACCACGGACCTCGATCCGTCCCTTACCTCCGAAGGACCCCAGTGAGCATCACCGCCATCAAGCAAGCCCCTCTCCGCGAGCACACACGCATCCTCGGCGTCGGCGCCTACCGCCCCGAGATCATCGTCACCAATGACGACGTCTGCCAGTGGATCGACTCCTCGGACGAGTGGATCCGCCAGCGTACCGGGATCGTCACCCGGCACCGTGCGCCCCGTGAGGTCAGCGTCATCGACATGGCGGAGGCCGCGTCCCGGGAGGCGCTGGCGTCCGCCGGCATCGACGCGTCGCAACTCGGCGCCGTCCTGGTGTCCACCGTGACCCACCCCTACGCGACGCCGTCCGCGGCCGCGCAGCTCGCGGACCGCCTCGGGGCCACCCCTGCGCCCGCCTACGACATCTCTGCGGCCTGTGCCGGATACTGCTACGGGATCGCCCAGGGCGACGCCCTCGTGCACGCCGGCACGGCGGAGTACGTGCTGGTGGTCGGCGTGGAGAAGTTGTCGGACTTCATCGACAACTCCGAGCGCACCATCTCCTTCCTCCTGGGTGACGGCGCCGGCGCTGTCGTCATCGGTCCCGGCGACACGGCGGGCATCGGTCCGTCGGTGTGGGGCTCCGACGGCAGCAAGCACGAGGCCATCCGCATGACGCGGTCCCTGCTCGACGTCCGCGACTACTCGATGGGCGTCGGCCCCGATGCGGAATCGGGAGAATCAACGGACGCCGGCAGTGAGAGCCTGTGGCCGACCATGCGCCAGGACGGACCGACGGTGTTCCGCTGGGCCGTCTGGGAGATGGCGAAGGTCGCCCAGCAGGCGCTCGACGCGGCGGGGATCACCGCCGAGGACCTCGCCGTGTTCCTCCCCCATCAGGCCAACATCCGTATCATCGATGAGATGGTGAAGCAGCTGAAGCTCCCGGACCACGTCCACGTGGCACGGGACATCGTGGACGCCGGCAACACCTCTGCCGCCTCGATCCCCCTGGCCATGCACCGGGTCCTGCAGGAACAGCCCGCGCTCAGCGGAAAGCTCGCCCTGCAGATCGGCTTCGGCGCCGGTCTCGTCTTCGGGGCGCAGGTCGTGGTCCTTCCCTAGTTTTCAAGCCCAGACCGCGACAGCGCGGTTTGACCATCCCCGCCGGCGCACCGGCAAGAACAGAAAAGGAGCCACCATGGCTAGCAACGAAGAGATCCTGACCGGCCTGGCCGAGATCGTCAACGAGGAGACGGGTCTCGCCCCCGAGTCCGTCGAGATGGACAAGTCCTTCACCGACGACCTCGACATCGACTCCATCTCGATGATGACCATCGTGGTCAACGCCGAGGAGAAATTCGGTGTCCGCATCCCCGACGAAGAGGTCAAGAACCTGAAGACCGTCGGCGACGCCGTCAACTTCATCTCGGGCGCGCAGGCGTAGGTTCCTGCACTTCCCGGCGCTACGGCCGCCCCCGGTGTCACCGCCGTGGGCGGCCGTAACAGTCTCCCCTCCCGCTCCGGTGCCTCCGGCGCAGACCTCGCTTCGAAAGAGTGACCATGCCACGCAAAGTCGTCATCACCGGACTCGGTGCAACCACCCCCATCGGCGGGGACGTCCCCACCATGTGGGCCAACTCCCTCAAGGGAGTCTCAGGGGCGCGGACCATCGAGGCCGACTGGGTGGAGAAGTTCGAGCTGCCCGTGACGTTCGCGGCGCAGATCGCCACCCCCGCCTCGGAGGTACTCTCCCGGGTGGAGGCCAAGCGCATGGATCCCTCGACCCAGTTCGCGGTCGTCGCATCCCGTGAGGCATGGCGCGACTCCGGGATCGAGGAGGTGGACAAGGACCGCCTCGCCGTCGCTTTCGCGACCGGGATCGGCGGTGTCTGGACGCTGCTCGATGCCTGGGACACCCTGCGTGACAAGGGGCCTCGAAGGGTCCTGCCCATGACCGTCCCCATGCTCATGCCCAACGGCCCCGCAGCCGCCGTCAGCCTCGACCTCGGTGCCCGGGCCGGTGCCCACACGCCCGTCTCCGCCTGCGCCTCCGGCACCGAGGCACTGCACCAGGGGCTGGAACTCATCCGATCCGGCAAGGCAGACGTCGTCGTGTGCGGCGGCGCCGAGGCCGCCATTCATCCGATGCCCATCGCCGCTTTCGCCTCCATGCAGGCACTGTCCCGGCGCAACGACGCCCCGGAACTCGCCTCGCGGCCGTACGACACGGGCCGTGACGGCTTCGTCATGGGCGAGGGTGCCGGTGCCCTGGTCCTCGAGGCCGAGGAGCACGCCCTCGCGCGTGGCGCCCGGATCTACGCCGAGCTCGGTGGGACCTCGGTCACCGCTGACGCCTACCACATCACTGCGCCCGACCCCGAGGGGCTGGGTGCCACCCGTGCGCTGAAGGCCGCACTGTTCGATGCCCGCGCCCAGGCGTCGGATGTGGTGCACGTCAACGCCCACGCGACGTCCACCCCCGTCGGTGACAAGCCCGAGTACACCGCCCTGAGGGCGGCTTTCGGTGCGCACCTGGACTCCGTCGCGGTCTCGGCGACGAAGTCGCAGACCGGCCACCTCCTCGGAGCATCCGGTGCTGTCGAGGCCGTCATGACGGTGCTGGCGATCCACGACCGGAAGGCCCCCGTCACGATCAACCTCGACAACCAGGACCCCGACATCCCGCTCGATGTCGTCACGGAGGCGCGTGACCTGCCCTCGGGAGACATCGTGGCTCTCAGCAACTCGTTCGGGTTCGGCGGTCACAACGCCGTCATCGTGCTCCGCAGCATCTGACCGCTGACACGAGGAAGGCGCCACCCGCGGGTGGCGCCTTCCTCGTCGTGGCCGACCTTGTGCCCGGTCGGGCCGTTGCCGTCCAGCGGCTCGCCGGCCAGGACGGCAAGCGCGGTGTGGGAGAAGGGACGTTCAGCCGACCTGGTGGAGCCAGCGCACCGGGGCGCCCTCGGCGGCGTGGCGGAACGGTTCGAGCTCCTCGTCCCAGGACTCCCCGAGCGCGAGCGAGAGTTCGTGGTAGACCGCTGCCGGGTCCCCTGCCCCCGCCTCGTACGCGTAGCGGATACGGTCCTCGGTCACCATGATGTTGCCGTGGACGTCCGTCGTGGCGTGGAAGATCCCGAGCTCGGGCGTGTGCGACCACCGGCCGCCGTCGGCTCCGGCGCTCTGCTCCTCGGTGACCTCGTACCGGAGATGGGCCCAGCCGCGGAGGGCCGAGGCGAGCTGCGCCCCCGAGCCCTGCGGACCGACCCAGGACAGCTCGGCCCGGAGCAATCCGGGCGCGGCAGGCTGCGCCGTCCACTCCATGTCGATGCGCTTGTCCAGCACGGACCCGATAGCCCACTCGACATGAGGGCACAACGCAGTAGGGGCTGAGTGCACGTACAGGACACCGCGGGCCATCACAACAGACATTCCATCCTCCATAGCTGTAGGTACGTCTTCCCCAACGACCTTCAACGGATGATGGAACTGCAGATGAGCGGGTACTTCACGAGACCCACCCGCACGTGGTGTGCAGGTTCGATGTAACTCCTGCTCATTGTGCCCGACGAACGTGAATTTCGCCACTAGGACGGCCCGGGTGCCAGGTGCCCGGTCGTGGCGAGTCGACGGGCGGAGAAGGAACGCCCCTGCCGGTCGATCAGGCGCGCGGGTGGGCCTGTTCGTAGCTGCGCCGCAGGCGGTCGACGGACACGTGCGTGTAGAGCTGCGTGGTGGCGAGGCTCGAGTGGCCGAGGAGCTCCTGGACCGCACGGAGATCGGCGCCGCCGTCGAGCAGGTGCGTCGCGGCGCTGTGCCGCAGCGCGTGCGGACCCTGGGCGGCCGTGTCCCCGAGGGCGTCGAGTGCGTCCTTCACCTGGGCGCGCACGGCGCGCTGGTCGATGCGGCTGCCGCGTCGACCGAGGAACAGGGCCGGTCCGCTCTTCTCCGTCGCCCAGCGTGGTCGGCCTCGTCGGAGCCAGTCGTCGATCGCGTGCGCAGCCGGGACGCCGTAGGGGACGGTCCGCTCCTTCGACCCCTTGCCGAGCACCACGAGGGTGCGCCGCTCGGTGTCGAGGTCGTCGATGTCCAGCCCCACGAGTTCTCCGACGCGGACGCCCGTTCCGTACAGCACCTCGATCATCGCTCGCCGCTGGAGTTCGTGCGGTTCCCCCTGCTGCGTCCGTTCGTCGAGGTCCTCGAACAGCGTGCCCGCCTGCGATTGGCTGAGGACGGCCGGCAGCGCACCGGTCCGCTTCGGGGAGCGCAGGCGCAGTGCGGGGTTGACCGGGATCAGTTCCTCACGCACCGCCCAGTCCATGAAGGCCCGGACCGACGCCGCGCGCCGCGCGATCGTGGCGCGGGACAGGCCGGCTGCATCGAGGGCTCCGAGCCATGCCCGGAAGTGCCGCAGTTCGAGCTGTCCCAGCTCCGACACCCCGGACTGCGCGGCATGTCGGAGGAACAGTTCCAGGTCCTTCCGGTAGGCCCGGACCGTGTGCACCGACCGGTTGCGCTGCAGCGTCAGGTAATCCTCGAAGCCGCGTACTGCCATCGCCAGGGCCGGGGTCGTTCCTGCGCTCTCGTTCGTCATCGTGCCTCCGGTACCAGTATCCACGCCAGGTGACGGCTTGGCAGGGAGCCGGGCCGGAGTGCGCCGGTCCGTGCGCCCGGATCGACCCGCTGGCGCGCTGGTTCCCGTGGTGATCGGCCTGGTGGTCGGCCTGGTGGTCGGCCTGCCGATCCCATGATGGGCGGCTTGATGGGCGCTCCGGCCGTCGGCTTCGTCGCCGTGCCCGACGCATCATTGCCGCCCGGACTCGGGGCCGCGCTGTCGACCGGACTCGAGGTCGAGGAGCGCTGTCTTGATCCCGGTGCCCGCGGAGTACCCGAGGACCGCGCCCGCACTGCTGAGCACCCGGTGGCCGGGAACGATGATCGAGACCGGATTGGCCCGCACGGCGGCCCCGACAGCGCGCCCCATGCGCGGGTTGTCGAGTTCCTCCGCAATGTCCCGGTAGCTGCGTCGCTGTCCGTAGGGGATCCGGGTCAACGCCTCCCACACCCCCACCTGGAAGGAGGTCCCCTGCAACCCGACCGGCACCTCGAAGGCCCGGCGGGTACCTGCGAAGTACTCGGCGAGTTCCGCAGCCGCCCTCCGAAGGACGGCCATGGTCCTGTCCGGAGTGACAGGGCCGGCCACCCGCCCGGGTGCCGGCGCCTCCTCCCGTGGAGAAGTATCCGGACCAGTCGCCGGACGCCCCAGTCGACCCTGCGAGGGCGCCGGGCTGTGGTCGCCGTGGTACGGGCCGACGATCATGCCGCCCTCGGCGACGACCCGGAGCGGTCCGACCGGCGAGGAGACCTCGACATACCACCGCTCATCACCGTGCTCTGCAGCGGGGCCTGTGCTGGTACCCGTGCTGGTACCCGTGCTGGAACTGCTGTCCATGGAAGTCCTCCTGACGTTGGGAGCCGGCGGGTCCGGCAGGGCGGTGCGGGAAAGCAGGGTGGATTCCGGTGCCTGTGCTGCGGTCCGGACCAGCCTCAGTCCTTCTGGCGGCGCCACCCGCCGTCGGCACGCACTGCGAGGCCGGCGAGTTCGAGACGTGCCAGTCCGCTGATGACGTCCCGCGTGGAGAGGCCCGCGACGGTGGACAGCTTGTCGACCGTCGTCGAGGCTCGCACGGGCAGTCCGTCGAGCAGCAGCAGGTCCGGGAGCGCCAGGCCGTCCTGCTCCCGTCCCGGGGCAGCGGATGCCCGGGCGCGATCACCCGAGGCGTCACCGCCCAGCGGCCCGGCGAGCTCGACCACGTCGGCGGCATCCGCGACGCACACAGCACTGCCGTCGCGCAGAAGCCTGTGACAGCCCGCGGAGTTGGCGGAGTACACGGAGCCGGGCACGGCACCGACGGAGCGGCCGAGCCCGGCCGCGTGGTGCGCGGTATTGAGGGCACCCGAGCGCCAGCGTGCCTCGATGACCACCGTGACCACGCTCAACGCCGCGATCAGCCTGTTCCGCTGGAGGAACCTCCACCTCGTGGGTGAGCTGCCGGGCGGGACCTCGGAGATCAGGAGTCCCCTCGCCGCCACGGTCCGCAGCAGGTCCTCGTTGCCCGCCGGGTAGTACCGGTCCACGCCGCAGGCCAGCAGGGCGATGGTCGGCGGGCGGTCCCCGTCCCCCGCCGAGGCGAGGGCCGCCCTATGAGCCTGGGCGTCGATACCGTAGGCGCCTCCCGACACCACGGTGTATCCGCGCGTGGCGAGGCCGGTCGCGAGATCCGTCGTCACGGCTGCACCGTAGGCGGTGCTGTCCCTCGACCCGACGAGCGCGGCCGTGCGGGCGAGCTCCGGGATCCTTGCTCCTCCACGTACCCACAGGCAGAGGGGCCTGGCGGATTGCAGGTCATCCAGCGCCTCGGGCCATTCCTCGCTCTCGGGCGTGACGAGCCTTCCTCCGAGCCTCTTCAGGGTTGCGAGGTCCCGCTCGGGAGCGAGGTCGCGAAGCCTCGGAGCCCACCGGGACAGCCCGTCCTTCAAAGGATCGCGGGGGCCATCGGGCACGTCGAGGGCCTCGCGCAGGGAACGCCGCACCTGCGATCCCGCATCGACCTCACGGCGGATGATGCGCAGGGCGTCCACGGGACCGGTCACCGACACCAGAGCCAGGCCGACCGCGTCGGAGGGTTCGAACAACCGCGAGAGGGAGGCCCTCGCCAGGTGGTCGACCTCGATCCCGGTCATGCGGCACGCTCCTGGAGCCGGAACCCCAGCGCCGTGACGACGTCGTCAGCATCCGGCCGCACGCGACCGGCGAGGTCCGAGATGGTCCAGGCGACTCGGAGCACCCTGTCCCAGCCGCGGGCACTGACGAGGTTCCTGTCCAGGGCCTTGTCGAGCGACGCCGTCACGCTCCGCGGCAGGCCGAGGTCACCGCGCAGGATGCGCCCCTGCACCTCGGCGTTCGTCGCGTGGTTCCAGGGGCGCAGTCGCTCCCGCTGGGCTGCCCGCGCCTCCGCGACCCTACCCGCCACCACGTCGGACGTCTCCGCAGGCCGGCCGTCCGCGTAGTCCGCGAGACTCACCCTCTGCACTGCCAGCTGCAGGTCGACCCGGTCCAGGAGCGGACCGGAGAGCCGGTTGAAGTACCGCCGGCGCTGCTGGGCCGTGCAGGTGCAGTCGATGCCCTTGCCGTTGGCGAGTCCGCAGGGGCAGGGGTTGAGCGCGAGGACGAGCTGGAACCGCGCCGGGTAGGAGGCGGTCCCGGATGCGCGGTGCAGTACGAGGCGACCGCTCTCCAGCGGCTCGCGCAGCGCCTCGAGTACCCGGCGCTCGTACTCCGGAGCCTCGTCGAGGAACAGGATGCCCCGGTGCGCCCGGGACGCGGCGCCCGGCCGCGGGATCCCGCTTCCCCCTCCGATGATCGAGGCGGGAGTGGCGGTGTGGTGGGGGCTCTCGAAGGGCGGTGTGCGGACGAGCGCCGTGCAGTGCCTCTCGCCGCTCAGGCTGTGGATCGCCGTGACCTCCATCGCGTGGTCGTCCTCGAGGTCCGGCAGGATCCCCGGGAGTCGTTCCGCAAGCATGGTCTTCCCCGCCCCCGGCGGCCCGGCCATCAGCAGGTGGTGGGACCCTGCAGCCGCGATCTCGAGCGCGAACCTCGCCTCCTGCTGGCCTGCGATGTCCGAGAGGTCCTTCAGCGGTGCGGGTTGGACGGGAGAGGTTCCGGGTTCCTGGTGATGCAGGGGTGCGGGCAGTGTCACCTGCGCCCCGTCGGCGCCGAAGGCCAGAGCCACCTCGGCGAGGGTGCCGAAGGACCGCACCGCGGCCGCCGGCACCAGGGCGGCCTCGGCGGCGTTCTCCTCGGCGACGACGATGTGACAGTGCCCCGCCTGCACTGCGGCCATCACCGCGGGCAACACCCCGCGCACCGGCCGGAGCCGACCGTCCAGGCTCAGCTCGGCGATGAACACGGTGGTGCCACACCCTCGGACGTCCCCGGCTGCGGCCAGCGCGGACATCACGATGGCGAGGTCGAAGCCGGAGCCGCGCTTGGGCAGCGACGCCGGAATGAGATTGACCGTGATCTTGCGTCGGCTCAGGGGAACGCCCGCGTTCCGCGCGGCCGCCCGTATGCGGTCCTTCGCCTCGTTGAGCGATGCGTCGGGCAGGCCCAGCAGCACGAAGGCCGGGAGCGTCTGGCCGATGTCCGCCTCGACCTCGACGACGTGCCCGTTCATGCCCACGAGGGACACCGCGTAGGTCCGCCCGAGCGTCATCAGATCACGCCCTGCAGGTGCTCGATCCGCGGTGCGCCCGTGCCGTCGTCGAGCACGCCCACGGCGTCGATGCGGAAGCCGCTGAACCGCAGGTTGTGCGACCGCGCCCACTTCGATGCCAGCAGGTACAGGCGCTCGAGCTTGGCCGCGGTGATGGCCTCCAGCGGTTGCCCGAAGTCCTCCGAGCTCCGTGTCTTGACCTCGACGATCACGAGCGTCGACCCGTCCACGGCCACGAGGTCGATCTCCCCCGCCGGGCACCGCCAGTTGCGGTCGACGATCGTCAGTCCCGCCTCTTCCAGGTACACAGCGGCTGTCGCTTCACCGCGACGCCCCAGCCGATCCTTCGCCAGCATGGCACTCACCTCCTCCACCAGAGTCCGGGAGGCGGCACGCCGACACCGTGCGGAGGGCGCCTATGTGGACAACCCGACCGACGGGTCGGGCACCGATGTCCGAAAGGGCACGATCGGGAAGATTTCGGTGGCACCGATTCGGCCTCACCTCGTAGCGTGGTGGAGCGACGTCACGGTGACGCCGCCACGAGCCGAAGGAGGACACAGTGTCCGAGACCAGCGATTTCCTGCCCGGCGGCAGTGAGGCCGACCTGCAGGAGCAGGGCATCCCGGACGGGGCGGGCGACACCGCGTCCGGCGGAGGGACCATCCCTGGCGGGAACGGCGGATCCGAGGCCGATCTGCAGGAACAGGGTGCACCGGCGGGGTCCGGCGACGTCGTCAGCGGAGGGATCGCCGGCGAAGGGACCGGCGGATCCGAGGCGGACCGCCTCGAGCAGGCGGCGGACGTGCCGATCGACGGCGAGGATGCCTTCCCCTACGGAGGTACGGACGACGACCCCATGGTGTGACACCGGCGGAGAGTCACCCCCCGGACCCGCCGGGTGTCAGTTGCCCAGCGTGCCGTCCTTGGGCAGTGCGATGTCGTCCGACTTGGAGAGCTCTTCCACGTTCACGTCCTTGAACGTGATCACGCGGACGTTCTTCACGAACCGCGCCGAGCGGTACACGTCCCAGACCCACGCGTCCTGCAGGGTCAGGTCGAAGTACACCTCGCCGTCGGCCGAGCGCGCCTGCAGGTCCACGGTGTTCGCCAGGTAGAAGCGACGCTCCGTCTCGACGACGTAGCTGAAGAGCCCCACGACGTCCCGGTACTCGCGGTAGAGCTGCAACTCCATGTCGGTTTCGTAGTTCTCAAGATCCTCGGCACTCATCAGTTCATCATCCTCCACTTTCCAGGTGCGCCGCACAGGGCCGGTCGGTACTCCCCAGGCGCCAGGTCTTCCGGTGGTACGCACTGGGACCGACGGCGTCGATCGCGGCACGATGACCCTCGGTCGCGTATCCCTTGTTCCCGTCCCAGCCGAAGGCGGGATGGTCGGCGGCGAGCGACACCATCAGGGCGTCGCGCTCCACCTTGGCCAGCACGCTCGCGGCCGCGACGCTCAGGCACTTCAGGTCGGCCTTGATCCGGGTGTGCACCGGGGCCGTGCAGCCTGCCGGCTCGACCGGCGCGGCCTCGCCGTCGCCCGTCGCGAAGAGCAGTCCCTGGGATCGCGCGGACAGCCAGTCGTGGTTGCCGTCCAGGAGCACGGCATCCGGGGTGACGGTCTCCAGCACCGAGGCCCACGCCCTGCTGCCGGCGGCGCGCAGGGCGGCCATGAGCCCGAGCGCGTCGATCTCGGCAGCGGAGGCATGCCCGACGGCGGACGCGACGGACCAGCGGCGGATCCGCGGCACCAGCGCCTCCCTGTCGGCCGGCGGGAGCAGCTTGCTGTCCCGCACTCCCCGGATACCCTTCGCCGCATCGAGGTCGACGACGACGATCCCCACCGAGACAGGCCCTGCCAGCGCTCCCCTGCCGACCTCGTCGCAGCCGGCGATGTACCGGTGTCCGTCGGCGGCGAGGGACTTCTCCACCGTCAGGGTCGGCGCGGCGGATCGCTTCCTGCCCGGGGCCGTCATGGTCCCGAGGGACCAGGTCCTGCCGCGGCTGCGGGCTCGGGCACGCCGTCGAAGACGTCGGGGTGGTTGCCGAGGAAGCCGATGCGGTTCAGGGGCCAGGCGATGACGGCGGCCTTGCCCTCGATGTCGTCGACGCTGACGAACCCCTGGCCATCCTTGTCCTGATTGGCGCGGGAATCCGCCGAGGCGTTGCGGTGGTCGCCCATGACCCACACCTTGCCCGCGGGCACCACGACGTCGAACGGCAGGTCCGACGGCGTGGCTCCGGGGTAGAGGTAGGGCTCGACGAGCGGCTCGCCGTTGACGGTGATCCGGCCCTCGGCGTCGCAGCAGATGACGTGGTCGCCCGGCAGCCCGATGACGCGCTTCACGAGGTGCTGCTGCGACTCGTCGGGGGCGAGCCCGATGAAGATGAGTGCTTCCTTCAGCCAGCTGACCTGCGCTTCGGGCTGGGGCGGCAGCCACTCCTCGGTGTCGCGGAAGACGACGACGTCTCCGCGCTCAAGGTCGAAGGGCTCGGGCACGAGCTGGTTGACGAAGATCCGGTCGTCGATCTCGAGGGTCTCCTCCATCGAGCCCGACGGGATGAAGAATGCCCTGAACAGGAAGGTCTTGATGAGGAAGGACAGCACGAGGGCGATCACGACGATCGTCGCGATCTCCTTCAGCCACGCCCCGAACCCGCGGTCGGCCTCTTTCCTCCCGCGCGGCGAGCCGGTCGGGGCGCCCGCCCGGGTACTGCCGTCGGAGTCCGGATCGAAGGACTGTGCTGCGGGGGCCTCGGTCCCTGTGGGCGACTTCCTGCGGAAGCTCCGTGCCATGTGAAGGTTTCCTCTGTGGTCGTGGCTCCCGGCGGCCGTCCACCGGGTGCGGTCCTGCTGATCCGGCGTGCCGCCGGGGGTGTCGTGTCAGCCGAGGGGCCGGTCGATCGGGGCGAACCGCTCCAGGGGCCAGACTAGCTGAAACGCCCGCCCGATGATCCGATCCTCCGCGACGAGCCCTCCGCCCGGCGCGCCCAGCAGCGAGCGGGAATCCATGGACGCCGAGCGGTGGTCGCCGAGGAGCCACAGGCGGCCCTCGGGGACGACGACGTCGAAGGCGTCCTCGCTCGGCGCGTCCCCCGGGTGGAGGTACGGCTCCTCGAGAGCGTGCCCGTTCACCGTCAGGCGCCCGTCCTCCGAGCAGCACGTCACATGGTCCCCGCCGACGCCGATGACACGCTTCACGTATACGGTGTCGCTGCCGGTCAGCCCCAGCCACTGGCCGGCGGCGGCCACCGTGCGCTGAGGCAGGCTGCGGGGGTCGGTGATGGGGTCGAACGAGCCGCGACCGTCGAAGACCACGACGTCGCCGCGCCGGACATCGCCCCGCGTGTCCTCCGCCTTGGCGACGAGCACCCGGTCACCCTCGGTGAGCAGCGGCTCCATGGAGGCCGAGGGGATGAAGTACACGTCGACGAGGAAACCGCGCACGAGTCCTGTGATGAGGACCGCGACGACGACGGCGGAGAACACGAAACGCCAGCCCACGAAGGACCGGCGTTCCGGGTGCTCTCCGGCCGGTGACCGGGAAGCGGAGGTGAACTGCACCAGAGGGGTTACTTGACCGTCTTGGGGTCGCGCTTCTCCTTGATCTTGGCTGCCTTGCCGCGCAGTTCGCGCATGTAGTACAGCTTGGCGCGGCGGACGTCGCCCTTGGAGACGACCTCGATCTTGTCGAGCACCGGGCTGTGGACGGGGAACGTACGCTCCACGCCGACGCCGAAGCTCACCTTGCGGACCGTGAAGGTCTCGCGGATGCCGTCGCCCTGGCGGCCGACGACGAAGCCCTTGAAGATCTGAACACGGGTGTTCTTGCCTTCGATGATGTTGACGTGGACGTTGACGGTGTCGCCGGCGCGGAAGTCGGGGACGTTGTCGCGGAAGGATCCGGCGTCTACGGAATCGAGGATGTGCATGCTGATTCTCCTGGTGAACGCCACAGGTCATTCACGTTGGTCACGGCGGGCAAGGACGGGACCGAGGGTCCTGACGATGCCGCCGAAGTAGGGTTCCCGGCCGATCCGGAAGGTCGGCGGCCGGTGTGTGCGAACTGTTGGCCGGACGCCCCCTGTGGCAGGGTCCGGCCCAGTGGACACGATCTCCGATTATTCCACAGCAGCGTCGCCAACCGCTAATGCGGGGGGCGCGTGAGCATGCCGTCGACGACGTCGAACCCCGCCGCGCGCAGCGCCGTGAGGTCGGCCTTCGTCAGGGTGGCCGTGTCGACGGCGGCCAGCAGGTCGGGACGCCGGTCGGCGGTGCGGTGGAACTGCTCCAGGCGCCGCCACTGCGCGATCCTCGCATGGTTGCCGCTCAGCAGCACCTCGGGGATGTCCCGGCCGCGCCAGGAGGACGGCTTGGTGTACACCGGGTATTCGAGCAGGCCGTCCGCGTGGGATTCCTCGAGGAGGGACTCGGGGTTGCCGACGACGCCGGGGATGAGCCTGCCGACGGCCTCGACCATGGCGAGGACCGCCACTTCCCCGCCGTTGAGCACGTAGTCGCCGAGGGAGACCGGGCGGACGTCGAACGGCCCGCGCGCCCAGTCGATCGCGCGTTCGTCGATCCCCTCGTAGCGGCCGCAGGCGAAGACGAGGTGGTCGAGCTCGGCGAACTCGTAGGCCATCGCCTGGTCGAAGACCGCTCCGGCGGGCGAGGGCACCACGAGCGTCGGCCGGCGCCGAGCCGAAGGAGTGCCGGCGGACGAAGCGCTGTCCGTCGAGCCGACAGTCGCGGATCCGTCGCCCGGCAGGGCATCGGCCGTCCCGTCGTGGGCCGCAGGAGCACCACCGGCAGCGTCGGCAGCGCCGGCCGGAGACGCGTCGGCGAGGACGGCCTCCAGGGCCAGCGCCCAGGGTTCCGCCTTCATCACCATGCCCGCGCCGCCCCCGTAGGGCGTGTCATCGACGGTCCGGTGCCGGTCCGTGGTGAAGGAGCGCAGGTCGTGGACGCGGACGTCGAGCACGCCGTCCTGCCGCGCCTTGCCGATCAGGGACAGGTCCAGGGCGGCGAGGTACTCCGGGAAGATGGAGACGACGTCGATGCGCACTAGTCTCGCGCCCCACCGGGCGTGTCGCCGGCTGCCTCCGGAGCGTCGGAGCCGTCGGCGGCAACGCCGTCGCCGTCGTCGGGTGCCTGGTTGGAGCCGGGGGTGTTGAGGTCGAAGAGTCCTGCCGGCGGGACGATGGTGACGAAGCCTCCCTCGGGATCCACCTCGGGCACGATCGCCCCGACGAACGGCACGAGCGCCTCGTGCCCGTCGGCGAGCCCGACCACCAGGAGGTCCTGGACCGCCATGGTGCGCAGCCCGGTCACCGTGCCGACGGATTCACCGTCCACGCGGGCATCCAGTCCCACGAGCTCGTGCTCGTACCAGGCGTCGTCCTCGTCGTCGTCCGCGCCCTCGCTGTCGATGAAGAGCTGCGCGCCGCGCAGCGTCTCGGCCTGGTTGCGGTCGGGGACCTGCTCGAAGCCGACGATCAGGATGTCCTTGTTCCATCGCGCCTTCACGACGGTCAGCTCGGCCACGGCGGCCCCTTCGACGCGGAAGGTCTCGCCGGGTTCGAACCGGTCCTCCGGTGCGTCGGTGAAGAGCTGGACCGTCACCTCGCCCTTGATGCCGTGGGGCTTGCCGATCCTCGCTACGAGTACATCCATGGTGGTGCTCCTGCTGTCCGTGCCGATGGTGTGGTGCTGGCCGTGGTGCCAGTGATACATGAAATCGGCCCCACCACCATGTCCTGGTGGTGGGGCCGATCGGGTTCGTGCCTGGCTCTGGAGGTTCAGCCCCGGCGGCGGTCGGTGTCGACGACGTCGACCCGCACGGGCTCGCCGTCCGCGAGGGCGGCCACCACGGTGCGCAGTGCACGGGCGGTCCGGCCCTGGCGGCCGATCACGCGGCCGAGGTCCTCCTGGTGCACGCGCACCTCGAGCGTCTCGCCGCGGCGGTTGTTCTTCGCGGCGACCCGGACGTCGTCAGGGTTGTCGACGATGCCGCGGACGAGGTGCTCCAGAGCTTCGGCCAGCAAGTTACTCTGCCTCGGTTGCTTCCGCGGCGGCGTCGTCGTTCTTCTTCGCCTTCGGCGTGATGGCCTCGGGGACGATCACGGAGCCCTTCTCGGGTGCGACGAACGACTCCTTCGGTGCCTTGGTCCGCAGGGTGCCTTCCTGGCCCTTGAGTCCCTTGAACTTCTGCCAGTCGCCGGTGATCTTCAGCAGGACGGAGACCTGCTCGGTCGGCTGGGCGCCGACTCCCAGCCAGTACTGGGCACGCTCGGAGTTGATCTCGATGAACGAGGGCTCCTCGGTGGGGTTGTACTTACCGATCTCTTCGAGGGCACGGCCATCACGCTTGGAGCGTGCATCCATGACGACGACACGGTAGAAGGGTGCGCGGATCTTGCCCATGCGCTTGAGGCGAATCTTTACGGCCACTTGTGTGGTCACTCCTTGTAGATGAAAAGGGCGAACCCGTCATCCTGCTCCCGTGGGGCGGGCCATCCAGATGGGTTCAGAGGACACAATGCACGCGCAGAGAGAGGGGCTGCACGGATCGAGTACGTGTCCATTGTGCCAGACGGCGGGAAATTAGGCGATTCCGGCCCGTCCGGCGCGGCCTCACGCGGCGCTGCCGGACGGGTCACCGACCGCGACCCTCAGGCGGTTCAGCCACGGGTCCTCGAAGCGCAGCTCCGCCCCGGTGTGGTGGCTTCCGATCCCTGCATGGGTGAGGCGATCGGCGAGGGCCGACACCTCGTCCGCAGCCGGTACGCGGATGAGGACCTCACCGAGGCCGAGGGTGTCCTTGCGCGGGCCGGCGCCCCTGCTGTTCCAGACATTCATGGCCATGTGGTGGTGGTACCCGCCGGCGGAGACGAAGAGGGCCTGGTCGTGCCAGCCGGCGGTGCGCTCGAAGCCGAGCACGTCCACGTAGAAGCGGCGGGCGGTGTCCACGTCACCCACCTGGAGGTGCACGTGGCCCACGGTGGCGCTCCCCGACTCCGGGGATGATGCCGCGGCCTCTGTCAGATACTTCCCGATGTACTCCTGCGCCGGCAGGGGCAGGCTGTCCATGGTCACCTCCCGGTTGCCGCGCCCGTCCTCCGTCCACGCCCAGGTCTCGCGGGGCCGGTCCACGTACAACTCGATGCCGTTGCCCTCGGGGTCGCTGAAGTAGAAGGCCTCGCTGACGAGGTGGTCCGCGCTTCCCACGTAGGCGCTGAGGGGATGGCGGGCGGCGGAGGCCACGGCGGCGGCCAGGTCCGCGCGATCGGCGAAGAGGAGCGCGGTGTGGAACAGGCCGGCCTCCCCGCGGTCGGGGAGGCGCAGGTGACGCGCCTCCTCGAGGCGGAGCACCGCACTCCCCCGCCGGCCGAGGACGACGGCGTCCGCGCCGTCGGCGAGCACCTCGAGGCCGAGCGCGGTCGCGTAGTAGGTGGACATGGACGCCAGGTCTCCGACCTTCAGTGTCAGCGGCCCCATGGCGGTGTCGGCGGGAAGCAGATCGTGGGCGGACATGGAGCTCCTCGGGGTGTGGACGTGCATGTCCTGCACAACTTGTTGAAGCTTCAACTTATTCCCGGACCGTGCGGCGTCCGCTCCGAGCTGTCGATTCGGGATCGGCGGATCCCGCGCGGTGAGAAGCAGCCTGCACTGCGTGAACCACCCTCGCGGTCAGATCCGGGCGCCGAACCGGGTGTCGCCCAGGAACGCGCGGATCAGCGCGGCACCGTCCGGGCTGTCGTGCGGCCGGTGCCCGCCCGGGGCCACGCGGTGCACGGCTCCGGTGGCCGCCAGGTAGTCGGCCACCTCCTCGTACAGCGGCTCCCACCCTCCCGTGAGGACGAGGGTCGGCACGCCGGGCACGATCGACAGCGGCGCCTCCCAGGGAGGACTCTGCAGCCGGAGGCGGGTGGCGGCGCGCCGTTCGTCCTCCGTGGCCGGGGCGGGGGCGTCGGCGGCGAAGGCCCGTCGGACGAACAGCCGCAGGAACTCCTCGTCCGCCATCGTGGAGCGCTCCGCGAACAGCGGTGCCATGAGCGCGATGTGCGCCCTCGTGGCGGGCAGGTCCGCGGTGAGGGACAGGCACGCGGGCTCGACGAGGGTGAGCGAGCGGACGAGGTCCGGCCGTTCGACGGCGAGCATCATCGCGGACACCGCGCCCTGCGAATGCGCGACGACGTGCCCGCCGCCCGCCAGGGCGCCGGCGATGATCTCCTGGTCGCGCACATGGTCGGTGGGCAGCGGATCGGCATCGGTGGCGAAGCCGTGCCGCCGCACGTAGAGGCAGTCGAAGTCGAGCGACAGCCCGTGCTGCCTCGGCCAGGCAGCGGCACCGAAGGAACCGCTGCCGTGCACGAAGACGACACGCTCGAGGGTCAGCACGGCCTCGGCGCCGGACGGGGGTCGGCCACCGCCTGCGCTACTTCCCGAGGAACTTCTCGAAGCCCTTGGGGAGGTTCATCGCCGACGGGTCGAAGTCCTGCTGACCGCCGAAGGCCGCTCCGGTGGGTGCGGCGGTACGGGCAGCGGCCCGCCGGGCCTCCGCCTCCTGCAGCTCCTGCGCGGCCTTCGCCGGGTTGCCCGAGCGGGGCTTCTTCTTGCCCTTCGCCGCGGCCGCCTTCTTGCGCGGACCACCGAACCCGCCGGGTCCGGCCATCCCGGGCATGCCCGGGATGCCGCCGCCCGAGGCCATCTTCCGCATCATCTTCTGGGCCTGGCCGAAGCGTTCCAGCAGACCGTTCACCTCGGACACGTGCACGCCCGAACCGCGGGCGATCCTCGCGCGGCGTGATCCGTTGATGATCTTCGGCGCGAGCCGCTCGTGCGGGGTCATCGAGCGGACGATCGCCTCGACCCGGTCGATCTCCCGCTCGTCGAAGTTCTCCAGCTGCTCCCGCATGTTCGCCGCGCCGGGCATCATCATGAGCATCTTCTTCATGGAGCCCATGTTGCGGATCTGCTGCATCTGCGCGAGGAAGTCGTCGAGTGTGAAGTCCTCCTGGTCGGCGAACTTCTTCGCCATCCGGGCGGCCTCGTCCTTGTCCCAGGACTGCTCCGCCTGCTCGATCAGGGTCAGGATGTCGCCCATGTCGAGGATGCGGGAGGCCATCCGGTCCGGGTGGAACAGCTCGAAGTCGCCGAGCCCCTCGCCCGTGGAGGCGAACATGACCGGCTTGCCGGTGACCGAGGCGACCGAGAGGGCCGCACCGCCGCGGGCGTCGCCGTCGAGCTTGGTCAGGACCACGCCCGTGAAGTCGACGCCCTCGTTGAAGGCGAGTGCGGTGTTGACGGCGTCCTGGCCGATCATCGCGTCGATGACGAACAGGACCTCGTCGGGGCTGATCGCGGCGCGGATGTCCGCGGCCTGCTGCATCAGCTCGGCGTCCACGCCGAGGCGGCCGGCGGTGTCGACGATCACGACGTCGTGCAGGCGCGCCCGCGCCTCGGCGACGCCCTGGCGGGCGACGGCCACCGGGTCGCCGGTGGCGGCCTCGAACTCGGAGCTGACGCCGGGGTGCGGCGCGTAGACCGGGACACCGGCGCGTTCGCCGTTGACCTGGAGCTGCCGCACGGCGTTCGGGCGCTGGAGGTCGCAGGCGACGAGCAGGGGGCTGTGGCCCTGTCCCTTGAGCCACTTCGACAGCTTGCCCGCGAGGGTGGTCTTGCCGGCGCCCTGCAGGCCGGCGAGCATGATGACGGTCGGCGGGGTCTTCGCGAGCCGGATACGGCGGGTCTCCCCGCCGAGGATGCCCACGAGTTCCTCGTTGACGATCTTGACGACCTGCTGGCCGGGGTTCAGCGCCTGGGAGACCTCGAGGCCGAGGGCGCGTTCCTTGACGGCGGCCGTGAAGGCGCGCACCACGGGCACGGCGACGTCGGCGTCGAGCAGGGCGCGCCGGATCTCGCGGACCGTCGCGTCGATGTCCGCCTCGGTGAGGCGGCCCTTGCCGCGGAGGTTCTTGAAGGTTGCAGTCAGCCGGTCGGAGAGTGAATTGAACACGTGCTGTGCACTACTTTCGATGGGAAGTATGGAGACTCAACTCCCTAGGGTACCAACTGGGGGTACCCGGAGGTCGACCCCCGGTAGCCCCGCACGGTGCTCCGGCGGCCGGGCGGCGCGACCGTCGACGCATCACCGCGGAGCGGGACACCCGCGGGGATAAGTGGCAAGGTGAACACGTGGATACTTCCTCGCTCGCAGAACACGACATGATTCCCGCCGACGCCGAGACGCGCGTGAAGACGCTGCTGATCCTGGGGGCCTCCGGCGACCTCACGGGCCGCCTGCTGCTCCCCGGACTCGCCCGGCTGATCCGCCTCGGCCGCGCCGACGGCCTCCACCTCGTGGGCGCGGGGTCCGATCACTGGACCGACGAGCAGTGGCGCGAGCGCCTGGACGGCGCTTTCGCCGACGCGCTGGACAAGGCAGACGACCGCGGGCGCGCCGCGCTGCAGCAGGTACGCGATGCCAGTTCCTACCGCTTCATCGACGTCACGCAGGACGGCCTCGGCGACCTCGTGGCGACGCTCGAGGGTCCGGTGGCCATCTACTTCGCGCTGCCGCCGGCCATCAGCCAGATGGCCTGCAGCGCCCTGGGCCCGGACTCCCTGCCCAAGAGCACCCGCCTCGTGATGGAGAAGCCCTTCGGGACGGACCAGGCCAGTGCGCACACCCTCAACGAGAAACTCTCCGGCCTCGTCCCCGAGCAGAACATCCACCGGGTGGACCACTTCCTCGGCAAGGCGACGGTGTTCAACATCCTCGGCCTGCGCTTCGCGAACCGCATCCTCGAGCCTGTATGGAACAACCTCCACATCGAGAAGGTGGAGGTGATCTTCGACGAGGACCTCGCGCTCGAGAACCGTGCGCGCTACTACGACGGCGCCGGCGCCCTGCGTGACATGATCCAGAGCCACCTGCTCCACGTGATGGCGCTCCTGGCGCTGAACGCGCCGTCGACCCTCCACGAGCGGGACCTGCGCGACCACATCGGCTCCATCCTGAGAGCCAGCTCGGTGGATCTCGACAGTCCGGGCAGCAGCCGCCGCGCCCGCTACACCGCGGGCGCGATCGGCGACCGGGAGATCCCCGACTACATCGCGGAACCCGGCGTCGACGCCGCGAGGGGTACCGAGACCCTCGCCGAGGTCACCGTGTCCATCAACAACGAGCGCTGGTCCGGCGTCCCGTTCGTCCTCCGCTCGGGCAAGGCGCTCGGCGCCAAGCGCAAGGAGGCGGTCATCACGTTCCGCCCCGTCAGCCACCTGCCCGTCGGCTTCACGGGCCAGGACGCGCCGACGAAGCTGCGCATCGGGTTCGGGCCCGACACCCTGCAGCTCGAACTCGACGTCAACGGGCCCGGCGACATCTTCTCGCTGGACCGTGCCACGCTCAGCGCCGATCTCAACGAGACGGACCTGCTCCCCTACGGCGAGGTGCTCGACGGCGTCCTCGCGGGTGATCCGACGCTCTCCGTCCGTGGCGACACGGCAGAGGACTGCTGGCGCATCGTGGAGCCGGTCCTGGCGGCATGGTCGCAGGACCGCGTCCCCCTCGAGGAGTACCGGGCGGGATCGGACGGTCCGGAGTCCTGGCCGTCGTCGCACGGCAGGAAGGCCTGACAGCGCACACGCCCGGCCGGGAGGACCCGGCCGGGCGTGTGCGGAGCAGTACGGGCCGCTACAGGGCGGCTTCGCCCCGCTCGCCCGTGCGGACGCGGACGGCCTCCTCGACGGGGATGACCCATACCTTGCCGTCACCGGCACGGCCGGTGTTCGCGGTGGAGACCAGGACGTCGACGATGTCCGTGACCCATGCGTCCGCGACGAGCACCTCGACGCGGGCCTTCTGCAGCAGGTCCACGGTGTACTCCGCGCCCCGGTAGACCTCGGTGTGGCCGCGCTGGCGCCCGTAGCCGCTGGCCTGGCTGACGGTGAGCCCCTGGACGCCGTAGTTCTCGAGGGCCCCCCGGACGCCGTCGAGCTTGTCGGGACGGACGATGGCTGTGACGAGTTTCATGAATGGACGCCCTCCGTGACGCTCTGCTGGGTGGTCTGTGGCTTGGCTGACTTCTGCTGCCCGAACATCTGCTCGGCAAAGGGGTGGAAGGATCCGCCCACACCCAGTCCGCCGAATTCGTACGCGGTCTCGGCGTGCTCCGACAGGTCGACGCCGGACACCTCGTTGTCCGGGCTGATGCGGAAGCCGACGGTCTTGTGGATGGCCAGGCCGATGATGGCGGTCATGACCGCCGACAGGGCGATGGCGATGGCTGCCGCCACGATCTGGGCGACGAGCTGGCCCGGGCCGGCGCCGTAGAACAGTCCGCCGCCCTCACCCTCGACGGGCATCATGATGAAACCGATGGACAGCGTGCCGATGATGCCGGCGACCAGGTGCACGGCGACGACGTCGAGCGAGTCGTCGAAGCCCAGGCGGTACTTGATGCCGACGGCGAGCGCGCAGAGCGCTCCGGAGACGAGGCCGAGTCCGACGGCGCCCACGGGGCTGACGTTGGCGCAGGCCGGGGTGATGGCCACGAGGCCCGCCACGATGCCCGAAGCGGCTCCGAGGGACGTGGGCCGGCCGTCGCGGATGCGTTCGGTGACGAGCCAGCCGACCATCGCGGCCGCAGGGGCGGCCATGGTGTTGACCCAGATGAGGCCGGCCTCCTCGGCCGAGCCCGCAGCGCCGCCGTTGAAACCGAACCAGCCGAACCACAGGAGTGCGGCGCCGAGCATCACGAACGGGATGTTGTGGGGACGCTGCGCGGGGTCCTTGCCGAAGCCCTGGCGCTTGCCGAGGATCAGGGCGAGGACGAGCGCGGCGACGCCGGCGCTGATGTGCACCACGGTGCCGCCGGCGAAGTCGACGGCCTCGCCGACCGCGGCACCGACAGCACCGTCAGCGCTCAGGAGGCCGCCGCCCCACACCATGAAGGCCAGCGGGCAGTACACGGCGGTCACCCAGATGGGGACGAAGAGCGTCCAGGCGCCGAACTTGGCGCGGTCGGCGATCGCCCCGCTGATGAGGGCCACGGTGATGATGGCGAAGGTGGCGCCGTAGCCGGCCGAGATGAGGTCCTCGGTGCCGATCAGGCTCTGGAGGCCGGAGGAGGCGAACGGGTTCCCGAAGAGCTGCGCGACGCCGTCGCCGCTGGTCATCGAGTAGCCCCAGAGGACCCAGACGATGCCCACGAGTCCGACGGCGACGAAGCTCATCATCATCATGTTCAGGGCGGCCTTGGCGCGGGTCATGCCGCCGTAGAAGAAGGCGAGGCCGGGGGTCATGAGAAGTACGAGGGCCGCTGAGATCATCACCCAGACGTGGCCGGCTGTCAGGTCCATCACACACAGTCCTTCCAAAGGGGCGGGGAAATCCCGCCCCTCCAGAATGGGACGCCTGTGTTTCCGGTTTCTGGGTGGGACGTTGCGCGCAGGTTACATCGATCGGACTGCGGTAAAAGACGCGTGACACCCGTGTTTCCGGGAGGTTTCCCCGCAGCCTGTCCCTTGCCTGACGGGGCGGGCGGGAGTAAGGGGGACCGGCCCTAGTCGAGCAGGGCGTCGACGAAGCCCTCGGCGTCGAACGGGGCGAGGTCGTCCGGGCCCTCCCCCAGCCCGATCAGCTTCACGGGGACGCCGAGGCTTCGCTGGATGGCCACGACGATGCCACCCTTGGCGGTGCCGTCCAGCTTGGTCAGCACGATGCCGCTGATGTTCACGACCTCGGCGAACACACGGGCCTGCGTCAGGCCGTTCTGGCCGGTGGTGGCATCCAGGACCAGGAGGACCTCGTCCACCGTGCCCTGCTTCTCGACGACGCGCTTGACCTTGCCGAGTTCGTCCATGAGGCCCACCTTGTTCTGCAGGCGGCCCGCGGTGTCGATCAGGACGACGTCGACCTCCTGCTCGATGCCTGCCTTGACGGCCTCGAAGGCGACCGACGCGGGGTCCGCGCCGTCGACGTCGGACTTCACGGTGGGGACGCCGACGCGCGCCCCCCAGGTGGCCAGCTGCTCGGCGGCGGCCGCACGGAAGGTGTCCGCCGCTCCGAGGATGACGTCCTTGTCGTCGGCGACCAGCACGCGGGCCAGCTTGCCCACGGTGGTGGTCTTGCCGACCCCGTTCACGCCGACCACCATGACGATGGCCGGCCTGTCGGCGTGGCGCTGCGTGGCGAGCGAGCGGTCCATCGAGGGATCCACGAGCCTGACCAGCTCCTCCCGGAGCATGTCCTTGACCTCGGCGGGGTTGCGGCTGCCGGCCACCTTGACGCGTTCGCGGAGCGCGTCGACGAGTTCCATCGTGGGTTCGGTTCCGAGGTCGGCCAGAAGGAGGGTCTCCTCCACCTCGTCCCAGACGTCCTCGTCGATCCTGTCGCGGGACAGCAGGGCCAGGAGCCCCTTGCCGAGGGCGTTGTTCGAGCGGACCAGGCGGGCGCGCAGCCGGGCGAGCCTGCCCTGCACCGCGTCGACGGTGTCCAGCCCGGGGACCGTGGGGGCCTCGTCGAGTCCGCTGAGGTCGTCCGGGATGAGCTCGGCGGTGGGAACCCCGTCCGGGCGTTCGAGGACGTCCGTCGAGGTGGCCCCGTGGGCGGCATCGACCACCTGGTCGTCGGCATCGCGGGGCGAGGTGTAGAGCCCCGGGGGTGTGCGCCTGCCGCGCACGAGGAGCATGGCGACCGAGCCGATCACGGCGATCGCGAGGATGACGAAGATGACGGGCAGCAGGAGTTCGTTCACTGATCCACCTTCTCATACGGGCCGATTGAGCATCCGGTCGGCCGGGTGACAGAATGCGGGGAATGGCCGGACTTCCTCGCGTGCGCTCCACCCCACCCCGAAGCCTCTTCCGGCGGAAGCACGCGGGAGGGAGCCCGGCATCGGAGCGTGAGCGCATCCCTCGCGAGATCAGGGTGCTCATCGCCGCTGCGTTCGTCATCGCGATCGGGTTCGGGCTCGTGGCCCCGATCCTCCCGCAGTTCGCGCAGAGCTTCGACGTGGGGGTGACGGCGGCCTCGGTGATCGTCAGCGCGTTCGCGCTCACCCGGCTGCTGTTCGCCCCGGCCGGGGGGTGGCTCGTGGAGAAGCTCGGCGAGCGTCCCGTCTACATCGTCGGCCTGCTCATCGTCGCGCTGTCCACCGCCGCCTGCGCGTTCGCCGGGGACTACTGGCAGCTGCTGGTGTTCCGCGGCCTCGGCGGCATCGGGTCCACGATGTTCACCGTCTCGGCCATGGGTCTGATCGTCCGCCTCGCGCCGCCGTCGATCCGCGGTCGCGTGTCCGGCGCCTACGCCACGGCCTTCCTGCTCGGCAGCATCGGCGGCCCCATCATCGGCGGGCTGCTCGCCGGGCTCGGGCTGCGCATACCGTTCCTCGTCTACGCGGCCGCGCTCCTCGTGGCCTCCGCGGTGGTCTTCTTCCAGCTCAAGGGGACCTCCCTCGCCGACCGGCAGGCGGGGCTGGGCGCCGCTCCCCTGACGGTCGGCCAGGCGGTGCGGGACTCCGCCTACCGGGCGGCGCTCGTGTCCAGCTTCGCCAACGGCTGGTCCTCCTTCGGCATCCGCATGGCCCTTGTCCCCCTGTTCGCCACCGCGGTGTTGAGCGCCGGACCGCAGATCGCGGGCATCTCGCTCGCGTTCTTCGCGGCGGGCACGGCCCTCGCCCTCACGGTCTCCGGCCGGCTGGCCGATACCGTCGGCAGGAAGCCGCTGGTGATCACCGGGCTGCTGGTCAACGGCGCCGCCATGGCCGCGCTCGGGTTCTCGGGCGACGTCTACGTGTTCCTCGCGATCTGCGTCGTCGGAGGCATTGGCACGGGTCTGCTCAATCCGGCGCAGCAGGCCGCTGTCGCCGACGTCATCGGCAACGGCCGCAGTGGCGGCAAGGTGCTGGCGGCCTTCCAGATGAGCTCCGACCTCGGGGCGATCTTCGGTCCGATCGTGGCCGGGGTCATCATCGACCGGCTCTTCGTCGGTTCCTACGACCTCGCCTTCGTGGTCACGGGAGCCCTCGCGGTCGTCTCCGCGGCGGTCTGGATCGGCTCGCGGGAGACCCTGCCCCGGCAGGCGCCGGCGGCTCCGCCCGCCTAGCCGAGGACCGGCTCCGCCTCCGGTGCGAGGCGCTGGCTGATCACGGTGGACACACCGTCGCCCTGCATGGTCACGCCGTACAGGGCGTCGGCGACCTCCATCGTGCGCTTCTGGTGCGTGATGATGATCAGCTGGCTCGATGCCCGGAGCTCCTGGAAGATCGTGATGAGCCGGCCCAAGTTCGTGTCGTCCAGGGCGGCCTCCACCTCGTCCATGACGTAGAACGGCGAGGGCCGGGCCTTGAAGATCGCGACCAGCAGCGCCACGGCCGTCAGCGAGCGCTCGCCGCCGGAGAGCAGTGACAGGCGCTTGATCTTCTTGCCCGCGGGACGTGCCTCCACCTCGATCCCGGTGCCCAGCATGTCCGACGGGTCGGTGAGAACGAGCCGGCCCTCGCCGCCGGGGAACAGCGTGGCGAAGACCCGCTCGAACTGCTCGGCGGTGTCGCGGTAGGCGGCCGTGAACACCTGCTCCACGCGCTCGTCGACCTCCCGGATGATGTCCAGGAGATCCTTCCGCGTGGCCTTGAGGTCGGCCAGCTGCGTGCTGAGGAACTGGTGCCGTTCCTCCAGGGCGGCGAACTCCTCGAGCGCGAGCGGGTTCACCTTGCCGAGCGCCGCGAGGTCACGCTCGGCGCGCCTCAGCCGCTTCTCCTGCTGCGCGCGCACGAACGGGACGCCCTGAGGCACCGGGGTGCCGTCCTCGTCGACGGGCGCACGCAGTGCGGCCCACTTGTCCTCCGACGCCGACTCCTCGGGCACGGGGAGGTGGGGGCCGAACTCGTCGACGAGGTGGTCGGGGGTCAGGCCGAGCTCCTCGATGGCCCGGTTCTCCAGCGCCTCGATCCTGAGCGCCTGCTGCGCGCGGGCGAGCTCGTCGCGGTGCACCGAGTCGGTCAGCCGCGCGAGGTCCGCAGCGAGGTCGGCGGTGGCCCTCCGCACCTCCTGCAGTTCCCCCTCCTGCTGCTCGCGCCGTCGTTCGGCGGCGTCACGGTGGTCCGCGGCGGCGGCCACCGACTGCGCTGCCAGGCGCTCCGCGGTACGCGCCGCTCGGGCGACGGCGGTGGCCTTCCGTGCCTGCAGCGCGCGGACCCGCGCCTTCTCGGCCGCCTGCTCGCGGGCCACGCGCTCGGACCGGGCCGCCCGCTCGAGCGACGCAGCCCGGTTCTCCAGCGCCGCGAGCTGCTCCTCCCGGCTGCGCAGCGCCAGCCGCGCCTCGAGTTCGACCTGCCGCGCGCCGGCGGCGGCGCGCTGCAGGGCGTCGCGCTGCTCGGCGGACGGCTCGGGCTCGACGGGCTGGTCCTGCAGGTCCTTCAGGCGCAGGGCCGCCTCCTGCAGCCTGGACTCCTCCCGGGCGAGGTTCGCCTCGGCGGCCCGCACCAGGGCGGCCAGGCGCTCGGCCTCGCCGGACGCCGAGCGGAGGCCGGCGTTCAGCTGGCCCAGCTTCTCGGCGACGGCGGCCATGCGCGCATCGGACTCGTGGAGGCGCTCCAGCGCCTCGTCCACGCGCTGCTGGGCCTCCTGCCGGCGCGCCGTCGTCGCGGACAGGCGGAAGCGCAGGCGTTCGGTCGCGGCGACGGCCGCGGCGAGCTTCCCCTCGGTCTCCTCGACGGCGGCGCGCAGCTCGAGGGAGCCCGCGGCCCCCGGGGTCCCGCCGCGCGCCGTGTGCCGTGACAGGACGTCGCCCTCGCACGTGACGACGACCTCGGCCGTGCCGTCCTGAAGGAGGCCCGCGGCCTGTGCGAGATCGGCTGCCACGACGACGCCGTCCAGGAGGTGGTCCAGGGCGGGCCGGAGCGCGATCGGCACGCTCACCACGGCGAGCGCGGGGACCACCCCTCCCTCGAGGGGCACCTGTGGCGGGGCGTCGGGTCGCGCGGGATGCTCGTCCCCCTGCCCGCCGGGCGCGACGACGAGGGACACCTGCCCGGCGTCGTCGTGCTTCAGCAGCTCCAGCGCCTGCACGGCGGCGGTGACACTGTCGACGGTCACGGCGTCGGCGCACTGCGCGAGCGCGGCGGAGACGGCCTTCTCGAAGCCGGGCGTCACCCGGAGGAGCTGCGCGAGCGGCGAGGACACGCCGCCCAGTCCTGCCGCCAGCAGGGCGCCCGAGCCGTCGCGGTGCTGCAGGCCCTCACGCTGCGCCTCGAGCCGGGCGGCGAGCGCGCCGCGTGCGCGTTCGGCCGCACGCTCCTCCTCCGCGAGCACGGCGCGTTCCTCGGCGACGGCCGCCAGGACGGCGGAGGCTTCCTCGTGCTCGGCGTCGAGCCCTTCCTCCCCCTCCTCGTCCCCGGCGACCCGGCCCTCGAGCGCCGCGAAGTCGCGCTCGGCGATACGGCGGCGTTCCTCCGCCGCGATGACGGACGCGCGGAGCCTGCCCAGTTCGGCGACGGCGGACTCGACACGCGACCGGGCCGCCCCCACCGTCCCCGCGAGGCGGGCGTCCCCCTCGCGCCGGTCCGCGGCGGCCCTGAGGAGGCGCGCGAGGCGGGCGTCCTCCGCCGCCGACGCCTCCTCGGCGGCACGGCGAGCCGCCAGGCTCGCCTCGAGGGCCCGACCGAGCGAGGCGACCTCCTTCCGCAGTCCGGTGACCTCGGCGCGCACGCGCGCGGCCTGCCGGTCCAGATGATCGGGGTCGCGGCCGCTGTCGGGTTCGGGGCCGCCCTGTCCGAGGAGGTGTCCTCGGTCCTCGGCGCGGGCGGCGAGGGCTGCGAGCTTCTCGCGCACGCTGGACAGCGCGTACCAGGACTCGCGGGCGCGGTTCAGCGCCGGGACGGACACCGCGGCCGCCTGCTCGAGGTCCGTCTGACGGGCCTGCGCGGCGGCGAGCGCCGTCCCGACCTCGTCGCGGCGGGCCTGGAGGGCGGCCTCCGCCGCGACGTCGCGCTCGAACCCCGTGCGCAGGGTGACCAGCTCATCGGCGAGCAGGCGGGACCGCGCGTCGCGGACGGTGGACTGCACCTGCTGGGCACGGCGGGCCACCTCGGCCTGCTTGCCGAGGGGCGTGAGCTGGCGGCGCAGCTCGGCGGTGAGGTCGGACAGGCGTGCGAGGTTGGCCTGCATGGCGTCGAGTTTCCGGACGGTCTTCTCGCGCCGGCGCCGGTGCTTGAGGATCCCGGCGGCCTCCTCGATGAAGCCACGCCGTTCCTCGGGTGTGGCGTGCAGCACCTTGTCGAGCTGCCCCTGCCCGACGATCACATGCATCTCGCGTCCCAGCCCGGAGTCGGAGAGCAGTTCCTGGATGTCCAGGAGCCTGCAGTTCCTGCCGTTGATCGCGTACTCCGAGCCGCCGGCCCGGAAGAGCGTGCGGGAGATGGTGACCTCGGTGTATTCGATCGGGAGCGCGCCGTCGGCGTTGTCGATGGTCAGGGACACCTGGGCCCGGCCCAGAGGGGCACGGCCCGAGGTGCCGGCGAAGATGACGTCCTCCATCTTGCCGCCGCGCAGCGTCTTGGCGCCCTGCTCGCCCATCACCCAGGCCAGGGCGTCCACCACGTTGGACTTGCCGGAGCCGTTGGGTCCGACGACGGCGGTGACGCCGGGCTCGAAGTCGAAGGTGGTCGCCGAGGCGAAAGACTTGAACCCTCGCACGGTTAGACTCTTCAGATGCACGGTGTTCGGATCTCCAGGTGATGTGGGACCTCCCCAATCTACTGGAACGCACCGACGGAATCGGCTACCGGTCCGGGGACCGGGGCGGTGCCGGCCCCAGTACCGGGCGGGGCACCGGGCGGGCAAGGCTGCAGGCGCCGGGGAATTTCGAAGTGACCCGCCGTCTTACTACGAAGTAGGCTTGCAAAAGTTTCAGCAGAATTCAGAAGCGTCCAGGCCGATCCATCCGTGGGTACCTTGCGGCCACGCACCGGCGCTGACACATTGACGAGGCAGGAAATTTGACCGGTAACGCGACGTTTCGACATGACAACACGGCTTTGCTCGCCGTCACGAGTGTGGAGGCGCCGGTCGTCGTCAGTTCCGCAGAGTTCGACGAACGGCTCGCCCCCAGCCTGAAGAGGCTCCGCCTCTCCAAGCGACTCCTCGAACGCGTGGCCGGCGTCACCGAGCGGCGCTGGTGGTCCCCCGGGTCCGACTTCGACGACGCCGCCATCGAGGCCGGCGCGAAGGCCATGGCCGAGGCCGGCATCGAGCCGGGTGACGTGGGGCTGCTCATCAACACCTCGGTGACGCGCCGCAACCTGGAACCGTCGGTGGCCGTGAAGATCCACCACACCCTGGGCCTGCCCTCCTCCGCCATGAACTTCGACCTCGCGAATGCGTGCCTCGGCTTCGTCAACGGAATGACCCTCGCGGCGAACATGATCGACTCCGGGCAGATCAAGTACGCCCTGATCGTGGCCGGCGAGGACGCGCAGCGGACGCAGGAGGCCACCTTCCGCCGCCTGAACCGCGAGGACTCGACGCGCGCGGACTTCCTCGCCGAATTCGCGACGCTGACCCTCGGCTCCGGCGCGGCCGCCGCGGTCCTCGGCCGCGCCGATCTCCACCCGGGCTCGCACCGCATCCTCGGCGGCGTGTCCCGCGCCGGGACCCAGCACCACGAACTGTGCGTCGGCGGGATCGACGGCATGTACACCGACACCAAGGGCCTGCTCGACGGCGGCCTGGAGCTCGTGGTCACCGCGTGGCACGAGGCGCAGGCCGACGGCTGGTCGTGGGACGCCATGGACCGCTACGTCACGCACCAGGTGTCCAACTCGTACACGAACGCCATCATCAAGGCCGTGGACCTCGAGCGGGAGCGCGTGCCGATCACCTTCCCGCACTGGGGCAACGTGGGGCCGGCGTCGTTGCCCATGACGCTCGCCCAGGAGTCGCAGTCCCTGTCCCCGGGAGACCGCGTGCTGTGCCTCGGCGTGGGCTCGGGCCTGAACACCTCGATGATGGAGATTGCGTGGTAGCACTCCCCGGCGTCGATCCCTCGTGGTCGGCGTTCATCGACGTGCCCTCGACCAGCGGGGCGGACGCCCCCGGGACCAGTCATCGCTGGCACTACCTCGACAACGGGCGGGACCTCGGGGACGGCTCCGTGAAGGGCACGCTCCTGTGCGTCCACGGCAACCCCACCTGGTCCTACCTGTGGCGGAGCTTCCTCGCGGCGGGGTCCGCCGCCGGCTGGCGCGTGATCGCCGTGGACCAGCTCGACATGGGCTACTCCGCCAGGACCGGGGTCTTCCGCCGCCTCGCCCACCGCATCACCGACCTCGAGGACTTCGTCGCCGCCGTGGGGATCTCCGGTCCCGTGGTGACAGTGGGTCACGACTGGGGAGGCGTCGTCAGTCTCGGCTACGCGCACCGCAACCGCGAGGACCTCGCCGGCGTCGTCCTGACCAACACGGCGATCCACCAGGACCCCGACCGCCGCATCCCCGCCCCGCTCCGCCTCGCGCTGGCCCCCGGCGTCCACGGACTCGGCACCCGCACCACCAGTGCCTTCCTCGACGTCACGCTCGCGCTCGCGCGGCCGGCCCTGGACCCGGCCGTGCGCCGTGCCTTCCGCGATCCCTACCGCTCCGCCGCGGACCGCCAGGGCATCGCGAACTTCGTCTCGGACATCCCCGCCGGGCCGTCGCACCCGAGCTACGCGGCACTGACGGAGACGGCGGAGGGCATCCGCAGCCTGGAGGTGCCCGTGCTGATCATGTGGGGGCCTCACGACCCCGTCTTCTCGGACACCTACCTCGAGGACCTCGCCGGACGCCTCCCGCACGCGGACATCCACCGCTTCGAGCGGGCGAGCCACCTCGTGCAGGAGGACGCCGACACCGCCGCGACCGCCATGGACTGGCTCGCGGAGCGCGGCATCGGCGCGGCCGCGCCGCCCGCCGGCACTGCGCCGCCCCTCGACCCGGGCGACTACGTACCGCTGGGCCGGAGGATCGGTGACCTGGCGTCCGGCCCGGAGGGGCCCTCGACGGCTGTCGCCGAGATGACGCCCGCGGGTCCGCCGCGCACGCTGACCTGGCGCGAGCTCGACGACGACGTCGCCGCCGTCGCGGCCGGGCTGACGGCGCTCGGGTACGGCACCGGGACCCGGGTGAGCCTGCTCGTGCCGCCCGGCGTGGACCTCACCGTGCTGATCTACGCGTGCCTGCGGATCGGCGCGGTGATCGTCGTCGCGGACGCCGGCCTCGGCACCCGTGGCCTCAGCCGTGCCGTGCGGGGCGCGGCCCCCGACGTCGTGATCGGTATCGAGCGGGCCCTGCTGGCGGCCCGTGCCCTCGGCTGGCCCGGGCGCCGCATCAGCGCGGGCTCCCTCTCGCGCGCGAAGCGGACGGCCCTGCGCGTGGAGGCGTCCCTGGGCGACCTCCGCGCCGCCCGGCCCGTGTCCGCACCGCCGGAACCGCCCGCCGATGCCGACGCGGCCATCCTCTTCACCTCCGGCTCCACGGGCCCGGCCAAGGGCGTGGTCTACACCCACCGGCAGCTCTCCGCGATGCGCGACGCCGTCCAGCGAACCCTGGGACTCGGGCCGGGCACCGCGCTCGTCGCGGGGTTCGCGCCCTTCGCCCTGCTCGGACCCGCGCTCGGGGCGACGTCGGTGACCCCGGACATGGACGTGACCGCTCCCCGGACCCTGACCGCGCGGGCACTGGCGGACGCCGCCGACGCCATCGACGCGACGGTCGTGTTCGCCTCGCCCGCGGCGCTGCGGAACGTGCTGGCGACCTCCGGGGACCTCGACCCGGAGGCGAGGACCGCCCTCGGCCGGATCACCCTCCTGCTCTCGGCCGGCGCCCCGATCCCCCTGCCGCTCCTCGAGTCCGTGCAGGATCTCGTGCCCGCGGCTGCACTCCACACGCCCTACGGCATGACGGAGTCGCTCCTCGTCGCCGACATCGACCTCTCCGGGCTCCGGGCTGCGGCCGCCGCGGCGGCCGCGGGCCTCGACGGTGCAGGGAACGGTGTCTGCGTGGGCCTCCCCGTCCGGGGTGCCCACGTGGCGGTCGCACCGCTGGACGGTGACGGGGCGGCCACCGGCGAGCCCACGACGGGCCACGGCGTGACCGGCGAGATCCTCGTCGACGCCCCGCACGTCAAGGACCGCTACTTCCGCCTCTGGAAGACCCAGCAGGACGCCGCCCGCATGCGTCCCTGGCACCGCACGGGCGACGTCGGCCACTTCGACGCCGAAGGACGCCTGTGGGTCGAGGGCAGGCTGGGCCACGTTCTCGTCTCCGCCGCAGGGGTGGTGACGCCCGTCGGCCTCGAGCAGGACCTGGAGACGCTCGACGGCGTCCGCCTCGCCGCCGTCGTGGGGGTGGGGCCCTCGGGTACGCAGGCCGTCGTCGCCGTCGTCGAGGGCGGGACCGCGCGCCGCCGTCCGCACCTCGCCGATGCTCACCTCGCCGCCGCCGCCCGGGCCGCTGCGGCGCGGCGCGGGGTGGACCTCGCGGCCGTCGTCGTCGTGCCCGCCCTCCCCGTGGACATCCGGCACAACGCCAAGATCGACCGTGCCCGCGTGGCCGCCTGGAGCGGCCGGTTCCTGGCCGGCGGGCGGGCCGGAACACTGTGACCGTCCTGGTGACCGGGGCCAGCGGAATGCTGGGCGGCGCGGTCGCCCGGCACCTCGTCGGCGAGGGGCACGAGGTGCGGTGCTTCCAGCGGCGGCCCTCCGGGGTCGCGGGAGCGCAGGACGTCCTCGGGTCGATCGAGGACAGGGACGCCGTCACGGCGGCTGTCCGGGGATGCACGGCCGTCGTCCATCTCGTGGCCAAGGTATCCTTCACCGGTGCGTCCGCCGACTTCGACCGCGTCAACATCGAAGGGACGGGGTTCCTCCTCGACGCGGCGCGGGACGCCGGGACCACCGACGTCGTCCACGTGTCCTCCCCCTCGGTGGCCCACGCCGGGACCTCGCTCGTCGGCGCCGCTGCCTGCCCCGCCGATCCCGGCCGGGCACGTGGCGACTACGCGCGCTCGAAGGCCGCGGCGGAACTGCTGGCCCTGGCGCGATCCACGCCGGCGTTCCGGGTCGCGGCCGTACGGCCGCACATCGTCTGGGGACCGGGCGACACGCAGCTCGTGGAGCGCGTGATCGACCGCGCCCGCCGCGGCCGCCTGCCGCTGCTCGACGGCGGCGTCGCGCTGATCGACACCACCTACGTGGACAACGCCGCGTCGGCGATCGCGGCGTGCCTGCGGCGCATCGACGCGGCGCAGGGCCAGGCCTTCGTGGTCACCAACGGCGAGCCCCGTCCCATCGCCGAACTGATCGCCGGGATCTGCCGGGCCGGCGGCGTGGCACCGCCGTCGTGGTCGGTCCCCGGCGCCCTCGCGCGCGGCGCCGGAGCTGCGATCGAGCGCGCGTGGCTCGCCCTCGGACGCACCGAGGAGCCGCCCATGACGCGCTTCCTCGCCGAGCAGCTCTCTACGGCGCACTGGTTCGACCAGCGGCGCACCCGTACCGTGCTCCAGTGGGAGCCGACCGTAGGCATCGACGAGGGCTTCGAGCGCCTGGCGCGCCACTACCGGCGCTGAGGGCGTACCGCGACCGCGGCACGCCCTGGCGTGCCGGGGCGTGGACCTCAGCGGTAGCGGGGATCGCGCATGAGTCCCGGCACGTTCCCGGACGGATCCACCACGGACGCCGTCATGCACCCGGCGCCGGGCAGAAGGAAGGGCGGGATGCCCGGCATCCCGCCCTTCCGTGTCCTACTGTCCTGCTGCGTCCTGCCGGCACCCGTCCGTGGTGCCGGGCCGGCTAGCGGGTGTAGTACCCGTCGACGCTCATGACGTTGACGGAGTGCACCTGCGTACCCTGCGACGGGTTCAGGGCGCTGACCATCTGGCCGTTACCGAGGTAGATGCCCACGTGGCTGCCGCCGTTCTGGCTCACCAGGTCACCCGGCTGGGGGTTGCCGGTGGGGCGCAGAGCGGCGAACTGGGACCACGTGGTGCGCGGCAGGCTGATGCCGTGCTGGGCGTAGACCCACTGGACGAAGCCGGAGCAGTCCCAGGCGCCGTAGGAGGTGCCGCCGAAGACGTAACCCGAGCCGACGCCGCGCATGGCGGTCGCGGTGATGCCGCCGATTGCCGGGGCGGACTGCGTGCTGAGTCCGGTGGTGTTCCCGGCGGAGAGCGCCGGGGCTGCGACAGGGGCGGGCGCTGCGACAGCGGCGGGCGCCGCGACGATGCTCGCGGCCTGCGCCGAGTACTGCTGGGGGGCAGCGGAGCCGGCGAGAGCGATGGACTGGCCCGGGTAGATGACCGAGCTGTAGCCGAGGCCGTTGGCCGTGAAGAGGGCTTGCAGGCTCACTCCGTGGGCTGCGGCGATGCTGCCGAGGGTGTCGCCGGACCGCACGGTGTAGGTGCCTGCGGCGGCGGGAGCGACGACGGCCTGCTGGGGTGCGGGAGCGACGCTGATCTCACCGGCGGCGCTGGCCGGGAGTGCTGCGCCGAGCATGAGGCCCGAGGCTGCGACGACGACGGCGGCGGGCTTGCCGGCTACCGAGGCACCCGCGGTGACGGCCCGCGATGCGGTGACGAAGGGGTTGATGCGTGTCGGGACTGCTCGGTGGCGCGCGACAGGGCTCTTCTTGGACATGCTGTTGCCTTTCCCAATGCCTACGAAGTTAGCTGTCGGGTTCGGATGGGACATCCGGACACGTACTGGCAGACCACCGCCCCCGTGCTGGTCTACACGTGTCTTTACCCCTAGGACTCGAAGGATCGAGTCCGCTATCGGTTCCCCCGCCCCTGTCGAATGGATTGTGCGAACGGTCCGTCCTCAGCGACAGGGTTAGGCAGAGAGAGGACGGGCGCCAGTCCGTTGTGAACCGGGCGCGGGCACTACGGTACGTGCTGCCGCCCCCATTGTCACGTTTGTATCACGGACCTAAATGTGCTTAGGCCGGACAGGCCCTTCAGAGCCGGGCGTTCCGCGGTCTGGGCTGGCAGTGCGGGCACAGGTAGGAGGACCGGTTCATGAAGGATTCCCTGCGGATGAGCGTCTGCCGGCCCTCGGAGGCACACCGGCGGCAGGGCCTGCCGGCCCTGCCGTAGGCTTCCAGGTCACGCGCGAAGTAGCCGGAGGCGCCGTTGACGTTGACGTACAGCGCGTCGAAGCTCGTGCCCCCGGCGGCCAGGGCACGCGTCATGACCTCGGTGGCGGCCTCGACGATGCGGGTGGTGTCCGGGCGCCGCAGGGTGTCCGTGGGACGCGCGTAGTGGAGCCGGGCCGCCCACAGCGCCTCGTCGGCGTAGATGTTGCCGATGCCCGAGACGAGCCCCTGGTCGAGCAGGGCGCGCTTCAGGCCCGTCCTGCGCTCCCGCAGGCGCCGGTGGAAGGACTCGGCGGAGAAGGCGGGGTCGAGGAGATCGCGTGCGATGTGCGCCGCTTGGTGCGGGACGAGCGGCAGGCTCCCCTGCCCGAGGCCGCCCGGGTGGCCGTCCGCGGTGGGCTCGAGGTCGGCGAGGAACATGCCGCCGAAGATGCGCTGGTCCACGAACCGCAGCTCCGCCGGAAGCGGCATCCCGTCCTGATCGTCCGCCGCGGAGAGCGTCAGGCGCACCTTGAGGTGTTTCTCCGGCGGAGCGGAGGACTCCTCGATGAGAAGCTGCCCGCTCATCCCGAGATGGGCCATCAGCGCCACGTGGAGGATGCCTCCGGGACCGGCGGGGTCCTCGAGGGGCAGCCAGAGGAACTTCCCGCGCCGTACGACGTCGGCGACGCGGGCACCGGCGAGGTTGCCGATGAAGTCCTCGACACCGTTCACGTGACGGCGGAGCGAGCGGGGGTCCAGGACCTCCACGGCCTCGATGCGGCGTCCCGCCACCCAGCGCGCGAGGCCGCGGCGGACCACCTCCACCTCGGGGAGTTCGGGCACTCAGGCCCCGTCTGCCGCGTGCGACCCGGACGCACCGTCGCGGATGGCGGGGACGTCGTCGAGCAGCTTCCAGGATGCGGCGGCCGCTGCCTGCTCGGCCTCCTTCTTGGAGGGCCCGCATCCGGAACCGTATTCGACGCCACCGATCACCAGGCGGGCCGTGAACGTGCGGGCGTGGTCGGGTCCGGTGCCCTCGACCTGGTAGTCGATCATCCCGAGCCGCCGTCCGGCGGCCGCCTCCTGGATGCGGGTCTTCCAGTCGGTCCCCTCGCCGAGGACCGCGGAATCGCGCAGGAGGGGGCCGATGAGCCGCATGACCATGGCGCGCGCGGCCTCGATCCCGTGGGTGAGGTACGCGGCGCCGATGACGGCTTCCATTGTGTCCGCGAGGATGGACGCCTTGTCGCGCCCGTTCGTGAGCTTCTCCCCCTGGCCGAGCAGCACGTAGCTGCCGAGGTCGAGCGTACGGGCCACGCCCGCGAGTGCCTTGGTGCTGACCACGGCCGAGCGCCGCTTGGCTAGCTCACCCTCCGACAGCGTCGGGTTGTCGCGGTACAGGGCATCGGTGACGGAGAGGCCGAGCACCGAGTCGCCGAGGAACTCCAGGCGCTCGTTGGTCGGGATGCCGCCCCGCTCGTAGGCGTAGGACCGGTGCGTCAGGGCAAGACGAAGCGCCTCGGCATCGATATCGACACCGAGACGCCTCGAGAGTTCTTCAGTATTCTTCACAACCGCATCAGCTGATCCAGCATCGGACGGATGCCCGTCGCACTGATGGGTGCGGCGGGCCGGAGTCCGGTGTCAGACGTCAGCGACCTTGCGGCCCTTGTACTCGAGGAACAGCGGAGTACCGGCGGAGTCGGTGACGACCTTGGCCTGGTGGGCGAGGCTGTAGGTGACGCGGCCGTTCTCGAGGGTCTTGACCAGCTTGGGCGCGGTTGCCTTCCACTGGGACCGGCGTGCGCGGGTATTCGCGCGGGACATCTTCCGCTTGGGGACAGCCACGGCTAACTCTTTTCTCTCTCGTCTGACTCTGACTGGGGTGCCGCGTCATTCTCAGCGGCGGTGCCTGCCAGCCCGGCGAGGGCTGACCAGCGAGGATCCAAAACTTCATGGTGGTGGTCCGGATCGTCATTGAGCCGCGCTCCGCATTCGGAGCACAGGCCCTTGCAATCCTCCCGGCACACCGGCTGGAATGGCAGTGACGTGACCACTGCATCCCTCAACACGGGTTCCAGATCGACCGAATCGCTCTCCACCCTGTGCTGTTCTTCTTCCTCTTCCACCGACAGCGACGCGGAGTCGCTGTAGAAGAAGAGTTCCTGGACGTCCACGTCACTGGTGTAGCGCAGTGGTTCCAGGCACCGGCCGCACTCGCCGGTTACTTCGACGCTTGCCGTTCCCGACACCAGGATTCCCTCGTGCACCGATTCGAAGCGCAGGTCGAGGTCCATCTCGGAACCCTCCTGCACGCCGATCAGCGCGACGCCGAAATCCTTCGGTGCCGGTACATGTTCTTCGATTGTCCGCATGCTTCCCGGACTGCGTCCGAGATCCTTGACACTGAAGGTCAGGGGCGAGCTGAGATCGCTGGTGATGGTGACTCCTGTAGAACATATGACCGACGTATCATCCTACCCTGACGGGGAGGGTTGGCCCAAAACGCGGCCGCGCCGTCGCTCAGGAGTGGTCGTCGGGCAGCAGCCGCCGCAGGACGGCGTCGGGGACGAACGGCCGGATGTCACCCCCGAGGGTCGCGACCTCCTTCAGCAGCGTGGAGGAGACGTGCGCGAAGTCGGTGCCCGTGGGCAGGAAGACGGTCTCGACGCCGGTCAAGTGCCGGTTCATGGTCGCCATGGGGATCTCGTAGTCGAAGTCCAGGCTCGAGCGCAGACCCTTCACGAGCGCCGCCGCCCCGTGGTCCCTGCAGAAATCAGCCACGAGCCCGGCCCCCATGGGGCGGACCGTGACGCCCGGGAGGTGCGCCAGGCTCTCCGTGCAGAAGGCCAGGCGCTCGTCGATCCCGAACCGGTACTTCTTCGCGTAGTTCGTCGACACCGCCACGATCACCTCGTCGAAGACGCCCGCGGCCCGGCTGATGACCTCGATGTGTCCGTTGTGGATGGGGTCGAAGGATCCGGGGCAGACGGCGCGGCTCATGCCACCACGGTACCCAGTCCCGCGGCGGGCGGGGCGCATCGCGAGCCGCCGCTCCCGCGCGCCCTCCGGCGCGTCGTCGTCCGCTGCCCGCCCGTGGGTGGGAACCGGCAATACTGGTGTCATGACAGCAGACGCGCGGACCGCACCCCGGGGCAGTGGCACGGCGCCGTGGACGAGGGCCGCGCTCGGCGCGAACCTGCTCGGCAGCGACGGCAGGCTCGGGATCACCATCTTCGAGGAGGTGACGGCCCTCGCGCAGGAGCACGGCGCGATCAACCTCGGCCAGGGCTTCCCCGACGAGGACGGTCCGCAGGAGATCCTGGACGCCGCGCGCTCGGCCATCGCCGACGGCGCCAACCAGTACGCCCCCGGCCAGGGACTCCCGGTCCTGCGCTCCGCGATCGCCGCGCACCAGGAACGGTTCTACGGACTGACGGTGGACCCGCAGACCGAGGTGATCGTCAGCACGGGTGCCACCGAGTCCATCGCCGCCGCCATCCTCGCGTTCGCGGGGCCCGGCGACGAGGTGCTGACCTTCGAGCCCTTCTACGACTCCTACGGCGCCGTGATCGGACTCTCCGGCGCCACCCACACCACGGCACCGCTGCGCGCACCCGACTTCCAGCCGGACGCCGCGAGCCTGGAGGCCGCCTTCAGCGAGCGTACGCGGATCGTCGTCGTCAACAACCCCCACAACCCCACGGGCAGCGTCTTCACCCGGGCGGCGCTGGAGCTGATCGTGAGGCTCGCCGAGCGGCATGGCGCCATCATCGTGACCGACGAGGTGTACGAGCACCTGACCTTCGGGGTCCCGCACATCCCGGTCGCCACCCTTTCGGGGGCTGCGGACCGTACCCTCACGATCTCCTCGGCCGGCAAGACCTTCTCGGTGACCGGATGGAAGGTGGGCTGGCTCAGCGGGCCGGCCGAGCTCGTGGCCCAGGTGCGCACCGTCAAGACCTTCCTGACCTACACCTCGGGGACGCCCTTCCAGGGCGCCGTCGCCCTGGGCCTCGGACTGCCCGACGCATTCTTCACCTCGGCGGCCGCCACCCTCCGGAGGAAGCGGGACCTGCTCGGCGAGGGGCTGCGCGCCGCGGGGTTCGACGTCTTCGAACCCGAGGGCACATTCTTCACCACGGTCGATGCCGCTCCGCTGGGCGTCGAGGACGCCACCGACCTCGCCCGGCGCCTGCCGTCCCTGATAGGTGTCGCCGCCATCCCCGTGGCGATGTTCTGCCACGAGGAGGGCGCCGAACGCACGCGCTCACTGCTCCGCTTCGCCTTCTGCAAGAGGTTCGACGTCATCGAGGAGGGCGCACTCCGCCTCGGCGCCCTGCGGGAGCGCGTGTGACCGAGGCGCCCCGCCCGGCCCGCGGTGCGGAGCACGGCACCCCCGTCGGGCCCGACACGGACGACACGGACGACGCGGACGACGTCGAGGTGCCCACGCGCTGGCTGCCGGTGACGGGGGCCTACGCGGAGCTCGACGAGGACGCCTACATCGAGGGCGCCCTGATCCTCAGCATCGGGGGCGCGCAGCAGTCGCACGTGGACCTGCTCCACCCCGAACGGGTCTTCTACGAGTACCTCCAGCGCATCTGCAACGTGATCGACCTCGTGGCGGAGCCCGGCGCGCCCGTGCGGGTCCTGCACCTCGGGGCGGGGGCGCTCACCCTCGTCCGGTACGTCCAGGCGACCCGGCCCGGATCGTTCCAGATCGCCGTCGACCTCGAACGGGACCTGATCGACTTCGTCCTCGAGGCGATGCCGCTCCCGGACGGCACCATCTGCGAGATCGTCGTCGGCGACGCGTCCGACGCCGTCCTCGAGCAGCCGGACGACGCCTTCGACGTCGTCGTGCTGGACATCTTCGCCGGAGCCGACGCGCCCGCCCACCTCACCTCCCCCGAGTACGCCGCGCACCTGCTGCGGGTCTGCGGGGAGGACGGTGTGGTCCTGGTGAACGTCGGCGACGACCCTCCCCTGGCCTTCGCCCGCGCACAGAGCCGCCAGCTCGCAGCACTGGCCGGCGCGACGGCGGTGCTGACCGAGGCCGGGATGGTGGACGGCGGGCAGGCCGGCAATGTCATCGTCGCCGCGCGGCGCGACCCGTGGCCCGCAGGATGGACGCGTGCGCTGCTCGCAGCGGGACCGCATCCGGCCGCGGTCCTCACGGGCCCGGAGCTCGCGGCATTCCACGGGCTGCCTCCGCTGTAGAGCTCGGAAGCTGCTCCCGTGCACAGGCGACCGGAGCGCGGGCTTGTCGAGCAGGCTCACGGGTCGCGGTGCCCTGCCGCCGTGCAGCACGGCGCCCATCCGGCCGGCCCACCCGTCCGAAGTACTCGACGCCGGCGGTCCACGCTTCGGCGGTACCCTGTGAGGACAGCGCGGGACGATTCGAGGGAGGAGACACGGATGGCTGCGGCCCACCCCTATCTCCGGTCGATCGTCCTCGTCTCGCTGATCCTCTCGGTCTCCTCCGCGTCCCACGTCCTCGCGGCAGGGCATCTTCCGGCCCCGGGCGTGATGCTCCTGCTCGGTGCCCTCCTCCTGATCCCGATGATGCTGCTCACCCGGACCACGGTCTCGTTCCGTACCGGTCTGCTGGCGATGGGAGCAGGACAGCTCCTGCTGCACACCCTGTTCGGGATGACCGCCGTGCCGGCCGTGTGCGAGAGCTCATCGGTGAACCCCGGGCACCACGCCGCCTTCGAACTCGCCTGCTCCCCGGTCCCGGAGCAGCTGGGCGAGGCAGCCGGAGGTCCGCTGATGGCCCTGCTGCACGTGGTGGCCACCGTCGTCCTCGCTCTCGCTGTCACCCGCAGTGACCAGGCCCTCGCCCTCCTCGGCGCCTGGCTCCAGCCTCTCCTTCGCGCTCCGGCCGTGGTTCCCCCCGCGACGCCCCTGCGCCGTACCGTGTCCGCCGGACCGGCGCCTGTCGCGCCGCTGCCCGTCCATGCCTCCGTGCCCACCCTGCGGGGTCCGCCGGCCCTGGAAGCGCTGCCCGCCTGACCCGGACTCCTCGAGGGGATCCCCGGTGGTCGGCAGGCGCTGCCCGGACCACCTCCCACTGCTCCCGTCCCTTCCGCCATCGCGGCACGGAGCACACCCCGAAAGGCACTTCCATGACCAGCTCACCCAAGCGCGCCCTCACCACCGGCGCCGTCGCCCTCACCACTGCCGGACTGATGGCCCTGGGCCTCGGCGCAGCCAGCGCCCACGTCACCGTCGCCCCCGCCTCCACCACCGAGGACGGCTACTCGCAGCTCACCTTCAGCGTGCCCAACGAGTCCGAGACCGCGGCCACGAACAAGCTCGAGGTGACGCTTCCCACCGGGCAGCCGTTCACCTCGGTCCGCGTCAAGCCGGTGGAGGGCTGGACGGCCGAGGTGGTGTCCGGTGCACTGCCGGAACCCGTCACCACGGACGACGGCGCCACCCTCACGGAGGCGCCGCTGTCCGTCGTCTGGACCGCCGAGCCGGGCGCCGAGATCTCCCAGCAGCAGTACCAGACGTTCTCCATCTCCGTCGGACGCCTCCCCGAGGCGGGCTCCACCGTGATGCTTCCCGCCACGCAGTCCTACACCGACGGTGACGTCGTCGCATGGGATCAGGAGACCGTGGAGGGCGGGGAGGAGCCCGACAAGCCGGCGCCGTCCTTCGTGACGACCGCCGCGGCGGAGGGCGAGGATGCGCACGGCGGCCACACGGCTACCGATACCGCCGAGACCGCCGAGGCGATCGACGCCGAGCAGGCCGCGACCAGCACCGACACGGGCTCCTCGTCCGCCGTCGGGTGGGTGGGCCTGGTGGCCGGCCTGCTCGGTCTGGCCGCCGGCGTGACCGCGCTGGCCAGGACGCGTCGGAAGGCATAACCGCCTGGGTCACGGGTGCGGTGCCGGCGTCCGGGCCGGCACCGCACCCGCTCATCGCACCCTCCCCGATCCGCACCGCCCTCCGGCAGCGAGCCGGGCGCGCCTCCGCCGCAGGTGCTGGAGGGCGATGGATGCGCCGGCGGGAAGCACGCCCTGCGGGAGGAACCTGCGGTAGCCGCCCCGCGTCGGTCGGTGATCCTGCCGGGTCAGGCGACCGCCGGCTCCAGGAACCAGAGGCGTGTCTCCCCGTACTTCTTGTCGGAGAAGCGCTCCAGCCAGGCCGGCCACGCCGGCTCCGGCGAGCGCGCGGACCGTTCGACGACGACGACGGCCCCCTCGGCGAGTCTCGACTCGAGGGCTGCCAGCACGGCGAGCACCCCGTCCTCCCCCACGGTGTACGGCGGATCCATGAGGACGAGGTCCCAGGTCAGTTCCGGCGCCACGCGCTCGAGGTACGTCTCCACCTTGGACCGGTGCACGCGCACGGCGGTCCAGCCGAGCACGCGGTTCACGAGGTCGGCGTTGCGCTGGGCGACGGCCGCGGCGCGGTCCGCCGACTCCACGAGGTCAACCGTGGCGGCGCCGCGGCTCGCGCTCTCGACGCCCAGTGAGCCCGAGCCGGCGTAGAGGTCCAGGACGTGCGCCCCCTGCACCACGCCGTAGGACTCGAGACTCGAGAAGAGGGCCTCCTTCACGCGGTCGGTCGTGGGACGTGTGCCGTTCCCGTCGACGCTGGTGAGGGTCGAGCCGCCCGCGGCTCCGGCGATGATGCGCGTCATGCGTCCGACTCTATCGTCCGGCCGCCGCATCCCCGACCGCCGCCCTACAGCGGGTAGATGCTCGCGTCCTCGCGCCGGAAGCCCACGAACAGCCGCGTCCCGGGAGCGATCCCGAGAGCGACGACGGTCGCCGGGGTGACGTCCGCCGCCAGGCCGGCGCCGTGCACGCGCACCACGTCGCCGCGGTGTTCGACGTCGTCGATCTCCACCTCGAGGCCGCTGACCCCCGCGGGGGCCGTGGTGGTCCGCGACACGGACACACTGCCGGGACGGACCGTGAGGGCGAGCCGCCGGCCTGTCGGGAACACCTCGGCCGATGGCGCGACCAGCCCGTTGTCCGCCGTGAATCCCGCCGCCGTGGCGCGTCCGGGCAGGAGGTTCAGGCCGGCCAGGCGGGCCCCGAACGCCGTGACGGGCCGGGTGAGGACCTCGGCGGTGGCGCCGGACTCGACGATCCTGCCGCCGTCGAGGATGAGCACGCGGTCCGCGAGCAGGAAGGCGTCGAGCGGGTCGTGCGTGACGATGATGGCCGAGCGTCCCGCGAGGACGTCCCGGAGCAGGGCACGGACCGCCGGGGCGACCGCGACGTCGAGGGCTGCGAGCGGCTCGTCCAGCAGGAGCAGCGCGGGGTCGGCCGCGAGGGCGCGCGCGATCGCCACCCGCTGGGCCTGTCCCCCCGACAGCTGCGCGGGCCTGCGGCGCGCGAGGTCCTCGGCCCCGACCCGCTCGAGCCAGCGCAGGGCGCTCGTACGTGCGGCGGCCCGGTGGTCACCCCGGCTGCGCGGCCCGAACGCGACATTCTCCAGCGCCGTGAGGTGCGGGAACAGGAGCGCCTCCTGCGCCAGGAGGGCGACGCCCCGGTGGCGCGGCTCCGTGAGCACCCGGCGGCCGGCACCGGCGTCGAACAGGACGGCGCCGTCCAGGTGGGCCCGGCCGGCTGTGGGCGCGAGCAGCCCCGCCACGAGGTTGAGCAGGGTCGACTTCCCGGCCCCGTTGGGTCCGAGGACGGCGAGGGTCTCGCCGGCGGCCAGCTCGAACGAGACGTCGAACCCCCGGTCGGCGAGGGACGCCGCGAAGGTGAGGCCCATCAGCGGGCCCGGTTCTGGACGCGCGGCGGTGCCGGTGTGCCGCTCCCGAGGGGCCGGACGCGGTGCGCGACACCGACGACGGCGACAGCCACCACCACGAGGACGAGCGAGAGCGCCACGGCCGCATCCGGGTCGGTCTCCCGCTGGAGGTACACCTCGAGCGGAAGCGTCCTCGTGGTGCCCTGCAGGCTCCCGGCGAAGGTCAGCGTTGCGCCGAACTCCCCCAGTGCGCGGGCGAAGGACAGCACGGCCCCGGAGACGAGGGCCGGCAGGACCAGGGGCAGCGTGATGCGCCGGAGCACCGTCCACCGTCCGGCGCCCAGCGTGGCGCCCACGGCTTCGTACCGCGTCCCGACCGACCGCAGGGCGCCCTCGAGGCTGAGCACGAGGAACGGCAGCGCGACGAAGGCCTGCGACATCACCACGGCGGTCGTCGAGAACGCGATGTCGACACCTAGGGCGTCCAGGCTGCTGCCGAGGAGCCCGCGCCGCCCGAAGGTGTACAGCAGGGCGATCCCGCCGACCACGGGCGGGAGCACCAGCGGCAGCAGCACGAGCGACCGCACGAGCCGCTGCCCCCGGAACGAGGTCCGCGCGAGGACCAGGGCCATGGGCACACCCACGAGGACGCACAGCGCCGTCGCCGTCAGCGAGGTCCGGAGGCTGAGCAGCAGCGCGGCCTGCGCGCTGTCCGAGGTGACGAGGGGGACGAAGCGCGGCCAGTCGACCCGCAGTGCCATCGCCACGAGGGGCAGCACCACGAACAGGCCGCCGACGACGGCGAGGGCCACCACCCAGCGAGGAAGGACGGCCGTGTTCATGGTCTGGTCCCGCCGGCCGGGGCGCTCGCCGCGGGGACCGGCCACGACGTCGGACCGGGCCCGAGCGCCACGGTTCCTGCCGGGCGTCGAGGGGCGCGGCCGGCGACCTCGGGCGCGTACCCTCCGGGGGCGTCAGGGCGCACCGAAACCCGCCGCCCCGAGCACGGCCCGCGCGGAGGGTCCGGAGGCGAAGTCCACGAAGGCCTGCGCCGTCGCCGGGTCGGCGCTGTCGGCCAGGGCCGCGACGGGGTAGGTGGTGACGGCGGCGGCAGCTTCCGGGACCTCGATGCCGCGGACGGCGTCCCCTGCCGCCCGCACGTCCGTGACGTACACGAGACCGGCGTCGGCCTCGCCCGAGGTGACCTTGCCCAGCACGTCGGTGACGGAGGACTCCTCGCTCACGGGCATCAGGTCCACCCCGGCGGCCTGTTCGACCCTCGCCGCCGCTGCACCGCACGGGACCTGCACGGCGCAGACCACGGTCTTCACGCCGGGTCCTGCCGCGTCCGCGAGCGAGGTGATCCCGGCGGGGTTGTCCGCCGGGACGGCGAGCTGCAGGGTGTTGCTGGCGAAGTCGACGGGTTCGCCTGCCAGCAGGCCGGCATCCCCGGCCTTCCCCATGGTCGCCGCGTCCGCACTGGCGAGGACATCGGCCGGCGCTCCCTCGGTGATCTGCGTGACGAGGTCCGAGGAGCCCGCGAAGTTCAGGGAGACCTCCGTGCCCGGGTAGGCCTGCTCGAATGCGCCGGCCAGCTCGGTGAAGGAGTCCTTCAGCGATGCGGCCGCGAAGACGGTGATGCTGCCGTCGATCGTGTCGCCCCCGGCGTCGTCCGGCGTGCTGGTCCCGCAGGCCGTCGTCGCCAGGACGACGGCGAGCGCCAGGGCGCGGGCGGGAGCCCTGGCGGGGGTGCCGGGCCGGTGCCGGCTCGAACGGCGGTTCGCCATGGTCAGGCCTTCCCGGCAGGGGTCTCGACGATGACGGTGGTGGCCTTGACGACGGCGATCGCGATGGACCCCTTCTCCAGGCCGAGGTCGCGGACGGCCTCGCTGCTCATGAGGGACACCACGCGGTGGGGGCCGCACTGGAGCTCCACCTGCGCCATGACGGTGTCCATGACGATATCGGTGACGATACCCACGAACCGGTTGCGGGCGGACCGGCCGATGTCCGACGGGTCCCCCGGCAGGACGGCGTTGCGCTGTGCGAGCCGGGCGAGTTCGAGGGCATCGACGACGGCCTTGCCCGAGGCGTCCCTGGCGCTCGCGAGAATGCCCCCGTCGATCCAGCGACGGACGGTGTCGTCACTGACGCCGAGGTACCGCGCCGCGTCGGCGATCCGTAACTGCGTCATGGAAAGCATGCTATCTCCTCAGACGCGGCGTCAGAGGCGCTAGCCCTTCTCGAGGAAGGCTTCCTTCTCAGGGTTCAGGTACAGCTCGATGGCGAGCGCGAGCCCGGGGTAGTCGTGCAGGTCCGGGTCCGGGGCCACGGTGTCCTGGGCGTCGGCACGTGCCTTCTCGATGACCTTGCCGTGCTGCGTGATCTTGAGGAACCGCAGTGCCGAGCGGCCGCCGGACTGCGAGGCACCGAGGATGTTCCCCTCGCGCCGGAGCTCGAGGTCCTTCTGCGAGAGCTCGAACCCGTCCGTGGTCGCCGCGACGGCGGACAGACGCTCACGGCTCGGGTGCTCGGGCTCGAGCTTCGTCACCAGGAGACACGTCCCCGCGTGCCCGCCACGGCCGATCCTGCCGCGCAGCTGGTGGAGCTGCGAGATACCGAAGCGGTCGGCGTCCATGATGACCATGAGGGTGGCGTTGGGGACGTCGACACCGACCTCGATCACGGTCGTCGCGATGAGCAGCTGCACGCTGCCGTCGGCGAAGCGCGCCATGACGTCCGCCTTGTCCTGCGGATCCATGCGCCCGTGCAGCATCCCGCTGGTGACCCCCTGCAGCTGCGGCACCGAGCCCAGGGACTCGAGGAGGCCCACGACGCTGGTCAGCTCCTGCTGGCCCCCGGCCTTGCGGTCCGCCGGCGCTTCCCCGTAGAGCACCTCCGGTGCGTCGTCGTCGGCCTTGCCGTCGTCGCCGATCTTGGGGCACACCACGTACACCTGCCGGCCGGCGTCGATCTCCTCGCGCGCCCTGGACCAGATCCGGTCGATCCAGGCCGGGTGCTCGCTGAGACCCACCTCGTGCGTGGCGATCGGCGAGCGCCCGGCGGGCAGCTCGGACAGCGTGGAGGTCTCGAGGTCACCGAACACCGTCATCGCGACGGTCCGCGGGATCGGTGTGGCCGTCATGACCAGCACGTGGGGCGAGGTCCGGGCCTTGGTGCGCAGCGAGTCCCGCTGCTCCACCCCGAAGCGGTGCTGCTCGTCCACGACGATCAGTCCGAGGTCGAAGAACTCCACGTTGTCGGACAGGAGTGCGTGGGTCCCGATGACGATCCCGGCGTCCCCCGACGCCGCGTCCAGCAGCGATCGCTTGCGCTGCGCGGTGGACATGGACCCGGTGAGCAGCACCACCCGCGTCCCGTCCAGGGCACCTCCGAGCATGCCCCCCTCGGCGAGCGGGCCGAGGGTACGGGTGATGGACTGCAGGTGCTGTGCCGCGAGCACCTCGGTGGGAGCGAGCAGGGCCGCCTGCCCGCCGGCGTCGATGACCTGCAGCATGGCACGCAGCGCCACGAGGGTCTTCCCGGACCCCACCTCGCCCTGCAGCAGGCGGTTCATGGGGTGGTCGCGCGCGAGGTCCGCGGCGAGGGTACTGCCGACATCCAGCTGTCCCTGCGTGAGGGTGAACGGCAGCCGTGCGTCGAACTGCGCGAGGAGCCCGTCCTCGCGCGGCGGGCGCGCCGTCGCCTCCTCCCGCGCGGCGAGCGCACGACGGCGGGCGAGGGCCGCCTGCAGCACGAACGCCTCCTGATAGCGCAGGCGGTGCTGCGCACGGTAGGTGTCCTCGATCTGCAGGGGACGGTGCACGAGCTCGTAGGCCGTCGCGAGGCTCATGAGCTTGTCGCGTCGGGCGATGGACGCCGGCACCGGGTCGTCCAGGTCGGTCAGTCGCAGGGTGTCGAGGACGATCCCCACCGCCCTGCCGATGCTGTCGCTGTCGAGCTTGTCGACCGCGGGGTACACCGGGATGGGGCGGTCGACGTCCTCCGGGTCGGTGTCGTCGTCGAGCAGCGAGTACCGAGGGTTGTTCAGGGTCAGCTGACCGCGGTAGACGGTGACCTTGCCGGAGAACATGGCGCGGACCCCCGGCTTGAGCTCGCGTTCGGCCCGGAAGCCGTTGAAGTAGGTCAGGTGCATGCCGCCCAGGCCGCCGTCGTCGTCGTCGGTGATCACGACGTCGAGCAGGCTGCCCTTGCGCGTCTGCATCCTCCGCGACCGGGCGGACTGGACGCGCGCGATCAGGGTGACGTCCTCGTCCACGGGCACGTCGGAGATCGGTGTCAGCTCGCCGCGCTTGAGGTAGGTCCGCGGGAAGTGGTTGAGCAGTTCGCCGACGGTGGTGATGCCGAAGTACTTGGCCAGCGGCTTCGCGACCGGCCCGAGGTGCCTGTCGAGCGATGCGTCGAGCTCCGACGCCACGGCCCGCGCCGTTCCGGGAGTCACCGGCTGACGTCCCCTACCGGTGGGGCGGCGAGCTGCGTCACCGAGATGTTGACGGGGGAACCCGCCTCGTGGATGAGGGCCAGGGCGGGTGCGGCGTCGGGCACGTGCACGTGGACGCGCCAGCGGTAGCCCTCCTCCACCTCGGTCACGGCGCTCATGATCACCGAGTCGCCGATCTCGTCGAGGTGCAGGCGCAGGGTCGCGGCGTCGAGCGGGCTGAGGTTGATGGTGCACATGACCTCGACGCCGTCGGCGTCCCCGCCGTTGTGGATGTGGGGTGCCTGGATGTCGTATCCGTGCAGACCGTCGATGAGCTCGTCCTGCAGTTCCTCGCCGAGCGCGGCGGCACGGAGTGCGTCGAGGATCAGGAGGAAGCCCACGCCTCCGGCATCCACCACCTGCGCGTCGGTGAGCGGTCCGAGTTGGCTCTCGGTGCGCACCACGGCGTGAAGGGCGTGCTGGACGGAGGCCCGCAGCGTGAAGGCGAGCGCGGAGTTGCTGTCGTCGCCCGCATGCTCCGCGGCGGCTTCCGCCGCTGCACGCGCGCTGGCCTCGAGGACGGAGAGCATGGTGCCGGGCACCGGGTCGCTGAGGGCGGACCAGCTGCGGATCTGCGCCCGGTGCAGCGCCGACGCCAGCAGGGTGCTGGTGAGTCGGGTGACCCCGTGGAGCGGCTCGGCGAAGGCGGCCAGGAAGACGGCGAAGAGGGTGCCGGAGTTCCCGCGGGCGTCCTCCATGGCCCCGCGGCCCGCGACGCTGAGCAGGTCGCCGAGGTCCGAGGTGTCGGTGTCCTGGACCGCGCCTGCTGCGGACCGGACGGTCTGGTAGAGGTTGGTACCGGTGTCGCCGTCGGCCACCGGGAAGATGTTGATGGCGTTCAGGCGGTCGCTGTGGTTGCCGAGGGACTCTTCTGCCCTGCCCAGCCAACGCTTCATCGCAACAGCATTGGCGGTGATCTTAGTCTGCAAAGTGATCCCATCCCCTGAGAGCTGTCGCCTGTGACGCCAGTGTCACTCGCGGCGTGCCCAGCCCTACCGAGCCTACCGCAGTGAAGCCGGGTGGGAGCAGGGCGTCCCGGGGGAACGTCGCGAGCAGTCCGTGGTCCTCGCCGCCTCCGAGCACCCAGTCCATCGCGTCCACCCCGAGCAGCCCGGCCGCTGCGCGCAGCGGCTCGGCATAGTGCAGCAGGGCGGCGGGGTCGAGGTCGAGCTGCACTCCGCTCGCCGTGGCGATCCGGCCCGAGTCCCGGACGAGCCCGTCGGAGATGTCGAGCATGGCGCCGGCCCCCGCGGAAGCGGCTGCGGGACCGGCTGCGAGGGGCGGGCGCGGGCGCAGCTGTGCGGCGACGAGCTCCTCCCCCGCCGCGCCGAGGACGGCGAGCGGCCGGCCGTCCTCGAGGAGGGCCAGACCGGCCGCCGCACGGCCGAGGGTTCCCGCCACGGCGACCACGTGACCAGGCTGCGCGCCCGATCGGAGGACGGGCTGCCGGCCCTCCAGGGTCCCGGTCACAGCGGCGGTGACCACGATCTGCGCACCACGGCCGAGGTCGCCACCGACCACCGAGCACACGGCGCCGAGCTCCCGGATCGCCGCTGCGAGTCCCCGAGCGCAGTCCTCCACCCAGGTGACGGGCGTGTGCGGCGGCAGCGTCAGGCTCACGACCAGCGAGGTGGCCGTGCCTCCCATCGCGTTGATATCGCTGAGATTCTGCGCCGCGGATTTCCAGCCGACGTCGTAGCCGGAGGTCGTGAACCCGTTGCTGCGGACAAGACGGAAATCCGCGTCCTCCACGAGTGTGTCCACGGAGAGGACCACTGGCCCGGGCGTCTCGGCGAGCACGGCGGCGTCGTCGCCCGGACCCACCAGCGTGCCCCGGGCGTCGCCGAGCAGCGGGAAGATCCTCGCGAGGAGCTCACCCTCGCTCATCCCGCCCACGGAGGGCCCGCCCGGAGCCGTCGGCTGCGATTCATCGGTCATGGGGGCTACCGTACGATGCGCGACCGACACGCGACCCGGGACGGCCGGGTACCCATCACGCCCTGGTCAGGCCGGCGACGTAGGCGGTGAGGCGGTCCGCGGCGGGCACCGGCACGAAGCCGCTGGCTTTGAGCTTCGCGAGGTCGAGCGTGCTCTGCAGGGGACGCGGGGCCGCGTCCTTGCCGGCGAAGTACTCGGCGGTGCTGACGCCGGTGACGTCCCCGCGATCCCTTCCGCACAGCGCGTAGACCTCGGCTGCGATGTCGGCCCAGCTCTGCGGAGCGCCGTCGTTGGTCACGTTGTAGGTGCCGTACGGCGCGCCCGTACCCAGCAGGTGCACGATGGCGCCGGCGATGTCCTCGGTGAACGTCAGGCGGCCCACCTGGTCGTCGACGACGCTCGGCGAGATGCCGCGCCCGGCCAGGGCCGCCATGGTCCGCACGAAGTTGTTCCCCTCGCCGATCACCCAGCTGGTGCGCAGGATGTAGTGGCGCGGCACCGTCGCCACGATGGCGTCGCCGGCGGCCTTGGTCTGCCCGTAGACACCCAGCGGACTGAGCGGCTCGTCCTCGGGGTGCTCCTCGCGGGACCCGTCGAACACGTAGTCGCTGGAGATATGCACGAGGGTCAGGCGGTGAGCGCTCGCCACCCGGGCGAGGGCCGCGACGCCCGTGACGTTGACGGCCCAGGCGTCCGCCCGGCCCTCGGGCGTCTCGGCGGCGTCGACCGCGGTGTACGCGGCGGCGTTGACGATGGTGCCGTACGCCGACCATGGGCGGGCGCCGTCGAGGTCCCCGCCCAGGAGGTCGAGCTCGGCGCGGGACGCGAACTCCACCGACGGCTGGTCGGCGAGCGCGCTGCGGAGGGCCCTGCCGAGCTGGCCGTCGGCCCCCACGACGAGCGTCTTCCGGGGTGCCAGCGGCCTGACCCCGGCCAGGCGCGGGTGCTTCCTGTCCTTGTCCGACAGTTCCGCGTCGGCCAGCGGGATGGGCCAGGCGATGCCGGCGGTCTCGTCGGCGAGATTCAGGAACACGTACTGGTCCTGGGCGTCGGCCGACCAGTGGTCGTTGACGAGGTAGGTGTACGCCGTCCCGTCCTCGAGGGTCTGGAAGGCATTGCCCACGCCACGCGGGATGAAGATCGCCGTCGACGGGTCGAGCTCTGCGGTGAAGACGGCGCCGAAGGACGGCCCCTCGCGCAGGTCCACCCAGGCGCCGAACACGCGTCCGGTGGCCACGGAGATGAACTTGTCCCAGGGCTCGGCGTGGATACCCCGCGTGGTGCCGGCGGTCTCGTTGAAGGAGATGTTGTTCTGCACGGGCCCGAAGTCCTCCAGCCCGGCGGCGGTCATCTTGGCCCGCTGCCAGTTCTCCTTGAACCAGCCGCGGTTGTCACCGTGCACGGGGAGGTCGAACAGGACGACACCCGGGATGGGCGTCTCGCGGGCAGCGAGGGGCTTCGAGAACACGGGTCCCATGCGCCTACTGCCCCAGCTCGGTGTACTTGGACTCGGTGACGGCCTTCTGCGGACGCCACCAGGCCTCGTTGTCGCGGTACCAGGCGATGGTGTCGCGCAGACCCTGCTCGAAGTGGTGGAATTCGGGCTTCCAGCCGAGCTCGGTGCGCAGCTTCGTCGAATCGATGGCGTAGCGCAGGTCGTGGCCGGCGCGGTCCACCACGTGGTCGTAGGCGTCCGCAGGCCGGCCCATCTCGCTGAGGATCAGCTCCACGACGTCCTTGTTGTTGCGCTCGCCGTCGGCGCCCACCAGGTAGGTCTGCCCGATCTCACCCTTGTTCAGGATGGCCCAGATGGCCGAGGAGTGGTCGTTCGCGTGGATCCAGTCGCGCACGTTCAGGCCCTCGCCGTAGAGCTTGGGGCGTACGCCGTCGATCACGTTCGTGATCTGCCGCGGGATGAACTTCTCGACGTGTTGGTAGGGCCCGTAGTTGTTCGAGCAGTTGCTGATCGTGGCTCGGACGCCGAAGGAGCGCACCCAGGCGCGCACCAGGAGGTCCGAGCCGGCCTTCGTGGACGAATAGGGGCTCGACGGGTTGTACGGCGTGGTCTCGGTGAAGCGCTCAGGGTCGTCGAGCTCGAGGTCGCCGTACACCTCGTCGGTGCTGATGTGGTGGAACCGGGTCCCGTAGCGACGCGCCGCCTCGAGCAGTGTGTAGGTGCCGATGATGTTCGTGTCGAGGAACGGCCGGGGATCGTGCAGGGAGTTGTCGTTGTGCGACTCGGCGGCGAAGTGGACCACGGCGTCGGCGCGCTGGGTGAGGGGATCGACGACGGCGGCGTCCGCGATGTCCCCGACCACCAGCTCGAAGCGCCCGCTCGGCAGCCCCTCGAGCGAGGCGTGGTTGCCGGCGTACGTCATCTTGTCGAGGACGGTGACGGAGGCGTCGGTGTGCTCCATCAGGTAATGGACGAAATTGGATCCGATAAAGCCGGCGCCGCCGGTGACCAAGAGATTCTTCACGTCCTGCACTTTACCGGCAGGGCCCTGCTTCACCCGATTCCGCGACCGGACGGGACCACGCGGCGGCCGTCCGGTCGCGGTCCACGGTCAGGACTGGTGGCTGCCGCGGCGCCGCGCGACCACGACCGCGGTGATGACGAGCGCGGCGGCCAGGAGCCCGGCGCCGATCCACGCGACCGGCGCGAGGGAGGCTGCGCGTTCCTCCTCGACGGCCACCGGGGTGCTGCTCGCGGCCGGCGCAGGGGTCGTCGCCGACCGGCTCGACCGCGGCGTCGTCGTCGTCGACGCGCTCGGGGCGGTCGGGGCGGTCGAGGGGACCACGGGCGCTGCGACGGGCGCCTCCGGGGACGCGGTGGCCGAGGCCTCGGGGGTGGGCGCGGGAGCGGTCGCGGTGGGCTCCGGGGTCGGCGTCGACGTGGGCGTGGGCGTGGGCACCGAGCCGGGGACGACGGTCTCACCCGCGATCGCGACGGCCTCGCCCGAGGCGGCGTCGTACCGGAGGTTGGTGTAGATGAGCGTGTCTGCGAACACGAGGTTCCCGGTGCCCGGCTCGATGAGATGCCCGGTGGCGGGATGCACGAGGAAGCCGGTGCGCGTGTTGATCAGGAAGCCCGTGGCGGGGTCGGTGCCGGAGGTCACCGTGGGATCGGGACCGGCCGGGACGGGCTCGACGAAGGTCTGCCCGTCGGAGTTCTCGCCGGGGACGGACGGCTCCTGCCCGCCCACGACCGCCGGCGCGACGACGGCGGGCGCGACCTGGGCTGACCCGGACCCGGCATGCTCGAGCGCGAGAGCGGGCACCGGTGCGGCGAGAACCGCCCCGGCGAGGAGGGTGGCGGCCGCGCCGGAGAGGATCCGGGTGCTGGCGGTGGTCGGCAGGGTGCGGCGGTGGTGCGGGGTCATTCGTCCTCGGCTCGGGCTCTCGCAGCGGCGGGTCGCGCGGGGCGACGCCGGGTGCGGTGGGGAACCAGCAGCCTGGATTCGGCTGTGGCTCCTGAAGTGTACGGTCGGCCGATCGCCGCTCCCGGCTCATCCCCGGAGGCGCCTGCACCGTGTCGTGCCGCGCCCGCCACGGCAGCCTGCGCGACCTACTAGGGTGGGAGCATGCCTGCTCTCCCCCGGTCCGCGGCCTCCCTCGCGTGCGTCGCGGTCCTCGCGGCCGGGCTCGCGGGGTGCGCGTCCGTCGTCGACGTCGATCCCGCCGAGGATGCGGCGAACGCTCGCTGCGCCGACGTCATGATCGCCCTGCCGCCGCTCGTCGCGGAGAACGAGCAGCGGGACACGAACAGCCAGGCGACCTCCGCGTGGGGCGATCCGTCGAAGGTGGTGCTCCGGTGCGGCGTGGTGGTCCCCAGTCCCACCACCGATCCGTGCGTGACCGTGAACGACGTCGACTGGGTGGTCCGGGAGGGGGACCCGGCGTGGACCGCCACCACCTACGGGCGTGATCCCGCCGTCGAGGTCCTCTTCGACCCCGACGAGGTCGCCTCGAGCACCGTCCTCGTGGAGCTCGGCGCCGCCGTCGCGCGTGTGGATCAGACCCGCGCGTGCGTCGCGCTGTCCGACGCCACCCCCGTACCGTCGGGCGGCTGACGCCGCGTCCCCCTGTTTGCAGCACTCCACAACCGCCGGGAGGCACCGTGAAAGCAGAGCAGATCTCCGATGTCATCACCTTCCACGGGGAGGGTCCCTATTGGGACCCTCGCCGCGGCGAGCTGCTGCTGGTGGACATGACGGAGGGCGACCTCCTGGTCCGCCACGAGGACGGTTCCTTCGACCGGCACGACGTCCACCCGCGCCTGGCCGCCGTCATCCGCGGGCGCGAAGCGGGCGGGTACGTCCTCGGCGTGGAGCGCGGGTTCGTGTTCGCGGACGATTCCTTCACCGTCCTCGAGCAGGGCCCTGCGGCGTTCGGCGACAGCGCGGTCCGCATGAACGACGGCGGCTGCGACACCGCGGGCCGGTTCCTGTGCGGCTCGATGGGCTGGGAGGGCGGGTTCGGAGCGGGGGCCCTCTACTCCCTCGGGAGGGACCACGGCGTCTCGACCCTGCTGTCGGGTATCACCGTCTCGAACGGCCTCCACTTCTCCCCCGACGGCGGCACCGCGTTCTTCAGCGACACCCCCACGGGCCGCATCGATGCCCTCGGCTACGACGTCGACGCCGGAGTCTTCACCGACCGCAGCACGTTCACCGTCGTCGAGCCGGCGCTCGGCATGCCGGACGGCATGGCCATCGACGCCGAGGGTGGCATCTGGACGGCGCTGTACGGCGGCGGAGCCGTGGCGCGGTACGACGCCTCTGGCCGGCTCGCGGAGCACATCCCGCTGCCGGTCACCAACGTCACGGCCTGCGCGTTCGGCGGTCCGGAGCTGCGCACCCTCTTCATCACGACGACGCAGGAGAACATCCCCAAGGGATCGGAGTCCTCCGCCGGCGCACTCTTCGCCGTCGAGGCAGGGGTGGCCGGCGCTCCCCTGCCGATGTTCAGGGGGTAGGCCTGCGCAGGGTGGCCACCCTTCCGCGGACGCTTGCTGTTGAACATCCGCGGAAGGGTCGTGCGGGACGTCAGAGGATCGGCTGGCCACCCGTGACGGCGATGCGCGCGCCCGAGACGTAGCTGGCCTCGTCGGAGGCGAGCATCACGTACACCGGCGCGAGCTCCGCGGGCTGGCCCGCGCGCTGCATCGGTACCTGCTGACCGAACGACTCCACCTGATCCTCCGGCATCGTCGCGGGTATCAGCGGCGTCCAGATGGGGCCGGGAGCCACGGAGTTGGCGCGGATGCCGCGCTCGGCGAGGAGCTGGGCCATGGAGGCCGTCATGTTGGCGATGCCCGACTTCGTGGCCGAGTAGGGCATCAGGGTGGGCACCGGGTTGTCCGAGTTGATCGAGCTCGATCCGATGATCGATCCGCCCGGTCCCATGTGCGGCAGGACGGCCTTCGTGAGGTGGAAGAAGGCGCTGAGGTTCACGGCGAGCGTGTAGTCCCACTCCTCGTCCGGGATCTCCTCGATGGTCTCGTGCGTCATCTGGAAGGCGGCGTTGCTGACGAGGACGTCCACCCTGCCGAACTCCTCGACGGCCTTGTCGATGACCGCGCGGCACGTTGCCGGGTCGGCGAGGTCGCCCGGGAACAGGACGGCCTTCTGCCCGGCGTCCTCGACCCAGCGGGCCGTCTCGCGGGCGTCGTCGTCCTCGTTCAGGTAGCTGATGAGGACGTCCGCTCCCTCGCGTGCGTAGGCGATGGCGACGGCGCGGCCGATACCGCTGTCGGCGCCGGTGATCACCGCCTTCTTGCCTGTGAGCCGGCCGGACCCCCGGTAGGTCTGCTCCCCGTGGTCGGGCGTGGGATCCATCGCGTCGGTGGTGCCGGGCACGTCCTGCTGCTGTGGTGGCTGGGTCACTGTTCCTCCTGGTGTCTGCGGGCGATCGCGTCCGTGGCTTCCCCGTCCCCCTACGGTAAGCACCCTTAGTAATCGAAGGGAAGCGGACGCCCGGTCCGGAAACCCGTTGCACGAGGGGCACCCACGCCCGATGCGGTACACGGCCGAATCCGTCCTGCCCCTGGAACGGACCGATCAGGGGCCCGTGACGGGGCCCATCGGTGCTGATCACGAACCCCGGCGAGGGTGTCGGTGACAGTAAGTACACTGATGACTTCAGCCGGCTACGACGAACAGGAACTCACATGGCAGACACACTGGGAAGCCCGAACTCCGAGCCCGAGGGTGGATTCGAACGGGATCCGTCCGACTGGGTCACGGGTGACGAGCCGATGACCGCCGCACAGCGCAGCTACCTCGACACGCTCGCACGCGAGGCCGGCGAGGAGATCCCGGCGGACATCAACAAGGCCGAGGCGTCCGAGCACATCGACCGTCTCCAGGGCAAGAGCAAGCGACTCAGCGACGATTCCTGATCCTGTGTCGCTCCGGTCCCACTGTCCGGTGGATGTCACCGGGACTGGTCGACGGTTCCGGGTGATCCGCATCGGACAGTGGGATCGGCCTTCGGGGCCGGCGAGCCGGCCGACACCGTCGTAGGCACCGAACCGTCACGGCAGTCCCGTCGACAGGTCCAGGTGGCGTCCCTGCCAGGTGCGCCGGAGCCACCGGTCGTGGGAGGCCACGACGACGGCGCCGGGGTAGTGGGGTATCGCGGCTTCCAATCGTGTCGCCAGGAGCAGGGACAGGTGATTGGTCGGTTCATCGAGCAACAGGAGATCGGGAGGGCCGGCGAGGGCCACGGCAAGGGCGAGGCGGCGTTGCTGACCGACGCTGAGGACCCGGACCGGCCGTCCCTCGTCCCGCGGTGCGAGGAGGCCGAAGGTGTGCAGGGGCACGAGGTCCGCACGCTCGGGTCCCACGAGGTCCTCGTAGGCCTGGCGAGCGGTGCGGTCCGGACCCCGGTGTCCCGGGTCCGCGAGATCGACGTCCTGGGCGAGGAGACCGATGCTGAGCGCGGCTGCCCGTGTGACCGAGCCCGACGTCGCCGCGAGCTCTCCGGCGAGGAGGTGCAGGAGTGTCGACTTCCCGGAGCCGTTGGGCCCGGTGATCAGCCATTTCTCCCCGGGCCCGACGACCAGTGACGTGGGATGCAGTCGGCCGTCGACGGCGGCGTCGGTGACGGTCAGCACCGGGCCCGTGCGATCCCCGCCGATGCCCGAGGGTGCGCCTGCGGCCGTGAGTCCCTGGAAACGCATTTCGCGGGGCGGCGTGCGGATCTGCCGTTCCTCGAGCCGTTCGAGACGGGCTGCGGCGTCGTTGACCCGCCGGGAGACCGTCCTCGCATTGCGGTCGGCGTAGAACTTGGCGGCTCCCCGCACCTCCGAGCGCGGCGTCCAGTGTTCGTGTCCCACGACGTAGTGGTCCGGGGCGGCGGCGCGCAGCCGCCGGCGGCGGGCCTGTTCCTCGCGGTACTGGTGTTCCCAGCGCTCGCGTACCTCCAGCCGGGCGTAGAGGTAGTCCGTGTAGCTGCCCGTGAAGCGTGTGACCCCGATGCCGGCCCCCTCCCCGTCCCCGATCAGGGCGCCGGCGGTCGCCTGCGGTAGAGGGGCCGGGTCCAGGTCCACCAGTGATGTGACCACGTCGTCGAGGAACGCACGATCGTGGCTCGCGATCAGGACCGGACCGGCCCATGCGGAGAGGAGCCCGCGCAGGTATTCGGCCGCGTCGTCGTCGAGGTGGTTCGTCGGCTCGTCCAGCAGGAGAACATCGGGCGCGCTGAGCAGCAGCCAGAGCAGGGACAGGCGGGAGCGCTGCCCGCCGGAGAGGTGCCGTGTTCGTCGCGACCCTGGCAGGTCGGCCAGGCCGAGACCCGACAGTATCGCGGAGATGCGGGCGTCGACGTCCCACGCACCCACGCGCTCGGCGTTCTCGAGGGCGGACGCGAAGCGCACCGACGCCGCTTCCTGCCCGGGGGTGTCCGCCAGGGCCTGGCCGGCGATGGCGACGGCTGCCGCCGCAGCGCGGATCGGGGCGACGGCCGACTCCAGGGCCTCCGTGATCGTCGACCCGGCTCGGAAGGGCGGTTCCTGGTGCAGGAGTCCGACCCGCAGTGGTCCACCCCCGGGGATCGTGGCGGACACTGTTCCACCGTCGGGTTCCAGCAGGCCCGCGATGATGCGCAGCAGGGTGGTCTTGCCGGACCCGTTGTCGCCGATCACGCCGGTGCGGTCCGCCGCGACCGTGAAGGACACGTCGCTCAGGACCCGCCGGGCACCGAAGGCTTTCGAGACGCCGTCGACGCGCAGGTGCGCTGCGGAGCGGGGAGAAGGAGAGGCGGTCATGGGGAACCTCGGGCTCGATCGGACACCTGCCGGGCATCGGCCACCGACGCAGGAGCGGGAGAAGGATCAGCTGAGCACGGGACAACTATAGCCAGAGCGCGCCCGGCGGACACCAGGGCGACGAGGCGATGCGACGTCGCTCCACGGGTGACCCGCGGGTGCAGAGGCACACCTTGGTGGAAACCGCTTCTGCCTACCCGGCGATTGAATGTTCCTGCGGCCTGCTGTCGACTTGAGGAGAGGCCCATCGTGTCAAGCAGCCGGCGGGATGAGTCTCGACGGGGGTTGCAGGGCGGCTCAGGCCGCCCTGCAACCTTCCCCTCCGGTCGGAGACGCGTCGGGCAGGCGCCCTCCCCGGCATGGCGGCGGGACGTGGAATCTGGGCCGTCGTGCGCCGCCGGCCTACGACGGCGGACGCCGCACCTCCGCGGCCGCCCGTCCGAGGACCTCGCGGACGGCCAGGACGGCGGGGCGCTGCGCACCCGCGCGCCGCGCCGACGTGAAGATGGAGCGCCGCGGGACGTCGTCGAGGTCCAGGAGCTGCACGGGGACACTGCGTCCGGTCCAGACGAGGTCCGGCATGAGCGCGACGGCGTTGCCCGACTCGATGAGCCGGATCTGCGCCTGGAGGTCGGCGGTCTCGTAGCGGACGTCCGGCTCGAACCCGGCCCGCCGGCACGCCTGTTCGGCCCAGTGGCGGGATGCCGCTCCCCTGGGTTCCATGACCCACGCTGCGGCAGCGGCCTCCGGGACCGTGGTGATGTCCGCGTGGTCGTGGCCCCGGAGCGGGACGGCGAGCCGGATCGCGTCCTCGGTGAGGGGCACATGGTCCAGTTCCGGGTGGCGGGGAGCGGCGTGTCCGGGGTACTGCTCGGCGATCACCAGGTCGAAGTCACGGGCGAACGTCTCCCACAGTGCCGTCTCCGGTTCCCGCTGCACCATCTCCACGCGGACGTCCGGGTAGTCGCGCGTCATGGCGGTGAGGGCTCCGGGCATGAGCGCCAGCGCGGCCGACTGGAAGACCGCCACGCGGACGGTGCCCGAGACCGTGGTGAGTGACGCCGCGAGGTCCGCCTCCGCGCGGTCGAGCGTCTCGAGCAGTTCCGTGGTGTGGGCGACGAGCACCTCGGCCTGAGCGGTGAGGACCACGCGGCGTCCCGTGCTGCGCAGCAGTTCCACGCCCACCTCCTTCTCCAGCAGGGCGAGCTGCTGCGAGACGGAGGACGGACTGTAGCTCAGTGCGGCAGCGACGTCGGCGAGTGTGCCCCGGATCTTGAGTTCGCGGAGCAGGCGCAGTCTGCGCAGGTCGAGCACGGCGCCTCCCGTTGCAGAGTCAGATCGGTTTTCCTGATGAGTACCGTTCAGTAATCATCGCTTTTCCTAATCGTACGATGGCGCCGATACTGAGCAGGAAACACCTTCCGCTGTGCCCGGCGGAAGACGCCCGACCGAAAGCCGTCGCCATGACAACCCAGCTCCCGCCCTTCGAGGGCATCGCCACCACCCCGGCACCCCGCGATGCGTCAGTGACCACCACCCCGGTCGCCGACGTCGCCTCCCCCCAGTTCTCCGCCGGTCCCGGCGGCACCACGGATATCCCGGCAACGCTGCCGGAGCAGTCAATCGCCCTGGTGCGCCACTGGCTCACCGAGGCGTCGAAGGTACCGGTGGACTCCTCGGCGAAGCAGCTCGCCGGCGTCCTGAAGGATCCGAACGGGCTGGCCTTCACGGTCGGCTTCGTCGACGGCGTCATCCGCCCCGAGGATCTCTCGGTGGCCGCCCGCAACCTCCGCGCCCTCGCCCCGAAGGTGCCCGCCTTCCTCCCCTGGTACATGCGCTCCGCCGTGAAGGTGGGTGCCGCCGTCGCCCCCGTCCTGCCGCAGGTGGTCATCCCCGTCGCCCGTCGCGTGCTGCGCGAGATGGTGGGGCACCTCATCATCGACGCGTCCGACGCCAAGCTAGGACGGTCCATCGGGCGCATCAGGCGCGAAGGGATCCGCCTGAACGTCAACCTCCTCGGTGAGGCGGTCCTCGGCGATTCCGAGGCCGAGCGCCGCCTGGCCGGCACCGTGCGGCTCCTCGAGCGCCCCGACGTCGACTACGTCTCCATCAAGGTGTCCTCCACCGTCGCCCCGCACCCGGCCTGGGCCTTCGAGGAGGCTGTGGAGCACGTCGCCGAGAAGCTCGCCCCCCTGTACGCGCTCGCTGCCCGGTCGGAGAAGCGGAAGTTCATCAACCTGGACATGGAGGAGTACAAGGACCTCGATCTGACCATCGCGGTCTTCATGGAGATCCTGGGCCGGCCCGAGTTCAGGGACCTGGAGGCCGGCATCGTCCTGCAGGCCTACCTCCCCGATTCCCTGGCCGCCATGATCCGGCTGCAGGAGTGGGCTGCGGCCCGCCGCGCCGCCGGCGGCGCAGGCATCAAGGTGCGTGTGGTCAAGGGTGCCAACCTGCCCATGGAGCAGGTCGAGGCCTCGCTCCACGACTGGCCGCTCGCCACCTGGGGCACCAAGCAGGACTCGGACACGCACTACAAGCGCGTGCTCGACTACGCCCTGCAGCCCGGGCGCATCGAGAACGTGCGCGTCGGCGTCGCCGGGCACAACCTGTTCGACCTCGCCTTCGCCTGGCTGCTCGCCGGCGAGCGCGGCGTCCGCCACGGCATTGAGTTCGAGATGCTCCTCGGCATGGCCCAGGGCCAGGCGGAGGCCGTCCGGCGCGATGTCGGATCCCTGCTCCTCTACACGCCGGTGGTGCACCCGAGCGAGTTCGACGTCGCCATCGCGTACCTGATCCGCCGCCTCGAGGAGGGCGCGAGCCAGGACAACTTCATGTCCGCCGTCTTCGAGCTCTCCGACAACGAGGCGCTCTTCGACCGCGAGAAGAACCGCTTCCTCGCCTCCCTGGCGGCTCTGGACACCTCGATCCCGGCACCCAACCGCCGGCAGGACCGCGCGGTCCCCGCCCGGCCGCACCCGGGTACCGGTTTCACGAACACGCCCGACACCGATCCCTCCCTCCCGGCCAACCGGGCGTGGGGCCGTGCGATCCTCGACCGCGTCGCCACCTCCGAGGTGGGCAACGACGTCGTCGCCGCCACGACGCTCACCCGCGCCGAGGACCTCGAGGAGACCATCACCGGCGCCGTCGCCGCTTCCGGCGCCTGGGGCTCCCTCAGCGGAGCCGAGCGCGCCGTGATCCTGCACCGCGCCGGCGACGCCCTGGAGGCGCACAGGGCCGAACTCATGGAGGTCATGGCCGCCGAGACGGGCAAGACGCTGGACCAGGCCGATCCGGAGATCTCCGAGGCCGTGGACTTCGCCCACTACTACGCCGAGCGCGCCCGCGAGCTCGACGACGTCGACGGCGCCGTGTTCTCTCCCGTCCGGCTGACCGTCGTGACGCCGCCGTGGAACTTCCCGGTCGCGATCCCCGCGGGCTCCACCCTGGCAGCCCTCGCGGCCGGATCCTCGGTGATCATCAAGCCCGCCTCGCAGGCGCGCCGGTCCGGCTCCGTCATGATCGAGGCACTGTGGGCCGCGGGCGTGCCGCGCGAGGTCCTGCACCTCGTGCAGGTCGAGGAGGGCGACCTCGGGCGTCAGCTCATCTCCGACCCGCGGGTTGACCGCGTGATCCTCACCGGCGGCTACGAGACGGCCGAGCTGTTCCGGTCCTTCCGCACGGACCTGCCGCTGCTCGCGGAGACCTCCGGCAAGAACGCCATCATCGTGACCCCGAGCGCGGACCTGGACCTGGCCGCACGGGACGTGGCGCAGTCCGCGTTCGGCCATGCCGGCCAGAAGTGCTCGGCGGCGTCCCTGGTGATCCTCGTGGGCAGCGTCGCGACGTCGCAGCGCTTCCGCAACCAGCTCCTCGACGCCGTCGGCTCGCTGTCCGTGGGCTACCCGGCGGACCCCACCACGCAGATGGGGCCCGTGATCGAGCCCGCGGCGGGCAAGCTGCTCGACGGCCTGACCACGCTCGGCGAGGGTGAATCCTGGGCACTGGAGCCGCAGCGGCTCGACGACTCGGGACGCCTGTGGAGCCCGGGGATCCGCACCGGTGTGAAGCGGGGGTCGACCTACCACCTCACGGAGTACTTCGGGCCGATCCTCGGGGTCATGACCGCCGCGACCCTCGAGGAGGCCATCGCGCTGCAGAACGACATCGACTACGGCCTCACCTCCGGCATCCACTCGCTCGACCCGCAGGAGATCGCCACCTGGATCGACGGCGTGCAGGCCGGCAACCTCTACATCAACAGGGGCATCACCGGGGCCATCGTCCAGCGTCAGCCCTTCGGCGGCTGGAAGAAGTCCGCCGTCGGTGCCGGCACGAAGGCAGGCGGCCCCAACTATCTGGTGGGACTCGGGTCGTGGTCCCCCCGGTCGTCGGAGGCGCAGGGCGCTCCCCTGCCCGTCGTCGCGCCCCTGCTGTCCGCGGCCCGCTCCGCTGGCCTGCCCGACGCCGACGTCGCCCGCCTCACCCGCGCGGCCGCTTCGGACGCCGCAGCATGGAGCAGCGAGTTCGGCCAGGTCCGCGACGTGTCGGCTCTCGCCGCCGAGCGCAACCTCTTCCGCTACCTGCCCCACCCCGTGACGGTGCGGCTGGCGGAAGGTGCTCCCGTGGTGGATCTCGTCCGTGTCCTGCTCGCCGCGGCGGCGGCCGGGTCGCCCGTCACCGTCTCGTCCGCCGTCGAGCTGCCAGCGGCGCTGCGGTCCGCCCTGACCGGGCTGGTCGAGAGCCTCACCACCGAGGACGACTCCGCCTGGCTGGCCCGGGCGGCGACCCTTGAGATCCGCCGTGTGCGGCTCATCGGCGAGGGAGCATCAGCCCTCGCCGCCGTGACCGGAGGGCGGCCCGACCTCGCGGTCTACGCTCAGCCCGTCACCGAGTCCGGGCGGATCGAGCTGCTGCCGTTCCTGCAGGAGCAGGCCATCAGCGTCACGGCTCACCGCTTCGGTACGCCCAACGCCCTGACCGACGGCCTGATCTAGCGGCATCTCCCACCCGGGCCGCCCGCCGGCCGTGCAGTGCTCCTCGCTGTCGAGCACGCACAGCCGGCGCGGCGGCCCGCCCCCGTGGCGACACACCGGGCGGCTCGCCGACCGGACGAGGCGGCGGCGCGCTGCAGCTGGAGAGGGAAGCACGTACTGCCCCACCTCCCGTGAAACAATGACCGGAAGCAACCTCCCCTACGCCTGCCCACCCCGGAAGCGATCCACCATGCCCCCAGCACCGTCCGGTCGCACCGCCCAGCCTGGGATGCGCGCCCGGTCACTGGCACCCGGACTGGCCGTGGTCGCCGTCGGGGTGGCCGTCGCCGTCCTCCTCGGATCGGTGCAGTCCGTCCTCGGTCCTCTAGTGATCGCCCTCGTGCTGGGAATCCTCCTCGGCAATTCCGGCCGCTACACACCCGCACTGCGGCCCGGTGTGACGGCCGGTACCAAGAGACTCCTGCGGGCCGGCGTCGTCCTCCTGGGCCTGCAGCTCGCCCTGCCCGACATCGTGGCGCTCGGCCTTCCGGTCCTCGGGCTCATCATCGCGTGCGTGGTGCTGAGCTACGTCGGGACGCTCCACCTGGGCATGCGGCTGGGACTCACGCGTGCCGGTGCAACACTGATGGCCGCCGGCTTCTCGATCTGCGGCGCTTCCGCCGTCGCCGGCCTCCAGGGCGTCGTGGACGCCGACGACGACGAGACCGCGAGCGCCGTCGCCATGGTCACCCTCTACGGCTCCCTCATGATCGTCGTGCTCCCCGTGCTCGGGGGCGTGCTCGGGCTGCCCGAGGACCACTTCGGCATGTGGGCGGGACTGGCGGTCCACGAGGTGGCGCAGGTCGTGGCGGTCGCCGGCACCGCCGGGGCCACCGCGCTCGCCGTCGCGACCGTGGTCAAGCTCGGCCGGGTCCTGATGCTCGCACCGGTCGCGGCCGTGGCATCCCTCGGCGAGCGGCGGCGGGCAGCGGCCTCGCCGGGCCGCTCTCCCTCGACCGCCGCCCCGGGCCTCCCGCGCCCGGTCACCCGCCCTCCCCTGGTGCCGCTGTTCGTCCTGGGGTTCCTCGGCATGGTCGTCATCCGCTCGCTCGGGTTTCTGCCGGCGCCGGTACTCGAGGGAAGCCGTACGGCCACCACCGTCCTCCTGGCCGCCGGCATGTTCGGGCTCGGGGCAGGCATCGACCTACGCCGCCTGGCACGCACGGGCGGACGCTTCGCCGTCGTCGGTGCCGCCTCGACCGCTCTCCTGGCGGGGATGTCGCTCGCCGGCGTACTCCTGCTGGCCTGACAGCGGCTCCTCCGCCGGACCGCCTCCCGCTCCTCAGTCGGCGTCCTCGATCACGCCCGCCGGGTCGCTGCGCCCGGAGGCACGAACGACAGGCCCGGCAGACGCGGGATCAGCGAAGGCCGGTCCCGCGGTCCAGCGCGAGGCCGATCAGCTCGTCGATCAGCTCGGTGTAGCCGAGGCCGGACTTGGCCCACATCTGCGGGTACATGCTGATGGGTGTGAAGCCGGGCATGGTGTTGATCTCGTTGATCACGAGCGCCCCCGACGGCGTGTAGAAGAAGTCGACGCGCGAGAGTCCCTCGGCCCCGATCGCCTCGAAGGCCTCGCCCGCGAGCACCTGCACGCGGTCGAGCACGTCCGGTGGCAGGTCCGCGGGGCAGGAGAGCTCGGCGGCAGCGCCATCCACGTACTTGGCCTCGAAGTCGTAGAAGGCGTGCTCGCCGGGTTGCACGGCGATCTCCCCCGGCAGCGACGTGCGCGGTGCCTGGAGGCCGCGTCCCTGCAGGACCGCCACCTCGATCTCGCGGCCCTCGATGCCCGCCTCGATGACCACCTTCGGGTCGAAGACCCGGGCGGCCTCCACTGCGGCACGGAGTCCGGAGGCGTCCGCGACGCGGCTGATGCCCATGGAGGACCCGGCACGGGCCGGCTTGACGAACAGGGGGAATCCGAGACGCCCGGCGCGCGCCAGGCAGGCCTCGTCGTCGGTGCGCCACTGGCGGTCGGTGACCACCTCGTACGGACCCACCTCGAGCCCGGCGGCGGCGAAGACCACCTTCATGTAGTGCTTGTCCATGCCGACGGCGGATGCCAGGACGCCGGCGCCCACGTAGCGCGTGTCGGCCATCTCCAGCATTCCCTGGAGCGTGCCGTCCTCACCGAACGGCCCGTGAAGGAGCGGCAGGACGACGTCGACGCCGCCGAGGCTCTCGGGCACGGACCCGGGCGCGGCGACGAGCAGTTCCTGGCCGGACCCGTTCCCGGCGGCCGAGCCCATGACCACGGCCTGCTCCGTCGCGGTGACCTCGGGCAGGACGTCGGAGCGCAGCGACCACGCGGACGGGTCTGCCGAGACGAGCGACCACCGGCCGGACTTCGTGATCCCCACGGGCACCACGTCGTACCGGGTCCTGTCGATGGCCTCGAGGACGCCTGCCGCGGTCACACAGCTGACGGCGTGCTCGCTCGAGCGGCCCCCGAAGAGCACGAGGACACGCGGCTTGCGGGAGGAGACGGGGGTGTCGGTGGTCACGGAGCGGAATCGCCTTCCGGCTTGAGGTGGCGGGCCAGCAGGCGCGGCCCGAGGTCGTTGACGGACAGGCGTCCCTGCAGGACGGCCACCACACTCTCGGTGATCGGCATGTCGACGCCGAGTTTCGTGGCGGAATCGAGGACGGCCTGCGCGGACTTGATGCCCTCCGCGGTCTGATTCATGCGCACCGTGACCTGGTCGAGGGTGAGGCCCTGGCCCAGGAGGTGGCCCGCGGTGTGGTTGCGCGAGAGCGCCGAGGAGCACGTGGCGATGAGGTCGCCCATGCCCGCGAGTCCGGCCAGCGTCTCGGCTCTGCCTCCGAGCGCCACGGCCAGGCGCGTCGTCTCTGCGAGCCCGCGCGTGATGACGGATGCCTTGGTGTTGTCGCCCATGCGGCGTCCCTCGCAGATGCCGACGGCGAGGGCGATCACGTTCTTGACGATCCCGCCGATCTCCACACCGATCACGTCGGTAGAGGTGTACGGCCGGAAGTAGGAGGCCGTGCATGCCGCAGCGATCCACGCGGCGGTGTCATGGTCGGGGCACGCGACCACCGATGCCGTGGGCTCCTCGCGGGCGATCTCCATGGCCAGGTTGGGCCCGGACAGCACGGCGATCCGCTCCGCCGGCAGTGCGAGCTCCTCCGCGATCACCTCGCTCATGCGTGCGTCGGTGCCGACCTCGAGGCCCTTCATGAGGGACACGACAACGGCGGACGGCGGGATGAGCGGGCGCCAGGCGGGCAGCTGCGCCCGGAGGGTCTGGGCGGGCACGGCGAGGATCACGAGCTCGCTCCCCCTGAGGACCGCTCCGACGTCGGCGGAGGCGGAGACATTGGGCGGCAGCTGCGTATCCCCGAGGTAGCGCGAGTTCCGGTGGTCCGTGGTGATCTCCTCGGCCACTTCGGGGCGGCGCGACCAGAGCATGACGGTCGTGCCGTCCGCGGCATCGGCGAGGACCTTCGCGAACGTCGTCCCCCAGCTGCCGGAGCCGAGCACGGCGATCTTTCCCGGGGGCGCGCTCCGGGTCCCCGTGACGGTCACGAGGGAACCCCGTCCGACGGACCGTCCGGGTTCCCGTCGTCAGCCTGGAAGTTCCGGCCGGTCCGCTTCTGCTGCTTCTGCGCCGGGTCCCACCGCTCCGTGGGGGGCTCCTCGCCCCTCAGCTCCGCCAGCAGGGCGGTGATGGCATCGATGATGCGGTCGGTCGCGGCGTCGAGCGTGGTCCTGGTCAGGGGGGCGTCCCGGAAGTCCGACAGGTCCACGGGATCGCCGACGAGCACGCGGGAGCGCTTGCGCGGGAAGAGGTGGAAGCGCTTGGCGTAGCGCGGGAAGACCTCATGGGCGCCCCAGTGCGCTATCGGCACCACCGGCGCCCCCGTCTGGAGCGCCAGGCGGGCGGCTCCCGTCCGGCCCTTCATGGGCCACATGTCCGGGTCCCTCGTGAGCGTGCCCTCGGGGTAGATGATGATCCCGCCGCCGTCGGCGAGGGCCTCGCGTGCCGCTTCGAGCGAGCGGTTCGCCCCGGCCGAGCTGCGCTCCACGGGGACCTGCTTGATGACGCGCAGGATGGACCCGATCACCGGCACCTCGAACAGGGACGCCTTGGCGAGGAAGTGCGGCATCACGCCCTGGTTGTACAGGAAGTGCGCCACCACGACGGGGTCGATCTCCGTGACGTGGTTCGGGCACACGATCATGCCCGTCCCGCGCGGCAGTTTCTCCTGCCCGTGCCATTCCTTGGCCATGAGCGCGTTCATGAGCGGCCTCACCCAGGAGGCGAGGAACGTGAACATGGCCCGTGAGCCCCGTGACTCCCCCATGTGCCCGGACCGCCTAGGAGAAGACCACGGCAGGAACCGGGGCGTCCTCCGTGATGTCGAAGTCGGCGCCGAGACCCTCGAGCTTCTCCTGGAAACGCTCGTAGCCGCGGTTGATGAGCTCGATCCCCGTGACGCGGGAGACGCCGTCGGCGGCGAGGGCCGCGATGAGGTGGCTGAACCCGCCGCGCAGGTCGGGGATGTCGATGTCCGCGCCGCGGAGCTGCGTGGGCCCGGAGATGACGGCCGAGTGCTGGAAGTTGCGCTGGCCGAAGCGGCACGGGACGCTGCCGAGGCATTCGCGGTGCAGCTGGATGTTGGCGCCCATGCGGATGAGGGCCTCGGTGAAGCCGAAGCGGTTCTCGTAGACGGTCTCGTGCACGATCGACACGCCGGAGGCCTGCGTCAGGGCGACGACGAGCGGCTGCTGCCAGTCGGTCATGAATCCGGGGTGGACGTCCGTCTCGAGCACGAGCGGCTTCAGGGGGCCGCCGGGGTGGTAGAAGCGGATGCCCTCGTCGTCGACGTCGAAGGCACCGCCGATCTTCCGGTAGGTGTTGAGGAAGGCGGTGAGGTCGAGCTGACGGGCGCCCTCGACGTAGATGTTCCCCTGGGTGACCAGCGCGGCGGACGCCCACGACGCCGTCTCGTTGCGGTCGGAGATGGCCTTGTGGTTGTAGCCGGTGAGTTCGCTGACGCCCTCGATGCGGATGACGCGGTCCGTCTGCACCGTGATGATGGCGCCCATCTTCTGCAGCACGGCGATGAGATCCATGATCTCGGGCTCGACGGCGGCTCCGGAGAGCTCCGTGATGCCCTCGGCGCGGATGGCGGTCAGGAGCACCTGTTCGGTGGCGCCCACGCTGGGGTACGGCAGGGTGAGCTTCGCACCGTGGAGGCCCTTGGGGGCGGAGATGGAGATGCCGCCCGGTCGCTTGTCGACGACGGCGCCGAAGTTCCGGAGCACCTCGAGGTGGTAGTCGATCGGGCGGTCGCCGATCTTGCAGCCGCCGAGGTCTGGGATGAAGGCTTCGCCGATGCTGTGCATGAGGGGGCCGCAGAAGAGGATCGGGATACGGGAGTCCCCGGCGTGCGCGTCGATGTCCTTCGAGCGGGCCATCTTGGCGTTGACCGGGTCCATCGTGAGGTCGCCGGTGACCGGGTCCTTCGTCACCGTGACGCCGTGCAGCTGCAGGAGGCTCGTGACCACCTCGACGTCCTTGATCTCGGGGACGTTGCGCAGGACCGACGGCGTGTTGCCCAGCAGGGAGGCGACCATAGCCTTGGGGACCAGGTTCTTCGCACCGCGGACGGATACTTTGCCGGTCAGCGGGATGCCGCCGCGGATGGTCAGAACGCTACCCATGAATACCTATTTTCCTCGTACGTTGAACCCCCACGGACTCGCAATTGCTCGTACCAAGCATAGGAGCACCGCGGTGCAGACAGAAATACAAGGGTACGTGGTGTACTCCCTGTTCTCAGGAGAACCTGCACGGGTGCGTCGTCATTCCTCCCGGGCACCCGAACGGCATGTGACGCGCGCGACAGTCCGCCGCGCCCTCTCCTGCCTGCTCAGGTGCGCGCCGGGAGCGTGGTCGGCTTCCAGGAGGGCCGGCGGGCCTCGAAGGCGGTGACGTGCTCCTCCTGGCGGAGGGTCAGGCCGATGTCGTCCAGGCCCTCTAGCAGGCGCCAGCGTGTGTAGTCGTCGAGCTGGAACGGCGCGCTCACCGGACCGCACTGCACGCTGCGCGAGACGAGGTCCACGGTCACGGTGGCGCCCGGCTCGTTCTCGAGGATCTTCCAGATGAGCTCGATGTCGTCCTGGGCGACCTGCGCGGCGACCAGTCCCTGCTTGCCGGAGTTCCCGCGGAAGATGTCCGCGAAGCGGGAGGACAGCACGGCCTTGAAACCGTAGTCGTTCAGTGCCCACACCGCGTGCTCACGGGACGAGCCGGTGCCGAAGTCGGGCCCGGCGACGAGCACCGTGCCGCGGGAGAAGGGCTCGCGGTTGAGGATGAAGTCCTGCTCCTTGCGCCAGCCGGCGAAGAGCGCGTCCTCGAAGCCCGTCCGCGTGATGCGCTTGAGGTAGACGGCGGGGATGATCTGGTCCGTGTCGATGTTGCTCTGACGCAGCGGCACCCCGATGCCGGTGTGCGTGGTGATCTTCTCCATGGCGGGCTCCTAGGCTGCAGGGACGGTGGACGCGGCGTGGGCGCCGGTCGCCGGCAGCGGCGACAGGTCCGACGGCGAACTGAGGGTACCGCGCACCGCGGTGGCAGCCGCGACGACGGGCGAGACGAGGTGCGTCCGCCCGCCCTTGCCCTGGCGACCCTCGAAGTTCCGGTTGGACGTCGACGCGCACCGCTCCCCCGGCGCCAGCTGGTCCGGATTCATGCCCAGGCACATGGAGCAGCCGGCGAAGCGCCACTCGGCGCCGAAGTCCTTGAAGATCCGGTCCAGGCCCTCCGCCTCGGCCTGCAGGCGGACGCGCGCGGAGCCGGGGACCACCATCATGCGCACGGCCGGGTCCTTCTGGCGGCCCCTGATGATGCCGGCGGCGATCCGGAGGTCCTCGATGCGGCTGTTGGTGCAGGAGCCTAGGAAGACGGTGTCCACCCTGATCTCCTTCATCGGGGTGCCCGGCGCCAGGTCCATGTAGTCCAGCGCCCGGTTGCAGGCGGCCTTGTCGTTCTCGTCGGCGAAGTCGTCGGGCGACGGGACGGACTGCGACAGGGAGACACCCTGGCCGGGGTTGGTGCCCCAGGTGACGAAGGGTTCGAGCTCGTTCGCGTCGAGGAAGACCTCGGCGTCGAAGACGGCGTCGTCGTCGGTGCGCAGTTCCCGCCAGTCGGCGACGGCGGCGTCCCAGTCCGCACCCTCCGGTGCGTGCGGGCGGCCTTTGAGGTAGTCGAAGGTCGTCTCGTCCGGGGCCACCATGCCTGCGCGCGCTCCGGCCTCGATGGACATGTTGCAGATGGTCATGCGGGCTTCCATCGACAGCGCCCGGATGGCGGACCCGCGGTACTCGAGCACGTAGCCCTGGCCGCCGCCCGTGCCGATCTTGGCGATGACGGCGAGGATGATGTCCTTCGAGGTGACGCCGGGCTTCAGGGTGCCCTCGACGGTGATGCCCATGGTGCGGAACGGCTTCAGCGAGAGCGTCTGGGTGGCCATGACGTGCTCCACCTCCGAGGTGCCGATCCCGATGGCGAGTGCTCCGAACGCCCCGTGTGTGGAGGTGTGGGAGTCGCCGCACACGACGGTCAGGCCTGGCTGGGTGAGCCCGAGCTGGGGTCCGACGACGTGGACGATGCCCTGCTCGGCGTCACCGAGCGAGTGCAGGCGGACGCCGAACTCCCGGCAGTTCGCGCGCAGGGTCTCGATCTGCGTGCGGCTGGTGAGGTCGGCGATCGGCTTGTCGATGTCCAGCGTCGGCGTGTTGTGGTCCTCGGTGGCGATCGTCAGGTCGGGGCGGCGCAGCGGCCGGCCTGCGAGGCGGAGGCCTTCGAACGCCTGCGGCGAGGTGACCTCGTGGATCAGGTGCAGATCGATGTAGAGGAGGTCCGGCTGGGCTTCCGCGCCCACCACGTCGCCCTTGCGGACCACGTGCGCATCCCAGACCTTCTCTGCCAGTGTCTTGCCCATGTCGACCGTCCTTCTCTTCTCCGACGAACCGGACCCGGTAGGGCGGCCCGACCAATGGTTCCACTCAACCAGCGCCGGGCGGCGAGGGCCAGCCCGGGAGGTTGCGTCTCAGATGGTGAGACGGCAATATCATCCTATGGACAATTTTAGCGGCGTCGGAGTCATCGACAAGGCCGCACTCGTGCTCGACGCCCTCGAGGCCGGCCCCACCACGCTCGCCCAGCTGGTGGCCTCGACGGGCCTTGCGCGCCCCACGGTCCATCGTCTTGCCCTCGCCCTCGCGCACCACCGCCTGGTAGGGCGGGACATCCAGGGGCGGTTCGTCCTCGGCAGCCGGCTCGTGGAGCTCGCCTCGGCGGCCGGCGAGGACCGCCTCATCGCCGCTGCGGGGCCCGTGCTGCTCGGCCTGCGTGATGCGACCGGTGAGAGCGCCCAGCTGTTCCGGCGGCAGGGTGACTGGCGCGTCTGCGTCGCGTCGGCCGAACGGCCCGTCGGGCTGCGGGACACCATCCCGGTGGGAACGCAGCTGTCCATGAAGGCCGGATCGGCCGCGCAGTGCCTGCTCGCGTGGGAGGACCACGACCGGCTGCTCAAGGGACTGCAGCAGGCCCGGTTCACGCCGACCGTGCTCGCGGGCGTGCGACGACGCGGGTGGGCCCAGAGCCTCGGCGAGCGCGAGGCCGGCGTGGCGTCCGTCTCCGCTCCCGTGCGGGGTCCGTCCGGGCGGGTGATCGCCGCCGTGTCGATCTCCGGTCCCATGGAACGCCTCACGCGGCAGCCGGGGCGCATCCACGCAGAGGTCGTCGCAGACGCGGCGCGCCAGCTCACGCTCGCCGTCAGTGCGTCCTCGGACTGACATGGCCTCCACCCGGTACGCCGTCTTCCTGCGCGGGATCAACGTCGGCGGCGTGACGGTCCGCATGGCCGAGCTCCGCGCCCTGCTCGCGGACCTCCCCGTGAGCGGCGTCGCGACGGTCCTCGCCAGCGGCAACGCGGTCTGCTCGTCCGCCCTCGACGCCCCCGGGCTCCGGAGCCGCGTCGAGGAGGCCCTGACGGCGCGCTTCGGCTACGCGGCTCGGGTGATCGTCGTCGACCATGCCGGCCTCGCCGCGATCGCCGCTTCGGTCCCGACGCCGGACGACGCGGGGGCCGACGGGCAGGCCGTCCACACCTACGTCACGTTCTTCACGGGCACCGACGAGCTCGCGGCGTTCCTCGCGGAGGCTCACGGGCTGCACCCCACGGTGCTGGCCGGCGGCACCGCGATCGGGTGGTTCTCCCCCAAGGGGCGGTCCACCGACGTCCCGCTCGCCCGGCTGCTCGCCCGGGCGCGCTACGCGGCGACGTCGACCACACGGAACGTCAACACCGTGGACAGGGTGCTGCGCCTCCTGGGGTGAGCGACGCCCTCCGGCCGCTGCACCCTGCTTGGTAGTGTTCGGGCTAGCCCTCACGACCAGCCGAAGGACACCATGCGCCTCATCGCCCAGGATTGCCACCAGCTCGAGCACCAGAGGGGCTCGCACGGGTTCGTGGTGGCGGGCGCCGGTCACGCGGCAGTCGTGGACCCGGGCATGTCCTCCGGGTTCGACGGCGTGATCGCCGAGCTCCGGGCGAACGAGGACACCACGGGTCCGATCACGGACATCGTCCTCACCCACTACGACGTCGACCACGCGCAGGCGGCCCGGCGCCTCCAGGAGGCCCTGGGCGCCACGGTGTGGCTCGGGGCCGCCGACGCCGACACGCTGCGCGGCGTCCTCGAGCCGCGGACCCTGTTCCGGAAGATGCTGCGCCGGGTGGCGCGTGTGCAGCTCCCCGCCGGCACACGGGAACTCAGCGGCTCGGGCGAGATCTTCCCGGGTCTCGCGTACTTCCCCACGCCGGGCCACACGCCGGGCCACTACGCCTACCAGTGGCGCGGCGTGCTGTTCACGGGCGATGCGGTCAGGGTGGGCGCCGACGGCAGGGTGAGCCATTTCCCGCGGATCCTGATCGACGACGGACCTACGGCGGCGAGCACCGTCCGGCTGCTGGACGAGCGCATCCGCACGCACTCGGTGGAGTGGATCTGCTCCGGCCACAGCCCGGTGGCCCGGGTTCCGGCGCAGGCCGGCTGACCAGCCGCCCGCTGCGGACCCTCCGCGTCGGCCCGCGGGGACGCCCGAACGTCCCGCGATCTGCGACCCCCGGTCTAGGGCGTAGTCGACCCATGTCTCCTGCCTGCCGGGCGCGACGTCCGCGAGCAGGCCGTACGCCCGGACCCGGTTCCTGGGCGCGGGGCTCCGAGCCCCGCACCCGCGCGCCGGCGCAGGTCCGCCGACGCAGCGCGCTCAGGCCCGCCCTGCCGCCCGGAGGACCGCGGTGCGGAACCGGTTGCACCGATCCACCTCGTCCGTCACCGGACCCAGCACCACGGTCTCTGCCACCTGCGAGCAGGCGGCGACGAGGCGGCGGCGTACGCGTGCCGCCCGCCGGGCTGCTCCCCAGCGGGCGAGGAGCGCCGCCACGACGCCGAGCAGGATCCCGGCGGCCACTCCCATGAGGATGAGCAGGGTCGGCACGGGGAAGCCCTCGACCCGCGGGACGTCGATCGCGGGCAGTTGGAGGAAACCGAGGACCGCGAGGACCGCGAGCCAGGCCAGTCCTGCGACGAGCGCCGCGAAGGCGATCCACTGGAGGAGGCCGAAGACCCCCCACCATGCACGACGGCCGGTCTCCAGATCGGTGCCCGTCACGGCGGAGTCGAGCGCGTCCGTCAGCTCTCCGGCGGTGCCGCGGGCGGCATCACGGATGGAGGTGTGCCAGGGCTCCGTGACCCCGACGGCTGCCGCGTCCCCGAAGACGCGCAGCGCCTGGTCCACCTTGAACCGGTGCGCGGGCTGGCTGAGGGGCAGCGACGAGCGGCGCACCTCGGGCATCACGTCCTGCCGCCGCAGGTTCAGCCGCCGCAGCGGGTCCGGACGGAACCTCCCGAGCCACCGTGTGACGGGCCAGCCCGTGACGGCATGTGCGTCGCGGCGGTAGGAGGTGCGGACGGCGTCGACCACCACCCGCACACCCGCCGCCGATCCGAGCCCCTCGGCCAGGGCCGTCCGGGCCTCCTCCGACGGGCCGGCGGAGGGGTTCTCCGCCGTGAACGGGAGAAGGTCGCTCGCCGCCCGGGCGGCATCCGCTGCCATCCTCCGGGTGGCAGCGGCCCGGCTCTCGGCGAGGTCCCTGATCGCCGCCGCCAGGGCGTCCACGCCCTGGCCCGTCCGTGCGGAGACCGGGACGACGGCGACGCCCTGCAGTCCTTCGTCCGCGAGGATGCCGCCGAGCGAGGCCGTGACCGCGCCCAGGTCCTGCGGGTCCAGGCGGTCCGCCTGATTGAGGGCCACCAGTGTCACGGCCTCGTGCGTGCCGAGGTTGCGCAGGAAGCCATGGTGGAGGGCGGCGTCGGCGTACTTCTGGGGATCGACCACCCAGAGCAGGACGTCGACCTGCCCCGCCATCCGCTCCACGACCTCACGGTGCGCCAGGGCCGTCGAATCGAAGTCCGGCAGATCGAGGAGGATCAGTCCCGCTGCATCAGGGCCTGCGGACTCGGAGCCGGTGGCATCGGCCCCGGCGGTGGAGGACCGGCCGGGACGCGGCGTCATCGTGGGGTCGGAACGCACCGACGACGCGCCGCGGCGCCACCAGCGCAGCAGACCACGCCGTCGCGCGGGCGGGTCGGCACGGACCTCCGCGGAGGGTGCGTCGTCCGGCGCCCCGCCGGCGCCATCGCCGAGGGCAGCGCGTCCGATACCTCCACCCGCTCCGGCGTGTCGATCAGGGTGGACACCTGCGACACCTCCGACTGGCCGCGCGAGAACCGCGCCGTCGGGCAGTTCCACCCGCTGGCGCACGCCGAGCCATTCGAGCAGCTCACCGCTCCCCTGACGGCCCCAGACGAGCGCGAGGGGCTCGGAGGTCGTGGGACGCCTCGCAGCCACGCGGGCGGCGTCCGTACCGCTGAGGGCGTTCACGAGGGAGGACTTCCCGCTGCCGGTGGGCCCGAAGACCCCGACCACCGTGTGGTCGGCGGACAGCGACCGGCGGCTGCCCGCGCGGTCCAGCATGGCGTGCAGCCGCGCGATCTCGTCCTGGGGTAGGCGGTCCGTCCCGAGCTCGTGCGCCTTCTGCAGGTGCCCGAGGGCGTCGGTGAGGGATTCGGCGAGCGGGAGCTCCGCCGTCGCTCCGCGGTGTCCGCTCACGCGTCGTCCCCGTGGACGTCCGCCGCGGCGTGTCCCGCGGGCAGTGCGGTGCGGAGCCGGCTGGCCAGCACGCGCAGGGTCTCCGCCGGCGTCTGCCGGGCCAACGGGTCGAGGAGGCGTTCGAAGGGTGCCCGCTGCCGCTGCAGGAGGGCCTCCACGCGCTTTGCGAGGTCGGAGCGGGCGATGGCGGTGAGGCGCCGGACGGCGTCGTCGCCGAAGACCGCCTCGAGCAGTTTCTGCCCTGCGATGGCGGAGGCACCGGCGATGCCGATCTCACCGCCGGTCAGTCCACCGGTGGAGGCGAAGACCACCACCATCAGCGCGACGGCGATGCCGTTGACACCGAAGGAGAGCATGCGGGCCGTGAACCGCTTGTCGGCGCCCTCGGCCTGGACGAGCCGCAGGAGGTCCTCCTGCCAGGCACGGACCTCCCGCGCCACCTCGGCGGACACCTCGTCGGCGCGCCACGGATCGAGCCCCTGCAGCAGCACGCTTCCTGCCGTGTCGCCACGCCACCGGCGCCGCGTCGACTCGTCCGCGCGGGCGGCCTGTTCCACGATGACGGTCTGCAGGCCGCTGCCAATTGCATCGGCCACGGTGGCAGCGGGCGCCGGCTTCCCCGTGAAGAAGGCGCTGACGCGGTCCCGTGCCCGGCCGATCCTCGATTCGAGCCCCCGCATGAACTCCCCCGTCCCCACGAAGTCCTGCCAGCGTGCGAGGACCTCGCCCCGCAGCAGCGTGCCGTCCTCCGTCGACGCCATGACGGTGGCCAGCGCTTCGCGATAGGCATTGTCCGCTGCTGCACGCAACCCGTCCCCGACCGCCTGCTCGCGGCTCGCGGCCTCGGCGATCCCGTCGACGCGGTCCGCGAGTGCCCGCATCGCCCCCTGCACCGTACGCCGCGCGATGTCGCGCCGCCCGTCGGCGTCCGCGGCGAGGGCCTGCAGCCACCGCGTGATGGGCTCGACGGCATCCGGGGGCAGCATCCGCGCGGCGCCCAGCGGCAGTTCGGGAATGACGAAGATGGGAGCGTGCCCGAGGTTCTCCGCTGACAGCAGCGTCAGCAGGTCTCCCCTGATCTCCTCCTCGATGCCGGGCGGTACCCGGTCGAGCACGATCGCCACGAGGACGTCGCGTCGCCCTGCCTCGGCCAGCAGCTTCCAGGGCACGGCGTCGGCGTAGCGGTTGGCCGTGGTCACGAAGAGCCAGAGGTCGGCGGCCGCCAGGAGCTGCCCGGCGAGCCGTCGGTTCTCGTCCGCGATCGAGTCGACGTCGGGGGCGTCCAGCAGTGCCAGCCCGGACGGCAGCGACGCCGTCGGACGCAGGAGCAGCGTGCCCGCTTCCCCACCCGATTCCTGCTGCTGCGCCGGCAGCCCGTCGGACGATCCCACGCCCGCCGCTGTCCCGCCGTCGTCCACGGGCCCGTCCTTCGGCTCGCCGTCGCCCGCGAGCCGGACGCGACCGAGGGAGGGCAGCACGCGGGTGTCGTCGAACCAGGGCGCATCGTCCGGGTGGTGGAGCAGGAGCGGCTGGCGCGTGGTGGGCCGGACGGCGCCCGTGACGGAGACGGGCCTGCCCACGAGGGCATTGACGAGAGTGGATTTGCCCGCACCTGTCGACCCGCCGACGACGGCGACGAGGGGCGCGTCGAGGCTGGCAAGCCGCGGCAGGATGTAGTCGCTCAGCTGCTCGCGGGCCGCCTGCTTCGATGCACGGGCATCGACCGAGCCTGGGAGCTGCAGCGGGAAGGCGAGGTTCTCGAGAGCGCTGTTGACTTCCCGCAGCAGCGGCGGAAGCCCGCGGGCGTCGCCGGCGGAGGAGGATGGGCTCATGGTCCCATCATGCCAGTGCTTCCCGACGCATCAGAGATCTGCCTCGGGAGGCAGACGCCGTACCAGGCCTTAAAGCAGGAAGCCCCGGACATCGTGGTGATGTCCGGGACTTCCCGATGGTGACCCCAGCGGGATTCGAACCCGCGTTACCGCCGTGAGAGGGCAGCGTACTAGGCCGCTATACGATGGGGCCAGTACTTTCCATCCTACTACTGTTCTTCTACTGCTTTTGCCATCCCGCCCGTGAGGGCGGAAGTGCGCTGGGGTACCAGGACTCGAACCTAGAATGTTGGTACCAGAAACCAGTGTGTTGCCAATTACACCATACCCCAAGGGCGCTTTTCGGAGACCCGGTGGTGCTGGGTTCCGGCCGCATAACTGCTCCGCGCCGAGAAACAACTTTACCGGACAGGAGGCAGGAACTGCAAAACGGCCGGTAGTCCCGCTATGCGCGGCACCTCCGACGCGCCCTCGGCGAGGACGCCCGTCGTCGTTCCTGAGTCCGTTCCGCGCTCTTCCCCGCGTCCGGCGCGGTCGAGCCAGACACCCACCAGCCCGGCCGAGCAGGCCCCTTCGGCGTCCACCAGCCTGTTGTCCCCGACGTACAGCGTGCGTTCCGGCGCCGTGCCGATCAGGCGGGCACCCTCCCGGTAGATCGCGGGGTCCGGCTTGGCCACCCCTACGGTATCGATGCCGACGAGGACGGCGATGCGCTGGAGTCCCGCCCTGTCGAGCTTGGCCCGCTGATAGTCGTGCACGTTGTTGCTCACCGCACCGTAGGGGACGCCACGGGCATCGAGCGCGTCGAGCAGCGGGACGACGTCCTCGTAGGCCCGGAAGTGCTGTGGGAGCATCTGCTCGTAGGACCGCACCCACGCCTCGGCCACCCGCCCGAGGAACGGCTCCGGGGTGAACCCGGCCCGCGCGTGCCGCACGCGGTGCACGCGCTGCTCCTCGAACGTGAGCTCACCGGCGAGGAAGCGGTCGTAGTGCCGCTGCGGGTCGGTCGTGTACAGCGCCTTGTAGCGCACCCAGTCGTCGTCGCCCAGATGGCTGAGGGCCGGATCGGGGATGGCCTGCAGGGTGTGCCCCATCGCCTGCTCGAGGTCCACGAGCGTGTCGTCGATGTCGAACAGGACGCCGTCCACGGTCCCGTCCCGCGGCGCAGGCGGTCCGGCCGGAGCGGGCACGGGTCAGCCCGCCGTCTCGCGCAGGGCCCGGAGGCGCGCCAGCGAGGATTCGCGGCCCAGGATCACCATCGACTCGAAGAGCGGCGGGGAGATCCTGCGTCCCGAGACGGCGGTGCGGGCGGGCCCGAACGCCAGGCGCGGCTTCAGTCCGAGCGTGTCCACGAGTGCGCTCCGGAGAACGGCCTGCAGCGACTCCGCGTCCCAGGCCTCCACGCCCTCGAGGGCGTCCACCGTCGCGTCGAGCACGTCCCCGAGATTCTCCGGCAGGCCCTTGCGGGCGTCGTCGGCGATGTCCACGGCGTCGTCTGCCTTGAACAGGAAACCGAGCATCTCGGGCGCCTCGCCGAGCAGGGTGATGCGTTCCTGGATGAGCGGGGCCGCCTCGGCCACGATGCGCAGCTCCTCCTCCGTGGGCTCTCCCCCGATGATGCCGGCAGCGGCGAGGTACGGCAGCAGGCGGCTGCGGAACTCGGCGGGATCCAGGAGCCGCACATGCGTCCCGTTGATCGCCTCCGCCTTCTTGAGGTCGAACCGTGCGGGATTCGCGAGGACGTCGCGCACGTCGAACTTCTCGACGAGCTGCTCGACGGAGAAGATGTCCTCGTCCGCGGACAGGCTCCAGCCCAGCAGGGACAGGTAGTTGAGGAGCCCCTCGCGGATGAAGCCGCGCTCCCGGTGCAGGAAGAGGTTGGACTCCGGGTCCCGCTTGGAGAGCTTCTTGTTTCCCTGGCCCATCACGTAGGGAAGGTGGCCGAACAGGGGCATGTACTTCGCCACGCCGATCTCGATCAGCGCGCGGTAGAGGGCCACCTGCCGGGGTGTCGAGGACAGCAGGTCCTCGCCGCGCAGCACGTGCGTGATGCCCATCAGGGCATCGTCCACGGGGTTCACGAGCGTGTAGAGGGGCGCGCCGTTGGCCCGCACGACGGCGAAGTCCGGGACGCTGCCGGCGCGGAAGGTGATCTCGCCGCGCACGAGGTCCGTGAAGGTGATGTCCTCGTCCGGCATGCGCAGCCGCAGGACGGCGGGACGGCCCGTGGAGCGGAAGGCGTCCTTCTGCTCCTCCGTCAGCGTGCGGTCGTGGTTGTCGTAGCCCAGCTTGGGGTCGCGGCCCGCGGCACGGTGCCGTTCCTCCACCTCCTCGGGCGTGGAGAAGGACTCGTAGAGGTGGCCGGCCTCCACGAGCCGCGCGATCACGTCCTGGTAGAGCTCGCCGCGCTGCGACTGGCGGTACGGCGCGTGGGGGCCACCCACCTCGACGCCCTCGTCCCAGTCGATGCCGAGCCACCGCATGGCCTCCAGCAGCTGCTGGTAGCTCTCCTCGCTGTCACGGGCGGCGTCGGTGTCCTCGATGCGGAAGACGAGCTTCCCGCCGGTGTGGCGTGCGTAGGCCCAGTTGAACAGGGCGGTCCGGATCAGCCCGACGTGGGGCGTACCCGTCGGGGACGGGCAGAAACGGACCCTGACGGGCGTGGCATCGGTGACGGTGGGGATCTCAGCGGCAGTAGTCATGATGCTCCCAGTCTAGGTGGGACCACCCGGCCCGACCGCGCGCCGTCGGGCCCCGGAGGGGGCACGACGGCGCGCACCGGTCAGCGGCGTGCCGGGTTGGACAGGCGGCCGATGCCCTCGATGTCGACCTCGTAGCGCTGGCCGTCGGTGATCATCCCGACGCCGGCGGGCGTACCGGTGAGGATGATGTCCCCCGGCAGGAGGGTGAACGCCTGGGAGACGTAGGCCACGAGCTCGCGGGCACCCCAGATCATGTCGCTCGTGGAGCCGTCCTGGCGGAGGTCGCCGTCGAGCGTCCCGCGGATGGTGAGGTTCTCGGGGTCGAGGTCCGTCTCGATCCACGGGCCGATGGGGCAGGACGTGTCGAAGCCCTTCGCGCGGGCCCACTGGTCGTCGGTCTTCTGCACATCGCGTGCCGTGAGGTCGTTGGCGCAGGTGTAACCGAAGACCACGTCGTCGACGCGCTCGAGCGGGACGTCCTTGCAGATGCGGCCGATGACCACGGCCAGCTCCGCCTCGTAGGAGATCTGGTCCGAGAAGGACGGCAGCATGATCGGATCGCCGGGGCCGATGACCGACGTGTTCGGCTTGAGGAACATCAGTGGCGCGGCCGGCGTCTCGCTGCCCATCTCCTGGATGTGGTCGGCGTAGTTCCGGCCCACACCCACTACTTTGCTACGCGGGATGACGGGCGCGAGCAGCCGGACATCCTCGAGGGCGTGGCGGACGCCGGTCAGCTGGACGCCTCCGTAGAAGGGGTCGCCCTGGATGACGGCGACCTCCTCGCTCCCGGGAGCGCCCTCCACGACACCGAACAATGGGTCATCATTTACGACAAAGCGTGCGATTCGCATGGCGCCAAGCCTAGCCTGCGCCGATCCCGAGGCACGGGGCCCCGCCGCCTCGCCCGCGGACGGGCTTAACGCGATACCGCGGGCACCCTCTCCCCAGAGAAGGTGCCCGCGGTACCGGCACTGCGTCAAAACCTTCGGCCCGGCCGCGTTCCTAACGGATCGCCGTGCCCGACCGAGAGGCTCAGTAGGGCCAGTTGTTGACGCGGTCAGTCGAGGACACGGAGGTCTTTGTATCGGCCTTCGCGGGAGCGGCGTTGGCGGCAGCAGCCCCGCCAGTGACGAGGAGAGATGCGAGGAGGAGTGCGGAGGTGAAGCGCTTCATGGTGTTGGTCCTTTGGGCTCGGTTAGACAGTGATGGAGTCCCGCCCTACTACCACGAGCGGCTCTGGAATCATCGTAAGCCACACCAGCCACTTTGGTAACACTTCTGGCGAGATATGTTCGACAATTTTCCGTCCTCTGGCTCCGGCGGCACTTGAACCAATACTGTGAGGAGGCATTGTTCTGGGATTTCGACGAAAGGCGATCATGGCACTGCAGGAATCCCGTGGTGAGCAGCTCATGATCGAACTGCAGGCTCGCGATGCCTGGAACCAGCGTGATTACGTGAGCGCTCAGCAGTTGGCAGAACGAGCCGCAAGCGTCGCTGCAGCCTCCGATGATGAGGCCGGTTGGTGGAATGCCACGTTCCTTGTATCGGAAGCTCTGCGGAAGCAGGGGCGTATGCAACAGTCCAAGGAAATCGCCGAGCAACTCGAGATCCACCCGCTGACGCGTGAGTCACCAGCGTTGAGCGCCAGAGCCGCAACCCTGATGTCCTTCGCACTGCAGGGCACTGGCAATCTCGCCCAAGCAGTCACCGCTGCGCGTGCAGGCGTAAGGTCCGCCCAGGAGGCACCCGGGCAGAAAAGTATCCAGATAGAAGCGCAGAACGCTCTGATCGCCGCCCTCGCCGACAGTGATCGACTCGAGGAAGCCTGGAACGAGTGTCAAATCTTGGCCGAGCTCCTGTCGATGGAACCGCCTACCCAGACCACTGGACTTGGTCATTGGGCAATCGGCAATGTCGCATTCCTCCTCGGGCACATCGGCGAAGGTGTCTCCTATCATCAACTCGCTGCGAAACACCTGTCACCTACGAACGATCTGGACCTGTGGGCGCGATTCAACCGTGCATCGGCGTCGCTGCGGCTGACGGCGAACGTAATCGAACCCGAGACGCTCGAGTGCATTGAGCGTGCAGAACTCGCAAGCTCCATCGTGGGTGGCACCGAGCGTGACCGCCTCGAGTTGAGGCTGACACGGGCGCAATGGCTGGTTCTGACGGGGCAGTTCGAGGCGGCGATCGAGCAGTTCGGAGATGTCATCGCGCACAAGCACCTGCTCGCGACACATACCGCGGCTGAAGCGCACTTCTTCCTTGGACGCGCCCTCTCAGGACAGGGGCGGGACAGCGAGGCACGGGACAACCTCGAAGCGAGCGAGGATCTCTTCCTGCAGTCCGGGGCCCAGGAGAGGGCTGCGGTGGCAAGGTCACTGATGGACGGTATCGGTACCTGAGCGCCGACCCGTTGGGCTCTGTTGTCAAGCGGAATTCCTCGGGTTCCGTACCGCATCCCCGCTCCGCCGATCCGGCGTAGCTTCTTGCGTAGGCCCCGATCGGCTTGGGCGTTTTCCCCCATTACTCCCACCCCGGTCGGGGCTCCTTCATGCCTGCCGCTCCCATCAGCGCATGCCCTGCCGGCCGCCCCCTCGCGCCGCCACGGAAGTGGCCGGGCGCAGTGCTAATCTTTCCCCGTCGGCGGTAGCAGGGTCCGTGCAGAACGATCCACCGCTCGACCACGTGATGGTCGACCCGTCGACGCGTCCTCAACCACTTCTTCGACGGCGGCAGCCTGGGGGTAGCGCCATGACAACGGCTTCCGACCGTACAGCGGACCGAGGGGCACCGGCACTCCCCCGGCATCCGTTTGTCGCCGCACCGCTCGGCGCGCAGGCGGCAGCGGCCCGGAATGTACGCTGGGACCGATGAGCGCCCACAAGGACCCGCGGCTCGCGATGCTCGTCGAGAGCATCGTCCGGTTGTCGCGCGGCGAACTCAGCAGTCGGATCGAACCCTCGAGCGCGAGGGATGAGGTCGACGCCGTCATCACCGGTGTGAATCTCCTCGCCGAGGAGCTCGAGCAGGTGTACGAGCAGTTCGAGAAACGCGTCGAAAGTCGCACCGCCATGCTCCGCCAGGCGCACCTGGACATGATGAAGATGGCGATGTCCGACGCCCTCACGGGCCTCGCGAACCGCGTAGCGCTGATGGACGCCATCGAGGAGGCCCTCAACCAGGCCTCGGCCGGATCGCCGCCTCCCGCCCTCCTGTTGCTCGATCTCGACAGCTTCAAGAACGTCAACGACCGCTTCGGCCACGACGCCGGTGACCGCGTCCTGCAGGAGGTGGCGTCCCGGCTCAACAGCGTCGTCCGCGAGAGCGACCTCGTGGCCCGGCTCGGCGGTGACGAGTTCGCGATCCTGCTGCCCGGCGCGAGCATGGACAGCGCGATGCACGTGGCACGTCGGGCCCTGGAGGCACTCGACGCGCACATCCGCCTGGACTCGCTCTACGTCCACGCGCGCGCCAGCATCGGCGTCCGCCTCGGTACCACCGGCCAGTCCGCCGAGGAACTCCTGCTCGACGCCGATACCGCCATGTATGCGGCCAAGCGCGAGGGTCGCAGCATCATCAAGGTCTTCGAGCCCGTGATGCTTTACTCGCGGCAGCTGCGCAGCCAGATGGCCACCGAGCTGCGCGGCGCCATCAGTTCGGACGAACTCGTGCTGCACTACCAGCCGGTGGTGGAGCTCGCCACCAACCGGATCCTCGGTGTGGAGGTCCTGGTGCGGTGGCAGCATCCCCTGCGCGGGCTGATCCCGCCGGACACCTTCATCCCCCTCGCCGAGGAGATCGGCGTCATCCATGACCTGGACCGCTGGGTGATGTCCCGCTCGCTGCGTCAGCTGGCCCAGTGGCGCCGGGACATCGCGCTCGACGAGGACTTCCAGTTGAGAGTCAACCTCTCCGCGGTCGAGCTCAAGCAGCTCGACCTGGTGGACCACATCCGCGGCCTGCTACGCGAACTCGACCTCCCGGCGCGCGCCCTCGTGGTGGAGATCACCGAGACGGCGATCGTGACGCGCGGCGAGGTGGAGATGTACTCGCTCCTGAGCCTGAAGCAGCTCGGCGTGGGGATCGAGATCGACGACTTCGGGACGGGATACTCCTCCATCAGCTACCTGCGGGAGCTGCCCGTCAGCATGGTCAAGGTGGACCGCTCGCTGCTCGTGGAGCTCAACTCGAGGGCCGGGCAGCTGGAGTTCGTCGCCGCGATCCTGCAGCTCATCCGGGCCGCCGGGCTCGAGGCAGTGTTCGAGGGCATCGAGACGGCCGAACAGGCGAGTCAGTTGAGGGACCTCGGTTGCGCCAGCGGCCAGGGGTACTACTTCAGCCGCCCCCTGCCGGCCGACGAGACGGCGGCGCTCCTGACCGCGACCCGCTTCCTGCAGGTCGGTGACGGCGTCGAGGGCGCGCAGCGGGCGTCCTCCCGCTGACCCGGCCCGGGAACGGCGACGGCGCCCGTTCCCACCCCTGCAGGGGCGGTGGCGGGCGCCGTCGGGGGACGGAACTCAGACCAGGCGCGTCAGCCAGCCGTGCGTGTCCTCCTCGACGCCGGTCTGGATACCCAGCAGCTGGCTCCGGATCGACATGGTGACCTCCCCCGCCGCGGAGTCGGCGGCTCCGATGTACTCGTCGCCGTCGCGCAAGCGGCCGATCGGGGTGATGACGGCAGCCGTGCCGCACGCGAACACCTCCGTGATGTCGCCGGAGGCGACGCCGTCTCGCCATTCGTCGAGCGTGATCTTGCGCTCCACGACGTCCAGGCCGCGGTCGCGTCCGAGCTGGATGACCGAGGACCGCGTCACGCCCTCGAGGATCGTGCCCGAGAGGGCGGGGGTCACGAGGGAGCCGTCACGGAAGACGAAGAACACGTTCATGCCGCCGAGCTCCTCGACGGCATTGTCGTTGAACTGGTCGAGGAAGAGCACCTGCTTGCAGCCGTGGGCCTCGGCCTCCAGCTGGGCGGCGAGCGACGAGGCGTAGTTGCCGCCGGCCTTGGCGGCCCCTGTGCCGCCACGTCCTGCCCTCGCGTAGTTGCGGGACACCCAGATGTCCACGGGCTTCACCTCACCGCCGAAGTAGTTGCCCGCAGGGGACGCGATGACGCGGTAGGACACCTCGCGGGCAGGCCGCACGCCGAGGAACGCCTCGGTGGCGATCATGAAGGGCCGCAGGTAGAGGCTCTCGCCGTCACCGGACGGGATCCAGTCCTGATCCGCGGCGACGAGCTGGCGCAGCGACTCGAGGAACAGTTCCTCGGGCAGCTGGGGCAGGGCGAGGCGGACGGCGGACCGGTTGAGGCGGGCAGCGTTGGCATCGGCGCGGAACGTCCACACCGAGCCGTCGGCGTGGCGGTAGGCCTTCATGCCCTCGAAGATCTCCTGGCCGTAGTGCAGGACGGCGGCCGCGGGATCGAGGGCGATGGGCCCGTAGGGCTCGAGGCGGGCGCTGTGCCAGCCCCCGACCCCGGACTCGTCCACGCGGAAGTCGACGATCGCGGTGTGGTCGGTGAAGAAGTTGCCGAAGCCGGGATCCGCCAGGACCGCCTCCCGCTCCTCGACCGGCATGCGCCGCTCCGACAGGTGCTGGGCGAACTGGGTTTCGGTGGCTGTCATGGTTCCTCCGCGCTGGAACGGACTGCACGCGCGGCGCGGCCGCCGTCGTCCGTCGGTGGTCAGTGCTCCGGCACTGGGTTAATGATGTGTAACCACCTTAGGACACGGCAGCGGCAATGGCATCGCCGACGGCGGCCGTGCTGCGGGCTCCCGTCCTGGACGCGATGTCCGCCTCGACGGCCTGCTCGATCCGAACCGCGGGCGCGTCGAGACCGAGATGGTGGAGCAGGAGCGCCGCCGAGAGGATCGCGGCCGTGGGGTCGGCGATCTGCCGGCCCGCGATGTCCGGCGCCGAGCCGTGGACGGGCTCGAACATGGACGGGGCGGTGCGGTCCATGTTGAGGTTCGCGGACGCGGCGAGCCCGATGCCCCCCGAGACCGCTGCGGCGAGATCGGTCACGATGTCGCCGAACAGGTTGTCGGTGACGATCACGTCGAAGCGCGCCGGATCGGTGACGAGGAAGATCATCGCCGCGTCCACGTGCAGGTAGTCGTGCTCCACCTCGGGGAACTCGACGGCGACGGCCTCGACGATGCGCTTCCACAGGTGGCCGGCATGGACGAGGACGTTGTGCTTGTGCACGAGGGTCAGCTTCCTGCGGCGTCCCGCAGCTCGTGCGAAGGCGTCGCGCACCACGCGCTCCACGCCGTGCGCCGTGTTCAGCGAAACCTCGGTGGCCACCTCGTGCACCGTCCCGCCGCGAAGCGTCCCGCCGTTGCCCGTGTACGGACCCTCGGTCCCTTCACGGACGACGACGAAGTCGACGGCGCCCGGGTCGGCGAGCGGACTGGTGACGCCGGGGAACAGCCGGGTGGGACGCAGGTTCACGTAATGGTCCAGCGAGAAGCGGAGCTTGAGCAGGAACTCCCGCTCGATCAGGCCCGACGGGACGAGGGTGTCCCCCGGCGCGGCGCCCACCGCGCCGAAGAGGATGGCGTCGTGGCTCCGCAGGCGCTCCAGGGTCGCATCGGGCAGGGTCTCCCCCGTGGCGAGCCAGTGCTCGGCGCCGAGTTCGTACTCCGTCAGCGCGACGTCGACGTCGGTGCCCACGGCCGCCAACAGCACCTTCACCGCCTCTGCTGTCACTTCCGGGCCGATCCCGTCTCCGGGGATGACGGCCAGATCGATGCGGTGCGGTGCGTCAGTCATGGTCCCAGCGTAGGAAGGCACCTTCTCCCGCGACAATCGGTCCGCAGGCTGAGACAGCTCCACCCGCGGTCGGATGTGCGGCGGCAGCGGCCCACCTAGAGTTGGTTGCCATGGACATCCACCTGCGACTCGCGCGCTGGGTACGCGCACACCCGGGGACACTGGACACCTGCCTCGCGCTGGCGATCTTCGTGTTCCTGGTCCTGCCCTTCGCCGGCGCCAGCGGGTACGGCGTCGTCGTCGCGGTGTCCGTGGCCCTGCTGGTGCCCCTCGCGTGGCGCCGCTCGCACGTGCTCCTCTCGGCCGGGATCATCGCCGGCATCTCCGTCCTGCAGCTCGTCCTCGGCGTGGACCCGGTCCCGGCGCAGTTCGTCGTGCTCATCACGCTCTACACGCTCGCCGCCTACGCCCCGCGGTGGGCCAGCATCGGTGGCCTGGGGCTCACGGTCCTCGCCGCCGCCGTCGGCCCCGCGCGCTACGGAGACCTGCTCGGCCTCGGCGGGGACCAGTTCGTGCTGAGCACCATCCCGCTGTTCCTGGTCCTGGTCTTCTTCATCGAGGCCCTCGTGCTCCTCGCCTGGACGATGGGTGACCTCGCCCGGTCCCGGCGCCGCACCTATCAGGCACTGGAGGACAGGACGCGGCGGCTGGAGGTGGAGCGGCAACAGGAGCGCGACCTCGCGGCCGCGGACGAACGCAGCCACATAGCCCGGGAGATGCACGACATCGTGGCGCACTCCCTCTCGGTCATCATCACGCAGGCCGACGGCGCACGGTACGCGAGCGCCCAGGCGCCCGAGCTCGCGGTGCAGACACTCGGCACCATCGCCGACACGGGACGGGGATCGCTGCGCGAGATGCGGCGGCTGCTCGGTGTCCTGCGCGGCGACGAGACCGCTTCCACGCGGCCGCTGCCCACGCTGGACGACGTCGACTCCCTCATCCAGTCGGTCCGGCGATCCGGCGTCCGGGTGGCGTGCCGCCGCAACGGTAAGCCCCGGAGGCCGCTCCCGCTCGGCGCCGAGCTGACCGCCTACCGGGTGGTGCAGGAGTCGCTCACCAACGTGCTCAAGCATGCGGGGGCGAACACGAGCGCCGAGGTGGAGCTCGGGTACGGCCCCCGCGGGCTGACCGTCACGGTCGACGACGACGGCCGCGGGGCCGCGCCCGATCCCTCCACGGCGGGCGCCGGCCAGGGGATCACCGGGATGACCGAGCGGGTGCGCCTGTACGACGGCACCGTGTCCGCGGGGCCGCGCACGGGCGGCGGCTATCGTGTGGAGGCATTCATCCCCTACACGCAGGCCTAGGCTTGTGGCGGCACCCGGGAGACGCGTGAGCGGCGCAGCGCGAGGATGACAGGTATGCACCAGCACCAGGCGAGACCAGGAGAACAGGACCCCGTGGAGAGCACCAGCAGTACCACCAGCAGCACCGCGCCGGCCGACACGGGCAGCGAGCCGGCACGCGGCGGGGACACCGGGCCGATCCGCGTCGCGATCGTCGACGACCAGCACCTCGTGCGCAGCGGATTCGCGATGCTCATCAACTCCCAGGCCGACCTCACGGTGGTCAGCGAGGCGGCCAACGGCGAGCAGGCGGTCCGGGCGCTCGCCGCCACGCGCGCCGACGTCGTGCTGATGGACGTGCGCATGCCGGGTATGGACGGCATCGAGGCGACCCGCCGTATCCTCGCCGGCCAGGCGGCAGCAGGCGGTGCGGCGGCCGGGCCACGGATCGTGGTGCTGACGACCTTCGACCTCGACGAGTACGCGCTGTCCGCGATCCACGCCGGGGCGAGCGGATTCCTGCTGAAGGATGCGCCGCCGGAGGAGCTGCTGGAGGCCATCCGCACGGTGCATCGCGGTGACGCCGTGATCGCGCCCTCCACCACGCGGCGCCTGCTGGACCATGTGGCCCCGATGCTGCGCCAGGCATCGCCCGCTCAGGACGCCCAGGCCGCCGCGGTGGCCCGCCTGACCGCCCGCGAGCGCGAGGTGTTCGAACTCATCGCCCAGGGGCTGTCCAACCCGGAGATCGCGTCGAAGCTGTTCCTGTCCGAGGCGACCGTGAAGACACACGTGGGGCACATCCTCGCGAAGCTCGGGGCGCGCGACCGCGTACAGGCCGTCGTCCTCGCCTACGCGACGGGCATCGTGCGGCCCTGACGACAGGCCGGCCCGTACCCGGGACCAGCCGGTCGTAGGCTGCGGTGCTCCTGCTCATCCCCCGGGATGAGAGATGCGGCGGGAAACCCCGGCCCGCGCGCCGATCCGGACGCCCGCTTCCCTCCATAGCGTGGGAGCATGACAACGTCCACGAATCGTCCTGCCGGCATGCCCGGCGCCCTCCCCGTGTCCTCCACCCCGGACGGCGCCGTCAGCGCCCGGGGCGTGTCCAAGAGCTACGGCCGCGGTGAGACCGCCGTCCACGCGCTCCGCGGCGTCTCCCTCGACTTCGAGCGGCAGCGCTTCACGGCGATCATGGGCCCGTCCGGGTCCGGCAAATCGACCCTCATGCACTGCCTCGCGGGGCTCGACAGCATCGACGCCGGCCGGCTCTGGATCGGCGCGACCGAGATCACCGCACTGCCCGACGCCGACCTCACCCGCCTCCGCCGCGACCGCGTGGGCTTCGTCTTCCAGGCCTTCAACCTCGTTCCCACCCTCACCGCCGAGCAGAACATCACCCTGCCGGTCGCGCTCGCCGGCGGCACCGTGGACACCGCCTGGCTGCAGCAGATCTCGTCCTCCCTCGGGCTGACCGACAGGCTGACCCACCGCCCGCACGAGCTCTCCGGCGGCCAGCAGCAGCGCGTCGCCGTCGCCCGCGCCCTGCTCACCCGGCCCGACGTCATCTTCGGGGACGAACCCACCGGCAACCTCGACTCCGCGACGGGCGCCGAAGTGCTCTCCCTGCTCCGGCGCAGCTGCCGCGAGATGGGCCAGAGCATCATCATGGTGACGCACGATCCCGTGGCGGCGTCCTATGCCGACCGCGTGGTCCTCATGAACGACGGCGTGCTGGTCGGCGAGCTCGAGCAGTCCACGCCGGACGCCATCTCGAGCGCCCTCGCGCAGCTGGGAGCCTGACGTGCTGCAGCTGGCCCTCGCCCAGGTGCGGGTGCATTCCCGCCGCTTCATCGCCGTCGGGCTCGCCGTGATGCTCGGCGTCGCCTTCCTCTCCGCGACCCTCATGGTCGGCGCGACCACCAACGCCAGTCTCGGCCGGAGCATCGGGGCCACCTACGCCAAGGCCGACCTCGTGGTGACCGGTCAGGACGGCGCGGACATCCCTGCCGACGTCGTCGAGCGGCTCGCAGCCGTCCCTGGTGTGCACACCGCACACGGTCTCGAGCGGGCGTACGGTCAGCTCGCCACGGGCTCGCAGACCTCCCTCGCCGCCTTCACCACCACCGCTCCGCCGGACCTGGAGAACGCGGAGGTGACCCGCGGCTCCTACCCGAGCGCCCCCGGTGAGGTGGCGCTCGACGAGAAGTCGGCCGGGCGGCTGGGCATCACACCCGGTGACACCGTGGCCCTCGGTGACAGGACCGAGGTGACCCCTGCCGCGCTGGGCGGCGCCCTCAAGGTCACCGCGCTCATGGCGCCCAGCGCCGACCCGTCCCTGTCCGGGGTGGTGCAGGTCCTCGCGTCCCCGTCGGTGGTCCGCGAGCTCTCCGACGGCGGCCCCGCGTTCCGCAACGTCCAGCTGGCCCTGGACCCCGGCACGGACACCGCCGCCCTCGCCGCGGCCGTCGCCGCGGCCCTCGAACCCGCCCGGGAGTCCGGCACCTTCACCGTCCGCACGGCCCCCGAACAGACACTCGCCGACGTGGCCCAGCTCTCCAACGGCAACGACGCGCTCACGGGGATCCTCCTCGCCTTCGCCGCCGTGGCCGTGCTCGTCGCCGGGCTGGTCATCGCGAACACCTTCTCGGTCCTCGTGGCGCAGCGGACCCGGGAACTGGCCCTGCTGCGCTGCATCGGGGCCGGACGGCGGCAGATCCGGTCCTCGGTGCTCGTCGAAGCCGCCCTCGTGGGACTGGTGGCGTCCCTGCTCGGGGTGCTGCTGGCCGTCGGTGTCATGGCTGCACTCGTCGGGCTGGCCCGCGGAACCGGCTTCGGCTCCTTCGCCGTCCTGGCCGTCCCACCCTCGGCCGTGCTCATCGGTATCGCGGTGGGCGTGCTGATGACACTCCTCGCCGCCCTGGTCCCGGCGCGGGCTGCGACGCGCGTGGCACCGCTGGCCGCGCTCCGTCCCGCCGAGCCGGTGCTCGCCGGGACCAGGAGCGGGCGGGTCCGGCTCATCGCGGGCCTCGCCGCCCTGCTCGTCGGCGCCGCGCTGCTGCTCCTCGGCGCCGTCTCCGTCGCGATCGGCCAGGCCGTGGTCGGCGGTGCCATCTCCTTCCTCGGCATCGTGCTCCTCGCACCACTCTTCATCCCGGCCTGCGTGGCGGCTGTCGGGCGGATTGCCCGCCCCCTGGGCGTGCCCGGCGCCCTCGCGGCGGTCAACGCCGTCCGGAACCCCGCCCGCACCACGGCGTCGGCGGCCGCCCTGATGGTCGGCGTGACGCTCGTGACCATGATGATGGTCGGGGCGCAGACCGCCCGGATGTCCTTCGACCGCGAGCTCGACCAGAACTACGCCGTCGACCTCGAGGTGAGGGTGGCCGGGTCCCTCTCCGCGGCGGCCGGCGAGCAGCCGTCCCGCGTGGATGCCGCCACACTCCTGCAGGTGGACGGGGTGCAGGCCGCCGTCCAGCTCACCCCGGTGCTGCTGACCAGCGCCGCGGACGGCGCCCGGCTCGTGTACACGGCGGACGCGGACGAGATCGCCGGCGTGCTCCGCTCCGACGGGGTGCTGCAGGACGGCATGGTCCTGGCACCCCAGACCTGGGAGCAGGCCGAGGTGACCCTCGACGCCGGCGGCGGCCCCGCCACCCTGCCCGTCACCGCGACGGACGCGGTGTTCTTCCAGCCCCTCATCACCCGGGCCACTGCGGAGCAGCTCGGCGGCACCCCGCCGGGGGCCCTCGAGGCCTACCTGGGCGAACCGGCGGACACCGATCCGGCACCCCGGACGGCGGCGGACACTGATGCCTTCACGGCCGCCGTGGGCTCCATGTACTGGCTCCGCGTCGACGACGGACTGGATGCGGACGGCATCGCCGAGGTGCAGTCGCGGATCGTCGCGGCCACGGGTGTGTCGGAGTACGACGTCACCGGCCCGGCGATCGAGCGGCTGGCCTACGACCAGATCATCGACGTCATGCTGCTCATCGTGACCGCCCTGCTCGCCGTCGCCGTGCTCATCGCGCTCATCGGGGTGGCCAACACGCTCTCGCTCTCGGTCCTGGAACGACGCCGCGAGAACTCCCTGCTGCGGGCCCTCGGGCTCACCAGGGGGCAGCTGCGCGGGATGCTCGCGGTCGAGGCCGTGCTCGTCGCCGGGGTCGCGGCCCTGCTGGGAACCGTACTCGGCGTGCTCTACGGATGGCTCGGCGCGCAGTCGGCCCTGGGCGGGTTGACTCCGGTGATCCTCTCGGTGCCCGTCGGTCAGCTCGGAGCGGTCCTCCTGGTGGCCGTCGCCGCAGGACTCCTGGCCTCCGTGCTCCCGGCCCGGCGGGCGGCCCGTCTCTCGCCGGTCGCCGGACTCGCCACCGACTGAGTCCCGGTCCGGCGTCCCTCGGGCCGGCACGCCCGGGCGGACGCCGGGCACCGGCGCGGCTCTCGCCGTGCCGCTACCGATGCCGCGCCGCGCTGCCGTAGGGTGATGTGCTGGACAATCCGATGGAAGGACAGCCCATGACGCGCGTCGAGGACGGCATTCCCCTGCACCAGCTGGACCTGGACACCCTCCTGCCCTACCTGGACCTGCACCTGGTGGGCGCCACGAACGGGGTGCGGCTGTTCAAGGCCGCACGCGTCTCGTGGGCCGGGACGCCCTACGAGAAGGACTTCGCGCGACTGCGCGAGGAGATCAGCGAGGAACGCGCCTTCCTCGAACGGTTGATCAGATCCCTGGGGCACCGCCCCGGCGTGGTCAAGATGGCGGCTGCCCGGGCCATGTCACTGGTGGCGGATCTCGACCCGCTCAATCCGCTGCGCCGCAAGGCGACGGCGGGCGCGCAGCTGGAGCTCGAGGCCCTGCAGTCGCTTCTCCGGGGCAAGGAGTCGCTGTGGTCCACGCTCCTCGCGCTGGTGCCCGAGGCGTCGGCGAGTGCGGGCGATGCCGTGCTCAACCGGACCGCCCTCGAGCACCTGCTCGATGCGTCCAAGCGCCAGCAGGACACCGTGGCACGCGTCATGACGGAGACCGCCCCCGCACGTTTCCTGCGGCGCTGACGGCGGACCCGGCATCTGTCCGGCGCCGGGCCTGGTCCCGGAGGGACCCGGCGCCGGGCCGAGGGCGCGCCCCGAGCCGCGACCACGGCCCGGACGGGCGGCTCATGCCCCGGCGGGCTCCTCGTACTTCGGGAACACCGGTGACGGCGCGGGCAGTGCGGTGCCGGGTTCGATGCGCCCGCCCAGTGCGCTGAACAGGCGCCGCGCGTCGTCGTCCGCCGTCCCCTGGCCGAGGGCGGAGAGGATCCGCCCCGCGCCGTCCGGCATGACGGGCTGGGTGAGGATCGCCACCACCCGCAGCACCTCCAGCGTCACGTACAGCACGGTGTCCATGCGTCCGGGGTCCGTCTTCCGCAGGACCCACGGCTGCTGGTCCGCGAAGTAGGCGTTCGTGTCACCGAGCACCGCCCAGACGGCCTCGAGCGCCCGGGAGAACTCCTGCTTCTCGTAGGCGGCGCGGCTGGCCTCGAGCAGGGCGTGCGCCCGGTCGAGGATCTCCGTGTCGGCCGGGGCGAACTCCCCCGGCTGCGGGACGGCGCCGTCGCAGTTCTTGGCCACCATCGAGAGCGAGCGCTGCGCCAGGTTGCCGAAGTTGTTCGCGAGGTCGGCGTTCATGCGCCCCACGACGGCCTCGTGGCTGTAGGAGCCGTCCGCACCGAAGGGGACCTCCCGCAGGAGGAAGAAGCGCACCTGGTCCAGGCCGTACTGGTCCACCCAGTCGGCCGGCGCGACGGTGTTGCCGAGGGATTTGGACATCTTCACGCCCCTGTTGTGCAGGAACCCGTGGATCATGACGCGCCGAGGGACCTCCAGCCCCGCGGACAGGAGGAACGCGGGCCAGTAGATGGCGTGGAAGCGCGAGATGTCCTTGCCGATCACGTGCACGTCCGCCGGCCAGAACCTGCGGAACCGCTCCGACCCGGTGTCGGGGAAGCCGACGCCGGTGAGGTAGTTGGTCAGCGCGTCCACCCAGACGTACATGACGTGTCGGGGGTTGCCGGGCACCGGGACGCCCCAGTCGAACGTGGTGCGGCTGATGGAGAGGTCCTCGAGGCCGCGACGCACGAAGGAGATGACCTCGTTGAAGCGGGGCTGCGGCGCACCGAACTCCGGCTGCGCCTCGTAGAGGTCCAGCAGTTTCTGCTGGTAGGCCGAGAGCCGGAAGAAGTAGCTCTCCTCCTCCGTCCAGGTGACCTCGGTATCGGTCTCCTTCGCGTACCGCGCGCCGTCCTCGCGGACCTCGGTCTCCTCCTCGGCCCAGAACGCCTCGTCCCGCACCGAGTACCAGCCGGCGTACTTGTCGAGGTAGATGTCCCCGTTCGCCTCCATGCGCTTCCAGATCTCGGTCGCCGCGGCGTAGTGGTCCTCGTCGGTGGTCCTGATGAAGCGGTCGTAGGAGGTCCCGACGACGTCGTTCATGTCCTGGAACGCCCGCGCGTTGCGCGTGGCGAGGTCCCGCACCGGGATGCCCTCGCGGTCCGCCGCCTGCTGCATCTTCAGGCCGTGCTCGTCCGTGCCCGTCAGGTACATGACGTCGAAGCCGTCGAGGCGCTTGAAGCGCGCCATGGCATCGACGGCGATCGTCTCGTAGGCGTGCCCGATGTGCGGCACGCCGTTCGGGTAGGAGATGGCGGTGGTGATGTAGAACGGGGGCTTCGGGTCTGCGGAGGTCACCCTATGAAATTACCCCGGTGCACACGGATTCGCCCAAGTGCGACGGCGCACCCGAGCCCGGGTACGGGTTCCGGCGTCCGCTCAGGCCCGCCCGACGGCGTCGAGTCCCAGCACGGCGTGGACGCCCCAGGTCCGGTTCGCGATCTGCGTCACCCGGAGGTCGACGACGGAACTGGCCAGGGCCAGCGCGGCCTTCCGTTCGAGTCCGTACAGCTGCTGGAGCCACGTGAGCATCGCACCGAGGGCCTCCGCCGTCGCCCGGTTCAGATCCGCGTCGAACCCGAACGTGATGCGCGCGGTCGGCGTCAGCGCGTGGATGCTCCGCAGCGGCGCGTCCCGGACGACGTCGACGGTGACCGTGGTGGTCATGCCGCACTCGATGGCGGTGCCACCCACCTCGCCGTCGCCCTGCGCCGCATGGCCGTCGCCGAGGTGCAGCAGCGCGCCGGGCACGGTGACCGGGAGGAACAGGGTGGATCCGGCCGTCAGCTCCCGGCAGTCGATGTTCCCGCCCCCGGCCGCGCGCGGCGGCGTCGTGGAGTGCTCCCCCGGCTCGGCCGGCGGCAGCCCCACCACGCCGAGGAACGGGGACAGGCGGATGGTGTGCCCGTACTGGTTCGTGCCCGTCCCTGCCGCCGCGTCGAGGTCCCACAGCAGCCAGGCGGGGTCCGTGCCCTCCAGGCCGAGCGCGCGTGAGAAGTCGTCCTCCCGCCGGCCGGCCGCCGTCCAGCCCCAGGCGGCGGGCTCGAACGACTCGAACCGGACGGCCAGCACGTCACCCGGCACGGTTCCGGTGACCGCGATCGGACCCGTCAGGGCATGGCCCCGCCGGTCCGGGAACCGGTACTGCGTTCCCGCCCCGGGCGTGGCCTGGCGTTCGAGGTGTCCCGACGCGTCGAGGGACACGACGACGACCCGGTCCCCCGGCTGCACGGTCAGCACGGGTGGGGTGTCCCGCGAGAGGACCTGGGTGGCGGTCGCCTGTTCGGCCGGGAGGTGGTGGGTGGTCATCAGTCCTGCAGGTCCACTTCCCGGGCCACGGTGGCCCCGATCTCGGCGCGGATGGCGTCGAGGACGTCCTGCGGCACGGAGCTGTCCACGGTGAGCAGGGACAGCGCCTGGCCGCCCTCCTTGTTCCGCGACACCTGCATGCCGGCGATGTTGATGTCCCGCTCGCCGAGGAGCCGGCCGAGGGCACCGATCACGCCGGGGCGGTCGGTGTAGAGCAGCACCAGGAGGTGGTCGCTGATGGGGATCTCCAGCTCGTAGCCGTTCACGCCCACGAGCTTCTCCACCTGCTTCGGACCGGTGAGTGTCCCGGCGACGGAGATCTGCGTGCCGTCGGAGAGCGCCCCGCGGAGGCGGAGCACGTTGCGGTACTCCTCGGACTCGGACGTGGTGATCAGTCGGGAGGTGACGCCGCGCTGCTCCGCGAGGATCGGCGCGTTCACGTAGGAGACCTGCTCGGAGACGACGTCGGTGAAGACGCCCTTCAGGGCCGCCAGCTCGAGGGCCTTGACGTCGAGGGCCGCGATCTCGCCGGCCACCTCGATGTCGATCTGCGTGAGCGAGGCGTGGGTCAGGGCCGTGAAGATACGGCCGAGCTTCTCCATGAGCGGGATGCCGGGGCGGACGGCCGGGTCGATCACGCCGCCGGCCACGTTCACGGCGTCGGGCACGAGTTCGCCGGCCAGTGCCAGCCGCACGGACTTCGCCACCGAGATCCCGGCCTTCTCCTGGGCCTCGGCCGTGGACGCCCCGAGGTGCGGGGTCACCACCACGCCGTCGTGGGCGAAGAACGGGAGGTCGGTGCTCGGCTCCGTCACGAAGACGTCCACGCCGGCTCCGGCGATCCGCCCCTCCGCGAGTGCCGCGTGCAGGGCCTCCTCGTCCACGAGGCCGCCGCGGGCCACGTTGACCACGTACGCGGTGTCCTTCATGAGCGCGAAGGCCTCGGCGCCGAGCATCCCGACGGTCTCCGGCGTCTTCGGCATGTGGATCGTCACGAAGTCCGACTCCCGCAGCAGCTCCTCGAGGGGGACGAGCCGGACGTTCAGCTGCGCCGCGCGCGCGGAGGTGACGTAGGGGTCGTAGGCGAGGATCTGCGTGCCGAACCCCTGCAGCCGCGCCGCGACGAGGGCACCGATCCGCCCGATTCCGATGATGCCGATGGTCTTCTCGTACAGCTCCGTGCCCGAGTACTTCGAGCGCTTCCACTCCCCCGCCTTCAGGGCGGCGCTGGCCTGCGGGATGTTCCGCGCCAGGCTCAGGATGTGACCCACCGTGAGTTCGGCGGCGGAGATGACGTTTGACGTCGGGGCGTTCACCACCATGACGCCCGCCCGGGTGGCGGCCTTGATGTCCACGTTGTCCAGGCCCACGCCGGCACGCGCGATCACCTTCAGCCGCGGGGCCGCCTGGATGGCCTCCGCGTCCATGTGGGTCGCGGAGCGCACCAGGACGGCGTCGACGTCGGCGAGTGCAGCGAGGAGCTGGGCGCGGTCGGCGCCGTCGGTGCTGCGGATCTCGAAATCGGGTCCGAGGGCCTCGACGGTGGCGGGTGAGAGTTCTTCGGCGAGGAGGACGACGGGCTTGGGGGTCACGGGAATTCCTTCGGGGCTGGGGAGGCGGATCAGGGGCGGCGCGCGGGGCCGGGCAGGACCGGAGGCGGCCGGACACACGTCCGGCAGGGCACCCGCTCGTCGTCGAGCGCCAGGCGGGTGCCCTGCCGGGAGGAGACGGCGCTAGCGCGCCACGGAACCCTCGGTGTAGTCGTCGCTCGTCTTGATCCACGAGAAGAGCTTGCGCAGCTCGCGGCCCGTGCTCTCGATCGGGTGGTCCTCGCCCTTCTTGCGCAGCGCGGCGAACTCGGGCGCTCCGGCGTCCTGGTCGTCGATGAAGCGCTTGGCGAAGGCACCGTTCTGGATGTCCGCGAGGACGGCCTTCATGTTCTCCTTCACCTCGGGGGTGATGACGCGGGGGCCGGAGACGTAGTCGCCGTACTCCGCTGTGTCGGAGACGCTCCAGCGCTGCTTGGCGATGCCGCCCTCGACCATGAGGTCCACGATGAGCTTGAGCTCGTGGAGCACCTCGAAGTAGGCGACCTCGGGCTTGTAGCCTGCCTCGGTCAGCGTCTCGAAGCCGTACTGGACCAGCTGCGAGGCACCGCCGCACAGCACGGCCTGCTCGCCGAAGAGGTCCGTCTCGGTCTCCTCGGTGAAGGTGGTCTCGATGACGCCCGCCCGGGTGCCGCCGATCGCCTTGGCGTAGGACAGGGCGAGGTCGCGCGCCGTACCGGACGCGTCCTGCTCGACGGCGATGAGGTCGGGGACGCCGCGGCCGGCCTCGAACTCGCGGCGGACGATGTGCCCGGGACCCTTGGGAGCCACGAGCGCGACGTCGACGTCGGAGGGCGGCTGGATGTAGCCGAAGCGGATGTTGAAGCCGTGGCCGAAGAACAGGGCGTCGCCGGCCTGCAGGTTCGGGGCGATGTCCTCCTTGTACACGTGGCGCTGCACCTGGTCGGGGGTGAGCACCATGATGAGGTCCGCCTCGGCGGTGGCCTCGGCCACCGATACCACCCGCAGTCCCTCGGCCTCGGCCTTGGCGCGCGACGCCGATCCTTCCTTCAGCCCGACGCGCACGTCGACGCCGGAGTCACGGAGGCTCAGCGCGTGGGCGTGGCCCTGGCTGCCGTATCCGATGACGGCCACGGTGCGGCCCTGGATGATGGACAGATCGGCGTCGTCGTCATAGAACATCTCGGTCACGGGTGGTTCTCCTTCAGATGGTGGTGCTGGAAAAATCTGCTGGTGGTGCTGGTGTGCTCAGGCGCTGCGCAGGGCCTGGCTCGAGCCGCTCATCGACTTCGCGCCGCGCCCGATCGCGAGCGTGCCGGACTGCACGATCTCGCGGATCCCGAACGGCTCGAGGACGGACAGGAGCGCCGAGAGCTTCTCGGGTGTGCCCGTCGCCTCGATGATGAGCGAGTCGATCGCGACGTCGACCACCGACGCACGGAACAGGTCCGCGGCCTGGGTGACCTGCAGCCTCGTGGCGGCGTCGGCCCGGACCTTGATCAGGACGTGGTCGCGCTGCACCGACTGCTCGGTGGTCAGTTCGACGATCTTCAGCACGTTGATGAGCTTGTTGAGCTGCTTGGTGACCTGCTCGAGCAGGTCACCCTCGGCCTCGACCACCACGGTGATGCGGGACATGCCGACGATCTCGGTGGGGCCGACGGCGAGGGAGTTGATGTTGAAGGCGCGGCGGGCGAAGAGGCTGGCCACCCGGGTCAGGACGCCGGGTACGTCCTCGACGAGTACGGAGAGTGTGTGGCGTGCCATGGTCAGTCCTCCTGCTCCCAGGTCGGGGTCATGTTCCGGGCGATCTGGATGAGGTCGTTGCTGACACCGGAGGGCACCATCGGCCACACCATCGAGTCCCGGCTCACGACGAAGTCGATCACCACGGGGCGGTCGTTGATGGCCAGCGCCTGCTCGATGGTCGCGTCGATGTCCTCGTCCCGCTCGCAGCGCAGGCCCACGCAGCCGTACGCGTCGGCGAGCTTCACGAAGTCCGGCACGCGGACGGTGTCGTGGCCGGTGTTGAGATCGGTGTTCGAGTAGCGGCCCTCGTAGAACAGGGTCTGCCACTGCCGCACCATGCCGAGCGAGGAGTTGTTGATCACCGCGACCTTGATGGGGATGTTGTTGATGACGCAGGTCGCGAGCTCCTGGTTGGTCATCTGGAAGCAGCCGTCACCGTCGATGGCCCACACCACGCGGTCCGGGTTGCCCACCTTGGCGCCCATCGCGGCGGGGACGGAATAGCCCATGGTCCCGAGGCCGCCGGAGTTCAGCCAGGCGTGCGGGCGCTCGTACCGGATGAACTGCGCGGCCCACATCTGGTGCTGCCCCACGCCGGAGACGAAGACGCCCTCGGGGCCGGTGAGCTCGCCGATGCGCTTGATGACCTGCTGCGGTGCCGACAGGCCGTCGTCGGGCTGCGTGAAGCCCACCGGGTAGGTCTCGCGGAGGTGGTCGATGGTCCTCCACCAGGTCGAGATGTCGGGGCGGTCCTGCGCGGAGAAGGCGTCGGTGACCGCCGCGGTCAGCTCCGGGATGATCTCCTTCACCGATCCGACGATCGGCACGTCCGCGGCGCGGTTCTTCGAGATCTCCGCGGGGTCGATGTCCGCGTGGATGACCTTCGCGTTCGGCGCGAAGCTGGACAGCACGCCCGTGACGCGGTCGTCGAACCGCGCGCCGAGGGTGATGAGGAGGTCCGCCTGCTGCAGTGCGGTCACGGCGGAGACGGAGCCGTGCATACCGGGCATGCCCACGTGCTGCCGGTGCGAGTCGGGGAAGACACCGCGGGCCATGAGGGTGGTCACCACCGGCGCGCCGACGAGCTCCGCGAGCTCCTTCAGCTCCGCCGAGGCGTGTCCCTTCACGACGCCGCCGCCCACGTAGAAGACGGGGCGCTGCGAGGCGCCGATGAGGCGTGCGGCCTCGCGGACCTGCTTCGCGTGGCCGCGCACCACGGGCCGGTAGCCGGGGATGTCGACCTTCGGCGGCCAGGAGAACGTCATGGTGGACTGCTGCGCGTCCTTGGCGACGTCCACGAGCACGGGGCCCGGGCGTCCCGTGGTGGCGATGTGGAACGCCTCGGCGAGGACGCGCGGGATGTCCTGCGCATCGGTGACGAGGTAGGAGTGCTTGGTGATCGGCATCGTGATACCCACGATGTCAGCCTCCTGGAAGGCGTCCGAGCCGATGAACGCGCTGGAGACCTGGCCCGTGATGGCGACCATGGGCACCGAGTCCATGTGCGCGTCCGCGATGGCGGTCACCAGGTTGGTGGCCCCTGGTCCCGAGGTCGCGATGCAGACACCGGGCCGGCCGGTCACCATCGCGTAGCCCTGGGCGGCATGGCCGGCGCCCTGCTCGTGCCGCACGAGGATGTGCCGGAGACGCGAGGACGCCATGAGGGGGTCGTAGGTGGGGAGGATGGCTCCGCCGGGCAGTCCGAAGACGTCGTCGACGCCGAGTTCCTCGAGCGACCTGACGATCGCCGCGGATCCGAGCATCGGGGTGGGCGCGACCACGTTGTTGGGGCCCCGGACGGGGCTCGCCGGAGCCGCGGGTGCGGTCTCCCGAGCGGGTGCTGCGGGCGGTGCCGGCCTTGCTGCCAGCAGCGCCGGGCTGATGGGCGATCCCTTGGACATCGATGACTTCCTTCGGAGCATTCGCTGCACTGCTGCAGGCTGAACTGCGGATTTCCTGCGCTTCTTCGCTGCCGGTGGGTGGTCCGACAAAAAAACCCCTCGGCCTTGTCGGGCTCTGCGAGGGGTTGCGCGTGACTGCAGTCGTCTACCGGACGGGCTTCAGGCCACGCGCTGTATAAGAATGACGACTACGGGTTCGGGCTGCATACCTGTAGTCTCCCCGCCCCCGCGAAAGGGTGTCAACCGGCCCCCTGCCTGTCTCACATCATGGACATCTCGTCCGGTCGTTGGACAGTCCCCTGCTCGCCGCCGCCCGCTGGGTGCTCCCGGGCGGGCGGTACGGGCCTAGCCCGTGTACGCGCCCTGGGAGGCGGAGTGCACGAGTTTCGCGTATTTCGCCAGCACGCCCTTGGTGTAGCGGGCCGGGAGCGGCTCCCACCCCACCCTGCGCTGCTCGAGCTCCGCTTCGTCGACGAGGAGGTCGAAACTCTTTGCCGCGATGTCCACGCGGATGCGGTCGCCGTTGCGCACGAAGGCGATGGGGCCGCCGTCGACCGCCTCCGGTGCGACGTGCCCGATGCACAGACCCGTGGTGCCGCCGGAGAACCGGCCGTCCGTCAGCAGGAGCACGTCCCTGCCGAGCCCGGCTCCCTTGATGGCGCCTGTGATGGCGAGCATCTCCCGCATGCCGGGGCCGCCCTTGGGCCCCTCGTAGCGGATGACGATGACGTCCCCGGCCCGGATCTCGCCGGCATCGAGCGCATCGAGGGCGCCCTGCTCACGCTCGAACACGCGGGCGGTGCCCTCGAAGACGTCGGCATCGAAGCCTGCGCTCTTCACGACGGCGCCCTCGGGGGCCAGGGATCCGTGCAGGATGGTGATGCCACCGGTCTTGTGCAGCGGGTTGTCGAGCGCGCGAAGGATCTTGCCGTCGAGGTCCGGGGGGTCGATCTCGGCCAGGTTCTCGGCCAGCGTCTTGCCGGTGACCGTCAGGCAGTCGCCGTGCAGCAGGCCGGCATCGAGCAGCGCCTTCATGATGACGGGAACGCCGCCCACCTTGTCGACGTCGAACATGACGTAGCGGCCGAAGGGCTTGAGGTCACCCAGGTGCGGGATGCGGTCACCGATGCGCGTGAAGTCATCGAGTGTCAGCTCCACCTCGGCCTCGCGGGCGATGGCGAGCAGGTGCAGGACGGCGTTCGTCGAGCCGCCGAACGCCATGGTGACCGCGATGGCGTTCTCGAACGCCTTCTTCGTCATGATGTCGCGGGCCGTGATGCCGAGGCGCAGCAGGTTCACGACCGCCTCGCCGGACTTCCGCGCGTACATGTCGCGACGGCGGTCGACCGAGGGCGGCGCTGCCGAACCGGGCAGGGACATCCCGAGGGCCTCGCCGATGCAGGCCATCGTGTTCGCCGTGTACATGCCGCCGCATGCGCCCTCGCCGGGGCAGACCGCGCGTTCGATGCTGTCGAGGTCCTTGTGGCTCATCTTGCCGGCGGCGCAGGCGCCGACCGCCTCGAAGGCGTCGATCAGGGTGACCTCCTTCTCGGTGCCGTCCTCGAGCTTCGCGAAGCCGGGCATGATGGTACCCGCATAGAGGAAGACGGAGGCGAGGTCGAGTCGCGCTGCCGCCATGAGCATGCCCGGCAGGGACTTGTCGCAGCCGGCGAGGAGCACGGAGCCGTCGATACGTTCGGCCTGCATCACCGTCTCCACCGAATCCGCGATGACCTCACGGGAGACGAGGGAGAAATGCATGCCCTCGTGGCCCATGGAGATGCCGTCGGACACGGAGATGGTGCCGAACTGCATGGGGAATCCTCCCCCGTCGTGCACACCCTCCTTGGCTCCCTCGGCCAGGCGGTTGAGGGACAGGTTGCAGGGGGTAATCTCGTTCCAGGAGCTGGCGACGCCGACCTGGGGCTTGGCGAAGTCCTCGTCACCCATGCCGACGGCGCGCAGCATTCCGCGGGACGGTGCCGCATGGATGCCGTCCGTGACGACGCGGCTCCTGGGCTTGATGTCTGGGGTCTTCTCCGGGGTTGTCTCCACGCTCATGCAAGCAGTCTAGGCCGGAGGGACACCACGCCTTCGCCATGTGACCCGCGCGTTACAGGCCCCCCGGGGAGCCCGCCGGAGGAATCCGTGACGCCCGGCACCCCTCGTGCGCCGCGCGCGTGCTCCGCTACAGTGTGGGTCACGCGGGCGATTCTCCTCCGCCTGCCGGCCGGGCCCGGTGCGACTCCGTCTCGGGGCTCCGGACCGACACCCCCTACCGCGATGGCGTGATATGACCCCCGACGAGCCGCACGATCCCAGCACACCGCTCGACGGCGGACAGGGGCTGAAGCACGCCCTGCGCCGTGTCTTCGACGGGCAGATCCCCAACTACGGCGACTACAACCTGGTCTTCGCGGCCCGGTCCGCGCAGGCGGACAGCGGGGCGGCGGCCACCGCGTACGTGGTCGGCTACCGCTGGAAGCCCGCCGAACTGATGATCGCACCCGTGGATCTCACCGCGATCACCAGCGCGGGCGTGCCCGTCGAGATCAACATGACGAACCTCGCGCATGCGCTGCAGTGGGACCGGGACGGCAGCTACGAGGTGGGCACGAGCACCGGCCGGGTCTTCCGCTTCGGCATCTCCCCCGACCCCGTGCTGGACATCGGCCCGGGCACTCCCCTGCGCCTGGAGCAGGAGGAGGACGTCATCGATTTCACGTCCTTCATGGACGCCTTCATCGCCATGTCCTAGGCCTCGATGACCCGACCCCCCCCCCCCNCCCCCCCCCGATGGTCTGGACCCACCGCCTAGCCCCACGGCCCCCGCCGCACGAGGTTCTCCGGCTCCCGGTCCTCGCCGAGCCGCTCGACCTGGCGCTTGAGCAGCGCGAGGATCCTCGGCGGGAAGGCCTCCGTGTTGCCGCCCACGTGGGGCGTGATGATGACGCCGGGAGCACTCCAGAGCGGGTGGTCCGCCGGCAGGGGCTCCGGGTCCACGACGTCGAGCGCCGCCCTGAGCCGCCCTGCCCCGACCTCGCGGGTCAGGGCGTCGGTGTCCACGACGGCGCCGCGGGCCACGTTCACGACCAGCGCACCGTCCGGCAGCGCCGCGAGCACCTCCGCACCGATGAGACCCCGCGTGGCGTCGGTGAGGGGGGTGATCACGACGACGACGTCGTGGTGCGGGGCGAGGGCGACGAGCTCGTCGCTGCCGTGCACGTGGCCCTGTTCGTCGTCGCGCGCGGAGCTGCCCACGCGCGTCACCTCCGCCTCGAAGGTGACCAGGCGGCGCCGGATCTCCTCGCCGATCCCGCCGACACCCACGAGCAGCACGCGGCGGTCCGCCAGGCCCGGGTACCGGGCGCCGTGCCACCGGCCCTCGGCCTGCTGCCGCACGGCGTCGTCGAGTCCCCGCAGCGAGGCCAGGGCCAGCCCGACGGCGAGCTCGGCGGTCGCCGCCGCATGGACGCCCGCCGCCGTCGCGATGGCCACGTCCGGTCCCACCAGGTCGGCGACGCCGTCGTACCCCGTGGACTGCGTCTGCACGAGCCTGAGGTTCGGGGCGGCCTCGAGCGCGCCGTCGAGGTGGGCCCGGCCGGTGTAGGGCAGGACGGCGGCATCGAGCGTGGCCAGGTCCAGGCCGGCGGGCGGGGTCGCGAAGTCCCAGAGGACGACGTCGACCGCCGGGGACGCGTCGGCGAGCGCGTCGCGGAGGTCGGCGGACGGGACGCTGAGGATCCGGACGGTCTGGTGGGCGGCTGCGGCGGAGGTCGTCATGCCGCCAGCCTAGAGGCACCCTGCGCCCGTCGGCGCGGTGGTGCGTCCGCGGTCCCGGTGGATGGACACCCCTCCGGCCCCGGGCCTAGGGTCGGAGCATGCCAGCCGCACGACGGCCACCTGCGCTCCTCCTCGCCCGGACCCTGCCCGCCGCAGCCCTGCTGCTGGCCGGGACCGGCTGCACGGCCGGGTCGTCGGGACCGGAGCCCGTGTACGCGGGCGCATCCGCCACTGCCCCCACGGCCCCTGCCGGTGCGGACGCCCCTCCCGCGGGGCTTCCGGATCTCACCCATGCCGGTGAGGCCGCCACGGGGCTCGGTCTCCCGTGGTCCGTGGTGGTCCTGGGCGACGGCGACCTGGTGGTCTCGGACCGCGGGTCCGGCCGGATCACGCGGGTCGGCGGTGGGACCTCCGAGGTCATCGGCAGCATCCCCGAGGCGGCATCCGCGACCGGCGAGGGAGGCCTGCTCGGACTGGCGGTGAGCGCCCCGGGCTCCGGGGCCGGTACGCCGGACGCGCCGCCCGACGCGCTGTACGCCTACTACACCTCGCCCTCGGACAACCGGGTGGTACGGATCCCCTGGACCGGTGGGCGGCTCGGGACCCCTGAGCCGATCCTGACCGGCATCCCGAAGGCGGAGATCCACAACGGCGGGCGGCTCGCCTTCGGTCCGGACGGCCACCTCTACGTCGGCACCGGGGACGCGGGGGTCCGTGCCGCGGCGCAGGACCCGGCGACCCTCGGGGGGAAGATCCTGCGGATCACGGCCGACGGCGGCATCCCGGCCGACAACCCGACGCCCGGCTCACCGGTGTACAGTCTGGGCCACCGCAACGTGCAGGGGCTCGGCTGGGACTCCGCGGGCAGGCTCTGGGCCTCGGAGTTCGGCCCGGAGGTCGACGACGAGCTGAACCTCGTGACGCCCGGCGGGAACTACGGCTGGCCGGAGGTCACGGGCGCACCGGGCGATGCCCGGTACACCGACGCCCAGGTGGTCTGGCCGTCCACCGCGACGTCGTCACCGAGCGGCATGGCGATCCTCGACGACGTCGCCTACATCGGGGGCCTGCGGGGCCAGCGCCTCTGGCAGGTCCCGCTCCGTGACGGCATCGCCGGGATGCCGGTCAGCCACTTCGACGGGCAGTACGGGCGGCTGCGGGACGTGGCGGCCGGAGTGGACGGCGGACTGCTCGTGGCCACCAACGAGTCCGGTGGCGGGCGGATCCTCCGGGTGGCCCGGCAGTGATGCGGCACCCGGTTTCATGTTTCGGCCGAAGTGCTGGTAGAGTTTCATGCTGTTGCGGATGACCGAACCGGGTGAAACCGGGAGGAAAAACGCCACGCACCTCTAGCTCAATTGGCAGAGCAATTGACTCTTAATCAATGGGTTTCGGGTTCAAGTCCCGAGGGGTGCACATCGGATCCCCGTCCTCCAGGTCTCGCCGCCTGGGAGGCGGGGATTCGTTCATGTCCGGGCCCTTCTCCCGGTCGTACCGCCGTGCGACGGCCCGGATCAGCGACAACCGGGCCCCACCGTCGCACCGCCGCGCAGGCTCCACGGCCCGCGCTCCGGTCCGCCCCGTGGAGCCCGGGCCTACGATGGACGCGTGAACGAAATCCTGTCCTTCGCCGGCAGCTACTGGTGGCTCGTCTTCCCGCTGTCGGGCGTGTTCGCGATCTGGGGCAGGTCGTGGTCCGAGGCCACGGAGCGGCGGCACCGGCGCAAGGTGGAGATGTACCGCCTGAAGCACCCCGGGGAGCTGCACGGCGCGCACGCCCAGCCCGACGCCGTCCCCGGCCGGCCGGGTGGTCGCGAACGCGATGTCCGGCATGTGGAGCGCATGCACGACGAGGTCGACCGCAAGTGGTTGGCCTACGAGCTCGACGCGGCGAAGCTGATCGACTACCCGACCATGACGGACGTGCGGGAACCGCTCACGGTCGCGTTCCTCCGGGCCAAGCGCGTGGCCGACTCGCTGCGCCCGCAGGACCCCTCCACGATGTCCTCCGAGGACCTCGACGCCTACCGGTCCGCGGTCACCTCGTACGACGTCGCGTTCCAGATCGCCGAGACCGAGGCCCGGCGCGTGAGGGCCAGCGGCTTCAGCCCCGAGGAACGGCAGCGCCTGGAGACGGCACGCAAGCTCGTCACCGTCGCGATCGACGGCGCCGCCACCGCCGCCGAGCGCCAGACGGCCTACCGACGCGCGCGGCGCGAGCTGGACGGCCTGATCGTCCTGCCCGACGCCACCATCAGCAATCTCGAGGAGAGGATCGCCGGCGCGATCGACCAGCGCCGATCCTGATCACCGGGACCATCGGGAGCAACCCGCCCGACGCTGCGCCTCCGGTGACCCTCGAGTGACCCTTCGGTCGGTCATCGGCGGGCCTTCCCTGCAGGTCCTGCCTGGACCATAATCGCTCGTGTCACCACGAAGGCATGGCGCAGGCCCCCGGCAGAGAGCGGACATCATGGCAGCGACGATCAACACGTACCTGAACTTCAAGGACACCGCCCGGGAGGCGATGGACTTCTACCAGTCCGTGTTCGGTGGCGAGCTGCAGCGCAGCACGTTCGCCGACTTCCAGCTCAGCGAGGATCCTGCGGAGCAGCACAAGATCATGCACTCGATGCTCACCACGCCGTCGGGACAGGTGCTCATGGCCGCGGACACACCCGACAGCATGGAGTACACGCCGCCGGCCGGTCACTCCGTGTCGATCAGCGGCGACGACGAGACGGAGCTCCGCGGGTACTGGGACGCACTCGCCGGCAGCGGCACCGAGATCCTGCCCCTCGCCCTCGCGCCGTGGGGCGACAGCTTCGGCATGTGCGTCGATCGTTTCGGTGTGAGCTGGATGGTCAGCATCGCCGCGGCACCCGCCGGGGACGCGGCGACCGCTCGGCCGGCCGACGTCGCCGGGGTCTGAACCCACGACCCGAGGGTCAGGCCCGCGGGTCGGCGCCGAAGCCGGGTGTCGGCTCGTCCGGCGTGGAGAGGGTCACCATGGCCTCCTCGATGCGCTCGTGGTCTTCGGTGTCGTGTTCGAGGCGTGCGTCGCGTCGTTCCTCACCGCTGTCCCCCCGGTAGTGCCGACGACGGCGGCGCGCCGGATGGAGCGCCACCGTCGTCCATGGCCTACTTGGACGCTTCCTTGTTCACGTCCGTGGGCGAGTCGAACTCGCGGTCGGGCAGGTTGCCCAGCGTCTCGAGGACCGACTCGTCGGCGCCCTTGTCCTGGGCGTGCTTGACGAGGTCCTCCTTGGAGGCCGGGTACTCCATGCCGCCCAGTGCCTTCTGGATGTCGATCGGACTCGGATCTGCCATGTCGTGCTCCTTCGTGTCGGTTCGATTCCTGTGGTGCCCCCGTGGCGGGCGCACCGTCACTGGCCCAGGATCACCCGGGCAGCGTCTGTGGCACGGTCGGTCACCGTGGTGGGCGCCTCGAGGTGGACGGCGCCGGACGGGATGATGCCCGCCCCGCCGTAGCGTTCCATGACGCGCCACTGGGCGGCGACGTCCTCCCCGGCGTGCGCGGGCGGCAGGCGGTCCCAGAAGTCGAAGCCGCCGCAGTCCACGAGGGCCTCCCGGTCGAACAGGACGCACCCTCCCACCCACGCGACGCGGTACAGCCTCCACCCGCCGGGCGGGATGCCGAGGTCGGCGGCGGCGTGCGCCAGGTTGGCGGCGTTGTGCAGCGGCCAGCGGGCGAAGCCCTCGGTGCCCGGGCGGACGCGTTCGGGCACCACCTCGTTCTCCGGCCACAGCGCCAGTGCGGTCCGCTCGTGGGGCCTGCGGTCGCCGAGGTAGGACAGGCCCTGGACCGCGGAGCCCACGAAGCCGCAGCCGGCCTCCCGCAGCGCCCTGCACATGCGGTCCAGCGAGCCGGGTTCGAGCCAGACGTCGTCGTCGAGGAAGAGGACCAGTGGCGCGCGTGCCAGCCCCAGCAGGTAGTGCCGGTGCTCGGCGAGTCCCTTCCGCGGCAGGTGCCGTTCGAGCCGCACCTGGCGTCCCTGGGCCTCGAGGACGCGCACCATGGCCCGGACGGCGGGCTGGATGAAAGAGGCGGCATCGCCGTCGGTCTGGTCGCTGACGATCACCCGGAAGGCGACCCCCTCCTGCGCCGCGAGGCCCGCGAGCGTCACGGCCAGCTCCGCCGGGCGCCCGAAGGACGGGATCAGCACGTCCACCGCGGGCTCGTCCGCGGTGGCGTCCAGTGCCCACTCCCCCGACCAGCGCGGGCTCACGTCACGTCACCGCCGAGCGGCATGGACCGGATCCTGCGGACCACCGCCGCCGTGGAACGCTCAGGGACGTAGTCGAGGATGCTGACCCTGCCCCCGCAGGCCTCGACGGCGGGTGTCTCCTCGAGCATCTGCGCGGTGTAGTCGCCGCCCTTCGCGTACACGTCCGGTTTCAGCAGGTCGATCAGCGGCACCAGGGTGTCCGTGGCGAAGACGGTGACGTAGTCCACGCAGCTCAGGGACGCGATGATGCCCGCCCGGTCCGCGATCGGGTTGATGGGACGGTCGGGGCCCTTGAGCCTGCGCACGCCGGCGTCGTCGTTCAGCGCGACCACCAGCACGTCGCCGAGCTGCTTGGCCTGGTTGAGCGAGCGGGTGTGTCCGCGGTGCAGCACGTCGAAGCAGCCGTTCGTCAGGACGATCCGCTTCCCCGCGGCGCGGTCCTCCGCCACCCTGCGCAGGAGCTCGTCCGTGTCCAGCGCCGTGTCCGCGGCCTGCTGCAGGTGGCCCGTGAGGTCTGCCGTCGTGCACACGGAGGTCCCCGGGCGGTGGACGACGACGTCCGCGGCGGCCTGGGCGAGGTCGAGGCTCGTTGTCAGCGGCAGCCCGGCGGCCCTCGCGGCGGTGAGGCTCGCGACGAAGGTGTCCCCCGCCCCCGAGGCCTGCCGTTCCGTGGCCGGCCGGGCCCAGGTCCGGTGTTCCTCGCCGTCCTGCCCCAGCAGCACGGTCCCGTCCCGGTCCAGGGTCACGACGACGGCGCCGGCATTCGTGGCCGCGAGCAGCTCGCCGCTGCGGGCGGTGACGGCCGCGGCCCTGTCCATACGGGCGTCGAGGCGCGCACCGAGCACCTGGGCGGCCTCCTGCGCGTTCGGCGTCACGATGTCCGGGCCCAGCGCGGACCACGCCGCGGTGTCGTGCGCGTCCACGACGACGAGCGTCCCGGGGTCGAGGGTGGACGCCTGCGCGAGCGTCGCGCGGACCTCCCCGCCGAGCGCGCCGGAGCCGTAGTCGCACACCATGACGGCGCCCGCGCCCGCGACGGCGTCGGGGATGGTGGCAGCGAGCGCGGCGGCGGCCGCTGCGGGGATCTCCTCGGGCGTGTCGTCGAGGCGGAGCATGACCTGGTCGCCGCCGAGGATCCGGTACTTGGTGGTGGTGCCGACGCGCGGGTCCTGCAGCAGGTGCGTGGTGTCCACGCCGGCGTCCTCGAGGATGCCGCGCAGCCGCCTCCCGGCGTCGTCGGTGCCGATCAGGCCGCACATGCGGACGCGGGCACCGAGCGCGGCGAGGTTCATCGCCGTGTTCGCCGCGCCCCCGGCGGCGTACTCGCGCCGGGTGATGTCCACCACCGGGGCCGGCGCCTCGCGACAGAACCGTTCGATGGTGCCGCTCCACCAGCCGTCCAGCATGGCGTCACCGATCACGGTGACGAGCGGGGCCCGGTCGGCGATGGCGGCCGGGACCCACGCCGCGAGGCCGCGGACCTCCGAGAGGTCGAGCGCCACCTCGTCGCCACCGGCGGCAGCGGCACCCGGGTGGTCCTGCACCGCGTCGTCCGTCATGCGCCCGCCTGCGGGGGCGCGCTGAGGTGGACCACCTTGACGAGGGCGAACTCGTCGAGCAGTTCGGGCCCGTAGCCGAAGCCCGCGCCGCTGATGCCGCGGGGCTGGGCGGCGCCGCCGGGCGCACCGCCGAAGACGGCGTTGACCTTGACCGTGCCGACGGCCAGACCGGCGATGGCCCGCTGCGCGTGGGCGATGCCGGCCGTGAGCACCGAGGCGGCAAGACCGTAGGGCCCGCTCGCGGCCAGGCGCAGTCCCTCGTCGAAGCTGTCCACGACGGTCACGGGCGCCACCGGGCCGAAGGTCTCCTCCGTCATGACCGTCATGGCGTCGGTGCAGGAGGCGAGGACCGTTGCGGGATAGTGGGCACCGGGGCCCTCCGGCACGGCACCACCCTCGAGGCAGGTCGCCCCGAGGCCGATCGCCTCCGCGACCTGCCCGTCGACGAGGTCGCGCATCGCGCGGTCCACGAGCGGCTGCCGGTCGTCCTCCGCGTTGCGCTTCCGTGCCTCCTCGACGAGGGCGGCGAGGAAGGGCTCGGCGATGGCCCGGTGCACGTAGATGCGTTCCACGGACGTGCAGATCTGGCCGCTGTTGGCGAAGGCACCGAGTGCTGCCTGGCCGGCCGCCCACACCGGGTCCACGTCGGCGTCGACGATCAGGGGGTCGTTGCCGCCGTTCTCCCGGATGACGTGCGCGCCGGTGAGCGCCGCGGCGCGGGCGATGCGCGCCCCGGTGGCACTGGAGCCCACGTGGGCGAAGACGTCCACGCCGGTCTCCATGGTGATCATCTGCCCCACGCCGGCTCCGCCGGTCAGGGTGGTGAGGACACCGTCGGGGAAAGCGGGCTGCAGCAGGCGCCCGAGCAGCTCGCCCACGTGGGGGCACCGTTCGCTGGGCTTGTGGATGACGGCATTGCCCGTGACGAGCGCGGCTCCGATGAGTCCGGCGGCCACGGCCACGGGGTCGTTCCAGGGCGTCAGGAGCACGGCGACCCCGCGCGGCTCGGCGACGGTGTAGTCGGTGGCGGTGACGGCTCCGCGCAGGCTCAGCCCGCGGTGCACCGGACCGAGTTCGGCGTACTGCTCGAGCGTGGAGATCCCGGCCTCGATGCCGCCGAGCGCGTCCGCGAGCGGCTTGCCGGTCTCCCGCACGTTCAGTTCCGCGAGTTCGCGGGCTCCGTCCCGGAGGGCTGCGGCGGCGCGCCGCAGGGCCGCGCCGCGGTCGGCGGGACTCGTGGCAGCCCATTCGGGCTGCACGGTCCGTGCCAGGGTGACGGCCAGGGCCACCTGCTCACGGGCGGCGCAGGGCAGCGTGCCCACCTCGCTGCCGTCCCGGGGGTCGGTGATGGTGATGGTGTCGTCGTCCTGCACATCAAGCAGGGTGGGTGCCTGGGAGTTGATGGACATTGCGCTCCTTGATGTCGTCTGCTCGTTCACCGCGGCACGTCCTGGCGCCGGCTACTGGTCCCGTACCCGCCTCCCGCGCTTTCACACAGGGCGCCCGCCGTTTTCTGCACTCCGTCCGCACGGTCGTCAGCACGCTTAGCATATGGTGGCAGGAGGAGGAGGAGCAGCGGGTCTCCTGCGCCCGGCGAAGGCATTGACAGCGCCGCCGGCGGCACGGCCCGCGGCATCCGCGACGACACGGACGGGGAGCGATTCATGCGGCAGGGAGACACCACGACGGCGGATTTCGGCGGGCGGCAGGACACCGCGAGATCGGTGGGGCCCGTGCTCGCGCCGTTCGAGGGCGTCCGCAGGATCGCCGTGCTGCGCGGAGGCGGCCTGGGTGACCTCATGTTCGCGATGCCCGCCCTCGCGGCCCTGAAGGACCGCTACCCGGACGCCTCCATCACCCTCCTGGGCATGCCGGGGCACGCGGCGTTGCTGGGCGGCCGGCCCGGTCCGGTGTCCGAGGTCCTGGAGCTGCCCGTCTCCCCCGGTGTCCGCCCCGGCGAGGAGGATCCCGACGCCGTGGACCGGTTCTTCGCCGGCCTCCACGGGACCTTCGACCTCGCGGTGCAGCTGCACGGCGGAGGTCGCAACTCCAACCCCTTCCTGCTGCGCCTCGGGGCCCGCCACACCATCGGGACCCGGACGCCCGACGCCGTGGCGCTCGAGCGGACCATCCCGTACGTCTACTACCAGCACGAGGTGTTCCGCGCCCTGGAGGTGGTGGGCCTGGCAGGCGCCGTGCCGCGGGATCTCGAGCCGCGCGTGGAGGTGCTGCCCGGCGAGGTGGAGCGCGCTGCGCAGCTGACCGGCGCCCGCCCGGTGGTCGCGCTGCACCCCGGCGCCACGGATCCGCGCCGGCGGTGGCCGTCGTCGTCGTTCGCGGAGGTCGCCGTGCGCGCCGCGGCGGACGGGTGCGAGGTCGTGGTGGTCGGGGATGCCACGGACGTGCCGATGGCTGAGGAGATCGTCCGGCTGGCGCACGAGGCGGCTCCTGCGGCGGACGTCCGGTCGCTCGCGGGACGACTGACGCTCGGAGAACTGAGCGGTGTGCTGGACCGCAGCGCGGTGATGGTCGGCAACGACAGCGGGCCCCGGCACCTGGCCCAGGCGGTCGGCACGCCGACGGTCGGCGTCTACTGGATCGGCAACGTCATCAACGCCGGGGCGATGGGGCGCAGCCTCCACCGCGTGCACTTCTCGTGGGTGGCGCAGTGCCCGGTGTGCGGCGTGGACGTCAGGCAGGTGGGCTGGACGGCCGAACGCTGCGAGCACGATGACTCGTTCGTCGCGGCCGTCCAGCCCGATGCCGTCTACGCGGACGTGGCCGAACTCAGGGCCACGAGCCTTCTTCTGCGTGGGCGATGACCATCTCGCGGATCTCACAGCTCTTGGGCTGTGAGAGCGCGAAGAGGATCGCCTCGGCCACGCGCTCGGGATCGTTGAGGCGGGAATCGTCTTGCGGCTTGTACTGCTCGTCGCGGTCGTCGAAGAACCGGGTCTTCATGCCGCCGGGGATGATCGTGGTGACGCCGATCTGGCCGGCGGTCTCCGCGGCGAGGGCCTGCGTGAAGCCCATGACCCCGAACTTCGAGGCGCAGTAGGCCGTCGCGTCGCCCACGGCCTTGATGCCGAGCGTCGAGGCGATGGTGACCACGCGGCCGTGCGTCTGCTTCAGGTAGGGCAGGGCGGCACGCGCGGTGGACGCGGTGCCCATGAGGTTCACGCCGATCACCATCTCCCACTGGTCCGCGGGCACGGTGTCGAGCGCCCCGCACCGGTCGATCCCGGCCGCGGTCACGACGGCGTCCAGGCCGCCCAGGGTCTCCGCGGCCTCACGGACCGCCGCCTCCACGGCCCCGCGGTCGGCGACGTCCACCTCGAAGGCCTTGACGCCGCTCACGCGGCTGATGTCGCGGTCCAGGACCACGGGGGTGCCACCGGCCTTGATGACGCCCTGAACGATGGCCGCGCCGAGGCCCGAGCCCCCGCCCGTCACCAGGACACGTCCCGGGTTGTACCCGGCGCCTGCCGGGGCTGCTGCCGGTTGTGCTGTGTTCTCGGTCATGCTGTTCCTTTCGTGGTGTCGCTCCCGGCCGTTCTGCAGGGCCGGGCGCTGGTCTGCAGAACGTCAGCCCACGCGGGCGAGCGCTGCTGCAAGCTTCGTGGTGGAGCGGGCCGGGATGTACGGGACGGTGACGGTCCTGCCACCCCAGCTGCTCACGAGGGCGGCCTCGGGCAGGTCCTCGGCGGCGTAGTCCCCGCCCTTGACCCAGATGTCGGGCTGGAGGCGGGAGATGGCGTTCTCGGGCGTCGACTCGCCGAACACGAGGACGGCGTCCACGCACTCGAGGGCGGAGAGCAGTTCGGCGCGGTCCTCCTGCTTGATGATGGGCCGGCTCTCGCCCTTCAGTCCCCGCACCGACTCGTCCGAGTTGAGGAGGACGATCAGGCAGTCGCCGAGCTGCCGTGCGGCCGCGAGCGTGCGGGCGTGGCCGGCGTGGAGGAGGTCGAAGCATCCGCCCGTCGCGACCACGGTGCCCCCGGCCTCCCGGGTGCGGCGTGCGACCTCGAGGGCGTCGATACCGTCGACGGGCAGCTGCTGCGGAGCCTCCAGGCGCCGGCCCATCGCGCCCACGCCGCCGGAGGCGAGGAAGCGCGCCGCGGCGTCGGTGGCCTGCTGGGCGGCCGCGTCGATCGGGTCCCCGGCGGCCAGGCCGAGGGCGAGCGCCGAGGCGAAGCGGTCCCCCGCACCGCACGGATCGCCGGCGCTGACGCGGGGTGCCGGGACCACCTGGGGCAGGAGTCCGGCTGCGGCCACGAGGGCGCCGTGTTCGCCCATCGTGACGAGGACGGCCCGGCTGCGCCAGGCGGCCAGCAGGACGTCGGCGGCGGCCGCGGCGGCGCGCGTGCCCGAGCCCTGCACGTCGGCGAACCGGAGGGCCTCGCCGAGGTTGGGGGTCACGGCGGCGACGCCGGGCACGGGCTGCGCGCCGGACGGGTGGGGGTCCCAGACCACGGGGACGGAGGCGGCGAGGTCCTCGAGGCGTGCCCGCAGCGACTCCTCGGCGAGCAGCCCCCGGCCGTAGTCCGCGGCGATGATCGCATCCGCGCCGTCGAGCGCCGCCAGCATCTCCGCGGTGCAGCCGGGGGCGGGGGGCGGGGCGCATCCCTCGTCGAAGCGCACCACGGGCTGGCCGGAAGCCCGCACCCGCGTCTTGACGGGGGTCGGGGCGCCGGAGGGACCGGCGACGACGTCGATGCCGTCGAGCTCGGCGCGGAGCAGCCCCGCGGCGTCGTCGTCCCCGAGGACCGTCACGAGGACGGCCTCGTGGCCGTCGGCCTCGAGCATGCGGGCCACCAGGCCCGCTCCACCGGCGCGGCGCCGGACGGTGTCGACGTCCACGACGGGCACGGGCGCGTCGGGCGACAGGCGCCCTGCCCCGCCCGAGAGATCGGTGTCGAGCAGGACGTCGCCCACCACCACGATCCTCATCGCTGCTCCTCCTGCCGGCGGCGCAGCACTTCGGCGTCGAAGGCCCGGCAGATGGCGTGGAGGGCGATCAGGTGGCCCTCCTGGGCGTTGGCGGACTGCGCGTCGACCGCGACGAAGTCGTCCACCCGCTCCGTCAGCGGATTCGGGCCCGCCCCCGTGAGCGCCCACGTGGTGATCCCCGCGGCGCGGGCGGCGTCGGCGGCGTGCAGCAGGTTGGGGCTCTTGCCGCTCGTGCTCAGGAGCACGAGGATGTCGCCCTCGCGTCCATGGGCGCTCACCTGCCGGGCGAACACGCGGTCGAACCCGTAGTCGTTGGCGATGGCCGTGACCGCCGAGCTCTCGGCGTGGAGCGAGATGGCCGAGAACGGCTCGCGCTCGCCGTCGAACCGGCCCACGAGCTCCGCAGTGAGGTGCTGCGCCTCGGCGGCGGACCCGCCGTTGCCGGCGGCGAGCAGGCGCTGGCCGGCCATGAGCCGGTCCGCCATCTCCACACCCCAGCCGGCGAGTGTGCCGACGTTCTGCAGCAAGGACTCGACGGCCGGGGCGACCGAGCGCAGGTGGTCCGTCACGATGCGCCGCGAGTCCGCCTCCGGGTTCGCCGGGCTCCCGGCCGCGCCGGGTGCCTGGGGGTGCCTACTGCGCACGTGCGCCGCGGTGCCGGCGGCGGTGGTCCTGTCCGCGGATACCTCGGTGATGTCGGTGGTCTCAGTGGTCACAGTGCCCTGCCTCCCGTGCTCTCGAGTCGACGCGCGGCGCTCCGCCGCGCTGTGGCCGGTTCTGCGGGCGCTGCCGCGCCCAGGGCCGTCTGGTATGCCTTCTCCGTGTCGGCGGCGATGCGGCTCCACGAGTAGCGGGCCTTCACGCGCCGGTAGCCGTTGTCGCCGAGCTCCGCGGCCCACTCCGGGTCCGAGACCACCTCGGCGATGGCGGCCGCGATGGCGGCCGGGTCCTGGGGCGGCACGTGGAGGCCGGTCTTGCCGTCCACCACGGTGTCCACGAGTCCGCCGACGGCGGCGGCGATCACGGGGACGCCGCACCCCATCGCCTCGAGCGGCACGATGCCGAACGGCTCGTACCACGGCGCGCACACGACGGCGTCGGCGCTGCGCAGGACGGCCGGCATCTCAGCGCGGGACACCTGGCCCCGCAGCACCACGCGGTCCTCCACCCCGAGCTCGGCGGCGAGCGCACGCAGGCGCCGGGCCTCCGGGTCGCCGTCAAGCCCCGCAGTGGTGCCCGGGCCGCCCACGATGACGAGTTCGACGTCGTCACGGCCGGTGGCGGCGAGCTCGCGCATCGCGCGGATGACGAGGTCCATGCCCTTGCGGGGCACGAGCCTCCCGACGCTCACGATGCGGTGGGCCCTGCCGCGCTCCTCGACGGGTCCCTGCGGGGTGAACAGCCCGAGGTCCACGCCGCAGGGGGCGATCGAGACGCGGCTGCCGGGGATGCCCATGGCCTTGAGCTCGAAGACCTCGTCGGAGCAGGTCGCGACCACGCGGTCGGCGCTGCGGCCCACCATGGCCTCGAGCATGAGGCGCTCGGACGGGCTGGTGTCCTCCCCGCCCTGGTGGCGGCGCTTGACCGTCCCCAGGGCGTGGAAGGTCTGGACGACCTGCACGGGCCGGCCGGCACTGCGGGACTGGCGGGCGGCGTCGAGGGCGGCGATGCCGGACATCCAGAAGTGCCCGTGCACGATGTCGGGGGCGTCCTCGCCCCAGTCCCCGACGATGCCCTCTGCGAACTCGCTCATGTAGGGCAGCAGCATGTCCTTCGGGACGCTCTGCACGGGGCCCGCGGTGATGTGCACCACCTCGAGCCGGGGGTCGGTGCGGACACGGTCCGGCAGGGCGGGATCGTCGCGGCGCGTGTACACCGTGACGTCGTGTCCCCGGCGCGCGAGGGCGAGGGACAGCTCGGCCACGTGGACGTTCTGCCCGCCGGCATCGACGCCCCCGAGGGCCGCGAGCGGGCTGGCATGCTCAGACACCATCGATATCCTCACTGCGCTTTCCTTTCTGTTGCCGCCGGGACCCGGTGCCGCAGGGGCTCGCGCGTCAGGACGTCGTCCCAGTCGGCGAGGAAACGGGCCAGTCCGTAGCGTGCGAGTGCTGCTTCCCGTGCGGCCAGTCCCCGCGTCCTGGCCTCGTCGGGATCGTCGATGAGGCGGGACGCCATCCGGACGAGGTCCTCGATGCTGGTCGAGATCGCCCCGGCCTCCGGCGGTACCGCGCGTGCGGCCTCCGTGGTCGCGAGCGCCAGCACGGGGAGCCCCACGTGCATGGCCTCCAGGAGCGAGAGCCCGAGCGAGGTCCACCGCAGCGGGTGCACGTAGGCACGCGACCGGCCCAGGCGGGCGTGCAGTTCCCTCATGGGCAGGTCGCCGCCGATGCGCAGCTCGCCGGGACCGAGGTCCAGCGTGTCCGCGAGACGGTCCGTGCCCATGCCGAAGACCTCCAGGGGTGCGACGCCGGCGAAGCGCGGCAGCAGGTCGGTGCCGGTGATGCGCCCGCGCCGCACGGGCTCGTTGACGACGGCGGCCAGCTGCTCGAGCTCCCCCGTGTAGAGGTAGCCGGGGTCGACGATGCCGTGCTCGATCACCGTGGTCCTCGCGACGCCGCTGTCCCAGAACAGCTCGTTGAAGTGGGTCACGTGCACCACGGGGATGTCCGTCTGTTCCGCGAGGGGATGCACCGTGCCCACGATGTCGCGGCGTGGCGTGTTGTGCTCGAGGAAAACGGCCGGCAGGTCCCGGCCGGGCGTGCGTCCGAGGAGCCGCTCGCACTCGGCGATCTCCTCGACGCGCTGCAGGACGACGACGTCGATGTCGGCGTCCGCCAGGTCCTGCGGCGCCACCTCCACGACGGACGCCGGCCAGTCCCGCCCGGCCCGGCCCAGTCCCCACGGACCGCCCTCGGGCGTGGTGGGCAGCACGTAGGTGTGGGACCCTCGCACGAAGGCGTCGGTCCACCCTCCGTGGACGTGCCATAACAGGATCCTCATCGGTTTCCCCTCGTTGTTCTGCGGCCGTCGGTGCGGCCGATGCTACGGCGTGAGCCCAGTGACGATACTCCGGAACCGAGCCGGAGGACGGCGTCCACCACGTCCTCCGGGGAGACGGTGGACAGGCAGGGGTGGCCCTGGACGGGGCAGATCCTGGCCCTGCTGAGGGCGCACGCCGCGCTCTGGTCCCCGAGGAGCTCCACGGGGACGCGGTACGGCGCCCAGCGGATTGCGGGGACCACGGGCGAGAAGAGGCAGACCACGGGGGTGCCCACGGCCGCCGCCAGGTGCGCCGGGCCGGTGTTCCCCGTGATGACCACGGATGCTCCCGCGATGACCGATCCCAGGGTCGCCAGGTCCGTCCGGCCCCCGAGATCGAGCGCCTCCGGCCCGGCGACGGTGGAGGTGAGATCCGTCTCGCTCGGTCCGCCGGTGACGACCACGCGGAACCCTGCAGCGGTGAGGAGTTCCACGGCGGCCGCGTGGTGGAGCGGCGGCCAGGCGCGGGCCGGGACCGACGCCCCGGGATGGACGACGACGTACGGACCCTTCCCCACGAGGTCGGAGGAATCGGCGAGGCCGGTGACCTGCAGCCGGCCGTCGTCGCCCGGCGGGAGGGCATACCCCGCGGCCTCCGCGATGCCGAGGGCGCGCTCGGCCTCGGGCTGGTCCTCGGGGAAGTCCTCGCCGGGCTTGAGCCGCACGTCGAGGAGGGATCCGGCGTAGTCGACGGACGCGCCGGCGATCCGGCGCACCCCGGCGAGCCGGAGCAGCAGGGCGAGCGGCAGCGGCGACTGGTGGAACGAGGTCAGCAGGACCGCCTCGTCCACGTCCAGGTCGACCACCGTCTCGTGCAGCGCTCCGACCAGCTCGGGCGTGGGCTCGGGCGGCGGGTCGACGATCCAGGGGGCCGACCACACGGCGACGTCGACGACGCCCGGGAGCAGCCGTGCGGCGGCGGCTCCCTGCGGCCCGCACAGCATGACGACGTCGTTCGGGGAGTCGCCGTGGTCGCCGGCGGCGACGGCGCGGACGGCCGGTCCGGCGAGCAGGACGTCGCCGGCACTGTCGAGGCGCGCGACGAGGACGCGCCGCCTCACGGTGTCTCCGCCCACAGCGTCGCGACGGCCTCGGCGAGGTCCCCTGCGACGGCCGGAGCAGCGCGGATCTCGTCCTCGAGCGTGATGTCCGTCGGCACGAGCACGCCGCGCGCGCCGGCGGCCGCCGCGGCGCCCATGTCCGCCCCGATGTCACCGATCACCGCGACGTCGGAGGGGTCGAGGTCCAGCCGGGCGCTCGCGGCGAGGACCATGCCGGGACCGGGCTTGCGGCACGCGCAGCCGTCGTCGGCTCCGTGGGGGCACACCTCCCAGACCGCGAAGGGACCGAGCAGCTCCTCCACCCGGGCGTTGACGGCGTCGACCTGCTCCCGCGTGACGAAGCCGCGGGCGATCCCCGACTGGTTGGTGACGACGCCCACCGGGATGCCGCGCAGGCGCAGTCCGTCGAGGACCTCCCGTGCGCCCGGCATGGGCTGCACGAGCGAGGGGTTCCCGTTGTACGGGACGTCCACGACGATGGTCCCGTCGCGGTCGAACAGGACCGCCCTGGGAGCTGTCCGTGGACGATCGGCCGAAGTGTGCATAGTGGCTTAGTTCCCGGGAAGAAGCAGTACTAAACACTTTCCGCCGAACTTCTTCTCCTGCTGCTCCTCCGGTTCCTTCCCGCCGCCCCGCCCCCGGACGCCCGTACCGGGACGCGGAGGAACCTCTGGCAGGATGATCGGCATGACTTCCGAGGGCTCCACCGCCGCGATCGACCAGCCCGCCCCCACCGCTTCCGTGCGCATCCCGGCGTCCACTCCCGCCCCCGACGGCCGCCCGGAGATCCTCGCGCTGCGCGCGCTGAAGCTCGGCGACCTCCTCGTCGCGGTGCCTGCGCTCAAGGGCCTGCGCCGCGCCTTCCCCGAGCACCGGATCCTCTACGCGGCCCAGGAATGGCTGCGGCCCATCGTGGGCCTCACCGACGCCATCGACGACCTCCTGCCGACGCACGGCCTCGACGACCCGCTGCCCATCGAGCACGGACGGATCGACCTCGCCGTGAACCTGCACGGCAGCGGCGGCGAGAGCAGGGCACGCCTCGAGGAGATCGGCGCGAAGCGGCGCATGGGCCACCGCTCACCCGGCTGGGACGGACCCGAGTGGCGTGACGGCATCCTCGAACGCGAGCGCTGGGCCTCCCTGGTCAGCTGGCACGGCGTCCCCGCGGACCCGCTGGACTGCCGCCTGCGGGTGCCCGAGGGAAGCAGCCCGGCACCGGACGCCGTCGTCGTCCACGTCGGCGCGGCCTACGGCAGCCGCCTCTGGCCCGTGGACCGCTTCGCCGAGGTGGCGCGCACCCTGGCCGCCGCAGGGCACCGGGTCCTGTTCACGGGCAGCGGCAAGGAGCGCCCCCGGGCACTCGCCGTCGCCGATGCCGCGGACCTGCCCGAGGACACGGTGGCGGCGGGAGAGCTGCCGCTGGACCGCTTCGCCGCGCTGATCGCCGGCGCGTCCCTCGTGATCTCCGCCGACACCGGAGCCGCGCACCTGGCCTCGGCCTACACCCGCCCGTCGGTGATCCTGTTCGGCCCGGCGCCCGCCTCGGAGTGGGGACCGCCGCCCGGACCGCACACGGTGCTGACCGACGAGTCGCTGCGCCTCGGGGAGACCTTCTCGCCCACCCCGGACCCGGCCCTGATGGCGGTCACGGTGGAGCAGGTGCTCGCCGCCGCGGCCGACCACGGCATCTCCTAGGACGCAGGCCGGACGTCACAGGGCCTCGGGCCAGGGTTTTCAGGCCAGGGTTTTCAGGCCATTCGCGGCCGCGCCACCTGGACCGGCGCGGACGGGACGCCGAGCAGCCTCTTCTGCAGCTTCACCAGGATCCGCGCCAGGCTCCGCGACACCTGCATCTGCGACATCCCGAGCTCGTCGCCGATGCCCTGCTGGGTCTGCTCCATGAAGTACCGGCGGTAGAGGAGCTCCTTCTCGCCGGCGTCGAGCTCGTTCACGGCGCTGCGCAGCGAGATCATGTCGTCGCTGCGCTCGATGCCGTTGGAGTCGCTCGCGAGCGTGTCGGCCCAGGTGCGGCCCTCGAACGGTGCGTCGAGCGAGTCGGGGCGCAGGCTCGAGTGGGAGGCCTGCGCTTCGAGGATCTTCCTCTCGGGCCACCCCAGTTCCAGTCCCAGTTCCCGCGCGGTGGGTTCGCGTCGGAGGCGCTGCGCCATCGCGGGAGCCGCGCGGGCGATCTCCGTGCGGAGGTCCTGGACGTCCCGTGGCGGGCGGACCACCCAGCAGGAGTCCCTGAGGTAACGCTTGATCTCACCGTTGATCGTGGGTACGGCGAAGGAGGCGAACGGAACGCCGAGGGTGGCATCGAAACGCTGGACCGCCTTGATGAGTCCGAGGTAGGCGACCTGCCGGATGTCGGAGGCCTCCGGCCCCGAGGACGCGAAGGAGCGGGCCACGGACTCGGCGATCTCCATGTGCCGCAGGGCGATGTCGTCCTGCAGCGCAGCCTTCAGGGGACGACCGGGGCCTGTGCCACCCGTCGGATGACCGACGGGTTCGACCGAGGCGGCATGCGCCGGCAGGGCGTCCCGGATCGGCTCGGGGGCGGCGGTGCTCTGCATGCTGTTCTCCGTCAGGCGTTGGACACTCACGCTTCCCAACAAAACATCAGCGTGCTTAGCACGCAAGTGCCATCGCCGTCCTGACCGATTTCAGCAGGGGTCTTTCCTTTTCCTGCCGGCACAGGTAGTGGTATCCGGCGGGCGGAGGTGCCCCGGGCACGGAAAAGCCCCTTGCCGGAGGCAAGGGGCCCGGGGGACGCGGCGCGGGGCGTCAGTTCAGAAGGGTGGCCGCGGGTCCGGACCCGCCAGGACCCTCGAGGGCCACACCCTCCTGCGCGCCGGCGCCCGACGCCGTCCAGTTCCAGCGCGGCGCGCCCAGTTCGCGGATGACGGTCTGGAGGTGCTTGCGCAGTTCCTCCGACACGAGTCCCCCGCCGGCGACGAGCGTGCGTTCGATGTCCTCGGCGGCGTCGAGGACCCGACGGCCCGCGGGTGAGATCGACACCATGTGCGAGCGCCGGTCGAGGTCGTTCCGCACCCGCGTCACGTGCCCCCTGGTCTCGAGCCGTGAGAGGGTCTTGCCCATCGTCTGCGCCTGCACGCGGACGATCTGCGCGAGGCTCGCCTGGGTCATCGCACCCTGGTCCGCGAGGACGCCGAGGGCGATCACGCCGGCGTGCGTGACGCCGATGTCGACCAGCCGCTCGTTCCACGCGTGCTCGACGAGGCGGGCCGCCGTCGTCAGCAGGCGACCCGTGGGCCATTGCTCCAGATCGGGCATAGAACCGTGCACTTCCTCTCGCTCGCAGACCCGGTGGCGGTCCTCGCCCCACGGGTCCTCCACCTATGATAGCTAGGCCGGCCGGTCAGGTCCTCCCCGTCGCGTCCACGGACCCTGCGAGGAGGCGGAGCCGCCGCCCGAACCGTCAGAACCCCAGGAGTATGCATGTCGCAACGACTAGCCGCCGGTGATCGTGCCCCCGACTTCACGCTGATGGACGCCGAGGGCAACAGTGTCGCCCTGTCCTCGCTCAGGGGCAGCCGGGTGGTGGTGTACTTCTATCCGGCCGCCGCGACGCCGGGGTGCACCACCGAGGCCTGCGACTTCCGGGACAATCTGGCCTCGCTCGCGGGGGCCGGCTACCGGGTGCTGGGGATCTCCCCCGACCCGGTCGGCAAGCTCGCGGCGTTCGCCGAGCAGGAGTCCCTGAACTTCCCGCTGCTCTCCGACGAGGACCACGCCGTCGCCGAGGCCTACGGCGCCTGGGGCGAGAAGAAGAACTACGGCAGGACCTACGAGGGACTCATCCGCTCGACGGTGGTCGTGGACGGCGAGGGGAATGTCGCCGTGGCACAGTACAACGTCCGGGCCACAGGCCACGTCGCCAAGCTGCGACGCGACCTCGGCATCGACCAGTAGCCGGCGCCGGGGCCGTCACGGCGTTGGCGATACAGTAGGAACGGATGTCCCATCGGGACATCCGGGCGTGAGTGGCGGAATTGGCAGACGCGCTGGATTTAGGTTCCAGTGTCTTCGGACGTAGGGGTTCAAGTCCCCTCTCGCGCACCATCAGCACCTCCGGCACCCATGGCCGGACGGGTGCCCAGAGCCCCGCCGGGCCGTGACGCCCGGCGGGGCTCTTCCGTGCCCGCCAATAGTCGGGATTCCATCCTCGCGGGTCGGACGCCGTCGCCGAGGCCGGTGGGAGCGCAGCACATGGTCGGATGTGCTCCGGAGAAGTCCCTGCAGAAAACGAACCCATCCACCCCCACGGGTCGTCCGAAGTATCTCCGAGACATCGACACGATGTGTTTCACCGCCACTCACCCACCACGGGCGCCCGCTGGGACGCCTTCTACGGAGGACAACTCATGGAAATCACCAAGCGCAGGAATCTCTCGATCCTCGGCATCGCAGCCATCTCGATGATGGGCCTCGCGGCCTGTGGCGGCGGCGACGAAGCGGCCTCGGAGTCCACCCCGAGCAGCTCCGCCAGCAGCATGGCGAGCGAGAGCAGCATGGCGAGCGAGAGCGGCATGGCGAGCGAGAGCGGCATGGCGAGCGAGTCGGCGTCGGCCGACGCCACTCCGAGCGCCTCGGCCTCCGCCGACGCCGCGATGGACCCAGCAGCCAACCTCGTGGGCCCCGGCTGCGCCGGGTACGCCGAGCAGGTCCCCTCCGGCGCCGGCTCCGTGGAGGGCATGGCCCTCGATCCCGTGACGACCGCGGCATCGAACAACCCGATCCTGACCCAGCTGACCGCTGCGGTCACGGGCGGCATCAACCCCGACGTCGACCTCGTGGACACCCTCAACAGCGGCGAGTTCACCGTCTTCGCCCCCGTCGACACCGCCTTCGAGGCCCTGCCCGCCGAGGCCGTCGAGGGCCTGAAGACCGACACCGAGGGCCTCACCAGCATCCTCACCTACCACGTGGTCCCCGGCAAGATCCAGCCCTCCGAGCTCATGGGCACCACGCAGACCACGGCGCAGGGCGCGACCCTCGAGGTCACCGGCTCCGGGGACGCGCTCATGGTCAACGACGCCAACGTGATCTGCGGCGGCGTCCAGACCCAGAACGCCGTCGTCTACCTGGTGGACACCGTCCTCATGCCCCCCGCTGCCGGCTAGGGACTGCTGACCACCCCGGCCCACCCCTCTGACGTGGCCCGGGGCACCGGACGGACCCCCTCACCCTCGCGGTGAGGGGGTCCGTCCGTTCGTCAGGGGGTGGCCGTCGGCCCCGATTCCTGCACGGCACGGACAGGGTCATCACCTAGACTTGGGCTTCCAGACACCCGGGTCCCGCTGGACCGGGCCCCCCTGCCATCGGAGACCGAAGCTCGTGAAGACCCCTGCCGCGCGCCGCATCCGCCACGGACGGGGCGCCCGCGGCATGGTCCCGCTGGCGACGGCACTGGTCACCGCGGTCTCCCTCGTGGCCTGTACGGCCGGGGAGGTCACCCCGCCCCAGCCCACCCCCACCATGACCACCGCGGCCACCGGCACGTCCACCTTCACCTTCGGGACCGCGGCCGACCCCCGGACCCTCGATCCCGCACTGGCCAACGACACCGAGTCCTACCGCGTGACGCAGCAGATCCTCGAGGGACTGGTCGGCGTGGACCCGCTCACCTCCGAGCCCACGGCACTGCTGGCGGAGTCCTGGGAGGAACAGGACTCCGGCCGGGCCTACGAGTTCACGCTCCGGCAGGGCGTCGTCTTCCACGACGGCCGGCCGTTCGACGCCCAGGCGGTCTGCGCCAACTTCGACCGCTGGTACACCATGCCCGCCGCCGCACGGACCGGCGCCCCCCACCTGCCCTTCGAGAACGTGTTCAAGGCCTTCTCCGACAATCCGGAGCTCAGCCTCTACGAGGGCTGTTCCGCGACCGGCGCCTACACCGCCACCCTGCGCCTGGCCGGCAGGATCACCGGCCTCATCCCGGCGCTCGCCGCCCCGGCCTTCGCCATGTCCTCCCCCGTCGCGCTGCAGGCCGGAGCGGCCGACACCCTCAGCGAGTCCCGGGAGGGCAACGCCGTCTCCCGCTACGGCCTGGCGCCGGTGGGGACGGGACCCTTCCGGTTCACCTCGTGGGAGCCGGGCGCCGTCGCACTCGCCTCCTCCCCGGACTACTGGGGCGACCGCGGCGAGGTCGAGGAAGTGCTCTTCACCACCATCCCGAACCCCGACTCCCGGGCCCGCGCCCTCACGTCGGGGCGGATCGACGGCTACGACTTCGTCAGTGTCGACAGCGCCGTCGACCTCGCCCGCAACGGGCTCCAGTTCCTCCAGCGGGACCCCTACTCGGTGCTGTACCTCGGCATGAACGAGGCCTTCCCGGGCGTCGACGACCTCCTCTTCCGCCGCGCCGTCGCCCACGCCATCGACAAGGACGCCCTGATCGACGGCCGCTTCCTGAACGGCACGAAGCCTGCCCGCCAGTTCATCCCGGAGAAGCTCGGTGTGAGCAACGAGACGGTGCAGGACTACGGGCACGATCTCGACCTCGCGAGGGAACTGCTGGAGGAATCCGGCTACGACGGGCGCGAACTGCCCTTCTACTACCCGCGCAACGTCTCCCGTGCGTACCTGCCGGCACCCGAGAAGGCCTACGCCGAGCTCAGCCGGCAGCTGACCGAGGCCGGTTTCAACATCCGGCCCGTACCGGTCGACTGGAGCGACGACTACGTGGCGACGGTCCAGGGATCCGGCGAGCGGGCCTTCCACCTCCTCGGCTGGAGCGGGAGCTACCAGGATCCCGACAACTTCGTCGGCGCGCTCTTCGGCGGCCGCAACCAGGAGTTCGCCTACGACGATCCGCAGCTGTTCAGCAAGATCAACCGGGCACGCGGACTGCCCGGCGGCGAGGACCGTACGGAGGCCTACGCCGACATCAGTGCACAGATCGCCAACAGGATCCCCGCCGTCCCGCTCGCCTTCCCCATCTCCGCCCTGGCGATGAGCGCGCGCGTGAGGACGTACCCCGTCAGCCCGGTGATGCACGAGGTCTTCAACCGCATCGACCTCGCGGACGCCGAGCCTCTTCCCGAGCCCTCCGGCCAGGGCGACGGGGACCCCGCTGATTTAGGGAGTGTCACTCCCAGCGGCTAGGCTTTCCCTGCTACGACCTCGCGACTGGAGACAACGTTGACCACTAGTAATCTGGGCACCCCTGCCAGGACCACCGACGTCGTGCTGATCGGCGGTGGGATCATGAGCGCCACACTCGGCGCCTTCCTCCGGCAGCTCCAGCCCGAATGGGACATCTCGCTCTTCGAGCGGCTCGACGTCGCCGGCCTCGAGAGCTCCGACCCCTGGAACAACGCCGGCACGGGCCACTCCGCCCTCTGCGAGCTGAACTACTCCCCCGCGGGCAAGGACGGCTCCGTGGACCCGGCCAAGGCCGTCGCCATCAACGAGCAGTTCCAGGTGTCACGGCAGTTCTGGTCGCACCTGGTGTCCGAGGGGCACATCGGCGACCCGCGCAGCTTCATCAACCCCGTGCCGCACATGAGCTTCGTCTGGGGCCAGGCGAACGCCCAGTACCTGCGCAGGCGCTACGAGGCACTGAGCCCGCAGCCGCTGTTCAACACCATGGAGCACAGCGAGGACCACGACACCATCGCCGGCTGGACGCCACTGGTCATGAAGGGCCGCAACCCGTCCCAGCCCGTCGCGGCGTCCCGGGTCGAGGGCGGCACCGACGTTGACTTCGGTGCCCTGACCCGCCAGCTCACCGGTTACCTCGAGGGCACCGGCGTCGACCTCCACTACGGCTTCGACGTGCTCGACGTCGCCCGCGCCACCGACGGCCGCTGGGACGTCAAGATTAAGAACAGGGCCACCGGGGCGTCCAGCACCGTGACCACGAGATTCGTCTTCATCGGCGCCGGTGGCGGCGCCCTGCACCTGCTGCAGCGCAGCGGCATCCCCGAGGGCCGCGGCTTCGCGGGCTTCCCCGTCTCCGGCCAGTTCCTGCGGTGCACCGACGCGGAGCTTGTCAGCCAGCACAACGCCAAGGTCTACGGCCAGGCGTCCGTGGGCGCCCCGCCCATGTCCGTGCCGCACCTCGACACGCGCTTCGTCCAGGGCGAGCGCTCCCTGCTCTTCGGGCCCTACGCCGGGTTCTCGACGAAATTCCTCAAGCGGGGCTCCTACCTGGACCTGCCCTCGTCCATCAGGCCCTCCAACCTCGTGCCGATGCTGGCGGTCGGCAAGGACAACATGTCCCTGACGAAGTACCTCATCACCGAGGTGCTGAAGAACCGCGACGCCAAGAACGAGTCGCTCAACGAGTTCCTCCCGAGCGCGGACGGCAGCAGCTGGGAACTGATCTCGGCGGGTCAGCGTGTGCAGGTCATCAAGAAGGCCCCGAAGAAAGGCGGCGTACTGCAGTTCGGCACCGAGGTCATCACCTCCTCGGACGGCTCGGTGGGAGCCCTGTTGGGAGCATCCCCCGGCGCCTCCACGGCCGCCCCGATCATGGTCGAACTGCTCAAGCGCTGTTTCCCGGCCAAGATCGCCGACTGGGAGCCGAAGCTCAAGGAGATGCTGCCCGGCTACGGAGTCAAGCTCAACGAGAACCCGTCCCTGGCCTCCGAGGTGCAGTCGCTCACCGACCGGGTCCTCAAACTCAAGTAACGACGGCGGTCCCGGCCCGCGGGGCGCCCGCCAGCATCGAAGGCAGGTCCCTTGTTCCGTCTGGCCCAGCTCTCCCTCGGCAACCGTGCCCTGATCGCGCTCATCACCGTCTTCGCGTCGGTCTTCGGCGTGATCACGCTCGGGTCCCTCAAGCAGGAACTGATCCCCTCGCTCGAGTTCCCGCAGATCACGGTGCTGTCCGCCGTGCCGGGTGCCTCCCCGACGTACCTCGACCAGCAGGTCAGCGAACCGCTCGAGGCGGCGCTCAGCGGCGTCGAGGGGCTGGAGTCATCGTCGTCCACCTCGCGCACGGGCGTCTCTACCGTGAGCCTCGTCTTCGTGTACGGCACCGACCTCGACCGCGCGAGGGCACAGGTGGACCGGGCCATCTCGACGGTCCGCCCCACGCTTCCCGAGGACGTGGAACCGCAGGCACTCGCCGGCAGCATCAGCGATCTGCCCATCGTGTTCATGGCGGTCTCGTCCGACCAGACCCTCAGTGAGCTCAACGGCGACCTCGCGCGGCTGACCGTCCCCCGGCTGCAGAAGATCGACGGCGTGCGGACCGCGGACGTCTCCGGCGGCACCACGCAGCACGTGGCGATCCTGCCGCGGGCCGGAGCGCTGGAGGGGGCCGGACTGACCGTCAGCGACCTCACCAGCACGCTCGAGGACAACGGCGCGCTCTTCCCGGTCGGCACCCTCGAGGAGGATCCCCGCTCGCTGACCATCCAGGCGGGCAGCCAGATCGGGTCGCTCGAGGACATCGAGGCCCTGCCGGTGCTCCCCTCGTCGTCGTCCTCCGGCGACACCGGTGGATCCGGCTCGGCGCAGCCCGGAGCCGCGACCGGCGGAGGGACGGCGCCCGGCGGCAGCGCACCGGGCGCCTCCCCGGATGCGCCGGCCGGTACGTCAGCGCCCGCTTCGCCCGCGCCCGCGCGGGGCCCGGTCGCCACCATCGGCGGGATCGCCGACGTCCGCCTGGCCGACGACGAGGCCACCTCCGTCACGCGGACCAACGGGGTGGAGACGCTCGCCCTCTCGGTGACCAAGGTGCCCGACGGCGACACGGTGGAGATCTCCCAGCAGATCGTGGCCCTCGTCCCCGAGCTCGAGGCGGAGCTCGGCAACGCCGCGGACATCACGGTGGTGTTCGACCAGGCGCCGTTCATCGAGAGCAGCATCGACGACCTCACCACCGAGGGGATCCTGGGCCTCGGGTTCGCCGTGCTGATCATCCTCGTCTTCCTCCTCTCGGTCCGCTCCACGCTGGTGACCGCCATCTCCATCCCGCTGTCCCTGCTCATCACGTTCATCGGGCTTTACGCGGCGGGCTACTCCCTCAACCTGCTGACCCTCGGAGCACTGACGATCGCCATCGGGCGCGTGGTCGACGATTCCATCGTCGTGATCGAGAACATCAAGCGGCACCTCGGCTACGGCGAGGAGAAGCGCGAGGCCATCCTGACCGCGGTCCGGGAGGTCGCCGGGGCCATCACCGCCTCGACCCTCACCACCGTCGCCGTCTTCGCGCCGATCGGCTTCGTCGGCGGCCTCGCGGGCGAGCTCTTCCGCCCCTTCGCCGTCACGACGGGCATCGCGCTCCTGGCGTCCCTGGCCGTGTCGCTGACGATCATCCCGGTACTGGCCTACTGGTTCCTCCCCCGCACCGCGCCCTCCCGCCGGGGAGCACGCCACGCGGCGCCCGTGCCGGATGACGGCGCCCGGGAGGCCCCCGTACCCGAACGCCCGTCACTGCTCCAGCGTGGTTACCTGCCGATCCTGACCGGGACACAGCGCCATCCCGTCGTCACGCTCGTCAGCGGGCTGATCGTGCTGGGCGCGACGGCGGCGATGGTCCCGTTCCTGCCCACGAACCTCCTCGGCGGTTCCGGGCAGAACAGCTTCTCCCTCACGCAGACCCTCCCGCCGGGCTCCAGCCTCGCGACCACCGCGGAGGCGGCCGGCCGCACCGAGGAGATCTTGGCCGACAACCCCGAGATCAGGGACGTCCAGCTGACCGTCGGCAACGCGGAGGGGGGTTTCGCCGCCCAGTTCTCCGGCGGGGCCTCCGTGGCGACCTTCACCGTCATCACCGACGAGGAGGCGGACCAGGAGACACTCCAGGAGTCGGTCCGCAAGGACCTCGAGGGACTGTCGGACGCCGGAAGCTTCTCCCTGTCGAGCCAGCAGGGCGGCTTCGGGACGTCCAGCACCATCGACGTGGACATCACCGCTCCCGCCGGCGAGGACCTCGAATCCGCGAACGCCGCCGTCCTCGACGGCATGCAGGGGCTCGAAGGTGCGGGCGAGGTCTCGAGCAACCTCTCCGCGGCATCGCCGCAGGTCCAGATCGACGTGGACCGGGCCGCCGCCGTCGCCGCGGGCCTCAGCGAGGGCCAGATCGCCGCGCTGCTGGGCGGCAGCATCAGCCCCGTCCCGGCCGGCTCCGTGCGGTTCGACGCCGACGACTTCCCGGTGCTGATCGGCGAGGGCACACGCATCACGAGCCTCGAGCAGCTCCGCACCCTCCAGGTCCCGGCGGCACGCGGGCCCGTCCCCCTGACCGACGTCGCCTCGGTGGAGGAGGTGCAGGTGCCGCTCTCCGTCACGAGCACGAACGGGGAGCGGACCGCCCGTGTCTCGATCACGCCGGCCGGGGACGACCTCGGCAGCCTGACCACCGCCGTCACCGAACGGCTCGAGGACATCGACCTGCCCGCGGGTGCGACCGCCACGGTGGGCGGTGCCTCGACCCAGCAGGTGGAGTCCTTCGACCAGCTGTTCCTGGCGCTCTGGGCGGCCGTCGCGATCGTCTACGTCATCATGGTGGCCACGTTCAAGAGCCTCGTACAGCCCCTGATCCTGCTCGTGTCGATCCCCTTCGCGGCCACGGGCGCCATCGCCCTGCTGCTGATCACCCGGATCCCGCTCGGGCTGCCCTCGCTCATCGGCATGCTGATGCTCGTGGGCATCGTGGTGACGAACGCGATCGTGCTGATCGACCTCATCAACCAGTACCGCCTGCCGCGGAACGGGTCGCCGGGCCTGCCGGTCGCCGAGGCGATCCGCGAGGGTGCCCGCCAGCGGCTCCGGCCCATCCTCATGACGGCGCTGGCCACGATCTTCGCGCTCACCCCGATGGCCCTGGGCCTCACCGGCGAGGGCGGGTTCATCTCGCAGCCGCTGGCCGTCGTCGTGATCGGCGGGCTCGTCTCCTCGACGGCGCTCACGCTCGTCCTCGTCCCGGTCCTGTACCGGCTCGTCGAGGGGCGTCGCGAGGAACGGGCCCAGCGTCGGGCTGCCGCCTGAGGCCTCGCATCCGGCAGCGGCGCCGCGGAGGGGCGCCGCGTATACTTGATGCAAACACATCGATTGCCGGGCCGACCGGCGGGAGGCCGGGCAGCAGCCATGGGCGAGGAGTCGAACACCGCCGTCGGGCAGCCCGGGCGGGCTCACGACGGCGAGGGCACGGGTGCGTCGGTCCGGCAGGCGTCGGAGACCTGGGAGGCCCTCTTCCGTGCGCAGGTGGGCGTGATGCGCCGCATCCGGCAGGATCCCGCGTTCCGGGAACTGCCCATCGGCGAGTACGACGTCCTGTTCAACCTCAGCCGGTGTCCCGGTGGCTGGACCCGCCTGAACGAACTCAACAACCACCTGCTGATCAGCCAGCCCAGCCTCAGCCGCATGGTGGACCGTCTCGAGGCGAGGAACCTCGTGCGCAGGCGCCCCGCCGAGAAGGACCACCGCGGCGTGGAGCTGGGGCTGACCGACGAGGGCAGGGCGCTGCAGCGACGGATCGGCTCGGCGCACGTCCACCGCATCCATGACGTGCTGGCTCCGGTCCTGGACCCCGCGGAGATGGACCAGCTGAAGGCCCTGACGGACAAGATCAACGCCGCCCTGGAGCGGTAGCCCCGCCCCGGGAAGCGGCTGCAGGGCCGGCGGTCAGCGGAGGGCCAGGCGTTCGGCCGCATGATCGACAGGCAGCTCGTCGACCGTCGCGGTCACCGTCAGGCCCGAGAGCTGCAGGGAACCGCCCACCGTGGAGACGAGCGCGGTGTCGGTCGCGTCCCTTCCCGTCGCGATGCGCAGCATCGAGGCACGTGGGGCGAGCCCCGTGGCATCCAGCAGGTGCCACGTGCCGTCCACCCACGCCTCGACGACGGCGTGGAAGTCCATCGGGCTGAGACCCGGCGCGTACACGGAGGCGAGGCGGGCAGGGATGTCCCGGGCCCGCAGGAGCGCGATCACGAGGTGGGCGTAGTCGCGGCAGACGCCCCGGCGGGCGAGGAGGGTGTCCACCGCGCCGTCGGTGAACCCGGAGGAGCCCGGGACGTAGGAGAGCTCGGCCGCGACCCAGTCCCGCACGCCCTGCATCAGGTCCACACCGCGGAGGTCGGGGAACTGCGCGTAGGCGGTGGGCAGGATCCTGTCCGACTCGCAGTAGCGGCTCGGCCGCACGTAGCGCACGAGGTCGACGTCGTCCAGCGGCGCCGGGGCGGCGTTCCCCGTGACCTGCGCGCGGTAGCGCACGCGGATGGACGAGGCCCGCGGCGTGCGGAACACGTGCAGCCGCGTGCCGTCCCTGTCCTCGAGCGGGCGGAGCTCGGCCGGTTCACCGTCGATCAGCACGGCCAGCTCCTCCTCGACGGCCGTGTAGCTCCCCGGGGCGGCCAGGGCGATGGACAGGACGACCTCTGTACCCGCGATGGTCGTGGCATCGAGGTCGGCGGAGACGGTGCGCTGCATGGTTCGTTGCTCCCGGTAGGTGGCAGGTCCGCCCCCAACTCTATGCTGGGGCGAGGGCGCACCATCAACGCCGGACGGGCACCACCGGACCCGGGCAGGAGCCCCGGGCAGGAGAGGAACACATGAGCGACTTCACAGCGGACTCGATCGGCGATCTGGGGGGACGGCGCGCGGTCATCACCGGTGCCAACAGCGGGCTGGGCCTGCAGACCGCCGTCGGACTCGCCCGGAAGGGCGCGCACGTGGTGCTGGCCTGCCGCAACGAGGAGCGCGGGCGGGGCGCCGAGGCGCGGGTGCGGTCCCTGAGCGGGAGCGGGGAGGTCGAGATGCGCGTGCTCGACCTCGCGAGCCTCTCATCGGTCCGCGCGTTCGCCGCAGCCCTGGACGGGCCAGTGCACCTGCTCGTGAACAACGCGGGCGTCATGGCCACGCCGAGGTCCACCACGGCGGACGGGTTCGAACTGCAGTTCGGCACCAATCACCTCGGTCATTTCGCGCTGACGGGCCTGCTGCTGCCGAACCTGCGCGCGGCAGGGTCCCCGCGCGTCGTCACTCTCTCGAGCATCGCCCACAGGCGGGGGCGCATCGACTTCGGGGACCTGCAGTCGGAGCGCCGGTACAGCCGGTGGGGTGCCTACGGCCAGAGCAAGATCGCGAACCTGTACTTCATGGTGGAGCTCGACCGCCGGGCGCGCGCCGCGGGCTGGGACCTCACCTCCGTGGCGGCGCACCCGGGGCTCGCCAACACGAACCTGACCGCCGGCATGCAGGCCCCGGTGCTCGACGCCTTCGGGGGCTTCCTCAAGCTCATGGGCCAGTCCGATGCCGCCGGCGCCCTGCCCACGCTGTACGCGGCGACGGCGCCCGATGTACGGGGCGGCGATTACTACGGCCCGTCCGGGCCCGGGGAGACCCGCGGCGCTCCCCGCCTCGTGGCCCCCGTGCCCCGCGTGCTCGACCAGGACATCGCGGTGCGGTTGTGGAACCGCAGCGCCGAACTGACCGGGGTGGACTACACGGCCCTGCGGCCCGCCGCCTGACGCCCTGCCTGGTCTCCCGTCCGGCGTCCCGTCAGCCGGCCGGAGCGGGCTCCACGCGGACTGAACGGACCATCTCGCGGATGGTGGCGAACTCCGGGGTGTCGTAGTACGCCTCGGCTTCCCCGATCGTGCCGAAGGAGACCGTCCCCGGTCCGGTGTTCGCCGGAGCCTTCGGAGCCAGCACCTCGAGGTCGCCGAAGCTGAACCGCCCGAGGGCCTCGCCGCCCTGGACCGTGTTGGGAAGGGAACACGCGAGACCGTCAGCCCCGCCCACCTGGTCCGTGATGCCGTAGGAACCGAAGAAGCGGAATCCGGTGATGATCCGGACCACGAAGCGCGGTTCGATACCGGCGGCCGGCGCACCGCCGGTCGTGTCGAGGGGTTCGCTGCCGAGGACGTAGTACGGAGTGCGCTGCGCGTCGGGGCAGGGGTCCTCGGGCGCCAGGATGCCGGAGTGCAGCTCTGCGGCCGTGGTCCCCTCCGGCGTGCGGACGGCGTAGTGCAGCGAGTCCGGCGCATAGGCACCGGGCTCCGGCTCGAGCGGTTGCACGACCCACGCCTGCGGCAGCTCGAAGCTGATGAGCCGTCCGGGATCGGTGAACACCTTCCAGCCCTCGCGCGCCTGTCGCAGCGGCGCGGCGGCCGGCTCGGACGTCGGTGACGCGGTCGCCGACGCCGACGGGACTCCGCCGTCGTCGCCCTGCAGCGTGGAACACGACGGCAGCAGGAGGCCCACGAGCGCGGCGGCGAGGACGCCCTGCAGGACGCGACGGGTATCCCGCCCGCTGGTCGGTATCTGGTTCATCTGCGCTCCCCTCCGGGCGGCTCGGTGCGGCCAGTCTAGGGTCCGGTCGCGCCGACGCAGGGGTATGCCGCGCCGAGCGACCGGACTGCGCGGACGGAGGCGACGACGGCCGCGGCCGCGCTCGCGAGCTCGTCGGAGCCTGTGTCGGAGGTCCATGAGAGACGCACGGCGGTGGAGGCGGTCTCCTCGTCCAGGCCGAGTGCCAGCAGCACCGGCGAGGGCTCCGTGGACCCGGCCGCGCAGGCGGACCCGCTCGAGCACACGATCCCCCGGCGCTCGAGTTCCAGCAGGACCGCCTCGCCGCTCACGCCGGGGAAGCAGAACGAGGCGAGGTTGGGCAGCCTCCGATCGGCGTCGCCCGTCAGGATCGCTCCGGGCACTCCGTCCAGGACGGTGGAGATGAAGGCGGCCCGTGCCCCGGCGGCCGTGACCGCGGTCCCCGGCAGGGCGCCCTGCGCGAGCTCCAGCGCCCGCGCGAGGCCCACGGCACCGGCCACGTTCTCCGTGCCGGAGCGGCGTCCGCGCTCCTGCCCGCCGCCGTGCAGCACGGGTTCGCAGGGCGTCCCCGCCCGGAGGTACAGCACTCCCGTGCCCTTCGGCGTCCCGAGCTTGTGCCCCGAGACGCTGAGGGCCGTGACGCCCAGGCCGTCCACCCCGAGGGGAAGCCAGCCCGCGGCCTGCACGGCGTCGGAGTGGAAGGGGACGCCGGCGGCCCGGCACACCCCGGCCAGCGCGGCGAGGTCCTGCACGGTGCCCACCTCGTTGTTCGCGTACATCACGGTGCACAGGGTCGTGCTCTCCTCGAGCGCGGCGGCCAGCGCCGACGGGGAGACGACGCCGGTGGAGGACACGGGCAGCGTGGTGATGCGGAAGCCGTGGAAGCTGCGGAGGTAGTCGAGCACCTCCAGCACCGACGGGTGCTCGATGGCACTCGCCACGATGTGCCGCCCCCGCGGCGCGGCCAGGGCGAGCCCCTTGAGCGCGAGGTTGTTGGCCTCGGTGCCGCCCGAGGTGAAGACGATCTCCCCGGCCCGGCAGCCCAGCAGAGCGGCGATGCGTGCACGGGCGCGGGCCAACTCGGTCGCCGCGGCCTCGCCGTAGGTGTGGTGGCTCGAGGGGTTGCCGAACGTGGAGGTCAGCAGGGGCCACATCTCCTCGAGGACCTCACGCTTCGCGGGGGCCGTCGCGGCGGCGTCAAGGTAGATCATGGCCGCCGGTCCTGGAGCCGGGGCCGAAGTCCAGTCCGAGGTCGAGCGACCGGACGCTGTGGGTGAGGGCACCGGCGGAGATGAGGTCCACGCCGGTCGCCGCGATGGCCGGGACCGTGTCCAGCCGGACGTTGCCGCTGGCCTCGACCAGTGCCCGGCCGCCGATGCGGCGCACTCCCTCCATCAGGTCGTCGAGGCCGAAGTTGTCGAGCATGACCGTGTCCACCCCGGCGGCGAGGACCGGCTCGAGCTGGTCCAGCCGGTCCACCTCGACCTCCACGTGCACGGTGTGCGGCACACGGGACCGCATGGCCAGCAGGGACTGCGTGAGGGCTGCCGGCCCGTCGACCGCGAGCAGGGCCAGGTGGTTGTCCTTGACCATCACGGCGTCGGACAGGCTGGAGCGGTGGTTGGAGCCGCCGCCGCACCGGACCGCCCAGCGCTCGAGCAGCCGGAGGCCGGGTGTCGTCTTGCGGGTGTCGGTGATGCGCGCCCCCGTGCCGGCCGCGGCGTCGACGAAGGCGCGCGTCATCGTGGCGATCCCGCTGAGCCGCTGGGCGATGTTGAGGGCCGTCCGTTCCGCGGTGAGGATCCCGGCCGCCGGTCCGCTGATCTCCGCGAGGACGGCACCGGCGTCGAACCGGGTACCGTCCACCTGCGGGAAGACCACGCGGATGCGCGCGTCCGTGAGGCGCAGGGCGGCCTCGATGGCGGCGGTCCCGCAGAGGACGCCCGGCTCCCGTGCGGTGATGGTCGCCGTCGCCTCCAGGTCGGGGTCGATGAGTGCCTGGCAGGTGATGTCACCCCAGGGCGCATCCTCGGCGAGCGCGGCGGCGACGACCGCGTCGATCAGGTGCTGCGGTGGCACGGACGTGGACGCCGACGGGGACGACGGGCGGGGAACGGCGGGGGGTGTCGGGCTGATGACGGTCTCTGTCATGGCGTTCTCCCTCGGGGGGCTCGGACGTAGGACCGGCTCGGGTCGGGCCGGTCGGGCGGGCTGGCGGGCTGGTCCGAGCGGAAGTGCGCTCCGCAGGACCTGACCCGGTTCGCGGCGGCATGAACGAGGAGGCGCGCGCACAGCAGCAGGTTGGCGTTCTCGGGATCCGCATCCACGCGGAAGGAGGCGAGGTGCTTGCGGGCGAGGTCCAGGCCCTCGCCCGTGCGCAGTAAGCCCGCGTGATCGGACATCAGCGCCTGCAGGTCCCGGCGCGTGAAGGCTTGCGTCGGGGCCGCCTCCGCTTCCAGATCCACCGGTTCGGCGTCGAAGACCGGCGCCGCTCCCCGGCCGGCGGCGATCGCCGCTGCACACCGTGCCCCGAAGACCACCCCCTCGAGCAGGCTGTTCGAGGCGAGCCGGTTGGCGCCGTGCACGCCCGTGCACGCCGCTTCACCAACGGCGAAGAGCCCGGGGACCGAGGTGCGGCCGTCCGTATCCGTCCTGACGCCGCCCATCCAGTAGTGCGCCGCAGGGACCACGGGCACGGGGGCCGAGGACCAGTCGAGACCGTGCTGTGCGGTGAGCGCCGTGAGGGACGGGAAGCGCCCGGCCAGGAACGCACCACCGAGCGCCGTCGCGTCCAGGAAGACCTGCGGCGCCCGGTCCGTCGCCGCGCGTGAACGGTCGCGGGCGAGCCGGTCCGCGAGACCCCGCGCCACGACGTCGCGTGGGGCGAGGTCCCCGTCGGGGTGGTAGTCCGTCATGAACGCGCGCCCTGCGCCGTCGACGAGTCGGGCCCCCTCGCCACGCACCGCCTCCGAGAGGAGCGGGTTCCCCGGCACGTCGAGCGATGTCGGGTGGAACTGGAAGAACTCGAGGTCGGCGACCACGGCGCCGGCCCGCCAGGCCAGTGCCACGCCGTCACCCGTGGCGACCGCGGGATTCGTGGTGTGCTCGAAGAGCTGCCCCGCGCCGCCCGTCGCCAGCACGACGGCGTCCGCGGTGATCCGCCCGGTTCCGTCGGCCGCGACCACCTCGACGCCCGTGGCGTGCGACGAGCCGTCGGGTGCGGCGTCGAGCAGCACCCGCGTCACGACGGTGTGCTCCAGCACGCGGAGATCGCCGTCGGCCCGGACCGCGCCGAGGAGCGCGTCCACGAGCCCGGCTCCGGTCGTGTCGCCGCCGATGTGCAGGATCCTCGCCGCGAAGTGCGCCGACTCCCGGCCGAGGGCAGGCAGCGCGGTGGCACCGGCGGTGTCGAAGACCGCCCCCGAGTGCTCCAGCGCGGCGATCCCCTCCGCGGCTCCCTCACACAGGACGGCGACCGCGTCCGCATCGGCCAGGCCGGCCCCGGCACGGAGCGTGTCGGCGATATGGGCCTGGACCGAATCGAGGACACTTGCCGGGCCTGCACCGCCGTCGGGCATCCCCGCACCTGCCGGACGCGGCACGACGGCGGCGATACCGCCCTGGGCGTACTCGGTGTTGCTCTCGCCGAGCGGCCCCTTCGACACCAGGACCACCTCGGCCGTCGGGTCGAGGCGACGGAGCACCAGGGCTGTCTGCAGCCCTGCGATCCCCGCGCCGACGACCACGGTCCGCAGGCCCGGCGAACCGTTCCTCCCGCCCGAGGCAGGGACTGTCCTCATGGCCGGACCGCGAGCATCCGGTTCAACGCCACCCGGGCGGGTTCCGCGACGGAGTCGGGCACCGTGATGCGGTTGAGCACGTGCCCGTCGACGAGCCCCTCGAGCACCCACGCGAGGTAGCCGGGGTGAATGCGGTACATGGTGGAGCAGGGGCAGATGACAGGGTCGAGACAGAAGATGGTGTGCTCCGGATGCTGCGCGGCGAGCCGGTTCACCATGTTGATCTCCGTGCCGATCGCGAAGGTGCTGCCAGGCTCCGCCGCGGCGATGGCCTTCCGGATGTAGTCGGTGGAGCCGGACTCGTCGGCGGCATCGACCACGGGCATCGGGCACTCGGGATGCACGATCACCCGCACGCCGGGGAAGTCGGCGCGGGCTTTCTCGATCTGCGCCACGGTGAAGCGCTTGTGCACCGAGCAGAAACCGTGCCAGAGGATCACGCGGGAGTCGTGCAGCGTCTGTTCGTCCGTGCCGCCCCAGGGCTTGCGAGGATTCCACATCGGCATCTGCCCGAGCGGCACGCCCATCGCCTTCGCCGTGTTGCGGCCGAGGTGCTGGTCGGGGAAGAAGAGCACGCGCCGGCCCCGCTCGAAGGCCCACTCGAGGACGGCAGCCGCGTTCGACGACGTGCACACGATCCCCCCGTTCTCCCCGCAGAAGCCCTTCAGGGCGGCCGAGGAGTTCATGTACGTCACGGGGATCACGGGCAGCCGGCCGTCGGCGTCCGGCTCCGACCCGAACAGAGCGGTCAACTGGTCCCAGCACTCCGACACGGAGTCGATATCCGCCATGTCCGCCATCGAGCAGCCCGCCGCGAGGTTCGGCAGGACCACGGCCTGCTGCGGTGTGGACAGCATGTCGGCCGTCTCCGCCATGAAGTGGACGCCGCAGAAGATGATGGCCTCGGCGGCCGTCCGCTCGGTGGCGGCCCGCGCGAGCTGGTAACTGTCCCCCACGAAGTCGGCGTATCTCACCACCTCGTCACGCTGGTAGAAGTGCCCGAGGATCACGACGGACTCGCCCAGTGTGTTCTTCGCGGCGAGGATCCGGCGGTCGAGCTCCTCGGCCGGGGCGTTCCTGTACTCCTCCGGCAGGTCGCCCTGCCGCGGGGTCGTCGCCGGGGCCGGGTCCTGCACGGACGCCCCCGGCCCGTAACCGGGCAGCGGGAGGGCGTCGAACGCCCACGGCTCACGCACGAGGTCCGGCGAGCAGGTCCCCGGAGCTGCGCCGGTCCCGGCGGGGCCTCGCGCGAGGTCATGGATGGCGGTGGTGACGGACATGGCGTTCTCCCTGGGGGTGGGCTGTCGGGCTGTCGGGCTGCGGGGCCGGTCGTGGGGGTGACGGCGTCGATGAGGCAGCGTCGGGTGATCGTCGGGACGTATTCGGCACACCGCCCGTCACGAGGTCGGTCGGTCGTCCGCCGGTGTGCGGGCGGGCGGCGGTGCCTGCGCGTTCTGCCCGGTGTAGCGGTAGAGGCGGGGCGGCCGGTTGCGCCCGCCCTGGAGTACCTCGTCCGTCGCGGCGATGTCCCGTGCCGACCGGAGCTGGCGGCGGAAGTTGGCCGGATCGAGCGGCCGGCCGAGCACGGCCTCGAAGACCCCTCGCAGCTGGGTGAGCGTGAACCGATCGCCCAGGAAGTGGTAGGCGACGGAGCCGTGCTCGATCCTGCCGTGCAGCCGCTCGAGGGCGTAGGCCACGATCTCGTCGTGGTCGAAGGCGAGGCCTGCCGCCTCGGACGCGCGGAACCAGCGGACGTTCTCCGATTCCCGCGCCAGGTCGGCCTGGTCGGGGCGGACGAGTGCCCAGTAGACGATGGACACGAGCCGCTGCGTGGCCGCCCGGTCGAGTCCACCGAAGGCGTAGAGCTGCTCGAGGTAGGTCGGCTCGAGGTCCGTCGTCTCCCTCAGGTTCCGCGCTGCTGCATCCTGCAGCGACTCGCTCCCACCGAGGGGTCCGCCGGGCAGCGCCCACTTCCCGAGGTGCGGTTGCCGGATCCTGCGGACGAGGGGTAGCCAGATCTCGGACCGGCCTGACCCGGGATCCGTGCGGAGCGCGAAGATGACCGTCGAGATCGCGAGGGCGGGTGCCTGGGCCTGCCGTTCCGTGACGTTGGCCGAGCCGTACATACCCGATCCTTCCGTCCGAGGGGCGCGCCCTGTTCGGGTCAAGATGACTATAACTTATGGGAGCGGCGGTCGACAGCCGGTCGTGATGCAGTGTCCGTACCGCCCGTCCCCGTCGCCGGGACCGCGTAACGTGCAGCCGAGGGGTTGCCCGATCCGGTCGGAGTGTCTAAAGTCACTGGCGTCGGCCCCCGGGCCGCGCGGCGGGGATGTGTTCAACGGTGCACATGTCTCTGCCGCCCTTACGATGGGACGCATGGATCACCACGCTGTTCACGCCGTCGAGGGGACCGATCCCCGCCTGTCCATCACCCGCAGCCTCCCGGACTCCCCCGCGCCCCTGCCGCCGGTCCTCCTGCTGCACGGCTTCGGCTCGTCCTCCCGGCAGAACTGGATCGAGACGGGCTGGGTCCGTCTCCTGAATGATGCGGGCCGCGGCGTCGTCATGGTGGACCTCCCCGCACACGGCGAAAGTGCGACGCCCGACGACGCCGGCGCCTACGCTCCCAGCCGCATCCGTGCCGACATCCTGCAGGCCCTGTTCGATGAGCGTGTCCTCCCTCTGCGCGGCGACGACCCGACCTCCGGCGTCGACATCATCGGCTACTCGCTGGGTTCCAGGCTGGCGTGGGAGTTCGGCGCCACCCAGCCCGAGACGGTGCGGAGGATGGTGCTGGGCGGACCGGGCACGGCGGACCCCCTCGCGGCCTTCGACCTCGAGGGCGCCGAGCGTTTCCTCGCCGGCGGAGCCCCTTCCCAGGACCCGACGACCGCCGACCTCCTGCGGATGGCTCAGGCCGGCCCGCACGCCGACCTGCCCGCGCTTCTGGCGCTGGTCTCGGCCATCAAGACGGAACCGTTCGACCCGCAGGGCGCCGTCCCGAAGATGCCGCTGCTCCTCGTCGCGGGGGACCAGGACGACTACGCCGTCGGCCTCGAGGACCTCACACGGTGGGCGCCGGATGCGGTGGTCACCACACTGCCGGGCAGGAACCACACGAACGCGATCACCTCCCGGGTGTTCAAGGAGGCGGCACTCGCCTTCCTCGCATGACGGGACGCGGTGACGTGCGGTGAAGGTTCGGTAACGCGTGTCCGGCACACGCCGGGGCCGCACCGGTCGAGGCTATACTCGGAATTGATCAGCAGCCTTATGGCTGTGTGACGGTCGACCATCACAACCTGGCGCGGGAGGACACGCATGCACGTGCTCCTTGCCGACCGTTATGAGACCACGGGTCTCCTCGGTGTCGGCGGCACCGCGTCGGTGTACCGCGCCGTCGATCGCACTCTGGGCCGCGACGTGGCGATCAAGATCTTCAACCCCACGACGTCCGACGACGACGACTACCGTCGCCAGCACACGGAGACGATGCTGCTGTCGACGCTGAACCATCCCGGTCTCGTGACGCTGCACGACGCCGGCATGCACGAGGACGAGGAGGGCCGTACCACGGGATTCCTCGTCATGGAACTCGTGGACGGCGAGGATCTGCGACACCTGCTCCGACGCGGGGCGCTTCCCGCGGAGGACGTCGCGCAGCTCGGAGCGGACCTGGCGGACGCTCTCGCCTACATCCACTCCGAGGGTGTGGTGCACCGCGACGTGAAGCCCGCCAACATCCTGATGTTCCTCAGCACGGACAGCGGCACGCGCCTGTATGCCAAACTCACGGACTTCGGGATCGCCCGCCTGGTGGAGGCCACCATGGCCACGGCGGTCGGCGCGACGATCGGCACCGCGAGCTACCTCAGCCCCGAGCAGGCAAGGAGTGATCCGCTCGACGAGCGCAGCGACATCTACTCCCTCGGCCTCGTACTCCTCGAGTGCCTGACCGGTGAGAAGGCGTTCCCGGGACCTGTGGTCGAGGCCGCACTGGCCCGTCTCCTGCGGGATCCCGAGGTGCCGGATTCGCTCGGTCCCGAGTGGGCGGACCTGCTGCGGCGCATGACGTCGAGGGACCCTGCCGCGAGGCCCTTCGCGCATGATGTCGCGCTCCAGCTGCGCAGCCGCGACGACGATCACGCGCCGGCGCCCGTGGCCGCACCCTCCACCCGGGGGGCCAGCGGCTCCGAGTTCGTCCCGGCCGGCATGATCACCGGCGGTATCGTCGGGGGCAACGTGCGTCTCCCGGACCCGCCCCGCTACGCGCCCAGCATCAGCTGAGCGCGGCAGGGCCGCTTCCGCCTACGAGGCGCCGCCGTCGTCCTCCTCGGGCTCGAAGTTGCTCGGCTCGTCGGTGGATCCCGCCGCGATGCCGTCGTCGCTCGCCGGGATCGTGCCCTCGGGACCCGCGCCCTGCGCGTCGTCGGTGCCCTCGTGGCCAGTACCGTCCTGGGTCGTGCCGTCGTGCTCGGTGCCTTCGGTGCTCATGGGTCCTCCTGCAGCTGGGATGTCCTCCGATCCTATGCGCGGCAGCGCCGCGAGGACCAGCGCCGCCGGCTGGTAGCGCCCGTGCCTCGATCGAGCTGCCGGCGCGGAGGGCGACGGTGCTACCTCCCGGGCACCGGAGCCCGGGTGGAGCCGCGGCCGCGCAGGGCGACGGCGGATGCGACGCCGAGGAGGAGCAGCACGCCGGCAGCGCAGGCGGGGACGCCCGCCGCTGCGGCCGGCCCCGCCGCTTCGGCGAGTGTTCCGGCCAGCGCCGAGCCGATCGCGGTACCGGCGACGATGCCGCTCGCCAGGAGCGTCATGACGGTGCCGAGGCGGTGCGCGGGGGCGACCGCCGACCCGATCGAGAAGATGGTCACCATGGTCGGCCCGACGAAGAGTCCGAGGACGAGCAGCACCACGAGCATGGTGGGGATCGAACCCGGGAGGGCGAGGACCGCGGCGGCCGCCGCCATCGCGGCCGCGGAGGCGATCCAGCGGCGGACATGGCTGAAGCGTGGGGACCAGTACGCCACGGACAGGGCGGCCACCGCCGAGCTCAGCCCCATCACCGCATACAGCAGGCCCGAGGACTCGGTGGCGCCGAAGCGCCCGGCGAAGGCGGTGAGGAACGTCTGCGTCGAGCCGAAGAAGGTACCCATGGCGATCATCCCCACCACCGGGAGCAGGACGGGCCACGCCCGGGACGGGCGGGCGGCGCCGCCGTCGGGCGCGTCTCCTCCGGACTCCGGGCGCGCGTCGCTGAAGGCCACCGTCCGGTGCACGGCGAAGGCGCTGACGAGCGTGATGGTGAGGGCGGCCGCAAGCGCCAACGGGAGCCACGGCGCGATCAGGCTGGCGAGCACACCGACCAGGGCGGGACCGAGGACGAACGTCAGCTCGTCGGCCGTGCCCTCGTAGGACAGGGCCGTGTCCAGGTCGGAGCGGGGGCCGCGCCGCGTCATCGCCATCCAGCGGACCCTCGCCAGGGGACCAATCTGCGGGCAGGTGAACCCCGTGGCGAATGCTGCGGCGAGGACGACGGCGAGCGGGCCGCCCGTGAAGCCGGTGCTGGTGAGGGTCGCGACCAGCAGCCCCGCGATGGCCAGGGTGTTGAGGATCGCCGAGACGAGCAGCACGATCCGCTGGCCGTGCTTGTCGGCGAGGACACCGAGGACGGGCGCCCCGAGGGCCGAGCCGATACCCACGGCCCCGGCGGCGAACCCTCCGGCGGCGTAGGAGCCGCTGGCGGTGGTGACGAGTGTCAGGGCACCGACTGTGAGCATGGCCAGAGGGAGCCGGGCGAAGAGGCCCACGACGAGGAAGGAGGTGCCGGCCAGACGCGGGAGGACCTCGAACCTGCCGAGGCGGGAGCGCCCGGTAGTGCTCGGGCGCGGCGCGGCGGATGATCCTGCGGACGGGAGGGAATCCGGCGATGCCGGTTCCGGGTTCTTGTACATGGCGCTTTCCGGGTGCGTCGAACGCGCATCGTCCCCCCTCCCGATGCGCCCGACCCGGTAACGCCCACGAGTTTACACGCTGATGGGCTGTTCCACGAAGCGCAGGACCGATCCCTGCCGTCCCTTCACCACCTGCAGCTGCGCGCCCACGCGCTGCTTGAGTTCGGGTACGTGACTCACGAGCCCGACCACGCGGCCCCCGCTCCGCAGGCCTTCGAGGGCGTCCATCACCTGTTCGAGCGCCTGGTCGTCGAGCGAGCCGAACCCCTCGTCGACGAAGAGGGTCTCGATGTCGAGTCCGCCCGCTTCCTGCTGGACGACGTCGGCCAGTCCGAGTGCCAGGGCCAGGGAGGCCATGAAGGACTCGCCCCCCGACAGCGTCGAGGTGTCCCGGCGGTTGCCGGTCCAGCCGTCGATCACGTTCAGCCCCAATCCGGAGCGCCTGTTCCCCGCCGTGGCGTCGCTGTGGACCAGCTGGTACCGGCCGTCCGACATCTGCAGGAGCCGCTCCGTCGCCGCGGCGGCCACCTGCTCGAGCCGCGACGCGAGCACGTACGTCGCCAGCGACATCTTGTACAGGTTCTCCCCCGCGCCGCGCGCGGTGTCCGCCACGGCCTGGACCAGGTGCGCCCTCTCGCGCAGGGGCGCCGCGATCCGCTCGAGGTCCGCGAACTCCCGGGCGTAGGCGTCGAGCTGCGCGACCGACTGGCCGAGCACCTCCGCGGTGATCCCGGCACGGTGCGCCCGGGTCCGGAGCTCCTCGGCGAGAACGCCGGCCTGCTGCTCGTCGTCCTCCGAGGGCGGCTCGACGCCGTCCTGCTCGTCACGGAGACCCGCCCGGATGGCGTCGTCGTCCCACGCCGCATCGAGGCGGTGTCCGCGCACCTCGTGCTCCCGGATCGCGTGCGCGATGGGGCCGTAGTGGTCCTCCGGCAGCAGGGCCGCGCGCGCCTCCTGCGCGTCAGCGAAGGGCGTGGCCCGCAGCGCCTCGTCCAGGCGCCGGGCGATGTCCGTCCGGCGGTCCACAGCGCGCGCCAGGTCGTCGGTGGCGTCGCGGAGACCCTGGAGCTCGTCGTGTGCCCGCTGCACCTGGGCGATGCGGTCCGCGAGCGATCGCGCCCCCGACCGGAGGCCTGCGAGCCGCTGCTCGAGGTCCTCCTCCTGCTCGAGGAGCGAGGACCTGCGCGATTCCGCCGCGGAACGCTCCTCCCTCAGCAGGTCCCGCGTCCTGCAGGCCTGGTCCTCCTCCTCGACGGCCTTCCGCACGCGCTCCTCGACGGCCGAGTATTCGGCGGAGGCCGCCTCGGCCGCCTCCACCTTCGCCCGGGCGGTGCGGATGGTGGCCGCAGCGTCCTCCGGCGAGGAGTCGCCGCCCCTGGCTGCGAGGTCGGCGACCTCCAGCCGCACCCCGTCCAGCGCCTCCCGGGCATCGTGCAGGCTCCTCTCGGCCTGGGCCTGCAGGCGACGGGCGGCCTGCTCCTCCTCGAGAGTGACGCGGTTCCCGCCGGGCGATGCCACGGGTGACGGGTGGTCGCTGCTGCCGCACACCGGGCACGGCTGCCCGTCCTCGAGCTGCTCGGCGAGTTCCTCCGCGGCCTGCTCGAGGCGGAGCTGCAGCTTCTCGAGCCACTCCGCCTTCAGCCGAAGGAACCGCTCGGAAGCCTCGGCGTTGGCCGTGTCCGCCGCGGCCCGGCGGTCCGAGGCCGCCCGGTACTGCCGCACGACGTCCTCGGCGGTCACGGCTGCCGCGAGATCGGCCCGCAGGTGCGCCACCCCGTCGGCGGCGCGGCGGAGCGGTTCGAGGCTCTCGGTGTCGGTGGCGCGTCGGCGCTGAAGCCGTGCGATGCGCCCGACCGTGTCCTCGAGGCGCGCGTCGAGGCTGCCGGCCTCCGTGACCAGTGCCCGCAGGGCCGATCGCACGTCCAGCAGCCGCTGCTCGTCCGGGAGGGCGGCACGGAGGATCCCGAGCGCGGACGAGGCCGCAGCGCACGCGTCGGTGAGCGCCTCGCGCCGGAACCCACCGTCGGCGGACGGGTCCCACTCGAGGTGGTCCGCCGCGGTGTCGTTCCGCAGCAGGCGCTGGAGAGCCTCCCGGTGCAGGGACCCCGCCCGGTCCACCGTCACCGCTGCCTCGTCGTCGAGCCCCAGCAGGGCCGCCAGTCCCTGTGCCTGGTCGGACCGGCGCACCGACTCGGACAGGCGCCCGATCTCCTCGGCCCGCCCCTCATGATCAGCTCGCTGCACCCTCAGCTGTGCGAGGGCCTCGAAGCGACTGCGCCGTCGCCGCACCTCCGCCAGTGCGCCGTCCGCGAGGGAGCTCCGCTCCGCGAGCTCGGTGACGTCGAGGGCCGCCTCGTCCCGGCGCACGGAGAGGGCGTCGATCATGGCCTGGATCGACGCTGCCCGGTCGACGGCGGACCCCGTCTCGGCATCGGTGTCCGGTGCGGCGAGGTCATGGCGCTCGGCCTCGTCGACGGCGCGGAGGTAGAGGTGCCGCTGCTTCCCCTCCTGGTCCGCGAGCTCCCGGGCGGTCCGGTGGCTCTCCGCCGTGAACAGTGTCTCGAGGGTCTCGAAGCGCGTGGTCGAGAAGAGTCTCTGCAGCAGGTCCCGCCGTGATGCGGCGTCAGCCCGGAGGAAGGCCGCGAACTCTCCCTGCGGCAGCATCACCACCTTGGTGAACTGTTCCTTGTCCATGCCGAGCAGGGTGCGCAGCTCCAGGCCCGCCTCGTCGTTGCGGGCCGACTTCTGCACCCAGTCGGCGCCGATGTGCTCGCTGAGGAGCGTGTTCGCCTGTTCCGTCGTGGTGCCGGTGCCGCGCCGTGACGGCCGTTCCCATGCCGGAGACCGCTCGACCCGGAAACGCCGGCCACCCACGGAGAACTCGAGGATGACCTGCGGGGCCACCGACTCGGCCGCGTGGTCGCTGCGGAGTCTCTTCGCCGCCTGGCGTGCGCCGGGCACCGAGCCGTAGAGCGCGAAGCACACGGCATCGAGCACGCTCGACTTGCCGGCGCCGGTGGGTCCGTTGAGGAGGAACAGGCCCTGGGCCGACAGGGCGTCGAAGTCCACGCTCTGCCGGTCGGCGAACGGCCCGAACGCCTGGATCTCGAGGCGGTGCAGTCTCATGTGCGCGTCCTAACGTTCGTGGGCGAGGCTCAGGGCGGCGTCCACCGTGAACCGGACGAGCGCCTGCTCCTCCGGTGAGGGCGTCCGGCCGCGCACATGGTCGAGGAAGCCGCAGCAGATGTCGGCGTCGTCCTTGGCTCCGGCGATCCGCTCGCTGTACGTCCGGACGTCGTCGCGCTGCCCCCCCTCGGGGGCGAAGGCGAGGACGAGGGTGTCCGGGAACCGCGTCCTCAGCCGCTCCATGGCGCGCGCAGGGCGTTCGCGGTCGGTGAGCGTGATGTGGCAGTACGCGTCCTCGGCCCACTCGAGGTCCGTGCGCGCCAGGAGGTCGTCGATGGTCCCGGAGAGGACCGCGAGGTTCCGCGGGGCGGGCCACTCGACGGCCCGTACGTCGCGTACGCCGTCGGCGTCGACCTCCAGGAGCCACCCGCCCTTGTTCTGGTCCACCTCCGAGAAGGAGTAGGCGATCGGTGAGCCCGAGTACCGCACGTTCTCGGAGAGCTTCTGCCGGCCGTGCAGGTGGCCGAGCGCGCTGTAGTCGAACCCGTCGAACAGCGAGAGCGGGACGGCCCCGAGCCCGCCGATGGCGAGGTCGCGTTCGCTGTCCGAGGGGGCTCCCCCGGCGGCGAAGGTGTGCGCCATGACGATGGACACGACGCGCCGGCCCGCCGTCCGCCGTGCGAGGTCCTCGCGGACGCGCTCCAGGGCGGCACCGGTCACGGCCGTGTGGGTGCCGGCCTCAGCCTGCAGTCCCCCGGCGACGACGCGCGGTTCCAGGTAGGGGATGCCGTAGACGGCGAGTTCGGCGTCGTCCCCGAGAAGCCAGGTCACCGGGACCGCGATGTCCTCGATACGCGTGCGCAGATGCACTCCCCCACGGGCGAGGAGACGCCCACCGAAGCCGAGCCGCGTCGCGGAGTCATGGTTCCCGCTGGTGATGACCACCTGCGCGCCGGCCACCGCGAGCCGGTCCAGTGCGTCGTCGAGCAGTGACACGACGTCGACGGCGGGGAGCGCGCGGTCGTAGACGTCGCCCGCCACGAGGACGACGTCCACGGCCTCCTCGCGCACGGTCTTCTCGAGGCTGTCGATGAAGATGCGCTGGGCGTCCAGCGTCCCGGTGCCGTGGAAGGAGCGGCCCAGGTGCCAGTCGGATGTGTGGAGGATCCTCATGATTTTCACGCTACCGCCGCACGCCGACATTCGCCGGATCAGCGCGGCGGCCTCGGGAACGGTGCTAGCGCACCGGCCCGGAGGTCCCGGTTGCGTCACCCGACGACGGCGGCACATCGGTGCCCGGCCTGTCGAAGAACGACGCCGCATCGCCTGCCGACGCGCTGCCGCGCGGTGCCGGCTGGCCGTCGACGGGCGCGGCGTACTGCGCATCCAGGGCGGTGTCCTGCCCGGCGGTGCGGGTGTCGTGGCCGTCGATGTCGGCCGCCGGCACGGCGGCGGTCCCGACGGACTCGACGGACTCGACGGACTCGACGGACGAGTCCCGGGCCTGCGCCGGCGCATCGATGCTGCGGAAGAGCAGCCCCGCGATCAGGCCGCCGACCAGGGGCGCCGCCCAGAACAGCCACAGCTGCTCGAGGGCCCACGACTCGGCGAAGACGGCCGACGCGGTGGCGCGGACGGGGTTGATGCCGCCGTTGGTCACGGGCAGCAGGAACGAGAGCAGGCCCGCATAGATCAGGCCGACGGCGAACGGCGCGATGTCGCGCCGGACGCGCCGCGACGTCGCGCCGAGGAAGACCGCCACCACGAGGGCCGCGGCGACCACCTCGAGCAGGAAGGCGCTGGTCAGGGGGAACTGCGCCGCGGAGTGCTCACCGAAGCCGTTGGCGGAGGAGCTGAAGAAGCCACGGATGCCGGTCAGCTGCGCGTTGGCGCTGAGCGTCAGCCAGATGAGCCCGGACGCGGCGAGGGCGCCCAGCACCTGGGCCACTACGTAGGGCACCACGGACTTCCATCCGGTCCGGCCGGCCACCGCCGAGCCGATGGTGATGGCCGGGTTGAAGTGGCCGCCGGAGATGTAGCCGAAGGCGATCATCGCTGCGATGACGGCGAAGCCGAACACGAGGGTGGGCTGCAGCGCGGTCTCCGTGGCCAGCATGGTGGCACCGAGACCCGCGAGGATCACGAGGAACGAACCGGCACCCTCGGCGATGGAACGGGCCAGGAGGCCGGGGGTCCGCACGTCGTCGGACGTGCCGACGCGGACGGCGCCGGCCGTAGCTCCGGTGTGTGGCGTGGAAGAGGTCATGGAGGCGCAATCCTTCGGTCGTGCGGGAGTCGGTCCGGCGGTGCACCGCACCGCCGACAAGCCTTCCATCCTAGTCTGCACGGCGGCTGGGAGGACAGGCACGGTTCGTCCGGTACGGGCTTCCCTAGACTGGAGGGGTGACGACCGACAGCACCGAGAGCAGCACGACGGAGAATCCCACCCCGGCGGACACCACGCCCGCGGACTACGAGGACCGGGTGCTGGGATGCCTGCTCGGGGTGATGGCGGGTGACGCCTACGGCGTCCTGGTCGTCGCCGGGGACGATCCCTCCGCCGCCCTGACGGACCCTGCGGCGCTCGCCGTCTCGGACGCGACCCAGCTGACGCTGTACACCGTGGACGGCCTCACCGAGGCACTGGAGTGGGCCAACGACGGCGTCGCGGCGGACGAGACGGCCTGCCTGTGGCTCGCCTACCTGCGCTGGCTGAACCGGCAGGGTGAGCACCTCCCCGCGAGCGCGCCCGCACCGCCCCCGCGGTGGCTGGACCGGCAGGAGGACCTGCTGCCGGTCCACGACGCAGACCCCGAGACCGTGACCGCACTGCTCACCGGCGCGATGGGGACACGGTCCCGGCCGCTCAACCCCCTGGCGTCGGGCCCCGGGGCCCTGATGCGCTCCGCCCCCTTCGGTCTGGTACCCCGCATCCCCGCGAGCATGGTCGAACGGCTGACCGTCGACACCGCGGCCCTCACCCACGGCTCCGCCGCCGCACGGAACACCGCGGCCCTCTTCAGCGGCGTCGTGCGCGCACTCGCGATCGAGGGCGTCGACCTCGCCGGAGCCGTCGATGCCGCACGCGGGGAGGAACACCGCCTCGCCGTGGGCGCCCACGTGGGCGGGAGCACCGACGGCAGTGCCGTGGCCGGCGGACCTCCGGACGGCGGACCGACGGCGGCGGGAACCTTCGAGGCGGCGCTGCAGGCCGTGCTGGAGGGGGCATCGGCGGGCTCGCCCCGCGAGCACCTGGCGGCGGCCCTCGCCCACGCGGCGGCAGCCGGCCGGCCCGACGCCTCGCCCGTGATCGCCGCCTCCGTGGCGGGCGCGATCGTCGGCGCCCTCCACGGCACGCAGGCCCTCCCGCCGGCCCTCCTCGATGCCCCCGGGGTCCCCGGCGTCGTCCGGACTCTGGCGCGGACCCTGCTCGCCGCGACCACGGGCGCCTGAGGGATGCGTTCCACGTCCCACTCCCCCGGTGCCCATCCCGGGTCCGTGTCCGGCTGGGACCCGACGAACCTCCCCCCGCTCACCGGGCGGCGCGTCCTCGTGACCGGCGGCAACGCGGGCCTCGGCTATTTCGCCTGCGAGCAGCTCGCGGCGGCGGGCGCGAGCGTGGTCATGGCCTCGCGCAACAGCGAGAAGGCCGGGCGTGCCATCGGTGCCATCCGCGCCCGGCATCCCCGCGCGGACGTGACCTTCCAGCCGCTGGACCTGGCCGACCTGTCCTCGGTGCGGACCGCCGCCGCGGCGATCGCCGAGGGGCCGCCCCTGAGCGGGCTGCTCGCGAACGCCGGCGTGGTGGGTTCTGCGGAGCGGCGGAGCACGTCGGACGGCTTCGAGCTGCAGTTCGGCACCAACCACCTCGGCCACTACGCCCTGATCGCCCTGCTCCTGCCGACCCTCGCAGCCTCCGGGACGCGGATCGTTCACCTCGGCAGCATCAGCCATAGATGGGCGCGGCTGACGCCGTCAGCCCTGCAGCCGTCGACGTACCGCAACGGGCGCGCCTATGCCACGTCGAAGCTCGCGGTGATGGCGTTCGGCTTCGAGCTGGCGCGGCGCCTGGCCCTGACCACCAGTGCGGCGACGAGCGTCGTCGCCCACCCCGGGTTCGCCCTGGGCATGTTCACCCCGGAGCGGCCGGGGATCGACGCGCACCGGCCGGCTGCCTCGTGGAAGCGTCGCGTCATGGAGCCGGTGGCGCAGGGCAAGGATCACGGCGCCTGGCCGCTCGTGCGGGCCGCGGTCGACGCCGGCGTCCCGAACGGCGCCTACTGCGGCCCCGACGGCTGGTTCCAGCTCAAGGGGCGGCCGGGCCTGGTGCCGGCGAAGCCCGCCGCGCGCGAGAGCAACGCCGCGTCGAGGCTCATCGAGCTGTCGGCCTCCCTGACGGATGTCCCACTGCGCTTCTGAGCGGTGCTGCGCGGGTTACTGGCTGTCCGCGGGCCACCGTCCGCCGGTCATCTGCAGGAACTCGGCCTCCGAGAGGACCTCGATCGCCTGACCCCGCTCGTGCAGTTCCAGCACACGCCGGGCCTTGCCCGTCACACGTCCGTTGCGCAGGTCCGAGGCGACGAATCCGTCGCCGACCACGAGGACGGTGGTCCTGCGTGTGACGGAACTGGCGGGCTGGGCGCCGAGCCGCGCCGCGCGCTCCTTGGCCTGCGGGCGCGGGATGCCGAGATTCCCGGTGAAGACCACGGTCTGTCCGTAGAGCGGGTGGCGCGGATCGGCCTGGGCGTTGGCGTGCGGGTTCTCGCCCTCCTCGGGCCAGCCGGCCCAGCCCGTCGGGGACGTTCCGCGGCCCAGCGCCGTCCGGGTGGCCTTCGAGAGCTCATCCACCCCCGGCGCGTACGGCTCGGCCCGGGACAGCAGGAGGTCGTGGTGTCCGAGCACCTCCTCCACACTCGGGGCGTCGTGCCGGCGGGCGATGTCGAGCATGATGCCCGCGCAGGCGCGGGCGTCCTCGACGGCGTCGTGGTGATTGACCAGCGGGACACCGGCGGCCTCCGCGACGAAGGGCAGGGAGTAGGAGGGCAGTGAGTAGCTCCTGCGCGAGAGCAGGACGGTGCAGGCGTAGTCCCATGCCGGCCCGGCGAGCGCGGAGACCTCGAGGGCCGAGCGGATGACGCCGAGGTCGAAGGCGGCATTGTGCGCCACGAGGACGTCGGACCCGATGAAGCCGCCGATCTCGGGGAACAGCTCCCCGAACCGCGGGGCGTCCTCGACCATGCCGGCCGTGATGCCGTGGATCGCGATGTTGCGGGAATCGAAGTGATCGTGCCCGGCTGGTGGACGCATCAGCCAGAAGGCCTCCTCCACGACCCGGCCGTCCCGGACCTTCGTGAGCCCGACGGCGCAGGGGGATCCGCGGAAGCCGTTCGCTGTCTCGAAGTCGATGGCCGTGAACGCGATTCCCACCCGATGAGTTTACCGCCGCCCGCCCGTGCACCGGGCCCGCGTTCATGTAACGTTCACCGCGGCCCCGATGCGTCCCCCGGGGAACGGTCCTATCCTGAACCATGGTTCCAATCAGCAGCTCCCCACGGTGGTATCTCATCGACTACGGGAACGTCGTCTCCACCGCGCCCACGCCCCAGGACTGGGAGTTGCTTGCGGAGGCCACAGGCGTGCAGAACCTGCAGGACCCGGCCTCCACCTACTGGCGGCACCGCTTCGCGTACGACGCCGGGACTCTTCCGCCGGAGGAGTACTGGTCGCTGGTGTGCGGCGAGCGCGTGGAGCACGTGAGGGCAGCCTGGCTCGACGTCCTCGACGGCAACCAGTGGTCGCACCCGAACCTCGAGACGCTGGACGTCCTGGAGGACCTGGAGGCGCGGGGCGGACACCTGGCGCTGCTCTCGAACATGCCGGCGCCCATGGTCGCCCAGTTGTCCCATGCTCCGTGGACGAGGCTCTTCTCCCGCCTCTTCTTCAGTTCGTCGCTCGGGCTCGTCAAGCCCTCGTCCGCCATCTTCGAGCACGTCCTGGCGGAGCTCGGCGTCGACCCGGCCGCGGTGACCCTCGTCGACGACGCCCCGGCGAACATCGCCGCTGCACGCGCCCTCGGGATCGACGCCCGCCTCTTCGATGCGTCGTCGGACCTGTCCCGCGTCCTGTTGCAGCCGGCGGGCGTCCCGGCGGATCCCATGCCGTCGGCGGTCGTCGCGGGTCCTGCCGTCAGCCGGCCGGTGCCGGAGCCCGCCCGGGAGTGAGGAAGGCCAGCACCTCGGGCGCTCCGTCGACATGCGCGCTCCAGTCCGGCCGCGCGAAGTCCTCGCGCGCGAGCAGCAGGTTCTGCTGCGTCTGCACCTCACCCGGGCGGGCCTCGACGAGCGCAGTCCCGTTGGGCACGTAGCCCAGGCGCCGCGAGACCCCGAGCGAGGCGGCGTTCCAGTCGGCGGCGCTCGACACCGCCGACGTCGCCCCGAGGTGGTCGAAGGCGAACTGCAGCACCGCGGCCCTCATCTCGGTGCCGAGGCCGCGCCCGTGCACCGGACGTGTCAGCCACGACCCCGATTCGACGCGTCGCAGCAGCGGGAAGCGCCGCGCCATCAGGTCCTGGACACCGACGACACGGCCCTCGTGCAGCACGGCGAAGTTGATCGTCCAGTCCTCGGGCGAGACACCGACGCGGGTCCTCCACTGGTGCCGCACCGTCTCCGTGACGAGGACGTCGCGGGGTGCGTCCGTCCAGGGGACGCTGAACGGCATCTCGGCCGGATCGTGGACCCCCGCGAGCACGGCGTCCACCAGCTCCGGCAGGTGCCCGTCGCGGACGGGCGTGAGGACGAGGCGGGGCGTGGTGATGACGAGCCCGAACAGCGGCCATACACGGACCAGCGGGTCGGTGGTCCCTCCCGCTGCCTGTGCGGGACCGGTCACCGGACCCGTTTCTGGGCGCGGTACTTGCGTACCTTGGTCACGACGAAATAGACCGCGAACAGCACGACGGCGATGATCACGATCTTCTGGAAGGTGTCCGCGTACTGCTCGACGATGTGCCAGCTCTCGCCCAGGTAGAACCCCGCCATCACGAAGATGGTGTTCCAGATCAGGCTGCCGGCCGTGGTGAGCAGCAGGAACTTGCCCAGGGGCATGCGCTCGATCCCGGCGGGGATCGAGACCAGACTCCGGAAGAGCGGGATCATCCGCCCGAAGAAGACCGCACGGTAGCCGTGCCGGTCGAACCAGGCCTCCACCTTGTCCACGTCCTCGAGGTCGATGAGCGGGACCCTGGCCACGAGCCGCCTCATGCGGTCGCGTCCGAGCCACGCACCGAGCGCGTACAGCACATAGGCGCCGACGACCGAGCCCAGCGTGGTCCACAGGATCGCCTCGAACAGCGAGAAGTTGCCGCGGCTCGCGGTGAACCCTGCCAGCGGCAGGATCACTTCGCTCGGCAGCGGCGGGAAGAGGTTCTCCAGCGCGATGGCCAGGCCGGCGCCGGGCGCGCCGATGGTCTCCATCAGGTTCACGGCCCAGTCGGTGACGGCGCCGAGGGCAGAACCGTCCGACGTCGTGGTCGCCGTCGCGACGTTGACCGCCTGCGCGGCCTGGACTGTCTGGATGATGCTCACGGTGGTATCCGTCCCTGGTCTGGGCCGCCCCGGTGGGCGGCTCGCGTGCTGTGCTTGTTCGTCTGGTGCTTGTACGTCTGGTGCTTGTTCGTCTGCTGCGTGCTACCGCAGTGCGTCGATGAGGTGCGGCAGCAGTGCCCGGAAGGCGATGCCCCGGTGGCTGATGGCGTTCTTCTCCTCCGGGGCGAGCTCCGCGCAGCTCCTGTCGAGGCCCTCCGGCACGAGGACGGGGTCGTAGCCGAAACCTCCCGCACCGCGTGGGGCCGTCAGCAGTGTGCCGCGCAGTTCGCCGCGCTCGGTGCGGCCGGCGCCGGGAGCGCCGACGGTTCCACGCGGATGCGCGAGGGCTGCGGCGCAGACGAAGGCCGCGCCCCGCCGTTCGTGCGGGATGTCGGCGAGCTGGGCCAGGAGGAGTGCGAGGTTCGCGGCGTCGTCGCCGTGCCGTCCGCACCAGCGCGCCGAGAAGATGCCGGGCGCCCCGCCGAGCACGTCCACGGCGAGTCCGGAGTCGTCGGCGACGGCGAGCAGCCCGGTGGAGTCCGCCACCTGCTCCGCCTTCAGCAGCGCGTTCTCCTCGAAGGTCACGCCGCTCTCCACCACGTCCGGGGCACCCGCGGCGGCCGCGTCGATGACCTGCGTGTCGACGTCGAGCCCCGGCACCTGTCCGCGCAGCAGCTCGCGCAGCTCGCGCAGCTTGCCGGGATTGCGCGTGGCGAGGACGAGCCGTGGCGCGTCAGCCACCCTGGGAGTCCCGGAGCGTGTCGACCTGGATCTGCGCGAGCTGCGCGGTGCCGAGCAGCGCGAGGTCCAGCAGGGCGTCGAGTTCCGCACGGTCGAACGGCGCGCCCTCGGCCGTGCCCTGGACCTCGACGAACGTGCCGGATCCGGTGACGACGACGTTCATGTCCGTCTCGGCGCGCACGTCCTCCACGTAGGGCAGGTCGAGCATGGGGACGCCGTCGATGATGCCCACGCTGATGGCGGCCACGGTGTCGGTGAGCGGGTTCGCCGATGCGGGGATGAGCTTCTTGTCCTTCGCGTAGCGGATGGCGTCGGCGAGGGCCACATAGGCGCCGGTGATCGCGGCGGTCCGTGTGCCGCCGTCGGCCTGCAGGACGTCGCAGTCGAGGACGATGGTGTTCTCCCCGAGCGCCTTCATGTCGATGATCGATCGCAGCGAACGGCCGATCAGGCGTGAGATCTCGTGGGTCCTGCCGCCGATCCGGCCCTTGACCGACTCGCGGTCGGAGCGCGTGTTCGTGGCGCGCGGGAGCATGGCGTACTCGGCGGTCACCCAGCCCTTGCCCTCGCCCTTGAGCCAGCGCGGCACACCGCTGGTCAGGCTCGCCGTGCAGAGCACGCGGGTGTTCCCGAACTCGATGAGGGCCGACCCCTCGGCCTGCTTGGACCAGCCGCGCGTGATGCTGATGTTGCGCAGCTGGTCGGGCGTCCTGCCGTCGGCACGCAGCACGGGGGTGGTGTTGCCGGCGGTGGGTGCGGGCGTGGGATTCGCGGAGGTCATGATTTCCAGTCTAGACGGGAGCACCTGGGAGGACGCCCGGGGATCCGGGACCACGCACCGGCCCCGGATGCGTCAGACCGTGTAGGAGACGCCCGCGACGGCGACGGCGAGGTGCCCGTCGTAGCTCTCCCTGGCCTCGCCGACGGCCACGTTCGCGTCGTTCCACACCGGCAGGTGCGTCAGCAGCAGCCGCTTGGCCGATGCCCGGGTCGCCACGTCCCCCGCCCGCTTGCCGGTGAGGTGCACCCCGGTGATGGCGTCGTCGCGGCCCTCGTGGAAGGCCGCCTCGCACAGGAAGACGTCGGCGTCCTTGGCCGCGTCCACCAGCCCGTCGCACGCGTCGGTGTCGCCCGAGTAGGTCAGGATGTGGGGCCGGGTCTCGCCCCCGGCATCGGCCTCGGTCACCTCGACCCGCAGCGCGTACGCCTCCTCGATGGGGTGCAGGACCCGGTAGGGCGTGATCGTGAAGGGCCCCAGGGACACCGCCGACCGGTCCTCCCACGACCGGAAGTCGAAGTCCTCGTGCATCCCCGGATCCGGATCGAGGCCGTACGCGCTCGCCATCCGGTCCGCTGTCGCGGCCGGTCCCCAGACGGGGATGCGGGGCAGCCCCCAGCCGGACGGGTCCCAGTGGACTGCCACGTGCAGGCCGCAGAGGTCCATGCAGTGGTCGGGATGCAGGTGGGAGAGGAACACGGCGTCGATCTCGCGCAGGTCCATGTACCGCTGGAGGGCACCGAGCGATCCGTTGCCCAGGTCGAGGAGGATCCGCCACGTGCGGCCCTCCCACTCGGCGCTGAGGAGGTAGCAGGAGGCCGGGGACTGCGGGCCGGGGAAGGATCCGCTGCAGCCGACGATGGTGAGCTTCATGCGGGCGGGAACCCGGCGGCGATCATCTCGGGCGTGATCCGCGCGAGGCTGCCGGTCGGATACTGCGCGGCCACATGGTCCACGTGCTGGACGCTGAGCACCTCGGGCCCCAGGAACCGGCGTGCCAGCACCTCGAAGCCGGCGGCGTCGCCCGTCGCGATGAAACGGTGCGCCCCGGGTGCCGTGCCGTCCCGCTCGAGGTCGTGGGAGACGAGCGCGCGGTACACGTCCTTGGCGGTCTCCTCGGCGCTCGACACCAGGGTCACGGCATCACCCATGACGTAGGAGATGACGCCGGTCAGCAGCGGATAGTGGGTGCAGCCGAGCACGAGCGTGTCCACACCCGCGTCCTTCAGCGGCGCGAGGTACTCCTCGGCCGTCCTCAGGAGGGCAGGGCCGCCGGTGATCCCGGCCTCCACGAACTCGACGAAGGCCGGGCAGGCCACGGAGGTGACCTCGAGGTGCGGGGCGGCGGCGAAGGTGTCGTCGTAGGCCCGGGACCCCACGGTGGCGCTCGTGCCGATGACCCCGATCCGGCCCGAGCGGGTGGAGGCGACGGCCCGGCGGACGGCCGGCTGGATGACCTCGATCACGGGGATGCCGTACCGGGCGGTGTAGCGTTCCCGCGCATCGCGGAGCACCGCGGCCGACGCCGAGTTGCACGCGATGACGAGGAGCTTCACGCCAGAGTCGACCAGCTCGTCCATGACGCCGAGCGCATGGGCTCGGACACGCGCGATCGGCAGGGGTCCGTAGGGCCCGTTCGCCGTGTCACCGACGTACATGATCGATTCGTGGGGCAGCTGGTCGATGACGGCTCGCGCGACGGTCAGTCCCCCGACGCCGGAGTCGAAGATGCCGATGGGCGCTTCGCTGCGGTCGGTGTTCGCTGGCTCTGGGCTCATGATCCTCTGAGACTAGAACGTGCCGCCCGCGAAAACTATTCATCGGCCCGTGGGGTGTGTCACAGCCCTCCACCGGTGCGCGTCAGCGCTCCAGCCGAGCCGCTTTCAGCATGGCTTGCACGAGGGACTCCTGGAGCCAGGTGATGAAGTTGTAGACGAGCGCGAGGTAGGACTCCACGTCGTCGACGTCCTCGGAGTCCGCGATGTCGTGCAGCCGTTCGGCGTCCTCCTCCGTCTCGATGCTGAGCCGGTCGGCGAGGACGAGGCGGACGTCGTTGAGCGCCTGTGCGAGGAGCCGTGCCTGCTCGGAACCGAGGGTGATGGGATTCGTCTCGATCACCAGGGCGCTGCTGCGCAGGGCGCCGATCTTCTGCTCGCGCAGCGACCGCTCGGTCAGGCGGCGGAAGGCGAGCGCCTCGTCGTCGTCGCCGCGGACGGCATCGGGCAGGAGGCGGCGGACGGCTGAGTCGTCGGGCGCCGTCGCCTCGGCGTCCGCACCGGACATGCCCACGAGCGCCGCCAGCGGGTCGTCGCCGGGCTCCGTCTCGGGCTCGAGCATGGAGATGACGTCCTCGAGCAGCGCGCCGAGCAGGCGCGCCTCACCGGGTTCCAGCGCGCCGGTGATGCCGCGGCGCGTCGATTTGAACGGTTTTGCCATGGGGTGGGCTTACTCGCTTCCGATTTTCTCGAAGGTGGCCCACAGCCCGTACGAGTGCAGCGCCACGGTGTCCTGTTCCACTTTCTCGCGGCTGCCGGAGACGACGGCGGAGCGGCCCTGTTCGTGGACCTCGAGCATCAGCGTGCGGGCCTTCGCCTCGCTGTAGCCGAAGTAGGACTGGAAGACGTAGCTCACGTAGCTCATGAGGTTCACGGGATCGTTCCAGACGACGACCACCCAGGGCTGGTCCAGGTCGGTCTTCTCGGTCGTCCGCACCTCTTCCAGGGTGTCGGTGCCGGTTGCAAAGCCTACGGTCATCCCCTCATTCTAGGTCGCATCCCCACTGCCCGCTGTCCGGGTACTCACACCCCGGGCGCCCCGCTATCGTTTCAAGGGTGATCAATGCCCCCACCGAACCGCCCGCCGCCGGTGCGGCGCCTCCCGCCACGACCATGCCGAACAGTGCGCTCTTCACCGACCAGTACGAGCTCACGATGCTGCAGGCCTCCCTGCACTCGGGGGCGGCACATCGCCGCTCCGTGTTCGAGGCCTTCGCCCGCCGGCTCCCGGCCGGGCGGCGGTACGGCGTCGTCGCCGGGACGGGGCGCCTGCTCGAGGCGCTGGCGACCTTCCGGTTCGACGACGCGCAGCTGGCGTTCCTCAGCGACCACCGCATCGTCGACGACACCACCCTCTCCTGGCTGGCGGACTTCCGGTTCACGGGTTCCATCTCGGGCTACGCGGAGGGCGAGGCGTACTTCCCAAACTCGCCGATCCTGACGGTGGAGTCCACCTTCGCCGAGGCCTGCATCCTCGAGACGCTCGTGCTGTCGATCCTCAACCACGACAGCGCCATAGCCTCCGCGGCCTCGCGTATGACCGGTGCGGCCGCCGGGCGCCCGTGCATCGAGATGGGTTCGCGCCGCACGCACGAGGAGGCCGCCGTCGCCTGCGCGCGTGCCGCGATCATCGGTGGCTTCGCGAGCACCTCCAACCTCGAGGCCGGCCGCCGGTACGGCCTGCCGACCGTCGGCACCGCCGCGCACTCCTTCACGCTCCTCCACGACTCCGAACGCGCCGCGTTCGAGGCGCAGGTCGCAGCCCTGGGACGGGGCACCTCGCTCCTCGTGGACACCTACGACGTCGAGCAGGGCGTCCGCACGGCCGTGGAGGTGGCCGGCCCCGAGCTCGGCGCCGTCCGCCTGGACTCCGGCGACCTCGTGGCGCAGGCCCGCTGGGTGCGGCAGCTCCTCGACGACCTCGGCAACCACACCACCAGGATCGTGGTGACGTCCGACCTCGACGAGTTCGCCATCGGCCTCCTCGCCTCGGCCCCGGTCGATTCCTACGGTATCGGCACGTCGCTGGTCACCGGCTCCGGTGCGCCGACGGCGGGCATGGTCTACAAGCTCGTGAGCCGGCAGGACGACTCCGGCGCGTTCGTCCCCGTGGCGAAGGCCGCGAAGAACAAGGCGTCCGTCGGCGGACTCAAGCACGCCCTGCGCCGCCGCGACGAGCACGGGGTGGCCCAGGCGGAGATCGTGGGCATCGGGATCACGCCCGGCGACGACGGCGACGACCGCCCGCTGATGCAGCAGTTCGTGCGCGACGGCGTCGTCCTGCCCGGCTGGACCGGGCCCGAGGCGGTCCTGCGGGCCGCCGGGCAGCACGCCCGTTCCATCGCCGAGCTGCCCGGAGCCGTCCGGCGCCTGCAGCGCGGCGAACCCGTCATACCCACCGAGTACGAGGAGGCAGCACCGTGACGCGAGCACTGATCATCGTGGATGTGCAGAACGATTTCTGCGAGGGCGGGTCCCTCGCCGTGCAGGGTGGCGCGCAGGTCGCAGCCGCGATCAGCGACCACATCGATGAGCAGGCCGGCTCCTACGACTACGTCGTCGCGACGCAGGACTGGCACATCGATCCGGGGGCGCATTTCTCCGAGGACCCCGACTTCGTGGACTCCTGGCCTGTCCACTGCGTCGCCGACACCAAGGGATCCGACTTCCACCGGGACCTCGACACCGAGAGCATCGACGCCGTGTTCCGCAAGGGGCAGTTCGAGGCCGCGTACTCGGGCTTCGAGGGTGTCAAGGCGCCCGACGACGAAGTGCCCACGGGTGAGCAGAAACTCGGCGGCGGGGCGGTCGACCCCGACGAGGACCCGATGACCCTCGACGACTGGCTGCAGGACCACGAGGTGGACGACGTCGTGATCGCCGGGCTCGCCACCGACTACTGCGTGCGGGCCACCGCGCTCGACGCACTCCAGGCGGGGTACGCGGTGTCCGTGCTCACCGACCTCACGCGGGGCGTGCACGAGGACAGGTCGGAGCAGACCCTGGACGAACTCGAGGCCGCAGGCATCGAACTGGTGCGCTAGAACCGGATGCACGAGGGCCGGGCTGGTACGTCCAGCCCGGCCCTCGTTCTGTGTCCGCGCAGCGCTACTTCTTGCCGATGAACCAGTCCTGCAGCTTCTGCAGGCGGCGCTGGAGCTGGTCCTCGTCGGCCTGGGCCACGGCCGGGCCGCCGCACTGCCGGCGCAGCTCTGTGTGCACCTGGCCGTGGGGCATGCCCGTCCGGGCGGCCCACGCCGAGACGTTCTTCGCGAGTTGCCCACGCAGTTCGGTGAGCTGCCGGTGGTCCACCACGAGCGGCTCGGCGGCCGCGGCCGCCGTCGGGCGTGTCTTGCGGCGTGACTGCTGCTCCTGCTGGCGCTGGCGCAGGAGCTGGCCCACCTGGTCGGCGTCGAGCAGCCCGGGGATGCCGAGGAAGTCGAGTTCTTCGTCGCTACCCATCTCACCACCGGTCCCGAACTCGCCGCCGTCGAACAGGACGCGGTCGAAGGACGCCTGTGACTCGAGCGCCTCGAACTTCTGCTTGGTCAGCGAATCCGACGCCTTGTCCTCGCGGTTCGCAGCCTCCATCAGCGCGTCCTCGAGGCCGAACCCCTCGTCGTCCTTCTCCGGGCGGTCGAGGGCGTGGTCGCGTTCGAGTTCGAGCTGGTTCGCCAGGGCCATGAGGTTCGGCACGGACGGCAGGAAGATCGACGCCGTCTCGCCACGCCGTCGGGCACGAACGTAGCGTCCGACGGCCTGGGCGAAGAACAGCGGGGTCGCGGTGGACGTCGCGTAGACGCCGACGGCGAGGCGCGGGACGTCCACGCCCTCGGACACCATGCGCACCGCCACCATCCAGCGCTTGTCCCCTGCGGAGAACTCCTCGATCTTCGAGGAGGCCTTCGCGTCGTCGGACAGGATCACCGTCGGGGACTCCCCCGTGATGCGCTTGAGCTGGCCCGCATAGGCGCGGGCGTCGTCGTGGTCCGTCGCGATGACGAGGCCCCCGGCGTCGTGCACGGTGCGGCGCACCTCGGTGAGGCGCTTGTCGGCGGCGGCGAGGACCGCGGGGATCCACTCGCCGGCCGGGTTGAGTGCCGTCCGCCAGGCCTGGGCCGTGATGTCCTTCGTCACCGCGGCCTCACCCAGCGATGCCGCCATCTCCTCCCCACCGCTGGTGCGCCAGCGCATCTGGCCGGAGTACGCCATGAACATGACGGGCCGGACCACGTGGTCGCGGAGGGCCTGGCCGTAGCCGTAGGTGTAGTCGGCGCGTGAACGGCGGATCCCGTCGCGGTCCTCGGCGTACTCGACGAAGGGGATGGCCGCGGTGTCCGAGCGGAAGGGCGTCCCTGTGAGCGCGAGGCGGCGTGCCGCGGGTTCGAAGGCCTCGCGGATGCCGTCGCCCCACGAGAGAGCGTCGCCGCCGTGGTGGATCTCGTCGAGGATCACGAGGGTGCGGGCGGCCTCCGTCTTCGCGCGGTGCAGCATCGGCTTGCTGGCCACCTGGGCGTAGGTCACGGCCACGCCGATGAACGCACCGCCGTGGCGACCGTCGGCGTTCTTGAAGTTGGGGTCGATCGCAAGGCCCACCTTCGCGGCCGCGTCCGCCCACTGGCGCTTGAGGTGGTCGGTGGGCGCGACGATCGTGATGCGGTTGATGACGCCGCGATCGACGAGCTCGGTCGCCACCCGGAGGGCGAAGGTCGTCTTGCCGGCACCCGGGGTGGCCACCGCGAGGAAATCGCTCGGGGACTCCCGGAAATACTTCTCCAGCGCTTCGCTCTGCCACTGGCGCAGCTTGGGGGCGGTCCCCCAGGCTGCGCGCTCCGGATATGCGGGGGGCAGGGCTGCGCCGGCACCGAACAGGGTGTCACTACTCACGCCGGGACAGTACCTTCCATTGACTTGCTGGGGGTGAGGCCGGGGCCTTCATCGGATGACCTGGCCCCTCTCAGACCCGAAACTATACCTGCTGCCGTGAACACCCACAGAGCGAGCCAGATCGCAACGAACGTGGGCACGTGTCCCGGATCGGCGGGATCGCGCAGGAGCGCGAACAGGGCACCGGCACCGGCCGTTCCGGCGACCCCGCCCAGCTGGTCGGAGATCTGCAGGGCGGCCGAGTTGCGCCCCTGCTCGGTGGTCGGCGACAGTTTCAGCACCAGCACCGACGTGCTCGACAGCGTCATCCCCATGGCGAAACCCGAGAGTCCCCACACCACGGCGAGCACCCACAGTGGCGCTTCGACCGCCGTCGCAAGGGCGAAGCCGCCGAGCGAGAGCGAGAGGATCGAGGAGCCGGCGACGAGCAGCCACTGCCGCTTGAACGTCACACGCGCCTGGACGTAGGACCCGGCGCTCCAGCCGAGTGCGCCGGCACTCAGGGTGAGGCCGGCGGTCCCGGGGTCGATCTCCCGCGAACTCGCCAGCATGAGCGGGATGAAGGCCTCGGTACCGAAGAAGGCCACATTCACAAGGCCGCGTGTCGCGATGATGCTCGGTAGCCCGCGGCCGAGGACCAGGGTGCCCTTGGGCAGGAGTGCCGGCAGGACGAACAGGGCGACCACGACGCCGGCCGCGGCCAGGAGGGCGAGCCCGGTGACGGTCCCGGCGTCGGGATCCTGCGTGTCGGCGAGCCGGACCACCGCCCATTGGGCCACGAAGACGCCACCGGCCAGGGCGAGGCCGCGCAGGACCCGCGCTCTCGCCGAACCGGCCTCGTTCGAATCCAGCGGCCCGAGCTCCCTCGTCTTGGGCCATACGATCACGACGGCGGCGAGGACCACGGGCGCGGCACCGAGGAACACCCAGCGCCATCCGAACTGCTGCGTGACGAAACCCGCGACCACCGGTCCGATCAGGGCCGGCAGCACCCATGCGGCGGCGAGCCAGCCGAACACCACCGGCTGGGCCCGCTGCGGGAAGGAGCGCCCGATGACGACGTACACCGCCACGATCATGGCGCCACCGCCCAGTCCGGACACCGCACGGCCCACCGTGACGAGCCAGAAGTCGGACGCCACTCCCGCCACCAGCAGGCCGAGGATCATGAGGGTCATCCCGACGGCGAGCGCGGGCCGGGGACCCTTGCGGTCGCACCACGAGCCGGCGACGACGGTGCCCAGCAGGGATGCCGTCAGGTACATGGAGAACGCGAGGCCGTAGCTCGCTTCGCCGGAGAGCTCACGGGCCACGGAGGGCATTGCGGTGATGACGGCCATCGCCTCGAAGGCCGCGCAGGTGATGATCGCGAGGATGCCGATGGTGAGGGGGCGCAGCTCGGGCGTCATCACGCCGGCTGACTTCTTCGTGGCCGTTCTGGCGGTCTTGCTCATGGCACCTGGTGTTCTACTGGGGTCTGCTCATGCGTGGCCGGCGTGGCCGTGGCTCGCCGGTGTTCCTCGGTCAGCGGCGCACCGAGCCACCCCGAGGGGTGCGACTGTGCCGACGTGTCGGATGGCCATGTGCCTCGCGCAGATCGGCATGACATGAACCAGCCCTTCACCCTGTGGAGCTCCAGGACCTGCAACGGACCCCTGGGGCGCATGCTCCCGCGGTCGGGCGTGCTACTGCCCGGTTGTCAGCTCTTGGGGTCGTCGTTGCCCGGACGCAGGCCGTTGTAGATCTCTTTGCATTCGGGGCACACGGGGAATTTCTCCGGGTCGCGGCCCGGTGTCCACACCTTGCCGCAGAGGGCGATCACGGGCTCGCCGGTGAAGGCCGACTCCATGATCTTCTCCTTGCGCACGTAGTGCGCGAAGCGCTCGGCGTCACCGGGCTCGACCTCCTGACGCACTTCCTCCCGTTCGATGGTTGCCGTGGAGCCGCCGGTGCCGGGGTCGAGGGGATCGTTGGCGAAGGGATCTGCAGGCATAGTCATGACCCCAGTCTATCGCCCGTCCGCGCAGGGCCCCCGGCGGAAGTTCTGAGTATCCAATTCCTTTCTCCGGAATATCCCGCATCGACTCAACGAATTACTTCAACTCGCCTCCTGGATTGCATTCGTAAGGCCCCCGATAGTGTCGGTGGCGGGGTCGATGATGGAGGCATGAGAACGGGTGCCGAGTATCGGACGGAATGCGAGCGGATCGACGCACGCATACTGTCCCTCAACGCCGAGAAAGCCCGCATCGACGCCGATATGGCAGCCGCCACCGAGGAACTGCGTGTACTTCTCGAAGACCAGTTCTTCGATTACCAGTCCGGCGCGCAATCCGGTGGGGAATCCGGTCGACAATCCGATCAGCACGGCACCAGGCGACGCCGCACGAATCTGGCGGATACGACCGCCGCAACCGAGCTGGCATGTCTGCTGCGGATCTCCGAACGAGCCGCTCATCGCCTCGTGCAATACTCCGCGGTCCTGGTCAACTACCAGCCGAGAACCCTCCAGGCCCTCCGCGAGGGAACCATCTCCTGGGCACATGCGACCACCGTCGTGCACGAATGCGAGGGGCTGCCCGCAGGCGCGGCCGCCCTGCTCGAGGATCAACTCCTCCCACTGGCCGCGGACACCACCCCCAGCCGCCTGTCCGCCAGGGCACGCTCACTACGCACGCGGCTGGACCCCGAGCCCCTCCTCGACCGGGCTGCCACCGCCGCATCCCGTCGCCGCGTGGACATCGAACCCGATCACGACGCGATGGCCTGGCTGCACGTGTACCTGTCCGCCACCGATGCCACCGCCATCGACACCCGCCTGAACCTGACCGCCCGTACGCTGCAGACTCCCACCGAGCACCGCACCCTGCCCCAGCTACGCGCCGATGTCCTCACCGACCTGCTGATCTCCGGAGACGGCCGCCCCGGCACCACCGCCTGCCAGGGCGCTGGTGCCGGGACCGGGTCGGACACGGGGGCTGGTGCGGATGCGGGTAGTGCGAGTACGGGCGCCAGCTCCGGGGCCTGTGCTGGGGTGGCAGCCGGGGCTGGAAGGATCAGGGCCCACGTCAATGTCACCGTCCCGGTGCTGACGCTGCTCGGCGTGGACGACGCCCCGGCCGATCTCGAAGGCTACGGACCCATTCCCGCCGATATCGCCCGGCGGCTGGCAGCCCACGCGCCCTCGTTCACACGCCTGCTCACCCATCCCGAAACCGGGGCCGTGCTCAGCGTCGGCCGCACCACCTACAGCGTCCCTGCGGACTTGAAGGCCTGGCTCCGGGTCCGCGATCAAACCTGCCGCCACCCCGGCTGCACCATCCCGGCCTCCCGCTGCGAACTCGACCACACCGTGCCCTGGTCCCATGGCGGACCCACCAGCTATGACAATCTTGCGCACCTGTGCCGCAAGCACCACAAGCTCAAGAGCGAAGGCATCTGGCGCTACACCCAGGATCCCCGGGATGCGCTGGACACCGGGAACACTCCTGCCGGTCAGAACGCCCTCGGCACACAGGACACCCGAGACCGACAACCATCCGGTCGACTCACCGCCATCTCACCCACCGGCCGCGTCTACACCAGCGACCCCGTACCCCCGCCGTTCTGATCCCTGCCGGCAACCACCTGTAGCCGTCGGCCAGCGGTCATCACCGGCAACCACTCAGCGGGTAGGCGGCTGGCAGCCGATCCCGGTGGGGTTCTCCAGGCAGTCCTGGCTCACCTGATGTCCCTGCGTGCGCCAGATACTCATGAGATGCGGCGCCGAGACCACGGCGGCCTCTCCGGCGACCGGCTGGAAAGGCCCGCCGTCGACCGAATAATCCCCGGCGAAGAACGTGGTCACTGTTACCTGGAAGTCCCCCGTCTTGGCGTACCGGTGACTCGTCGGCGTCTGCGTATCGAACCCATTGCCCGGCACCGGACCGCCAGGGCTGGTGGTGCGTACGGTCGTGCCATCGCCGTACTCCCACAGATACGCGACCGGACGGGCCATGAGCACGACATCGGCGTCCTGGAACTCGAACGCGAACTCCTGCTCCGCAGCCTGAGCCCACAAGTTCGAGTGCGCGTTGCGCAGCCCGAAATTCGCGGGCTGCGACAGGACCGTCGCCGCAAGCACCGGCTGCTTCTGGAACTCCTCCACCGTGATCACCACCGGCACTTCCGCGGGCACGAATCCGGCCTCCACGGGCGCGACCGGCGGCTCGCCGGGATACATGCAGGAAGTCCTACCCGTGGGCGTCCGGGTTGCCGGTTGCACCCGCGTATCGATGGCGATCCAGTTCACCAGGGTGCCACCCTCCTGGGCGGCACACACGGCATCGACCCGTGGACACGTCGCAGGATCCAGGGCCTCACCAGCACCTGCGGTACACGCTCGCTCGTAGGTGTACTCAATGCCGTCATCCACCGGCAAAGCCGCCGGTGCAGTCGGCGGTGGCTCCACCTCTCGATCAGGTCGTACCCCAGAAGCACCTGATTTGACTACTTTCCTGACGGTGTTAGCCGCGTTCACCCAGCCGTTCTCTGAAATCCCAGCGGAGGGCTCATTCTCGGCTGCTACGGCTGAAGCATTGCCCGTTACATCGATGGCAAATAGCAAAATTAGCAGCAGCACTAGCGGTTGGGGTGAATGTTTCATCTCACGATCCTTCGGGCGAACCGAAGTCAAGCATGATCCAATGATCGTCCTCCCAGAGCGCGATTGTTACGCCGACCATCGTTGCAGTGGGGGGAGTGCGCTTTACCTCTAATCCTTTCGAGTCAAAGTAGACGATCTCTGATTGCGCGATGTCAATGAATGAGTTGATCGAACCAGCAGTGTTTTTCTCGAATGTAATTTGCGAGGAGTTGAGCGTAATTGCTCCCCCTTCAATCCAACCGCCTTGCTCAAAGTGGTCTTTGACTTGGGTTGTCAGATTCACACAAGTGCGGCAACCAGGGTCAGTTAAAGGCGTAAATAGCGCCCAGTCGTTGGTCTCGTATCCGTACGAGAACAGTTCGAACCAGTACTCGGTGAACGCCTCCAGCCCCTCGGCCGAGTTCTCGTCGGCCAACGGTGGCTTCACCGGTACCGGGATGTTCGCAGCGGGCCCCGCCGAAGACGCGGGCGACGGCGCGGGGCTGGACGAAGCGGGCGCGGATGCCGACGCGGAGGCTGCAGACACCGACGGCTCAGGAGTAGGGGACGCCGAGGGATCGGCACCGCCCTGGCATCCGGTCAGCACCATTGCCGCGACGACTGGACCTGCCAGAGCCGGCACGAGACGTCGGCCTTGAAGTGTACGCACAGGAAACACGTGATTCCCCCATCGTCCTCGCCCGCCAAGCCGGAATGGGTGCCAGCATAACGGCAAGCACTCCGACTGCCACCGGTTATGCACAGGTGGAATCGGCGACTGCCCACAAACCTGCTCCGGTCTTGCCAGGTCCTCGGACTCGACCTACGGTTCGCCGCGCGCCTTCGACGGGCAGGGGCAACGCCGCGACGAGCCCGGCAACGGGCAGGAACAGCGCCGCGACAAGCCTTCCACCGAAGCGCTCCTCGGGAGACGGACCGGTCAGCGGTTGGCGGATACGGCCAGCAGCAGTTCCGGCGCCCTGCTGTCGTACCACCGGCCACCGACCCGGATGCCCGCCACGAGCAGGACCGCTCCGAGTACCAGTCCGACCAGCAGTGTCAGCCACCCGAATAGCGCATCCCCGGTCACGAAGTAGACGATCGTCAGGACGAGCTCGGGCAGGGCCAGCAGCACCATCACGATCCAGCCGATGAACTGCACGGTGAACATTGTGAAGTTGGTGCCCGGCGGCGTCTTGAAGGCGCTCTCGCCGGGAAGCGGCACGTTGTACGTGTACCGCGCCGATACGAGGCTCGACAGCCCTGCACCGGTCAGCAGCAGGCCGAGCGCCAGTCCCAGCATCACCGGTAGGTCCTCGGGCCGGCCCGTGATCAGCAACGGCACCACCGTGAACACCAGGGTGATGGGCAGGGAGAAGACCAGCAACGCCGCGGCCCGGCCCAGACGGTCGTCGAGACCGCGGACCCCGGTCGACAGGTGGAGGCTGAAGGCCGTGTTGTCGTAGGAGATGTCGGCCGAGATGGACCATGCCAGGAGGAATGCCGTGAGGGGACCGAGGAAGGCGAAGGCCGTACCGGACGCTCCCCCCGAGAAGTACAGCAGCACCGCGACGAAGGGGATCACCACGAGTGAGGCGGAGTAGCGCGGATCGCGGAGCCAGTAGGTCAGGGCCCTCGCAGCTACCGCCCCCGCGGGGGTCGCGGGGAACCGGCCGAACCAGCCGAGGTTGCCACCGGCCCGCTTCGCCACCGCATTGTAGGGAGGTGTGACCAGCGCGTGGGCGAGGGTGCGGCTCCACAGCACGAGGAACAGCACCAGGGTGGCCGCCCCGATCAGGAACCGCAGCAACGCCGCCCCGGGATCACCCATGGCGACGTCCGCCGGCACCGCCCAGAGGGCGCCGAGTGGCGTCCAGGCGAGGACGTCGGCCAGGGATCGCGCGAAGCCTGGCGAGCCCTGGAATCCGGCGGTCACTCCCCCGATGATCGGCCCCAGGAAGATCAGCGGGATGAACGCCACGATGCCGTTGATGTCCTTGAAGCGGCGCGAGCCCGTCAGTGAGGACACCGCCGTCGTGACGAGGCGCGATGCGACGACGCACAGGAGGACGGCGACCAGGGCGCAGACCAGGGCGGCCAGGGCGGCCGCGGGATAACGCATCCATGTGAGCACCTGCGTCAGCGCGGCGATGAGCGTCACGATCCCGGGGATGCCCACGAGGCCTCCCAGCACCAGCCCCGCGAGCAGTTCGTGTCGCGGGATCGCGAAGGTCACGAAGCGTGCGGGGTCGAGCGTCATGTCGATGCCGGCGGCCGCGATGGGGATCACGATCCATCCGAGCACCGTGGCCGAGCCGCCGATCACGAGGACGGTCCGGATCAGCTCGGGGTCCTGGCTGCCGAGCAGCACGAGGCCCACCACGATCAGTCCCAGGACGCCCAGTCCGTACAGCCCGCCGAGGATCACCCCGATGAGCTGCCCGGTGCTCCGCCCGAGCGAATTGCGCAGCAGGAGGATCTTGAGTCTCAGGAGGTGCGCAACCACGTCAGCCCTTCCGAGGTGTTCCGGCCGCCGACGAGCTCGACGAAACGATCCTCGAGCGTGGCGTCGCCCCGGACCTCGTCGACGGTCCCGGCAGCGAGGACGGTGCCCGCCGCGATCACGGCGACGTGGTCGCACATGCGCTGCACGAGGTCCATGACATGGCTGGAGACGATCACCGATCCCCCGGACTGCACGTATCCGGTCAGGATGTCCCGGATGTTCGCCGCCGAGACGGGATCGACGGACTCGAACGGTTCGTCGAGCACCAGCAGCTTGGGGGCGTGGATCAAGGCGGACGCGAGGGCGATCTTCTTCGTCATGCCTGCCGAGTAGTCGACCACGAGCGTGCCGGCGTCATTCGTGAGATCGAGGGCGCGCAGCAGGTCACCCGTGCGCTGGACCACGGTCTCGCGGTCCATGCCGCGCAACAGCCCCGCGTAGGTGACCAGCTGCTCACCCGTGAGGCGGTCGAAGAGCCGGACGCCGTCGGGCAGGATCCCCATCAGCTTCTTGGCCTGCAGTGGCTGCACCCACACGTCCACCCCGTGGACGAGTGCCTGCCCGAAGTCGGGACGCAGCAGGCCCGTGGCCATGGACAGCGTGGTGGTCTTGCCGGCGCCGTTCGGACCGACGAGCCCGTAGAACGAACCCGGCGGGACCTCGAGGCTGACGCCGTCGACGGCGATCTTCTCGCCGAAACGCTTGGCGAGTCCACGGATGCTCAGGGCGGCCGTGCCGGTCCTGGCCTGCGGATTGTCCTCATCGGTCGGCGGTGGCACGAGTGAACTCATGGTGCCACGCTAGCAACGCACGCTTCCGCCACTCGTCATCCCAAAGGAGGAGAAGGAGTGGGCCGTCAGAAACCGCCCGCCCGTTCGTACTGGGGTGCCGGGACGAGGTCGTGGCCGAGCTCGTGGGCGGCCCGCCTCCACCAGTGGGGATCGCGCAGCGCGGCCCGCGCGATGAGGACGACGTCGGCCCGCTCCTCGCGGATCACGGCGTCGGCCTGACCCGGGTCGCTGATGAGCCCGACGGCGCCGGTCGGCACCCCGGAGGAGCGCACCTCCTCGGCCAGCGCCACCTGGTAGCCCGGACCCACGGGGATGGATGCGGCGGGAACGGCACCGCCGGAGGACACATCGATGAAGTCGACGCCCTCCTCCGTCGCGCGCTTGGCGAGTCGCGCGGAGACACTGCCGTCGATGCCGCCCTCGGTCCAGTCGGATGCCGAGATGCGCAGCAGCAGCGGCATGGTGGCCGGGATGACGCGACGGATCTCGCGGATCACCTCGAGCGTCAGGCGGAAGCGGGCCTCCTCCGAACCGCCCCAGCCGTCCGTGCGCGTGTTGACGAGCGGCGACAGGAACTGGTGCAGCAGGTACCCGTGCGCGGCGTGGATCTCCATGGTGTCGAAGCCGGCTTCCACGGCGAGCGCGGCGGCCGCACCGAAGTCGCCGATGACCTTGGCGATGTCCGCCTCCGTCATGGCGCGGGGCGCGGCGTACCGGCCGAAGGCCTCGTCGGTGGGGCCGAGGGTCTGCCAACCGCCCTCCGACCCGGGGACGGAGTCGTGCCTGCCGCTGAACGGCCAGTACGTCGACGCCTTCCGTCCGGCATGTGCCAGCTGCACCGCAGTCTTCGTGCCGACGGCGCTGTGCTCATGGATGAAGTCGTTGATGCGGCGCCAGGCCGCGGCCTGCTCCCGCGTGTAGATGCCGGCGTCGCGCGGGCTGATCATGCCCTCGCGGCTCACGGCGGCGGCCTCGGTGATGATGAGTGCCGCGCCCCCGGTGGCGAACTGGCCGAGGTGCACGAGGTGCCAGTCGGTGGGAACGCCGGCCGCACCGGCAGGATCGCAGGAGTACTGGCACATGGCGGCCACCCATCCCCGGTGCGGCAGGTCCAGGGATCGGAGCGTGATCGGGTCGAAGAGGCCGGGGGTGCCCGACGGGGAGACAGGGGAGGTCATGGGGTCCTTCGGATCGGACGGGCTGGGCGGGTTCCTAGAACAGTGCGCGGGCGAGGGCGCCGCGGGCCTTGGTCACCCGCGGATCGGTGACGCCGACGACGTCGAACAGCTCCAGCAGGCGTTTGCGCGCCGCTTCCCTGTCGTCCCCTGCGGTGCGTGCGATGAACGCGACGATGCGGTTGAACGCGTCCTCCACATGGCCACCCATCAGGTCGAGGTCGGCGACTGCGAGCTGTGCCTCGACGGCGTCGGGTTCGTCGGCGCCCCGCCGGCGGACCTCTGCGGGGTCGGCGTCCTGCACGCGCTCCATGAGTTCCACCTGCGCCAGCCCGGCTTTCGCATCCGCGTCGGCGGGCTGCTCCGCGAGGGCGCGCCGATACGCCGCGACGGCCGTAGCGTAGTCCCCCGCCTCGATGGCGTCGAAGGCCTCCTGGTGCAGCGGCGGCAGAGGTGGCTCCTCCGCGGCGGCCGGGCCGGGCTCCGAGCCGTCGTTGAGCGTGCCTGTCACGCCGTTGGCCTCGGCGACCTTCATGAGCTCGTCCAGGTACGCGCGGATCTGGGGGTCGGGCAGGACGCCCTCGAACAGGGGCACCGGCTGGCCCTTGACGACGGCGACGACGGTCGGCACGCCCTGCGCCTGGAACGCCTGGGCGATCTGCGGCTGGGCCTCGAGGTCCACGTTGGCGAGCAGGATCCGCCCGTCGAACTCCACGGCCGCACCCTCGAGGACGGCGGTGACCTGGTTGGACTGCTCGCTCCACGCGGCCCGGAGGTTCACGATCACGGGCACCTGGGCCGAGAGCTGCACGAGCTGCGGGAACGTCTGCTCCGTCACCTCGACGATGTAGGGACTCGGTGCCGCCGCGGCCTGTCGCGCCGGGGCCGAGCGGGATGCAGCGTCTGCGCGCGCCTTGAGCGCGGACAGGTCCACCGCTCCCCGCAGGTTCATGCTCGACGGCGGCATCCCGCCCCGCTGTGCTGGTGTGGACAATGCTCTGCCTTTCTCTTGCTGCCTGGCTGTCGGAGGCAGGAGTGCGGGGGCCGGGTCAGCGGAGTGCGGCCGCCAGCAACTGCTGCGCGGCGCCGATGACCCGGATCTTATCGTCGCTCCCGGCGGCGGGAACGTACATCATGACGGCCTCGCCGTAGTTGACGTCGATGCCCTTCTCGCTGGAATCCTTCCCCGTCAGCGACTGGTAGACCGTCCCCTTGAGGTCGATGCTGTCTCCGGCGCCCTTCGGGACGCTGGAATAGGTGTGGGTGAGATAGCCGAACACCATCGCGCCACCGTCAGCGGTCGGCAGCGCCTGCGTCCGGGTGCCGTCGGCCGTGTGCGTGAAGGTGATGTCGGCGGCGTTGTTGCCGGGATCGGCGACCACGCCGGCCTGGAAATCGGTGATGGCCTTGGAGAAGGAGTTCTCCTCGAAGATCCCGGACGTGGCGTCGGTCGGCTTCGTCAGGAGGTCGGCGATGGAGGCGACGGCAGCCTGCGGCGCCGTCGTGAGCGCTCCGGCTTCGTCCAGCGGCACAACGCCTCCGGCCCCGGGTGGCGGCGCCGAGGGGAAGGTGCTGCCCGGCAGCATCTGGACCGCCGAGGTGAGCTTGTAGTTCTCGCGCGGGGTCGCCTGCACGAGCAGGAGGGCCTGCGGCACCGGGTTGTCGTCGCCCTGGGTCAGGGCGACGATCGTGCGGGGCCATCCGGCGCCCGCGGGGATCATGTCCAGGAGGACGGGGTCGGCGGCGATCGGAGCGGGCGCCGCGGCCTGGGCGTCCTTGGCCCGCACGGCGTAGGAACCCGTGCGCAGGTCCAGTGCCGCACCGCCGACCCGCTGGGCCAGGCTCTCGGCGTCGGATGCGGCATCGGCCTCGGCGATGGTCGTTGCGACGGAGCCGAGGATGCGCTCGAGCTGGCTTGCGAGGACGACGGGAGGACCACCGGCTTCGCTCCCTGCCGAGGAGGAGGAGGCCGACGCCGTGGCGGAGGGGGACGCGGTGGCAGAAGCCGACGGCGTCGCGGACGAACTGGATGCGGCGGCGGACGGAGATGCGGTGGCAGAGGCCGACGGGGCTGCAGACGGGGACGCGGTGGCAGTGGCCGACGGCGACGTCGTCGCCATCCCCGGAGTGATACCGACGAGTGAACCGGCGCCGATCAGGCCCGCGACGAGCAGGACCGGCCCGGGCGCCGCGATCGAGGACGCTCCGCCCGGCCTCCCGGCGTCGGCGTGGATACGCGCATGGGCCCTGGTGCCTCCGACTGCGTCGGAGTCCCGCTTCGCGCCGCGGCGCGGCGGGACGAGGAGGAGCGCGATGCCGAGGACGACGACGAGCGCTCCACCGATGATGAGCGGCAGGGCGAACGGCGTGGAGGTGTCATTGGGGCGCGTGATGGAGACGTCAGCCGGGGCGGCCGATTCGCCGTCGCCGGCGAGCAGGATGGACAGGTCGCCGTCCGCGGGTTCTTCCCAGCGGTACGTCAGCGCGCCGTCGCCGGGCTCCTCGCTGATCCACAGATCGCTGCCGCGCGGGTCGGGGACGGTGTCCTCGCCGTCGGCGTACTCCGAGGACAGCGTGTCCTCGCTGGCGCCCGTGACGCTCAGGTGGGCGGCGTCTCCCACCCAGGCCTCGACGTCGGAGGACCTCCCGACCGCGAGGACGAAGGGGTCCTCGGCCTCGACCGTCACCTCGACGGGACCGTCGACGGTTCCCAGTGCGCCGGCCTCGATGACCGTGACAGGGGCCGACCGGGACCCCTCGGCGAGGCCGACGGTTACCGTCTCGGCCGGGGCCCAGATGGTCCGCTGGCCGATGCCGAGGAGCATCAGCAGGAGCCCTGCCACGATGATCGTTACTGCTGTCTTTCCTCGCACCGCTCGCCTATCGTCGTCCGTTCCGGCGGACCGCCTGGCCCCGTCCGCTCTGATGGCCCGGCGCATGTCGCGGCGGGCCATCAGGAATAGTCACCCAATGGTAACGAAGTTCCCCCGCCCGGTCGGGCCGGGCGCGGGTGACGCCTCCCGGGAAGAGTGATCAGCCGTGCCTCGGGCACCTCCGGTGGCGCCGTTCGTCAACTCCGTCCTGCGCCCGCCCCCGGCTGTTAGGGTTTCGCTAGTCGCCCCACCCGCCTACCCGCACCGCCCTCTCCGAAAGCAGAGCTCTTCGTTGACAGACCACCAGGAAGTCCCGCTCGACCAGCCGCTCCCGCGGCCCGAGCCACCCGGGACAGGCGAGGAACTGCGACCTCCGGCCGACCCGCCGATCGGCGCCACGGCGCCGTCGACCCTGCGGTCCCTGTTCTCGCTCGCCCGGAAGTCCCTGCCCGCGGCTCAACCGCGGCCGCGGTTCGAGTTCCCGCCCGAGCGCGAACCCGAGCCGGTGACCGTCGACCCGGACGTCTCGCTCGCCGACGAGCGCCTGAAGTTCAGCGGTGCCCACCCGCGGGAATTCAGCGGTACCCACCCGCGGGACGTGAGGGCCCATCCCATCCACTTCGGCTTCATGATGAGCGTGGGCGTGGGCCTCGCCCTGCTGGCCTTCTTCATCATCACCAACGTGGGCCAACTGCTCGTGTGGATCGGGGCGGCCCTGTTCATCGCCCTCGGCCTCGATCCGATCGTCCGGTGGCTCGAGACCAAGGGGGTGCCGCGGCCGGCGGGGATCGCGGTGGCCCTGTCCATCCTCGTGGGCATCGTGGCCGGGTTCTTCGCGCTGCTGATCCCGACCATCGTGAACCAGACGTCGCAGATCGTGGAGCGCGCCCCCGGCTACGCCGCCGATTTCCTGAACTCCGAGTTCTTCACCACGCTCGACCAGCAGTTCCAGGTGCGTGACCGCGTCACCTCGGAGATCGACAAGTTCTTCGCGAACAGCGCCGCGGTCGGTGGCATCTTCGGCGGCGTGCTCGGCGTCGGGACGGTGATCGTCAACGGCCTGTTCGGTTCGCTCGTGATCCTGGTGCTCGCGCTCTACTTCCTCGCGTCGCTGCCGTCGATCAAGAAGTGGGCGTACCGGCTTGCCCCCCGCTCGCGCAGGCCCCGCGTCGAGGTCCTCTCCGAGGAGATCACGCGCAGCGTGGGCATGTACGTCATCGGGCAGGCCTGCGTGGCGCTGCTCAACGGCACCTTCGCGTTCATCGTGATGTCCATCGCCGACGTCCCGTTCTCCGTGCTGCTCGCCTTCGTCGTCGCACTGCTGGCGTTCATCCCGCTCGTGGGAGGCACCATCGCCGCGGTGCTCGTGAGCCTGATCGCCATGACGGTGGGCTGGCACACCGCACTGCTGTTCGCCATCCCCTACGTGGCCTACCTGCAGTTCGAGGCGTACTTCATCTCGCCGCGCATCATGCAGCGTGCCGTCGCGGTCCCCGGTGCGGTCGCGGTGATCGCGGTCATCGCCGGCGGCAGCCTCCTCGGCGTCCTCGGGGCCCTGATCGCCATCCCGACGGCGGCCGCCGTGATGCTGCTCCTCAAGGAGGTCTTCATCGCACGCCAGGACAGCCAGTGACGCTCTCCGGTCTGCGGCCCGGCGGCGGGCCCGTCCTGTCTCCGCTCAGCCGGCGGCGGTAGCGGAGGGCGCGACGGCCGCGGGTCCGGTCCACTGGGAGGGCAGCGGGAGGTCCACCTCTGGACGCACGACGCCGACGATCTCGTTGAGCGCGCGGGCCGCGTACTTCTCCCCCACCCACAGGTGCTTGGCGCCGTCGACCCCGGTCACGTCCGCCTGCGGCACGCGTGCGAACCGCTGCTCGGCGTCCTCGGGCACCAGGTAGTCGTCGAACTCGGGGACGAGCACCTTCAGGGGGAGCCCGCTCGCGCCCCATGCATCGAGGTCGGCGTCGACCGCGCGGTGCAGTGGGGGCGAGAGCAGGATGGCCCCTTCGATGAGCTCGGCCACCGGGTCCTGGGCGCCGTACTTCAGGCAGAGTTCGGTCCCGAAGGACCATCCCACCAGCCAGATGTTCCGGAGCCCCTGGTCCACGGCCCACTGCACGGCCGCCTGCAGGTCCAGGCGCTCCCCGTCGCCGCCGTCGAACACGCCCTCGCTGCAGCCGCGCGGCGAGCACGTGCCGCGCGTGTTGAACCGCAGCACGGCGATGTCCGCCAGGGCCGGCAGCCGGAAGGACGCCTTCCGGTACACGTGCGAGTCCATGAAGCCGCCGTGCGTGGGCAGCGGGTGCAGCGTGACGAGCGTCGCCTCGGGGGTCCGGCCCTCGGGCGCCGCGAACTCCCCTACGAGGGTCAGCCCGTCGGCGGTGTGCAGCTCGATGTCGCGTCGTTCGGCGGGAAGGACCGTCGAGGCGCGGATCTCGATCGCCTCGTCGTTGGGCGTGAACGTGTACTCGGGCGACTCGGTGGGCATGCCACCAGTCTAGGACGGGCGCCCCGCGCCGTGCGGTGCGGGGTGTCCAGGGCGCCTCAGTAGCGGAAGCTCCGGGTCTGCCAGCACCGCACGTGCCAGTGCCGACGGTCGGCGAGGGCCGTCTCGGGACCGAACAGCGAGTCCTCCCGCCACACCACGAGGTGGGCGATGCCGGGCAGGATCGGGGAGTTGCACCCCGGGCAGGTGTAGGTCTTGGCGGCGTTCCGCTCGGTGATGCGCCGCACGGACCACTCGCCGTCGGGCGCCGACTCCCGCAGCGGCAGGCCCACCCGCGTCCTCTCCAGGTCCTGCTCCGGCGACGCGGACCACTTGGTGGGACGCGAGGACCCGCGGGGGCGGTTCGGGCGATTGGATCGGGGCACCCCTCCAGTCTGCCCGATCCCGCGGACCGCCGTGCGGGCGCGTGACCTGCCCGGCGCCGGGTAGAGTTTCCGTCGTGCGTCTTGTCATTGCCCGCTGCTCCGTCGACTACATCGGCCGCCTCCGGGCTCATCTGCCCCTGGCCACCCGGCTCCTCATGGTGAAGTCGGACGGCTCGGTCCTGGTGCACTCCGACGGCGGGTCCTACAAGCCCCTCAACTGGATGAGCCCGCCCGCGACCCTGCGCGTGAGCGAGCCCGACGACGCCGACCGCGCCGAGGGCGTCACCGAGGTGTGGACCGTCCAGCACGGCAAGAGCGACGACAGGCTCGTGATCAGCATCCGGGAGCACCTGCACGAGTCCTCCCACGACCTCGGCGTGGACCCGGGCCTCGTGAAGGACGGCGTGGAGGCCGACCTGCAGCGTCTCCTGGCCGAGCAGATCGAACTCCTCGGAGCCGGTTTCACCCTGATCCGCCGGGAGTACATGACGGCGATCGGCCCGGTCGACATCCTCGCGCGGGACGCCCAGGGCCGCACGGTGGCGATCGAGCTGAAACGCCGCGGGGACATCGACGGCGTGGAGCAGCTCACGCGCTATCTCGAGCTGCTCAACCGCGACCCGATCATGGCCCCGGTGCGCGGCGTCTTCGCCGCCCAGCAGATCAAGCCCCAGGCCCGCGTGCTGGCCACCGACCGCGGGATCGACTGCCTGACGCTCGACTACGACGCCATGCGCGGCGTCGACGACAGCGCCTCGCGCCTCTTCTAGCCGCCCGTCCGGTCTGACATCGTCCGCGACCGGCACCCGATCACCGCCGAATCGCCCCGGCACCGCTCGCCCGGAAGCGGACCGCCTAGAATCGGTCCATGGCCCACTCCAGCGGAACGCCCACTGCCCTGTCGGGACGCCTGGTGACCGACGCCGGCATCATCGAGGACGGCGTGCTCCGCTGGGACGGCACGCGCATCCTCGAGGTCGGGACGGTCGAGGGCGACGCCGCCGCCGAGCGGCTGCCCGAGGGGTACTTCATCCTCCCCGGACTCATCGACCTCCACTGCCACGGCGCGGGCGGGGGCGACTTCACCTCGGGTTCCGCCGCGGACATCGAGGCCGCGGCCCTCCACCTCCACCGCAGCGGTTCGACGACGCTGCTCGCCAGCACGTGTTCGGCGCCCATGGAGGACCTCGAGGCCGCGTTCGGCCGGCTCGCCATGGCGGCCGAAGCAGGGCTGGTCGCAGGCATTCACGCCGAGGGGCCGTTCCTTTCCAAGGAGCGCAGCGGCGCGCACGATCCGGCCTTCCTGCTCCTGCCGACACAGGAGGACGTGGCCCGCCTGGTCGCTGCGGGCCAGGGACACCTGGTATCGATGACGTACGCCCCGGAACTGCCGGGCAGCGACGTCCTGGTCTACGAACTGGTGACGCACGGCGTCATCCCCTCGATCGGGCACACGGACAGCTCCACCGAGGAGGCCACCGCAGCGCTGGACCTCATCAACGAGGAGCTGGCATCCACCGGGTTCGAGGGCTTCAGCGGCAGGCCCACGGCCACGCACCTGTTCAACGCGATGCCGGTCATCCACCACCGCTCCCCCGGTCCCGTCCCCCTGCTCCTGCAACGCGCCCGCGCGGGCGAGATCGCGGTCGAGCTCATCGCCGACGACGTGCACCTGCATCCGGAGACGGTCCGGATGGCCTTCACGATCGCGGGAGCCGAGAACATCTGCCTGGTCAGCGACTCGACGGCAGCGGCGGGACGTCCCTCCGGCACGTACCGGCTAGGGCACCACGAGGTCACCCTGGTGGACGACGCCGCCGTCCTCATCGCCACAGGAGCCCTCGCCGGGGGCGCCGGCAGCCTGCTCGACGTCGTGCGGCGCACGGTGCAGGCCGGTGTCGGCGTGGTCGACGCCGTGCGCGCCGCCACCGCCGTCCCGGCCGGGGTGCTCGGGCTCGCCGACGAGGTGGGCAGCCTCCGCGGCGGGCTCCGTGCCGACGCGCTGGTGCTCTCACCGGATCTCGAGCTGAAGGGCGTCCTCCGCTCCGGGACGTGGATCAGGCCGCTCGAGGTCGGCTAGGGACCGGCAGCACCGCCGGACGCGGGGTCAGCGCCAGGTGCCGATCCCGATGACCGGGCCGGCCTCGATCCAGGAGGAGAGGCCCGCGTAGACGTCGTACTTCATCGCCAGGTCGAAGGGCTCGCCCTCATACGCGAGCTGCACGACGATCGCGCCGGGCTGGATACGCACGCGCTCCGCCTCGGTGGGCGCCCGCCAGCCGGCGACCTCGAGGGAACTGCGGAGGAAACGGAAGCGGGGCACAGGGCTCAGGGAGAGGAGGTCGAGCCACTCGAGGTGCTTGTCCGTGTAACGACAGACCCCCACCCGCCAGCCCTGGGGAGGGAGGCGGATGGAGGCGTCGAAGGTGCCCAGGGCACGGTTGAGCTGGTAGCGGCGCAGGAGGAACGCGATGATCACGAGCACGAGCAGGCCGAAGACGACCGCAAGGCAGATGACCGTCACACCGAGTGCCTCCATGCGGAGAATCCTAGACGGATTCCGGCGTCACCGAACCGCCGACCTTGGCGTTGTCCGCCACGATCACCACGCGGTTGGAGTCGACCGAGAAGAAACCGCCGTCCACGCCCACCACCAGGCGTTCACCGCTGACCGGCTCCACGGAGAGCTCCCCTGCTTCGAGGATGGCCAGGATGGGGGCGTGACCGGGAAGGATCCCGATCTGCCCGTTGGCGGTACGTGCGTTGACCGTGCGCGCCGCGCCCGACCACACGAAGTGGTCGGCCGCGACGATTTCGACCTCGAGTTCGCCGTTCGATGCCATCGGCGTTACTTACCGGTCTGCTGCTGGATCTTGGCCCACTGGCGCTCGACGTCGTCGAGGCCGCCGACGTTGAAGAAGGCCTGCTCCGCTATGTGGTCGAGGTCGCCGTTGCAGATCGCCGCGAAGCCCTCGATGGTGTCCCGGATGGAGACGGTCGAACCTTCGACGCCGGTGAACTGCTTGGCCGTGTACGTGTTCTGCGAGAGGAACTGCTGGATGCGGCGCGCACGGGCGACGACCACCTTGTCCTCCTCGCTGAGCTCGTCGATGCCAAGGATCGCGATGATGTCCTGCAGTTCCTTGTTCTTCTGCAGGATCTGCTTCACCCGCACGGCCGTGTTGTAGTGGTCGTGGCCGATGTACTGGGGATCCAGGATGCGCGAGGTCGACGCGAGCGGGTCCACGGCCGGGTACAGGCCGCGGGACGCGATCTCGCGGGAGAGCTCGGTGGTCGCATCGAGGTGGGCGAAGGTCGTCGCCGGAGCCGGGTCGGTGTAGTCGTCGGCGGGCACGTAGATCGCCTGCATGGACGTGATCGAGTGGCCCTTGGTCGAGGTGATGCGCTCCTGCAGGAGGCCCATCTCGTCGGCGAGGTTCGGCTGGTAGCCCACCGCGGACGGCATGCGGCCGAGGAGGGTCGAGACCTCCGAGCCGGCCTGCGTGAACCGGAAGATGTTGTCGATGAACAGCAGCACGTCCTGGTTCTGCACATCGCGGAAGTACTCCGCCATGGTCAGGGCCGAGAGGGCCACGCGCAGGCGCGTTCCCGGCGGCTCGTCCATCTGGCCGAACACGAGGGCGGTGTCCTTGAGGACGCCGGCCTCCTCCATCTCGACCCAGAGGTCGTTGCCCTCACGGGTACGCTCGCCCACACCGGCGAACACCGAGGTGCCACCGAAGTTGCGGGCGACACGCGTGATCATCTCCTGGATGAGGACGGTCTTGCCGACACCGGCGCCGCCGAACAGGCCGATCTTGCCACCCTTGATGTACGGGGTGAGCAGGTCGATGACCTTGATGCCGGTCTCGAGCATCTCCGTGGAGCCCTCGAGCGAGGCGAAGTTCGGAGCTGCACGGTGGATCGGCCAGCGCTCGGTGATCTCCAGTGCGGACTCCTCGACGTCGAGGGGCTTGCCGAGGACGTTGAAGATGTGACCCTTCACGCCATCGCCGACGGGCACGGTGATCGGGGACCCGGTGTCCTGCACCACGGTTCCGCGGACGAGTCCGTCGGTCGCCTGCAGCGAGATGGCCCGGACGAGGTTGTCGCCGAGGTGCTGCGAGGTCTCGAAGGTGATCAGGCGCGTCACACCGTTGAGAGTGATCTCGGTGGTGAGGGCGCTGTACATTGCGGGGATTGCGTCGGCCGGGAACTCGACGTCGACAACCGGGCCGATGACACGTGCAATACGGCCGGTGGCGCCGGGGGCAACTGAGTCCGTACCGTGTTCAACAGTCTGGGCAGTCATCTCTCTCACTTCATTTACGTAGATGGCGTGGAACTAGGTCTAGCTGACCGGCGTCCTCGGGGACCCGGACTGGAGTGCGTCAGGAGGCGTTCAGCGCATCCGCGCCGGCCACGATCTCGGAGAGCTCCTGGGTGATCTCCGCCTGGCGGGCGGTGTTGCGGAGGCGCGTGTACTTCTTGATGAGTTCCGTCGCGTTGTCACCGGCGGACTTCATGGCCCGCTGCCGGGCGGCGAGCTCGCTGGCGGACGCCTGCAGCATGGCCGCGAAGATCCGGGACTCGATGTACCGCGGGAGGAGCGCGTCCAGAACCTGCTCGGGCTCCGGCTCGTACTCGTAGAGCGGCAGCAGCTCGCCGTCCTGCGGCACCTGCTCGTCCACGACCTCGAGCGGCAGCAGGCGCATGACGGACGGCTCCTGCACCACCATGGAGCGGAACTTCGTGTAGACCACGTGGATCTCGTCCACGCCGCCGTCGTCGTAGCCCTTCAGGAAGGTGGCCAGGAGCGCCTCACCGACCTCGCGCGCCGTCCCGAACTCGGGGGCGTCGGTGTTGCCCGTCCAGACCCGCTCGTAGTCGCGGCCGCGGAAGTCGAAGTACGACTGCGCCTTGCGCCCGATCAGGTAGGACTGGATCTCCTTGCCCTCGGACCGGAGCACCTCGAAGAGGCCCTCCGCCTGCTTGAGCGCGCTGGCCGAGTACGATCCGGCGAGGCCGCGATCGGAGGTCAGCACCAGCACGGCGGCGCGCCGCACCTCGCCGTGCTCGGTGGTCAGCGGGTGGTCGATCTCCGTCTGCGACGACACGGCCGAGACGGCCCGGGTGATCGCGTTGGCGTACGGCAGGGCCGCAGCGACACGCGTACGTGCCTTGCCGATGCGAGACGTCGCGATCAGCTCCATCGCCTTGAAGATCTTCCGCGTCGACGTGGTCGAGGCGATCTTCTGGCGGTAGACCCGGATCTGGGCTCCCATTCTTGTCCTTTCCTTCGCCTCCGCAGCGGGAGGCGATCAGGCCAGGGTCCTGCTGCCGGGAGGGCTTCATCCCTCCCGGCAGCAGATCCTCTAGCGCTTCTGTCGAACGATCTTTTCCTGCTCGACCGAGTCGGCGTCGATCGCCTGGTGCTCCTCGTGACCGGCGGCGAGGCCGTCGCGCCCGACCCCGAAGAAGCCCTGCTTGAAGCCCGTGATCTGGGTCTTCAGCTCCTCCGCGGTGGAGTCCTCGAGCTTGCCGGTCTGGGCGAGCGTGGTGAGGACCTGCGACTTGTGGCCCAGGTGCTCCAGGAACTCGGACTCGAAGCGGCGGATGTCCTCGACGGGTACGTCGTCGAGGTAGCCGTTCGTCCCGGCCCAGATGGACACGACCTGCTGCTCCACCGGCATCGGCGAGTACTGGCCCTGCTTCAGCAGTTCCATGAGGCGCGCCCCGCGGGTCAGCTGCTGGCGGGATGCCGCATCCAGGTCGGAGGCGAACATCGCGAAGGCCTGCATGTCGCGGTACTGCGCGAGGTCCAGCTTCAACGTGCCGGAGACCTTCTTCATCGACTTCACCTGCGCGGCGCCGCCGACGCGGGAGACCGACACGCCGACGTCCACGGCGGGACGCTGGTTGGCGTTGAAGAGGTCCGACTGCAGGAAGATCTGGCCGTCGGTGATGGAGATGACGTTGGTCGGGATGTAGGCCGACACGTCGTTCGCCTTCGTCTCGATGAGGGGCAGGCCCGTCATCGACCCGGCACCGAGCTCGTCCGAGAGCTTCGCACAACGCTCGAGCAGTCGGGAGTGCAGGTAGAACACGTCGCCCGGGTAGGCCTCACGTCCCGGCGGACGGCGCAGCAAGAGGGACACCGCACGGTAAGCCTCGGCCTGCTTCGACAGGTCGTCGAACACGATGAGGACGTGCTTGCCGCCGTACATCCAGTGCTGGCCGATGGCCGAACCGGCGTAGGGGGCGAGGTACTTGAAGCCCGCGGGGTCGGAGGCGGGAGACGCGACGATGGTCGTGTACTCCAGCGCACCCTTGTCCTCGAGGGTCTGGCGGACCGCCGCGATGGTCGACGCCTTCTGGCCGATCGCCACGTAGATGCAGCGGACCTGCTTGTTCACGTCACCCGAGGCCCAGTTGTCCCTCTGGTTGATGATGGTGTCCACCGCGATCGCGGTCTTGCCGGTCTGCCGGTCACCGATGATCAGCTGACGCTGGCCGCGGCCGATGGGGATCATGGCGTCGATGGCCTTCAGGCCGGTCTGCATCGGCTCGTGCACCGACTTGCGCTGCGTGACGCCGGGGGCCTGGGTCTCCAGTGCCCGGCGCCCCTCGGAGACGATCTCGCCGAGGTCGTCGATGGGCTGACCCAGGGGGTCGACCACGCGGCCGAGGAAGGCGTCGCCGACGGGGACCGAGAGGATCTCGCCCGTGCGGTGCACTTCCTGGCCTTCTTCGATCCCGGTGTAGTCACCGAGGACGACGACGCCGATCTCACGCGTGTCGAGGTTCTGGGCGAGTCCGAGCGTGCCGTCCTCGAAGCGCAGCAGTTCGTTGGCCATGACGGAGGGAAGACCCTCGACACGGGCAATGCCGTCGCTGGCGGTGGTCACGCGGCCTACTTCGACGCGCTCCGCGTTTCCGGGCTCGTAGGACGCCGCAAAGTCGTTCAACGCACTGCGTACGTCTTCGGCGTTGATGGTCAATTCGGCCATCTCAGTCCCTGCTCTCCTGTGTTGTTGGTCTCCATGGGATGCGTGGCGACCGGTGTGTGATTCAGTGGGTGGATCTCGGATGGGGACGGGCGCGGACGCCTATCCCACCAACGTGCGGCGGAGTGCTGACAGCCGCGTGAGAACGGTGGAGTCGACCATCTCGTCGCCGACGCTGACCCGGACTCCCCCGATGAGTGTCGGGTCGACCTTCACGTTGACCTTGAGCTCGCGGCCGTACATGGCATTGAGCCCCGACTCCAGGCGTGCGAGCTGGCTCGCCGTCAGCGGACGGGTGACGCTGACGTCGGCGATCCAGCGCTGCTGGCGTGCGGCCACGAGTTCCAGGAACCGCTGCACGAGCGCCGCGGGCTTCAGGCCGCGCGGGGACCGCACGGCCTGCGTTATCAGGAGCCGACCCGCAGGACCTGCCTGGGGAACGAGCTTCAGACCGAGTGCGACCTTCGACTCCGGCGTGGCCTGCGCTTCCGAGAGCGCCCTCTGCAGGGCGTGGTTCGAGGCGACCACCTGGATGAAGGAGTACAGCTCGCTCTCGAGCTGCTCCAAGCCCTCCACACCGCTGCCCTGCTCGGCCACCGAGATGACGACGGTCGCGGCGAGGGTCTCCAGGGCGTCCCCGATGTCGCGGGCGTTGGCCCAGCGCTCGTTGACGAGATCCCGGACCACGCCGGCTGCTTCCGCCGACACCCGACCGCTGATGAGCTGGTCCACCAGCACGGCCTTGTCGCTGCCGGTACGCGATGGATCCGTCAGCGCACGGCGGAGGCCGGCATTGCTGTCGAGGATCGCGAGCACGCCGAACAGGTCCTCGGCCAGGGCCAGTGTCGCGCCCGGCAGGCGGGGCTCCAGTCCTTCACGGACCGTCGCCAGGGAGACGCTCGATACTCCTGCCATTACTTAGCTGCACCTGCCCGGTGTGAGCCTGCACCGTTCGACGAGGTCTCGAGGTCGGCCAGGAAGCGGTCGATGACGCGCGACGAGCGGGCGTCGTCGGCGAGGGACTCCCCGACGATACGGCTCGCGAGGTCGGTCGCGAGCGTGCCCACCTCGGCACGGAGCGAGACCACGGCGGCCTGCCGCTCGGCCTCGATCTGCACATGCGCCTGCTCGGTGATGCGCGCCGACTCGGCCGCTGCCTTCTCCTTGAGGTCCGCGAGGATCTGTGCGCCTTCAGCGCGCGCTTCCTCACGGATGCGGTTGGCCTCGGTGCGAGCATCCACAAGCTGCTGCTTGTACTCGTCCAGGGCCGCGTTGGCCTCGGCCTGTGCGGCCTCCGCCTTCGCGATGCCGCCTTCGATCGCCTCCGTGCGCTCTGCGAACGTCTTCTCGAACGCCGGCATGACGTACTTGAAGACGATGAACAGCAGGACGGCGAAGCCGACAACGGTCACCAGCAGTTCCCACAGGTTCGGGATCAGAGGGTTCGATCCCTCTTCCGCCGCCATAATCGCTGCGTTAAGCATTTTTCACCCGTCTTTCTTCAACTGGTCTTCGGTCGGTCAGGGCGGCCTTGTCAGGCGCCGATGACGAAGGCGAAGACGAGGCCCAGGATCGCGAGGGCTTCGGTCAGTGCCAGGCCGAGGAAGGCGATGGGCTGGAGGACACGCTGTGCCTCAGGCTGGCGAGCTACGCCATTGATGTAGGCCGCGAACACGAGACCCACACCGATACCACCGCCGATTGCGGAGAGACCGTATCCAACGAGGTTGAGGCTACCCTGTACTTCCATTGTGTTCCTTTCAAGATGCCGCCTTGGTGCGACAGGTTGTTTGGGATCATCCCCGACGGGGAAGACATGTGTGAATCAGTGGGCGTCGGCGTGCAGTGCGCCTTCGATGTAGATCGCGGCGAGCAGCGTGAAGACGTAGGCCTGGAGGATCATGATCAGGGCCTCCAGCATGTACATCGCCACCGAGCCGACGAGGACGAGGACGCTCGTACCCTGCAGCAGGATGTTCCCGGTAGAGACCATGTACTCGATGGCCGACCCGGCGAGGGTCACGATGAGGTGACCGGCGAGCATCGTCGCGAAGAGTCGCAGCGAGTGCGTGACCGGGCGGACGATGAAGTTCGAGATGATCTCGATCGGTACCACGATCAGGAGGATGTACCACGGGACGCCCGACGGGACGACGGCCAGCTTGAGGTAGCGGATGCCGTGCCTCTTCAGGCCGATGCTGACCCAGAGGACGAAGAAGATGGCCGCGATGCCGTAGGCGCTGCCCGGGTGGGAGAACGTGGGCAGCTGCAGGAACGGGATGGCGCCGAAGATGTTGTTCACCAGCACGAAGAAGAAGGCGGTGAACAGCCAGGGCACGTACGTCAGGAACTCGCGTCCGCCGATGATGTCCTTGCCGATGGAGTTGCGGACGAAGCCGTACGCGGACTCGCCGAGGAACTGCAGCTTGCCGGGCACCAGCTGGTGGCGGCGGGAGGCGACGAGGAAGAAGGCGGCGATGAGGACGACCGAGAGGATGGTCAGCAGCATCTGCTTCCCGAAGCCCGGGTCCAGCAGGACGCCGTATTCACCGCCCCACGGGAGGATGTCCCGGTAGTGGGTGTCCTCGATCGTCGGGGCTACGAATCCCTCTTCGGTAGTTGCGGCCGGGAGCGCAAGCGCGATCAACGCGTTTCCTCTCTGCTGTGTCCATCATTGGGCAAGATCTGTTCGGCCGCAGCGTTACTGGTCCGACTCGTCAAGTTCTGGGGATTCACTCGGGTCCGTCCTCGGCACCGGGCGTCACCCGGGATCCGCTCGGCGGATTCGGTGTGTGGTTCCGGGTGAGGTTGTGCATGTGGGAGAGGTAGAAACCCCCTGCTGCACCTAAGAACGCTCCCGCCAGCACCAACCAGCGCGTGTCGAGGAGATTATCCAGCCCCCAGCCTATCAAACTCCACACCAGGATCCCGCCAATGATGTAGCTGAAGACGGCCATGCCCGCGTTGTAACCGCCGTTGGAAAAACGCGCGTCGCCGTCCTGCGGCGGCGTGCCGGGGACCCCGTCCCGCCCTCGATCCGTGCCCGCCACGTCAGCGTCCCTTCATCGGGTCGGCCGACGACGTCGGCACCGGCATCGGGGTCGGCGTTGCCGGTGTGACCGCCGACGTCGGGGCGCCGGCGACGGGTGCGTCGTCGTACAGGGGTGTGCGCAGGCGCGAGAAGGCGAGGACCTCGGCGACCTGCCAGGCGATCACGGTCGCGAGCGCCCCCGTGAAGAACCAGGTGCGGTCGAGCCAGCCCGGCGTGCCGAGGAGGAACAGGACGGCGGCGAAGCCCACCACCTTGATCGCGTAGGTGACGGCGAAGAGCCCGAGCGCACCGGAGGGGTTCGTCCTGCCCGCGAAGTGCCCGATCAGGAGGCTGATGCCGAAGAAGGCGATCACCAGGCCCGCCCCGCCGAGCACGCTCAGGCCGGCGGAGGGTGAGGTCGCGAGTGCGGCGGCGACGGCGAGCACGACGGCGAGTCCGCCGCCCGCTGCGGCGCTCCTGGCGAGGATGCCCAGCCAGGGGGACTCGGTGGCTCCCGATGCCGTCACGGGGTGCGGGGAATCGGTTCCGTTCGCCCGATGCTCGGGTCGTGGCACGTGCTGTCCGCTCTGTCGGGTGCGCCGTCCGGCGCCGTGGGTCCTCCGGCGACGACGTCGGGAGGGCTTGGCACCGGACCAGCAGGTACTGCTGGTCGCCGCGCCCGGCGCCTGAAATTCTACCGCATCACGAAGACGGCCCGCGGGCCGGCCTGCTGCTGTGGGCACCCTCTCCGGCGGCTGCTGTGGCCCGACGCCGCGCGAGTGCGCGGAAGATCCGGGGCGAGTAGAGGTACAGCGTGACGACGGCGGCGGCGAGGAGCGAGGCGGACACGGCCAGCGGGGCCGACGCCGTGGCGGACACGAACCCGGCGGCACCGGTGAGGGCGGACAGGACGCTGACGAGGAGCGAGACCTGCACGTGGCTGAGCCCCGTGTCGGTGAGCCGCTGGTACACGTGCTGCCGGTGCGCGGTGTGCAGGCGCTCGCCCCTCCGGGCCCGGCGCACGAAGGTGGTGAAGGTGTCGGCGAGGTAGATGAGGACCGGTGAGAGCAGGTACTCGAGGTAGACCCCGGCCAGCAGCCCCGTGACCGCCAGGGCCGCGACGGAGGCGCCGAGCAGGTAGCTGCCCACGTCGCCGAGGAACACGAACCCGCGGCCGAGGTTCCACGGCAGGAAGCCCGCGAAGCCCGCGGCGACCACGAGGCCGCCGACCGTCAGCCACAGCTGGTCGCTGAGGATCCCGGCGCCGGAGTAGAAGAGGCCGACGACGACGCCGTGCATCCCGGAGATGCCGTTGATGCCGTCCATGAAGTTCGCGGCGTTGATGTAGGTGGCGACGGCGATGGCCCCGATCGGCACCCACCAGTAGCTGCTGTCGTCGATCGTGGTGGCCAGGGCGGCCGTGCCGATGACGCCGATCAGGAGTTGCGCGGTGGCGCGGACCTTCACGGACAGGCCCCGGAAGTCCTCGATCCAGCCCAGCGTCGCCGCCGCGCCGACCATGCCGATGACGATGACGATCAGCGACCGGTCGACGGCGACGAGCCCTGTGGCGAGGGAGAGGACCAGGCCGACGAGGATCGCGGCCGCGACGGAGACACCCATCCCCCGGATGACCACCGCGCTGTGCGAGGAGCGGTCGTTGGGGATGTCGACGACGCCGAGTCGCTTCAGCAGGGGTTTCACGACGACGGGCAGCGCGAGGGACAGCCCCAGGGCTGCGAGCCCGACGAGGACGAGGAGCTCGTTCATGAGGCCCGTCCCCCGGCGTGCGAGTCGACGGGCGGGACGGGGGCGTCCGAGGACGGGGTGGCGCCCGGCCGGGTGCCGGCCTGGGACTGCCCCGACGTGATCCCGCGCGTGCCGTGTCCGAAGCCGCCCTCGGCCTTCCACGCCTGGAGGCTGAGCTGCTGCGGATCCAGCGGCGCCACCGAGGTGTGGGAGATCTTGGGATGCAGCGGGCGGGAGTCGTTCTCCCCCACTCCCATCAGGTCCTCGTGCATCTTCTCGCCCGGGCGCAGGCCCGTGAAGACGATGTCGATGTCCTTGCCGGACATCGCGATCATGCGCTGGGCGACGTCGAGGATCCGCACGGGCTCGCCCATGTCGAGGATCAGCACCTCGCCGGCCCTGCCGATCGCGCCCGCCTGCACCACGAGCTGGCAGGCCTCGGGGATGGTCATGAAGAAGCGCGTGACCTCGGGGTCGGTGACGGTCAGGGGTCCGCCGTTGCGGATCTGTTCCGTGAAGAGCGGGAGCATGGAGCCGCGGCTCCCGATCACGTTGCCGAAGCGCACGGAGACGTACTTCTGCCCCGTCCGCTCCGCATGCCAGGACGTCAGCTTCTCCGCGACGCGTTTGGAGTGTCCGAGGACGCTCGTGGGGTCGGCCGCCTTGTCCGTCGAGATGTTGACGAAGTTGGTGACGCCCACGGCACTGGAGGCACGCAGGACGTTGAGCGAGCCCTGGACGTTGGTCTTCCACGCCTCCTCCGGGTACTGCTCCAGCAGCGAGACGTGCTTGAGTGCCGCGGCGTGGAACACGACCTGCGGCCGGCGGTCCTCGAAGATGTCCAGCAGCGCGTCCGCGTCGCGGATGTCGGCCAGGACGGTGTCGCGGCCGGTGAGCAGGCCGCGGCCCGTGATGGAGATCTGCGTCGACTGCAGGCCCGTCTCGTCGCGGTCCAGCATGATGAGCTCGGCCGGCGCGAAGCCCGCGAGCTGCCGGCACAGTTCGGAACCGATCGACCCCCCGGCGCCCGTGACGAGGACGCGCTTGCCCGCCACGTAGCCGGCCACCTCGTCGGGGTGGATGTCCACGGGATGGCGACCGATGAGGTCCTCGACCGCGACCTCGCGGAAGTCGGCGATGGCTGCTCCGCCCGCGCCGAGCATGTCGCGCAGCGGCGGGAGGACGAGCACCTTGATCCCCAGCCCTGCCACCAGGTCCGAGACGCGGCGGACCTGCGCAGCCTCGACCTCGGCGAAGGCGATGACGAGCATCTGGGCCTGGGTCCGGGTCGCGACCTCCCGCAAGTCGTCGATCCGCCCGAGGACGGGCACGGAGGACAGTCGCAGATGCTTCTTGGCGGGGTCGTCGTCGATGAGCCCCACGGGGAAGTAGGGGGACTCTGGATCCTGCATCATGCGGCTCACGAGGGAGTTGCCGAGGAACCCGGCCCCGTAGATGAGGGTGCGCTGCGCGTCCTCCCCCGGCTTGGCCTTGCTCTCGACGTACATGCGCTTGAGGTAGCGGGTCGCGGCGAGGAACATGCACGCGAAGGGGAACGCGATGATGCCGATGCTGCGCGGCACCTCGAGGACGGTGAAGAACGCGACGCTGGACAGCACCAGGATCACGGCGACGAGGACGGCCACGATCACCAGGAGCTTGGCCTCGTGGAAGCTGCCGAAGCTGTACCGGCCGCGGTACAGGGCGAAGCTCAGTCCCACCGCGAGCTGGGCGACGACGGCCACGGCGCAGAACACCGCGATGCCCGGGACGTTGACCTCCTTGACGAGGAGCTCGTAGCGCAGGATCAGCGCGAGCAGGATGGCCACGATCCAGGCCGCGGCGTCGAGGAGGTACTGCGACCACAGCCAGATCGCCGGCTTGTCGCCGGTCGGAGCCGCGGCGGAGGAGCCCCGCGTCCGGGCTGCGGCGCCCCGTGGTCGGCCTTCGTTGAGTCCCATGATTCCTAACCGTGTCACGCAGTCCGTCGCCGCGTTCCGCACCCGGCGTGGTGCTGCCGGGAGACGCCGGCGCTCGAAGGACCGCACGGGTCCGGTGGGGGCTGGAACACGGTGTAATAGACTGCTATTACCTCAGAATACTAACCGCCCCGCCTGTGCCAGGCCTGCTGCGCACTGCCCTGGCGCGGCCCGGAAGGACTCCGTTGCACGTCCCCGACGCCGCCAGTCCGCGCGTGTTCATCGTCATCACCACCTTCAACCGGGCATCCCACCTGCAGGACCTCCTCGCGTCGATCGCCGGCCTCGACCCGGCGCCGTCCGGCGTCGTCGTGGTCGACAACGCCAGCACGGACGGCACCGAGGACGTGCTCGCGGCCGTCGAGCTGCCCGTCCCGGTCCTCGTGCACGGTCTCCCGGTGAACGTGGGCGGGTCGGGCGGGTTCGCTGCCGGCGTGTCGCGCGCCCTCGACGAGGGGGCCGAATGGCTGTGGCTGATGGATGACGACGTCGTCGTCCTGCCCGATGCCCTCGCCTCCTTCCGGCCCTGGATGGACCGCTACTCCTGCATCCACGGGCGCCGCTACGACCACGCGGGCGAGCCCTTCTTCTGGCAGCACATCCTCCACGAATCCCTCGGGGTCCATCTTCCCGTGCGCGGGGACGTGTTCGCGCGGTCCAGGGTGTTCCACACCAACGTCGGCTGCTTCGAGGGGATGCTGGTGGCCGCGGACGTGGTGCGGGAGATCGGGCTGCCCGATGCACGGTTCTTCCTGAACGGCGACGACCTCACGTACGGCTGGCTCATCTCGCGGCGGCATCCGGTGGCCTACGTGGACGCCTTCGTCCTGCGGAAGACGCGCGCGCAGCGGCAGGTGGACCTCGGCGTCCGGCACCTGAACGACTCGAGCGACCTGTCGCGGTTCTGCGGCATGCGCAACCGCGGGCACCTCGCCCGCTACCTGCGGCTCCACGGCCGCTTCCACCCCGTCGCGTTCGGCCTGGGGACGCTGCTGTCCGCCGGGAAGGAGATCGTGCGGCTCGTCGCCGTCGAGCGGTCCCTCTCCGGTCTGGCATCCGTGTGGCGTGGCTGGAGGGCGGCGCGGGTGATCCTTCGGGATCCCGCGTGGCTGCCCGAGCCGCCGCTGGCCGTCCCGGCCACCGGCGCCCGGGACACCGGGGGGTCACGATGAGCTGGGTGGTGCTCGGCGGTTCGGGCTTCGTCGGTGCGTCGGTCCTGCGCGCCCTGCACGCGGCGGGGATCGACGCACGCGCCGTGCCCGCACCGCGCCTCACGACGACCGCGCGGACGCCTGACGCGCTGCTCGAGGCGGCAGCGGTCACCGACGCCGCCGCGCTGCGGGCCGCGCTCGAGGGCGCCGACGTCGTCGTCAACGCCGCCGGTCTCGCCACGCCCTCCGCCCCCGACGGCGAGGAGCTCCGAGGCGCGAACGCCCTGCTCCCTGCCGTCGTCGCCCGTGCCGCAGCGGATGCCGGTGTGGGCCGCTTCGTCCACCTCGGCAGCGCCGCCGTGCAGGGGCGGACTCCCGTACTCGACGAGACGGACACCGTGCGCCCGTTCTCCGCCTACTCGCGCAGCAAGGCGCTCGGCGAGCAGGCACTGGCCCTCGCCGCGCACCGGGACCCGGCGCTGTCCGTGGTGATCGTGCGCGCCACGTCCGTCCAGGGACCGGACCGGCCGACGACGGCGGCACTCGTGCGCCTCGCGCGATCCCCGCTGGCCTCCGTGGCGTCCCCGGGCACGGCGCCGTCCCCCATCACCTCGGTGGACGCCCTCGCCGGGCTGGTCCTCGCCGTCGGGCTCCACGCGGGTCCGGTCCCCCGCATCGTGCTGCAGCCGTGGGAAGGACTCACCGTGCGCACGGTCCTCGAGGCGGCGGGCGGACGGCCCCGGATCCTGCCCGCCGTGATCTGCCGGGCGGCGGTGGCCGGCGGCTACGCGGTGTCCTCCCTCGTGCGCGGACGCCTCGACGGCCACGTGCGCCGGGTGGAGCTGATGTGGTTCGGGCAGGACCAGGCGCGCGGCTGGGCCGTGGAGCAGGGCCTCGTACCGCCCGCCGGGGTCCGCGCGGTGCTGGCGCGGGCGCAGGATCCGGAACCCGGCGGCGCGCCGTCCGGCTGAGACGGGTCACGCCGAGGGGGTGTCGACATCCTCGACGGTATCCGCCGGTGCTGCGGCATCCGCGGCATGCGCACCGGCTGCCCCCGTCCGGGCGTCGTCGATGCCGACGATGCCCGGCACCACCTCGCGCAGCCGGTCCAGCGGGATGGTCCCCTGGCGGACCACGCGCAGCGTCTCGCCCGTGGCGTCGACGATGGTCGATCCTGTCCCGTCCGCCGCGGTCCTCGGCCCGGCGTCGAGGTAGACCGCCACCGACTCGGCGAGCTGGGCGGCGGCGTCGGCCGCGGTGGTCGCTGCGGGCTGCCCCGTCCGGTTGGCCGAGGACACCGCGAGCGGACCCGTCAGCGTGAGCAGCTCGAGGGCGACGTCGTCGTCGGGGACGCGCAGGGCGACGGTCCCCAGGGTGTCGCCGAGGTCCCAGGTCAGCGACGGCTGGGCATGGCAGATGAGGGTGAGGCCCCCGGGCCAGAACGCCTCGGCGAGGGCACGGGCGTCAGCGGTGATGTCGGTCGCGAGCCCGTCGAGGGTCTGGACGCGGGGAATGAGGACGGGCGGCGGCATGTTGCGGCCGCGGCCCTTGGACGCGAGCAGGGTCGCGACCGCCTGGGGCGAGAACGCGTCCGCGCCGATCCCGTAGACGGTGTCCGTCGGCAGCACGACGCACTGCTTGAGGGAGACCGCGCGCTGGGCGGCGGCGAGCCCCTCGCGTCGCTGGGCAGGGTCGGAGCAGTCGTAGCTGGTGGTCACCGTTTCATCTTTCCATTGCGGAACGCACCGCCGCACATCGGAGGGCGTCGGGCACAGGGTCAGGAGGGCGTCAGGACGGCGGCGGACCGAAGCCCGTGCCCCGCAGCCCTGCGGAGTACGCCGCGAACCAGGCGCGCAGTCCCTTCAGGTCGCGCTGCGTGAGGAAGTAGTACGGGAAGCCGATGACGTCGGCGCCGAACCAGCGCAGGTTGCGGTACTTGCGCGCGTTGTAGGCACGGTTGCGGAAGTAGGAGAAGCGCTTGAAGTCGCCGTCGGGGATGACGGGCGTGATGAACCCGCCGAAGATCGGCTTCATCTCGGACCAGGTGGCCGGGTGCCGGACGGCGACGGTCGCGAGCGTCCCGTACTTCAGGCCCGCCCGGCGCACGCGGGCCAGGAAGTCCACCTCGTCGCCGCGGATGAAGTACTTCATGTCCGGCAGGCCGATCGTCGAGAAGACCTCGGTGCGGACCAGGGCGCCGTTGAAGAAGTGCACCATGTCAGGCAGGTAGCCCAGGGGCTCGAGGGTGGCGCGGTCGTTGGTCAGCAGGCCGTTGATGCGGAAGTTGAAGGACAGCCGCGTGGGGTCGGCGGTGGCGGCGACGAGCGGACTGACGATGTCGAGATCGTGGTCGTGCGCGGCGCGGAGCAGCTCGGCGAGGCAGTGCTCGTCCTCGGGGTGGCCGTCGTCGTCCATGAGCCAGATCCAGCGGGCTCCGCTCGCGATCGCGGCGAGGATGGCGAAGGCGAATCCGCCGGCGCCACCGAGGTTCGCCTCGGAGCGGAGGTAGTGGATGGCACCGCCATCGGCTGTCGCGGCCTCGACGACGGCGGCGGCCGGCCGTGTCCCCGAATCGACGAGCGCCACGGTCCTGATCGGGGCGGTCTGGGCCGCGAGGGAGTGCAGGAGCTGCGCGAGTTCCTCGTGCCGGTCGTAGGTCACGGCGGCGACGGCGACGGTGTCGGTGTCGAGGGGAGCGCCCGCGTCGGTGGCGGCGTCCGTGCTCCCGACCGTCGTGCCGACCGTGTCCGGTACCGGCCCGGCCTGCGTGCTGCGCTCCGTCATCGTGCTGCCTCTTCCGTCGTCGTGGTCTGCCCCTGCGGCGCGAGGACCGCGCTCGTCGCGCGGTCGCGGCCGCCGAGGTCCTGGTGGGTCGTCACAGCGCTCCAGGTACCCATCTTTCCGAGGAACGCGGCGACCCAGGGTGCCTGCACCTCGGCGTGCTCGATCACGAAGTAGCCACCCGGCACGAGCAGGCGGGCGGCGGTCACGGCGGCGGCCCGGGGCAGCTCCATGCCGTCCGCTCCCCCGCCGTACAGTGCCATCCGCGGATCGTGTTCGGCGACCTCGGGTTCCACGGGGACGGCGTCGGCGGGGATGTAGGGCGGGTTGGACACCACGATGTCGAACGAGCCGTCGTGCTCGGGCAGGGCGGTCGCGAGATCGCCCTGGACGAGGTGGACGCCGAAGGGCTCGAGATTCGGCCCCGCCCACGCGAGGGCCAGGTCGCTGAGTTCGACGGCGTACACGTCGGCCCCCGGGACCTCGTCGGCGACGGCCGCGGCGATCGCCCCGCTGCCCGTGCCCAGGTCCACGATCCTCGGTGCGTCGAGGGTGGCGGCGCGGTCGATCACGAGCTGCGCGACCGTCTCCGTCTCGGGCCGCGGCACGAACACCCCCGGGCCCACGGCCAGCTCCACGCGGCGGAACCAGGCCGTGCCCGTGAGGTGCTGCAGCGGGACACGGCGTGCGCGCTCGTCGACGAGGGCCCTGTAGCCCTCGGGCACCGGGGCGCCCGTCAGGGCGAGGGCGCGCAGCCGGCCGCGCGATACCCCGAGCAGGTGTGCGGCGAGGAGCTCGGCGTCGACGCGGGGACTGGGCACGCCGGCCTCCCGCAGCCTGCGTTCGGCCGCCCGCAGGGCCTCCTCCACGCCCTACTCGTCCGCGCCGATGGCGTCGAGGCGCGCCTGCTCGTCCATCTCGATGGCGGACTGCACCACCGGCTCGAGCTCGCCGTTCATGACGGCGTCGAGGTTGTAGGCCTTGTAGCCCGTCCGATGGTCGGCGATCCGGTTCTCCGGGTAGTTGTAGGTGCGGATGCGCTCGGAGCGGTCCATGGTGCGGATCTGCGACTTCCGGATGTCCGAGTTCGCCGCGTCGATCTTCTCCTGCTCGTGCGCGAGGATCCGGGAGCGCAGCACGCGCATCGCTGCCTCACGGTTCTGCAGCTGCGACTTCTCGTTCTGCATCGCGACCACGATCCCGGTGGGCAGGTGCGTGATGCGCACGGCGGAGTCGGTGGTGTTCACGGACTGCCCGCCGGGGCCCGAGGACCGGTAGACGTCGATCTTGAGGTCGTTCTGGCTGATCTCGACCTCTTCCGGCTCGTCCACCTCGGGCAGCACGAGGACACCCGCGGCGGAGGTGTGGATGCGGCCCTGCGACTCCGTGACGGGCACGCGCTGCACGCGGTGCACCCCGCCCTCGAACTTGAGCCGGGCGTAGACGCCCTCGGCAGGGTCGTTCGACGAGCCCTTGATGGCCATCTGCACGTCCTTGTAGCCGCCGAGGTCCGACTCGTTGGCCGAGATGAGCTCGGTCTTCCAGCCGCGGGACTCCGCATAGCGCGCGTACATGCGCAGCAGGTCCCCGGCGAAGAGTGCTGCCTCGTCGCCGCCCTCGCCGCCCTTGACCTCGATGATGACGTTGCGGCTGTCGTTGGGGTCCCGCGGGATCAGCAGGCGTCGCAGCCGCTCCTGCGCCGTGGCGAGCTGCTCCTCCAGGACCGGCACCTCCGCGGCGAACTCGGGGTCCTCGGACGCCATCTCGCGGGCCGCCTGGAGGTCGTCGTCGAGCGCGCTCCAGCGATTGTGGGCATCGACGATCCGCCCGAGCTCCGCGTACCGGCGGCCGAGCTTCCGCGCGAGCGCCTGGTCGGCGTGGACGGCGGGATCGGCGAGCTGGTCCTGCAGCTCGGAGTGTTCGTCGAGCAGTCCCTGGATGGACTCAAACATCGGGTGTACCTCTTTCGGCGTGTGCAGCCAGTCTACGAAGGTCGAGGGGGCAGGAGCCGCCCGTTAACGGGGAAGCCGCCCGGCAGGAGCCGGCCACGAGGTGACCGGCTCCTGCCGAACGGCTGCCGTTGCTAGTCGGAGTCCTTGGAGCCCAGCGTGGTCTTCTGGACCTGCATCAGGAACTCGACGTTGGACTGCGTCTCCCGGATCTTGTTGGTAAGCAGCTCGAGTGCCTGCTGGGTCTCGAGACCCGACAGCACGCGGCGCAGCTTCCACATGATCTTGACCTCGTCGGGCGAGAGCAGGTTCTCCTCGCGGCGCGTACCGGACGCGTTGACGTCCACGGCCGGGAAGATGCGCTTGTCGGCGAGGCTGCGCGAGAGGCGGAGCTCCATGTTGCCGGTGCCCTTGAACTCCTCGAAGATGACCTCGTCCATCTTGGAACCGGTCTCGACGAGCGCGGTGGCGAGGATGGTGAGCGAGCCGCCGTTCTCGATGTTGCGTGCCGCACCGAAGAAGCGCTTCGGCGGGTACAGCGCGGCCGAGTCGACACCACCGGAGAGGATACGGCCCGAGGCCGGGGCGGCGAGGTTGTACGCACGGCCGAGGCGGGTCATGGAGTCGAGGAGTACGACGACGTCCATGCCCATCTCCACGAGGCGCTTGGCACGCTCGATGGACAGTTCGGCGACCGTGGTGTGGTCGTCGGCGGGACGGTCGAAGGTCGAGGCGATGACCTCGCCCTTCACGGTCCGCTGCATGTCGGTGACCTCCTCGGGACGCTCGTCCACCAGGACCATCATGAGGTGGACCTCAGGATTGTTGATCGTGATGGCGTTGGCGATCGCCTGCAGGATGAGCGTCTTGCCGGCCTTCGGCGGCGAGACGATCAGGCCGCGCTGGCCCTTGCCGATCGGCGCGACGAGGTCGATCACGCGCGGGCCGATCTTCTTCGGGTCCGTCTCGAGGCGCAGGCGGTCCGAGGGGTAGAGCGGGACGAGCTTCGCGAACTCGACGCGGTCCTTCAGGTCCTCGGCGGGCTTGCCGTTGACCGACGTGACGCGCACCAGGGCGTTGAACTTCTGGCGTGCGCTGGCCTGGGTCTCGCCGTCGCGGGGTGCGCGGATGGCACCGACCACGGCGTCGCCCTTGCGCAGGTTGTGCTTCTTGACCTGGGCGAGCGAGACGTAGACGTCGTTCGGGCCCGGCAGGTAGCCGGAGGTGCGCACGAAGGCGTAGTTCTCGAGCACGTCCAGGATGCCGGCGACCGGCAGCAGGACGTCGTCCTCGGTGACCTCGACGTCGTCGACGTCGGGCTGGTTGCGCCCGCGGCGGCGGTCGTTGCGGTCGTTCCGGTCGGGGCGGTCGTTGCGGTCGCGGAAGCGGCTGCTGCGGTCCTCGGGACCATTGCCACCGGCGCGGTTCGCGCGGTTGCGGCGGTTGCGCCCGCGGCCCTCGTCGTCGTTCGCGCCGTTGCCCCGGTTGTCGCTGCGCTCGCTGCCGTTCCGGCCGTTGTCGAACTGGGTGTCGCCGTTGGACCCGTTGTTGGAGCCGTTCGACCCGTTGTTGGAGCCGTTCGAGCCGTTGGACCCGTTGTTCGAGCTGTCGTCCCGGCCGTTGCGTGAGCGGGTGCGACGCTCGCCGCGGCCCTCGCCCTGCTGTCCGGACTGCGTGTCGGCCTCGCCCTGGCCGGCGTTCTGCACATCGGCCGAGGAGCCGTTCTGGCCCTCGTTCTGGCCCGACGGCGTGTCGGTGCGGTCATCGCCACGGCGGTTGCGGCGGTTCCGCTGGCCACGGCCACCGTTCTCACGGTCTCCGCGGTCCTGCTGCTCGCCGGCGGAGGTGTCCTCCGCAGCGTCACGGGCGGGAGCCTCGCCCTGCTCGTCGGCGACGGCGGCGTCCGGCGCGGGCGTGGAGACGACTCCGTCGCTGCCTGCGCGGCGGTTGCGGTTGCGGGTGCGGGGCTGACGTTCGGCCGGAGCGGACTGCTCGTCCTGGCTGTCGGCCGCCTCGGCAGGGGTGCCCGCGACGGCGGGGCGCTCTGCGTCGGTGCTGCGCTCGCTGCGCACGGTGGGGGTCTTCTGGCGGTCGGCGACGGCGGACCCGCGCTGGTGGTCGGAGATCGCGGACACGAGGTCGCTCTTGCGCATCCTCGATCCGCCGGTGATCCCGAGCTGACCGGCAAGAGCCTGCAGCTGGGCGAGCTTGAGGCCCGCGAGACCGCTGCTCTTGGAAGTCGTCGCGCCGGCGGTGTCGGCGTCTTGGGTGGCCACACCTGGTAACAGGTCAGTGGTTTCAGTCACGAAGGATCCTTCCCCCTCGTCGGGCGGCCACCTGATCGGTGGTCCGCGGTGGTTTGCCCCGTGCCGCATGTGAAGCAGGCGGGGTTCAGTCCGTCCGGAGGTGATCCGGCGCGGCCTGGGTGTGCTGGAAGCCTGAGGTCGTCGATCTGCGGGAGGTTGATCCGCACGCACAAAGATGATGTCGGAGGCTGCACCCGGGGATTGCTGGTGCGGGTGGGACCCGCAGTTTCGCGGCGGTCTAGAGAAGAGGACGGCGAATTCAACAGAAGCACGAGATGCCTGTTGGGAGACACGGTGTCAGCTGAACGACACGGTCCTTGCTGGAAGACACACTGGTGCCGATGGGCGCATGGTGCGCCCGGCGGTACCTACCCTTGGTGCACTCCTACTTTAGCACCTTCCCGCGCCACGGCGAGCCTGAGGACGCGCCAGTCCTGCGGCGTGTCGCCCTGTCCCAGGAGCTCCCGCACGGCGTCCTCCGCGGCGCTCGCGCCGGCCTCGCCGACGGCGAGGGTCAGCACGCTCGGGCCGGCGCCCGAGATGGTGCTGGCGAAACCGGCCGCCCGCAGTCCGCGCATGAGCGTCGCGCTCGGCAGCATGGCCTGCGCGCGGAAGTCCTGGTGGAGCGCATCCTGCGTGGCGGCGAACAGGAGGGACGGGTCCTGCCCCAGCGCGTGGACCAGGAGGGCAGCACGGCCGGCGTTGGCGGCGGCGCTACGGTGGGAGACCGACGGCGGCAGGAGCGCGCGGGCGCTGTCCGTGGACAGAGCGAGGTCGGGGACCGCGAGAACGGGGACGACGTCGGGGTGGACCTCGACGCGCGTGCTGCGATAGGCGTGACCGCTCTCCCACGAGATGGCGAGGGACCCGGCGAGGGCAGGCGCCACGTTGTCCGGGTGGCCCTCGATCGACGCCGCCCACTGCAGCAGGTGCGCGGCGTCGAGCCGCTCGCGCTCGGGCAGCAGGGCGTTCGCCGCGAGCACGCCGGCCACGATCGCCGCGGCGGAGGAGCCCATGCCGCGACCGTGCGGGATGACGTTGACGGTGTCGAGTTCGAGCCCGGACGCACGCCGTCCGGCGTGGTGCAGCGTGCTGATCAGCGACTTCGCCACGAGGTGCCGCTCGTCGGTCGGGAGTCCGGCCACACCCTCCCCCGTGGCCCGGACCACGGTGGTCCCCGACGTCGTCGTGCGCACCCTCACGGTGTCCTGCAGGGTCAGTGCGAGGCCGAGCGTGTCGAAGCCCGGCCCGAGGTTCGCGCTCGTGGCGGGTACCGTGACCAGGACGTCCTGCCCGGCCTCGACGGCGGGGAGGTCGAGCACGTCCGAGGTGGCCGGTGCTGCGTGCGGGCCGGCCACGTCAGTCCTCGAGTCCGAGCGCCGCCGCGACGCTCACGACGTCGAACTCGACCTTCGTGGGCTCCACGTCCGAGCCGTCCGCCATGCGCAGTGCCCACTGCGGGTCCTTCAGGCCGTGACCGGTGACGGTGATGACGATCGTCTTGCCGGCGGGCACGAGACCCTGCGCGTGCTTCTTGAGGAGACCCGCGACACCCGCGGCGGAGGCCGGTTCCACGAACACGCCCTCCCGCGAGGACAGCCAGCGGTGCGCGTCGAGGATTTCCTCGTCCGTCACGGCCTCGATGAGTCCGCCGGATTCGTCGCGCGCGGCGACGGCGAGGTCCCAGGAGGCGGGGTTGCCGATGCGGATGGCGGTCGCGATGGTGTCGGGCTCGGTGATCGGGTGGCCCTTGACGAGCGGCGAGGCGCCCTCGGCCTGGAAGCCCCACATGACGGGCGTGCGCGTGGCGACGGCGGGCAGCTCGCCGGAGTGCATCGAGGCGTAGGGCGCCGCGTACTCCCTGTAGCCCTTCCAGTACGCGCTGATGTTCCCGGCGTTGCCGACGGGCATGAGGTGGTAGTCGGGGGCGTCGCCCAGGGCGTCGACGACCTCGAAGGCCGCCGTCTTCTGGCCCTCGAGGCGCGCCGGGTTCACCGAGTTGACGAGGAACACGGGGTAGGCCTCGGCGAGCTTGCGGGCCACGTCGAGGCAGTTGTCGAAATTGCCGTTGACCTGCAGCAGCTGTGCGCCGTGCGCGATGGCCTGGCTCAGCTTGCCCATGGAGATCTTGCCGTCCGGCACCAGCACCGCGCAGGTGATGCCCGCCTGCGTCGCGTAGGCCGCGGCGGAGGCAGAGGTGTTGCCGGTGGACGCGCAGACCACGGCCTTGGCCCCGGCGGCGACGGCGGCGGTCATCGCCATGGTCATGCCCCGGTCCTTGAAGGATCCCGTGGGGTTCATTCCCTCGACCTTGAGGTGGACGGCGGATCCGGTCAGCTCGGACAGGTGCCGGGCGTACACGAGGGGCGTGCCACCCTCACCGAGGGTGATGACCTCGGTGGCCTCGGTGACGGGCAGTCGGTCGGCGTATTCGCGGATGACTCCGCGCCACTGGTGGGCCACTTAGATTCCCTCTACTCGGAGCACGGACGAGACGGCGGTGATGACGTCGAGTGCCGCGATGTGCTTGACGGTCGCGGCAAGGGCCGCCTCGGGTGCGCGGTGCGTGACGATCCGCAGCTCGGCGGTGGTGCCGCCGTCGGGCCCGCCCTGGTGGATGCGCTGGCGCATGGTCTCGATGGACACGCCGTTCTCGGCGAAGATCTGCGCGATGCGCGCGAGGACGCCGGGCTGGTCGGCGACCTCGAGGCCGATGCAGTAGCTCGTCCGGACGGTGTCGATGCTCAGCGGCGGCACGTGGCCCGTGGTGGTCTCGGTGCGGCCGGGACCACCGAGGACCATGCGGCGGGCAGCGCTGACGACGTCGCCCAGCACGGCGGACGCGGTCGGCGTGCCTCCCGCGCCCTGGCCGTAGAACATGAGTTCGCCGGCGTTCTCCGCCTCGATGAAGACGGCGTTGAACGCACCGCGGACGGCGGCCAGCGGGTGGGAGCGCGGCAGGAGCGTGGGGTGCACGCGGACGCCCACGCCTGCAGCACCCGCCTCGTCGGTGAGCATCTCCGCGATGGCCAGCAGCTTGATGACGTAGCCGTCCTCCGCGGCGGCCGCGATGTCGTCGGCGGTGACCGAGGTGATGCCCTCGCAGTGGACGTTGTCGAGCGCGAAGCGGGTATGGAAGGACAGCGAGGCGAGGATGGCGGCCTTCGCGGCGGCATCGTGCCCCTCGACGTCGGCCGTCGGGTCCGCCTCCGCGTAGCCGAGGTCCTGGGCGGCCTTCAGCGCATCGGCGAACGAGGCGCCCGTGGAGTCCATCTGGTCGAGGATGTAGTTGGTGGTGCCGTTGACGATCCCCAGCACGCGCGTGATGCGGTCACCGGAGAGGCTGTCGCGGATGGGACGGAGGATCGGGATGGCGCCCGCCACCGCTGCCTCGTAGGACAGCTGCACCCCGGCGGCGTCGGCCTGCTCGTAGAGCTCGGGGCCGTCCAGCGCGAAGAGCGCCTTGTTGCCGCTGACCACGGTGGCGCCGTGCCCGATCGCGCGGAGGATGAGCGACTTGGCCGGCTCGATCCCGCCCATGAGCTCGATCACGATGTCGGCGTCCTCCACGAGCGCCTCGGCGTCCGTGGTGAGAAGTCCCGCCGGGAGCTCCACCTCGCGCGGGGCGTCGAGGGTGCGGACGGCGACGCCGGTGAGTTCGAGCGGCGCGCCGGCGCGGCGGCCGAGGTTCTCGGCGTCCTCGAGGAGGATGCGGGCTACCTGCGAACCGACGTTGCCGCAGCCGAGCAGGGCTACGCGCAGCGCGCGTACGGGGGGTGTGGCTGGTGAGTTCATGCTGTCCGTGGGGCTCCTGGATCCGTGGCGGGCACTGCAGTTCCTGGCGAGGCGGGCTCGCGCTGGACGTCCCTGCGGAACAGGTCCTCCTCGGTCTCGCCGCGCACGATCAGCCGTGCGACGCCGTTCGCGACCGCCACGACGGGCGGACGCGTCAGGTAGTTGTAGTTGCTCGCGAGCACCCAGCAGTAGGCGCCGGTGCCCGGGACGGCGAGGAGGTCACCGGCTCCGGTGTCCTCGGGGAGGTAGACGTCCCTCACCACGATGTCACCGCTCTCGCAGTGTTTCCCAACCACGCGCGAGAGCACCGGGTCGGCATCGGGGGTGCGGGATGCCAGGACGGCCGAGTAATCCGCGCCGTAGAGCACCGGACGGGGGTTGTCGCTCATCCCGCCGTCCACCGACACATAACGCCGGGGGTGCGTAACGGAGGTGTCCTCGAGGACCTCGGAGCCGTCGGCCGCGGCGTCGACGCGTACCGTCTTGGTGGTCCCGGCGGTGTAGAGGGTGAACGTGGTGGGACCCACGATGGCTCGGCCGGGCTCGATCGAGATGCGGGGCACGGCCAGTCCCAGCTCCCGGCACGTCGACCCGACGACGGCGGCCATGGCACGGGCGATCTCCGCTGCGGGGCGCGGTTCGTCGGCCTCGGTGTAGGCGATGCCGTAGCCGCCGCCGAGATCGAGCTCGGGCAGTTCGACGCCGTGCCGGTCGCGGACGCCGGCGAGGAAGCCGAGCAGCCGCCGCGCGGCGAGCTCGAAGCCCTCCGGCTCGAAGATCTGCGACCCGATGTGGCAGTGCACGCCGAGCAGGTTGATGCCCGGATGTGCCAGCGCGTCCGCGACGGCGCGTGCGGCCGGCGACGAGGTGCCGTCGCTCTCGTCCTCGTCCTGGCCCGGCCCCTGGTCGGTGGTCAGCGACAGACCGAACTTCTGGTCCTCGTGGGCGGTCGCGATGAACTCGTGCGTGGAGGCGTGGACACCGGGCGTCAGGCGGAGCATGACGTTGGCGGTACGGCCGCTCTGTACGGCGAGATCACCGACGAGCGTGACCTCCTGGATGCTGTCCACGACGATCCGGCCGAGATCCGCGTCGATGGCCCGGACGATCTCCGCGGCGGACTTGTTGTTGCCGTGCAGTCCCAGTCTCGAGCCGGGCAGTCCGGCGCGCAGGGCGACGGCGAGCTCACCGCCCGAGCACGTGTCCAGCCCGAGGCCCTCCTCGCGCACCCAGTGCGCCACCTCGGTGCACAGGAAGGACTTGCCCGCGTAGAACACGTCCACTCCGCCGCACAGCTCGGCGAAGGCCTCGTCGAAGGCGTCACGGAACGTCGACGCGCGCGTGCGGAAGTCCCGCTCCGACACGACGAAGAGCGGCGTGCCGTACTCCTGCGCGAGGCTGTCCACGGAGACGCCGTCGATCCGCAGGACGCCGTCGGTCCCGCGCTCCACGTCCTCGGCCCACAGCTTCGCATCCAGGCGGGTCGGGTCGGCGGGGACGGACAGCCACTCCGGTGCCAGCGGCGATGCCCCTGCGGGGCGTGTCGTCGTCATGGCTACATCCGCTCCGGCGCGGACACGCCGAGGAGGTCCAGCCCGTTCGCCAGGACCTGCTGCGTGGCGTTGTTCAGCCACAGGCGCGAGCGGTGCACGTCCTCGACGGGTGCCTCACCGAGCGGTGCGACACGGCAGGCGTCGTACCAGCGGTGGTAGGTCCCCGCGACGACCTCCAGGTGGCGGGCCACGCGGTGCGGCTCGCGGAACGTGGCCGACTGCGCGACGACACCGGGGAACTGGCCGAGGGCGGCCAGCAGCTCCCCCTCCGTGGGATGGGCCAGCGACGCGGCGTCGAAGCCGCTGGTGTCCACGCCCGCCGAGACGGCGTTGCGGGCGACGGCGTGCGTCCTGGCATGCGCGTACTGCACGTAGAACACGGGGTTCTCGTTGGTGTTCTTCTTCAGCAGCTCCGGCTCGATCGACATCGCCGAATCCGCCGGGGAACGTCCCAGCGAGTAGCGCAGCGCGTCCGCGCCGAGCCAGTCCAGCAGGTCGCGCAGCTCGATGATGTTGCCGGCACGCTTCGAGAGCCGGGCGCCGTTCACGGACACCATCTGGCCGATGAGGATCTGGATGTTCCGGTCCATGTCGTCACCCGCGCACGCGGCGATGGCCTTGAGGCGGCCGATGTAGCCGTGGTGGTCGGCACCGAGCAGGTAGATCTTCTCGGGGAAGCCGCGGTCCTTCTTGGAGAGGTAGTAGGCGGCGTCGGATGCGAAGTACGTGGGTTCGCCGTTGGCCCTGATGAGGACGCGGTCCTTGTCGTCACCGAAGTCGGTGGTGCGCAGCCACACCGCTCCGTCGAGGTCGAAGACGTGGCCCTGGTCCCGCAGGCGGTCGACGGCCTGCTCCACGGCGCCGCCGTCGTGCAGGGCCGACTCTGAGAAGAACACGTCGAAGTGCACGCCGAAGTCGGCGAGCGTCTCCTTGATGTCGGCCATCTGCGCCTCGTAGGCGAGCGTCCGGACGATCGGGAGCGCGGCGTCGTCGTCGAGCTCCGCGACATCGGGGCGGGCGGCCAGCACCGTGCGGCCGAGGTCGGCGATGTACTCGCCGGGGTAGCCGCCCTCGGGCGTGGGGCGGCCCTTCAGGGTCGCGAGGACCGAGGCCGCGAAGTTGTCCATCTGCGTCCCGGCGTCGTTGATGTAGTACTCGGCCGTCACCTGCGCGCCGCTGGCCCGCAGGACGCGGGCGATGGAGTCGCCGAGGGCGGCCCACCGCGTGTGGGCCAGGTGCAGCGGGCCCGTCGGGTTGGCGGACACGAACTCCATGTTGATGGTGTGGCCGGCGAGCGCGTCGTTGGTGCCGTAGGCGGGGCCCGCCTCGACGATGGTGCGCGCCAGCTCACCGGCGGCGCCGGCGTCGAGCGTGATGTTCAGGAAGCCGGGACCTGCGATGTCGACGCTCTTGACGCCGTCGATGCCCGCCAGGCGGTCGCTGAGCAGCTGGGCGAACTCGCGCGGGTTCATGCCCGCCCTCTTGCCCAGCTGGAGGGCGATGTTCGTGGCCCAGTCGCCGTGCTCCCGGTTCTTCGGTCGCTCCACCCGCACCTCGGAGGGGAGGTCGATGTGCAGGTCGCCGGCCTCGACGGCGGCCTTCAGGCAGGCGGAGATAGCTGCAGAGAGTTCTTCGGGAGTCACCCGTCCAGCATAGCGGCGGGGACCTCCGCGCCCTGCTTTCCGTGACGCGGCTCAAGCCGGAGCCGGTCGACACCCGGGCACCCCGATAGGATTCCCGCGACAGTCCGACGCGCTGCAGGCAACGAATGAGGCAGTGGGACGTTGGACAGTGCAGGCATGTTGGTTCGAGCTTCAACCTTCCCTCGGTGCGGACCCCCTCCGCCCGGTCCCCGGCGACCTCCAGGAGCACCCAGTGACCCCTCGCACGACCGACCTCCCCGCGGCCGCCATCGGACGCGCACCGGGTGCCCTGCCCCGGCGCGTCCTGACAGCGCTCGCCGCCGTCTCGATCCTCGGCGCGGCCGGCTGCGCGGGCGCGGAGGCCGAGACCCCGACGGTCGAATCGCCGGCCGCCGAATCACCGACCGCCGAATCACCGGCCGCGGAGTCGCAGGCGGCATCGACCCCGGCGGAGACGCCGGCCGCCGCCGGGGCAGGCGACGCCGCGCCCGACCAGTCCTACGAGGACGGCACCTACACCGAGACCGGCACGTACCAGTCCCCCGCCGGCAGGGAGGAGGTCGGGGTGACACTCACGCTCGAGGCCGACGTCGTCACCGCCGTGGAGGTGGAGCCGATGCCGAGCAACCCGACCACCGAGACGTACCAGGGACGGTTCGCGGGCGGGATCTCGGACACCATCGTGGGCCGGAAGCTCGACGAGCTCTCCGTCGACAAGGTGGCCGGCTCCTCGCTGACCAGCGGTGGCTTCAACGAGGCGACGGACAAGATCAAGAGCGAAGCCCGGCTGTAGGCGGATCGCACGTGGCGGACTCCTTCGGCTTCGACGCGATCGGCACCCGCTGGCGCGTCGACACGAGCGCGCCCCTCGCACGGGGGGAACGGGACGGGCTCCTGCGCCTCGCCGAGGAGTACGACGCGCTGTACTCGCGCTTCCGCGAGGACTCGGGCATCACGGCGCTCGCGGTGTCGGGAGGGTTCCTCGCGCTGCCCGGACACGGAGCGGCGCTCGGCCGGCTCCTGCGGACCCTCCACGACCTCACCGGCGGTGGGGTCTCACCACTGGTCGGCGAGCGCCTCGCTGCGCAGGGGTACGACGCCGAGTACTCCTTCGTCCCCACGCAGGAGCCCGCACCCGCCCGCGCGTGGGACGGGCTCCTGGAGTGGACGGCCGACGGCGTCACCCTGGCCAGGCCGGCCCTCCTCGACGTGGGGGCCGCGGGCAAGGGCCAGCTCGTCGACCTCATGCTGGCCCATCTCGTGGCCGGGGGCCACGAGGACGCGATCGTGGACGCCAGCGGGGACATGCGGCGCACGGGGGCAGGCTCCATCACCGTGGCGCTCGAGCACCCCTACGATCCGACGTCGGCCATCGGAACCGTGCGCCTGGGGAGCGGGGCGTTGTGTGCGTCCGCGTCCAACCGCCGCGTCTGGGGCGACGGACTGCACCACGTCCTCGACGGGCGGACGGGGCGCTGCGTCGACACCGTCGTCGCGACGTGGGTCCTCGCCCGTGACGCCATGACGGCCGACGGCCTGTGCACGGCCCTGTTCGTCGCGGACCCCGCGGACCTCGCGCCGGTCTTCGACTTCGACTACGTCCTGATGTACTCGGACGGACGCGCCCGCACTTCCGCCGCACTCCCAGGAGCCCTGTTCCCATGATTCCAGCACTCGACGGCCTGCTGGGCCGTATGACCATGTACCGGCTGACGCTCGCCCTGCTGCTGGTGCTGGGCGCCGAGGCCTTCGTCCTGTCGCTGGCCGGACTCCTCGCCTACACACCGGCCGAGCTCGGCGGCACGCTCGCCGCCGCCGTCGGAGGGACGATCATCGGGACGCGCCTGATGGCCCTGATCCTGCGGCTGCGGCCGCACGGCGAGTCCTCGCTCATCACGGGCCTGATCCTGTTCCTCATCCTGTTCCCGTCGAGCACCGCCGCAGGACTGGGCGGGATCCTCGTCGCCGGCGTGGCCGCCGGCGCCTCGAAGTTCCTCCTGGCCGTCCGGGGACGCCACATCGTCAACCCCGCCGCGGCGGGCGCCGTCGTCGCCACCCTGCTCGGCGTCGGCGCGGCCGCCTGGTGGGTCGCCAACCCGTACATGCTGCCCGTCGTCGCCGTGGGGGCCGCCCTGCTCCTGTACCGGACGCGGAAGCTGTCGATGGCCGCGGTGTTCCTCGTCGTGGCCCTCGGCATCCTGCTGGTCGGCCTGGTGCAGGGCGGCATGACCGTCGTCGCCGGGCTGCAGCTCGTGCTGGCCTCCTACCCCGTCCTGTTCCTGCTCGGCTTCATGATGACCGAGCCGCTCACCCTCCCCCCGCTACGGTGGCAGCAGTGGCTCTTCGCCGCCATCGTGGCCGGGGTGTTCGCGCTCCAGCTGTCGGTGGGTCCGGTGTTCCTCGGCCCCGAGTTCGCGCTGGTCATCGGCAACACCGTGGCCTTCCTGATGGGCCAGCGGCGGGGCGTGCGGCTGGCGTTCACGGGCTCTCGGCAGCTCACGCCCACCAGCACCGAGCTCGTCTTCGCGCCGGCCAGGCCCGTGCGGTTCCGCGCCGGCCAGTACATGGAGCTGAGCATGCCGCACCGCGGTGCTGACAGCCGCGGCAGCCGCAGGGTCTTCAGCATCACCTCCGCGCCCCAGCAGCATGACGCCGTCACCTTCGGGCTGCGCACCACGGAGGCGGGGAGCTCCTTCAAGAAGGCCCTGCTCGACCTGCCGAAGGACGCCCGCGTCACGGGCACGGTGGTCGGGGGTGATTTCTGCCTGCCGCGCGACCCGTCCGTCCCCCTGCTGCTCGCCGCCGGCGGCATCGGCGTGACACCGTTCATCAGCCAGCTGCGGGATCTCGCCGCGCGGGGCGAGGAGCGCGACGTCGTCCTCGTCTACGTGGTCAGGGGCGCGCAGGAGATCGCGTTCCGCGACGAGCTGTCCGACCTGGGGACGCGCGTGGTGCTCTTCCTGCCCGCGGGAGCCGATGTGCCCCCACTGCCCGAGGGGTGGGTGCACGCGGGGTTGGAACCGACGGCGGAGGACCTCCTCGCCGCGGTGCCGGATCTTCCCGAGCGGACCGTGCTCGTCTCGGGATCGCCGCGGTTCATCGGGGACTTCCGCTCCACGGTGCGCTCGGCCGGGGTGTCGCGGGTGCGGACGGACGCCTTCCTCGGCTACTGACGCCCCGGATCGGGGGCCCGGCGTTTCACCCACCCGACCGGCACCTGCTAAGCTCGACGAGTCCCTAACGGGCACGGTCATCCCCGTGTTCGCCTTCGTAGCTCAGGGGATAGAGCGTCTGCCTCCGGAGCAGAAGGTCGTAGGTTCGAATCCTATCGAGGGCACCCGAGACTCACGCAGAGTCCACCGCCGTCGGCCACCAGGCCGGCGGCGGTTCTGCTTTTGGTAGGCTCCACAGGACGCGGCCCCGCGGGCCGCACTGGCACCGACCGGCGGGGGAAGCGTGGGGACGAAGGGCAGGTTCCGCCTCGGCGCCCCCGCCTCCCTCCTGACCGTGCTCATGCTCGTCCTCGCGGTGCTCGCCGCAGGCTTCATGGGTGATTTCTCGGCGGACCCCGTGGTGGATCCGTCCTCCGCCGTCGGGCAGGAGCGCACGCCCGCCCCGACGGCCCCGGCCACCTCCGAACCACTGCCCGACGGCGAGCGCCTCGAGATCGGCGGGGACTGGGCAGTGGCGGCCCTGCTTCTCCTGGTGACCGCAGGGCTCGCGCTCCTGGTGAGGTTCCTGCTCCGGCTCCGCACCCGACGGACGGTCGAGGAGGGCCCGCTCGAACGCACGGACCTGCAGCGGCAGGACCTCCCCGCACTCGCCTCCGACGCCCTCCCCGCCTGGACGGCGGACTCGCACGCACTCCTGGCGGAGGGGACGGACACCTCCGACGCCGTCATCCGGTGCTGGCTCGCCTTCGAGCAGCTCTGCACCGCGGCGGGCACAGGGCGGACACCGGCACAGACGACGACGGACTTCGCGACCGCCGCTGCCGCCGCCCTCGGTCTGCCCGTCCGGCCGCTGGCGACCCTCACGCGCCTGTACCAGCGGGCCCGCTTCGGCCGGGCCGGCACCCCGCTGCCGCTCGACGACGGCGACCGGGACCTCGCGACCGCCGCCATCGAGGAGCTCGCGGCGGCCCTCCGCGCCCGTCGCACGGCCGCGGGCGCGGGATGAAGCGCTCGGCGTGGGCCATCACGGCGGTCCTGGTGGGACTCGCCGTCGCCGCAGGATGGTTCTTCGGCCTCGACAGCCGCCACGCCGTCGCGCTCGTCGGGGCGGCGCTCGCCGCCGGCGTGGCGAACGGGCTCCTCGAGGCCGTGGACGTCCGGCGGGTCGCCCTCCCCCCGCTCCCCGATCCCGTCCTGGGCCTCGCCGACCTGCAGGCCCTCGAGTTCTCGCTGGCATCGACCGACCCCGGCGCCCGCGCCGTCCTCGAGGTGCATGCCCTCGCCGAGATGGTCGCAGCGGCACGTCCGCACGCTCCACGGAGCGATGCCCTCGTCGCCTTCACCGCGCGGTCCCGACCCCTCGCGCCGACCTCCCGCGAGCTCCGCTCCCTCGTCGACGAACTCGAACGGCTCGTCCGACCGGCGCCCGCCGTGGGCTCCTCCGCGGCACGGCCCGCAATGGACCCCTCCGCAGCACCGACCGCACACCACCAGGAGATCCCATGACCGCCGCCGACGTCGACGGGCCTTCAGCCCCATCCTTCCCGGACCTCGGCCCCGAGGACGCGGCCCGCGTGGGCCGGGAGATCCTCGCCCGCACGGGCACCGTCGTCGTCGGCGCAGAACAGGCCCTGCGCCTGGCGCTCGCGGCCGTCCTCGCCGGCGGCCACGTGCTCTTCGAGGACCTCCCGGGGCTCGGGAAGACCCTCGCGGCCAAGACCCTCGCGCAGGCGCTCGGCCTCGACTTCCGCCGCCTGCAGTTCACGCCGGACCTCCTGCCCTCGGATGTCACGGGGTCCTCCATCTTCGATCCGGCGACGCGGACGTTCGAGTTCAAGCCGGGGCCGATCTTCGCGGGGCTGTTCCTCGCCGACGAGATCAACAGGACCTCCCCGAAGACGCAGTCAGCGCTGCTGGAGGCGATGGCGGAGACGCAGGTGTCGGCGGAGGGCGCCACCCTGCCGCTGCAGCGTCCCTTCCACGTGTTCGCGACGTCGAACCCGATCGAGTTCGAGGGCACGTATCCCCTGCCGGAGGCTCAGCTGGACCGCTTCCTGGTCCGCCTGCGGTTCGGGTATCCCGGCCCGGGCGGCGAGCAGGACATCATCGCGCGGCGCCTCGGCCGGCGGCGGGACGAGACCCGGGTGGAGAGCGTCACCACGGCGCAGGGCCTGCTGCGCTTGCAGGCCGCGGTGGAGTCCGTGGGCGTCGACGACGACGTCATCGACTACGCGGTGCGGCTCACCGCCGCCACCCGCAGCCATCCCGCCGTCGAGGTCGGCGCCTCACCGCGCGGGTCCCAGGCGCTGGTCCTCCTCGGCCGGGCCCTCGCGGTCCTCGACGGCCGCACCTTCGTCCTCCCCGAGGACGTGAAGGAGGGCGCGGTGGCGGTCCTCGCCCACCGGCTCACCCTGACGCCGTCGTCGTGGGCGCAGGGGGTGGCCCCGGAGAGGGTAGTGCGGGACGTGCTGGCCGAGGTGCCCACGCCGTCGACCGTGCCCCGTGGCTAGGGCCGGGACCGGCCGGTCCCCCGTCGAGGCCCTGGCGCTCATCCTGGTGCTCGTGTGCATCGTCGCGGGACTCGTCGCCGGTCGGCCCGACGCCGTCGCCCTTGCAGCACCGTTCGCCCTGCTCGCGCTCGCCGGCCGTGCCGCGCCCGGAGGCGGGGAGGAGCCTCCCGTGCGGATCTCCACCGATCCACGGACGCAGGGCTCCCGCCTCCGCCTGCTGCTCGCACCGTCGGCAGCCGGCGGCGGGCCGTCGGGCGGCCTCGTCGCCACCACCCTGGCCGCTCCCGGGTGTCCGCCGGACGCCCTCGTCCTGAGGTCCGACGAGGAGTGTCCGCTGCTGGTGCGTGCACCGCTCTCGGGTGAGGCGGACGTCCTGTCCTACGGGGCCGCGGGCTTCACCGCGGACCTCGCGGTGTCCTCGCCCTTCGCGCCCGCCCCGCCCGTCCGCGTCAGCATCCTCCCGCCGATCGGCGAGCCCCTTGCGCGTCCCGTCTCGCGACGGCTCGTGGGCCTCGCCGGCACCCATGCATCCAGGCGCGCGGGCGACGGCGGGGAGCTGCGATCGATCGCGCCGCTGCAGCCCGGCGACGCCCTGCGGCGTATCGACTGGCGTGCCACCGCGCGCCGCTCGGCGGACCAGGACAGGCTCATGGTGCGACGCTCCTTCGCCGACGCGGAGGCGTCCGTCCTCCTCGTGGTCGACCAGGCGCACGACCTGCCGTCGTCGACCGCCGACTGGTTCACCGCCGGACCGCGCCTCTCCGCCGGATCCCTCCATACGGCACGGGCGGCGGCGACGACGGTGGCGGCGTCGTTCGTCGCGGGCGGTGACCGGGTGGGTCTCGACGACCTGTCGGGCACGCGGCGGGCGCTGCGCTCGGCCGGTGGAGCCCGGCACCTCGAGCAGATCCGCGTGCGGCTGGCAGTGACGTCCGTGGTCCCGCGACGACGACGAGGCCGGGATCCCGTGCCGCCGCAGGGCTCCGTGGTCGTGGTGTTCTCGGCGTTCCTCGATGCCGAGCCTGCGCGCCTGCTCCGCCTCTGGCACGCTCAGGGCCATCTCGTCGCCGGCGTCGACTGCGTGCCGCCGCTTGTCCACGACGCGACGACGACGGCTCAGACCCAGGCCGTGCCGCTCACGCAGCTCCGGCGTCACCTGCTCCTCGAGGACCTGGGGAAGGAGGGCATCCCGGTCTTCTCCGGTGCTTCGGCGGTCGTGGGCGTTGCGGCGGACGCCCACCTCCCGGACAGGGGCGGACCGGACCTCGAGACCGGCCTCCGCCTGATGGCCAGGCAGTCGAGTCGACACGGCGGCGGCGCTGCGCAGGGCGCTGCCCGAAGACCCGGACGCGCGGACGATGGAAGGACCCCATGAGGCTGTTCCCCGCGGCGCGAGGAGCAGGGGTCGCCGCCGTGCCCGACCGCGGCGGTCTCGTCCCGTTGACCGTGGTGCGGGCGGCGACGGCGCTCACCGCGGTCCTGCTCGGCATCGTGGTGTGGAACGGGTCCGTGTGGGTCGTCGTCCCTGTCGCGGTGGCGGCGATCGCCGCTGTACTCCCGTCGATCGGCCTGATCTTCGTCTCCCTGCTGCTCCTGGTGGTGGCGTACGCGGTGAACATGCCTGCCGGGTCGCCGTGGCTCCTGGTCTTCGTGGCCGGGCTCCATGCCGTGTTCGTGCTGTACGTCCTGCTCCTGCATCTTCCGCTGCGGGGGTGGGTCAGCGTGGCCGCGGTGCGCGAACTCGTGCGGTCCTTCCTTCGCGTCCAGGCCATGGCGCAACCGATCGCACTGCTCGCGCTCTGGGTGGGCGACGCCGGGCAAAGCCTTCCGGTGGTCGCGGTGGGCGTCGCGGCGTTCTGCTGGTGGACGCTCCGGCTGGCGGTGAGGCGCCCGTAGTGCGGTGTCCGTCCCGACGGATCAGGCATCGGGGAGTTCGGCCCGCCGGGAGCAGCGCGGCCCCGAGGTCACGTGGTGTGGCGGTCACGACAACCGACGGTCGGTACGGCGATTCCCTCGAGCAGCAGTGATTCAGGACAGTTCCTGTCCGCCGGTCGTCGTACCGTGGGGGGCATGATCGAGACCTCGGCACGGTTGCTGCAGCTCCTCTCGCTCCTCCAGCTGAGGCGGGAGTGGACCGGCCCGGCCCTCGCGCAGCGCATGGACGTCACGGAGCGCACCGTCCGCCGGGACATCGGCAAGCTCCGCACCCTCGGCTACCCGATCAACGCGTCCCCCGGCGTCGCGGGCGGCTACCAGCTCGGCGCCGGCGCGCAGCTCCCGCCGCTCCTGCTCGACGACGACGAGGCGCTCGCCGTCGCCATCGGCCTCACCGCCGTCACGGCCAGTCCCGTCTCCGGCGTCGGGGAGGCCTCCGTCCGTGCCCTCACCAAACTGGAGCAGGTGCTGCCGCCCCGCCTGCGTCCCCGCTTCTCGGGACTGCGCTCCGCCGTCACCCGCATGGCGGCCGCGAGCACGCCCGTCAATCCGGAGGTGCTCACCGCGTTCTCGGCGGCCATCACGGAGCGGCGGTGCGTCGCCTTCCGCTACGACCGGCACGACGGCGAGTCCTCACGACGCATCGTGGAGCCCTACCGCCTCGTGGACACCGGGAGGCGCTGGTACCTCGTGGCCTTCGACCGCTCGCGCGAGGACTGGCGGACCTTCCGCGTCGACCGCTGCCAGAGCGTCCCGGTGGCCCGCGACCGCTTCCTGCCCAGACCGCTGCCTGCGGCCGATCTCGCCGCCTACGTGCAGGAATCCATCACGCGCTCGCCCTACTCCTACGACGCCGTCATCCGGTTCCACGCACCGCTGCACGAGCTGGAGTCACGTGTCCCCTCCAGCACGGGCACCCTCGAGGCCGACGGCGAGCACGCGACACTGCTCCGGGCCGGCTTCGATTCGCTCGACTTCCCCCTCGCGTACCTGGCGAGCTGGGACGTCGACTTCGAGGTCCTCGAGCCGGCCGAGATGCGCGAGCGTGCCGTCGTCGTCGCCGACCGCCTCCGCCGGTCGGCGGGTACTCCCGCCGCCGCACACACGGGCGCCGCCGTCGACCAGGAGCCCAGCCCTCGGTGAACGCCCGCCTGCGGTCCGGCGCGAGCAACTAGACTTGCAGGCAACCATGACACTGACTATCTCCTACCCCGCGGACCTCCCTGTCTCGGAGCGCCGGGCAGACATCATGGCCGCGATCGCGGCCAACCAGGTCACCATCATCGCCGGTGAGACCGGGTCCGGGAAGACGACGCAGATCCCCAAGATGTGCCTCGAACTCGGGCTCGCCGAGCGCGGGCTGATCGGCCATACCCAGCCGCGGCGCCTCGCCGCGCGCACGGTCGCCGAGCGCATCGCCGAGGAGCTGCAGGTGCCGCTCGGCGAGGAGGTGGGCTATCAGGTCCGCTTCACCGGGTCGGTGGGCCGCAGGACGAAGATCAAGCTCATGACGGACGGCATCCTGCTCGCCGAGATCCAGCACGACCGGATGCTGCGCAAGTACAGCACCATCATCATCGACGAGGCGCACGAGCGCAGCCTCAACATCGACTTCATCCTCGGCTACCTCCGGCGGATCCTGCCCGAACGGCCGGACCTGAAGGTCATCATCACCTCGGCCACGATCGACCCCGAGCGCTTCGCCGCCCACTTCGCCGCCGACGCCGCCGTGGAGGACACCTCCCCCGCGCCGATCATCGAGGTCTCCGGGCGCACCTACCCCGTGGAGATCCGGTACCGGCCGCTCGACCAGCCACCGGGCGGGCTCGACGACGGCGACGGCGGGGCCGACAGCGAGCTCGAGGAGGAACGGGACCCGCTGGACGCCGTGTGCGACGCGGTGGACGAACTCTCCCTCGAGGCGCCCGGTGACATCCTCGTGTTCTTCTCCGGCGAGCGCGAGATCCGCGACGCCGCCGACGCCCTGCGCGCCCGGATCCAGTCGACTCAGCGCCTGCGCGGCACGGAGGTCCTGCCCCTGTTCGCGCGACTGTCGCTCGAGGAGCAGCACCGCGTCTTCCGTCCCACGGGCAGCCACCGCCGGATCGTGCTGGCCACGAACGTCGCCGAGACATCGCTCACCGTGCCCGGCATCAAGTACGTGATCGACACCGGGACGGCGCGCATCTCGCGCTACTCCCACCGCACCAAGGTGCAGCGCCTGCCGATCGAGCGCGTGTCCCAGGCGTCCGCGAACCAGCGCTCGGGCCGCAGCGGCCGTGTCTCCGACGGCATCGCCATCCGCCTCTACTCGGAGGAGGACTTCGAGTCGCGCCGGCCCTTCACCGAGCCGGAGATCCTGCGTACGAGCCTCGCGGCGGTCATCCTGCAGATGGCCGCCATGGGCGTCACGCGCAGCCCGAAGGACATCGCCGAGTTCCCGTTCGTCGAGCCGCCCGAGACCAAGGCGATCAACGACGGCGTCGCCCTGCTGCGCGAGCTCGGGGCGCTGAAGGACGACGGCGGCCTCTCCGCCGTCGGACGCAAACTGGCGCAGCTGCCCGTGGACCCCCGGCTCGGGCGCATGATCGTCGAGGCCGGCTCGCGCGGTGCCGTAAAGGAGGTCATGGTCCTCGCCGCGGCGCTTACCATCCAGGACCCGCGCGAGCGGCCCTCGGCCGACCAGCCGGCGAAGCAGCAGCAGGCAGCCGAGAAGCACAAGCGCTTCGTCGACGAGAACTCGGACTTCACCGCCTATCTCAACCTGTGGCGCTATCTGCAGGAGAAGCAGGACGAGCTCTCCTCGACGCAGTTCCGGAAGCTGTGCAAGGCCGAGTTCATCAACTACCTCCGCGTCCGCGAATGGCAGGACCTCTTCCAGCAGCTACGCCAGCTCGCCAAGCCGCTCGGCATCACCCTGCCCGCCGGTCCCGTGGACCCCGTGGGCCTGCACGAGCAGATCCACGTGAGCCTGCTCTCGGGCCTGCTCAGCAACATCGGCCTGTACGACCAGCGCAAGCGCGAGTACGCCGGAGCCCGCGGGACGCGCTTCGCCGTCTTTCCCGGGTCCGCGCTGTTCAAGAAGTCGCCCGACTGGGTCATGGCCGCCGAACTCGTGGAGACCTCACGGCTCTGGGCCCGCGTCGTCGCGCGTATCGATCCCCTGTGGGCCGAGCAGGTGGCACCGCACCTCGTGAAGCGCACCTACAGCGAGCCGCACTGGTCCCGGAAGATGGGCTCGGTCATGGCGTACGAGAAGGTCACGCTGTACGGCGTGCCGATCGTGCCCCAGCGCCGTATCAACTACGGCAGGATCGACCGCGAGGTGGCCCGCGAGCTGTTCATCCGGCACGCCCTCGTGGAGGGCGACTGGAAGACCCACCACACCTTCTTCAGCCGCAACCAGGCCCGCCTCGCCGAGGTGGACGAGCTCGAGAACCGCCTGCGCCGTCGGGACCTCCGGGTCGACGACGAGACGCTCTTCGAGTTCTACGACCAGCGCATCGGCGCCGACGTCGTCTCCGAGCGGCACTTCGACTCCTGGTGGAAACAGGCCCGCCAGGACCACCCGGACCTGCTCGACTTCGACCCCGAGAAGCTCCTCAGCGAGGACGCGGCCGAGCTCGACGAGTCCGCCTTCCCGAACGTGTGGCACCAGGCGGGCTTCGAGCTGCCGCTGGCGTACGAGTTCTCACCCCTGACACCGGGCGCGCACGACGGCGTCACGGTCACCATCCCGGTCCTGTTCCTCAACCAGCTGGACGCGAAACCGTTCCGCTGGCAGATCCCCGGCCAGCGTGTGGAACTCGTGACGGCCCTCATCAAGTCCCTGCCGAAGCAGGTCCGGAAGAACTTCGTGCCTGCGCCCGACGTCGCACGGACCGTGGTGGCCGCCCTCGCATCGGACTTCGACCCTGCCCAGGACGACCTGGAGACGGCCCTCGAACTCGCGTTGCGCCGCCTGCGCGGACACATCATCCCGCCCGGATCGTGGAACTGGTCGGCCGTACCGCAGCACCTGCTGATCATGTTCCGGATCGTCGACGCCGGCGGACGCGTGCTGGACGAGTCCCGCGACCTCGAGGCGCTCAAGGAGCAGCTCGCCCCCGCGGTCAGCCGCGCCATCGCGCAGTCCCTCGGGGCGACGCCGGGCAGCACGCGGCCCGCGGCCGGCCCCGGCCGGGGTGGTCGCGGAGGCCGCACGGGTCCCGCCGGGCGGGATGACGGACGGCCGGCGTCCACGCGCGGCGGACGCGGT
>NZ_PPTH01000010.1 GCF_002954225.1 Arthrobacter ruber
CGAGAACCCCACCACCAAGGACGAGATCAACGAGTACCTGCGCGAGGTGTCCCTGCACTCCACCATGCGCAAGCAGATCGACTACATCGACAGCCCCGAAGTGGTCTCCACCGACTTCGTCGGCTCACGCCGCGCCGGCATCGTCGACGCCCTGGCCACCATCGCCGACGGGCACCACGCCGTCCTCTACGTCTGGTACGACAACGAGTTCGGCTACAGCTGTCAGGTCGTCCGCGTCCTCGAGGAGATGGCCGCCGTCCACCCACCGACCTACCCCGCCGCGGATGCCGGGGCCGAGGTGGCCGCCCNCACCGCCGTGGATACCGGCGCCGAGGTGGCGGTAACAGTAATTACCTGATTGATACGCATACAGGAAAGGCGCCGCCGGGGGCCTACGGCCCCAATAGTGGTTGGGCCACAAGTACCAGCTGGACCAGATGGACACTACGAATGGTTAGCGGGTTCGCATGGCGATTGAGTCGGGGATCGCCGTCCTGGCCTTCTGACACCACGCTTCAACCCACCGATGTGGTGGCCATTGAGTCCTGAGGTTTTGCATCAGGATCGTCTCGGTGTCGGCTTCGAGAACGGGGCGTATCGCTAGAGGCGAGTTCAACACGTCGTGCAGTGCGACCGCTCGGTAGGCGCAGCCAAGGTGGGAATCGATGCTGATGAGGACCCGCTCGGACTGCGAGCAATCCATGTCTAAGGCACTCGCGCTCGGAATGTTCCCGTCCGAGATGTAGGAAGGTGTCGAGTATCCAATTCTCCAGGTCCTGCCTCAGCCAGTGTTCTCAGTAGCACCGGGGTGCTATCTGTTCTGTTTGGCCCTGCTGATCTGGACCACGGTGATGTCAACGTCATCGCTCGAGTGAAAAGCGCGTCGGGTCCCCGTTGTGCTTGGAATCACCCAAACAACTGTTAGGTCTTCGGTCATCATGTCAACGACGGCCTCGTAGGTGGGCTTTTTCTCTTCTTTAACGAGGACCCGGTCCTGTGGTTGCAGGCCGATCCAGCCAGTCCGCCTGACATTCTTGAAGAACGCGTTAGGGGGTACCGCGTACGGTGTGACTCGGCGATAAAGAGGTTGCGGCATGTCAGCGGAGTCCTGTCGTTCTCGTTGTAGTCGCTTGGGTTAGTTGCCCAACTAGGAGAATGTCGACCTCATCGAATCTGATTCGACGGACACTCGGTCCTCCGCGGTGGCGGAGTGAGAGATCCACTCGAGAGTTTGGGCATTTCGCCTTCTCCGACTTTCACGGTTGATGGTGAGCATGCGCAGTGCGCCCCTGAAGGTGCGATGAGCTATTCGGTGGGCCGGCGCCTGCGGGTGAAGGCTGCAAAGGATGTACGGAGGTGGCTTTCCATGAGCGCCCGGGCGAGGTGTTCGTCGTTGTCGGTGATGGCGGCGATGATCAGCCTGTGGTCCTGCAGGCTTCTGCCGAGTTCTTCGGCGGAGTAGTACTGGAAGGAACCAGACATCAGTGGAGCCAGAGCGAGGTCTTTTGCGATGTTGAACAGTCGAGGTGAAGCTGCGGACTCCAGGATCAGAAGGTGGAGCTTGTGGTTGAGTTCTGCGATCTGAGCGCGGAATCCTTCGGGCTGGTTCTCTGCCAGTGTCTCCATGCTGGCGCACAGCCGGTCCAGCTCCTCAAGGTGGGAGTCCGTCCGGCTGTGCGCCGCGAGGCCTGCTGCGTGGGATTCAAGGAGCGATCGGATGGCCATGACCTCTGCTGCGTCGGCGTTGGTCCACTCGGCGACGAATACTCCCCGATGGGGTGCGACGACGACCAAGCCCTCGTTTGCCAGCTCCCGCAGTACGGTGCGGATAGGAGTGCGGCTGACTGCGTACTCGGTGCAGAGCGCCCGCTCCGTTAGGTGACTCCCTGGGGGGAGCTTGCCCGTGGTGATCTTGACTCGCAGGTCATGCAACACATCCTGACGCTGCGTGTCCATCACACCCCCAACCCGTGCCGTCTGCTGACTGAATCCGACGTTACTATGCCGGTCCGGTTTCTACGGCTTGCTCAGGCCGAGCAGGTCCAGCGTCGAGGCTCCTTCCCGGATTTTGGTCCGCATAGTTTCCTCCTTTTGTTCGCGCTTTTCAGACGAAGCAACGGCGGCTTCCACGTCGTCGGGGCGTACCCGGACGAGGCCGTCCGCGTCCCCTACGAGGATGTCTCCTGGATTGATCAGGACTCCGCCGATCATGACCGGAACGTTGACCTTGCCCTGCTGGACCTTCGTTGTCTTGCGGATGCAGATACCGCGGGTGAAAACGGGGAAGCCTGAGGCGATGATCTCCTGACTGTCCCGTACGGCACCGTCGATCACGAGGGCGGCGAGACCGCGTTCCTGAGCAGCCAGTGTTAGTACATCCCCCCAGGGGCCTGCCTGTGTATAGCCTTTTGCGTCGACGACGAGGATGTCGCCTTTACCGGCTTCGAGCAGGGCTACGTGGATGTACCAGTTATCTCCAGGTTCAAGATCGACGGTGACCGCGCGGCCGGCGACTCTAGACGTCGGGTCGAGCGGTTTGAGGGCTGGGTCCAGCGCATCCTGCTGGCCGTTGGCCTCGTACACGGTGGCCGCTCCGAGAGCGGCCAGGCGACCGATACTGCCGGCGGGTGTTGTGCCTGCAATGTCCGCGGCGGTGGTCACTTTGCTTCGCTTTCGGTCAGCACGTACTCGGCTTCGGCGTCAGCTTTGGCCTCTGCCACCCGGGCAGTGGCTTCTGCCTGCTTGACGAACTTCAGGCCGACCACCATTGCTGCGGCAATGAGGCAGGTCGCGCTGACCAGTCCCAGTCCCCAATTGTTGTTGCCCGTGGCATCGTTCAGGGCGCCGAAGCCGAACGGGCCGATGAAACCGCCGAGGTTGGCCAGGGAGTTGATGGCGGCAAGGCCGACGGCTGCGGATTGTCCGGTGAGGAACAGGGATGGCAGTGACCAGAACGGTCCGTAGGTGGCGTAGACGGCGACGGTGATAACTGTCAGGAGGGCGATGGAAAGCAGGAGGTTGTTGACGGCGAAGGGCATCAGGGCTAGTCCCACACCTGCTGTGATCAGCGGGATACCGACGTGCCAGCGACGCTCACGGGTCTTGTCGGAGTGACGCGCCCAGAACACCATGAAGACTGCTGCGATGCCGTAGGGCAGCGCGGTGATGTAACCGACGGAGGTGTTGCTGAGCTGGCTGGACGCGGCGGCGATGATCTGCGGGGTGAAGAACGCCAGGACGTAGATCGCTACGGACTTGCTGTAGTAGATCAGGGCCAGGGCGAGGACCCGGCCGCCGGCCAGGCTGCGCCAGAACGACACGTGGCCGTGGCGTTCGAGCTTTGCTGCCTGCTCGGCCTTCAGGGTGGTGTCCAACCACAACTTCTCCTCATCGGTGAGCCATTTGGCCTGCGATGGTGAGTCGACGAGGGCGTACAGGACGACGATGGCCATGAAGATCGCCGGTGAGCCCTGGAGGATGAAGATCCACCGCCAGCTCTCGATGTCGAACCAGTGGACGTGGTCGAGGATCAGGCCTGACAGGGGAGCGGCGATGACAGTCGCCAAGGGCAGGGCGATCATGAACAGTGCGACGACGCGGGCGCGTTCGCGCTCGGGGAACCAGAAGGTCAGGTACAGGATGACGCAGGGAAAGAACCCTGCTTCGGCAACGCCGAGCAGGAAGCGGGCGATCGCGAGCTGTTCGAAGTTCTGGACGAATCCTGTTGCTGTGGCGACGACGCCCCAGGTGACCAGGATCCTGGCGATCCACCGGCGGGCGCCGACCTTGCGCATCAGGAGGTTGCTGGGAACTTCGAAGAGGAAGTAGCCGATGGAGAACAGGCCAGCGATGAGGCCGAACTGGGTGGTGGTGATGCCGAGGTCCTCATTCATCGACAGGGCCGCGAAACCGACGTTCGCGCGGTCGATGAAGGCGAGGATGTAAAGAATGATCAGCAGGGGCAGCACTCGGAATTTGATCTTCCGTAGAGTGGAATCCCCGACGCGGACGCGTTTTACTGGGGTGCTCATGCTGGCACCTCCGTTTCGGTAAGGTTCTGCGATGAATGGTGTTTGGCGACTCTGTCCAGCCAGTTCAGGGACGCCTCGGCGGTAGGACCGCTGGGCGCACCCAGAAGTCGGGTGTTCTCAACGGTCGACGCGTATTTCTCGGCGACCCGTTGCGTCAGTTCGCTGGGGTGCCCTACGGCGTCCAGCTGAGCAGCTGCTTCGAGTACTTCCGCGTGTCTACGGGCAGCGTGTGCGGGATGCGTGGCGACCATGCTGTTGAGGAGGTCAGCGAAGGGTGCCTGGTCAACATCGCTCAGCACGGCGTAGAGCTGGTCGAGGACACCATAGGCTCGCGCGGCGGGAAGGGCTTCAAGTGCCAGGGCTTCAAGACCCTTCATGATCACCGAACGCAGCAGCTTCACCGTGACGGCATCACCAGGCTGGCTGTCGGGAAGGACCCGCACGGGAGCGCCGACGGCAGCGAACAGTTCCTCGACGACCCCGAGGCGTGCACCACCGTAAAGCAGGGGGGTACGCACCCCGCTCAGGGCCACAGCCCCCGTAATGGCAATGTCGACGTATTCAATGCCTGCTGCAGTGGCGAGCGAGGCACCGTCCCGCTTGGCCTGCGCGGCAGCCGTCGTCATGTCGACGATGATCGAACCGGGCTTCGCGTGCTGAGCGAGCGACCTTGCGACACCCGGCAGGACCGAACCGGGAACGCATACCAGGATGAGGTGATAACTGGTGATCCACTCCGAGATGTTCGGGTGGATAGACAAGCCCACCTCCATAGCCCACTGGGTGGCCGCGGCTGGGGGATAAGGATCCGAGAGGGATACATCGCAGGTCTCACTCCCAGTGAGCGCTTGCGCCCAGGTCAGACCAACTTGGCCAGAACCAATGATGGTGATTTTCAAGACGGACTCCTTCGTTGCAGTGTCTGTGATCCACGATACAACTTAAGAACCATGTAAGCCATACATCACTAAAAATCGGCAGCTACTGGTCAAATGGTTCTTAAATCGTACCCAGAGCCACACGGTTTCGAGGGGAAACCGTTCCTGACTGCGCAGGGGTCCGATGAAGATCGGCATCGGACGGTCGGCTCCTTCGGGACCACGAACAGCCAAGGACTGACCCACAGATGGACGGTTCGAAACCCTGCCCATCGGACTTTTACCTAACGGCTGATGGCCGCGGAGAATACCTACCGACCGAGGTGATGCCGCCCCTATGGTGCGGGCCGTGGTGGTCGTACTCAAGAGGAGGGCTTACGTCATCCCACAGCCTCATACAGCATCAAGCACGTTGACGGAGCCCATGGAGTCCACACCTTGTCCCAACTCGGTCACCTGCTCCACCTCGTGGCGAAGGTACGCGGGTTCCAGCGGGCACGGAACGGCCAAGGGGTTGCTACCAGAGGTGCTCGCTCCCTGAGGCGTTAGAACAGCATCGGTTGGATTCAGGATGAGGAACGAGGCTCACAGGTCGGATCACCGGTCCTATCGCGCGTGACCATCACAGTTGTACCCGACGGTAGCCGAGGGCGCAGGGTGAATCATTGCTCTAGAGGGAGGGTGCTGACCAACGGCTGATCCACTCCATGCTTTGGTGCCCGCTACAGTCAGCCGATACTAGCAAGAGTCCGGGACGAGTTGCTTCAGAAGAAGCGTGGCACTCTTCGCGCGGCGTCTGTCTGCGCATCACCTAGTCTTCTTCACCGATGCTTCTAATTGCTTTCTATCCATGGGTCACTCCACCGCCAACACGCAGGGCGGTAGCGACCATGACGGCCTCTGCGACGTCGGCTTTGAAGGCTTCCCCAGCAACGGCACGTTTCGCGTGGTCCTCAATGCAGAAGGGGCACTGGGTGGTAACTGCGACATCGATGGCGATGAGCTCCCGAACGAGCAGGTCAAGGTCGCCTGTCTTTTTGCTGAAGACGGCCTTGTCGAATGCGAGGAATGCGGACACCATGTCTGGGGCGTTGCCCTTCAATTCCTTCATGTACTGGGCATCTGCCGGGTGGTCATGCATTGGTTGTCCCTTTCGTTGCGTCCAGCTTCTGTTGGTGTTGCGGGCGGGCGGTGACCATGAGGGTGACGATGAGCGCCGCGGCGGCAAGGATGAGCGCTCCGCTGCTCAAAGCTGTGGTGTAGCCGTCGACGATGGCCTGGCTAGCGGTTGCCATTGCGTCGGTATCGCCTGCTGCACGGGCTTGATGGAGGGCTGCGAGGGCGTTTGGTACCCGGCTTTCTGTGGTGGTGACGCTGATGGTGGACAGGGCGGCAATGCCGAGGGCGACACCGATCTGCTGGGCTGCGTTGAGCAACGCCGAGGCTATGCCGGAGTCCTCTGGTCGAACGCCGGTGACAGCGGTGAGGGTCAGGGGCACGAAACTCAACCCGAAACCGACGGCGACGGCGAAGATCCCGACCATGAGGTGCTGGACGTACCCGGAGGTCGGGGTGATGGTGGACAGCCACAGAATGGCGGCAGTGGAGATGAGGATCCCGGTGACTGCGACGACGCGGGGAGCGAACCTGGCGACGAGTTTCGAGGCGATGCCGGCGGAGAGGATGATGCCGGCGCCGAAGGGCAGCCAGGCCAACCCGGTCCGGACGGGGTCGTACTCGAGGATGTGCTGCATGTAAAGGGTCAGCAGGTAGAAAGTGCCCATGGGCCCGAAGCTGACAAACAGCATGCCGAGGTAGGAGCCGGTCCGGTTGCGGTCGGCGAACAGGCGCAAGGGGAGCATCGGGTCCGCGCTGCGGGATTCGATGATGACGAACGCCGGCAGCAAGACGGCGGCCAGGGCGAACGCGATCAGTGTTACCGGGTCAGCCCAGCCTTGCTCACCTCCGTGGATGATGGCGAAGACGATAGCGGCGATCCCGCCGGTGCCAGTAACTGCTCCGGGAACGTCGAGTCGTCCGGTGTGCCGGGATGCATCGACAAGGATCCGGGTTCCTACCAGCAGGGCGAGTCCGATGGGGATGTTGATGAAGAACACCCACCGCCAACCGAGCGTCCCTGTCAGCACACCTCCCAGCAGCAGTCCCACGGTCACACCCAGACCGGACATCGCCCCGTACAGTGCCAGCGCCTTGTTCCGAGCCTGACCGGCAGGAAAGGTCGTGGTAATCAGAGCCAGTGCGTTCGGTGCGGTCAGCGCCGCCCCCAGTCCCTGGACAGCGCGAGCCGCGACGAGCACCGGTCCCGCCGGCGCAAGCCCAGCCACAAGAGAGGACACGGTGAACAGGCCGATACCGATCTGCAGAATCCGCCGCCTGCCGAAGAGGTCACCAAGCCTTCCCCCGAACAGGAGCAGACCCCCGAACGCCAGGATGTAGGCATTGATCACCCACGGCAGGCTCGCGGGCGTGATCCCGAGCTCGTTCTGGATCGACGGCAGGGCGATGTTCGCAATCGAATCATCGAGGACCAGCATCAGCTGTGCGCTGGCAACCACCAGTAATGCCAGACCAAGACTCCGACTACTTAGCGTGGCAGGTACGCCCGAGGGGGCGGATAACTTCGCGGACATGGAAACTCCTCAAGGATCGACACTAAGTAGTAGGTACCCCCCGGGGGTATACGCCACCATTTATACCCCAGGGGGGTATTAGAGGCAAGTGAGGAAAGCGCCGCGCTGGACTCGTAAGTGGTCCGACGCACGCAGGGTGAAGGAGAAGTAGATGAGCGAGAACAGGCCACCGACTACTACGGTCAACACGGTGGGGCGTCGGCGACGTCCTGATCGATGACGGCAACCCTGCACTGCCTCACCAGGTGTGCGCCCGCCGAGGTGCTGCGCATGGTTCCTTGGCGGAGCGCATTGAAGGTTGCCCTCGCCGCTGACACTATTTCCACCGCAGTCATGGAGGTCATCGACAACACCGCCATGCTCACTATTCCGGGCGCTATGGACGCTGGGATCGCCTACATCCTGTTCCGGGAAGCACTCGCCCGATCACTGGCATTGGCCTTCATCATCACGACACCCGCGAACCGCTGGCTGATCAGCCACGGCAAGGGCCACGCCGTCGTTCACCAGTACCACCACTGACCCGGATCGGATGATGGGCTGACCAGTAGGCATCTGCTACCAAACCATTGCTGAGCTCGCGCCTGAACCTGGCGGTAGCGGAGAGGCTAGGCGGGGCGCCGGGTGTCGAAGCGGCGTCTGTAGTGGGTTGGGGTGGTCGAGAAGGCGGTCGAGAAGTTCTGACGGAAAGTGACCGGGTTGCCGAACCCGCAGTCTGCGGCGATGTGGTCGATCGGCCGCCGGTATCCCGATCGTGGTCGTTCAGCACACGGCAGGCGAAGGCGCCCCTGTCTTCGCCCTTGGGACATCGGAGTACGATCTCCATCCCGAGGTCGAGAGCCGTCGTACCGAGACGTGGAAGAGCGTCGTGAAGCATTACGGGTCGGTCTATGCCGACACCGACCTGACACAGTGACTGAGTGACCAGAATGTCGACACCGTCACCCTCGTGGGCTACATGACCAACAACTGCATTCTCGGCTCGGCCGTCGAAGCCGAAGGCCTCGGCTTCACCACCGAAGTCCTCTCCGATGCCACCGGTGCGATCAACATCGCAAACGACGCCGGCTTCGCGGACGCCAGGACCGTGCACACGACCCTGCTCGCACTGCTGAACTCCAACTGGGCCTCCGTCGGGACCACCGAGGCCTGGGCCGCAGCACTGACCGCCGGGCAGGCACTCCCCGGAAGCGACCTGGGCACCTCCGCAGCCACCGGAACCGCACGCGCCAACAAACCCTGACCCCGAGTTCGCTCATGGACCTCGAAGGAGTGGGACGAGCAGTTGCGGCCGAGCTGCAGGCTGCACTCACCGGAGAACTGAAACCAGGAATCCACAAAGTGCCGGTGCGTCTCATACCGCGCGAGTCGATGGCCGGCCTTGCAAGCAGCAAACAGACTGAGCCACCCTAAGCTGCGATGACCACATCGTCCTGTGCGAAAACGTAAGTGCCTAGGGTGATTCCACCTGCCTCTTCCGGCGGAGTAGTCGACAGATCGGATCAACAGATGACGAATGTGGGAGCTACAGCTAAGACCGGCGAGAAGTGCCCGGAAAGTGGAGTGTGAGCAGTGCAGGAATCCCCGAGCACGACCGCGCCCATCGCGAAGCGCAACATCATGCCTCCGTATTCGGGCAAGGGTTGAGGCATCATTGCCAAGGTTGTCGCTCTAGTTGAGCATCCATGCAGCTCCGAGGAGAAGCGGGACGGCCAGGATGGAGGTGATGATCGCTGTCGTTTGAGCAAGGTTCTGGCTGGTCCTGTAGCGGACGGCGTAGAGGACGACATTTTGGGCGGTCGGGAGGATCGCGCACGCGGTGACGACGAAGGTTTCGAAGGCGTTGAGTTTGAACACGTAGGTCGCCAGCATCCAGGCCAGCAGAGGCTGGACCACCGACTTCAAGGTGACAGCCACAGCGATGGGGGCGATATCCGCTGCGTGGGCGCGCGGAGCCAGGCCGTGGAGTGACATGCCGAAAATGATGAGCATGAGTGGCACGGTGATCTGGGCGACGAGCGTGACCGGATTTAGCACGAGCGTCGGGATGTTGAGGCCTGCAGCGCTGACGATGATGCCGCTCATAGCGGCAACGGTGACGGGGTTGCGGAAGGGAATCAGCAAGATCCGTCCTAAGGAGCCGTGCTTACCCTCGGGGTTGGTGAGGTCGAGGACCGTCAGAGCGATGGGCGTGATGATAGCCAGCTGGAAGAGCATGATGGGGGTGACGAAGGTCGCGTTCCCCAGGATGTAGAGGGAAAGGGGGACGCCGAGATTGGTGGAGTTCACAAGCCCTGTCGCCAGCGCACCAATCGTCGTGCGGCGAACTCCCCATCGGGCAAATAGGCCGATCAACGTGAAAACCGTCATGACAACCACCGCTGTGATGACGGAGATCAAGCCCGTGGAACTCAGGACGTCGGAGATATGGCGGGTGGCGATCATGGAGAACATCAGGCTCGGCAATCCGACCATGAACGTCAGGGTGGAGAGCACCTTCGTTCCTTGGGGCCCCAGGGCGTTCGTTCTACCCAGGGTGTATCCGACGACCAAGACGACGCCGACCACGAAGAATCCTTGCAGGACTCCAATCAACGCTGTCCTCAATCCTGTCTGTGGAGTCCGATAACCCTCATTCGGGTGCTTGTGGTCTTTGCGGCTCTAATGAGATCAATATTCCGCTCCTCGCCAGTGGAGACAAGAGATTTTCAATGTGTTGTGTCATAGTGCATCCCTCCTAATGCGCAAGCTTCACTTGAGGCGGAAGTAGCCAGGGGGCAGCGAGATGGCTGGCGGTGACTCTGCGGATGGTGCCGGTGGGGGAGCGCAGGATGATGGACTCGGTGGTGATGGTTTGCTTTTCCCTGCGTACCCCGTCTACCAGGTCGCCGTCGGTAACCCCGGTAGCTACGAAGTAGGTGTTGTCGCTGGTTATCAGGTCGTTGGTGAAGAGGACTCGGCTGAGGTCGTGCCCGGCGGCTATGGCCTTTTCGCGTTCCTGAAAGTCTTTTGGTGCGAGTTTGGCGTGAATAAAGCCGCCGAGGGCTTTGACTGCGCAGGCTGTAATAATGCCTTCAGGGGTTCCTCCGATCCCGGCGCACATGTCAATGGCGGAGTCATCTCTGGCGGCGTTGATGCCTCCGGCGACGTCGCCGTCAAGGAGGAGCCTGGTCGCGGCCCCCGCCGTGCGGATGTCCTGGATGAGGGAGTCGTGTCGCGGTCGGTCCAGGACGGCGACGATGATCTGGTCGACAGGTTTTTGCATTGCCTTCGCCAGGGCTCGAATGTTTTCGCCGATGGGCCGGTTGATATCGATGACGCCCGCCCCGGCATGCCCGGTGACGATCTTGTTCATGTAGAACACCGCGGAGGGGTCAAACATGGCGCCCCTGTCTGTCACGGCAATCATGGCCAGGGCGTTACGTCGTCCGGCCGCGGTGAGGCTGGTTCCATCGATAGGGTCGACGGCGATATCGACGGCCGGTCCGTCGCCGGTTCCGACACGTTCGCCGTTGAAGAGCATGGGGGCGTCATCTTTCTCGCCCTCCCCGATGACGATCCTCCCGTCGAAGGACACGGTGGACAGGAAGGCACGCATTCCGTCCACTGCAGCACCGTCGGCGGCGTTCTTGTCACCCTTTCCTACGAAGGAGACCGCGCGGATTGCGGCGGCCTCAGTGGCGCGGACCAATTCCATTCCAAGATTCCGGTCGCGGAGGGGGGTGTTCTGAGCAGGGTAACCGATCACTGCGTGGTCCTTTTGGGGAAGTCGGGAAGTCAGGAAGGCGGCTGGAGACCGGTGGAGGTCTTCACCGGCTTTAGGGCGTATGTGCCGGCGTTTTTTAGAGCGGACGTCTTCAGAACCAGATGGTGAGCGTTTCGTCGCTGCTGTCGACGAACTGTCGTTCGTCAGCACCGAAAGCACCGATCCAGAATCCACTTCCATCTGGCATCACGGCTTCGACTGTGCCGAGGCGGACTTTAGTGCCTTGCCTGTGGAGTTCCACGAGGTCTCCGGGCTCAAGGGACCATGGGCGGTCATACGGCTCCCGGTGGCTATCGGTCTCGGTCTCGGTGGTCATGCTTTCCTTTCAGCTGCAGTCAGTAGGGTCACCCTCACCGAGGAGGCCGGAGCGCCGCTACCTCTGTTTCGGTCAGCGGACGTGTTGGGACTGTCCGCAGAAGCAGGAAGAGCTTTGCTGTCTCCTCAATTTCTTCGAGTGCATCCATCGCTGCGGAGAGGGTCATACCGGCGACTACTGGACCGTGGTTGCTCAGGAGTAAGGCGTGGTGGCGAGTTGCCTCTTGCTCGGCTAGTTCTTCCAGGCTCATGTCTCCTGGTGCGTGGTACGGCAGCAGAGGTAATGTCCCGACCCGCATGGCGTAGTAGGCGGTAAGCGGCGGCAGAGCGTTGGCGTCATCCACGTCGGCCAGGCAGGAAACGGCGGCGCTGTAGGTGGAATGGGTGTGGACAACGGCGTTCGCATCTGGCCTTGCACGGAGGATAGCCGCGTGGAGGAACGCTTCCTTTGACGGCCTGGGGCCGGAGAGGTGAGCCCCGGTGCTGTCGATAAGCGACAGTTCCTCGGCCGTAACGACCCCAAGGCTTGATCCCGTTGGGGTTACAAGGATTCCCGCTGCGGTTCTCAGAGATACGTTTCCGGTGCTGCCGTGGGTGAGTCCACGGTTGAACAGTGAGCGTGCAGCACTGATTACCTGCTCGGCTTCGGTCACAGCGTCCATATTTATTTCCCTTTTCTGTCACTAGAAGCAGCGACCAGGAGATCAGGTTCGCCGAAGTTTCCGGACTTGAGTAGCACATCGAGTCCTTGAGCGGTGTGGATCCACGGCACGCCGCGTGCTGCTTCGGGGCCGATGATGCCGCCGCTCACGCCCAGGGCGTTCACGATGGATCCGGAGGTTTCGCCACCGGCGGCGATGAAGCGGGTGACTCCACGCTTTCTCAGTTCTTGGGCGACTTCGGCGATTGCTGTCTCCAGGATGTCAGCGGATCGTTCGACACCGAGAGTCTCTTGAACTTCGTGCAGTTCAGCGGGTGGAAGCGATGAATAGATCAGCGGCGCGTCTCCATCTGGCAGCGCATCGAACCAAATCAGTGCTTCCTGAGCCAGGGTGGCCGGATCCTGGCACTCAAGTGCGTCGAGCCTGAAGGCCGGGCGGCCGTCCCGGTGCATGTGCTCTATTTGCTCAAGTGTCCGTCGTGAACAGCTTCCGGCCAGCACCACGGCGTTGCCGGCTGGCAGTTCTTCCTCATTGAGGGACGCCAGTCCGCCCTGTTGTTCGACCTTCGCGCGGGCAAGTGCCCCGGCAAGGCCTGCGGCGCCGGCGACGAGGGGCTCATCGATAACGGCACGGGCGATGGCCAGCAGATCGTCATCCGTGATGGCATCAGGAAAAAGGTAACGTGCCCCTGTCCGTGCAGCCTGTATGGCCGAAACGATAGCCGCCGGTCCCTGCCGAACCACGTCGTGCCCGATAGTGGAACTGGTTGAGCCGCTCGGTGTCTGCGCATCCATCAGGAGCACGAGGGAGGATTCTTTCATGGGTGTCAGCGGGTGGTTGCGCATGTGCGATTCGGCCAGGAGAAGGCCGTTGACGAACAGGTAGCCGTTGTAGACCGTCCGTCCGTGTTCAGGTGAACTGGGCGTTGTCACTACACTGTCAGTTTCGGTCAATTCAACCAGGGCATCGAGAACGGGACCGATGTTGCCCGCCGGGGTGGAGTCGAAGGTGGAGCAGTACTTGAAATAGAGCTGCCTTGCTCCGGCCGCTTTGAGGGCCCTGGCGGCCGCCAGGGTTTGGACCACGGCGGATTCAACCGGAATTGTCCGGGATTTCAGGGCGATGACCACGGCTTCCAGATTCGAATCGATGGTGCCCGCATCAGGGACTCCGAAGTAGATGCCGGCGCAGAGCCCTTGGCGGCGGAAAGCTACAGCGACGTCGGTGGCCCCGGTGACGTCATCGGCGATGGCTCCGATCATGGTTCTGCCTCTACTTTCGGTCTGCCAGGAGACGGCGTAGTGCCACTGCTGAGCTCTTGGGGCCTGATACCACTGGAATCCCGAGCGTGCGCTGAAGTTCGTCGGCTGCTGGTGCAAGGGAATACTGGGCAAGGAATACCGCGTCGATGTCTGCGGTGTTGGCAAGACAGGCTTCGGTGAGGGCGGCGGTCAGGGCGGGTGTGTCCTGGCTCTTCGATGCGGCCATGGCTTTTGGCACCGCGATGCCGGTGACGCGGCTCTTGCGGCCGCTTACCTCCAGCGCCTCCGCAAGCCGCTGCACCGAATCATCTCGTGCCCCCTCAAAGGAAGCTACGACCAGGATTGAGCCATAGCTGGCTTCGACCAGTTCAGCGAAGGCGGCCTCGTCCGGTGCCAGCACGGGCAAATCCCACGTGGTTGCCTGGGCGACCGGACCATAGAGCGAACAGGTCAACAGAACGCCATCGGCCTGTTCCGTGATGGCGTGGGCGATGAGGCGGGACATCCGCTCGCGAAGCATATCGTCCAACCCACCGCGATTATCGGCGTCTACCAAGAGACGGTCATCGAGTATGTTCCAGATGACAGCCTCGGGGAAGTCCTGGCTCAGTGCTGCCTGGGCCGGCGGGATGGCCGCAGTGACAGCATTGATCAAGGCGATTTTCGGTGCGGTGCTCATTCAGGTATCTCTCTTATCCACTGAGGCCGGGACGGTCTCGGTATTGGTATGTGGTCGCATTAGATCCAGCCCCCATAACCGAACTAGTGATCGAAACGGTGGTCTTCCAGCAAGTCCTCGCCCACCGCCGGTTATGTGAGCGGGTGAATCAGCGGTGCCAAAGACGACGGGCGGTGCCTGAGAACGCTGGTAGCTGCTGATGCGATCACCTTCGTCGTGTGTAGCATTCTGAAAATAATATAGTGTTAGGAAATAGCAGCCGACTTACTTGTTCGCAGTGAACACCATGGCGGTCGGCGCGCTGACGATGACAAAGGAGTTCCCTTGGCCAAGATTTCTCTGGCAGACCGCATGTATGAGGTACTGCTTTCCCAGCTGATGGATGGCACCCGCCAGCCGGGGGAGGTGCTGAACATCGGAGCCTTGACCCGAGAACTCGAGGTCAGTCAAACTCCACTCCGGGAGGCCCTGGCACGGCTTGAGCACTCGGGGTTGGTGCAGCGGGAGTCGCTGCGCGGCTACTTCGTTGCTCCGCCTTTCACGGCCCGGGAGCTCGGCAAACTCGCTACGGCCAGGGAGCTGATAGAGCCTGCCCTCGCTGCCGAGAGTGCGTTGCGCCGGACCCCGGAGTTTCTCGAGGAGCTTGCGGCCACCATCGAGGACCTGGCTGGTTCGGCCAGGGGAGCGGACGAGGACGCGAATGCTTTCCGGGCGTACTGGATTGCCGACGACCGGTTTCACCGGCTCATCGCAGCTCAGGCTGACAATCCGTTCCTGGAAAGCGCGTATCTCGCCCTCAGTGGCCAGGTGCAGCGGTTCCGTCTGTTCATGAAGGCGGGCCACACCAACGCGTCCGAGGCAGCTGCCGAGCATCAGAAGATCCTGGACGCGCTTGCGTCCGGGGATCCGGCGGCTGCCTCGGAGGCGATGCGGGTACATGTGTGTGCCGCTATAGAGCGTGCGCGGACTAAGGCTGGCTGACGCCGGCGTTGGCGCCGACCGGCTCCAGTGCGGTGGCCCGGTACGCTGGGGACGCCTTGGGCCCGGTGATGTAGTCGACGAAGGCCTGGACGTCAGGATTGTTGGCTGAATCGACGGCGATGCCGGCAGAGAACTCTGTCCATCGCTGCAGCTCCTCGGGCAGCGCCCCGACGATTTCCGCTTCGGGTACGAACATGAGTTCGCTGAGCTGCTGAACGGCGATATCAGCTTCTCCGCTGAGCAGGGCAGTTGCCGTGAAGCCCTTCTCGAGTACGGTCGCCTTCGGCAGGACGACGTCGGCCAGGCCAAGACGCGTTACAAGCTCGACGAAGTAGATGCCGCTTTGGCCCGTGCGGGAGTAGGCGACGGACCGGGCGGAGGTGAGCGTCTTGATGAATTCCTCGCGAGTACTGATGTCCGGGTGTTCTGCGCCGGGGCCGACCGCGAGGCCGATCCCGGTGCGGACGATGGGTGCAGGGTTGGCTGCAACCAGCCCGCGGGCGATGAGGTCGTCGAACGAGGGCGTTGCCCCGATCAGGACATCGAAGTGTTCGTGTGCTTCAATGCGGCGGAGCAGCTGGACGGTCGGATCGAAGATGGGCGTCACCGAGACCCCCGATTCCTTTTCGAACGCTGCGAAGATTTCGTCGTCGAAGGCCTTGCGGGTTGCAAGACCGCTCATCATGACAATTGAACGCTGGGACATGGTTTTTCTCCTGATTGGGCCGCATGTATCGACCCGCTGAATGTGTGGTTGTTTGCCTTGCCGTTCAACGGGCGAACGGAGGCGGGGGGCCGGGCGGGGAGCCCGTGGTTAGACAGCGGCCGCAGCGACTGCCTCTTTGTTGACGCACTGGCGCGGCAGGTTGTTGTTGAGAACCTCCACCACGGATTCGGCGGCCATGGCGCCGGAACGTGCCCGGCCCTCGTGGGTGGCTCCGGCGATGTGTGATGTGAGGATCAGGTTCTCCACACCCCGCAGGGGGCTGTCGGCGGGGAGCGGTTCCTGCTCGAAGGTGTCCAGGGCGGCACCGGCAAGTTTGCCGGAGCGGAGGGCTTCAACGAGCGCGGTCTCATCTACCGTGCCTCCGCGTGCTGCGTTGACGATGATCGCACCGTCGCGCATGGTCGCAATGGTTTCCGCGTTGATCAGGTGTCGTGTTTCCTCGTTGAGGAACACGTGCAGCGTGATGGCGTCGGCGTTGGCGATCAGCTCCGGAAGCTCTACCCGCTCCACGCCGATCTCTGCAGCGAAGGCTTCATCGAAGTAGGGGTCGTAAGCGATCACTCGCATGCCGAAGGCGCGGGCAAGCTGGGCGACGGTCTTGCCGATTGCGCCCAGTCCCACGACACCGAGTGTTTTACCGAGTAGCTCGCGGCCGCTGGGCTGGGCCCAGCCACCGCCCTGGACGATGACCGAGTTCTGCGGAATCTGGCGTACCAGGTTCAGCAGCGAGGCGATGGCGAACTCGGCAACTGACTGACGGTTGACGCCAGGGGTCGCGCAGACGGCGATGCCCCGTGCGTTGGCGGTTGCCAGATCGACGTTGTCGTAACCGACGCCCGTGCGAGCGACGACCTTGAGCTTCTGCGCTGCGTTGAGCACATCTGCTCCGAAGGGCTCAACACCGGCGATGACCCCGTCCACGTCCGCGATGACGTCCTGCAGTGTGAGTCCCTGGCTTTTCAGGTCGGCCGGGCGGCCGTAGACAACCTCGTGTCCTGCGTCGAGGAGAAGACGGTGCACGTCGTCCCCTTCGTTGAGCCACGAGGTTGTAATGAGAATCCGTTGTGTGTTCATGCCCATCCTTCTTCTTTGAATGCGGGGGTAAGCGCGGCCACCACGGCCGCCTCCTTGCTGAGTTGCCTTGTGACCGGCATCACCACTACAGTATAGTACACCAAACTATATTATAGTTTCGGCGGCGTAGGCCGTCTGGCAGATGATAGGAATTCAATGAAGAATGAACCCTTGGACAGCCCGCCCAACGCGCTGCTTCCCACACCCTCCGCCTTGGGCAACTGCCCACTAGCTGAACGGACTCTCCTGCTGTGAGCGCTGTCATCGCGCTTGTCGCATTCATCGCTGTCATCATCGTTTGGAACGTCGTCGTCAAACGGAACATCGGCGAAGCCATGATCATCGGTTGGGTGGTCACGTCTCTGTTCGCCGGCTGGCCCAACGCACTCATCTTCGGTCTTCAGGGACTGCGTGACGCCCTGACAGAACCGACGACCTTCGCAGCCCTCGCCTTCGTTTTTGTCAGCGAAGTGTTGGCGCGGGCCGGCATGATTCAGCGCCTGGTGGACATCCTCAGCTCGCTCCTGGGCAGGGTCCCGGGCGGATCGGCCTACGCTGCGACAGCATCATCGGGCCTCTTTGCTACCGTCGCCCATTCCGGTGCCGCTATCGTCGCAACCATCGGATCGATCACCATCCCCTGGATGAAGCGGTCGAAAACGTCGGGTGAAACCGCCGCCCTGGTGATGTCCGGCAACGCAGGTCTCGGCACAACGTTCCCCTTCGCGGCGGCCTTCTTTATCCTGCTGGCATCCCCGACGGTCGCCCCCTCCCTCAAGGCGCCCGACGTGGTATCCACCATGTTCATCACCGGAGCCTGGATGGTGGTGATGCGACTCATCATCACAGCGGTCATCGTCCGCAAACGAGGCGTGGGACGCATGGACGAAGCCGACATCCAGCCTCTGAAGCTCACCCTCGTCAAAGGCTGGACCTCCCTGCTGATCTTCGTCGGCATCGCCATCCCCGTCATGGCAACAGTGGGTTTCACCGGCGAATGGGTGCGTGAACGCGTGGGAGAGGATGCCGCCGGCGGCATCAGCCTGCTGCTCTGGCTGCCGATCATCATCCTCATCCTCGGCCTCTTTATCGGCAGGAAAACTCTGCCGCGGTCAACGAGGGCATGGTGGCAGTACTCAGGTGAGGTCGCGCCCAAACTCGGCATCGTCGGCATCACCATGGTCTTCGCTTTCGCGGCCTCGAACGTGCTCACCAGCATTGGCCTGGCCGAGCAACTGGGTACTCTGATGGAGGTGCTCGACGGGGTCCCCAAGATCGCCGTCGTGGCCGTCGTCGGTTTGATCCTCGTCGTCATAGCAGGGCCACTGAACTCCGCATCCACAACAGCCGCAGTCGGCCCGATCGCCTTTGCGGCCCTCACGGCCGCCGGCGTGCCCGCCGCCGTTGCCTTCGCAATTGTGCTGGTATTCGCCTCCTCCGAGGGCGCCTCACCGCCCGGAGCGGCCCCGCTGTATGTCGCAGCCGGCATAGCAGAGGTCAACCCGGTACGAATATTCCTCCCCGTCGTGATGTATTACCTCATCCCGACCTTCATCGTCGGCGTCCTGATCGGCGTCGGCGTCCTGTGGATCCCCACCCCATGACCGACGCCAACATGTCCCGAAAGGCAACAATGTCCGAAGCGACAACCAGCCGACCCATCACCCGGCCACGCTTGCGGGCCGGACTGCTGACAGTTTTCAGAATCCTCCTGGGCATATTCCTGCTGCTCGGCACCATCATCACCGGTGCGCAGATCCTGGGAATCATGCTCGGCAACAGCGACCTCGTCGTCTGGGCGGCCAGCCTGCAGGACATCACCTGCACGATCGCAGGCATCGCAGGCGTGTTCTCCTTCGCCCTCATCTACACCATTCGCGGCGGAGCGAAGGCCGAAGACTAATAGTTTTCGGTCATACCACGTGGCACTGCCACCTACGGCGAAGCGACCCTTTGGGCCCTGGAGCAACCAGGTCCCCAAAGGGTCGCTTTCCCCTTTGAAGCCCACGCCAGAGCCGGCTGGGGCTGGCCGGACTCCAAGAACAAGAGGCTGTGAGACACCCGAGGCTGCTCAAGGCCCCACAGGCGGCACCGGCCGGCTCCTTTGAGAGATCCCTCCGGCGCACCTAACCGGAAGACGCCACGCACAGGCAGCAGGAGGAGCGGTTAGAGGCCGAATGGGCTGTGATGCACACGCAGCTCGGCACCGTGTCCACCAACCTCAGTTCTGCGCCAGCGCGAAACCTGAGGACATCACCTCCAGTTCCCGCTGGCGCAATGCGGCTCGCCGATAATTGACCTTATTTCGACAAGATTGGTGATCAGCGAGGCGTCAAGGGTTAGTTTCTCACCCTACGCTTACGCACCGAGGAATCCGATCCCTTGCTAAACTCCAAACCAATTGTCCGATTAGAGATCAATTGGCGCGCCTAAATTGCTTGGCATGGCTGGGGGTTTGAGCGCGTGAACACACCGTGAGAACACCGGCGCTCAGCGTCTACCCGGGGTAAGTCCACTCCCACGCACTGTCTGTCCACCAATCCTCGAGGACCAATGTTCCCGAGGGACTCTGCAGATCCAGCAAGACCTTCCCCTTCGCGTTCTCACCCGGGCCGATGGTTGTCGGCAGTAACTCGGCCTCACTCAAACAAGATAGTGAAGCTGCCGTGTATGGACTTACATTCGATGTGACACCGTCTGGTCCGATTGCGGTGAACCCACCGGCATCAATGTTGAAGTTCTCGATGAGGTCCGAGTTGAGCATGTTGGGGCTGGTTTGCACTGATACGTCTACGGCGACGAAGACGCCGTTCTCCGAAGAGCCGGCGTAGGGGCCGCTACACACCACGTTGTTACTGATGCTGTTGACCACGAAGGTCACCAGGTACTCGCCGTTCGCGTCACGGATCCCGGCCGTTTCACCGATCCGCTTGATCAGGTTCCCCCGGACTGAGGTTTGCGTGCCGGGTGGTGCAGGCGGTGCCGGTGGAGCGGGTGCCGCCTGGGTGGGCGGCGCAGGCGCGGGGGGTGCGACAGAGGGGGAGGGTGTGGGTGCGGCAGTGGTCGGCACGGGGGCTGGGGTCGGAGTTGTAGGTGCAGCCGAAGTAGAGGGCGCAGAGCTGGGGCTAGCCGTCTCAGCTGGCTGACTCGTCGCAGGCGTTTCGGCGGCATCTGGTGACGAGCAAGCCGTGAGCAGCAGGGCGAGGCCTAAAAGTGACGCGAGTTGCTTTTTGATGATTCCCCCAAGGTTGCGAGTTGCACTAATGCTACGGGCGGAGGCAGCGAAATCGCAGGGTTTGGTGTCCCACGGCTCGGGAATGGTGAAGGAAAGGACCACCTATCCAAGGAGCCGGGAATGCCCGAAGCGTACTACCCAGGAATCACCGCCGGAGATGCCGCGTCGATTCACCAAGCGGCAGCGTTGCTGCCGCGACCGTTCGGCCCAACTCATACATGCAGGTCTTCGAACTAGCCGACACCGCGTACGCAACACCACTGACCGTACGCCCCGAATCAGGTCTTCTCGATGCGAAAGTCCCGGTCGGGGTCCTGCCGATCCTGCCCGATGTCTACGTCCAGTCGCCCAACTTCAACGTCGTTTTGTGGAGAGGCTGACGGCTAGACGCGACGCAATCGTCAGCTACTGCTCGGACCGATCGTTGCTAGGTGGTCGCTCTGGTGTGCTCACTATATGTTCACGGGGCATGCGAGCCCAGTAATGATGCGGTCAAACAGGGTGCAGGCTGATTCCCAATCAGTTGATGCAATGACGCACTGACGACAGCAGGACCCTGAGACAGGATGGCTACGTAAGCGGCGTCGCAGGTACATGGTGGGCACTCTTGGTCGTTACAACGACCTACTGAGTACTTGTGACGAGTTTGCCTGCCTCGTACTCCTGCTTGATGAGCGCAAAGTGTGCGAGGCAATCATCGAGCGAAGTCGCAAGTCTGTCGTGATACCGAACCTGAACGCTCGCACTATGAAGGAGGCGGTACTCCGCGCCTACATTGTCGTACAGGAGGCCTGTAACCTCATTCACCCCTAAGTCATTGGAGTGCTTCCGTGCCTGATGGAAGTCGGGACTGCGGTGGTCAGGTACCAACAGGTGATGAATATTCTTCAGGCGCGTAAGGTCGGCGAAGACAGGGTCAACTAGCAGCGAGGCCTTTACGATGTGGTAGCTAGCATAGAAGTAGCATACGGCCGCCCACTCGTTGGAAACCGTATCGTGTAGCGCCCGCGCAACCTGCTCGTGCTTTTCCGACCGGGCCAGATGAGTCGCGACGTCCCGGACGGCGCGAGATGGTGTCATACGAAGGAAAATTGGCGCTGACTGGCGTTATGGGTAGCCTCGCTACCTGTGGCCTCGTCTTCGGTGAAGAGGAACGTCATTGTCACTTCGCCTAAGTACATCTTCTCGAGCTCAATAAGCTTCTTCATCGCGTAGACTTGGTTTTCGCGATTGTTGTTAACGAGCTCTACCGTAACTATGCACTCCATCGACTCGTGATGGAGCTCCACAGACAGGGAGTGCAGACGATCGTGTCCCACATACTGCGCGCTGCAAACGCCGATCGACTCGGTCAGTACCTCGAGCTCAGTCTTCGTAGCAGTCATGTACTAAATTTACAGATCGTGTCAAGTTGAGTAGGCAGTCGTGTGGTCAGGCGTCGTGGTTGCGCTCGTCGTCGTCTCGTGCTCGAAATCAGCAGTAGGTAGTGGGCCAGGATCGGCACTTGTGAGCACCAGGTGAGCGCACACTCCAGGTGACAGCCGAACATGAAGGGTGACCTACCCGCATCGAGACCCCTCGACATCCCCGTACTTACGGGACGGAGGGGCCTAGCGGTGAAGAGAGATGAGCACGGCAACATCACTGTGATTCAGCTACTCTTCGCGCCACCAATGGCCAACCTATGGTCAAGCCACTATTCAACTCATGAGCGGCTCTCAAGCATGGACGATGTGCTTAGAGTTCCGGACTTCCGGAGTTCCGGAGTTCCGGGTACAGGCTCAGCGCCCGGAACTTCAGTTAGGATCTGCGCCAAGCCGACGACCCGCGGAATGACGCCCTCTCGGTCGCTTCCATAATTCGCCGATAACCGACGTTATGTCAACTAATGTTGACGTAGTCGATCTCCTACCGCTGCGCGACGGCTGCGCTACCAAGGTGCTACCGAGAAACACCGCGTCAGGATGCACGCTCCAACTCCGCTGCCGCCTGCAGGACTGAGTCGCAGATCCTGGCCAGAGTGCTTGTGCAGACAGTGTCCGCACAAACACCTCGGCACGGAAGTCGAGCACTGTCTGCTTGCTCCAAGAACTGATGGGCTCACATAGAAACCAAGTTGAACGTGAAGGACCACTCAGAGCTGTCATCGCAAGTTCTGTTTTCACAGACTTACAGAGATACGGATTACAGACTGAATGCATTGGCGCGGCCCGAGTGATGGCTCGTACAGCGCAGCCCTCTCCTGCGATGCCCTCGGAGCACCGACAGCTGCCTGATACCAGGTATGGGTTTGGTGAGGGGTAGTTGGATTTCCACCTATTCCGCGCTCTCCGATGCGATCTGGTCGAACGCTGCCGTGAGTTCGTCGGCCGCTGGCAGGGCGCGTTGCTCCGCGGCTGGCAGACTCTCGTAGGTGTAGGTGGACACGGCCATCGGTGACTCCGATCGACCAAGCGCGTAGCGGACAGTGTGATCGTTCTTGCTGCCGCAGATCAGGATCCCGACAGTGTCGTTGTGAGCTTCGCGGCGAAGCTTGTCGTCAACGAGGGCGACGTAGAAGTTCAGCTTTCCGGCGTACTCGGGCTGGAATTTACCGGTCTTGAGCTCGATGACGAAGTAGCGCAGCTGCTCGACGTGGAAGAACAGCAGGTCGATGTAGAAGTCGTCTCCCTCGACTTCAAGGTGTACCTGCCGGCCGACGAACGCGAACCCGGGCCCGAGCTCCCGGAGGGTATCGACGATGCGGTCCATGAGAGCCTGCTCGAGATCCCGCTCGGCGACCTCGCCGGAGAGTCCGAGGAACTCGAAGGCGTATGGATCCTTGGCTGTCTGCTGCGCCAGCTCGGAGTCCGGGGCGGGCAGGCTGCGGGTGAAGTTCGACGGCGCCGTCCCGGTGCGCTCCATGGACTTGTTCATGATCATGTTCATCAGCACGTTCCTGGACCACCCGTACTCCACGGCTGCCGCCGCGTACCAGTTGCGGGCGTCAGGGCCGAGGCTCTTGTCGAGGATCGTGCGGATGTGACCCCAGGGCAATTGCGCCACAGGCTGTGGCGCAATTGACTTCCCCGGCCACTGGCGGGCGAAGCTCGCCATGTACTGCAGGTTCCGTGGCGAAAAACCGGTCATGTCCGGGAACTCACTTCGGAGATCAGATGCCAACCGGGCGACGACTTTACTCCCCCATCCGTCCTGCTCCTGACGCGCAAGCACGTCGCGACCGATGCCCCAGTACAGTTCAATTAGCTGCGTATTTACTGTCCGCTGAGCGCTTTGGCGGGCACGACGCACACGATCTTTCAGCGCCTGCAGGGTTGAGCCGTACTCATCAGGCACAGCCAAGTCGGAGGTTGTCATGATTCCTATCCTTTCAGCACCATCGACGCTGACGCGCTGTGGCACGGCGCCCGCCGTCACCCGACTCGCGTTTAACACGGCCACAGAAGCCGCACACAGTCTCCTAAAACCCGTGCTCGTCGCATTGATCTGATGGCACAACCAACCACCACCAGATCGCATAGTGCGAGGAATTTGCTGCTAGCGCAACTGGCCTGGGGTACCCCGAGAACGCCTGTACCTTGTTGCGACACCCCTACAACGATTGGACCGGACACTATGGGAACCGACTACGACGAGCCCGCATCCGTCCGGAAGACCAGCCTGCCAACGAGTCGCTCGATGCCATCCAGACTCAACACAGCAACACCGCACAGACCTCCGTCATCGACGCAGAGGACACGGACACCGCCGAAGGCTTCGACCTTCCCGGTGCCATCCTCGAAAAAGAACTGACGGTGCAGGTCGTCCCTATGCAGGAGGACGAGTTCACCTGCGTGTCGCGCTTCATGGTTCATCATCGAACTCAGCCCGCACGCGAGAAGAACGGCGACAAGTACTGAGCCGAGTGTGAAGGATGACCGTCGTCTGACCAGATCACGGTTGACTGACTCGCGAAGCCAACCGACTGTCCCCCGCACGCGCTTCATCCGCGCGGTGTGTGGCCACCTGGCCACCCCTATCGATCCTAGGCACAATCGGCTGCTTCACTGCCGCCGCTTTCTCCCTCCAAGTCGGTGGATGGATGGTTAGAGACTTTCGCTACGAGCACCAGTACGAGGACGGCAGACCCCACAATGAAGCGGCAGATGAACGCCGTCACCAATCACGTTAGACTCCCCGCATCGACCTAATCGACAACAGGTAATTGACCCAATGCCAAGCACTTGCTCGTAGAGGGGTGAGAGCTCTCCTCTTCGCAGCTTTCCAACGCAATCTGGTCCAACGCCACCGTGAGCCCGTTCACTGCCGGCAGCACGAGGTGCTCCGCTGCGGGTACGGGTTGGAACATGTGACAACGTACGCCCATCGATGATCCGGAGCGGCCGAGTTTCCGCCTCCCTCCAAGCATCGAAACCGGCTGCTACCCTCGCGGCCCAGACCCTTTAAGCACGCTTGCGCACTTCAGGTCCCGTGGACTTTACGTCGTACTTTTGATGCGAAAAGCATCATCGAGATGAGTCAAGCGCCTGCACCTTCACATCTTCCTTTGGAAAGGCTTGCCTAGAATTCCCCTTGGGCTGTGCTGTCTCCACAACCCACTCCCCTGCTGCCCGACGATTTATGACTCGCAAGCTCAGGTTCTCGTAATCAAGGCAGCGCCGTCCAGAAACGTGAGTTCCTTCTCCGACGTCAACTGCGAAATGCTCAACCCGGATTGACTGGTAAACCTTGGCAATTTGCAGCGTGCCACCGACGCTTGGGGCGTTGTCATCTCGAGTTAATTGATGGAGAGCTTCTAGCGGTTCGTACTCCAATGGCTCCATTAGACGCCCGCCCATATTCCGCTCCCGGGCTAGGTATGCCATGACCTTCGGCCCAGCATCTCCAATGGCACCGAACATGCTTGTTGCCTTAGTTCCACCCATCCCCGGTGGCGCCGTCGTATACGCGTAATACCGGAACCTCTTGAATGACGCATCAAAAAAGTAGCGGTAGATCCTGAACCTTCCAAGCGACCAAGACCAGCCACAGAGAAGAAATTCACAGTCCGGCGGATCCTCGGCTGCAGGACCAACGGCCCTGCTTAAAACCTCGTTGATCACATTATTGAGATGGCCAGCGAACTTTGGCAGGTCAAGAGTCCTTAGCTGAGACCCTTCATAGGAACTACCTGTTGCAACAGCTTGAAAAATCAGAGGTAGAGCGCGCGAGGTGTCCCCCGCGAATGCGATGATAGCGTCCGATCGCCCTACATCGAAGATTTTCGCGCAGGCGTCCCAGTGCTCCCCCCCACCCAATCTGCTGTCGCTGGCCACGATCAGTTCCCTGAGCGTCCCTACGCGCCGTTCCCATGCAATTACCGCGGTCATAGGGCAAATCCTCGACTCCACGCCGAATATAGTCGCTGTGTCTTGATCATAGTTCCTTCCTTTTCGGTAAGTCTTGCACTTGAGTGATACCCGGATTACACCTTAAGTTCGACGCCATATAGCTTGGAGACAGTACCTAATGCATTGTTTCAAATGAATTGTTTGCGAAAGTACCTACACTCTTCCGGCAGTAGAGGCACTTTCACATCGCTTCGCAAAAATTGGATTATTCGCGCATAACGGTTGACTGGTTGCTTCTACAACGGCAGATTAGCAATGCCGGCACTGACTTCTCGACGTATCATTCAAATTTTCGACATTTTCGGCGAACATGACACTGATCTATCCAAGCTGCCAAATCCAAACTTCAGAGGTTCTCCGTCAGGAACGAGATGGCGCTCGAATATTTAACCTATCTAGGGTTCCGGCCTAAGACCTTCATCTCCCTGGCTAGTGGCAGCCAAAGCAGCCATGATCTCTCGCGCGGCACGCTTACCACCATTCACAGCTAATTTGCTCTCGATGACCATACGACACTCTGCGGCGACATTAATGGGGATATCGGGGAGATTAAGCACCGTATTCACTTCGGTCATGATTTGCAGGAGTGGAAGCATTGTACGTATGGAGACTGACGCACGACCCTCGGATGCACCTTCATACCGTCTCGCTGCTAGTGCCAAAGCTGAAGCGAAGGCCTCAGCAGCTTGCTGAACATCACCACTCCTCAGCCAAACCAACGCCGGTCGCCATAGTAGATGTGCGGTAAACTGCTGCAGGCCTTCGCGGTTCGAGACATCGACTACGGTTCGCAGGAGTGATTCGAAACCGGCATCCAACCCCCTTGATGCTCGGGCCTCCAAAGCGAAAGCAAAATACTGAATCTGATCACGCGGAGCAGACAGGTTCGCCGCGTTGATCCATAGACGCTCAGCAACATCAACATTTCCCTTTTGAAACTGCGACATTGCTCTTCCTGCAAGGACAACTGCTCGCGCGAAGTCTCCTCCATCTATCTCTGCCTCTATATGCGCTCTCTCTAACGCTTCCTCGGTTGCGTCTAATTCCATCGAATTCAAGTGTGAGGCTGCAACCCGGTGCCACATATCCGCGGCGCCTTCATGATCTCCCAAATCGCTGGCGAGTACCGCGGCTGTTGCGTAGTGGCGCGCGGCAGATTGATCTCGACCCGCATCTGCCGAAACTACTCCTAAGTTACTAAGTGCCATCTGCTCTAGGACTCTGTTCGAGTCGTGCCGGGCTAACTGAATGACCGTTTCTAAAAGCCGTAAAGAATCATCGACACGCCCAACCTTAGCCAGAACGACTGCGCGATCGTTTGCAACGGTGGCAGCACCCAGGGGGTCGCCACTCTCAACTAGAGCTCTTTCTGCCTCCTCGAAAAGAGCTTCGGCTTCTTCATGAAAAATCCCGTAGTCAGCTACCTCTGCGGCCGATTCTGCTAGATTCCAGCCAAGACTCGTCGACCCTGCAAGCGAGTTCAAGCTTGACGCATGCCGAAGTAGATCGGCCGCCGCTCTGGCGTTCGATTCATAATTCATCAGAGTTTGCGCGAGGTCGCGCAGAACTATGGCGGCTGCGCCAGGGGCAAACTTCTCAAGTTCATGCGCGATGGATTCTTGCTCCTGCCGTGCAACACCCAGTTCCGCGGTCTGTATGCGAAGGTTCAGTAGGTTACCTGCGACCCGAACCAGCCATCGTTCATCTTGTATCGATGCAAAAATCTCAACTGCTTCAATAAACCAGCCAGCAACGGTCTGGAGTTCATTCGGATCAAGCGACAGTGACCGACGCTTCTTAGCAACGACTTCCTTACTTCCCTCGTCAGAACCAACGTTTAGCCGCATGCCCGTAAATGCAACCATCTGGACCGCTCCGAGATCAGCAAGACCCTCGGCCAGAATACCCAGTTCACCGGTCTCACGGCCTAGTTGTACAGCTTGCTGCAATTGATCCAGAGCAGCTCCGATCTCATTTCTGCGAGCGTGGGTTAGCGCGATTGCATGCCGTAGATCGCTTACCATCTCAGGGTCGCCGATTGAAAGAGCATAACCTAGGGATTTTTTTCGGAAGTACAAGCTGCGCCTAAGATTGTCTAACGAATCGAGAACGTTCCCCAGGTTCTGACTTAGGTACTGTGCTTGCGGAACGTCGCCTCGCCGTTCGGCGCTTCGCAAAGCGCTCAGCAGGAGCGGTTCAGCTTCATCAAATTGTCCTCTAAGAACGTGCGCCATCGCGACGAAACCACGATAGGCAGCGAGCTCATGGGGTCGCTTGGACAGATTGGGAATTTCGCGTAGATCATCGAGTACCTTGTCTAGCTGGTCGAGATCTTCCAAGGATACGTAGTACTGGGCAAGATTGAGTAAAAGATTCAGACGTAGAGCACTATTTGATTCTTTCTCTATACGCCTTAGAGCTTCCCGCGCCGCATCAACGGCGGCCGACAAATCATTCTTATGAAACTTAACTCCCGCAAGCCCTTGAAGAGCCTCTGCCGACTTCTCGTACATTGACAATGTTTCAAACATCTTGCTCGCCGTTGTAAAAGCGTCTGCCGCTAAACTCCAGCGCCCGTAGTACCCATCTAACTCACCGAGCAGGTCGATAATCAACGCCCCCTGCTCCTGGAACTGAGAGCGAGTGAGGCAGTCCGTAATGAGCGGGCGATCCCGAATAATGTCTTTTGAGTCAAGTGCTGGGTCAAACAAGTCGAGTACTCGGGAGGTGAGAGTCAAAGCCACCTCTTCGATTCCACGGCTAATCATCAAGTGCACGAAGCCAATCAGACCTTCGAGATGTTCGGTCGATCTGGTTTCCGAATACCCCTGTATATTACTTGCCAGTTCTTGGCCTAGGTGCTCGGCTTCCTGACGCAGGGTTTCGTCTAACTCGGCCATCTCGTCATGCAGCTCGTCGTTCATTTATTCTCTCCAAGCTGGACCGTCTGGCGTCGCATTAGCATCTGCTCGCGGGACGCCCGGATCTGAGCAGAGCGAAGTGAATTCTGGAGGTGTGTTTTGAGTTCGCCAGTGTTGCTGAAATTTCTCGTTACAATACGATTATCTCTTTCCGATGATATGAAGGACTTAACATGATCGTCTTGTACGTCTCCCAGGGTTGTTCGGATAAAAATGTACCGCTGTAGACCATTCTGTTGAGCAGCACGGTACTCAGCTTCTGTGATTGCGCTTAGGTCTCGAGCAAGTAGGAGTACCAATTCGTCGCTCTTGCCAGCGATGAGTACGCACTCGTTTTCTGAGTGCAGGACCCCGGCAGGCGCATGTGACTCCCATGTCCAAGCATCGTGTGTCGGGAGTTCATTGATTGCACTGGCAGCGGCAATTCGCTCATCGTCCAGGGTTCCGTCCATGCGTGAGCTGACGAAAACTCGAAGTGAGTTTTGGTCACGCCCGTAGAGAACCTCGTTCCTCAGATCATCGTTCATCACACCAAACGATGCCATAAGTCGAGCAAAAAAGAAGCGTTCGCCAGTTCTCGTACCTTCCCGTCACCAGCCATGCTCTGTACGCGCTGCCCTGCGATAGCGACGTGCGTTGCGTCGGTGGGCCTGGAGCAGCCACCTCGTATAGCCTGGCGGCGATGCATCGCCACGGTCGGTCCACTGTCTAGCGAAGTGCGTTCATGTCTTCGTCCTGGCCGTCTAGCCCTCTACGTTCCGATCCTCATGGAGTTCGTGATCGTGTGCGGTGGTTTCGAGATCAACTCGCATATCGTTCCCCCGCAGGCTGCTAAATGCTCTTCCCTACAGCTACTAAAGAGCCTTGAGCTTGGGGCCACCCATTGACTAATTCTGTTCGTCGGTTGCCTGATCGATGATCTGCTGGGAGTAACCTAGAAGGCTCGTCACCAGCATCAACGCTTGAATGCAGTTTCGCTTGCTGTACTGAGTTTTGGAGACTGCATGCACCGTGGCGTGCCGGGAATAGTCAGATGGTATCTTGTCGCCGTTACTAGCCCAGAACTCACCATGTGAGTTCCAAATGGGAAGCCACACGAACGCCTGATGTAGTCCCATCTCCTCGATTACGGTCGGGACTGGATGTCCCATTTTCCGTTTGGTGATCGGATTTCGGGCGTGCCGTTCGGGAAGGAGCTTGGTGATCAAAGTGTCGAGTGTGACAGTGAAGAGTGCCTGGGCAGACGAGTAACTTCCACCTTGCAAAGCTCTAATCCCATCTTGTACGAAATCAACTTCAGCCGTGATGAGGGATGACCTACAACGCTGCAACGCTTCCACACAGTCACCAACTATCGCGTTTTGGCGATCGTTAAGGACCTTTCGTCGCGCTTGATGTGTTTGCGCCTTTAGCAATCGGACAGCGATGTCTGCACGAGGAACTAGATAAAGGGGGATTCCCTCGGTCTCTAGGAATTCGTATACCTGCGAAGGCTTAATGTCGTGGCTCACGACCCGCAAGATTGGGGGAAGCATTCCGCGCTCTATCCCACCGAAGAAGTCGTGGTTTATGAGCGGTTGCAGAGTGCTACGAATCTGTTGGAGGTATGCATCTCTGAACGGCTTGAAAGCACTGGTAAGCTGCGCATCCATTCTTGCCCGCAGCGGTCTGAGGATGTCCGAGAACTGATTTTGAAGACGAGTGGCCAGGGGCGTCATTAGCCCGCCAATGACCCCCTGCACGTGACTATCGAGCATGTACGGGGAGTGGATGCTGCCCAAAGGCCTTATTACGGCTGAGGTTTGACTTTCCAACAGCTTAATAGCTTCAGCGCTGGTCAGCCCCGAGAGGTTGACGAAATTTCTACCTATTCGTGGTACTCGGGAAGACTCATCAGCGCTCATGGTTTGACTCTATTCGGGCTTGACGTCGGATGACCGACCGGGGATTTACCGCGATCTGCCCTTGCCTCGCACCTTTGCCTCGGCAGCTCGTCGACTTCGTGTAGCAGCATCATTCTTCGACGATGCCTTCTCTGGCGTGGTCTTCGCAGTCGCTTCCCGCCGTCGACGGATGACCTCGGCTTGGGTGGCACTTAATCCCTGATCATTCGGGGATGCTTGGGCTGATTCGTTGTTCACACTTGATTTCTTTTCGTTCTTATTCTGCACGCCCGGCGTCAGCTCCACCTCGTCACCCTCGTTTGTGGCACGGTGCTTGGCGATTGCTTGGGAGACGGCTGCCGAGATGTTGTCCGTGTGCTGCGGTCGTGGTTCGGCCTGTACGGCGTCCACGATGCGTGCCTCGCGTTGCTGCGGAGCCGGCAGGGGGTCGCTGGCGGCGGCGCGTTCTGCGCGCATCCGGTCGACGACGCGGCGGGCTGCTGCCTGCTCGGTCGTCATGCGGTCGGCGATCGCCGCCTCATCCACGCCCTGCTGGATCTGCGTGGCCGCCCGCGGTGCGACGGTGGTGAGTTCGCTGTGCTTGTGCAGGGCTGTGGCGCGCTCGATGAGGCGCTGCGCGGTCGGGTCGTCCCGGTACTTCTTGGGGATCAGCACACTCTCGTGGCTGCCGATGTTGTACCGGTTCCGGTATGCCTCGGTCTCGGCCGCGATGCGGTGCCACTCGGCAGCCTTCGCGTTCCTGCCGGGCACGGGGCCGAGCGCGTTCGTCCACGCGGGCTTCTCTTCCGCGAGCTGCGCACCGCGGAGCATGACCCTCTGCTCGAGGTGCGCACGGAGCCGGTCAAGCTCGGTCCGGTAGGAGGCTGGCACTAGCTCATCGCGCAGGAGCACGGACGGCGCGAGGTCGTCGCTGACCGTCGTAATGACCACTGGCCGCATGCTCGCCTTGGTGACCGTGCTGGCCTGTGGCAATACGACGGAGCGGAGCTGCTGCTCGTACCGGATGGCGTCGCCGATGGTGACCTGATGTGCCGCGCGGGGGTCCTCCCCGCGTGCGGTGCGCTCGATTGCAACCTGGGTCGGGGAGAGATCCTGCCGGCGTTCCAGCTCGACGGTTATCGCCTTCACCATCCACTGGTCCTTCAACACAGTTCTCTGTGTCTCTGTGTTTCCTGGTGTAGTGGGGTCGATAGCCTGGACCCGCTGCAGGGCGTCGGCGCGTGCGTCGGTGAGCTTGTCGGTCCGCATGAGCGCGAAGGGGCGTGCCGCCCACTCCCTATCCAGCCCTGTGTCCATCGGTGCTTCTCCGGGCGCCCTGCGGGGCAGGTCTGCTCCTGCGGCGTGCTTCGTGGCCTGGTCCGCTAGGCGGGCCAGGTGCTCATCGGACACGGCTCCGAGGGGACGCTGGTCGGCGTTAGTGAGGAGGGTGTGGGCGGCTTCGATGCGCTGCTCAAGCCGATACGCGAGGACTGCGGCCGGGTCCTGGGCTCCGTCGAACCCGCGCAGGTGCCCGGTGTCGGCATGCTGTCCGCGTCCGGTGCTGTCCCTGTTGCTGTCGGGGCTGATGCCGGCGGCCTGGGCGAGGAGTGCGGCGGGGTCGAGCCCCTGCACTTCGGCTGCACGCAGGTGGGTTGCTACTGCGCCCCATGCTTCGTGCGAGGTGAATTGCACGGCGGTCCGCGGTCCCATGACCTCGGCTGCGATGGTCCTGGTCTTGGCTTCCCACGCGGCGTTCTCGACCTCGTTGTAGACGCCGGCGAGGCTGGCGACGTCACCCGTACGGACAGCTTCTAGCCGTACTGCTTCGTGCGCGGACAGGGTGCGGTCGTAGTTCGCGATGATCGTGGACAGGACACTGTCGCGGGTCACGGCCTGCTCGTTGTCGTCGCCCAGGGCGACATAGAGCCGGTTCGTCTCGCGTCCTCGTGTGGCGGCAACGTAGGCGCCGGCTCGGTCGGTCCGCTCGTCGAGGATCGCGTGCGCGGTGTCCACGGTCGCGCCCTGGGCGCGGTGCACGGTCGCGGCGTAGCCGAGCTGACCGTGCTCGTGGAGGTAACCGGCGTCGACGGTGACCCGTCCACGGTGGCCCGCGTGCCGGAGCGTGATGCGCTGCCTCTCCTCACCTGCAGCTGCGTCAGTAGTTGTGCTGGTGGCGGGGTCGGCGGTGACCTTCTCGACGGTCCAGACGTCGTTGTTCTTGACAAAGTCCTTGCCCTGGTTGACCTGCAGGGTGCGGTCGTTCTTACGCGTGACGACGGTGTCCCCGGCGTAGGCGCGGAGTCCGTCGCGAAGGACGACGGACGGTGTCACTTCGGTGATCGGACCGGTGCCGCCTGCTGTGTGTGCAACAAGGTCGCCGGTGGCGATACGGGTGGCCTGGGCGCGGGCGTTGAGGTCGGTGACGGTCGCGTTGTCGGTGGCGACCAGCAGCGAGGTCTTGCCGGCCTGGGTGTCGGCCATCCACGCGGCGAGGGCGTCCTGGGTCATGGCTTCGGTCGTGCCGGCGGTGACGCGCTTGTTCTCGAGGTACCAGTGGAACGGAGTATCCACACCGGCGACGGGCGGTTCGCGCAGCGCCAGGGACGCCTCCGACTCGCCTTCCGTTCGGAAGCGGTGGACTTCCTCGAGGCGAACAGCTCCGACCTCGTTGTTGAGCAGCCGCAGCGCCCCGCCGGAGCCGATAGCGCCGAGCTGGCGGTCATCTCCGATGGCCCTGACGACGGCACCGTTACGGGCAGCGACGGCAACGACCTCGGCGAGCTTCGGGGTGGTGACCATACCCGCCTCGTCGACAATGATCACATCCCCGGACCCAAGGGAGAAGGCTCCTGTACTGGTGCTCGTACCGGCTTGCTGGTTGCGGTGGGTGGCCAGGAACGCGTCGATGGTCGTTGCGTCGGCTCCGAGGTCCCCGCTCATAACGGCGGCCGCGGCGGCGGTGGGGGCGAGTCCGATGACCCGTCCGCCGGTGTCGCGGACGGCGTCAGCCGCCAGGGTGAGGCTTGTGGTCTTGCCGGTTCCGGCGGGTCCGATGCCGAGGGTGAGTAGCTTCTCGTCGGTGGCGAACGCCCGCGCCAGATCAATCTGTCCTGTCGACAGGGCCGGTCCCCCGCTCTTGGCGGCATCTTCAGCGTGCTTAGCCAGGACTGCGTCGAAGCCTTCCATGGACACGGCAGGGATGACGGTCTTCTGTCCGGCGGCGAGGATCCTGTGCTCAGCGTTCAGCACCTCATGGGAGGTGAACAGGGCGCTGCCTGCCTGCTGGAACTGGCTGGTCCCGTCGGCCCGCTGGAACTCGCGCAGGCGCGGCGTGATGGCAACAGGGGTGACCTGGAGGCTGTGCGTGCCGGTGACGGCGCGGGTTACCTTCTCCACGGTGTCGTCGGTGACGGCCTGTCCGGGGAAGGCTTCTTTGAGGTGTCGGCGGGTCTGGGCGATGACGTGATTCCGGCCCCATGAAGCTCGCTTGGCCGAGAGCTCGTGGACGATCTGACGGGCGTGCTCGTGCACGTTTAAGTCAGCGACACTGAAGGCCAGCGGGGCGATGTCGGGTGTGCGGGGACCCATGCTGCGCACGTGCTCGAGGAGGGCATCGCCTACCGGCATCCCCATCCCGCCGTCCAGCCCGGTGGTGTAATCCTTCTGCCATTCCTCGACCAGCCCCGAGAGCCGCCTGGCACTCTTCTTCTCCGGTCGGGTTTCCAGGGTCGCCTGCTGCGCCAGAGCGATCTTCTGCTTATCCGAGGGTGCATACCCGTGCCGTGAAGTGAACTCGGCTTCGAGCCGGTTGATCGCTCCGGCGATGTTGGTACGCCTCGAGGACGCCCGGTGGATGCTGTCCAGATCGATGCCGGCGACCTCGTACACGGGCTCCCCGCCGCCGGTTGCCCGGGCGATGGTGCTGACGCCGAGGGATGCGCAGACCTTTTCGATGACCTTCGCGTTGTACGTCTCGGACGCGGCAACGCCCATCTTGTAAAGAGTGCGCCCGTCGATGGAGGACCACTTCCCGTCGGCGCCTTTAACCTTGTTCGCGATGACGACGTGGTCGTGGAGCTGGGGGTCTCCGGCGCGAGAGTCGTAGTGCCTGAACTGGGTTGCTACGAGCCCTTCCTTGACGTCGATCTGGCGGACACCGTTCTTCCCGCGGCGAGTGTAGGTGGCGTTCTTTTCGAGGAAGGTGATCGTCTCGGTGATGGCTTCGTTGTGCGCGGCCTCGACGGCTTTGCGTGCTTCGTCGCCGCCGAGCGCCCAGAGGAGGGAGACCGATTTGGCGGGCGAGAACACCAGGTCGTATCCGGCGACGGTCTGCTTCGACGGGGTGGTGTGCGCGGTGATGTACCGGGCGAGTTCTTCGTTGCTGCGGGCGTTCCGGCCGTGGGACTCACGGAACAGCTCCCCACCGACCCGGGACCGAATCTCGTGCAGGACCTCCTTCGGCAGCGCCTTGTCCGCGTTCTCCGGGCCGCTCCACGCGGGTCCGCTGGTGCGCCGGAACCGGGCCACTTCCTCGTCGATGCGGCGGGTCATTGTGGTGTCCGCCGCATCGTACTGGTGGTACTTCTGGCCCAGCTTCACGTCGCTCGCCGTGCCGCCAGCAGCGAGGATCCTCGCCGCCTCGGGATGCAGGCCCTCGCCGAACAGGGCTTTCATCTGCGCTTCGGTGACCTCACCACTCACACCCAGCAGCTGCTCCGAGTGTCCAACCCACTGCCCCGGAGGCATGCCCTCGACGGTGTAGTAGTCCCCCAGCTCCCGGTCCCCGGCGCGCAGTTCATCACCGCTGGCAACCTCGGAGGTGTAGTAGGCGTAGCCGTCCCCAGCACTGAGCTTATGGACGGTCATCACCCATCCATCCTCACCTAGCCCCTACCCCATTCGAGGCGGCACGCCGCACAGGAAGACCTCATTTATCGGGATGCAAGAGGTGTGACAGATTGTGCTGGTTGGAAGGGTGCGAAATCGCGTGGTGACGACGGAGGAGGAAACCCAGATGAGGCGCCATGGAACCCAGCACAATCTGGTCCATCGATTCTCGATGCGGTTGTGCACATGAGAATGGGCGGTGGGTAACACGATTTACCGTTATCCACAGCCCATTCGATTGTGTGGAACCGCAAACGGACGTTATCCACCAGGTGGGCAGCATAGAGACGTTGGGTTATCTCGGAGCTGTCCACGTGTGGTCAACGTCCGTTACATCCAGCCCGAGCGTCAGCGAGGCCCGCATCCGCTGCTCCCAGTCAGGTCGTGGGTGCCGACGGTGAACGAGGAGATCAGTGTTGCGCCTGTGACGGGTGGGCTCTGACCGTTAGGTTTGACGGGGAAGGTGTCTCGGATCGCAAGTCGCGGCCGGGGCAGCGTCAGGTACAGGTTCTGAACGCGGGATGAGTGAAGGGGACGAGTCATCATGGCAGCACCGAGGAAGTCAGCGCAGCAGGTAGCGGCACGGGAAAAGGCGAGAGCGAAAGCCCAGGAGCTGACCGAGCGGCACGAGCGGTTGATTGACCTGGCGGCGGAGTTCTTCGAGCAGGAGCAGCAGGCCGAGCAGATCCGCGCCGAGGCGCGGGAGCGTGCCGACGCGATCCTGGCGAAAGCCGAGCAGGACGCCGAGGCGGCAGCGAAGGAAGCCGGCGCGAAGGTGCAGCAGATGCTCGACACCGGCGAAAGCCGGGCCGCGGTCGCCGCTCGACTCGGACTCAGCACCGCCGAGATGAAGCGGGCCTTGGACGGTGCCGGCACCAGCTCGCCCTCCGGAGAAGGACGGACCGAGCCGGCGCTGGCGGCAACAGCGGACGACGTCGCGGAACAGGTCGCAGCAGAGACAAAGGCCGCGTAGCGGACGACGCTCCAACGGACAGCACGAAGTGAGGGGACCGATGTATGTCGGTCCCCTCTTCTGTGGGCGACGCATCTGCGTGGTCCTTCCTCCTAGTCGTGTCGGTGTGTGGCGCGGCCGGGGTGTGCGTACCTGGCGGGCGGCACCGGAGCCGGGTCGAGGTTGAGTGCGAGGACGGCGGTTCGTCGCCGGCGACCACAGCTCGAGGTTCCCGTAACGGCGGCGAACCGCCCCGCCCACTAGCGGTAAGCCGACCGGCATCCTCTCCCGGGCTGGGCTGGTAGTGCAGGGCTACCGCTCCCTGCACCACCGGTGCCCGGTGCTACTCGGCCGCGTACTCTTCCGCGATCATTTCCTCCTCGTCCGCGTGGACTTCCTCGAATGTCTCGCCGTGCTCGATGTCCTCGGTGTCTTCGTCAGGTTCGGTGGTCTTATTCGCGCTGTCGAGGATGATCTGCTCGACCTCGCTCGGGGTGTACCCCCAAGTAACCAACTGCGTGAGATAGGTCAGGTGGCTTGCACTCGGTGAGCGCCACGAGTCCTTGGCGATGGTCTTCTCGAACCCTGCGCAGACCAGCGCGATCATGGACACCTCGGGGCGGGTGGTCGTCTTCGCGACGTGGTCGCGGAGCGGGTTCCATCCCCACGTTTCCTTGCCCTCGATCTTCGCTCCGGCCATCTCAGCGGCCACCGCTCCCTCGTAACCGCTGGCAACCTGAGAGTGGTGGGTCAGGGCGTGGACGGTGAAGTACTGCCAGCCCTTTGGTGCCTGCTTCTTCGCCAGCAGGGACCGAACGAAGTCGCGGCGTACGACCGTCGCCGATTCCATGGCCTTGTTGTTCGCGATCAGGGTCTTCCGCTCGGCCTTCTGCTCGTCGCTCATTGGTCCCTTCGAAACCGCTGTGCTCGTGGTGTGTCGGAGCGTGAAACCCAGTTCCTTCCATCCGGTGACGACTGGGATGGTGCTGTACTCGCCGTGGTAGTTGTTGGCGATGCAGACGGCGTTCGCGTCCTCGTCCGTGGCTCGCTCTCCGTCGGCTCGGAGCAGACCGGTGACGACCACGTTCTCGTCCGTGGGGTAGTAGCCGTAGCTCACGTCCTTCACGACGACAGTCCCGGCAGCTTCCAGTTCAGCCACCAGTGCGGCGCGGGCTTCCTCGCGTGCGCGCTTGTCGCGCATCTGCTGGGCGACGTGCGCGAGCATGTCCGGATCGTCCGCGATGACCGATTCCAGTTCCTCGGTGGCGTCCTCATTGCCCTCGAACTCGGCCAGCACGAGAGCTTCCTCGATGCTCAGCCCCTTGGACAGCGCGGCCTCCCCTGCGGTGCTCTTTTTAGCCTTCAACGCTCCTTCGACTTGGGTCTTGGCGCGTCCGGTCTTTTTCGCGATCTGCGCCGCGCTCACGCCCAGCAGGGACAGCTGGTGGAAGGCGTCGGCCTCGTCGGCGTCGGTCAGTGCGGAACGCTGGACGTTCTCCACGACCTGCGTGGTGATCCGCTCGGCTTCCTCCGGGCTGGCGACGACCATGACCGGGATCAAAGGGGCCTTGGCTTCGACCGCGCCGCAGGTGCGGCGCTGGCCCATCAGGACGTGCACGGTGCCGTCGTCCTTGCGGTGCGCGATCACGGGTTCGATCACGCCGTGCTCCTTGATGCTCGCGACGAACTCGGGCGTCAGGGCGGCGTCCTTGCGCACGTTCACGTCGACGGTGAGCGTGCGCGGGTCGATCATTTCAAGGGTCGGCTGAGTAGTCAGCTGAGCGTTCATGAGTGTTGCTCCTTCGTTGCGGTGGTGGTGTCGGGGCCCCTTGGTGACCAGCAGTGGACCCTTCCCCCGTTGTTTTTTGCCTGCTGGCGAGCTCGCTCGCTCGTCCCCGACGAAGCACTGTCAACCCGTAGGGCGGGACCCGCCGGAAACCTCGAAGGAAATAAGCGACGAAGGAGCGCCGTAGAGGTTTATGGCCGGCCCCGTCGGCGCAGCCGATTGACGGTGTGGAGTGGGGGCGCATAATCCGAAGGACAGCAGCAAAAAAGTCAGGGTCGGGTGCGACGAAGGAGCGCCCGGACCTCATCAGGCCGAAGCGAAGCGCAGGACCGCTCAGGGATTGAGAACGCTCAGTACGCTCAGGAGATGACCGGGGATCAGGGGACAGCAGATGTTTAGGACTCCCGCGCTCAGGGACCGCGCTAAGTACTTCATCTACCTGGGTATCTTCGTGCCCACCGTCACGGTCAGGATGACCGAGGAGATTATGGGCGGTGGCGGCGCGCACGAGTACCTGATGGTGATCTTCGGAGGCCTTTTGCTCTCGTGCCTGCTCGGGGTCATTCCGGGCCTCATCATGGAATGGCTGATGGAGTCCAAAGCCACTGCGATCGTCGCCTGGGCAACCGGCCTAGCGGGTGCCGCCAGTGTGGGTGCCAGCTACGGTGCACTGACCATCGTCTGGGACAACGCATCCATTACCCCGTATGGGTTCAGATCCTCTGTCTGGGAGCTGTCACCCTGTGCGTGTCAGCCGGCGTGGGTTATGCCCTGCGCGGCACCACCGTGCAGATCAGGCCCGCGCCGAGCGCGCGCACCTAACGTTCCGGACCGCCTGGCTGGACGCCGGCGCGACCGAGGCTTAGTCGAGCCAGTCGGGGGGGCCGGCGAGGCCGATCCGGTAGCGCGCGGCGTCCTCGGAGGGGCTGTGCGGCCCGAGGGCCAGCTGGAAGGTCCGCAACTGCACGCGGGTGCGCTGCAAGCGGAGGCGGGCCGCGGTCGAGCGGTCACCGCGGCCGGGCACCCCGGCGAGGGGAGCCATTGAGGGGGAGAGCACCAGCGCCCCGGCGCTGGCGAGGCCCTTGTAGAAGATGCGTTCGGCCCGGTTCAGCCCGCCGGGAGCGGAGAGGAAAGTGAGGAGCTCGGCGGGGACGGGTTCGAGGTCGGGTTCCAGCGCGCGCAGGGCCTCGGCAAGCTCCTGACGGCTGACTGGGAGGTCCTCGGCCCCGAGGGCCCGGGCGCTGCGGGACCAGTCGGCGATGTAGGTGTCGGCCCAGGTGCGGCCGAACCGGGGGGCCAGGTCGTGGCCGACGGCTTCGTGGGCTCCGAGGAAGGCGTCGGTGAAGGCCAGGTGCACCCAGCGCAGCAGGGCGGAGTCTGAGGCGGAGTAGGCGCGGCCGTCGTCGGTGGTGCCGCGGACTCGCCTGTGCATGCCGCGGACCCGCGCCGACTCCCGTTCGGCGAGTTCCGCCGAGCCGAAGGTGCTCACAGTGAGCCAGCGCGCGGTCCCAGCCAGGCGGGCCCAGGGGTCGCTGCGGTAGGAGGAGTGCCGGGCGACCCCGGCCATTGCCAGCGGGTGTGCGCCCTGTCCCAGGAGGGCCGCGACCCCGCCGACGAGGGTGGAGAGGTCGCCGTGGACCTGCCAGACGACGCCGTCGGGTTCGAACCAGCCTGGGCCCTCCCCGACCAGGGCGATGTCGCGCACCCAGTCCGGCGCCCCGGTGGGGTCACCGGACACCCGGGCACGGAAAGCACGGCGGACGCGGTGAGCCAGATCGGCGGGGCGCGGGATCGAGCGATCGGGCATGATGCTCCAACGACGGTTGGTCGGGTACGACGGACACCCCGGACAGGACTCCACTACGAAGCGTAGAACACGGCACTGACACGCCGATGGCTGCGGTGACCTCGCATTATGAGAAGAGCGTTGGTGCTTCGGGGTCGATGCCGGTGAGCAGGGGGCGGATGATCGGTTCGTTCCATCCGTGCTCGAGGAGGGCTGTGCGCAGCTCGACGGATTGGGCGCGGAACTGGGCGCGGCCGACGCCGCGCCACCGGAAGGTCGAGGCGTTGGCGTGCCGGCCTTTCCGGGACCGGTCGAGCATGTTCAGCGCCTGGGTGCCGGGCAGCAGGTGACTTTCTGCCCCGGTACTGGCATGGACGCACAGGGGTACGTCGCAGACGTGCATGAGCGCGATGCCGGGGTGCAGGGTCTCTCCGGTGAGGTGTTCGTAGGCGTAGCGTTGCGGCCGCAGGGCGCGTTGCTCGCCGTCCCGGATGACCCAGAACCGCCCGTAGCCGTCGTCGGCGACGGCGCCGGTCCAGATCCAGCAGTCCTGCGGCCGCGGGCCCTTGACGACTTTTTGCCAGAACCGGTCAGCCTCTCCCCTGCGCGTTCTCATCGGCGACTACCTCTGCCAGGACGTCATCGGACGCGCGCCGGCCGCCGGACGATCGGCCGACGGCCTTCCATCCGCACCACACCTATGACGACGAGGGCACCTGCAGCAGCGATCATCAGCTGTCTCCACCACGACGCGCCGGCTGCGGTGGCGACGAACCACGACGAGAAGAACCACAAGCCGACGGTCAACGCTCCAGCAATCTGGTTGCGGACCCACGGCGGGATGGGCAGCAGCAGCAGCGGCAGCCGGAGGATGGCGCGGACGAACAGGTAGCTGTACCGGATGCTCGAGGTGAGCAACCAGCGGATGATTCTGATCATCATGTTCTCCTGATCGCCTGAAGCCAGTCGGATGAGTTCAACTTGAATGACCTAGGGTTCCTCAAGTTTGTCGAAATCTGATGCTGACGGTGGCCGTTCTGCTCCTGACGTTCTGGGATCCGGCGCATAAAAATCGGTCAGGCCCCACGATTCATAATCTGGGACCGTATCTGCCTCGCTTGTCCACGTACCTAGCCACGCCTGAATGAGTTCATCCCCTTGAGGGCGCAGTCGGATCTCCCGACCCTCTGCAGTTCCGCCGTCGATGCTCTGCTCAACCTCGACCGCGTCCGCAATCAGGACATTACGGTGAAACATGGTCGCTGCCCCAAGGTTGTACGTACTACCAAGTAGGTTGATTTTCAGCCGTTTAAAGCGGTTGGTGAATGGCCCACCTGAACGTAGGAGTCTCTCGAATCCCTCGCCCTTTACGCCTGAAAGCACTGCCGTAAAACTTGTTCCTGGTGGCATCACCGTTCGCTTGCCCTCTAGCAGGATCCGAGCAATCCGAATATAGGCCCGATCTGTCCCGTCTACCTCAGTAGGCAAAGTGAAGGCAGCGGCGGGCAGTTTTCCCTGAAGGTAGAGGAGGTCTGACAGGAGTTCGCGGATATAGCTATCTACTTCCGTAGGGTCTTTAAGTTCGCTGCCAAGCTTGACCCGCCCCTTCTTCTTACCTCCCCAGTAGAACTCAAGTGTTGCCCCCGGCTGCATCGCATCCAGCAGATTGATCGCTTGCTCTGCATCTGTGACAGCCGGACCATGGAGGTCAAAGTTCAGAACGATGGAGCCCGGGTCACTGAGATCAGAGATTGTAGGCATGGAAATGATTGCCGTAGCGATGTTGGCGAATCGAGCTTTCGCCGAGTGCCCAATCCTCCCCCGGGCCCTCTCTACGATTTTTCCAGGGAATCGTGCCATTGCGCAGCCGTCTTCATCCAACACGTTGATGATGACGGGCTCCTCCTTCTCCAACACCGTCTGCACTGGATGAAGCTCCACCGACTGATGCTCAAGCTTAGGGAAGGGCTGGACCCACGCGGGTCCGGTTCGCTGGAAGGCCGCCGCTGATTCTGGCAGCCGAATGGATTCGAGAGCCCCGTAGTTGATCGAGTGAACAATCTGCTCACTGATGTCTTGGTCTTCCGGCCCGAGGGTCACTGTGAAGGTTTCGCGGATCGGCTCCTTCTCCATCGCATCGTGCCGCTTTGGACGGTAGGACTCAATAAGTTCTCCGTCTTGAAGACTGACGTCCGTAGCCCAGTACTCGCTTCGCGCTTGAAGCTCCTCCAGCATTCCCCGGAACAAAATCTGAGCGTCGCCCGAGTTGGCCAGCGCCGCCCGTTCTTGGCCAAACTGCCGCAGTACGTCAACAACGCCATCGTGAAGCGCGGCCCTCTCGATCTCAGGGTGAGCCGCGAGACCTCTGTCGAGATGTGCCTGTCCCCACATGTGAGTCTTAACCTGCTTGCCTGTCGCAAGCTTGCGAATCCACGCCAATTCATTCTTGTGTGGGTTGGAAGGCATGACTAGGACCCAAGTTTTTGGCTTGTGCTTGTTCCAAGCCATGTTGAATGACTTCTTGATCTGAGCTCGTCTGGTGTCTCGATTACCGCCGGTAAAACCACCGGGAAAGAACTTCAGTTGGAAGATTGTCTCCGGATAGTCCTGCTCATCACGAACCACGACATCGATACCATCGTCCCCGCCCTCACCTCGAAGGACCTCTACATACTTCGGCTCGACGTCGAACATGGCGACGAGAAGGGCTTCCACAACTCGATCAAAGTCGTGCTGCTTCACCGTCGCCCAGTCGATTCGATAGCGATGCAAGTCACCTCCGAGGCTCACAGTTCGAAACCCGTCATTGTTGTCGTTGGCAGGAGAACATCTGTGTCTCGGTCCAGGGCCCGGTACAGGGTAGTGCGATCAACGTTGAGGCGTCGGGCGATTTCAGCCTTGGGCACGCGTGCCGCAATCAAAGTTCGGGCCTCGACCAGCTGGTCGCTAGTGAGTTTGCGAGACCTGCCATGGTAGGCGCCTCGCTCTTTCGCTGCCCTGATGCCGTCGGCTTGCCGCTCTTTGGTGATCGCACGCTCGAGCTGTGCGAAGGAGGCCATGATGTTTAGTTGAAACTCCGCGAACGGATCTGCGCCGCCGGGTGTGAACGTAACCCGCTCGGCGAGGAACTCTACCGATACGCCTTTGGCGATCAACTCCCCCACTATCTGATTGAGGTCGATCACTGATCGCGCCAGCCTGTCCATAGAAGACACCACCACGGTGTCACCGTGGCGGGCGTACCCGATCATCTCCGCGAGAGCGGCCCGGCCGGATCGTTGCGCACCGGATTGCTTCTCCTCGAACAGCCGATCAACGTTGCCGAGGCTGGTCAGCTGACGGGCGAAATTCTGGTCGACGCTCGACACACGGGCATACCCGATCCGCTGCCCTTTGTGTTGCGTCATGTCTAGACCTTCGCACAGAAGTGTTGCGAAAACCAACTAAGGACCCTAAAGCCACACTAAGTCAGCCGTTTGGAACTGTGGCGTTGGGGTGTACCCCAACGCCGCACCCGGCATGTCCACGCGTGAAAACTTTCAAAGTGCGGTTTCGATCAAAACCGTTCCGGTTCAGCCTTTCGGCTACCTGGAACAAGTAGTCACAGGGCCACTGCATAGTGGTGGCCCGAGTTGATGGTTCTCTTCCAGCACCTATCAACTCTTGGTATCGGGCACGGCCTCGGACGGACCTCCATGAGAATCCTGTGTAACGGGGCTACGCTCACTCTATGAGTCCGAGAAGCCCGGAGCCCTTCCCATATTCGAGCTTCGATGCCATTTCGGTGTCGAGCACCGTACATCTTCGTGTGCTCAACGCCGATGCATCGGTCAAACCCGAATTCGCCAACGCGGTACTGCAAGGCGACGCTGTAGCCGATGGGCCACATGGCGAGTACAGCGCCACCTTCTACGTCCCAGATCTCGGACACAACGTCAAGGTATCCGAAGTGCAGTACAGGGCCTGGACTCGGCACCGCCAAGTCTGACCCAGGGTGGACAATTACTCGGACACGAACGGGATCCCCCGCATTGGCGCCACATTCTACAAAAGTTTCAGCTCCTCCTGGAATGTCTCGTCGACGCTGAACAAGTCCCGGAAGGTGGCCTTTTTGCCGGCGATTACGAAGCATCCAAACGTGCCGAACATTCTGCCTTAGCTACGGCGTAAGTACCTGGCTCGTCGAAGGAGCAGGCGCCCTCACCGCTACTGCGACGAAGGCGCCCCGTCCTACTTTTTCTTTGAACGCCTGGCCTGCGCAAGCGCGCCGGCTGCGATGCTCTTCACACCCTTGGTCGTCCGTGGACCACGAAGGAGACTGCTCGCCTTTCGTGCGACTCCCCGACTGGTCTGTTTAGCATTTGCCACAATGGCTCCTAAGTACGAGTTGGGTGCTGGCCCGGCCTCCTCGAGCGTGGGGCTCGGGCCAGCGGTAATTCTCCGTGACCGACTAGGTCAGCGGCGGACGGGCTGGATCCGGATGGTCCGCTTGATGCGGATACGGACTACGCAAGTAGCCATATGGCATCGTTCCTTTCCCGCGACGGCCGGGTCCGTCCAAGCTTGGACCTCCGCGCACGTCCGTTGCAGATGCATTCGAATCGACCCCAACGCACCAGAGCTGAACGAATACCAGGGTGTAGCGTTGAGGTCTACCAGACGCAGCCTCCGGCGAAGACCACTGAGATCCGCCGCACCGTTCCACAGATCTCCACCATGCAAAGTGCTCGCGCCTGGGCTCATGCGATACGAAACGGCACAGACACGCTGTGACTTCCGGGATAGATGCAGCGAGGCGACCTCAATACCGCATTCACCACAGAAACCGAACCGACGTCCTTACGCGCACCCAAGATCCGCGCTGCTCACCTACCCCGATGGCGGGACCATGCGAGAAATTGAGGATGAACGGGGGCGGTTCAGCGCCGACGCACTGTACTGAAGGACCACCATGCTGCACGTCTCAAAGGTGGACGTAAGTCCTGTTCGTCGGGATCTGGTACCTATTCAGCTGGGAGGGACCAGACCAGCCGTCACCAGAAAAGAGTCAACGCAACCTGTTGACGGCGACTCCAAACAGGGTCACTCTGTTGGATAAGATGGTGAACTGAATCACAGCCTCATCATTGGGATCGAGGTGACACAAGTGGACTACGGTTTTGTCCCAGGAAGGGACCGTTATGCGAAAATCCTCGCAACGGTTTTTAGTCACCGGGGAACTCTAGTTCGCCGCAAGGGATTAGCAACGGTCCAAGGTTTCGTCAAACATCTCGCGGATCCCGCCAACCGCCCTCAACCTGTGGACGATCTATTAGTCGGTGCCCATGCAACTTCACAGGGCACTATCCAGATGAAGATGTTCCCTAAGCAGGTCGGCAATGACGGAAAACTAACTGGCACAACGGACTTCGAAATCTTGTCTCAAGCATTGCAGCTCCCTGAAAACTCCGTCAAAATCCCTGACTCGGTGATCGATTTCGTCCTCGGAAGCCCAATAACTCACAGCTTCCACTTCAAAGGCTGCAATGTCGGCAAGGACCGAACCGACCGAACCCGTAATCCGGAGTCTCGCTTTCCATTCTTGCTGAAAGTTCAAGAGGCCTTGGGCAGTCATGTGCACGTCACCGCACCGAAGCATTTCCACGGCCTCACGCCCCATAAATTAGGCAGCTTCGAGTACATGTGCTACGAGTTCGTCGTTCGTATGCCAGCACGGCTGATTGATACGCGTTTTGAAGGCGTCGATACCCGAGATCATCTGATCGATGAGTTCAAAGCATTGGCATACCAGTTTGTGAACCAAGAGTTAGTACCAGATGATGCATGGGGTGGATGGCTGCCTAAGAATGTGCGCAAGGAGCGCCGTACGCAGGTTCCAAGTACGCTCGGGGTTAAGTATGGCCGTGTCTCAACCGTGCTCACGCCCCAACAATACCGAATCGATACAACCCCGATACAGTTCACGAGGAAGTACCCAAGCGCGGCAGAGATACCGCCAGCAAACGATTGGCAGGCTGCCATACGTGATGGAATTCGAGCCCTCTACCGATTCAAGGACGAGCACCCATTTCCGGTTTTTGAGCGAGCCGGCTACAAAACCTTTGATGATTTCTGGAATGGCTACCACTGGTCTATCGCTCCATCTGGCGACACATTGATTGCGACGGGTCGGCGTTATATATATACGTTGCTTCTGGCAATTCGCGACCAAGACGAGAACTTGATTTTCAATTTCTATCCAGCACCAGGTTCCACTCATGCAGCTGTAACGACGGCACTGGTGGAAACGGATGACTCCTACTTCGGGTCGGTGTGACCTATGACAAACCGCGACGTACTAGTCCAGCTCGCGGAAGAGTTAGCAAGGGCGGTTGAACCCCTCGCTCTCGCAGCAAGAACACCGGGGGCACTCCGAGATTTGCTTGAGGATCTCGGTTGGGACTTCGAAACCGTTCCCACGGCCATCGGGAAGCTGCTGGTTCCCGTCGAGCAGCTTTACAACCTTGTGTCCCCTACCGAGGAGATTAGCGCCGCGGACACCCCAATACTGCTCAACGGAGTCCGCGCAGTTTTTTCTGCTATTGCAGATATCTCAAATGCTCCAGGCCTGCCAGCCGGGTTTGCCGAGGGCTTCCCGGATGAACTGGTCGACTATCTCCTCTACGAGTACTTCTTCAGCCATCAGCCGCGATGGGGCCACCTCCTTGCCAGTTTCGGGATTCTTCGCGCGGAGGATATGGACGCTACCGGTGGACGGCCTGCCTACACAAAGCGCATCATCGCATTTAGCGATTTAGCGCGGCTCACGACTGAGCCACTGGCTGTGTTCCGGGACGCTTATCTTTGGGGCGACAGCGAATTCCGAGGGGAAATTCTTTTAGACGCTCTACAGGGGATGCTGGAGGCGTGGCAGCTGAATGTTCGCGAGTCAGTCGTCGAGGACATCATGCTTCAACAACTTAACGCTGGAGCACTAACGCCCGAGTCCTCCTACGATACCTGCCTGCAGCTTGCCATCATCGAGAGCGAATCAGACGCCGACTTCGACGTCGGTGTTGCCCTGTTTATAATGCCCGAGACGGCGGCCGTAAAGCCAGGATTTACCCTCCTGCCTTACAGCTCAACCGGAATCGAAAAGAATGTCGAGCTCAGTCCCTACCTCATTCTCAGTATTGAGGGAACAGTGGCGCTCGACGGCGGAGTGGGAATCATTATTCGACCCGGGCAGCTCCCCCAACTCCTCGTTGGATTCGGGACTGGGTTGCCATCGGTCGCGTCGGGGATGTTGAGCATTGCGCTCGTGCTGAGTGATGAGGGCAATCCGAGGGTACTCATCGGCACACCCGGTGCCAGCCACTTCGAGGTGGGCGGAACTTCAATACTCGGTGGCACGAGGTTCCATGGCAACGACAGTTTCGAGGTCTTCCTCGAGTTCGCATTGGCCGGCGCCAAGATCGTGATCAAACCCGGCGACGGAGAGGCCGACGGCTTTCTCGCTCGTCTGCTGCCCGAGGAAGGAATGTCAATCGGCACAAACTTGACAGTCGGCTTTTCCACTACCCAGGGCATCTATTTTGGCGGTAGTGGCGGCTTGGAGATCTCGATCCCCGCTCACATTCAACTCGGGCCCATCGAGGTCCTCAACGCGCTGCTGGCTGTCCGCGCTAAAGACACCATCCTCGCGGTCGACTTGGCCGCCAGCATCAAAGGCGACCTAAACGTACTCACCGCGGTCATCGAGAACATTGGCGTGACTGCGATGTTTACTTTCCCTGATAACGGCAAAGGCAACCTCGGTCCGGTCAATCTGGCCATGAAGTTTCGGCCTCCCAACGGCGTAGGCCTTTCAATTGACGCCGGCGTAGTCAAAGGTGGCGGCTATCTCTACCTCGACATCGAAAAAGGCGAGTATGCCGGGGCCTTGGAGCTCACTGTTGCGAACTTTCTATCGCTCAAGGCGATCGGGCTCATCAACACGAAACTGCCTGGCGGCCAGCCGGGCTTTTCGATGTTGGCCATCATCACCGCGGAGTTCAATCCTGGTTTCCAGCTTGGCTTCGGCTTTACACTGCTCGGCGTCGGCGGTCTGCTTGGGCTCAATCGTGGCATGCTCCTAGAGCCGCTGGTTTCAGGCATCCGCACCGGCGCCATCAACAGCATTCTGTTCCCTATCAATGTCATCGAGAACGCACCGCGTATTATAAGCGACCTGCGTACCATCTTCCCGCCTAAAGAGGGCACATTCCTGATCGGGCCGATGGCCAAAATCGGATGGGGCACCCCGACACTCGTTTCGATTTCCCTCGGCGTCATCATCGAAATCCCCGGCAACGCAGTAATTCTGGGCCGGATTAGGGTTGCGTTGCCAACGGACGAGGCGGCCATCATCGTCCTCCAATCAAGCTTTATCGGCGCGCTGGAGTTCGACAAGCGCCGAATTTGGTTTTTCGCCTCCCTCTTCGAGTCGCGTCTACTGTTCATCACTCTCGACGGTGAACTCGGGCTCCTGATGGACTACAGCGACAATGCTAACTTCGTGCTGTCGGTGGGCGGGTTCCACCCCCGGTTCACAGCGCCCCCATTGCCGTTTCCCTCGCCTACCAGAATCGCCCTCTCCTTAATCAACGGTAAGTATGCTCGCGTCAGAGTGGAACTATACCTCGCAATTACCTCAAACACCGTCCAGACTGGCGCTCAAGCCGAGGCATTCTTTGGCTTCGATGCTCTTAGCGTCGAAGGCTACTTCAACTTCGATGCATTGATTCGATTCTCGCCGTTATACCTGATCGTCGAGATCTCGTGCGGCTTCGCAGTCAAGGTTTTCGGTCTCGGCGTCTACGGAATCCACCTCCGCGCTGCCCTAGAGGGACCGACGCCGTGGCACATCGCCGGTGCAGCCGAGCTGGAGTTCTTCTTCTTTACGGTCTCCGTCGACGTCGAGGTGACCTTCGGGGAGCGCCGCACCGACACTCTCCCGCCTCTTCCGTTACTGCCCGCGCTCAAAGCAGAACTCGAAAAGCTCGACTCATGGCGCACCGCACTCCCCGCCTCGGGCCGACTGCTCGTCTCGCTCCGGAACTTGGGGGACCCTGGCCTGCTTGTCCTACACCCAGTCGGCACCCTCAGGATCAGTCAGCGGTTAGTTCCACTTAGCATCCCCCTTGACAAGGTTGGAAACCAGACGCTGTCAGACATTTACCGTGCTGCGGTGACGGTGGACGCGGGCCTGCTGGCCGTCCGCCAGCCGGTGCAGGATCAGTTCGCCAAAGCGCAGTACGTAGAGATGGATGACGCCGCTAAGCTCTCCGCGCCCGCCTTCGAGATGCTACAAAGCGGCGTCGAGCTTTCTGCCGGTGCAGCGTGGGCCACCGGACCATCAGCTCAACGGATCGTCCGCTACGAAACAATTATCGTTGATACTCAGGTCGAACGCACCCCAATTAGGTACTTTCAATTTTGGCCCGGCCTCTTCGCCCATTTCATTAAGGGCGGAGCCATCGCCAAGGCCGAGCTGTCCCAAGCCAAAGAGGAAAAGCTCAAGCCATTCACTGCCAGAATCAATGTACAACCGGACGGGTACGTCGTAGCCAACACCGCGGATAACACGGCACTGTCCGGTGCTGCCCTTTTTACCAGCCATACCGAGGCGACCACCTACCTCGCCTCGGTCCTCCGTGAAAACCCATCACTGGGCGAGGCAATCCATGTCATCCCGAGCGCGGAGGTGAATGTCGCAGCATGAGCGAACAACCCATTGGAACCTACTCCTTCCTCTCCTGGGCCCGCCAAGGCCTTGGGGCAAGGTTGCTGCAGCAGGACCAGGACACAACCCCTGGCCTCCGGGCTTCCATCACAGTTCCGCTGCGCATCACCGCCGATCGAATCGGCGGCGGCCAAGACTCGCTGGGAATCCCCAAGTCCGTGGAGATATACGGCCCGGGCGACATCACCGGCATCCAGCCGACCAATATCTTCCGCACCGAGCCCCGACACTGGACAACCGATTTTGAAGCGAACTACCTGCCCTTTGTGGAGTTCTACGAAGAAGACTTTTGCTGGCGCTACACCCCAGCCGGAGCCTCACCGGACGGACGCCGGATACGCCCATGGCTTGCCCTCGTGGTACTCGAAGAGCACGAATTTACCGATGCCGGTACCGTCACAGGCGCTTCGCTGCCTGCCATCGACGTCATTGACCCGGCCACCTCCTTCCCACGGTTTGAGGAACACTGGGCGTGGGCCCACGTCCATGTCAACAGTGCTCTTGAAGGCGAACCGGACAACGCCGAAGGCAACGCGGCCCGCTTCTCCACCGCACTTGCCGCTGACCGCGACGTGGCCTACTCAAGGCTGCTCTGCCCGCGCGCCCTCAAAACCAATACGGCGTACCACGCCTTCGTAATTCCTTCCTACGAATCGGGTCGCCTGGCCGGTCTCGCGAAAGACCCGACGGGCGCGGCGTTCCCTACCCAGGGAGCGTGGGTCCCCGCTCGGGCCGACACCGAACCAAACCGGTTCCCTGTTTATCACCGCTGGTACTTCCGCACCGGCGCCGTGGGCGATTTCGAATACCTCGTCCGGCTTCTCAAGCCGAGGACCGTAGACCCGCAGGTCGGGCGGCGGCCCTTAGACGTCCAAGTACCAGGCGCCAACCTCCCTGCCATCAAGAACCTCGGGGGCATCCTGCGGCTCGGCGGTGCACTCCGAGCTCCGCTGACGACCTTTAGCGAGGAGGACCTAGCCGAGTACGAGAAATTTGAGGCGTGGGCTGAGCCGTACCCCCACCCTTTCCAAGAAAAGTTGGCCGCACTGGTAAACCTCGCCTCCGATTACACCGTGAAAAGTCCAGGTACCGCCAATGCCGACACCAACATCGAGGGTGTCACCGACGATGAGGATCCGCTCATCGTGCCCCCGCTTTATGGGCGTTGGCACGCGCAAAGGTCGCGGCTGGTAGAAGCTGATGCCGATCCTGACCATGAGCGATGGGTGCACGAGTTAAACCTTGACCCCAGACACCGCGTCGCCGCGGGGCTCGGTACGGGTGTGGTTCAGCGCAAGCAGGAAGACCTTATGGAGGCCGCATGGCAGCAAGTAGGCAACGTGCTGGAGGGCAACGCCAAAATCCGCTTTGGTCAGATGGCCCTCCTCACCTCACTGGTTTGGCACCGGCGAGACCTTAAAACCTTGTGGCAGAAGGACGCAGAACGTCTCCTGGCACTGACAGCGCCGGTCCAGCGGCGTGTCCTTGCCTCAGGACTGACCCTCGCTCACCGAGTTAGGCAGAGTACGGTTCCGCCAGCCATTGTTAGCACCACAATGCGCCAAGTGATGCGCCCCCGGGGCCGAGTGTCCAGGCTCCTCGGTTTCATTCCGGGGCGCGGATTGGGCAACCTCATCACCCGTATCAATGCTGGCGAGGTCAGCGCCGCACCGCCGAAGGTAATCGCTCCAGGATTGCCGACTGGCCCGGGACTGGCCGACCAGCTCGTGCCGGAATATGAAAAACTGCCCTCCGTTGTTGTAGAACTGATCCGACGGGTGCGCCGGTGGCGTCTCTGGCTGCTCGTCATCGTGATCCTGCTGATACTCTTCGTTCCCGCCATCGGTATCCTGCTAGCGATCGCCTTGTTCGCGGTGGCGGTTGCGTTATGGCCCTGGATCAGGGCACACCTGCACAACAACATCACCGCAGAGATGCTCGACCCAGAAACTCGGACGCCCCGCGCCGTCGACGAGCTCCCCGGCAACTCTGGATTTTCCACCGTTCCACCAAACCAGGCACCCCCAACGCCTATCGAAGGCAAAGACAGCCCGGATGCAGGGCGGTTCAAGGACTCCCTGCGCAGGCTCTATGCTGTGGACCTGGCCGAGCGCAGCATCGTCCGCCCGCCGCGGGACCCGCTGGACCTGCCGACTATCGCGGCCGCAGCAGTGGAGGGATTGGATCCGCGGCGCACCGTCCCGGCGCGCATTCTCGGAAGCATTCAGATCCCCGGCCGCATCGCCGACCAACTCGTCGAGGACTTCGGCGAGGTCATGGTCTACCCCGAGATTGACACTCCTATGTACGAGCCGCTCAAGGACTGGTCCAGCGAGTTCTTCCTGCCCAATATTCAACTCCTCAGGAACAATTCGATCACCCTGCTGGAGACTAATCAAAAGTTTATCGAAGCCTACATGGTGGGCCTAAACCACGAGTTCGCGCGAGAGCTGCTCTGGCGCGAATACCCTACCGACCAGCGCGGCAGCTACTTCCGCCAATTTTGGGATATCACCGACTACCTCGCCCAACCGGGCCTTGATCCCGCCGCCCTCCGTGAGCGGCTACACGATATTCCAGAGCTGCACCACTGGGCAACCGCCTCCGGACTTGGCACCCATGACTACCGCAAGGCTCAAGGCGACAAGGAGGAAGAGGTCGTTCTCACAATCCGTGGCGACCTGCTCAAGAAATACCCCACTGCGGTCATCTACGCACACAAAGCAGAGTGGGAGCCGAAGTCCGACGGCACACCAGATAAGACTAAGCCCCGAAACCTCGCTGACCTCCCCCCTGGTATCCCCCCGCGCACCCTCGTCAGAACTCCTCTCTACGAGGCGAAGGTCGACCCCGACATCTATTTCTTCGGTTTCGACCTCACCGCCGAGAGCGCACGGGGCGGATCCAACGGTGACGGCCTGGATGACCCGGGGTGGTTCTTTGTCATCAAGGAGCGGCCTGGTGAGCCCCGGTTCGGCCTCGACGTCCCTCAGGAAAACCCCTCCCCGACCATCAGCACCTGGAACGAACTCTCATGGAGCCATGTGGCGGCCGTCCACACCCCGGGAGAGTTCCTACGTCTGGGAGAACGCAGCCTGACCCTCACCGCACCCCCAGCCAACGACGAGGCGAGGCCCCAATACGAAGAGGACAAGGTGTATAAGTGGCGCACCGATACTCAGGCGGCCGAACTGGCCTATATCCTCTACCAAGTCCCGGCCCTGATTGCCGTGCACGCGGTCGAGATGCTCGAGAGCGAGGCGTAATCCATGACCGACTTCAATGAGCTCCGCAGCCGACTGGCCGAAGAGCGACGCCGCCAAGAAGAACTGCGTCAAGAGGCGCTACTGGCGGGCGAAGCTGTCGGCCGACTGGAGCGCCTCCTAAGGGGTGCCAGACGCGGCGAGAACCCCCGTGTTCCGGGAGAGAGCGACCCGCTGGATCTAAAACACGCAGCAAGCCTCGAACGTCTGGCCCGTGCACGGGGGGAACTGGCTGCAGGAAGGAACCGTGTTACCGAGCTGGCCGCGGAGCTCGCGTCATTCACCGACCCGGTAAAGGGCATAGGCAGGCTGGCCGACGTCCATCCGATCCTCCTGCTTCCACTACGCCTTGAAACCCGCTTCAAGCCTGGCAATCAGGGGCAAGCCCAGCTGTGGGTGCGCGTCTACCCCGATGTCTGCCTTGCCGACGGCTTCGAGGAAACACTCACCGAGAATGAAGTCGACAGCGGGCGAGCCTTTTGGGCCGCGATATGGCGGGCGGACGGGGACGACTCATTGGAACGGGCAGCGTGGCGTAACTTGGTTGCTGCCTGTGGTGCAGGTCGGGCGGGATGGGTGGTCCGAACCTTTGTGCCTGCCAATCCTAGTGACAAGCCCACGCGTGAAGATGCCGGAGAAATCCTGCTTGTGGCCACGGGGCCTACAGCGCAGTCCTCCGCTGCGGCCAGCTTTTGGGAAGCAGTATGGCGCGCCGGTGGGGACCCAGTTGCGGAGGAGCAGGCCAGAACCGAACTGGAATTAGCGGTGGGAGCCGAGCTGGCGGAGGATATTCTCCTGCACCATCGGCCCCTGGGCCTGTTAGACGAGCCGGTCCCGCCACAAACGCGGTTCGACGCGGTGGTACGAGTGGCGGTCCTTCAGGTGCCCAGCCTTGATGATCTTGAGGTTCGCCGGACGTCGTGGTCGAGCGCTCCGCGTATCGATCTGCTGCCGGAGCGATTCGTGCTGCTCGGCTACGAAGGAGGGGACGCTGCCCCGCGGGTCGAGCTCAGTCAGCCTGTAATCACGCCCCTGGTAGCAGGGCCGGATCCGAATGCGGTGTCGGATGAGCAACTAAAGCCGGAGGGCGATGCCCTGCACATCCCCGATGATTTGGCTTGGATGTTCAGCTTCGAGCGTGCCATTGAGGTGGGCATGGCATTCCGCTTCGACCTGACCGAGAGTCAGGCGCAAGTCGGCTTCCAGCGGCTGCTGGTCCTCGGCGTCCGCCTCGCCGACACCGCCCACGAGGGCCGAGAGTCTTTTGAACGGTTGCTGGAACACCATCTCTATAGCCAGCCAGGACTGGAGCTCATCCGTCAAGGAACCCCGACCAATAACACCACCCAGAGCGGGTCTGGCTACGCCTGGAAGGATGACCCCGACGCCACCTTCGAGGCGTTCTTCAAGCAGGCACCCGGTTTCACACCCGAGGAGGACTCGCTGCTGCGCTCCGACGGCCAGCGCCTCGCCGAGGGACTGGGACTCTCGGACAACCTGCTCGCGCGAATCCCCGGCGCCCAGATGCATGACCGTAGCGAGGCACACGCGATGCAGATCGCCCTGTGGCCCGCCACACTCGGGTACCTGATGGATTCGATGCTGGCCCCCGTCTTCTCCGACGACGTGGTCAGGGACACGCGCGCCTTCTTCACCCGCCATGTCAGCGGTCGTGGCCCGTTGCCGGCGCTGCGGATCGGTAAGCAACCCTACGGAATACAACCGGTGTCTGCCTTCAGCCGGCTCAGTTGGTTCACCTCTCGCCAGCGTAACGGCGGTTTCGGCTACCCTGCGGGGCTCTACGAGGTCCTGCGGGGTGTGGAGGAGGACTGGCGGCCGCTGGTGGATCATGTGAGCCGGGTCGGCAAGAAAAGCGGTGACCCACACCAGATTCTGCTCGATGTGCTCGGGTTACACCCGACCTCGGCGGAGTACTATCCGCTCAGCGCCGACAGCCTGGATCATAAGGTGCACGAACTGTCGTTCGTCAACCATCCGGCGGCGCTTCAGCTACTGGACCTGTTCCCCGCCGAGCTTCCCTTGGCATTGCTTCGCCGCTTCGGTTACACAGGCATCCAAATTCCCGATTTGCTCACCAAGATCTACCGGGCGCGCCAAACCCCACTCGATGGGCCGCTCATCGATGATGTCCCCCTTTCCGAGGCCGACCCAATTCGCGGCTATGCCGGTGGAGACAACTACATCCGATGGCTCATCGACGCCGCAGGCACCAGTCTGCGCGCAGTGCAACAGGAGGACGGTTTCGACAACGGAAAACGGCCCGATGCCCTCCTCTACCTGCTCCTCAGGCATGCGGTGCAATTAGGCTTTTACCAGACGGCCAACTCACTGATACTCAAAGCCGGATTACCGCACAATCCTGCGGCGCTGCGCCAGGAGCCACCCTTTATCCATGTTAAAGGTAGCCGTGAGAGCGAAAGCCGGTATGCCGTACTGTTCCGTCAGGAGGCGGACGTCACCGGCGATCCAGAGCTGACGATCGGGGACTACATCGCTCAACAGATCACTGCAATGGAGGGTCCCCTGCCCGAGCACATCGCCGCTTTGGAGTACCTTAGCAATCTGCCGACGGCCCGGCTTGAGCGGCTGTTCGCCGAGCACATTGACACAGTTAGCTACCGGTTCGACGCTTGGAAGACCGGTCTCCTCTCATGGGGTCTGGAGCAGATCCGGTCCATCCCGGACGAACGTGCCACCACTCCTGACCCGGTCCCCGCCACCGAGAAAGCAAGCCGCGGACTCTACCTCGGGGCCTACGGATGGGTAGAGTCGCTTCAGCCCGAGGGCAAAACCCTCACGCCGGTCGCACTGCCGGAGGACGTCGCGAAGTCGGTCAACAACGGCGACTCCCGGCCACTAATGGAGGACTCCACAAGCCTTGGTCTCATACATGCACCCTCAATCAACCACGCCACCGCGGCGGCGGTGCTTCGAAATGCCCACGTCGCCTACGAGGGAAAGTTGTCGGTCAATTTATCCTCCCGCCGCGTCCGCTCCGCGCTAACGATCCTAGAAGGGATGCGCGGCGGGCAGCCGCTGGGAGCGCTGTTGGGCTACCAGCTCGAGCGGCACATCCACGACCACGGTTCCCTTCAAGTTAGGGAACTCGTCTATCCAATGCGCCGGGCATTTCCCCTTGCCGCAAACCAGATTGCGAAAACCGCAACGGAGGACGGGGATTCCAAAGAGTCCATCGCTGCCATGAACGTCATTGACGGCCGCAAAGTACTCGAACACCTCGATCGGACAGGTGAGACCGTCTACCCCTTTGGCCTGACTACCCTCCCATTACGGACAGCTGAGCAGGAACAAACGGTGACCAACGCCGTCGCCCATATCCGCGACGTCAATGACGCCGTCGCTGACCTGACGTTGTCCGAAAGCGTCTACCAAGCGGTCATGGGAAACTATGACCGGTCCACCGGCATGCTTGATGCTTTCGCCAAGGGCAGCTACCCACCCGAACCAGAAGTAATCCAGACGCCCAGAAGCGGCACGGCGCTCACCTTCCGTGTCGCCCTGCACCTTCCGGTGACGGCGCCCACAAATCCACTGCCCGGCATTCCAATGACCCCTCTCGCTTCTGTGGAACCAGCCCTTAACTCCTGGCTTGCGGATCGACTACCCTCACCCACAGACGTGGGCTGTCAGGTGGACTTCACGGACCGCGGTACCGGCACGGAGCGAACCGTCATGATCACTTGGGAAGACCTGACTCTCCACCCTGCCGACCTGGTCTACCGTGCAGAAGCCCGCTCCGACCAAGCACTGGGGGACCTCGATGAACGTATTCTCACCTATCTTCACACCACAGAATCCGTCCGGTACGACCAACCTGTCCGCATCCGGCACACTGATCGAGTGAACGGTACGGTGACATGGTTTGAACTTGAGGCCATGCTGCGCAGCCTGCGGCGACTCGTCCTCCCAAGCCATCCATTACGTCCCGCCGATCTAATGCGGCAGAGCGACGCCACCCACGGCGACCAGACCACGACTACCCTTTCGCGCTCACGTATCCAGGCACCCCGGGACGCCCTGCGGGATGTCCACTCGCCGGCACTAGACGACCTTATTAAGGCCATCGACACCCCCTCGAACTCCGTCGACGACGTGATCTCCGCCTACGTCAATACGGTCAGCCCACTCGCCGCCTACCGACTGCCTCAAACGGGGATCGGCTTTACCTACGAATGGCGGGCGCGCACATACAGCGACCTCGTGGATCGCGTCGCGGCGCTGGGCAAGGTGTGGGATCAGCGACGAAACAGACATACCGAGCTCATGATGGAGTACGCCGCCCAGTCCCCCACCGCTGAAACTGAAGTCCTGCTGCAGCTGCTGCGGACCGCCGAAGTGCTGGTCAGCACAACGGTCAGCGCCGAGGGGACACCAACGGCGCTTGAACTCCGTGTGACCGCTAAAGCTAACTCGTTCGACGCCAAGCGTGCCGAGCTCCGGCAGCTGATTGAAATCGCCCGGCCGACGCTCGCGCGATTGGCTGATGACGTCGAGGCAGCCCTGCCTCTTGACGCCTTCGACCCTGAACCTTTCGACCTTGTCGCCGAACGCGCCGAGATTCAGCGCTTTCGCACCGAGCTGCGCTTGGCCGCTGTTGCCCTGAATCAGGAGGTTGTAAAGCGCGTGACCGCAGCCGGTGACACCCTGGACCGGCACGACACCGCTAACGCCAACGAGCAGGCAGCCCTCATTCAGGAGGGCGCCAAAGCCATCTTCGGCGAAGACATCCTGCTCGTCCCCTTTATTACGCTACCCCCGGCAGCCCGCACCGAGCTCGGCAACGCTCGAGCGTACAGCGAGTCGGGGGCACTCACCAAACACCTCACCGATGGGCCACCGGCCGGCTCTGATCGCGACTTCCCCGTCGAGGACTGGCTTCACGGAATTGCGCGGGTGCGCGATAAACTCCATCACTGGGAGAACGTCGTCCTGCTCGCAGACGCGCTGCCCGGCGCAGCCCCTCCAGATCTGACTCCAATCCAACTGCCCAACAACACCGACGTCCCGTGGCTAGCAATGGAGTTGCCCACCGACACTGTGGTCGATAGTGACCCGCTCCTCTACACCGCCCACTGGGCGGGTCCCTACAACCCCGCCGAACCGCTCTGCGGTCTACTCATCGACGAATGGACCGAAGTAATTCCTGGACGGGAGCAAACCACCGGCGTCGCGTTCCACCACGACCGACCCAACGCCGAACCACCGCAAGCCTGGCTGCTGGCACTGCCCGCTACCTTCGACGGCCCCTGGTCCTGGGATGACCTCGTCGGAGCAGTGAACGACGCCCTGAACTCGGCCAAAATGAGGGCCATTGAACCCGTCCATATCGACAAGACGGCTTACAGCGCATTGCTGCCGGCCACACACTCGGCATGGACCTTCCCGGAAATCTCGATTTCCAACAATCTACTGCGCAACATGCAGATCTACACCCGGCTGGCGACGGAGTAACCATGACAGAGCGCAACATCGTCACGCACATCGAACAAGCGCTCTTAGAAAGCCGCTTTCCATCCACCACCCGCTGGAACCGACTGGAGGGCCGGCCCCGCACACATCACTTCGACCGCGCCCTGAAGGCCGAAGTGCGGGACGCGCTCTGGATGCTCTCTCGGCAATGGCAGATGGGTGAGTTTGAGGGCGACGACGCGGGATCACCGGTGTTAGCTCGGGCATGTCTAGACTTGCGCACAATCGATCAGTACCAAGCCGCTGACGGCGAGGCCCACTCCCTCTTACCCGACGAGATGCTCGAGTCCCGGGTGGAGCGGCGCCGCTTACTTCTGAAGTCTGGAGAACAGTACCTCTCACTTGATCTGCGGATGGCCACCGGTCGGCGGTGGTTGCGTCTGCTGAAGAAGGAACATGCAGCCAGCCGGCTCGCGGTTAACCATCAGGACGCATACCTCCAAAGGTATGCCGTGCGCGTGCCCGATCCTGGTACCGAGGCTGACGCACAAATCTGCGCGCATGCGGACGCGTGGCAGCAAGTAAGCTGCGCGGGCGGCAGAGCGATGGACGGGATTGCGTTTCTCGAGTACCTCGATGAGGACCCCGCCCACACCGCCGCGGACGGCATCCCCGCAGCCGGTGATGAGTCGGCCTTGGCCGCCCTGGCAGACCGACTACGCTTGTGGCTCGCCGATCTCCTCGACCAACCAGAAGAGGGCGACGATGCCTGGTTGCCATCGCGTCTTGAGTATTCTTTCGGGCTCTCCGCCCCAACCGGAGCCACCGGGAACGACGGCTCCGGCACAGAAGTTGTTCTCCGGGCGCCGGAGTACCACCACGGGACCCTCGACTGGCACGCCCTAGAACATCGCGACGACGAACGACTCGGCCCCACCCGATCCGCATTGCCACCCCTTCGGAAGGTACTCACGGTCATTCCCACTTCCGTGGTGTTCGAGGGTATGCCCAATCCGCGGTGGTGGAGTTATGAGGATAAACGCACAAACTTCGGGCAGGTCACGCCTGACACCACCGACCTTGGCAAGCTGATGCTCTTGGAGTTCTCACTCGTTTACGCCAACGACTGGTTTGTTCTACCCTGGGTACTCCCCACCCAGACTCTGGCACAGGTACACGGAATCGCGCTGACGACAGTGTTTGACGAGCGTCTGTGGATCCGGCCCGTGCAGGATTCACCGACCGCGGCCGGATGGGAACCGTGGAGCATGTTCACCTTAACCTCTGATGACACCCAGAAATTATCCACCGGCCCGGGACCGGAGCTGGCCAGACTCGTAATACTCCCCACTGCGCCGAAGGTCCAGCAGGGCGATTCCTTGGAGGAAGTCGCGCTGGTCCGCGACGAGTTGGCCAACATGGTCTGGGCAATCGAGCGGCAGATCCCCTTGCCCAGCGGCTGGTGCCGAGCCGGAGGAGAAGCAGCTCACGAATATGCCACTCACCTTCGGAGGCTCGCCGCCCCGCCGATGGCGCCTCCACCTCCGGCGGTTGCACCGATCCGATACCGCGTGATGAACGAAGTGCCGGAACAGTGGATCCCGTTTATTGCAGTACACGTCGAAGGCAGCAGCAGAGAGACTCAACTCCAGCGTGCCGCACTCCCCCGTTTTATCGAAGGGCAGCCAAATCCGGAAAAAATTCGGCCCCGGACCACCCTGCTCCGGCAAAACCTGCCCTTGAGATACTTGATCCACGAGGAGGAGGTGCCGCGCGCAGGTGTCATGGTCAGCCAGTGCTACCAGCGCACCCGACGGCCCGATGGTTCAGTAGTAACGTGGTACGGCGCACGCAAGAGCACAGGCCGTGGTGAGGGGTCAAGCGGATTAGCCTTCGACCAACTGACCAACGTATCCCCTCCAACAACGTGAGAGCCGCTAACCCGCAACACCGGCTCGTTAGGGGCTCATCTTTCCTTCACCGGCTAACGAAAAGTTTCTTCACCTCGAAAGCGCGTGAATCAGGATGGAAGACCCAGTACCGCCCACCTTCCCTGCGTTCAGAAAAGCTTGTTCCGTGAACACCCATACCGAAGAAACCCTTCTCTCGGCTGGCCTGTCCGGGCAAGTGAGCGCGTCACTCCATAACCAATGAAACGCACCACCAGCCGCTTTCCGCCGATGTTCCGCGGCCGTAGCCCTTCCTGCCCTGATCCTTTCGACAAGCTGGTCGCGCTCGAGCTGCGCGAACGCGGACATGACCGTAAGCATGGTCCTGCCCACCGGGGCTGTGGTGCTGACTCCTTCCGTGCCGCTGCAAGAGCGCACAGTGTGGTGTTCCAGGTCATTGATCAAAGCCAGCAGGCTACGAATGGTGCGCACCAACCGGCCCACATTCCACACCACAACCTCATCACCGCCTCGCAGATTGTCGAGCTCCGGCGAGGCAAGCTCGCTCTCGTGCCACTCACCCCGTGGTCGGTGAAAATCCGGTCACAGCCAGCTGCTCGGAGTGCCGCGTGCTGCAGGTCAGCATTGTGATCTAAACTGCTGACCTTGGCGTATCCGATACTTCCCATCCTCAGGTCTCCTCAGGTTCATTAAAGGCCTTCGTCTCGATTGTTGAGAATGATCCATGTGAGACATATTGCTGAGACGGAGTTTGGATACAAAATTTGCCGCAGAAATACGAGCTGCACCGGGCACCCGAATTGTTCGACAACGCCTACAACTACATCAACGCTAATTAGTAGTCCAATTTCAGCCGCTGAAGCAGATCGACGCTAAGGGCTGCAAGCACAATCCGCTAGCGGGCTCGACGGCACCTACTGACGGCGGATGATTATGGGAGCTTGAAAGAAAACCCACTTCCACAATCCAACTTAACCCCCTCCTGGATATAGGCTGTAGATATGGGAGACCGTAACCGCGACGGCGCACCGCTCTTGATACTAGTAGTTGTGGCAGTTCTCGCCGCACTCATCGTCGGGGCACTTGCAATAATCGTGTTCGCTGATCTCGCAGCCGGGGTGCTATGGCCGTTACCAGGCGCAAAACCTCCAAATCTTGAATCAGACAAATGGTTTGACGTAGTGCGTAGCGCGGTTGCGACCGTGGGTTTAGCAGGACTAGGCGGGGCCGCAGTCATCGCTTATCGCCGCCAGCGTACGGGGGAGCACCAGCACAAGCTCGAAACCGATAAGCACTCCGCTAGCGGGGTAACAGAGCTCAGGGCACGGTTCACAACAGCAGCCGAACAGCTTGGACACGAGCAAGCTGCAGTCCGTCTAGCAGGCGTCTATGCAATGACAGCTTTAGCTGACGATTGGTTTCATGTTTCTAATAAAAACGAGCAAAAAGTGTGCGTCGATGTGCTCTGCGCCTATCTGCGTATGCCTTATAGCCCAGATTCGGCTAAACCCGGGGAACGTGAAGTCCGCTTAACTATCATCAACGTCATTCGTGACCATCTCATGCGCCCGGGGGAATTTTCAACCAACTGGTGCAATATATCTATGAACTTCACGGGCGCAACATTTGACGGAGGCATCTTCGACGATGCAGTCTTCAAAGGCAGAATAAATTTCGACAAGACAAAATTTGTTGGTGGCACCGTAACTTTTGATAGAGCACAGTTCGCTGGCGGTATCGTCACTTTTGACGAAACACAGTTCAGCGCCGGCACCGTAACCTTCAATGAAACACAGTTCACTGCAGGCACTGTGACGTTCAACAAAACACAGTTCGTGGGGAGCACAGTAATCTTCGAAAAAGCACAATTTACGCGCAACGCCCCCCTTCCTCGTCCATGGTCCAAGATTGCTCCTTCCCTTGGACCATGGCTGATCAGCAATTTCGAATTTTTACGGGAGACGGAGTTTGCTGGCTGCAAAGTCCACTTCGACGAAGCAAATTTCGCAGCCGGCATAGTGACCTTCAAAGAAGTTTTCTTCAGTACTGGCGAGGTTTCCTTCAGTAAGGCGCTGTTCACCGGAAGCACAGTCACTTTCGACAGAGTATGGTTTACTGCCTATTACCACACCCTTAGTACTACTGTTAATGCCCCAAACGTCTCATTCAACGAGGCCACGTTCTCTGCTGGCATCATCACTTTCAACGGGGCCAAGTTTGCCGCAGGCACTATTTCCTTCGACAAAGCAAAATTTGTCGGTAGTAACATCACTTTCAAAAGGTCAGAAGTTTTCCGCGGTTTAATTCTCAAACCGTATCCCATCCCAAGTGCACTAACCTTTGACAAGGCGCAATTTACTGCTGGTGCTGTTAGCTTCGAAGAAGCACAAGTTACTGGTGGCATCATCACCTTTAAAGAAGTCACAGGTGCATCTCCTGGAATTCTGAACTTGCAAAATCCTGAAGCTTGGAACCCTTTCCCCGACGTTCCCTGGGATGCAGAGACAGTTCCCTCTTGGGTCCGCCCCTCCGCATGGCCAACTAAATGAGCCCTCACGTAGAAGTGAAGTATTCCGGTGCACCTGAAAGTTCTCAGGGGCGGTGTCTTCGTAGGAGAGCATGTATGGCAAGTATACGATGTGCATTTCTTGCCATGGCAGCCACGGATGACGCAGCGTCGCAGCCGCTCTAGATAAAGTTTTCGGTGTTGTAGGTACTCCCACTGTGGCCTTCGAAGCGACCAAGGGCCACGTCACAAAGCACAACCCGACTCGGTGTGACAACGCGAATTACTACCTCAGCTCCCTTATCAACCGATCCCCCCGCTGATACGACCTCCCTCATTCTGCCAACAAGATGCCGGTCCTAAACTTCGACTCGTGGCTTGCTCTGCGCGACACCGCGTAGACGGCCTATAGTCCCGCTACCGAAGCTAACGAGTGTCAAATGCACTGTTATCGGCATTTCGACCACAGCCCTAATGTCTGCAATGTGGGCAACCGTGCTTACCGATTGTTCGGTTATAAACCGCGCTTTCCCAGTCGTGTCCGCTCCCACACCGCCACCAGATTTTGAGGTGAGAACCGGGACGGACCTCCGTAGGTAACAGCACGCCGTTGAGGGATGGGTGCCATTGGCCCGCGATGATTGGATCGCTTTCTGCGAGAGACTCTCCTGATTTCGGTTGGGCTCGCCGCCGGCCGGAAATCAATCGGTTGCAGGAGGGACAACCCGGGTTACCTCGTCTCGCCCGGGTGTTAATGGTCGTGTTCCATTCATTTCCGCATCGCCCGCATAGCCACCATGCCCTTGCGTTTTTGGAGTTCGCAACATCCTCTGGACGGAGATCCCCATTTAGGGTGGGGTGCCATTCAGCCGCAATCGCCGGACTTTTCTCCGCGAGTGAATTCCCGGGTCCGGGCTGAGGAGGGGGTTGGGCGGGGCGGGTTCGTTCAACCCGGTGGAGACTGTCGGCGATCATCCGCTCCGAAGTCTCCTTCGCCCAGAGATGTCCCTTCATACGATAAAGAGCCGCTACTTCCTTCACACGTTCGGAAACGGCAGTTATCGGGTGGTCGGGGGGGCTAGTACAGGAGGATGAGGCAAGGCGGTCGATAACCTGCAATGTCATTTGGTAGGGGTCGGGATCACCGGTTGTACAGGTGACGTCAACTGATTGGATGAGAGGCAGGGGTGCCTGCCGCACACGAATGACCACCCATCCGTCACGAGTTAGGGCCTGAATTTTTTCCCGATCCCGTTGCTCATGTCCTGCGTGCCAGAAGCTGCCGTCGTACTCCACCGCAATCCGCAGGGTGCGGGCGATGATATCCACGTGTTGTTGGCCCTGCGAGGTGTTTACCCTGGCATCACCTTCAACGGGCGCGGGAAGCAATGCCTGAAGTTCGCATTGCGAAGCGATCTCGGGCCGTGACCGCCTCCATCCGGCCGAGCATTTTGGGCATCCGGTTCCCAGCCGGGCTCTGGAGGCGACATTGGCCCGCCAAGAGTGGCCCCTTTCGCAGAGCCACCAAAATGGTCTTCCCACTCCGGGCGTGACCTGGGCAGGAGTCTGTTTTCCATTTTTGGTCAGGTGCCATTCGGCCGCCAGCGCCGGCATTTTCGACATTAGATCATTGCCGTATCCGATCTTCTGATTTGAGCAGTAGGGGCAACCACGGCCCAGCGCTGTCCGGTTGGCGACCTTGCTTTTGTAGTCGTGGCCGGCGGGGCAATTCCACCACACCATCTTGGCGGTGGATGGCAGCACATCATTGGCAGTCAACGAACCGTTCAGGGAAGGATGCCACTGCGCTGCTATTTCGGGTCTCTGAACAGTCAGTGAAGTCTCTGCGGTGGCGAAGCGCCCCGAACAGTACGGGCACCCTGCCCCTCCCTTGGCGACGCGGCCAGCGGGAGATATCCGCCAGTCATGGCCCCGAGCGCAGCGCCACCAGACCGCGGTGTTTGACTGTGGGGCCACCTCTTCGGGAGTCAGCGGCCCGTTCTTCACCGGGTGCCATTGCTTCGCAACCAGAGGATGCACGTCGGCCAGGGACTCTCCCGGTTTTGGCTGCGACATCCTTTTCGCCGTCCGATCCCCAGCACACTGCGGACAGCCTGCACCGAGAACAGTCCGGCTGCGGATGATCGCCTGCCAACTGTGGTTCTGGTGGCAACGCCACCAAGCCTTTCTCTCGGATCCCGCGACCACTTCGCCGGCCCTGGTTCTTTTCAAAGTCCCATTCCCCGGCCAACACCGGGTAAAGAATGTCCAACCGGTTTGTCACGGAAGGTCTCTTACCGGCACAGAACGGGCATCCGCTCTTCCGTGAAGCGGTGACCGACTTAGCGACAGCTTCCCATCGGTGATCTGATCCGGCAGTGCATCTCCACCAATATTTTTTATTCGAGCCAGCTGATACGGCGCATGCCGGCAAGGGATTGCAGGGATCATATCGAGCCGCGGCCGGAGTATCTGCAATGGTGAGCCCTTGGGGAAGCCTAGTCACTCCCCCAAGAGCGTCGGGTTGATCCAAGGCAGTCATCTGAATGGGCCGTTTCTCTTCGAAGAGGTGAACAACATCTGCCAAAGCTTCTCGATGAAGGCAACGCTAGCTACACACCGGGCGTTCGCTGCACGATCCCCTTGCGTGCGGTCTTCATTGCGCAGGGCGTAACCAAACGCAACACCTCGCGTTACTGGGTGCTCCACCGTTCGTGCGCGGACTGCCGGCTGATTCCCACGGCTCGGCCTATGTCGGCCCAAGAGGCGCCCGCCGCTCTCGCGGCCGCCACGGTTTTATCCAGCCGGGCTCCGGCCTGCTTGTGGTCCCGCGCTGCTGCCTCCACGCCGAGGACCGCTTCCGAGGGTGCGATGTGAGCTTTCCACTCCTCGTGGATGGCGTCCTCGACCTGTGGGGAAGCGTCGGCGAAGTCCTCCGGGGCGACGTAGTCCCGGCGTCGGTCAAGGTCCGCTGCGGCCAGAGTTTGGGCCCGTTCCCATAGTTCGCCCCGCCACCCGCATTCACAGACTCCGCGCCAGCCGACGATGTCCTTGTCTGGGACGATCTCATAGCCATCCAGCTGCGGATCCCGTGGCCAGCGTCCGGTGATCCCCTTGACGTGCATCCCGGCCGACGATGAACTGCCGGAGTGCCGTCCGTCCGGAGCCTCCGGCGCGGCCCAGCCTTCATGCTCGTTGTCGCTTGAAATCCACCCCATGGCCAACCTTCCGTTAGGGTTTTCCTTCAAGAAGTGTGTCAGGGAACCCTGACAGAAGCTCGGTCTAGCTCACTCATAGATGGACGACGACAAGTTGGATAGCCAATCCGTTACTCGACAGGTTCGATGAGTTGCGGCCCATTGTTGCGCACTGATCCGACCTCTTTCCCCACGATCCGCGGCACAAGGTTGGGTTCGGGGATGGTGTCGATGAAGTGCTGCACCTGGTCCCGCTCGGTCATGGTTGGGTCCAGCCACTGATCCTGCAGGTCCTTGGGGATGATGACCGGCGTCCGGTCATGAATGTGGCCGAGCGCGTCATGCGCGGCGCGGGTGAGGATCGTCGCGGTCACCAACCACTTGTCCTTAGCGTCCTCGGGTTTGGTGGGGTCGGGCCAGAACTCGTACAGGCCGGCGAAGCCCAGCAGCTGGTCCTCGTCCTCCGCGTGGAGGTAGTGCGGGGTCTTCGTCCCGTCCTCGTTCTTCTGCCACTCGTAGTAGCCGTTGGCTGGTATCAGGGCTCGGCGCTTGGCGGCTGCGGTACGGAACGATGGCTTCTCCGTGACCGTCTCACTGCGGGCATTGATCATCTTCGCTCCTGTGGCCTTCGGGTCTTTCGACCAGGCGGGGACGAGTCCCCAGCGGGCTGTCTCGAGGCCGCGCACCAGTGTCCCCTCGCGCAGCTGCTCGGACACGAACGGGATCCCCTGCATCGGCGCCACATTCCACGACGGCTTCAACTCGTCCTCGAAGGACTCGTCGACGCTGAAAGCGTCCCGGATAGCGGCCTTGTTTCCGGCGATGACGAAGCGTCCACACATACCCGCATTCTCCCCTAGCTCTCCGACAGACGCAGGACAGCACGGAGCGCACGGGCGCGCCTCCTGTCCCCAGGTGCACGGCACAAGCTCCCCCACGCTTCGCTGCTTGTCCCGCACACAGGGGGACAGCAGGAACCCGAGGGCCCTCCTGCACACACCCACCTCTCGTCACCGACACCGGATAGCGCACCTCGAGCGAGCGGTGGATGTGCACAGCCTCCTGGCGCTGAGGTGCTGAGGTGCTGAGAAGAGAACGTTTATCGAGCTCGGGCGCGGAAGTACCGATACCCGGAGATGTAGAGGCCGATGAGAAGGTCGCTCCTGAGTACGAATCACGCACCGTCCCAGTTCAGCTCCACCTGACCGAACGACAGCGCCAGCAGGGACAGCAGGCCTACGAATCCCGCCAAAACAATGGACATCCCAGCTAGGACGCCAGCGAAGGTCTCGTTCATCGTCTTTGTCGGCGTAGGGCTCATCAGCTTCTTGAACCAGCAAGCCCTCCCCCGCCATCCGGACAACTTCCCAAATAATCGAAATTGTGTTCTATTTTAAAACCTGCACAAGGGACGGCAGAGGATCAGGACGGCGGACGATGACAGCACAGCCAGACGACACAACACGAACAAGGCAAGCCGCGCGGGGCTCTGAGGAGCCGGCATGGCATGTGCTGGACGAGACCGCCGACGTCCGGTTCCTGCCTTCGGGGTTGCCGTTGGCGCTGCGCTGGCGGGGCGGCCTGTGGCAGGTCATCGGCGAGCCGGTCTCGTGGTCCAGCTCGAGCAGCTGGCGGAAACCCGCCACCACTCCCCCAGACGGACTGGGCGGCCCAAGCGCATTGGAAGGGCAGAGCCGGATGCTCACGACCCGGTTCTGGCGGTTCCAGGCGCAGACCGGGCCCGCGTCCCCAGTGCTGGAGTTCGATATGAGCGCGGACCCACGGTGGGGCCACTGGCGGCTGCGCCGCGTGGCGGGCATCGACGGGTTTTGAGCCGGCGGCAGTCGGGACGTAACCGGAACCTGAACCAGTTGTGGGTGGCTCCAAAAGGTATGGCAAGCATTACGCCCGGCTGATGGACGAAAAGATCGAGGAGTTCGTCATGCGCGAAGAGCTCATCATGCTCACCGCAGCCGAACTCGACGTCGAAAACTACCAACCCACCGACTTCCCCGAACCACGGCGCGTGTACGCGTGGATTCGGTACCCCTCCAAAGCCATCCGCGTCCAGGCACACGCGATCACGTACACGCGCACAGCGGTGAAGATCCGGTTCCTGGAACCGCTCATCAAGATCCACCGCGAGGGCTGGGTGTGGCTCAGCGCCGTCACGCCCATACCTACTCGCGATAACGGTGACAGTGGCAATGCGAAGCGTGCTTAGTTTCATTTGGGATAGAATCCACGAAAGGGGATGCAGTAATCAGACCAACAATTTTTAGGAGTAGAACAATGGCACAACGCGTTCAGGTGGAACTGGTCGACGATCTCAATGGTGAAGTAGCGGACGAGACGGTGCGGTTCGGTGTCGATGGCACCGAGTACGAGATCGACCTCACGGCGGAGAACGCTGAGAAGCTTCGCTCGACCCTGTCCGAGTACGTGGAAAAGGCCCGGAAGGCAAAGACGGGCCGGCGCGGACAGGGCGGGCAGAACACATCCTCGGCGGCGGCGAGTAAGTCCAAGCGTGAAGAGACCCAGAAGATCCGCCAGTGGGCGAAGGACAACGGGCACAACCCCAGCCCCCGCGGACGCATCACCCAGACCATCGTCGACGCCTACAACGAAGCCCACTAGGACCCCATTCGCGGTCGACCAGGTGCGGGGGGACAGTGGCGGGACTCGATGACCTGACATCGGAAGCCAATGAGCGGTGGGCTAAAGCCGAACGGTACGCCCACGGGTTCGCTGATAACGGCATGGGCGAAGCACTGCGGGTCTATTACACCCGCTACTTCCCCGCCGGTGTCATCCTCTACGCCGGTGCCCTCGCCTTGGTCGGCTCGCTCCTGTCCGGCGACGAGCCCACGAATTGGCGTCTTGTCCTACAGGCAGGCTCATTTCTGTTCGCGCTGCTCGCAGCGATCGCAGGTCTCATCTACAACTCCAAGCGAGTCAAACCACGCGCCGAGCTCGGTAAGAATCTCTCCATCACCATCGGGCTCGAGGTCGACGAGCAAAAGTACCTGAGGCGGGCCATTACTGGCAAAGAGCCACCACCACAGGATCCCGTTCGTCTTGCTGTAGCGCGCTCGGTCGCCGTGCAAAGCAGGAAAACCCAAGCAACCAACCTCCTGACAGTCCCCCTCCACTCCTACGGTCTCGGAGGGCTCTTCGAAGATCTCTCCTTCCTATGGATGGGCATCACAGCCGTCTTCCTGGTCACCACCATCCTCTTCGCTCGCGAATTCCGGCAGACAGGACGGTTCCTCGCTGCCACAGCACCCTAAAAATCGACCTCACCCCCAGATCGCGATGAAAAACAAGGCAGCCCCGAACAGCATGGCCAGCATGCCCTGCAGGTAGCTATTCGCGGTCTCGGACTTATGCCGATGACGCCGCCCCGCTGACGACACCGTAAACGAACAGGGCGACCCCACCCAGGCACAGCAGGCACTAGACGTCGAGACCACTCACTCTGCCGCGTCAGACGCTGGGTCAGCGTCAACGTCGGCGCCGCCGCGGGCAATGTCGGTGCGGGCTCTGGCATAAGCCGCGGTGACGTAGTCCTCGATCTTGGCACGTTCGATACGCCACTGGCCCCGGCCGCCAATCTGAATCGCCGGCAACTCCCCCGAGGCGATTAGCGCCCGAACGGTGCTGTGCTTGGTGTTCAACTCATCCGCTACCTGCTGCAGGGTCAAGAACCGCAACGGCCTAGGCTGCCCGTCGCTCTGGGGTTGATCTGTCATGTACCCAGCATTCCAGTCACCAAACGCTGCACTGCTGATCGACGCGTCAAAAAGGTGGAGACGGAACCGCACCATGAACTGCACCCCAGAAGTTGGACTGCAAGTTAGTCCAGTCTCTGAGGACCCATCCACTGTTCGAGGTTGTGCACGTCCACCGATGTTGAGGCACGCAAAGCCAGAACCGGTCGCAGGGGCCAGGGCGAACAGAAGTCCGCCTCACCGCCTTCCTCGACGAGCCGATCCAAGCGCGAGGACACGCAGCAGATCCGCCAGTGGGCACAGGACAACGGCTACAACCCCAGCTCCCGGGGACGCATCACCCAATCGATCATCGACGCCTACAACGAAGCCCACTAGAACTCACAGTTCGCGGTCGACGAGCTGGCAGGGGGATAGTGGCGGGACTGAACGATGTGACGGCGGAAGCTAACGAGCGGTGGGCGAAAGCCGGACCCTAAGCCCGCGGCTAAGCCGATCTTGAGCTGGGCGATGCGCTGCGAATCTATTGCACCTGATACTTCCGCGCCGGCGTCACCCTCTACGCTGCTGCCCTCGCCCTGGTCGGCCCGCTCCTGTTCGGCGGCGAACTCACCAGTTGGCGTTTTGTCCTACAGGTAGGCTCGTTCCTTCTCGCCCTGCTCGCAGCGATTGCAGGTCTCATCTACAACTCCAAGCAAATCAAGCCGCGGGCCGAGCTCCGCAGAAGTCTCTTTATCAAGGCCGAGCCTGAGCCGGCGCGGACGTTGTAGGAGCGGACGAAGGAGCCCGGCGGAAATGACCCCACCATGGCTTTGCTGTGCCGGGGCTCCTACCGCAGCGGTCGTCCGCGCGGGATGCCGATCTCGTCGGGCGGGAACGGCTGGCCGTCGTTGTACTTCTCCTCCAGGCGTGTCACCTCGGCTTCGAGGGCGCGCGCAGCAAGATCGGAGAGCGATCGGTGTCCCTCGAGCCGACTGGTGGGGCCGTAGGCATTCCTGACGCGCTCAACGACCTCCGCCGGGATCCACACGCCCATCTTCTTTTTCTCTACCGTCACCGTCTCTGAGGCGGGTCGAGCGGGCACATCAGGGGCTGACGGAGCCTCCACTGCGACGGCAGGCTCTGCGGGGGCCGTGACCGCCGGCGCGAGAACTACCGGGGCTTCGGGCTGAGCGGCAACCGACTCCAGCACCGGGGGCGCAGCGGCAAGCACGGGTGGCTCCGGCGTCTCATCGACCGCAGCCACATCGGCGCCCATGTCTTTGACGACGCTGGACTCAGGAGCCTTTCTCAGACCCTTCTTGCTCTTAAGCTGGGAAAGCGGGTTGGCAGCCCCTCCCCTGCCCGCTGCGGGAGCCGTGCTCATTCCTCGCTTCCCTTCCAGATCTGGCGTGCGAGCTGCTCGAGGTCGGCCACGAGAACGTTGGACACCGACCCGAAGGACCGAAGCGGCAGGCACGCGGCCTGCGCCTTCGCGAAGAGCTCGCGATCGGGCAGCAACGGATCCAGCACAATGTCACCGAAGTCGTCGCGGACCTTGTTAATCCAGTACGCCTGATCAGAGCGGCCCTTCCGCTCCTTGTTGATGACTACGCCGACCAGGTCGATGTCCTCGTTGAGGTTCTCCTGCACCTCGGCGATCGTTGTGACGATCTCGGTCAGGCCCTCCACGGATGACACTCGGGGCTCAGTAACGAGCAGGGCGTGGGTCGCGGCCGTGAGGGCGTTGACGGTTAGCAGCCCGAGCGAGGGCGGACAATCGATCAGCACGACGTCGTAAGTCTCGGCCACGCCCTTCAGGGAGATTCTCAAACGGTGCTCCCGAGCCATCATGGCGTCCCGCTCACGCGATGCAAGATTGCGCTCGGATGGAATCACGTCGATGGCCGCAGTCCCCTCCCCCGCCCCTGCCTTCGGTAGCCAGGCTTCGCCGGCGGGCACGATGGCATCGCCTGCCGCTCCGGGGGTGATCTTTTGGTTGTTGTCCGGATCGCCGTACAGGACGTCATTGAGGGTGAACTCGGGCGAGACGACGCCCAGCGCCGAGGTGGTGTTGCGCTGAGGGTCCGCGTCGATGACCAGCACGCGCTTCCCCAGCTTGTCGGAGAACGCCTCTGCAAGGCCTGTCACCAGGGTCGTCTTGCCGACGCCACCCTTCTGGTTACAGACTGCAATGATTCTCGCCGTCATGGCGCACCTTCCGTTGACTGTAGTGACAGCCACGCCGGAGGGAGCCCGAGAACACACGGGCTCGGAATCCTCGGTGCCGGCGTGGCCGAAGTTCTTCCGCTCAGACTAGCGGCGCGGTAGCAGGTTACGCGCGAGCCACGCCGCGGAAGAAATGGAACCATTAGGGAACTTACCTCAATTCTTCCCCGTAATCTTATAGAAGAAATTGAACCATTAATTAATGGTAGAAACGTCACCTTAACCAGATCCGTGGCGGCCGCGGTACGGAAGAAACGGTTCCATTTCTGTCGCCCCCTGCATGGAAGGCAACCGAGTGGCCCTGGGAAAAAATGGTGCCATTCAGTAGATTCGGCTAGGGACGAAAAGGCTCCATTTCTGCTCGACGGCATCACCCGCCATTGAGCGGACCACCGGGAGCGTGAGTCCGGTATTGGACGAAACAGAACCATTAGCGCCAACGCTCCCCCGGACAGGCAGGTCAGACCCGCACCCCGAGCTTGGAAGAAATTGATCCATTTGGGATAATCTGTTTCGGCTTAGCTGCACGAAACAGGCGCTGACGACAGATATTACGGATGGATCCATTTCTTCCCGCTGCCCGGCAAAACCCGGCGGCCGTCTAGATAACCAATAGAACCATTTCTTCTCCTCGGCGAATCCTAGCTGGGTCCGCTAATCCAGAGCCTCAGTGGAAAGAAATGGATACATTTTTACCTTAGCTGTCGGTCGTGTCGACGGCCTTGCTCTTCAAGGCCCGAGTTCGATCACCATCACGTTCAAGACCAGGCCTCCTGGAAGAAATGGTTCCAAGGCCTTCCTCAGGTCACGATGTTCATCGCTGGCTGTCAGGTGTGCTGCCAGCCGGCTGAGCTGAATCAATGGAACCATTTCTTCTCCAAGTCGAAGATAGAAAGGGTTCCATTCCACTATGGTTTTGAGAAGAAAGGGCACCATTTGGTCCCCGGGCAGAAAAATACTTAATGGTTCCAATACCCCCCTGAAAGAGGCTGGTGGTCCGGGCGGTCTTGGTGCGATGTCGGTGGGTGAACGACGCCGCTCGAGCACAGTGGCGATCCTGCGGGATGCCGACGCCGGATCTAGCCCAACCAAGCGGAGCGGCTCAAGAAGAAACGGTGCCATGAGGACTACTGGCAGAACGGGCCCTAATGGCACCATTCCTGCCTGCCCCTACCATCGGGAGTCGATGGCGGGGGAGTGGGCTTGAGGTAGGCCAGGGGTGGGCTGACATCCGGAGACGTAGGGCGAGGTGTGGAAGGGCAGTGACGCGAGCGGGGGAGTGGGCGCTCGGTGACGGCCAATCCACTGGCCGAACGCGCCCGACCGGAAGTTAGTCTGGAAGAAATTGAACCAATCGTAATGTGGACTTATTGGACCCATTAGATGAACAAGTTCCAATTGTTCCAATTGTTCCAAGTCCAAGAAGGCCCGTACGGCCAGCGAGATCAGCTCCAGATTGAGGAGTGGACAGTGACGGAAGAAATGGGTCTATTGGTGAAATGGTTCCATTTCTGGATCTGGACCCCTTATCTGAAGGCATACGCCGCCAGCGTCCAGTCCTCCGTTACAGGCTCGAATAGATGCCAGGGGTAGTCGTCGCCTGGGGAGAGGAGTTGCTGCTGGAGATCCGCCGTATGCCCGGCAAGCCAGGCGCGCCAAACGGCCCTCTCGGCCCTGTATCGGGCGACCTGACGCTCAACGGCCTCCGGTACGCCGAAGTACTCGGCGAGGAGTGCCAGGCTCGTGCCAGTAACCACGGACCAGCTCTTGTTGGAGGAGCGGGAGACAAGGTTCCAAGCAGCAAGCACCTCGAGTGCCATTGAAACCGCGGTGCGCCCGATGCCGGTGGCGTGAAGGAGCTCCGTCGTAGATAGGGGAGTGGGAGAGTGCTCGAGGGCCTCGTACAGCAGCGCTGCGGGGATTCCCAGCTCCCTGAAGACGGGCCGGAGGGCATGGAGCTTCCCCTTACGCCAAGAGATGTCTGAGGCGTCCGCCTGCAAGGCCTCAGGCACCACGAGGGTGTAGAGATCCCCGTGGGTGCCGCGTCCTGACTCGATCAGGGTGACGAGCGGCTCTGACTCGGTCCTGAGCTCCTTCAGGTGTGCCGCAACCGTGGTGTGATCGATGCCGGATGCAATGGCGAGGGACCTGGTCCCGAACTCCACGTATCTGCTGCCTGTCATGTGTGCTGCAACTCCCAGCGCCCTCAGCAGCATCCTCTTCGCCATGCCGTCCCTCCTGTCCCTGTACCGGACCTCAGCCAGGGCCAGAGCGTTGCGCCAGGTTCGAATAAAGCGGTGCTCCGAATCTGAGCCGCGAGTCAATGACGCAGTAACCCCTGCCGGCTGTGTATTTGGCTGGCTTGTGGGGGAAATACGGCCATTGTTCTTCCCGGCTGGATATGCCGCCAGAAATGCCTTGGCCTTGCGCCAGTCGCGCTCGAGTGCCTTGAACCGGTGCCTGCTGGGGTAGCGTGCGAAGAACTGTGCCAGGCCGGGCCAGATGCCCTGTTTCATGCGCCGCTCGACGTCCAGCAGACTCAGTCCGGCGGCCGCTGCTGCAACGAGGACGGCTTGGCGTGCCGCTGAAGGGGAGTCGTACCGATTGGTGTCGAACAGGCCGTCGGTGGCGATAGACAGCGTGGTGCGGGACATGCCTCGAACCGGTGCTGTGGCCTCGTCGTCAAATGCCGTGTCGATCGACGGTTCGTACTCCTGCTCGAGCCGGAAAGCGCGGGCCGCGGCGATCTCCGGGGCCAGGTCTGCAACGAGCCGGTTCCAGACAGCCTTCGAGTTCGGCCGGCGCGCGATGTCGTAGGCCATGGTTAGGCTCATGTCGAGCATCTGGTGACCGCCGCGCTTGTGGACGCTGCCGGGTGTGCGCATGCAGCCGTGGTGAAGGTTTTGATGCGGAGACCTGTCCAGGCTCCGGTGGCGGCTGCCGAGTGCCTCGACGAGCTCGCGCGCTTCATGAAACGGAACACGTTCCTCCAACGGAACGTAGATGTGGCGGCCGCCGTTGGGGGAGTAGTCCGCTATCCAGCGGGCACCCATGTCGTGCAGCCAGGCCGTGACAAGGTAGACGTCGGCGTCGACCCTGTCTGTGCCGTCCACGGAGGAGTCGAAGTCGAGGAAGATGGCGCGGCAGGTGCCGTCCTTGCCGATGATGCGCACGGCAGCCGGCTTGGACGGCAGGGCGTCGGTCAGCTCGCGCTCAAAGCGCTGAGGGTAGCTCTTACCGGCGTCCGGGGAAATGCGAACGCGGGGCTGACCAGCCAGGAGGGGTGCGAGGGCTGCCCACACCACGGCAGGGTCGTCAGAAACTACCGCGACACGCGGCACGCCGGGGTGCATGATTTCTGGCAGCGCAGCAAGGCGCTGTTGTACGATGAACCTGTTCCTCTCAAAGGAATAGCGAAGGAACCCTTCACTGGGGTTTGTTCAAAGGGCAGGATCCGCAAGGACCCTGTAACGGCTCTTCACCCTCGCCGGCAAGCATCCGGGTGATGAGCAACATCTGTCATTGGAAGGCCCGCCTTGTGCGGGCCTTCTTATGCTTAAGAGGCCATGTTGATCGGCAGGACCTCCTGGTTGTCCCTCTTAGTGAGATCCACGTGCTGGAGGCGCATGGCAAGGGCAGACTCGATCATCTCCGTGATCGTGAGTCCTTCGAGCTCGGCGGCCTGATGTACTTGGTCGGCCATGCGGGCAGGGATCTTTCCACCGACGAATCGACGGTCGCCTTTGAACCGGCGACCGATCTTGCGTGGAGTAGATTCAGCCATTCCCAATCGGTCCTTTGCTCATGTGCGCTCCGATTGCCAGCCGGGGCTGACTCGGTAGCACGAGGATCAATCTGTCTCTAGCTGCTCCTAGGCTCCGAGCTCGTCGCGCGGTGGCCCAGTTGCGGCTAGTGAAAAACTACCAGCGCCGGGGAACGATTGGCGGGAAGCTGGCACATCGTTTTGTAAAACGATGTGCGCGTGAGCTGATCGGAGGGGGCTCCGAAGTATCGCGTGGGTTGGGCGCACGGGCCACGCCTGCCGACCTATGGGCGAAATGCGCCTAATGTCCCCATTGTTTCCGGGCCTTTTACGGCCCGGATGAGGCCGAAGATGACCCCAACCGGCCGCGAGCCACAACGGTTCCATTTGAACCGTTTCTTCCTCGCAATGCTCAAGATGCCCGCTATCGTTTTTCGTTAGACGTCCGCAAGGCATCCTTGAAGGCCGACGAACCGCCCTGAGAAAAAGTTTTTGTAAGGTGTCTCGGCGTGTCGCCCTGAGGGACGAGTGGTGAGTGGGCGTGTCGCGCGACACGTCCCCCTGCCTGCCGGTCGGCTGCATCTGGCTCCCTAACGATTGAAGGACTGTACCAATATGGCACATTCCTCCAAACCACAGCAATTAGAGCAGTCTCAGCTCTTCCATGCCCATTGGATCAGCTTCGCTTTCGCGTCCTCTGCGGGGACGTCAATCGACCTGGAGCGGAAGGCTTCTCCGAACATGGTCCTGACCGACCTCGTAGTACGAAAGTACTGGCCGTGCTTGTCAATACGGCGGGCGGACACGCCGAGGTAGCGGGCCGTCTGCCGGCGGTCCATGCCGGCCTCGATGCAAATCCTGACGGCGCGGAAGATGACGGCGTAGGCGGCCTCGTTCTCCGGGTTGGCCTTGGTCAGGATGCGCTCTACAGCGCGCTTGGCCTCTGGTGGCGTCTGACTCACGTTTCTCTCCTCATTCGATCGATAGATCGATGTCAAGCGTGTTGCGGGGTAGTTGGCGCCTCCGGGCGAAAGCGAAGGCCCACAGCCCGAGGACGACGCAAGCTGTCGAAATGTACGACACCAGCATGAACATGTAGAACGCCTCGGGACCTGCTGGAAGTTCCAAGGGGAAGTAGGCCAGGGCGCGGAGGGTGGACAGTGCAAGACCGGTGCATATCAGAGCGGAACCTAAGCGGCCTATTCGTAGCGGGTTGCGTCTGGCATCCCGGAATGTGGGGCGGATGAGCGGCGCCCCGACGTAGGCAACGTAGGCGAGCATGATCCACGTGTTGATATCGACGGGTAGCTGATCCGCGTAGTTCGCGAGCTGCGGCGATGGCTGGGGGGTATCCGCAGTAACCAACGTCGCGAACAGTCCGACAGTGGCGAGGCCGATTGCTATAGCTCCACGAGTGCCGACGTTCCACCGGAGGGCAACGGTCGAGTTGTATGCCCGGCTCAGGTGTTCACCGAGGAAGGCGACGGCCAACAACGCGCAGTATTTGGAGATAAGGTCCGTGCCATTGGAGAGCGGAAGCATCTCCTCCATCCAGATGTAGACCGGCGGCATCAGAAGGACGTACGACGTGGTGAGAAGGATCCCGAGGAGCGCAAGCCGGCCGCTGCGACGATAGAGGATAGCGGCGCCCTCTGGCTTGGCGGAGGTGAGGCGCTTGAACGTGAGGCTTCCCAGCAGAATCAGCATCAGGCTAACCGGGATCACGTACAGGCTTGTCATCCCAGGATCTCCGTCAGCCGTTCCGCGTATTCAAGTGCCTCCTTGCGCTGCCTCACACGACGCTGAAGCAGGTTCAAGCGTTGCTGAATGAGCTCGATGAGCTCTTCGTGCTTTATCACCCTTAGCGCTGACTCCCTGACATCTTCAGGCCAGTCACCCTCCTCCGTGGTGAGCAGTCCTACGACGACAAGGCCAGCCACCAGCGACGTGCCGCTTACCCGAGCAGCTGTGACTGCTTGAAGAGGAGTGAGCTTGTTGTCTGAAAGCTGCGTGAACAGGTACGTGATTGCCGTGCCTGTTTTCTCAGCCACATCGTGGCGGACATCCCCGGTGTCGATGGCATCAATCCAGGCCCGGTGCGAACCATCGTGCGGAAAATCGATTCTGACATGGTCGTCACGCGGGAAAAGCGTGGCATGGGTTCGGTGCTGGAGCTCGGCCATGAGGTCCGCGTGATGAACTTGGCTCAGCACTTCTGCCGCTGTCGGTGAGCGTGGCCGGCTATCGAGGTCTTCGTACTCCTTGAAGCCCGCCAACGCTGTGACAGGGTCAATTTCGTAGGCGCGAGCTACCCCAACGACGGTCGACTCCGGAACGTTGCCCCGCCTCATCTGATTGCCCACCGTGACGCGATGCAGTCCGGTCAGCCGGCCCAACTCGCTTGCCGATGTGGTGATGCCGCGTCCTTCTAGCCATTGCTTGAAGTCAGAACCAGAAACAGCCACGGCACCTCCTTCGATGAAATTTCTAGATGGGCATGACGCAGCCCGTAAGCTTGATGTCAAAATTTAAGCTATTCTGGTAACTCAGGAATTGACATCACGTCGCTTCCCCAACCTCTCCGATTTTACCGGGCCCTGCCCAAACGGTTGGTACCCATCGGGCCCCGAGAAGGAGGTAGCGGTGGATGAACAGCACAAGAGTGGACCGGCGCCACTGCTTGCCTTGGCGTTGCTTGTTCCAATCTTCGCTTGCATGCCTTTGATGGGTGTTGGGGCGGTAGCCGTTTTGACGCAGATCGAGGAGAACCCCGCTGCGTGCGTCGTCTCCGCGGTCGGTGAAACGGCTGGCGACGTTACCTCGACGCCAGCGATCCCGAACGGCTGGGGCGACCTGGTCGACGCTGCCGCGAAGACTGCCGGCCTGCCGGTGAGCGTGGTTGCGGCGCAGTTGAAGCAGGAATCGGGCTGGAACGAGGGTGCGCGGAGCCCTGCAGGGGCTCAGGGTGTGGTTCAGTTCATGCCCGGCACCTGGGCTTTGTACGGCGAGGGCGGGGACCCGTTCTCGGCCGAGGACGCCATCCCTGCCTACGGCCGCTACATGGCGGCCCTGAAAGAGCAGGTGCAGCCGCTGGCCGGCGATGACGCCGATCTGCTCGTGCGGCTGACCCTCGCCGCCTACAACGCCGGGCCCGGTGCCGTGCAGGCAGCCAAGGGCATCCCGGCGTTCACCGAGACCCAGCAGTACGTCGAGAAGATCCTCTCCTCCGGGCAGGGCGAGTTCTCTGCCGACTGCACGGCACCGGCGGGCACCATCGCCTGGGATGGCGACCTCGGCGACGGTGAGTGGACCAATCCGCTCCCGGGTGGGGTGTTCACCTCCGGCTACGGGCACCGCAACGTCCCGGGCCTGCCCGCATGGGCGCAGGACCACGTCGGGGTTGACCTCTCGACCCCGGGCGCCGGCAGCGGTAACGGCGGCCCGATCATCGCACCGACCGACCTGCGCATCACGGGCTTCAACGACAAGGACGGGTGCGTGATCGCCAAGGAGGACGGCGACGATCCCGATTTCGGGTTCGCGTTCTGCCACCTCAACGCCTACAGCGTGGCCGTGGGGGACAGGTTGAAGCGCGGCGACGTCGTCGGCACCGAGGGCAACAAGGCCGGCCTCGGGCTGGTCGCCACACACCTGCACGTCGAGGTTTACAAGCCGGAAGCACCGGAGGTCGTCTACCCGTACCAGGGCTGGAACCTCGACCCGGAGCCGATCCTGAAAGAGAAAGGAGCGTGGGTGCGATGACCTGTCGCTCACACACCAACCTGTACCGGGCCGCCGCTCTGGCGGTCTCCATGTTGGCACTGATCGCTCTGACCAGCTGCGCCTCCGACGCGCCGGCGTCGGAGGACGTGGCCCCGATTTCGGCTCCCACGGAGGTCTACGAAGGCTCCTACACCTCGGCCCCTGCCGAGGAAATTTTGGGCGGGAACACATTCGCATCCCCGGAGGATGCCGACCGATCCGACGCCGACTCGACCGCTCGGGTCGCGGCGCTCATGTTGCATTCATGGGACACGACGGTGGACCGCACGGAGACGGCGGCCGCGGTACGCGCGATTCCGCTGATGAGTGAGGAGTGGGCGGCAAACCAGGTCGAGCCTGAGCGCAACGCGAGCAACGGCGAGTGGTTGGAACCAGCCGAACACGGCGCCTACAGCGTGCCCCGGGCGGTTCCGGCGATCGGTGACGCCGCGCAGGACGTCACCCCGGACAAGGCGATTCGGGTCCTCGACGTGACGTGGCGCTGGGTAGCCCGTGACCAGACGGCACTGGACGGCGGCGGTCACCGGCAGGTGACCGTGTACCTCGAGAAGGCGGACGGCCAGTGGGACGTCGTCGGGCATCAGACCCGCGACATGACCGCCTCGATGACGGGGGAGGGCAAGTGACTCCGGCAGTGCATTCCTGGCCCGTCATCCGTCTCACCATCGGGGAGGGCGAAATCGTCGCGGACGCGAACGGCGACGTCCTCACCTACCCGGTGCTCGATGACACGTCCGCAGCCGACGTAGCGGCCGACGCAGCAGCGGAAGCGTGCCGCCGTTTGGGCCTGGCAGCATGCCGGGTGCAGGGACTCACGGAGGACGGCGAGGTCTACGAAATGGTCGTCAACGCCGAGCTGGGCACGCTCGAGGAACGTGAAGACACCACCTTCACCGGCACTGCCGGCGTCACAGGTGCTGGTGCTGCCCGTACTGGGTCGAAGTTTGCACGCCGTCGTACCCCTGCGCGCCGGAAGGCTGTGCTGTGGGGGAGCGCGGGCCTCCTGGCGGCCACGGTCGGTTTCAGCGCCTTCTACACGCTGCAGGACGACACGGCCGAGCCTGTGGCGACGGTTTTCACGCCGCCTCCCGCGCAGCTGCCGGTCCCTGCTCCTGCTGGGTGGGATACCTACGGTGACTGGACGACGCCGATGACCGGCTCGACCGTTCGGGCGATCCTGGACCCCTCGGGGCAGCCGGTGAGCGTGGATGGCTCGAAGCTGATCGGCCATGACCCTCGGACGGGTGTGGAGCGGTGGACGCGCGCCGCTCCGTTCACGATCGCTCAACTCGCCCTGTTCACCCTCGATGGGCAGTCGAGGGTCGCGGCCGCAGCAGCCCGCGACCTGGTGCTGTTCGGAGACGGGGCGGACCCGATCCGCGTCGACGTCCCCAAGGACGGAACGATCGTCCTGGACGGCGGGACAGCACCTCGGATCGACCTGCCGAACAAGCGGACACTGATCGTGGCAGCCGACGGCAGTACAGCGGCGCGGGTGGTCCCGGCGGCCGCGGAACCCATCGAAGCCCTCGGAGACGACCTGGTAGCAGCGGACACGCGCTCCGGACGGATCTGGCGCGTGACGCAGGACTCGGCAGCCCTGCCAGCCCCGGCGAAGCTGCCTGCGCCATCGGCAGGGGCGGAACTGGTCACGGTCCTCGGATCCGTGAACGGGACGGTCGTCGCGGCATGGAAGACCAACGACACCACCACCATCGGCTTCTACGCCCTCGGGGCTGCCGCCGATGCGACGGAAGCGACGCAGGTCGGCATCGTCGACGTCGAAGGAACCGACGTTGCCACCTCCGGCATCCAGGTGGACCGGGAAAACGGCCTGCTGATGGCAGGCACGGTCCTGGTCGACGTCGACGCGAAGCAGGCCCACCGCCTGCCCGGAGCCGGAAAGCTCGCCGCCGGTTACGCCTGGGTCACCACCAACACCGAGCAGCTGCGGATCAACGCGCAGGGCGTCACCGAAACCACGACCGACGCCGCCCGGGCAGCGATCCCCGACATCATCACCGACGACGGCAAGGCAATCACCCGGGCCGAAGGATCCTCCACCAGCCTGCTGTATGCGCTGACGCAGGTCGCACCCCGACCCACAGCAACACCCACCCCGACTTCTACCTCAACTTCTACTGCGAGCCCCACCTCGACTGTTTCCCCGAAGGAGAACCCCTGATGAGAATGACCGCTGTCATCGACCCGGCCGGCACCCTCGAACTTGACCTGGGAGGCGAGAAAACCACCGCCCCCTACCCATCAGTCATGGACGCCCGCCGCTCCGTCATGAGCACCGCGACCGACCTCGCGGCCGAGACGAGCACCGCCACCGAACTGCACATCGAGGACCCGTCCGGCTCCCGCACGATCCTCATCCAGACCGACGGCGCCGTCATCGAACAGGACACCGACAGTAACCCAACGGAAAGCGGGCCAGTACAGCCCGCCGAAGCAATCGAACCTGCAGCGTCCCCGGCCACGGCAAAAGAGCCGACCGCGCCGAAGGCCACGGTGGAAGCAGCAGCACCTGTTGCCGCTCCTGTTCCCACCCCTGTTGCCGCTCCCGTTGAGGCATCCGTGGCCACGGAAGAGACGACACCAGAAACCGTCGCTTCATCAGCTGTGGCGCCGGCAGTGGTCCCGGTAGTGGTCCCGGTAGAGACGGTGGAACCGCTGCCGACCCGCAGGACAGCGATGCCGTCGTTCGTCGACCGGCCGGACGCCGACTCGCCCGCACAAGCGGGTTTTCGCGGTGTGTTGAATCAGTTCGGGTTGAAGCTCGCGGCCTCGCCGGCGGAGCTGGAGCAGCGCAGGGACGAGAAGACCGTCTCTCAACACTGGGCCGGACCCCGCACAATCACGGTCCTCAACCCCAAGGGCGGGGCAGGCAAGACGCCAACGGTGGTTTGCCTGTCCGCTGTATTCGCCCGCCTCGGCGGTTCCGGTGTCCTGGCGTGGGACAACAACAACTCGCTCGGGTCGCTCGGCTGGCGGACCTTCGACGCCGGCCATGAGGCGACGGTGGTCGACCTCCTCGAGCAGACCGACTACTTCATGACCGCCGGCGCGCGGGCCGGGGATCTTGCGTCCTACGTCCACCACCAGCCCTCGGACCAGTACGACGTACTTCGCTCCGATGACCGGCCAGGCGCGAAGAAGCGGCACGAGGTCACCGGCAACGAGGTCCACCGCCTCTACTCGGTGGCCGCGAAGTATTACCGGCTGATCCTCATGGACTCGGGCAACACCGAACGCGGGGACAACTGGGAGGCGATGATCGGGCACTCCGACCAGGTCGTCATACCGGTCAAGTCCGTCAACGACGCCGCCGAAGGCGCGTCCCGGGTCCTGAGCGCCCTGCGGGCGGGCAACGAGCACGCGCAGTCACTGGCGGACCGCGCCGTAGTAATCGTCCTAGGCTGCACCCCGTCCCACGGGCCAGCGAAGCTGAACGAGCTCGCTGAGTCCTTCCGCCCGTTCGTGAAGTCGGTCGTCACGGTGCCCTACGATCCATCGCTGATCGAGGGCAGGATCCGGTTCTCCTCGATGTTCCCGCAGACCCGCCGCGCCTGGCTCCGAGCCGCCGCGCAGATCGCGGAGGGACTGTGACCGTGACCCCGCAGCGCAATCCGTTCGTCAACGAGCCGGAGGTAGAGCCGCAGGAAGACCCGATCGACGATGACCCGATCCTCGGGCAGCGCGAATCACTGAGGGGCCCACGGAACATTCAGCAGACCCTCGCCGCCGAGCCTGTCGAGGAAGCCGAACCAGCGGCCCCCGTAGCCGTGATCAGCGCGACCCTGTGGCTGGTCGGCGCCTCCGGTGGCGTCGGCACCAGCACCCTCGCGGGCCTGTGCTCGGAAAACGTCGTCGATGAATCCGAGCGGCGTCCGACCTACGCAGGGCGGGCCCTGCTGGTCTGCTCGACCAGTGCATCCTCGCTCGAGGCCGCACAGCAGCTGGCCCGTAAGTCCGCATCCGGGCAGCTGCCCTATGAACTGGTCGGCCTCGTGATCGTCCACGACCGGCCCAAAAACCGGCTGACGAAACCGACCCTGGACTTCGCGCGCGGAGTCGCACGGATGTTCCCGGTAGCCATGACCGCGCCGTATGAACCCTCGTGGCGCGAAGTTGACGTCACCCCACAAGCTTCCGGGACACGGCTGAAAAGCGTGCTCCGGAAAATCGAAAAGATCGCCCGCTCCGGGCACTGAGAAAGGCAAACTCCCATGTTCGGAAACACTTTGGCAGCACACACCCTGACCACCATCAACGCGCTCACTCCGGTCCGTGAAGGATCGCTCTCGGCGCAGACCTTCACCCCGACGCAGCCTCCCGGCACGGAGGGCCTGACGCAGGTCATCGGGTGGATCCTGTGGGGCGCGGGCCTGGTTCTGTTCGTGTTCTTCATCCTCGGGCTCGTCTCCGCGGGCAGGAACCGCCGGCAGGGCAACGAGATCGAGGCACCCATCTGGCCGATGGTCGCTGCCTGCCTGCTGGGCGCGTCGGGTGCAGTGTGGACTGCAATCACCTGAGCAACACCAGCTACCCACGTGATCGAGAGAAGGACAGACGATGAGCACACAGGACACCACTCAGGAACCGAAGGCCCGCTCGAAGTGGTTCGGCGCCACCGTGATGCTGCTGGCCCTGGTGCTGGTCGGCCTCCTCGCATGGGGCCTCCGGGCATTCCTTCTCCCCAGCAACGACGAACCGGCAGCAGACCCAACCACCGCTACAACGCAGACAGCACCATCGTCTGCCACGACGCCCGCGTCCGCGTCCGCGACGGCAGCACCCGTCGAGGACGCGGACGCCGCATGGGACTGCCAGGCGGACCTTAGCGACGACGCCGTATCTGTCGCTGACAGTGCTCCGGTGGTCGAGGAATGGGTAGCTGGCGGATACAACGTCATTCCCTTCTCGGAGTTCGGAGGCTGCGAAAAACGGCCCTCCGGACTTCGTGTCGGTTTCGCGCATACCGAAGCAGGCTCCCTCATGGCAGCAGCGACTTATGCAATGGCCTTGGACCCTTCGGTAAGTGAGGAAGCAGCTGGTGATGTAGAAGTTGCCATTGCTGAAGGCCGGGATCGCGACCGGCTCGCCGAAAAAGCGAAACGCATCCGTGACGGTCTGGAACAAGGCGCGGACGGCACGGCATCCGCGGCTTCGACCCTCATTGGATATGCGCAGGACTTTTACTCCGAGGACGCCGCTTCGTACCGCTTGATTTATGAGGTTCCTACGTCCGACGGTCTTGTCGGGCAGGTCTCCCTACAGGCTGACCTGATGTGGGAAGACGGCGATTGGAAGCTTGACCCGGCTTCCGGGACAACCTTTATGACGTCTGATCTGTACCAGGGCCAGCCCTATATCGAATGGGGGCCAAAGGTCTGATGCCAAACATTGGGGACGTCCTCGAAGGCGTGGCCGGTAGCGCCATCCAGAAGCTGATCCAGTTCCTCGCGACCTGGCTGGTGCAGGTCCTGACGGAGATGATCAACTTCGTTGGTACCTGGTGGTTGAAAATCGGCGCACCGGACATGGGTACAGGGTCCGCGACTGACCGCATCCAGCAATCGACGCTGATCTTCGTCGGGATGGCAGGTGTCATCGGGACAGCGTTCGCTCTCATCAAGCTCGCCCGTGACCAGGACCGCGCCTCGACCGAGAACCTGATCATGGGCATGGTGCGGACCATCCTCACCACAGCGCTGGCCGTTCCAATGGTGGGCCTCCTGTTTGGTGTAACCGACGTCCTCGCGCCGTGGCTGGTCACCACCATTTCCGGATCTGCGCAGGAGGACGGACTCGGGACTGCAATGGGTTTGGAAGCCCTCGCTGGGACAACTATGACCATGCAGCTCGCCGGCATCATCCTGTTCGTCGCACCCCTTGCTCTGCTAGGCGCGATCATCAATGCGGTCATCGTGATCTTCTCCTACGGTGCGGCGATCGCATTGTGCGGGGTTCTCCCGATCTTCGCGGCCGCGTCTCAAACCGAACGTGGCCGGAAGTCCTTCGACAAGGCCGTGGGCTGGCTCGCCGCCGTCGTCCTCTTCAAGCCTGCCGCAGCAATCCTGTACGGGGCGGGACTCGCGCTCCTGAAAGGCATCAACGGCAGCGCAGACAACGAACTCGGGAACACCGCGATCGGCCTGATCACCGGTCTCGTGATCATCTGCAGCGCCTGCGTTGCGATGCCAGCCCTGGCGAAGGTCCTCGTACCTGCCGTCAGCGCAGGCCCGCAGGGCATGGGAGCATCCGGCCTGGCAATGGTCGGCGGTGCCGTCGCCATCGGAGCACTCACCGGAGGGATTGGCGCTGCAGCCGGCACCGCAGCTGCAGGCGGTGGTGGCGGGGGCGCAGCCGCCGTCACTGGTGGAGGGGCTGCAGCAACGGCCGGGGAAGCGGCCGCTACAGGTGGAGGCGCCGCTGCAACTGGTGCGGCCACTGCCGCAGAAACATCTGCGACCGCAGGCACCAGCAGCAGTGCTGCCGCAGCCAGTGGAGGCGGAAGCGGAGCCACCGGTGCTGTAACGCCTGGTGGTGCAGGTAGCACCGGCAGCGGAAATGGTGGGGCCAGTCCGTCCGGGGCGGAGCAAAGGCCAGAACAGCCCACCGCGCCGGCATCGGACTCAGGTGGCGGGGCATTCGGAGGAAATGCTGGCGGCCCCGGTAGCGGGTCTGGTAGAGGTTCTGGTGGTCCGTCGGGTGCGGAGCCGCGCCCGGAACGATCCGGAGCAGAGACGACCCCGGTCAGTGATGCCGGTGCTGGTGGATCAAGTTCGCCTGGACCGACAGGCGCACAGCCTCAGGCGGAGCGCGCCGGCGCGCCTACGGAATCACCGACGGGAGCACTGTCCGGGGCCGGTGATGGCGGCTCGTCAGCTGGAGGACCGAGCGGGGCAGAGCGCGCAGCATCAGGCGACAAGCCCCCGACGGAAGCTCCTGGGGCAGCACCCGCGATGTCACCGACGGCTGAGGGGTTCCGGGCCGGTGCGCCGTCCGGGGCGGATAAGTCGGCTCAGAACCAGCAACGCATCGAGTACGCGGTGCAGAACGCAGTCAGGGACATGGAACGCGCAGTGGAAAGTGGGGATGACAGTTGAGCACCGAACAGACGATCGTCAGACAGTACGGCAACATCGCAGATGACCGGACGGCGGGTCTGATGGGGTTCTCGATGGCCTCGACCGTCTTACTGGGCGCCGGAGCAGTCGGGGTGTTCATCGCGATCATGGCCTCCCAAATCTGGGTGGCCGTCGGCATCGCCCTGGTCGCATTCATCGCGGCCACGATCCTTGGCTCGAAGGACCGTCATGGTCGGTCCAAGCCTGAGCGGTGGCTGGCGCGCAGCATGCATTCCAAGGCCAAGAAGGCCGGCAAGACCGTCTACAAGTCCGGCCCTGTCTCGCAGATCCCGGACGGATCATTCCGCGCACCGGGATTGCTGGCCGCGACGGAGCTGATCGACTTTCAGGACCTCTTCGGCAACGAGGGCGTCATGCTGTGGCACCCAAAACTGAAGACCGGCACCGTGTTCTTCTCCACCAACTCCTCCGGCCTGGGCCTGCTGGATCAGGACCGCGTCAACCGGCTCGTCGGGTCGTGGGCCGCGTTCCAGCGCGACGCCGGCTCCAACGCACGGGTCGAGCAGATTTCGGTGACGACGCAGTCGACCACCGATCCAGGCGAACGACTGCCGGACGCGATCGCGGTGGCCCGGCAGCAGGCCGGATCCCACGAGGTGCCCGCCTTTGCCCGTCAGGTGATGGATGACGTGGTGGACAACCTCAATTTCGACGTGCCCAAGCTCGAGCAGTGGGTGGCGCTGACGTTCAACGGCAAAGCCAACGATGGCGACCGTGCACCGGAACGCTCCGCTGAGGAGCTGGTGGCCGATGTGAAGTCGCTCCTGCAGGGCTTCAAGGAAGAACTCGAGGACGTCGGCGCTGGCAGCGTGTCTCTCATGCGGGCCGCTGACCTCACTGACCAGACCTACGTCGCGTTCAACCCGCGCGCCGCGGCCACTGTCGAACGCGCCCGCCTCTCCGGCGACGGAACCGGCCTGAGCTGGCACGAAGTCGGCCCCTCTGCTGCCCGGACGATCGGGTACCCGGGCCGGTACGACCACGCCGGGGTTACGAGCAAGTCGTGGCAGATGTTCCGGCCACCGGCCGGGACGTTCCGCGAAAACGCCCTGGTAGCCCTGCTGGGCCCCGATGCGAGCATGCTGCAGAAGCGCGTCACAGTGTTCTACCGCCCTCAGCCGCCGGAGAAGTCCGCGCAGCAGGTCGCGCAGGCGCTCACCAATGCGCAGTTCGCCACGAACCAGAAGGGTCGCCGTCCGACCAGCTCGCAGATCATCGCCCTCGAGAAGGCACGCAAGGCCGAGCGGGAGCAAGCAGAAGGGGCCGCGTTGGTGCGCTTCGCGATCGGTGTCACCGCGACGGTCGAGAGCCCGGAGCAGCTGCAGGCGGTGGAAGCGAAGATCATGCGCAATGTGGCTACCGGAATTCAGATCCGTATGCGGTCGTGTGACTACAACGACGACGCCGCGTTCTCCTTCAACCTCGGGCTCGGCCTCGTGCCAGAGCATCTGGCCACCATTTCCTCCGACGTCAGGAAGGCCCTCTAATGTCCGCGATCGACAGAATCGTCGACACGGTCATGGACCGGTTCCTGGGCCGCTCCGAGACGGCAGCCGCCGTCACCACTGCGTCGTTCCCGCAGCTCACGGAGAAGGGCATGCGCGTCCGTGAGGGTGGCATGGTGACGTGGGTCGAACCTCCGCCGGAGTTCACCGCCACGTCGAACCAGACCGCGGGCCTGTGGCCGTTCTGCGTCGGCACGTCCTCGCCGCTGGTCGGTGCGGTCCTGGGCCGGAACCTGCTGAACAGTTCGGTGGTGTGTGGGGATCCGATCAGCCTGTTCCTGCACGGCATCATCTCCTCACCCTCCGGGTTCATCCTCGGTTTGAACGGGCGTGGGAAGTCCTCGGTCGCCGTCCGCATGGCGTTGGCTCTGATCGATCAGGGGTTCCTGATCCTCGTGGCAGGGGACCTCAAACCGGACTTCGCTGGCGTGGTTCTGGAAACCAACGGGCAGGTCGTGCAGGTCGCCCCCGGCGTCGGGGCGATCAACCCGCTCGACGCCGGTCCGCTCTGGCGGGTACTCGAACGCCTTCCAGCTCCGATGCAGCGGCAGATGCGCGCCGAGATTCACGCCCGGCGTCTGATGACTCTCACCGGTCTCATCGAACTGGTGTTCAAGGAACCGCTGGATGCGAAGAAGCAGGAACAGACGGTGCTGTCCATGGCGATCGCGATGGCCGCTGAGAAGGCAGAAGCTGAGGACCGGCAGCCGCTGGTCGGCGACGTCGTCGCCGCCATCAAGTCCGCACCTCCCCAGATCCAGTCGGCGCTGCTCATCGAGGAGTCCAGGGAGTATCTGCCGCAGGTCAAGAATCTCCTGGCGGGCCTGAACGCCCTCGGCGAGCACGGGCCGTTCGGGGACGTGTTCTGCCAACAGACCACGAAGGAAATGAAGATCGACACTTCCGTGGACTTCGACATTTCCCTTATCGACGAGTCCCAGCTGACGCTGCGCGCCGCGGTGCAGACGGTGTGCTGGTCCTACGGGCAGGCCGGCATCTCGGCCGCGAAGACCCTCGCCGATGCCGGGTTGATGGAGGAACGCCATCACCTGATGATCATGGACGAGCTGTGGCAGTCCCTGCGCGCGAGCGAACTGCTGGTCCACCAGATCGACTCCATCACCCGCCTGAACAGGACCAAGGGCCTGGGGCAGTTGATGATCACGCACTCCATGAAGGACCTGCAGCTGTCCACGGATGAGCTGACGAAAATCGCGACTGGCTTCGTGGAACGCTCATCCGTGAAGATCCTCGGTGGGCTGGCGCAGAACGAGATGGACCTGCTGGAAACGGTGTTCCCCGTCTCGGAGCGGGAGAAGGCGATGCTGGTCGGCTGGTCTGCCGAAGGGTCGATGAACCCGAACACCAATCAGGTGTCACCGCCCCCCGGACGTGGCCGGTTCATGCTGAAAACCGGGTCCGAACCCGGTGTGCCGTTCCGTGTTAACCTCACCGCTGGCGAACTCAGGGCCCACAACACGAACCAGGCGTGGGCTGCTGCACAAGCGAAAGTAAGCCGATGAAGGGGGCCCGATGAAGAACGAGGAGAACGGCCCCGTCCTCGCGTTCTCGTTTCTGGCCCTGGCCGCGTTCGTCGCGGTCGCCCTGATCCACCTTGGGGAAACCTTCACGCCGGTTCCCAGCGACCTGTCATGGAACCCGATCACGTTGGCGATTGGTCTTGCCACGGGGGATCCGTGGCCGGCGGCCGCGAGCTGGTTGCTCGGCGCGGAAGCGGTCGTGGTCATTGCCGTTTTCGCGTGGTGGAGCACCCGCCCTGTGTCACGGACCGCGGAGGCGTCCCGTCGGATGAGCCCTGGCGGGAAGATGCGCCCGGCGATGCTCGATGCCCGCCTCACCGAAGCGGCCCGCCTCCACCCCGATGCGGAAGGTATCGGCCCGGGCCTGACGATCGGTTACGCCGGCGACGCCGGCACGAAGGCGGTCATCCAGGGGTGGCGTGAGTGCTCGACCCATGTGTGGGGGACCGGGCGGGGTAAGACGACGACGCAGGTCGTCCGTCATGCCACTGAAGCCCCCGGCGCGTACATCATGACCAGCAACAAGGTTGACGGCGTCGCCGAAGTCCTGGCCGCCCGCGCCGGGGAAGGGACGGTGTGGTTGTTCGACCCGCAGCGGATATGGCGGGACAGCCACCGTCCCGCGATGATCTTCAACCCGCTCACGAGTGTCACCGACACCGTAAGCGCCGGCGAGGTGGCGTCGATCTTCGAGACGTCGTCCGCACCGAATGCCGGACAGGGCAAGGGGGACGCGCAGTTCGATTCGCAGGGCCGGGATTTCCTCGCTTGGTGCCTCCTGGCTGCTGCAAAGAGTGATGGCACGATGAAGGAGGTCCTGCGATGGGTGTCCTCGGCCGACTTCATGGAACCCGCCGAGCTGCTGGAACGAGCCGGACACATAGGCCCGGCGTCGGCGTTGAAGGGGATGAGCGGCCAGCCGGAGGATACCCGCGGATCCGTGGCAGCCAGCGCCCAGCGCATGGCCTCGGCCCTCGTGCACGACGAGCTCGTGGCGTGGTCGACACCGACCCCGGGCGTCCCGGTATTCGATCCCGCGCGGTTCATGACCAGCAAGGACACTCTGATCCTGCTCTCGCAGGACGCCGCCGGCTCCGGAGCCGCCTTCGTTTCCACGCTGGTCTACGCGGTGTTCACCGCCGCGCAGCAGGCCGCCCGCCGAGCCGGTGGACGCCTCCAGGTTCCTTTGGTCGCGGATCTGGACGAGGTCGGAAACGTCGTCAAACTCAAGCAACTGCCTGAGTGGTATTCATTCTTCGGGTCCATGGGCATCGTCGTCAGTGCGTACTTCCAGACCCGCGGGCAGGGCATGGCCATGCTCGAGCGCACCGGCTGGGACACCCTCTGGTCCGCGGCCGCAATCAAGGTCTACGGCGGCGGATCCGACGACACACAATTCCTTGAATCCCTGTCGAAGACCATCGGCCAGTACGACGCAAAGGTCCGCAGTACCTCGACCTCGAGGAACGGGCCCTCCCGATCGGTGCAAACCCAGCGGCGCGACATCATGTCCGTCTCCCAGCTCTCCGAGCTTCCCGCTAACCGTGCGTGGGTGAAGACTTCAACTGGCGGAGGAATGATTGTGCGCACCATCCCCTGGTTCCGGGACGAGACGATCAACGCTCGTCTCGGTCCAACGGTTGAACGGATCAAGACGACGCAGACGGGACAGCACGCATGACTGAACCCCACACCGACGCCGCCTCGGCCTTCGAACCTAACGGTTACAACGACGGGGGAGAGGACTTCGCCTTTAGCCCTGAGGAACTGACGGACTGGGTGGAGGGTCTTGTGGCGATGCTCGAATCAGTGGACCGGTCGCAGAACCAGTACTGGTGCTCCCAGTGGTGGAATCACCCCGAAGCGGTCGACAGGCTCCGCGGGCTGTATGAGCAATGGTTGGAAGCACAAGCCAATGGAGGAATGTCGTCATGGTGGATTGATCACTTTGATCGTCATGCCGCGGTGTTGTTTGCGAGACGGGGCCCTTTCGGGGAATGCGGTAGTACACATGCCGTGAAGACCACTCGTCGCACGTTGGCCACTGAACAACCTCCCGTCGGTTGGGAGTGGTGATGCCCTCTTCCTTCAGGTTTTAAAGCCGGGTTGGCCGGTGAAGCTGAACGCGCGCTTGACACCCTGTTTCTTCAGCCGCTTATAGGGTCGGGCGTCCCTGTGCAGGGGTGCCGGTGAAACACAGTCCTCCCTAACTGCTGAGTGTGAGTCTCCGCAGCGTGTTTTGGTTCAGGTGAGGATCAAGTGTCAGCAACTTATTCGCCAGGCGTTCTGCCTCCTCATGTAGCCATGCCACAATCTGCGATCGACGGGGTTCGTCCATCCTTGATTCGATGGAGGCAACGCTCAGGGAGGCAATGGGCTTGTCCTGCGCGTCGAAGACAGGAACACCCAAACCTGCTGAACCGGGTACGAGAAGGCCTGGGAAGTAGGCGTGTCCGTTCTGCCTGGTCTGATCGACGAGCTGCCGCACGATAGTCACCTCCAGCCCGGAGCTATTGGTTGCGGTAATGTCCTCACGGAAAATCCGTTCGGCTTCGTTGTCGTCCAACCAGGAGAGCAGAGCCAGACTTCCAGCGCAGGTACCGAGGCGGAGACGATCGCCAACGCGTGGATTGAGTGTCCGTATAGGAAAGGAGCCCGTGGCTTGATCTATGCAGAAAGCTTTGTCTCCGAGCAGAACGGACAAGTACACCGTGTCTCCCGTGAGTTCGGCAAGACGGGAGAGGTGCGGCTCTGCGATGTCTAGGAGACCGTGCCTGTCAGAAGCTGAGGTTCCGTAGCCGACCAGCGGAAGGCCCAGAAAGAACGTGCCGGCGTCGTCTTGATCGACCCATCCGACCTTTGTGAGTGTGCCAAGCAGCCTGTGCGCGGTGGTCTTCGACAGGTTTGTTTGCGCAGCGATGTCGACCAGACGCAATCCCCCGCTACCGGCGCGTGAGATTGCATCAACGACAGCCGCGGCTCGCTCGACACTACGTATGCCTTCCCCTGTCGCGTTGAAAGGCTGGTCTCGTCCTTCGGGTTCGGTCATCACACAAGCCTAACGGTGGGCTCTTCTGATGCGTTGTTCAGGTCCACGGTTAGCGCTGGATACCGAGGTAGGCTTCGCGCTTCACTGCGGGGTGAGCGCGCAGTGCCTCTTCTATGGGTTCGGTTCCCCAGCCTGGACGATCAGTGACCTGCAAACGATCACCCGTGAAGACCGGGGAATGCGTGAAGAGGTCATCGTCGTAGTTCAGCCGGTCAACGTCGTGTTCCATGATGCGCAGGTTCGGGACAGCTGCAGCGAAGTTCGCTGACATCATCGTTGCGAGGTGACTGTAGAAGTTATGGGGCGCGACGTTGACATCGAAGGCCTCTGCGGTGTTGGCGATTTTCATCGCTTGCCAGGCACCGTTCCAGATAACGTCGACTATCCCCACGTCAATCGACTGGTTGATGAGGTACGGGAGGAACTCGCGCACACCGAAGAGGGTTTCGCAGGAGGCTATGGGCACGTTCCCTTGACTGCGTAGCATTGCAAGTGCTTCTGGGTTGTAGAGGTCGAGCTCAACCCAGAAGAGGTCGATGTCGTTGAGCGCGCGAAGGAGGCGCAGGAATCCTTCGGTCCGGGCGTTGAAGTTAAGGTCGAGAAGTATCTCGACGTCCTCTCCAACTCCTTCACGAAGGGATTCGACGTGGGCTACTACGTCTCGGGTGAGCTTCAGGTCGATGTTGAGACCGGGTTCGTAGGGGTTGCCGAACCCTGAGCCCCAGGATTTGGGTCCGTTGGTGCCGTAGGAGAACATGTTGGTTTTTACGGCTTTGAATCCGCGGTCACGAGCCTCGCGACCAATGTCCTTTACACCGGCGAGATCGGATATCCGTGACCCGTAGAGGTCTGGGTGGCTGATCCGCCAGCTGGCGCAGTGGGACCAGTACACGGGGATATTATCGCGGTGCTTGCCTCCGAGCAGTTGATGCACTGGTATGCCGAGAAGCTTCGCTTTAGCGTCGAGCATTGCGTTCTCGATGGCGCCGAATGCTTCCGCGGGTAGCCCCAAGGGAGCTGGCCGCGCGGTAGCGGCCACCTGCATGTATGTGCGTTCGTGGTCGAAGATGTCGGCACCGATGAACAACGGTGCGTAGAGCTCGATGATGGTCGAGAGGCCTCGCGGCCCGAAGTCCTCGTCAAATTCGGACCATCCGACCGTGCCCTCGTCTGTTGTCAGCTTGAGGAAGTGATAGTTGCGCCACCCTGCGTCACACGACAGGGTCTCAATCGTGCGGATGCGTACTATCACGTCATTGTGGTTCACGGTTCCTCCATCTGAGTGGGTTGGATTTCGGGGTGTTGACCGGGCTGGTGACTTGTTTGCCGTCCAGCAGGAGTGAGACGTCGGTGAAGGCTCGCAGTCTCACCTCGTTGAGGGACTCGGCGGTGAGATAGGCGACGTGCGGGGTGAGGGTGACCTCAGGAATTGCATGTAGCGGGCTGTCCTCGGGCAATGGTTCTTTGGAAAATACGTCCAGGCCGGCGCCGGAGAGTTGGCCTTCACTGATTGCTTCAGCGAGGGCTCGTTCGTCGATGATTCCGCCGCGTGCGACGTTCACAAGGTAGCTTCCCCTCTTGAAGCGACTGAGCGTGTCCTTGCTGATGAGGTTTGTTGTCTCGGCGGTCAGGGGTAGATGCAGTGATACGACGTCCGAGGTCGAGATGAGTTCATCGAAGCCCAGAGGCCGCACGACGGGGTTGGTGAGAACCGAGAAGTCTGTTCGCGGGCTACAGGCAAGGATGGAGAACCCGAGTGGGGCGGCCAGCTTCGCTAGATGCTGGCCTGAGCGGCCGTATCCGATGATTCCCAGACGAAGGTGGGAGGGACGTCGGAGAGCGGTGCCTGCACTGGAACCGTTCCAGTGTCCGCCCCTCACTTGCGCATCGAAGGTTCTGATCTTCCTTATTCCACCCAGTATCAGTGCCAATGCGTGGGTGGCGACGTCCATGTAATTGCCGTCGCGCACGTTGGTGACCTGTATGCCAAGTTCGGTCGCGGCATCGATGTCAATCGAGTCCACGCCGACTCCGGGCCGAGCGATGATCTTGAGCCGTGGCAGTAATTCCAGGACGGTGCGCGTGATGGGCTCGTTCATGACGACGAGCCCATCAGCATCAGCGCATCGAGCTATGATTTCGTCTGGTTCCGCACAGGGCCGGCTCTCAAGTGTGACGCGTGAGCCTTCCAGCACCGCCAAAGTTTGCGGGTCAGTGATTGCAGGTCCCCTGTCAATTTGGTAGAGCCGGTACACAGCTGCCAGTCTCCTGCCCTGTTGCGAAATGGTGAGTGAGCTAGACCAGGTTGGTCACAACATCGACGGGGCGGATGAGCGTGTCCCGGATCGGGGATCGCTGCTGTACGGCGTCAACGAGGGCCTCCAGCTCTTCCCGTGCAGTTCCCGGGGCGTCCAGCTCGATGGCGACTCGGATCTGGCTTGCGCCCGGTGCTTCTTCCGGGGCGACCCCGAGGAAGGAGGCCAGATCGAAGTCGGCCTCCAGCATCAGGTTGTAGCTCTTGAGCTTGATCCCCCGGGACGCCGCATTTGCGGCGAGGGTTACCGTGTAGCAGGCCGCCAGCGCCTGAAGGACGTACTCTGCAGGTGAAACGGCGGAGTCTGTGCCGAGCAGTGCTGCGGGCTCATCGCTCCGCATTTCGAACTTGCCATCACGGGAATCATCCTTGGTGCCGGCCTGGGTGAGCGAACCTGTGGTTGCTCGCAGCTTGAACCCTCCTTCCCACTGTCCGTTGACCGCGAAGGTGACCGCGCCCGCGGTGCGCTCGTTCCGTACTGCGTCGACCGTCGCCGACAGTTGATCCAGATCGACGCCGTTAAGCGAGCCCCGCTGGGTCTGTGCGTTGGGTATGGACATGACTTCCTCCTGATAGGAATGAACTGATCGTGCGGTTTGTAGGTGGATTCAGCTATATCGGACTGAAGGTCCACCTAGTGGAACGCTACAGTACCGGCTGTGGTCACGGGCTGCGACTTCGCGGTTTGTTTGATCCGCGCCCTGACGACGAGCACTAGGACACCGGATAGCAGCGTGAAGGCGCTGGCGACGAGCATGCCGGGCTGCAGGCTGCCGGTTGCGTCCTTGAAATAGCCGGAGATGTACGGTGCGAAGAACCCGGCGAGATTGCCAATGGAGTTGATGACGCCTATCCCGGCTGCGGCGGCGGTGCCAGTTAGGAATGTGGGCGGGATCTGCCAGAAAACAGGGATGGAGCAAAAGACGCCGACTGCAGTTATGCAGATGCCAATCATGCTGAGTACGGGCGACCCGAGGATGAGGGACACCGCGAGGGAGAGTCCTCCGATGAAGCAGGTGATGGCAACATGGACGAAGCGGGATTGGGTTTTGTCCGAGTGCCGGGACCAGGGGAGCATCACTGCAGTTGCTACGGCGTAGGGGATGGCGGTGATCAATCCAATTTGGGTGAGGCTGAAGCTCATTCCATATGTAGCTTGGAAGCTGGACACGATCTGAGGGAGGAAGAATCCGACAGCGTACACGCCATAGGCGATGCCGAAGTAGATAAAGCCAAGCACGAACACTCTTGGCTTGAATGCAGCACGGATAGAATGCCCGTCGTGCGTTGCATTCACTGACGCATCCTCTGCTGCTATGACTGCCTCAAGCTTTTCAGCTTCATCGCGTGGAAGCCACGTTGCCTTTGTGGGCCTGTCCACCAGGACGAAGAAGCCGATGATGCCCGCAAGGACTGTCACGAGGCCTTCGATCAAAAACATGAAGCGCCAGCCGACAAGGCCGAGCAGGCCGTCGCCGTGTTCCATCATCATCGTGGAGATCGGAGACCCCAAGAGGAAGGAGACCGGAGCTGCGATATAGACGAACGCGACAATGCGGGCTCGTTGTCCGCGCGGGAACCACATACCAAGGAAATAAATGATCCCAGGAAAGAATCCGGCTTCAGCGACGCCGAGCAGGAAGCGCAGGATGTAGAAACTGGTCGGCCCCTGAACGAAGGCCATAGCGGCGGCGATCGCTCCCCAGGTCACGACAATTCTTGTGATCCAAATTCGGGCTCCGAATCGGTCCAGCATGAATTGGCTCGGTACTTCGAAGAGGAAGTAGCCGATGAAGAAAACCCCGGCACCGAGTCCGTACGCCGTGGCGCTCAAACCGAGATCAACGTTCATTGTAAGTGCGGCGAACCCAACATTGACGCGGTCGACGTAACTGAGGAAATACAAAATCATCAACATGGGAAGAAGCCGGAACGCGACCTTTTTCATGATCGCCGGATCGATAGTGTCCATCATTTCGGGCATGCCTCCTACAACGTCGGTGTTGTTTACGGGATCTTCAAGCCAACCTCACAGCACACCAAGGCTCCCCAGAACCGTTCAGAACGTCGGGCATGTGGTCCGCTCGACATCTCTGCCTCGGGTGAATAACTGGCTGCGTCAAGTGAAGCAGATCACACCGGCAGGGTCAAGACTTAAGTTCCACGTGACGGATCGACGTTTCGTTCTTCGGAACGGCATGGTGAGCTGACTTCGGTATTGCTTCAGAAGCGAGGAATAAAGGAGAGCTGCGTGCCGTGTGTTTCAAGCCGGTCATGAGGTGGAAGGCCGTCGCGGTGTTCCCCCACGAGGACCGCACTTTGATACGGCGGTGAAAGGCCGACGAAGCGTACCTAATCGGTGAGGAGGGATCGCCGGGTCCAGACCATAGGTCGGCATCGAGGAAATCATTCCGGTAGCAACTGAGGCCGAGGTGCGACGCGGCCTCCTACGCACTACGGGTTGATAGCCGAGGACCCCGGGCCGGAACCGGCCGCAGCGGACGTCGGCACCACCTTCGTGGGTGTGCAACTGGATGCTGCATGACGGGCCAGGCATGACGTGATTACATGGCCCATGCAGTATCCGGCAGCTTGCATGTTCCATTGCCTTCGAGGCTGAACGGTTATTCTCGCTTCAGGCGACGTGCTGGACTCCCTGTCGCTTGTCAAGCCGGCACTACTGCTTGGCATCGGAAAACGACACGGAACAGGCAGAGGCGTACCCCTTCCTGTCCCGCGTTGTCGTTTCCTCAAACCTGCTGCAGTGCTGTTCGTGCACCTCATGGGCATAGGAGTGCTGCTCGGCCGGGCGAGGAAGGACTTGGAAGAACTCGACCGCCATCAGGCTATGAGACAATTCACCAACAGCTCATGTGTGCTGTAGCGCTGATTATCACCCTGACAGTTCTACTGTTGAAGCCCGTTGGGCTTAGAAAGCGCATACGCGAGCCTCGATGCAGTAGGCCCCCGGGGCGTCAGGGCTGGTACAGCGAGGAAGCCCGCCGTAGAACAGAAGATGATTTTGGCGGGATCCTTACGCACTGCATCGTCAGGACACGCGAATGTCCCTCTCCGTGCGGCGCTGCTACTGCTGCTACTGCATAGAGGTTCGTCAGTGATCGTGGCCTGCATGGACGTCGTGTGTGCCGTGAAGCGTCCTTTCCTAGAACACCTGCGTGTGTCACCCGCTTGTCAATGGCCCTGATGCTTCGGCTCGGCGCTTTAGGCGACATCTAGCGTGCGATGTAAGGTGCTAGCCGATCTTCGAAAGCGTCTTTGGGCATGGCTCCGACGAAGGAACCGACGACGTCCCCGTTATTGAAGATCCGGAATGCCGGGATGGAGGAGACGACGTACCGCTGAGCGAGTTCGGGGTTCTCGTCAACGTTGACCTTAACGATCTTGAGGTTGCCTGCCTGCTCCTGTGCAATCTGGTCGAGGATCGGGCCGACGACCCGGCATGGCGGGCACCAGGGGGCCCAGAAATCGACCAGCACCGGCAGCTCGTTCTGAAGAACCTCGGCCTGGAATGTTGACGTTGTGGCGGTCTGTGCTGGCATGGTGTGTTGCCTTTCGGGTAGTGGAATGCGCAGGCGAACTTAGGAGAACGCCCGAGGGGGGCGGAATGTGCGGTCAGAGGTCAAACGCGCCGCCGTCGACGGCGATGTCCTCGCCTGTGATGAAGCTGCCGTCATCGGAAGCCAGAAAGAGGATTGCTCTGGCGACCTCGACTGGTTGACCCAGGCGACCCATCGGTACTGTGCTGATGAGTCCTTCCCGGACGCTTGCGCCGTCAGGTCCGAGGGAGTCGAGCATGGGGGTGTCTACCGGGCCGGGACTGACGGAGTTGACCCGGATCCCTCTATCGACCAGACCCGCAGCCAGAATGCGGGCGAAGGAGCGAACAGCGGCTTTGCTTCCTGCATAGAACGTGAAGTCTGGCCAACCCGTCATGTGACCGTCACCAGCTACAAGAACAATCGCCCCGCCCTCTTTCATGAAAGGCAATCCCTTCTGCACGGCGAAGAACGTGCCTCGGGCGTTGACGTCGAAGGTTGAGTCGAAGTAATCGAATGTTGCGTCCTCGAGGGCGATCGAAGGAGCGATGCTCGCGCTGGTGACGATGATGTCGACAGATCCGCTGCGCTCCCTGACAGTTGCCCACAGTTGATTCAGGTCGGCGATATTGGCCACGTCGCCCTGCAGCGCTGTGACGTTGTCGCCGAGTTCAGCAACCGCCTCATCGAGCTCTTTCTGACGGCGACCTGTGATGTAGACCGTCGCTCCTTTACTGAGCATCAGTCGCGCAGTCGCCAGCCCAATGCCGCTGCTCCCTCCTGTGATGACGGCGATCCTGCCCGTTAATTTCTTCATCTCCAGCATTCTCTGTAGTGACTGCTACACATTCAATGACCTATACTGTAGTGAACACTACGAAAATTGCAAGTACGATCAGCCTCCCCTGAAAGGTGCATGATGCCCGCAGGTCGCAAGCGTGGGTTCGATGATCAAGCTGCCCTGCAGACGGCGATGGAGTTTTTTTGGCGTCAGGGCTACGAAGGGACGTCGATCGCGGACCTCACAACAGCTCTGGGAATCAACCCGCCCAGCCTGTATGCGGCGTTCGGGAGTAAAAGAGACCTGTTCGAGAAGGCTTTGGGGCGCTACATGTGCCAGCGGACGGCGCAGATGGAAGAAGCTATCTCCAAGCCCGGTGTCGACGAAGCGATTACCGCGTTGCTCCTGGGACGAGTTGAGGTCTTCACGGACCCGGATTTGCCAGCCGGTTGCATGACTGTCCAGTCCGGGCTGTCCCTGGCCAAACCTCACGCCGACATCGTGGAAATGCTTGCGCAGGCGCGGGAGGGCATGAGGCTCATGGTCCTGGAACGCCTTGCTCGAGCGGTGGCGGAAGGAGAGCTTCTACCCGGTACAAGTTGTGAAGCATTGACCCGGTTCATCATGACCACTCTGTATGGGTTGAGCGTTGAGGCAGCAGCGGGTGCCCCGAAGGACGAACTGATTGCAGCTGCAAACCTGGCTATCGAGGTCGTGCGAGGAATGCTGTTCCAGCCTCAAGGCCATCATGTGTATGCGCAGGTTTGAGGTGCCAGCAGGCAGCAGAGATGCGTGCACTGTAGCTTCTGATCAACCGCTGCTCGATAAGCAGGCACATGCAGGAAAGCACACGACAAGCGTCACGCACAGCAAGGGAGCGGCATCGTGATGGCTGAAGCTGGTTCCGCACTAACCAGACCTCTGACCCTCACGCTCCTGCCGGAACGTCTGAGCATCTACCGTTTCGACTCAACCACTGCTCTCACTGATATCGGGCTGCTACCGGGAATCTGGTCGATTACCCGTACCCGACAGGAGCTTTCGGTCGTCGCAGCGGAAGGTTGTTGTGCGACAGCCGATGCGGAGGACCCGGGGTGGAGGTACCTGTATGTCGCCGGTCCAATCCCCTTCGATCTGACAGGCATTATCGCTGGGCTCACAGCAACGGTCGCCGCACGAAACCTGCCTGTGTTCGTCCTTTCAACCTTCGACAGCGACCTGCTGCTCGTCCGAAGTGCGTCCCTCGATCAGTCGTTGCAGGCCCTGCATGAGCAGGGCTACGGCATTCAGTACGACGCCGACGAGACACCGCCCGGTAGGCCTACTACGCACGACGGCCAATCACAACCTCCGGCCGGCAACGGCGCGGGGGTTTGAACTGGAATCTGAACCTAAGCACTTGGAGGAGAGACGCATGCGTGCCGAACAACTTGCAATGAGGACAGACGCGGGAATCCCCAACCCGTTGGAGGAGCTTGGTCTGGCTGATTTACGTCAGCGCACGAGCATGAAGTGGCGTGCGCACCCTGAGGACGTCCTGCCCCTCTGGGTTGCTGAGATGGATGTCAGGCTCGCCCCCGAGATAGCCGACGCCCTCCACCGAACGATTGACTCTGGTGACACCGGGTACCCGTACGGCACCTCCTACGCGGAGGCCTTTTCCCGCTTCGCAGCTGACAGGTGGGGTTGGCACGAGCTCCAGGTCGACAGGACCGCGATCGTGCCGGACGTCATGATGGGGGTCGTCGAGGTTCTGCGGTTGGTTACTGCCCCTGGTGACGCAGTGGTGGTCAACTCACCGGTTTATGCCCCGTTCTATGCTTTTGTTGCCCACGACGACCGGCAGGTCGTTGAAGCACCTCTTGGTGCCGACAATCGGATCGACCTCCAGAGGCTGGAACTCACCTTCGCCCGTGTCACCGAACAGGGCCGGCATGCCGCTTACCTGCTGTGTAATCCGCACAACCCAACAGGCACTGTTCACACGGCTACCGAACTGGCCGCGGTCGCAGAGCTAGCCGCAAAGTACAGGGTCCGGGTTGTCTCCGATGAGATCCACGGACCCCTCGTCCTTCCTGGAGCGTCCTTCGTTCCGTACCTCAGTGTCCCCGGTGCTGATGACGGATTTGCTGTGATGTCGGCGTCGAAAGCGTGGAACCTTGCGGGCCTCAAAGCGGCTCTGGCTGTCGCTGGTCCTGCAGCAGTGGAGGACCTCGCCCGGCTACCGGAAGAGGTCAGCCATGGCCCGAGTCATGTGGGCCTAATCGCTCATACCGCAGCATTGGAGCACGGTCAGTTGTGGCTCGACTCACTGCTGCAGGGTTTGGACGACAACCGGACTCTCCTTCGTCAGCTCCTAACTAAACATCTCCCTCACGTTCAATACACCCCACCTGAGGGCACGTATCTTGCGTGGTTGAACTGCAGTTATCTGGACAGCGGGCCTCATCACGCGACCAAGGACCTCGCTGTAGTAAGTGATTTGGCTGGGCCGGCAAAGCTGTTTCTCGACCAGGCGAAAGTCGCGCTCAGCTCGGGACACGTGTTCGGCAGAGGCGGACACCAGCACGTGCGCCTCAATTTCGCCACCCATCCGGCGATCCTTACTGAAGCAGTGACGCGTATGGGTCGTGTGAACTAGCGCGCCTACACGAGTGATCAAGAACGAAAAGCGTAGGCCCCTCGACGGAGATCGAGGGGCCTACGCTTTTGTTGTTCGCTGCGGACTACCGTCCGACAGGGTTCCAGCCGTCGGTACCGGTGAGGTACTGCTGGGCGGTGGCGCCGGCTGCCTGCTCATCGGCCAGTTGTGGTCGGTTGGCGTTGATCGTGGCTCCAACCCCAGTGTTCTGGTATTCGAAGAAACGACCGTCGGTCCACAGGTTCGGAGCCATATCGGACCACGGCTGAGCGACACGGATCGCGGCGGGAAGGTCAGTGGTGCGGATGGTGACCTGTCCCCGGGAGTTGTAGACGATCCCGTTCTTCGTATAACCATCAGCCCAACCACGCCAGGGCCGGGCAAGGGAGAAAGTGTTAGCAGGCGCGTTGCTGATGATCGTGCTGTCAATCAGCAAGAAGCCGTACGGGTTCTTGTCAGAGGTACTCGGCGCGAACACGTACCCGTTGTTGCTGTTGCTGCCGCGCGTAAGCGCATTGATCGTGCTGTTCTGGAACACCGCCGTGCCGCGGCCGAAGATGAAATCGACGTCGCCTTCGATGTAGCTGTTGACGAAGTACGAGCGGGAGATCACCGGGGCGTCCCCTGAATCCGCGAGCAGTGTGTCCTGGTTACCCAACAGCCGAACGTTGTCAAAGATCAACCGGTCGCCTGTGGTTTTCAGAGCGACGGCTTGCTCGCCGTTGATCTTCAGTTCCTGGTAGGAGTTCTCGATGGTCACATTCTTGACGGTGACGTTGTTGCCCTTGATGAGCGTGGTCTGGCTTCCGCCGGTGCCGTAGGCCACACCGGTGGCGGGGTTGATGGTAAGTGCCGCGTTGTTGTAGGTGATGACGACGTCGCGGGCGTTGCCGGTGGTGCCGATGATCGTCACCCCGTTCTTTGCGACGTTGACGAGTTCGCGGTACACACCAGGCTTGACAGCGATCACGGTGGGCTTGATAACTGTTCCAGCGACCGCAGCGTCCACAGCAGCCTGAACGGTGGTGTACTGTCCGGTGCCGTCTGCTGCTACCAAGATGTCGTGAGCGGGCAGCGGCGCGCCGACCGATGAGCCGGTGACGGCAGCGGTGGCCGCCGACTCGTTGCCGGCCCGGTCGACGGCGGTCAGCACATAGGTGTAGGTGCTGCCGTTGGCTGCTGTGCGATCCGTGTAGCTCGTTGTGGCGAGCAGGTCGGTGTTAATCCGGTTGATCGCCGTTGGGGCGGTGGTTGTTCCAGTCGAGCGGTAGAGGTTATAGCCGGCAAGATCCTCCTCCGTGTTCGCTGTCCAGGTCAGGTCGACACTGCCATCGCCTGCGGAGGCGGTAGGGGTGGCGGGAACTGCGGGAGCAACGCTGTCCGCGGGTGGCGGGGGAGGGGTCTGGCCTGTGGGGTTCCAACCATCGTTGCCCGCCAGGTAGGTCCACTTCGTGTACTTTGCGGCATCCACGGTGCTGAGCTGCGGCCGGTCGCCGTTGATCACGGCGCCGGGGCCTGAGTTGTTGTATTCGAAGAAGCGGGCGTTTCGCCAGGAGAAGGTGGTGGACATGTCCGTCCACGCTGAGGGCTTGATGGCTGCGGGGAGGGCGGTGTCACGAACGACAACCTGTGCGATGGCGTTCGGATCATTGCTGGGCTGCCAGGGGCGGCCGAGGTGGAAGCTACCAGCGGGGGCATCGCTGAGGACCGTGCTGTCAGTGATCAGGTGGCCGAAACCCAGGCTCTTGTCGGTACTGGCAGCAGTAAGGTAGCCGTTGTTCGAGCTGCTGCCCCGCGTGGCTGCCATCAACGTGCTCTTGTCGAACACTGCGGTGCCGCGTCCGAAGATGAAATCGACGTCACCTTCGATGTAGGAGTTGGTGAAGTAGGACCGCGCGCTGACGCCGGCTGCGGGGGAATCGACGTAGAGGGTGTCCTGATCACCGAGCAGACGTACGGTATCGAACACAAGCCGGTCACCGGTGGTCTTCAGTGCTACAGCCTGCTCGCTGCCGGTTCCGGTCTCCTTGTACGAGTTCTCGATTGTGAGGTTCCGAGTTGTGACGTTGTTGGCCTTGATCAGGACGGTCGCGCTTCCAGTGGTGCCAAGGCTTCCGGTGCCGTCGGCTTTCGGCGTACCCGCAGCGTTGCCATAGGTAATGACAACGTCTTCAGGAGCTCCGCCGGCACCGACCAGGGTGATGTTCGGCTTGCTCACGGAGATCACTTCTCGATAAGTGCCGGGCTTGACGGCGATGACGAATGGAACCGCGGAGTTCGCCGGGGCCGCAGTGAGAGCAGCAGCAATCGTCGTGTAGTCCCCACTCCCGTCGGTAGCGACTGTCAAATCCGCTCCAACCACTGGTGACTTGGCAATGGTGCGGGTTCCTTCGGCGCTGGCAGCGGCCGAGGCGTTACCGGCAGCATCGACTGCGGTGACCTTGTAGAAGTAGGCAACGCCCGGAGTGCCCGTC
>NZ_PPTH01000018.1 GCF_002954225.1 Arthrobacter ruber
CGCCGGGACCGGCGCCCCGGGAGGGCGGCCGTGGCAGCCCCCGACACCGCAGGCCGCCCCCGGCAGCCCCTACGCGGCACAGGCGCCGTCCGGCACCGCCGGCGCACCGAACCCGTGGACGCAGCCCAGCCCCGGCGGCCCCTACGCGGCCCAGGCGCCGTCCGGCACCCCCGCGACACCGAACCCGTGGGCACAGCCCACCCCTCCCGCGCAGGACGGCTACGGGCCCGCCTACCCGGGCACGTTCCCTCCACCGGGGGCGCCTCCGGGCCAGGGCTGGGGCCCCGCCCATCCGCAGCAGGGACCGGCGCGGCCGGGAGGCCCGTACGGCGGCCGCCCCTTCCCCCCGGCACCCCTGTACCAGGCGCCGCCCAAGCCGGGCGTCATCCCGCTGCGGCCCCTGGGGCTGGGAGAGATCCTCGACGGCGCGTTCCAGGCTTGCCGGAAGAACCCGCTGGCCACGTTCGGCACCGCTGTCCTCCTGCAGGCCGTCGTCGCGCTGGTGACCGTCCTCCTGCTCGGGAACGCCTTCTCGTCGCTGGCGGCGCTCGAGGCGGACAGCGGGTCGATGGACAACTTCATCGGGGCCCTCGCCGGGTTCAGCGTGTTCGCCGCGGTGACGAGCGTGGTGTCCGCGGCAGCCCTGCTCGTCCTGCAGGGCATCCTCGTGATCCCCACCGCCCGGGCCGTCATCAACCAGGGGACGTCGTTCGGCCAGGCGTGGCGGATCGCCCGGGGCCGCCTCCTCCCGCTGATCGGGTTCGGCCTCCTCACCTTCGGAGCAGGGCTCCTGGGTCTCGCCCTGCTGGTCGCGCTGTCGGCGCTGGCCGTCCTGGGGCTGGACAGCTACTCGCCCCTGGTGGTCGTGCCGCTCGTGATCGGCGCGGTGGTGGCACTGGTCTGGGCGAGCATGAAGATCGTCGTGGCACCCGCGACCCTCATGCTCGAGGGAACCGGGCCGTGGTCGTCCGTCAAACGGTCCTGGTCGCTGACCCGCGGGAACTGGTGGCGCACGTTCGGCATCGTCCTGCTGACGAGCGTCATCGTGTCGATCATCGGCTCCGTCGTCTCCTTCCCGCTCACGTTCGCCGTGTCCACGGTGGTCGGTTTCAGCGCCTCCGCGTCCGGGACGGCCGACGTCCTGGACTCGCTTCCCGTGATCCTCGCCTCGCAGGCCATCGCTGCACTGTTCTCGGCCATCGGTTACGCCTTCCAGGCCGGGGTGACCTCCCTCCTGTACGTGGACCTCCGCATCCGCCGCGAGGGCTTCGACGTCGTCCTGATGCGTGAGCACGAGCGGGCCGCAGCGGGTCCGAACGACTTCCTCCCCGGCCGGACCGCGTCCTTCGGGCACCAGCCGGGCGGACCCGCGTGATGCCCGGTCCGCTTGTGGTGCGCCCGTGCGACGACCGCGCGTGACACCCGGACCGCGCATGCTGCCCGCACCGGACGCGGAGGAGGCCCGCCGCCTGCTCCAGGACGAACTCGCGAAGTCCGCCTATGTGGAGGCGCAGCCCAACATCGTCGAGCGCATCCTGGGCGACCTCCTGCGCAGCATCGTCGACCTCCTGGACGGGATGAGGGGGCTGGGTGCGGGCCCGGGGACGCTCGTCCTCGCGGTGGGCGCCGCGCTCGTCGTCGTCGTGGCCGTGCTGCTCGTCAGGCCGCGCCTCAACGCGCGTGGCCGCCGCCCGGAGGCGGGGGTCTTCGATGACGGCGTGCGGCGCTCGGCCGCCTTCCACCGGAGCCGTGCCTCGGCGCTCGCCACCGACGGGGACTGGAACGGCGCCGTGGCGGAGGTGCTGCGTGCTGTGATCCGGTCCGCGGAGGAGCGCGTGGTCATCGAGGAGCAGCCCGGCAGGACGGCGACGGAGGCCGCCCTTCAGCTCGGAGGCGCGTTCCCCTCCCTGTCCTCCGACATCACCTGGCTCGCCGACCGCTTCAACGAGACCCATTACGGCAGCGGTGCCGCCACGGGCGAGGACTACCGGCGCGCGTCGAGCCTCGATGGGCGCCTGACGGCCGAGCGGCCCTCCGCGGCCGGGACCGCCACGACGCCCGCAGCCCCCCGATGACGTCCCGCGGAAGGACTCCCGGCACGGAGGCTCCGGGGCCGCAGCCGGCGTCGCGGGTCGAGGTCATGGGCGATGGCGGGAGCGTGCTGGCGACCGCCCGCTCGCGCATCCGGCGGTCCGTCCCCCTGATACTGGCAGCCGTCGTCGTCGCGGTGATCATCCTGGTCAACCTCCTGCCGGGGCAGGAGACCGACGACCGCCCGTTGTCCCCCGGGAACCCGGCACCGCAGGGCGCGCGGGCCGTGGCGGAAGTGCTCGCCGCCGAGGGTGTCGAGGTGGTGCGTGCCGACTCGTTCGACGACGCCGTCGAGGAGCTGGGCGACGGGCCGGCCACGCTGTTCCTGAACGACGCGCGCCAGTACCTCAGCGCCACGCAGGTGGCGGACCTGGTCGACGCCGCCGACCGTGCGGTCCTGGCGGCGCCGGGCCCCCGGCAGCTGACCGCCCTCGAGGAGGACTTCGAGGTACTGGGCCCGCTGCCCCTCGACCTCGGCGATCCCCCGCCGCTCGCCGCGGAATGCCCCGACACCGACGCGACAGCCGCCGGCACGCTCTCCGCGACCGGGACGGCGTATTCCGGCGCCGTGGAATGCTTCCCCACGACGGTCGGTGACGCGACGGGCGGCCTGTTCGTCACGAGCGAGGACGGCGCGGTGGCCGTGCTCGGCGCGCCATCGATCCTCTCCAACGGCTCTGTCACCGACGACGGCAACGCGGCCCTCGCCCTGCGGGCGCTCGGATCCGCCCCGACGCTCGTCTGGTACGAGCCGACCGGTGCTGACATCGTCTCGAGCGGCGAGGGGATCGATCCGAGGACCCTCCTGCCGCCCTGGGTGGATCCCCTGCTGGTCTGGCTGCTCGCATGCACGATCCTCGCGATGGTGTGGCGGGGCAGGCGGCTGGGTCCGCTGGCGGCCGAGCCGCTGCCCGTGGTCGTCCGCGCGGCCGAGACGGCGGAAGGGCGGGCGAGGCTCTACCAGGACTCCCGCTCGGTGGCGCACGCCGCCGCGAACCTGCGCGCCGCGACGCTCTCCCGCATGGCCCGGCGGCTCAGGGTGGACCGCTCGGCCTCCCCCGTGGACGTCCTCGAGGCCATGTCCCGCCACAGCGGTCGCACCCGGACGGAGCTCCAGCAGCGGCTGCTCGACCACACCCCGACCACCCCTCGCGAGCTCGTGCTGTGGGCACAGGAGCTCCTGGACCTCGAGAAGGAGATTCCCTCATGAACGATTCCGTCGACCGGCAGGACCGACCCCTGCAGGTGCCCCCGGCCGCATCGCCCGCCGGCGCCTCGCCGGCCACCCGTGTCGAGGATCGGACGGCGCAGGCCGGGCAGCCGGGGGCGGACCACGACGGCGAGGCCGCGCGGGCCGCGCTCCTGCGGGTCCGCGCCGAGGTGGGCAAGTCCATCGTGGGCCAGGACGCAGCCGTGACCGGCCTGCTCATCGGACTCCTGGCCGACGGGCACGTCCTGCTCGAGGGCGTCCCTGGCGTCGCGAAGACCCTGCTCGTACGCACCCTCGCCGCGGCCCTGGACCTCGACACCAAGCGCGTGCAGTTCACGCCCGACCTCATGCCCGGCGACATCACGGGCTCGCTGATCTACGATTCCAGGACCTCCGAGTTCACCTTCCGCGAGGGGCCGGTCTTCACCAACATCCTGCTCGCCGACGAGATCAACCGCACGCCGCCGAAGACGCAGGCCTCGCTGCTCGAGGCGATGGAGGAACGGCAGGTCTCCGTCGACGGCGTCTCGCGCAGCCTGCCGCGCCCGTTCGTCGTGGCGGCCACGCAGAACCCGGTGGAGTACGAGGGCACCTACCCCCTGCCCGAGGCGCAGCTGGACCGGTTCCTGCTCAAGCTCACGCTGCCGCTCCCGGGGCGCGACGACGAGATCGAGGTGATCCGCCGCCACAGCGTCGGTTTCGACCCGCGCAACCTCGGTGCCGCCGGCGTCCGCGCGGTCGCCGGGGCGGAGGACATCGACCGGGCGCGGGCCGCGGTGGCACGCGTCGCCGTCGCACCGGAGGTGCTCGCCTACATCGTGGACCTCGTGCGGGCCACGCGGTCCTCGCCGTCGTTCCAGCTCGGCGTGTCGCCCCGCGGCGCCACCGCCCTGCTGAACACCTCCCGCGCCTGGGCGTGGCTCTCGGGCCGGTCCTTCGTGACGCCCGACGACGTCAAGGCCCTCACCCTCCCGGCCCTCCGGCACCGCGTGGCGTTGCGGCCCGAAGCGCAGATGGACGGCGTGCAGGTCGACGACGTACTGGTCGGCATCCTCACCACCGTCCCCGTCCCCCGGTAGCGGGCCGGGTGCTCCCTGCCGGGAGCCCCCTCGCCCCGTCTGCCTGTCCGTCTCCACGAGGAGCCTCCTTGGTGATCACCGGCCGCCTGGTCCTGCTGGCGCTGCTCGGCGTCGTGCCCGTCGTCCTGTACCCGGGCGCCGCCTCGATCCTGCTGTGGGCCGCGCTGCTCGCCGCCGTGACGGCACTCGACCTGTCCCTCGCCGCCTCCCCGCGGCGGGTGGGGATCGTCCGTACGCTGCCCGACAGCGTGCGGCTGGGCGAGGAGTGCCGCAGCGCCCTGGTGCTGCGCAACGACACCCCGCGCCCGCTGCGGGCCACGGTGCGCGAGGCGTGGCAGCCCTCCGCGGGCGCCGCCGATCCGGAGCAGGCCCTGCGGGTACCGCCCGGCGAGTCGCGCCGGCTGGCGGTCCTCCTGCGTCCCACGCGCCGCGGCGTCCTGCGCGTGGGGACGGTCACCATCCGCAGCTCCGGGCCGCTCGGCGTCGCAGCCCGGCAGGTCACCGTCCCGGCTCCGGGGGTGCTCCGTGTGCTGCCGCCGTTCAACTCCAAGCGCCACCTGCCGTCCAAACTACGCCGCCTCCGCGAACTCGACGGCCGGTCGGCGGTCCAGATCCGGGGCGCCGGCACCGAATTCGACTCCCTGCGCGACTACGTCCGGGGCGACGACGTCCGCTCCATCGACTGGCGTGCGACAGCGCGCCGCCGCGACACCGTGGTACGCACCTGGCGCCCGGAACGCGACCGGCGTGTGGTCGTCGTGCTCGACACCTCACGCACGTCCGCGGCGCGCGTCCTCGACGAGCCGCGCCTGGACACCGGCATCGAGGCGGCGCTGCTGCTCTCGGTCCTCGCCGAACGCGGCGGCGACAAGGTGCACTTCCTCGCGTTCGACCGCAGGCTGCGGGCGCGCGTCGACTCCACCGCGAAGGGCAACCTCCTCGGCTCGCTCGTGACGGCGATCGCCCCCCTGGAGCCGGAACTCATCGAGGCCGACTGGTCGCGCGTCCCCGCGCAGGTGCGGGCCGCCTCACCCCACCGCGCCCTCGTGGTCCTGCTGACCTCACTCGACTCCGGCGCCGTCGAGGAGGGCCTGCTGCCGGCCCTGCCGGGCCTCACCGGGCGCCACGCCGTGGTGGTGGCCTCGGTCCGTGATCCGCGGCTCGAGGAGATGACGGCCGGCCGCTCGACGGCGGCGGCGACGTTCCGTGCCGCGGCCGCCGAGCGCGCCCTGCTGGACCGCGCGGCGATCGCCGACCAGATCCGCCTGCTCGGTGCGGAGGTCGTGGACGCGGTCCCCGCGGAGCTGCCTCCGCTGCTGGCCGACGCCTACATCAGGCTCAAGGCGGCCGGGCGGCTGTGACGGGATTCGACTACTCCTCCACCGCCAGCCGGCCTGCCTACCGGGACCTGCCGGGCGACGTCCGACGAGGCGTCGCCGAGGCCCTCGGCGGTCCGCCCGCGGAGGTCCGCCTCGCCGGCGGGGGTTTCACGCCCGGTTTCGCGGCGACGGTCCGCCGGGGCGGCGCGTCGCTCTTCGTCAAGGCGGCCCCCGAGTCGTCGGCCTTCGCGTACCCGGCCTACGTGCAGGAGGCCTCTCTGCTCGCCGCGCTGCCCGCGGGCCTGCCGATCCCGCGCCTCCTGTCGACGCAGCACCTCGGCGCCGACGGACCCGGCGAGGCGTGGGTCCTGCTGGTCATCGAGCACATCGCGGGCACCCTGCCCGGAGGCCCGTGGACGCAGGGGCAGGCGGAGGCCGTGCACGCCGCCCTCGTCGACTTCGACGGGAAGTCCCGGAGGATCCCCGCCCACCTGGCCACCGGGTCCATGACCGATGGACTCACGGATGACGAGGCCGTCATGGGGGTCTTCGGGCGCTGCGCGACCGGCGGGCGGTCCCCACGGTTCCTGCCCGCGCTGGGAAGGCGGCACTGGCTCGAGCTCCAGGGGCTAGTGGACCGGGCGCCGTCGCTGCTGACCGGGTCGGCGATGGTCCACAACGACCTCCGCCCGGACAACATCATCCTCGAGCGGTCGTCGGGCCGTGCACTGGTGTGTGACTGGACCTTCCTCACCAGGGGCCCGGCGTGGGCCGACTGGGTGGCGCTGCTGCCCTACCTGCACCATGACGGGCTGGACGCCGATGCCTGGATCGGTGCGTCCCCGCTGTCCGCCGGTGTCCCGGCCGAGGCCATCGACAGCTGGCTGGCGGTGCTGGCCGCCTACATGGTGGTCAGCGGCCTCGCTGCCGACGTGCCGACCAGCCCCCGGCTGCGGGCCCACAACCGGTTCACCGCCGGCATCGTGGTTGACTGGTTGTCCGAGCGACGGGAGTGGACGGTATGACCTCGATCTACCAGCAGGCCATGGGCAGCGACTTCGGCCGCCTGCAGCCGGAGCTGCGCGAGTACTTCGGACTGCACGCCGGGAGCGGCCTCGCGGGCCACGGGCGCGGGGTCTTCGACGTCGCCGGCTGTCCGGCATGGTTCGCCCGGCCGGCGTTCCGCCTCACGGCGCTCGAGAACGCGTTCTTCCCCGAGTACCGCGACGACGTCCCGTTCACGATCAGCAACTATCCGCACATGGACCCGTTCGGCCGTCCCGCCCTGACCGCGTGCCGGGAGCTCGACTTCGGCAGCGCGCTGCGCGTCTTCGAGGACACCACGTCCCTGCAGGACGGCGTCCTGACCGACTACGTGGGACGGCACCGGCGCATGGCCACCCTCCTGACCTGCACCCCCACGGACGACGGGCACCTCCGCATGGTGTCCTCCCGGACCCGGGTGTTCGCCGGGCTCCGCCTGCCCCTGCCGGACGTCGTCGGCGCCCTGGCGTACGTGGAGCAGTGGTGGGACGACGACGCCGGCGCGTTCCGGATCTCGACGAACGTGATCCACCGTCAGCTCGGTACCCTGCTGGTGTATGCGGGCACCTTCGACTACCACGTCGAGGAGTTCGACGGCATCCTGCCCGCCCATGCGCTCCCGCGGCGCTGGGAGGCGCGCGTCTGATCGGGGCGAGCCGGCCGGAGAGTCCCGCTCAGCCCTCGGACCGGACCTGGTCCAGTGCGTCGGCGACCTGCGCCAGGCGCGTGAGTGCCCGCACGGCATCGCCCGGCGAGCGGGATTCCAGCCCGGCCCGCGTCGTCACCGTCACCGATCCGAGCTCCGTCACGGGCAGGCCCACGCGCCGCCATGCGGCGAGCACCGATTCGGCGAGGACCCTCACCTGGGGATGGACTGCCCGGGGCTCGAGGACCGCGAGGAAGAGCTGCCGTCCCGCCTCGACGTCCTCGGCGAGCGCCTCCCACTGGCGGTCGCCGAGACCGGCAAGATCCAGGGACAGCGCCGACGCGGCGACGGCCCGGGCGGCGTCGAGGGCCACGTCCCCGCGGCCGGGTGCCAGCACCGTGCCGGTGGCCCCCGCGGCTATCGCCGACGACGTCACGAGATCCCACGCCTCCGTGGCCTCACGCCGGTCGACGGCGCGGAGGGTGCGGTAGCCGCTCGCGGTCGGCACGCGCCCGGTGAGGACGTCCTCGGCGTCCGGCTCGTCGAGCTGGAGCAGGATCTGCGCTCCCCGGGCCACGGCCGCCACGCGGCGGACGAGGTTCGCAGTCCCCGCCGCCAGCGACTCGTAGATCTCCCGGCGGGCACCGTGGTCGATCAGGACGCGCTCGCCGCCATGGAGGTGGGCGCCCGCCGCGAGGGACAGCGGCCCACGCAGGTGCAGCTTGAGGTGCGACGCGGGACGCTCCTCCGCACCGGCGACGTCCCCGAGTGCGCTGATGTCGGAGGACAGGGCCGAGTCCGCGCGGCGCTGGTCCCGGCCGGGCCGAGGCACCAGGCGCCAACCGTGCGGCTGCAGGTCGAAGGGCAGCTCGACGAGGACACCGAGCGTGCGTCCGACGGCGTCGCTGCCGGGGCCACGGGCGGGCAATGAGGGCAGGAAGGGTATGTTCGCTCCCCCGAACTCGCCGCGCACCGCGCGGTTGGCCTCGAGGGGGTCGGTGCCCGGCCAGTCGCCGGCGGCCGTCGCAGCGACGGATCCGTCGCGTGCCTCGTCAGGCATGGGGCTCGCGGGTCTCCGCGCCGGCGGGCGCCGATGCCGGGACGTCAGGGCCGGGAGTGCCGGTGCCCGCGTCGCCTGCGGGCCGGCGGTTCTCGGAGATCGCCTGGTGGTGGCGGATCACCTCGGAGATGATGAAGTTCAGGAACTTCTCCGCGAAGGCGGGATCCAGCTGCGCCTCCTCCGCCAGCATGCGCAGCCGGGCGATCTGTGCCGCCTCACGCTGCGGGTCTCCGGCGGGGAGGTCGTGCTCGGCCTTCAGGTGTCCCACCCGCTGCGTCGCCTTGAAGCGTTCGGCGAGCAGGTAGACGAGGGTGGCGTCGATGTTGTCGATCGAGCTCCTGACCGAGAGCAGTTCGGCCATCACCTCGGGGGCCACGCCTCCTGCGAGGGAACTGGCGGCAGGGTCGAAGCCGCTGCGGGGATGCGTCATGACTCCAGTCAAGCAGAACCCGGGTGCGCCCCGTGAACTGCGACTAGCCTGCCGCGGCGAGTTCGGGACGCAGTGCCGAGCGCGCCGCATCGATGGTCGCCTGCCCGAGCACGCGCGTGTCCTGGTACAGCACCACGGTCTGGCCGGGAGCCACACCGCGCATGGGTTCGACCAGCCGCACCAGGAGCTGCTGGACCCCGTCGACGGACTCGACCGAGGCGCGTGCCGCCACGGGATCGCCGTGGGCCCTCACCTGGGCCATGCAGGCGAACTCCTCGCCGCGTGCCACCTCGGCGATGGGCAGGCCCGCCCAGGACACCTTGATGCCGCGCATCTCGTCGATCGCGAGCAGGTGCTCGGGTCCCACCACCACCTCGTTCTGCTTGGGGCGGATCTCCAGGACGAAGCGCGGCTTGCCGTCCGCGGCGGGGGTGCCGAGCTTCAGGCCGCGCCGCTGGCCGACCGTGAAGGCGTTGGCGCCGGGGTGGCTGCCGATCCGCTCGCCGTCGACGTCGAGGATGGCGCCCTCGGTCATGTCGATGCGCTCCTCGAGCCAGCCGCGGGTGTCGCCGTCGGGGATGAAGCAGATGTCGTGGCTGTCGGGCTTGTTCGCGACCGAGAGGCCACGCCGCTCGGCCTCGGCGCGGACCTCGGCCTTCGACGGCGTCTCGGCGAGCGGGAACATGGAGTGCCGGAGCTGCTCGTGGGTCAGCACGCCGAGCACGTAGGACTGGTCCTTCGCCCAGTCGGCAGCACGGTGCAGCTCTGGGTTGCCGTCGGCGTCCTCGACGACCTTCGCGTAGTGGCCCGTGCAGACGGCGTCGAAACCGAGAGCGAGCGCCTTCTCGAGCAGCGCGGCGAACTTGATGCGCTCGTTGCAGCGCATGCAGGGGTTGGGGGTACGCCCCGCCGCGTACTCGGCGACGAAGTCGTCCACGACGTCCTCCTTGAACCGCTCGGAGAAGTCCCACACGTAGTAGGGGATCCCGAGGATGTCGCACGCACGCCAGGCGTCGCGGGAGTCCTCGATGGTGCAGCAGCCGCGGCTGCCGGTCCGCAGCGTCCCGGGCATACGGGACAGGGCCAGATGGACGCCGACGACGTCGTGCCCCGCCTCGACGGCCCGCGCCGCCGCCACCGCGGAGTCGACGCCGCCGCTCATCGCTGCCAGCACCCTCATGAGAAACCCGTTCCTGCCGTCTTGATGGTCGATGCGTGCCCCGCCATGCCCGCCGTGCGGGCCCGGGAGTAGGCCTCCCCGATGACGCGCACCACGGCGTCAACGTCGTCGGCCGTGGATGTATGCCCCAGGCTGAACCGCTGGGCGCCGCGGGCCTCGTCCTCCGTGAGGCCCATGGCGAGCAGGACGTGCGAGGGCCGCGGCACGCCGGCGGTGCAGGCGGAGCCGGTGGAGGACTCGATCCCCGCGAGGTCGAGGAGGAACAGGAGGGAGTCGCCCTCGCAGCCCGGGAAGGTGAAGTGGACGTTGCCGGGCAGCCGTGCGCCCTCCGGGGCGGGGTGTGCGACCCCGCGCAGCACCGCGTCCGGCACCTCGCGGAGGATTCCCTCGATGAGGCGGTCCCGGAGACCGGCGATCCGGGGTCCCTCGGCGCCGAGGCGGGCGACGGCGTCGTCGGCCGCCGCGGCGAAGGCCGCGATCCCCGCGCCGTCGAGGGTGCCCGAGCGGATGTCGCGCTCCTGCCCGCCGCCGTGCTGCACGGGGGTGAGTGTGACGGCGCGGCCCACGAGGAGGGCGCCGACGCCCACGGGACCGCCGATCTTGTGGGCGCTGATCGCCATGGTCGCGAGCCCGGAATCCCGGAAGGACACCGGGAGGGAGCCGAAGGCCTGCACGGCGTCGCTGTGGACGGGCACGCCGTAGCGGGCGGCCTCCTCCACCACGGCGCGTACCGGCTGCACCGTCCCCACCTCGTTGTTGGCCCACATGACGGTCACGAGCGCGATGCGCTCCGGTGCGTCGGCGATCGCGGCCCGCAGCGCGTCGAGGGACACGACGCCGGACGCGTCCACGGGCAGCCAGAGGACCTCGGCGCCCTCGTGCCGCTCGAGCCACTCCACGGTGTCCTGCACCGCGTGGTGCTCCACGGAGCTGCAGAGGATCCGCGTGCGGGCCGGATCCTCGGCCCGGCGCGCCCAGTACAGGCCCTTGACGGCCAGGTTGTCCGCCTCGGTGCCGCCCGAGGTGAAGACGACCTCCGAGGCGTGCGCCCCTGCGGCCGCGGCGATCGTCTCCCGGGCCTCCTCGACGGACCTCCTGGCACGACGGCCCGAGCCGTGGAGGGAGGACGGATTCCCGCTCCGGCTGAGTTCGCGGGTGAGTGCGGCGAGCGCAGGCGCCGAGATCGGCGTGGTCGCCGCGTGATCGACATACACGGGCATCCCTCGATTCTACGGGCGCCACGCCGCAGGGCCGAACTTGCACTGCGCATCCCGAAGCTCCCCACCAGGCAGCACGTCCGGCTTTCAGTGGTACAAAGACAGGGTGGACAGTCAGGCAGCGGCTCCTTCCTCCTCCGGCACCTTCCTGCCGGCTCTCCGGCACGCGGTGCACACGTTCGGCACGCGCACCCTGGACTTCGACCGGCAGGTGGCCCTCATGGCGGTCGTCAACCGGACGCCGGACTCCTTCTACGACGGCGGGGCCACCTTCGCCCTCCAGGCCGCCGTCGACGCCTCGCTGAAGGCCGTCGAGGACGGCGCCGACTGGGTGGACATCGGTGGCGCCCCTTTCTCCCCCGGCGAGCCCATCCCGGCGTCGCAGGAAGCGGACCGCATCGTGCCCGTCATCCACGCCGTACGCGCGGCGTCCGACGTCATCATCTCCGCCGACACGTTCCTCCCGGAGGTGGCCCGCCAGGCGCTGGCCGCCGGGGCCAACGTGGTCAACGACACCACGGGGCTGCGGGACCCGGACATGGCAGCCGTCGTGGCCGACGCCGGGGCGCACCTCGTCATCACGCACAGCCTCGCCGCGCCCCGGACCGTGTACCCGCGGCCCACCTACGACGACGTCGCCGCCGAGGTCGCCGACTTCCTGCTGCGCAGGGTCGACGACGCCGTGCGGCTGGGCATCCCGGAGGACCGCATCCTCCTCGACCCCGGACACGACCTCAACAAGAACACGCTGCACTCCCTGGAGATCACGCGCCGGTTCTCCGAGATCGCCGGCCTCGGCTTCCCCACCCTCGCCGCGGTGTCCAACAAGGACTTCATCGGGGAGACCCTGGACCGCCCGAAGCGCGAACGCGTGGAGGGTTCGCTCGCGGCCGCCGTCATCTGCATCCTCGGCGGTGCCCGCGTGGTCCGCATGCACAACGTCCAGGCCTCCCGGGCCGCCATCGACATCACCGAGGCGGTGCTGGGATGGCGCGAGCCCGCCTACCTCCGGCACAACATGGGCGACGTCAACGAGCCGGTGGCACCGTGATCAGCTCGCTCGTCCCCGCGTCCCCCGAGGCGCTCGACGACGCCGCGCTGCACCGCCTCTACGCCTACCCCGCCGTGGACCGGCCCTACGTCCGCTTCAACTTCATCGCCGCCGCCGACGGCGCCGCGACGAGCGGCGGCCTCTCCGCCGGGCTGGGGAACGACGGCGACAAGCGCATCTTCACGGTCCTGCGACGCCTTGCCGACGTGGTGCTGGTGGGGGCGGGCACCGTCCGCACCGAGGGCTATGCGGGCAGCCTCGTGGACGACGACGCCCGGTCCTGGCGCGCGGAGCACGGTCTCGCACCCCACCCGGCCGTCGCCGTCATCTCGGGCAGCCTCGACCTCGACCCGTCCGGCGGGTTCTTCAGCAGCGCCCCGGTCCGGCCGCTCGTCCTCACCAGCGCGGGCGCGCCGGCCGCGAGGCGCGCGGCGCTCGCCCGGGTGGCCGACGTCGTCGACTGCGGCATGGACACCGCGGAACCGTCCGCCGTCCTGGCGGAGCTCGGCCGCCGGGGGCTGCTGAGAGTCCTGTGCGAGGGCGGTCCGGCCGTGCTCGGCGGCTTCACCCGCGCCGACGCCGTGGACGAACTGTGCCTGTCGATCAGTCCCTTGCTCGCCGGCGGTGACGGACCCCGGATCGCGGTGGGTGACAGCCCGGAGGGCGCCGTCGCCCTGACGCTCGCGTCCCTGCTCCTGGAGGACTCGGCGCTCTACACGCTGTACCGTCGCGCATCCTGAGCGGTCCTTCGGAGCCGTCCCCCGAGTGGACTCCTGCCCTACCGCGGTTCCAGCGGCCCGGCGCGGACCGGGCGAACTTCCCCGGTGCGTCCTCCGTTGTACCTGTGCCCGATCACCGGGACCAGACGCACGCACCGTACCGACCGCTTTGGCCCGGTGCTGCGTGTGCCTCTAGTCTCGGGTGGTATCAGGGCCAGGGGAACCGGTCCCTGCCCCGAGACCAGACGTCCACGAAAGGCCCGATCGATGCCAGAGGCAGCACGGAAGTCGTACTACGACGTCCTGGGCGTGCGCCCGGGAGCCGGTGCCAAGGACATCAAGAGCGCCTACCGCAGGGCAGCCCGGGCGGCGCACCCCGATCTCGGCGGGACCGCGGCCGATTTCCATGACGTCGCCGTCGCCTACGAGACCCTGAGCGATCCGCAGCGCCGCGAACGCTACGACGCCGAGACCGGACGGGGACGGCCGGCACCCGCCGGCGTCCCGGACCGTGCGACAGCGCGCCGGGACGGGACGCCGGGACCGACGGCGCCGACGCGCACGCGGGTCGAGGACGAGGACGCGGCCCGGTCCGCCCCGGACTACCTGCCCCCGTTCTCACCCTCCGCTCCGCCCGCCGTCCCCCTGATCGCCGCCGGCAGGCAGCTGCACGGTGCAGCCCGTCAGCCGGGGATGTTCGCGAGGCTGTCGACCGGCGTCCGCGCCCGGGTCGACGGCGAGCTGCGCACCTCGGCCCTGCTCGACCGGGCGCTGCTGCCCACCTACCCCGCAGCACGCCTGGTCAACGGCGTGGAGTTCGCGGACCGCGAGAAGACGACGGCGGGGCACGTCCTGCTCGCCGGCTACCGGATGGCGGTCATCGACTCCTTCACGGCCTCTCCGGGCAACTTCTCCTGGGACGGGCGTGTACTGCGCCATCAGGGACGGCCCGTCGAGCTGCAGCTGCCCCGGACCCTGCGGGCGGTCCAGGAGCTGTTCCCGGACTGCAACGTCGCCGGCTGGGTCGTGATCCACGGAGCACCGGACAACCCCTTCGCGCCCGTCATCGACGTCCCACCGGGCTTCGACCGCGCGTCCCCCGCCGTCGTGCAGGTGGTCAATGCGGGCACCGCCGTCCGCACCATCCGCTCCTTCCTGGCCTCCGGCCCCAGCCCGAACGTGGTGCAGCTGCCGGCGCTCGCGCGCTTGCTGTCCGCAGCCGGAAGCTAGGATGAAACGGTGTTCCGCATCCTCTTCCACACGCCCGAGATCCCGGGCAACACCGGCGCCGCCATCCGCCTGGCGGCCGTGGCCGGCGCCGAACTGCACCTCGTGGAACCACTCGGGTTCAGCCTGGAGGACTCGAAGCTCAGACGGGCGGGGCTGGACTACCACGACCTCACGGTGCTGCACGTCCACGCGAGCCTCGAGGACGCCTGGGCCGCCCTGCGGCCCCGTCGGGTCTTCGCCTACACCTCCGACGGTGACGTCTCCTACACGGACATCGCCTACGAACCGACGGACATCCTGATGTTCGGCCGGGAGTCCGACGGCCTCCCGGCCGAGGTCAAGCACGACCCCCGGGTGACCTCGCGCGTCCGCGTCCCCATGCTCGCCTCGCGCCGCTCGCTCAACCTCGCCAACACCGCGTCCATCGTCCTCTACGAAGCCTGGCGCCAGCAGGGCTTCGCGGGCGCCCAGCGATGACCCACGCCTAGGAGTCCCCCATGCCCGCTCGCCATGCCGCAACACTGCCCGACGGCGGAGCGGAGGACTACGACCGCCTCGCACCGGCCGTCTGGAACCCGGTGAGCAACGCCGTCGTCGCCGCCGCCGACGTGCTGGTGGGCGAGCGCGTGCTCGACGTCTTCGCGGGCACCGGCGCGGGAACCATCCCCGCGGCACAGCTGACGGGCCCGGACGGCCACGTGGACGCCGTCGACCGCTCGTCGGCGATGCTGGACCTCGCGGAGGCGAAGGCGGAGGCGCTCGGACTCGGCAACGTGGCGTTCCACCGGGCGGATCCCGCCGCCTGGACCGACACCCCGTACGACGCCGTCGTCAGCTGCTACGGCGTCTTCCTCCTCGACGACATGGACGCGGGCATGGACAGGATCGTCCGCCTGCTGCGCCCGGGCGGGCGCGTGGCCCTGAGCGCCTGGGACGACGGCGCCCTGGAACCCTTCGGCGAGATCCTCCTCGAGACGCTCCGGACCTCGGGAGGCGGCCTCGCATCGACCGGACACCCGGCGGCACCGGTCTTCGTGGAGAACTGCCGGCGGCTCGCCTCCCCGGACCGGCTGACCGAGTGGTTGCGCGCACGGGGGCTCACCGACGTCTCCGTCGAGGAGTTCGGACTGACCGTCCCGCTGGATCCGGATCTCGCCTGGTCGCTCGCGCTCGGCAGCGGGTATCGCGGGCTGCTGCCGGACGAACCGGATGCCCTGCAGGACATCCGCGGGGCGTTCGTCGAGCGCCTCGGCGGCACGCTGGTCCTCAACGCCGACTCGCTGATCGCCGTCGGCTCGTCGCGCTGACGGAGGCCGGCCCCTGTCGGGGCCATCCGCGGACCCTGCAGCACCGAAGAGTAGATGTCAGCGGAAAACCGGATATCGGGGGGGGTGCAGCGCAATGGTGCTTCTGCAGCACGGACGTCAGCGTCCCCCGCGGCACGGCGCGTCACAGCGTGTTCGGCCTTCGGCGGGCAGCGCCCTATGCTGGAGCCCTATGGAAACGCCACGAGTTAGCCGGGTCAGCCCGATCGCTCCCGCAGCAGACGAGGCGGCCGTCGATCAGGACACAGGTGCCACCCTGACCGACCTGCTGCTGAGGATCGCGGAACAGGACCGTACGGCGTTCGCCCACTTCTACGAGCAGACGTCCAGGCGCGTCTACGGGCTCGCCCGACGCGTACTGATCGACCCCGACCTGAGCGAGGACGCCACACAGGAGGTCTACCTCCAGGTGTGGAACACCGCCGAACGGTTCAACCCGGCGCTGGGCAGCCCGATGGCGTGGCTCATGACGCTGGCCCACCGCCGCGCGGTGGACAAGGTGCGCTCCGAACAGAGCGCCACCGACCGCGAGGCCCGGTACGGCGCCGCCACGCAGACGATCGACCACGACGACGTCGTGGACACCGTCACCCAGCGCCTCGAGGCGGAGAGCGTGGTCCGATGCCTGGACACGCTCACCGAGACGCAGCAGGAATCGGTGAGGCTGGCCTACTACGGCGGCCTGACCTACCGCGAGGTGGCCGAGAAGCTCGGCGTCGCGGTGCCGACGATCAAATCGAGGATCCGCGACGGGCTGATCCGGCTCAAGACATGTTTGGGGGTGACCTGAGATGCAGGACAAGGATATGAACAGACGATTCGCAGACGACCTCTCCACGGACCTGGCACGAGGTCACGTCCTCGAGTGGGCGGAGCTCTACGCCCTCGACGCCATCAGTGCAGAGGAGCGCCGGCAACTCGACGGGTACCTCGAGGACGCCGAGCCGGCGGTCGGGGCCACGTTCGCCGACCGTGTCCGCACGTGCCGCGAGACCGTGACAGCCTCCTACGCGACGGTCCAGGCCAAGCCTCCGGCCGACCTCCTCGAGCGCATCATGGCCCGGCTGCCGGAGGCGGAGGCCCCCTCCGGTGCATCCGTCCGGACGCTGCCGGTCGTGGCCGGGACGGACTCCCCCGCGGACGTGCGGACCGGCGGCGCCGCTGATGCCGCTGCAGACCCGTCCGGGCAGGACGAACTCGCCCAGCGACGGTCCGCACGGACCTCGATGTCGTCGCGGGCGTCCCGCTGGGTCGTCGCCGCGGCTGCGGCGGTCGTGATCGCCGTCGGCGGCGTGACCATCGCGCAGAACCTGCAGCAGTCGACGGTCCAGCAGCAGGTGCTCCAGGCGTCCGACGTGCGGACGGAGCAGCTCTCCCTCGAAGCGGGTGGGACGGCGGATCTTGCGGTCTCCGGGGAGGAGGACGCCGCCGTCGTCACGCTCAGCGGCGTGCCCGCACCGGCGGAGGGCTTCGTCTACCAGATGTGGCGGATCCCGGCCGACGGAGCGGCGCCGGTGTCCGAGGGCACCATGTCCGGCGAGGACGTGGCGGGGACCAAGGTCACCGAGCTTCCGGGCATCAGCGGCTTCAGCGCGATCGCCATCACGGTCGAGCCCGAGGGCGGTTCGGCCACGCCGACCCTGCCGATCGTCGCCCAGATCCCGCTGGGAGCCTGACCGGGTCGGGCATCACCGGCTCCGTCCTGGTCGCGTCCGGCGTGACCTGACGACACCCGCTCCGTCGTACCTCCCCGGCCCTTTTCGGCCGGATCCGCCAGACCTCCGGCTCCGTCGTACCGACGGCGCCGGAGGTGCTTCCGGGACCTTTCATCGGCCGTTCCGGGGCGGGTCAGAAGCCGGCGATCGTCTCGTCCGTGTTGACCCCGACCACGTGGAACGCCTCGGCGCTGCGGCCTTCGGGCAGGCCCCCGCGCCGGGCATTGTCCTGCAGGATGGCCCGTACCCGCGACTGCATCCGCTCCACGTCCGGATGCTGGCTCCGGTGTGCTGTGATGGCCGCGATCTTGCGGTCCTCCAGCCCCGTCACGTCGACGAAGCGGTTCTCGAGGTGGGCGGGACCGCCGTAGAACCACAGCCACGGGACGCGGAAGCTCCGCAGGCCGGCAGCCTCGAGTTCGGGGTAGGCGAAGGGGTTCTCCACGGCAGGATAGACAGCCCTCGTGACCGCCTCCCCGCAGGCGAGGTGGTCCGGGTGGCTCTTCTGGATCCGGTCCCAGCTCCGCTCCGGGTGCATGGACAGCACGATGTCAGGACGCACCTCGCGCATGCGCCGGACGATCTCGCGGACGACGGCGTCCGTGGGCGCCAGGTACCCGTCCGGCTCGCCCAGGAAGGTGACGTCGGTGACGCCGACCAGCGCCGCGGCCTCCCGCTGCTCCGCCCGGCGCAGACCCGCGATGTCGGGGCGATCCTCCTCCGAGAAACCCCCGGCGTCGCCGTCCGTCAGGATGCAGTAGCTCACCTCCACCCCCGCGGCGGTCCACCCCGCGATCGTGGCGGACGCCCCGAAGTCGAGGTCGTCGGGGTGGGCGGCGAACACCAGCACGCGCCCGGGCGCTGAGGGATCGGCTGCGGGTGCCATGGTCTACAGGCCGCGCTTGCGGATCTCCTCGGTGGCCTGCGGCAGCACCGTGAAGAGATCACCCACGATCCCGAAGTCGGCGATCTCGAAGACGGGTGAGTCGGCGTCCTTGTTGATTGCGACGATCACCTTGGAGGTCTGCATCCCGGCCTTCTGTTGGATCGCGCCGGAGATCCCCACGGAGATGTACAGCTGGGGCGACACGGTCTTGCCGGTCTGCCCGATCTGGGCCGAGTGCTCGATCCACCCGGCATCGGTGGCTGCCCGGGACGCGCCGACGGCGCCTCCGAGGGCATCGGCCAGGTCCTCGAGCGGCCCGAAGTCGCCGTCGACGCCTCGCCCACCGGCCACGATCACCCGGGCCTCGGCGAGTTCCGGCCGGCCGCTCGCCGGCTTCTCCACACGACCGGTGACGCGCGCGGCGGCCTGGGGCACGTCCACCGGGATCCGCACTTCGCGCGGTGGGGCCGCAGCGCCCGCTTCCACGGCCTCGAAGCTGTTCGGCTTGACCGTAAGGATCGCGACGTCGGTCGTGGCGCGGCACTCGACCGTGTAGGAGCCGGCGAAGTCGGACTTCGTGGCCGTGAGGTCGGCGGCCAGTGCGACGACGTCCGTGATCACCCCGGCCTCGAGCCGGACGCCGAGCCGCGCGGCGATCTCCTTCGCCTCGTAGGAGTTGCCGAGCAGGACGATGCCGGCGCCGGTGGCCTGCACGGCCACGGCGAGGAACGCAGCCTTGCCGGCCACGAGCACCTCGGACACGGCGGCGGCCTCCGGGCGGTACACCTCCTGCACACCGTAGGAGCCGATGCCGTCGAGGTAGGCCTGGTCGGCGTCCCCCGCGAGGGCGACCGAGACCTGCCCGAGGGACCCCCCGAGGGAGAGGAGCTCCCGCTCGCTCTTGGCGAGGCTGGCGCCGGGGTGGTCGAGGAAAACGAGGACGGTGCTCATGGCGGGATCTCCTGGGACTGAGGGGACGACGGGGTGGGCTAGAGGAGTTTCTGTCCCGCAAGGAAGTCGACGAGCCGGACGCCGGCGTCGCCCTCGTCCGTGATGACGACTCCCTGGCTGCGCGGCGGCCTCGGGGCGGCCGCCTGCACCCGGGTCCACGACCCGGTGAGGCCGACCTCGTCCTGCTGGACGCCGATGTCCTCCAGCGACAGCACCTGGATCTGCTTCTTCTTCGCCGCCATGATGCCCTTGAAGTTCGGGTAGCGCGGTTCGTTGATCTGGTCCGTCACCGAGACGAGCGCCGGCAGGGACGCCTCGATGGTCTCGGCGTACGTGTCGTTGTCACGTCGGGCTGTGAGTCCCCACCCGTCGTCGCGTGGTGCGAGGTCGAGCGACGCCGCGAAGGTCACCTGCGGCAGGGTGAGCCGCTCGGCGAGCTGCGCCGGGACGAGCGACGTCTCGCCGTCGGTGGACGCCATGCCGGTGAGGATGAGGTCGAACGGCCCGAGATGCTGCAGCAGCGCGGCGAGGGCCTTCGAGGTGGCCGAGGCGTCGGATCCGTTCAGCGCCTCGTCGGTCAGGTGGACGCCGTCGTCGGCGCCGATCTGCAGTGACTTCTTCACGGCGTTGACCGCCGCGGCCGGCCCCATGGTGATGGCCGTGACCCGGTGCCCGGCGGCCGCTCCCCCGTGCGCCTCGACGAGCTGGAGGGCGGCTTCGAGGGCGTACTCGTCCAGTTCGGAGAGGATGCTCTCCGCGCGGACCGTCGTCAGGTCGTCACCACCGATGTGGCGGTCGAACTGAGCGTCCGGAACGTGCTTCACCAGGACCGCGATGCGCAGTCCTCCTGCTGTGGCCTCGTCCATTGATGACCTTCCTCGTTCGGGGCGTTCCCATCGACTAGCTAACCATAGGTGGAGCGTCCGGCTACCGACGGCGGCGCCCGCCGGTCGGGTCGCGCCGGAGGCCTCCGACCCTCCTTCAACGCACGGGAGGCGGTCCCTGATCCGGGACCGCCTCCTGTGGGTTGCTCGCCGTGGTTCCCCGACGCAGGCTGCCCTGCTACGGGGTCGGTGCCTGCGCCAGGGTGACCTCCACGGTGCGGGCGTCCCCGTCGCGGAGGATCTCCAGGGGTACCTGCTGCCCGACCGACTGGATGCGCACCGCCGCAGTCAGGGACTGCGGGTCGCTGATGGGGTAGTCGCCCACCTTCGTGATGATGTCGCCCACCTGGAGCGAGGCACCGGCCGCGGGCGATCCCGGCTCGATGGTCTGCACGAGGGCACCGGAGGAGAAGGTGGACTCGCTCCTGGATCCGTCGCTGGATGCGTCCGTGACGCTGACGCCGAGGAATCCGTGTTCGGCCTCGCCGTCCGCGATGATCTCCTGCGCGATCCGGTTGGCGTAGTTGATCGGGATGGAGAAACCGACGCCGATGTTGCCGGTGGACTCACCCGATCCCCCTGACGCGATGGCCACGTTCACCCCGATGATGCGTCCGTCCGCATCCACGAGCGCGCCGCCGGAGTTGCCCTGGTTGATGGCGGCGTCGGTCTGGATGACGTTCAGGTAGATGGATCCCTGCGCCTGGGTCTGCTGTCCCCCCGATCCGCCCGGAGGAAGGAAGTTGAACCCCTCGCCGTCGTCGGAGCCCATGCTGTCCGGCTGCTCCTCCGGTACCGCCGAGGACGCGACGCTGATGGTGCGGTTGAGGGTGGACACGATGCCGTCGGTGACCGTGCCGCTGAGGCCCAGTGGCGCACCGATCGCGATGGCCGTGTCACCGACGTTGAGCTCGTCCGAGTCACCGAGCGTGGCGGCCTTCAGGTCCGGTGCCTCCACCTTGATGACCGCGAGGTCGCTGAGCGGATCCGTGCCGACCACCGTCGCGGGGAAGACGCGCCCGTCGTTCAGTTTGACCTCGATCGTCGGGTCCGAGACCTGGCCGCCGAGGGTCACCACGTGGGTGTTGGTCAGGATGTGCCCGTCCGTGTCCAGGATGATGCCGGACCCGGACCCGCTCGAGCTTCCTCCGCTGACGGCGATCGTGACGACGCTCGGTGTCGCCGTCACGGCGGCACCGGTGATGGTGTTCACGTCCTCGGTGTTGTTGACCACGACGGAGTTCGGCGCCGCCTGGGACGTGCCGACGGGTGCATCCTGGTCGAGGGCGTCGTAGGCGGCCGTGGCGACGCCGCCGCCGATCAGCCCCGCGGCGAGGACCCCGGCGGCGAACGTGGCGAGGCCCACCCGCCGGCGGTCGCTGCCGGTCGTCCGTACTCCGGGTTTCTGTGCCGCCGGGCCGTGACCGGTCTGCTCCCCGTAGAAGGGCTGGTGGCCCGCGTAGGCGGGGTGCGCGGCGGTGTCCTCCGGGGAGAGCCCGCCGTCCTCCGAGCCGCCGCGCTGCCGGTCCTGCCAGCCGGCCCCCCAGGACGGCGGGTTCTGCGGTTGGGGAGGAAGGGGGCGGTCGGTCTTGCCGGGCACGCCTGACTGCTCGTTCATCGGAGGTCCTTTCGTTGCTGTTGACCACATTCTGGCAACCTTCGCTGAGCATCAAGCATGCGTTCGCTGTGCGGTGTCTGGGAGGTTGCTGGACCCGCCGGCGTGACGGGTCCACCGGGACGTGGCCGCCCTTACCCCCAGTATCGTCCGTCACGGCCTGCACCCGGCGCTGCCGGGCGGAGACGCACGAGAGTGACCCTTTAGCGGGCGCGTGGTAGATGCTCACGGGCGGCGAGGGAGCCGCAGATCCCGCCGGGTTCTCCAACTGCAGCGGGAGGCGTGCACCGGCCGCCCTCGTCGCTTTCGCTAGGGGCTGATGCGCGGTGGTGGACGCTCCCCGAGCCCAACCATAGAATCGGGAAGACAGGGAGCCTCCGGCGTCCGCCGCCCCCAGTCCTGGGACCGGTAGGGTCCGGGGGACGTGTCGAAGGGTCGAGAATGCGAATGTTGAGCAGGCGCACCCGCGTCGCTGCTGTCCTGGGCGCCGTCATGGCGATCCCCCTGGTGTCGGGTACGGCGGCCATCGCCGACGAACCGCTCACCTTCCCGTCAGGCGATTACGTCATCGACAACGCCGGCGTCCTCACTGCGGCCGAGGAGAGTGAGCTCGAGGCCGCGATCGAGGATCTTCGGTCACAGGAGGGCTTCACCGTCCGTGTCGCGTACGTCGACACTTTCGAGAGTCCCACCGAGCGCGCCTCGTGGGCGACGGCGTCGGCACAGCTGAACGACCAGACCTCGAACGAGGGCATGCTCGCAATCGCCGTCGATCAGGGAGCGGCTGCCTACGTGGTCGGCAGCGGATCGGCGATCGGCGGTCAGGGCCAGGCGATCTACGACGAGTTCATCAGCCCCGAGCTCCGGGCAGGGGACTTCGCCGCCGCGGGCCTCGCAGCGGCCCAGGGAACCGAGGAGGCGCTCTCCGGCAACACCGGGGGCACGACCAACGGCGGAACCTCCTCCGGCACCAGCGGTTCCTCCGGCAGCAGCGGGCTCGGCGGCCTGGTCCTCGTGGGCGGGCTCGTCGCCGTCGCCGGTGCGGGCGGCTACCTGCTCCTGAAGAGCCGCGGCACCAACAGCGCACAGCGCAAGCGGGAGCAGTACGGGTACGGCCCGGTGCCGTCCGCCAGCGGCGAGATGGTGGACCCGCTCGCCTCCGTCAGCGTCGAGGACCTGCGCAAGCGGGCCGGGAGCCTGCTGGTGGCCGCCGACGACGCCATCAAGTCGAGCGAGCAGGAACTCGGTTTCGCGGAGGCGCAGTACGGCAGCGAGGCCATCGCGACGTTCTCGCAGGACATCACGGCGGCCCGGCAGCACATGAGCGAGTCCTTCAAGCTGCAGCAGCAGCTCGACGACCACATCCCCGACACGGAGCAGCAGCAGCGCCAGTGGCTCGGGGAGATCATCCGCCGTTGCGAGGACGTGAACGCCTCGCTGCAGGCCCACAAGACCGACTTCGACGCGCTGCGGGAGCTGGAGCGGAACGCTCCCGAGGCACTGAGCCGCGCGCAGTCCGCGGCCGGTGGTGCCCAGCGCCGTTTCGCGGCGGCGGAACAGTCCCTGCGGACGCTCCAGGGCCGCTACCTCGAGACCGCGACCTCCCAAGTCGCGGACAACATCGAGCAGGCCAGGGAGCGCCTGACCTTCGTCGACAGCGCAGCCACCGAGGCCCAGTCCCGTATGGCCGCCGGCGATACCGGGCGCGCCGTGATCGCGGTCCGGGCCGCCGAGGAGGCAGTCCACCAGAGCACCGTGCTCCTGGACGCGATCGACAAGCGGGCCGAGGAGCTCGCGGCGGCCGAGCGTGAGCTCGAACGCGCCCTGCCCGAGACGGAGCAGGACCTCGCGCAGGCGCAGGCCATGGACCGCACCGGACAGTACCGCGACCTCGCCGGCCCCATCGCTGCCGCCCAGGCCGCGGCGGCCACGGTGCGCCAGGAGCGGCAGAACGCACGGAGCAATCCCCTTGCGCTGCTGCAGCGGCTCGAGGCCGCCCACGCGCAGCTCGACGCCGCCCTGGGCGGTGTGCGGGACCAGGCCGAGAACAACCGGCGGGCTCAGGACTCCCTCCAGCACGCCATCATCGCGGCACAGTCGGGGATCTCCGGGACGGCCGACTACATCCGCGCGCGCCGCGGCGGCGTGGGCAGCGAGGCACGCACGCGCCTGGCCGAGGCCGAGCGCAACCTCGACTACGCCGTCGATCTCCAGCGCTCGGACCCGGTGACCGCACTCTCCCACGCGCAGCAGGCCTCGATGCTGGCGGACCAGGCCGCCCAGCTCGCGGAGCAGGACGTGGACGGGTTCGGGCGCGGCGGCATGGGCATGGGCGGGTACGGTGGCCGGGGCGGCGACGGCATGGGCGGCGCCCTGCTCGGCGGGATCCTCCTCGGGTCCGTGCTCAACGGCGGCGGCTTCGGCGGAGGCTTCGGCGGATTCGGCGGCGGCGGGTACAGCGACGGCGGCGGGGGCTTCGGTGGCGACGGCGGCAGCTTCGGCGGCGGCGGCTTCGGCGGGTTCGACGGCGGCGGCGGCGGATTCGGAGACTTCGGTGGAGGCGGCGGAGACTTCTAGGTCACCCCACCTCCCCGACAGCAGGACGCACGGACAAGAAGCAGGAATCGAAAGGGAAATCAATGGTAAAGCAGTCAATTTTCGGCAGGATCACCCAGCTCACGCGAGCCAACATCAATGCGCTGCTCGATCAGGCCGAGGATCCGCAGAAGATGCTCGACCAGATGGTCCGCGATTACACGAACAGCATCGCCGAGGCCGAGAGCGCCGTCGCCCAGACCATCGGCAACCTGCGCATGATGCAGGACGACTACAACGAGGACATCGAGAACGCGCGCAGCTGGGGCAACAAGGCCCTCGCCGCGTCCCGCAAGGCCGACGAGTACCGTGGGACCGGCAACACCGCGGACGCCCAGAAGTTCGACAACCTCGCCAAGGTGGCCATCCAGCGGCAGATCTCCGCCGAGACCGAGGCCAAGGGCGCCGAGCCCACCATCGCCTCGCAGACCGAGATCGTCGACAAGCTCAAGGACGGCCTCAACCAGATGAAGGGCAAGCTCGGCGAGCTCACGGTCAAGCGCGACCAGCTGATCGCCCGCGCGCGCACCGCCCAGGCGCAGCAGCAGGTGCACGACGCGGTCAAGAGCATCGACTTCATGGACCCCACGAGCGAGGTGGGCCGCTTCGAGGAGAAGATCCGGCGCGAGGAGGCCAAGGTCCGCGGGCAGCAGGAGCTGGCGTCGTCCAGCCTGGACGCACAGTTCGAGAGCCTCGAGGACCTGGGCGAGCAGACCGAGATCGAGGCACGCCTCGCGGCCCTGAAGTCCGGATCCGGCACCCAGTCGGCGATCGGGCAGGGCTCGGGCGACAAGACCGCCGCCGGCGCCCCGGCGACGTCCGACGAGATCGCGTACTGACGCACGGAGTCTCCGTCGGCGGACGCCGACGCGCATAGCACAAGGGAACCGCGGCCGCCCGGCCGCGGTTCCCTTCCTGTCCGGGCCGTCCGGAGTGTCGGAGGCCGCCGGTAGATTGAAGCCATGGCCGTGACACTGGTGTGGTTCCGCGACGATCTGCGTATCTCCGACAACCCGGCGCTCGCCGCAGCAGCGGACAGCGGGGACGACGTCGTCGCCTGTTACGTGCTCGACGAGGAGACGGAGGGCATCCGCCCCCTCGGTGGAGCCTCCCGTTGGTGGCTCCACCACTCCCTCGCGGCGCTCGACGCCTCCCTCGCGGATCTCGGGATCCCCCTCGTCCTGCGCCGGGGGGCCGCGGGCGACGTGGTGCCGGACCTCGTGCGGGAATCCTCCGCCGGGGCCGTGGTCTGGAACCGCCGCTACGGGTTGGCCGAGCGCACCACGGACGCGGCGCTGAAGGCATCCCTCGCCGAGCAGGGAGTAGAGGCCACCAGCTTCCAGGCGAACCTCATGTACGAACCGTGGGAGGTCACCTCGGGATCCGGGGAGGCCTACAAGGTGTTCACCCCCTTCTGGCGGGCCTGTCTGGCCTTCCGCACGCCCCGGGAGCCCCTCCCGGCTCCGGCCTCCCTCCACGGGCCCGAGCTGGCCTCTGACGACCTCCCGGCGTGGGGGCTGCTCCCCACCGCGCCCGACTGGGCGCAGGGACTGCGTGAGACGTGGACGCCCGGGGAGACCGGCGCTCATGCCCGCCTCGACGAGTTCCTCGACGGTGCCGCGCACGGGTACAAGGACAGCCGTGACCGGCCGGCGGTCCACGGCACGAGCAGGCTCTCCCCCCACCTGCGTTTCGGTGAGATCAGCCCGTTCGAGGTGTGGCACGCGGCGCAGGACAGCAAGGACAGTTCCACGGCGGAGGACATCCGCGTGTTCGGCTCCGAGCTGGGGTGGCGCGAGTTCAGCTGGCAGCTGCTCTACTTCAACCCCCAGCTCGCCACCGTGAACTACCGCCCGGAGTTCGACGCCTTCACCTGGGAGAGCTCCACGGAGGCGGAGCTCGAGGCCTGGCAGCGCGGTCGCACCGGCTATCCCCTCATCGACGCCGGGATGCGCCAGATGTGGGAGATCGGGTGGATGCACAACCGGGTGCGCATGGCCACGGCGTCGTTCCTCATCAAGAACCTCATGATCGACTGGCGCGTGGGCGAGCGGTTCTTCTGGGACTGCCTCGTCGATGCCGACGCGGCGAGCAATGCCGCGAGCTGGCAGTGGGTCGCGGGGTCGGGCGCGGACGCCAGTCCCTACTTTCGGATCTTCAACCCCGTGCTGCAGAGCAAGAAGTTTGACCCCGAGGGAACCTACCTCGTCCGATTCGTGCCGGAACTCGCCGACGCCGAGAACGTGCACGAACCGTGGAAGGGCGCGGCCCCGGGCTACCCGGAACGCGTCGTGGACCTCAAGGAGAGCCGCCAGCGCGCCCTCAGCGCGTACAAGGCCCTCTCGGAGGGCTGAGGCCGGGTTCTCAGGCCCGGGCGCGCCATCCCGCCCACACCGGGCCGTGGACGGGCGCCTGCTGATGGTTCCTCGCCCGATGCGCCTGCCGCGGAGATCCCAGGAGACGGGCGGTGCCGGTTTCCGGTAGTACCAGGACGCAGGTCCTCCGTGGCGTCTAGGTGCACACAGCAAGAAGTCCGGCCCACCAGGGGTGGACCGGACTCCTCTTCGTTGCGGGGACAGGATTTGAACCTGTGACCTCTGGGTTATGAGCCCAGCGAGCTACCGAACTGCTCCACCCCGCGGCGTGTAACTAACGTTACCGGCCGCGGGGCCCGGAGGCAAATCGGGCAGGAACCCGACCCCCTCCGACTACTGCCCGGCGCCTCCCGAGACGCGTTCCTCGGCGTCCAGGGCCCGCTGCAGGGCGTCCTGCAGACGGTCCTGCGCTGCGCCGTACGCGGCGAAGTCGCCGGCTGCGAGGGCGGCATTGCCGTCCTGGATCGCCTGGTTCGCATCGTCGAGGGCGGTCCGCAGATCGGCCGCGGGATCACCGGTGGTGCCGCCGGGGCTTCCGCCCTCGGACGGCGTCGGCGTGGGTGTCGGCGCGGGGGTCGCGCCGCCCTCTGCCGGAGGCGTCGCGGGATCCTCGGGCGTCGCGCCGACGTTGTCCTGGTCGCCCGTGGTCGCACCCGAGCTCCCGCCGAAGACCTGGTCGAGGGCCTCGGCGAGGGTCGGCGCGAACCCGACGTTCTCGCCGAAGCTCACCAGGACCCTCCGCAGGACCGGGAAGGACGAACTGCCCGAGGACTGCACGTACACCGGCTGGACGTAGGCGATACCGCCGCCGATCGGCAGGGTCAGCAGATTGCCGTTGATGACCTCGGACGCACCCTGACGCAGGAGGTTCAGCTCCTGGGACACCTCGGTATCCGAGTTGAACAGGTTCTGTGCCTGGCCGGGACCCACCACGGAATCCTGCCCGGAGCTGTCCAGCAGGGTCAGCCGGCCGTAGTCCTCGCTCTTGACGCCGGGCTCCCCCGTGCCTGCGTCCCCGTTCGCCGAGAGGAATCCGTACAGCACGTTCCTCGGGGTCTGGCCCGTGGGCACGAAGGGGATGTAGGGCGTGGTCAGGGAGAAGGCGGCCTCGTCCTGATTGGGCATCTGCAGGGTGAGGTAGAAGGGCGGCTGCCGGTCGGCGGTGCTTGCCGCTGCCCCCTCGGTGCTCTCCCCGGGATCGGCAGGCACGCTCCACGCCTCGCTGTTGTTGAAGAACTCGTCCGTCGCCGTGACGTGGTACTTGGCGAGCAGCTCGCGCTGGACCTTGAAGAGGTCCTCCGGGTAGCGCACGTGCGCCATCAGCTCCGCCGACATCTCGCTGTACGGCTGCAGCGACGCGGGATACACGTTCTGCCAGGCCTTCAGCACCGGGTCCTGGTCGTCCCATGCGTACAGGTCGATCGAACCGTCATAGGCGTCCACGGTGGCCTTCACGGCATTCCGGATGTAGTTGACGCGCTCGGCGGGCAGCGCCGTCGCGAGACCCTCCGCCGTCTGCGAGTCCTGCGTGGCCTGCTCCAGCTCCTGCTGCTGGGAATAGGGGAAGTTGGCGCTGGTGGTGTAGCCGTCGATGATCCACTTCACGCGGCCGTCGACGATCGCCGGGTAGCTGTTGCCGTCGAGCGTCAGGTACGGAGCTACCTTCCGCACGCGCTCCACCGGGTCCCGGTCGTAGAGGATTTGCGACTCGCTGGTGACCTGGTTCGAGAGCAGCAGGTCCGTGGACTGGAACTTCAGGGCGTAGACGAGCCGGTTGAAGGCGTTGCCCACGTCGGGACCGCCGTCGCCGCTGAACGTGGTCCGCGAATCCGTCGCGGAGTTCTCGTTCTGCGGACGGTCGATCTCCACGGCGGCTGTCCCCTCCGGTGCGCCGACCACGGAGTACACCGGGGAGGACTCCCCGAAGTAGATGCGCGGCTCGTAGGAGTCCTCGTCGCCGAGGACGCCGGTCGAGGGGATACCCGACTGCAGGAAGGACGGCCGTCCGTCCGGCTGCACTGTGGAGCCTGCAGCCGCCACGACTCCGTAGCCGTGCGTGTAGTAGGCGTGCTCGTTGACCCACCCCTCGGGGACACCGTTGGTGTCGAGCTCACGTACCGCGATCACGGTGTCCTGCACCTCGCCGTCGATCTCGTAGCGGTCCACATTGAGGGTCTCGGGGAACTGGTAGTACTGGCGGAACTGCTGGAGCTGGCTGAACGCGTCGGAGACGAGGTTCGGATCGAGCAGGCGGATGTTGGCCGTGGTCACGGCGTCGCTGTTCAGGGCACCCGCCTCCGGAGTGGCGACCGGGGAGTAGTTGGCGGTCTCGACGTCGTCGAGCCCGTACGCCTCCCTCGTCAGCGCGATGTTCCTGTCGATGTACTCACGCTCGCGGCTCAGCTGCGAGGGATCCACCTGGAAGCGCTGGACGATCGACGGGTAGACGCCGCCGGCCAGCAGCGCGGTGATGATCAGCATCGCCGTACCGATGAGCGGCAGGCGCCAGCGGCCGATGAAGGCCGAGACGACGAACAGGACCGCCACGATGAAGGCGGCCACGGCCAGGATCGCCTTGGTGGGGATCACGGCGTTGACGTCGGTGTAGAGCGCGCCGGCCCACGTGCCCTGGTTCAACACGGTGTCGAAGCGGTCGAGCAGGTAGTTGATGCCCTGCAGGACGAGGAAGAGGGCGGCGACGACGGCGATCTGAATCCGTGCGGCCTTCGTGGTGAACAGGCCCTTCTCCTCGAGCCGGATGCCGCCGTACAGATAGTGCGTGAGGATCGTGGCGATCGCGCTGATGATGACGACGCTGATCAGGAACCCCGTCACGAAGCCCAGGAACGGCAGGGTGAACATGTAGAACGCGTAGTCCATGCCGAACTCCGGGTCCTGCCGGTCGAACGGCACCTGGTTGATGAACAGCAGCACCTCCTGCCACTGCGAGGAGGCCGCCGTTCCGGCGAAGGCGCCGAGCACGACGGGGATGCCGAGCATCAGCAGTCGGCGGATCGGTTCCAGCTGGGCCTGGTAGCGGTTCAGGTTGTCCTGGACGGCGCTGTCGGGCGCATAGATCGGCCGGCTGCGGAAGGCGATCCGCAGGCTGGCGAACACGGCCCCGGCCATGACGAGGAACGCGAGGATGAACAGCACGATCCGCGACAGGTTCTCCGTGACGAAGACCTCGAGGAACCCGAGCTGGTTGTACCAGAGGACGTCCGCGTAGACCTGGGACAGGTACACGAAGGCGATGACGATCACCGCGACGACGATGATGGTCGGGATCAGCGGGCTGCGACGCCGACTCGTTGCTGCACTTGCTGGGCTCGGGCTACTGCCGAACGGACGGTCTGGTCCGGATGTCACATCTACCTCATCGTTAGCTGCTGCGGGTCACGACGACCGGTGTCCCGCGTCGTGCCCCGGCCCCGACTCGGGCAGACGACAGCGCGCAGTTCCGCCCTTCGTGCTTTCATTCTGCCCTGTTCACGCTCGGCCCGACCAATTAGGTTCCCGAGCAGGCTGTGCATGCCGGGGATCGTCACCGAACCGTGTCGTGCAGGCCGCCCGCCGTGGGGTCCGGCGCCGGGTCCACTCGGTACCGAAGGGTCAGCAGGCGGGGAGTCCCTCGGGCCCGTCGCCCGAGCCGAGCACCTCGACGGCGTCCACGGCGTCGTCGAGCGTCTCCACGCTGACCACGGTCAGGCCGTCGGGGATGTTGCCGGCGACCTCCCCGCAGTTCGCGGCGGGTGCCAGGAAGAACTCCGCCCCGCCGGCCCTCGCGCCGACGAGCTTCTGGGCGATGCCCCCGATGGGGCCCACGACACCGAGGGAGTCGATGGTCCCCGTCCCGGCGAAGTGGCGTCCTCCGGTGAGGTCGCCCTCGGTCAGGTTGTCGATGATCCCGAGGGCGAACATCGTTCCCGCCGAGGGTCCCCCGACATTGTCGAGCTGGATGGTCACGTCGAACGGGAAGTCGAACGTGGAGGCGAGCATGATGCCCAGCTGGTAGTCGCCCTCCGCCGACCGCCGCGGGGTCACCGACACCTCCAGCGGTGCGCCGTCCCGGATGACCGAGAGGGCGGCGGGCGTTCCGGCGGCGTCGTCGAGCGCTGAGCGGAGGGTCGTGATGTTGCGGACCTCCTGCCCGTCGATCGTGCGCAGGATGTCGCCCTCCTGCAGGATGCCCTCCGCGGCCGCACCGGGCGCGAGCCTCGCGACCGACAGTTCCTCCGTGAAGTCGATGTCCTGGTGCGCGAGCGCCGCGGCGATCGCCGTCTCCTGGGACGACGTCATGGCCAGCGCGTTCTGCTCCTGCAGCTCGGAGGACGTCGTCCCCTCCGGATACACCAGCTGCTCGGGCAGGACGTCCTGGTTCGGGCTCGCCCAGGCGCGAAAGGTGTCGAGGATGTTCACCCGGCCGTTCGGTCCACCGCTCACGTACACCGTGGTGAGGTCGAGCTGGCCCGACGGCCGGAAGCTCTCGGTTCCCTCCACCTGGATGAGGGGCTGCCCGTCCACCTCACCGATCGTGTTGAACGTGGGCCCCGGGGATTCCAGGACGTAAGGCGACGGCAGGAGCACCGCCGCGGCGCAGAGGACGAGGGCGAGACCGCCGGAGACCGTCATCGCCCGGAAGCGCGGGTCCCTCGGCCGCGTGGGCTCCTCGGGCGTGTACGTGTCGACGTGGACGGGCTGCGTCACGGTTCTTCTTCCTGTAGGGCGCATGTGGAGGCGTGCCGCGCACGGGCACGGGCGGCACACTCCGGCACCCCTAGGGTAGACGCTTTCGCTGACACCGCACGGGGCCGTCTGCTGCCGGCGGTGGCCACTGATGCGCGTCCCGGCGGTCACCGGACTCCCACCCCGGGATGGCTTTGCCCTCAGCGAACGATTCACGCCGCGAAGGACACCGGCGAGGTGTGGCCGGTAGCGTGGGTTGCACAGCCGACAGGGTGGCGCTGCCCCTCTGCCGGACACGCCAAGCTACTCCCAGGACCGGTGGTACCAGTGCCCAACCCATCCAATCCCTCGAACGGCGACGACGACACGCCCCAGGATCCGCTGTCCGAGATGCTGTCGAAGATGTTCGGTGGCGGGGCCACCGGCTTCGACCCGCAGGAGATCGCGAAGGCGGCAGGCCTGCCCTCCGACCCGGCAGCGATGGCCATGATGATGCAGCAGGTCCAGGCGATGTTCAGCGCTCAGAGCGAGGGGCCCGTGAACTGGCAGATGGCCCATGAGCAGGCGCGCCGCGTCGCGGCCTCCGACAACGATCCCTCGGTCACGGCCCTGCAGCGGCGCAGCGTCGACGAGTCGCTGAAGCTCGCCGAGATGTGGCTCGACCCGATGACCGACTTCCCGAGCACGGGCCAGCTGGGGCGCGCCTGGTCGCGCGCCGAGTGGGTCGAGGCCACCATGGCGACGTGGCGGCGCCTCACCGAACCCGTGGCGACGAGTATCGCGAAGGCGCTGTCGGACGTCATCTCCGAGCAGCTGCCGGACGAGATGAAGTCGATGATGGGCGGCATGGGTCCGGCCTCGATGCTCCAGAACGTCGGCGGTGCGATGTTCGGCATGCAGCTGGGCCAGGCCGTCGGGGCGCTCTCCAAGGACGTGGTGGGCTCGACCGACATCGGGGTGCCGCTCGCTGACGGACGGATGGCGCTGCTTCCCGCCAACGTCGCGGCGTTCGGCGCCGGCCTCGACATCCCCGAGCAGGAGGTGCAGCTGTTCCTCGCGGTGCGGGAAGCGGCCCACGTCCGGCTCTTCACGCACATCCCGTGGCTCACCGGTCACCTGCTGGGCAGCATCGAGCGCTATGCGCGGGGCATCCACATCGACATGGGCAAGATCGAGGAAGCTGCGCGGGAGATCGATCCGACCAATCCCGAGAGCCTGCAGGGTGCGCTCTCCCAGGGCGTGTTCATGCCCGAACGGACGCCGGAACAGGACGCCGCGCTCGTGCGGCTCGAGACGACGCTCGCGCTCGTGGAGGGCTGGGTGGACGAGCTGACAGCGGCGGCTGCGGCGAACCTCCCCTCGGCGGGCGCCCTGCGTGAGATGGTACGGCGGCGCCGGGCGACGGGTGGGCCCGCTGAACACGCCTTCGCGGCGCTCGTCGGGCTGGAACTGCGGCCGCGCCGGCTCCGCGACGCCGCGGCGCTGTGGTCGCTGCTCACCGAGGAACGCGGCATCCAGGGACGCGACGCCCTGTGGCAGCACCCGGACCTGCTGCCGACGGCGGAGGACCTCGACGACCCCGCGGGCTTCTCCGAGCGCCGCAAGCTGATCGAGTCGTCCGACGCCGACGTCGACGCGGCCCTCCAGCGGCTCCTCGCGGGAGGCTTCGAGCAGGATGACGATGCCGCAGCGGCCGATGGCCCCGATTCGTCCGCAGGTCCCGCGTCGTCGTCGGACCCCGACGGCGAGGCGCCTCCCGCACCCGGGCAGGACCCGGAGACCGGGGAGGACGCTCCCAGCGCCGACGGCAAGTAGGCGGACCGCGCCGGGTTCGTGGCGTGCCGGGTCCGGCACGCCGCGAACCCGCGTGCTGCCGCTCCCGGGTACGGCGGTTCCGCCCCGCGGGCATGGCGGTCCGTTCCGGGAGGTCACCCGGGCGGTACTCCTAGAGCTCGTCCAGGCTGCCCGTCAGGTTCCGGTGGGCCGCGAAGGCCGCACCCTCAAGGAAGGCCTTAGCCGACTCCGTCCGCGGATACGAGGTGAGCAGGCCCCAGAACACGGCGTTGTGGGACGGCTCGACGAGGTGCGCCATCTCGTGCAGGATGACGTAGTCCACCACCCAGTCGGGCATCCCCTGCAGCCTGTGCGACAGGCGGATGGAGCGGTACGCCGGCGTCGCCGAGGCCCACCGGGACCTCTGGTTGGTCACCCAGCCGATCGTCGCCGGCACTCCCCTGCCGCCGAGGTAGCGGCGTGCGAGCCGCTCGGCGCGCTGCAGCAGCTCCGGGACGGGTTCGTCGTCGGTGATCGCCGGCGTCTCCAGATACCTGGCCGTCATGCGCTCCACCATCCGCTCCACCCAGTGGCGCTCCTGGCCGGCGGAGAAATGGCCCGGGATGGAGACCCGGATGACGCCGTCCCGGATGTCGGCGCTGACGGTCCTCTTCCGCCGCGCCGAGCGACGCACCTCCACCGGCAGACGCGGTGCGCCCACCCCGGCGGGAGCATCAGGAGTTGTCACTGATGATCCCGAGGACCGCGTCTCCGTACCGCTCGAGCTTGGCGGACCCGACGCCGGCGAGGCCGCCCAGTTCCTCGAGCGTCTGCGGCCTGGCCTCAGCGATCGCGACGAGCGTGGCGTCCGTGAAGACCACGAACGCCGGCACGTCCTTGTCCCGCGCCTCGGCCAGCCGCCAGGCGCGGAGCGCGTCGAACGTCTCCTCCTGGTAGCTCGCGGGGCAGTCGTTGCAGCGCCCGATCTTCCGCTCCGATCCCGTGAGGAGCGGACGCTTGCACACGCGGCACACGGCGGGGGCGGAGGACTTGCGGCCGGCCTTGGCCCGCGGCTGGCGGAAGGACGCCTGCCCGGCCTCCGCGGGCCGGAGCGCGTCGAGGAAGCGCGACGGTTTGCGGCTGGCCCGTCCGCCCGGGGAGCGCGAGGTGGACCAGGACATCGACAGATGGATCCGGGCGCGGGTGATGCCGACGTACAGCAGCCTGCGTTCCTCGTCGATGCCCTCCTGCGTGTCGGCGAACGAGATGGGCATCAGTCCCTCGCTCAGGCCGACGAGGAAGACGGCGTCCCACTCGAGCCCCTTGGCGGAGTGCAGGGACGCGAGCGTCACGCCCTGCACCGTCGGAGCATGCTGGGACGCGGCGCGCTCCTCGAGCTCGGCCACCAGCATCTGCAGGGTGAAGGCTTCGCGCACCCTGTTCAGCTCGTCCGCGAGGCCCACGAGCGCCGCGAGCGACTCCCACTTCTCGCGGACGGCACCGGAGGTCTGGGGGGCCACGGCGGTGTAGCCGAGCGAGGCGAGGACGTCGCGCACCTGCTGGGGCACATCGGCGTCGCCCTGCGTGCGCGCCGCGGCACGGAGCTGGAGCAGGGCGTCACGGACCTCCCGCCGCTGGAAGAACCTCTCACCGCCGCGCAGCTGGTACCCGATGCCGGCACTCGCCAGGGCCTGCTCGTATGCCTCCGACTGCCCGTTGGTGCGGTACAGGATGGCGATCTCGCTCGCCTTGACGCCCTGCCCGAGCAGCACGCCGATGCGCCGAGCGCATTCCGCGGCCTCGGCCTCGTCGTCGCTGCACTCGGTGAAGACCGGTTCGGGACCGGCCGGCCGCTGCGCGATCAGTTCGAGGGGTGCGGACCAGGTGGTGCCGACGGCCCGCCGGTCGGCCTCGCTGCTCCTCGCTGCCAGGAGCGTGTTCGCGGCACGGACCACCTGCGGCGTGGACCGGTAGTCGCGCACCAGCTTCACCACCTGCGCGCCCTCGTAGCGCTTCGTGAACTCGAGCAGGTGCCGCGACGTGGCACCGGTGAAGGAGTAGATGGTCTGGCTGGCGTCACCGACGACGCACAGCTCCCGGCGCTCGCCCAGCCAGAGATCGAGGAGGCGCTGCTGGAGCGGGGAGACGTCCTGGTACTCGTCGACGACGAAGTGCCGGTACTGGGCCCGCACGGTCGCCGCCACCTTCTCGTCCTCCTCGAGGATGGCGACCGTCGTCAGGAGCACATCCTCGAAGTCGATCAGGTTGCGGTCGATCTTGAGGTCCTCGTAGGCCGAGAAGATGCGCGACACGCTGACGAGGTCCATGCCTGCCGGTTCCGCCCGACCCGCTGCTGCGGCCGCGTATCCGTCGGGGGTCAGCATGGAGACCTTGGCCCATTCGATCTCCGCCGCGACGTCGCGGATGGCGGCGCGGTCCGTGGACAGGCGCAGCCGCCGTGCGGCCTCCGCGATCAGTTGGGCCTTGTGGTCGACCAGTGCGGGCAGGGGTCCGCCCACCGCCTGGGGCCAGAAGTACTGCAGCTGCCTGAGGGCGGCGGCGTGGAAGGTCCGGGCCTGCACACCGCCGGCCCCGAGGTCCCGGAGCCGGGTGCGCATCTCCGCCGCCGCGCGGGCCGTGAAGGTCACCGCGAGCACCTGCTGGGGCTTGTAGACGCCGGTGTGGACGCCGTACGCGATCCTGTGGGTGATCGCGCGGGTCTTGCCCGTGCCCGCTCCCGCGAGCACGCAGAGCGGACCGGTGAGGGTACTCGCCACCGTCCGCTGTTCGTCGTCGAGCCCCTCGAGGATACTGTCCTCGAGCAGAAGTCCGGACATCAGGGACGTGCCTCCGATGGCTCCTCGTCCAGGGGTCCGCCGTACCAGCGCTCGATGAGTGCGCGTGCGATCGAGACACCTCCGGCCACGGTGATGGTCCCGTCACGCACCTCGGTGAAGAGCTCCTCACGCGTGAACCAGCGGACGGTGCGCATCTCCACGCGGTCCGGCACGGCGTCGGTGGTGACGGCGCGGGCCGTGAAACCGAGCATCAGGGAGGCCGGGAAGGGCCAGGGCTGCGATCCGAGGTACTCCGGGGATTCGGTCTCGATGCCGGATTCCTCGGCGACCTCCCGGATGACGGCTGCCTCCAGCGACTCGCCCGGTTCGACGAAGCCCGCGAGGGTCGAGAAACGGTTCTCCGGCCAGGTGGCGGCGGACCCGAGCAGCAGGCGGTCGTCGTCGTCGATCACCGAGACGATGATCGCGGCGTCGGTGCGCGGGTAGTGCTGCGAGCCGTCCCTGGGGCACTGACGGACCCAGCCGGCGTCGCGCACGTCGGTGGCCGACCCGCAGCGGGGACAGTGCGTGTGGGTGGCGTGCCAGTTGGCGACGGACGCACCCTCGACGAAGAGCCCGGCGTCGCGGGCGTCCAGCGACACGGCGATGTCGCGCAGGCCCATCCACTGCTCCCGGGGAGCCAGGTCGTGGTCCTCCTCCTCGAGGACGGCGAGGACCACCCTCTGTCCCGCATCGGCGGATCCCTCGTCGATGCGCCCCAGGTAGACGAGCAGTTCGGGCCGCTGGATGTCGGACGGCGCGACGAGCAGGAGCGCGTTCCCCTGGACCGGGGCCCTCCCCCCGGCCAGCGCGAGGACCCTCGTCCCGTCCGAGGCCCAGAGGTCCTCCAGGAAGTTGTCGGTGGTCCTCGCGTCACCGTCCCGGTCCGACCCCGCGCGCGAGAGCGGCAGCGATCCGAGGGGAGGCAGCACAAGGGTCCGGAGGGGATCGGTCATGGTTCTACGGTACGTTCTCGCTCCCCCAAAACCCATTCAGCGCAGAGTAGGTGGAGGACTAGTGCACACCCAGGACGAGTAGTGCATCTGGCGACTCGCCGCACCGGAATTGCGCGGCCGGTGCGCGCACGCCCTACGGTTGATCTTGTGAAACGGACACCCATGGAACTTGCCGCCATCGCAAGCGCCGCAGTACCTGGCCTGGCTCCGACGGGCGTCGCAGGCGCTCCCGACGACGCCGCCGATTTCGACTCCGCCCTGCTGGTCGACGACGCGGGGAAACAGTGGCGGGTCCGTTCACCGAAGCATGCCGAGGCCAGCATGCGGCTCGAGACGGAGCTGCAGGCGCTGCGCGCCTTCACTCCCGCGGTCAAGGCGGAACTCCCCTTCCTCATCCCGCACATGGCAGGGAGCGTACGCCAGGGTGAACTCAGCACGTTCGTGTACTCCCACCTCGCCGGGACCACCCGGCCGCTCGACGCGCTGACCGGCGGCGGACGAACCATGGCACGGGAACTGGGACGCGTCATCGCCGCGATCCACGAACTGCCCAAGGACATGGTGCAGCGCGCCGACCTCCCGGGCTACGAGGCGGACGAGTACCGGCAGCGGAAGCTGAACGAACTCGACCAGGCGGCCACGACCGGCAGGATCCCGGCCATCCTGCTGCGCCGTTGGGAGCACGCCCTCGAGGACGTGACGCTGTGGCGGTTCAGCCCCACAGTGATCCACGGGGACCTGCACGAGGACCATCTCCTGGTCTCCGCGGGCCGGGTGTCCGCCGTGACCGGTTGGACCGACCTGAGCATCAGCGATCCCGCCGAGGATTTCGCCTGGCTCGCAGCCGCCGAGGACACGGCCTTCGTCGACGCCGTCCATGAGGCGTACGCGGGTGCGAGGACGAGCGCCGTCGACCCGCACCTCCCGCGTCGTGCCGCCCTCGCTGCCGAATTCGCCCTGGCGCAGTGGCTGGTGCGCGGGGTGGCCCTCGAGGACGCCGCGATGATCCACGAGGCGGAGGGCATGCTCGCCACGCTCGAGGCCGACGTCGAGTCCATCGAACGTGAGCAGCACGAGGCCGCCGAGCGTGCGCAGCGGGCCCACGAGGAACGTCTCGAGTGGGGTGACGAACTCGGGACCGACGCCCCCGACGAGGCGGAGGGTTCTACTGCTACCGGTGCTCGCTTGGTCTACGGTCGGCCGCAGCATCCTTCCGTGGACGAGGGTGCTCTGCAGGACTCTCCGGCGCAGGAACGGGCCGGGACGGGCGACCGGGCCGCAGGCGCGGACGGCCGTTCCTGGAGGGCGGGTAGCCATGCCTACGATCCGGATGGTCCTGCCGGCCAGCGGTTCCACCGGCTGCCGGGCAGCCCCTCGGCGCAGCCCTCCAGCCGCGACGAGGACCGGTCGGCTCCCCATGGAGACTCCGACGGGACCGCTTCGGGTTCGTCCCTCGCCTACGCCCGCCTGACGGCCGGTCGTCAGCGGACCGGCGCGACCTCCGCCACGGCCCTGCTGCGCAACGACGCGCCGGGCGCAGGGTCGCCGGACGACGTCGCGACCTCGGCCCTGCCGATCGTCTCCTCCCGCAACTGAGGCCGCCGGCCGCCTTCCCGGGCGTCGACCTCACCGGCCCCGCACGGGAAGGCGGCCGGCATCGTGCTCACGCCGCCGTGGCCGCAGCCCGGATGATCCCCTCGAGCTCCGCCGCGTCGGCGAGGTCGTGCGGGCGGACCACGAGGTTGTCCGCGACGTAGAAGAAGGCAGCCCGCACCTTCGCGAGCGGGACGTCCTTCAGGCGGGACCAGGCGAGGCGGTACACCGCGAGCTGCACGGCCTTGGCTGCGCGCCGGTCGGGAGCAGGAGGGCGACCTGTCTTCCAGTCGATGAGGTCCCAGCCGCCGTCGGCGTCCCGGAACACCGCGTCGATGCGCCCGCGGACCACGATGCCACCGATCCTCGTCTCGATCGGCGCCTCGATCGCTGCCGGTTCGCGGAGCGCCCACTCGGACTGCTCGAAGATCGCGGCCATGTCCTGCAGGCCGAGGGTCTCGTCCACGTAGGCGTCAGCTCCGCCAGGGTACTCGCCGAGGTCGAGCATGCCGCCGGAGCCGTAGAACTCCTCGATCCAGGCGTGGAACGCCGTCCCCTTCCGCGCAGCCGAGCCCGGGCGCCGGGGCAGCGGGCGCCGCAGCTGCTGCATCACCGCGCCCGGGTCCTCACGGAGCTCCACGAGGGTCGAGGCCGAGATGTGCGAGGGCAGCGCGAGGGGCATCCGCTCCCGCTCGCGCGCCTGCCGGGCCAGGGCCAGCCGGACCTCCCGTCCCCAGCGGCCGCCGTCGACCTCCACCTCGGGGGCGGGTGCCGCGGCCTGCTCGAGGACCGCACGCGCAGCGCGTTCCATGGAGGCGCGCCGGGCACCCAGGGGGTCGAACGGCCACCCCGCACGCTCGGGGCTCGCGTTCGCGGGATTGGCATCGCCCTCGTCCTCCTCCGCGACCCAGTGCGGCATCGTGAACCCGGCGGAACCGGACTCGGCGAGGTGCGCGAGGTCCGCGAGGTAGGACGACGGCGCCGACGGCCGCGACCGGCCCCCGCCCCACGCCGACGAGGTGCACACGAGCGCGTGCTTCGCCCGGGTGAAGGCGACGTACGCGAGCCGGCGTTCCTCCCGCTCAGCATGGGCCCGGGCCTCGCCCGTGAACTCCTTCTCGCTGGTCAGCCATTCCTTCTGGTCCTGCTGCTCCCAGTCCCACTGCGGGAGTTCCCTCGCGTCCCCGCGCAACGGCCAGGGGATCGCGGCGTCGCCGCTGCTCCACCGTGAATCCTTGCCGCTGGGGAAGGACCCGTCGTTGAGGCCCGGCACGAAGACGACGTCCCACTCGAGCCCCTTGGATGCGTGGACCGTCAGGAGCTGCACGGCGTCCCGGCTCGCTTCGAGCTGCGTCACGGGCAGTCCGTCCTCCTCCTGGTCCGCCGCCTCGAGCCAGGCGAGGAACGCCGGGAGGTCGACCCTCTCGGCGGTGGACACGAATCCCGCGACGGCCTCCGTGAAGGCGTCGAGGTTGCGGCGTGCCTCGTGGATGCTCACACCCGGCTTCGCCGCCACCTCGATGTCCAGCAGGATCGCACGCTCGACCTCACCGATCATGGTGCCGAGGTCGTCCCCGACGAAACTCCGCAGCGCCCGCAATTCACGCCGCAGCGCATCGAGCCGGCGCCTGGCCGTCTCGCTGAGCGACCTGCCCGAGGCCGACACCCAGTCCGTGGGCGGGAGGTAGTCGACGGCCTCGACCAGGCTGCCCGCCTCGGCGAGGTCGGGCGCCACGACGGCGGCTTCACCCTGCTCGTGGTCGAGCTCCTCCCCCGCCGCCCCACCGCGACGGAACAGGGCCTCGCGCGTCCGGGCGAGCTGCCGGGACCAGTCGCCGAGCGCCATGAGGTCGGCCGGGCCCAGCCGCCAGCGCGCGCCGGCCAGGAGCCGGAGCATCGCATCCGAGCGGTCGGGATCACCCAGGACCCGCAGGGTGGCGAGCAGATCGACGATCTCGGGGGTGCGCAGCAACCCGCCGAGGCCCACGATCTGGACCGGGACGCCGGCGCGCTCGAGTTCCCGCCGGATGGGATCGAACTGCTTGCGCCCGCGGCACAGCACGGCCATCGTGGGCCGCAGCGGACTGCCGTCGTCGTCGGTCTCGAAGCTGCGCCCGCGCTGCCGGAGGACCTCCCGGGCGACGGCCTCCGCCTCGCTCAGGGCCGGCACGGTGTGCTGCACATCCTCCGGTCCGGGATCTGCGACGCTCACGGGGGCGTCCGTGAGGAATCGCCCCAGCAGCACCTCGCCGAGCGGTGCCTGCGGCCTGGCGACGAGACCGGGGACCTGCTGCACCGACGTGGTGCGGAGCCAGGGCGCCGGAACGTTCAGCGGCGCGGACACCGTGTTCGCGGCCTCGAGGATCGACGTCGAGTTCCGCCAGGCGACCGACAGGTGGGCGACCTCCGACGGCGTGAGTCCGCCGTCGTGCACCTTCGGGAAGGCCGTCCGGAAGGTCGCGAGTTGCCCGGCGGAAGCGCCCCGGAAGCCGTAGATCGACTGGTGCGGATCGCCGACCGCCGTGACGGAGCGCCCGTCGGCGAACAGCCGCGAGAACAGGACCATCTGCGCGTGCGAGGTGTCCTGGAACTCGTCCAGCAGCACGACCCTGTACTTCTCGCGTTCCATCGTGCCCGCTTCCGGGATGTCCCGGGCGATCCGTGCAGCGAGGGACACCAGATCCCCGAAGTCGAGCTGGCGGCGCGCGAGCTTCGCAGCGGCGTACCGCTCGGTCAGCTCGGTGACGGTGACGCGGACGCGCAGCCTGTTGAGCAGTTTCGCCGCGTCCTGGGTGGACGTCTTCGGGGAGCCCGCGACATAGGGCCGCGAGGACACGTACTCGATGTGGCGGCGCAGTTCGTCCCGCACGGTCGCGGGGCTGACCAGGTGCTCCGCGCACTCCCCCGCCATGTCCAGCACGGCCTTCACGAGCGTGCTCTTCGCACCCGTGAGGTGTTCCCACTCCCCGTCGTAGGTCTCCACCACGGAGGCGGCGAGCTGCCAGGACTGGGCGGTGCCGAGCATCACCGAGTCGCGTTCGACGCCGATGCGCAGCCCGTAGTCCTGCACGATCCCGTTCGCGAAGGAGTGGTAGGTGGAGATGGCCGGGTCGAGCCGGTCGAGCGCGTCGGCTCCCGCCGGGGCGGACGGCTCCCCGTCGAGGGCCGTGTAGAGCTGGGCCAGGCGCTGCCGGACGCGCGAGGCGAGCTCACCGGCGGCCTTCCGCGTGAAGGTGACGCCGAGGATCTGCTCGGGGCGCACGAGGTCGTTGGCGACGAGCCAGACGACCCTGTCGGCCATGGTCCTGGTCTTCCCGGATCCCGCCCCGGCGATGACGAGGAGCGGCTCCAGAGGGGCCTCGATGACGCGCGCCTGATCCTCGGTGGGGTACGGCACGGGGGCATCGGGGTCGGAGTGGAGCAGCTCCGCGAGTCGCCGGGCGGAGTACCGGATCGTCGTCGGCTCGGGAGCCATCACTGCGTCACCTGCTTGCCTTCTTCGCACAGCGGGCAGATCTCGGGCAACCGGCAGCCGCTACCGCCGAACCCGGACCGCCGGGGGTCGTGGATCGTCTCGAACGTCGCGGCCGCCATGAGCGCGGCGGCGTCCTGGATCATGGTCCTCGCCCAGGTGTCCTCGGGGCCCACGGCAGGCTGCGCCTGCACCGAGACGTTCTTGTCGCTCTTGCCCAGCTGGACCAGCGACGCACCGCCCGGTGTGCCCGGGTCTCCCGCGGCGGCCCCGTCGTCGGGCGTACCGGTGTCATCGCCTGCCAGCGCCCCTGCGGCAACGGCCGTCTGGTAGGCGGCGAGTTGCGGATGCCGCGCGATGTCGGCTCCGGCGGGAGCGTTCCTGCCCGTCTTCAGGTCGACGACCACGAACCGGCCCTCCGCGTCGAGCTCGAGCCGGTCGATCTGCCCGCGGAGCCGTGCGATCCGCTCCGCGCCGTCGATCCGCACCTCGAGGTCCACCGAGAAATCGACCTCGGTCGCGTGCAGCATCCGGCCCTCCTTCCGCATCGAGAGCACGTACGCGGCGAGTTTGCGCACCATCGTCTCGGCGCGCCGGAAGTCGGCCCGTCCCTCCCAGGTGTCCTTGATCCCGAGCTGCGGCCAGCGCCGCTCCAGTTCGCGGACGTACTCGTTGCCGGTGGCCTCCGGGAGGTCCTGCGCGATCTGGTGGACGAGGGTCCCGAGGGAGCGGGCGAAGTCGGTGGTCCTCTCTCCCCCGGCGGCCGAGACGAACCAGCTCAGGGGCGAGGTGAGCACCGACTCCACCTTCGAGGGCGAGACCGGCACGGGCTGATCCGGCGGCACCACCGGTTCCTCGCTGCTCAGGCCGAAGACACCCCACCACTGTGCCGGGTGCGCACCGGGCACCGGCGGCTCGAGCACGGCCATGTGCCCCAGGTGCCGGACGGCCTCACGCGACAGGGCGGGGGCGGCCTGCGGGTCCTGCGCGAACTTGCGCAGCTCGGCGACCAGGGCGCGGAGGGTGACGGGCCGCAGCACCTCGGTGCGCGCGCGCTCGACCGCACCGGCCGGCAGGGGGTCGAGCACGTCGAGGAACTGGGACGCCTGTTCGTCCTGCGACGAGACCGCGCAGCAGACGAGCTCCCGGGTTGCCCGGGACACCGCGAGGGAGAAGGTCCGCAGCTCGTCGAAGCGGATGTCCTGCAGCAGCGACACCGGGTCCCGGGTGCTGCGGAAGGACTCCCCGTGATCGAGCAGTGCACGCAGCTCCCCGGACCCGAGGAGTTCTCCGCGGAGCCGGAGGTTCGGCCAGACGCCGTCCTGCACGCCCGCGACGATCACCAACGGCCAGTGCCGCCCGGCTGCGCTCGCGGGTGTGAGCACCGAGACGGACGCCTGCCGGGCTGTGCGCTGCGTCAGCGTGTCCATGGGGATGTCCTGGCTGAGGATGTAGTCGAGGAAGAGCTCGGGGTCGGCTCCCGGCATCTGCTCGACGAAGCGCTCGGCCGTGTGGAACAGCGCCATCATCGCGTCCAGGTCCCGGTCCGCACGGGCCGAGGACGGTCCCTCGGACAGCGCTGCGGTGGACCACTGCTGCGCGAGACCGGACGCCGACCAGAGGGCCCACAGGACGGTCTCGGGGTCCCGTGCCGGGTCCGCTGTCGCGGCCCTGGCGGCCTCCAGCATGCGGTGCAGCCGCCGGACGGGGGCACCCTCGGACGGCAGCGCGGCGATGTCCACGGGTGAGGTGAACAGGGCGGTGAGGAGCTCGTCGCTCGTGCGGCCGCCGCCCTGCTGGAGTTCCGTGCGCCGCAGGATCTGGCGGAGCCGGCGGAGGTCGAGACTGCCTGCCCCGCCGATCCGCGAGGTCAGCAGGGAGATGCACAGTTCCGCGTCCAGTTCCGCCCTCCCCACCACCACGGCGTAGAGATCGAGCAGGGGCCGGACGGCGGGCTCCTCCCGGATCGCGGTCTCCGCGGCGGGCACGTTCACGGCGATGCCCTGCGCGGTCAGGAAGCGCTGTACGGCGGATACCTGCGCTCCGTTCCGGACGATCACCGCGATGTCGTCGAGACTGCGCTCGTCGAACAGGTGGGCTTCGAGGATCCGCTGGGTGACGAAACGCTGTTCGTGGAACGCGCTGTCCAGGACGTGGGCGGACACCACCGGACGATCAGCCGTCGGACCGTCTTCCCGGGTCCCGTGCTGCTCCCCCGTCCGGTGCCCGCCCGGCTCGGCTTCCTGCTCGGAGGCGGTCTCGCCCTGGGGTGTCCGGTAGGCCGTGCTGACGCCGGTCGTGGCGATCCGGGCGGCCACGTTGCCCCACGCCTCCGCGAGCCGGTCCCCCATGGTCAGGGACGCGGGCAGGGTCACGGTGGTCAGGCCCCCGCCGCGGCGGAAGAGGGTGGACAGGCGTCCGGTGAGTTCGGGGCGGGCACCGCGGAAGCCCTGCGCGACGGTATCGGGACAGGAGGTGACGACGACGTCGTTGCCCGTCCCGATGAGGCCCAGCAGCGCATGGATCGCGGGATTGGCCTCCTGGTAGTCGTCGACGAGGATCAGGCGGAGCCGTTGCCGCTCCCGGTCGAGGAAGTCAGGGTCCGTCTCGAGGATCTCCCGGGCGGCGGTCAGGATGCCCGCGGGGTCGAAGGCTTCGGGCATCCGGAGGTCGAGGACGTCGCGGTACTCCCGGTAGAGCGCCGCCGCGGCCACCCAGTCCGGCCGGTCGAAGCGGTGGCCCCACTTCGCGAGGTCGTCCGCCGGCACCCCGTACTCGCTCACACGGTCGAACAGGTCGCGGATCTCCTGCCGGAACCCGCGCGTCGGCAGCGCCAGGGCGAGGCTCGAGGGCCACCCGGGCGATGCGGCGCCGTCCCGTCCGTGCCCGGAGAGCAGCTCCTTGATGATGAGGTCCTGCTCCGCGCCTGACAGGAGCCGCGGCGTGCGCGGGATCAGGGGCATCCGGCCCTCGGCCTTCGCCCGTCGGATGAGGTCGAAGGCGTAGGACGCCCAGGTGCGTGCGGGCGCCGTGCTGATGCTGCGGTCGAGCTTCGCCGTGAGTTCGTCGCGGAGCCGGGTGGCCGCTGCGCGCGTGGGCGCGAGGAGCAGCAGCCCCTCCGGCCCGATGGACCCCGCCTCGATGCGTCGCACGGCCAGATCCGTGAGCAGCGACGACTTCCCGCTCCCGGGAGCACCGAGGACCAGGACCTGCCCCGAGACGTCCTCCAGCGACGCGAGGACGGCCTCGTACCCCCGGTGCCGAGCCGTGGCAGCGGGGTGCGGGGCACCGCCGGCCGCCGGCGGCGCGTCGGGGAGAGTACTCGTCATGCCTCAAGACCATCACATGCCACGGACAATCAGCGGCAGCGCAACGGCTGGCGCTCTCGCCCGGCCTGCAGTGCCTCACCGAGCCCTGCCATCCGCGCCTGGTCCGCCTCCGAGGGCCACCAGCGGGCGACGCCGAGATCGACGCGGTACTCCTCGGGGCCCGCCGGTCCCGACGGGAGGGACAGGGCCGTGCCCTCGTCGTCGTAGTGGCGTCGCGCCGGCAGGGCGAAGCCGCGCGGCGGGTGGCCTCCGGCGCGCAGGACGCGCCACCACGGGACGTCCCGGGTGCTGCGGGACAGGGCCCTGCCGACCTGCCGGGGACCGCCGCAGCCGAGGAGTTCGGCGATGTCCCCGTACGTCAGCACGCGGCGTGCGGGGATCATCCCGGCGACGGCGAGCACGGCCTCGACGTATGCGTCGGGGTCGACGCGCGGGGACGGTGCCCCACCCGGCCCGGCGGCGTCCTGCGGCTCCGGCTCGACACTGCCCGCGGGTCGGGGATGCATGCGCCAACAGTAGCCCGGCCCTCGTCCCGCCACCCGTCGCAGCGTGCCGTCAGGGCGGAGCGGCCCCATGGTCCGCCGTCCCCGGGTGGCGACACCGCCTGGGGCGGCGCTCGCCGGAGGGCTCCGCCAAAGCGTCGGAGCCCGCCAGTACGGTGGTCGCATGACGAGCTGGCATGAGGGTCCGCGGGCGGCCTTCGACCTCGAGACGACGGGGCGCGACCCGCTGTCGGCACGGATCGTGACCGCGACGATCGTCCTCGTCGACGGCAGCGGCGAGGTGCTCGAGCACCACGAGTGGCTGGCCGACCCGGGTGTCGAGATCCCGGAGGGAGCCGCCGCGATCCACGGCGTCTCGACGGAGCACGCCCGCGCTCACGGACTGGCCGCCGTGGAGGTGGTCCGCGGCATCGCGGCGGTCCTCGCACGACTCTTCGGCGAGGGCACCCCCGTGCTGGCCTACAACGCCCGGTACGACTTCACGGTGCTGGAGCAGGAGGGGCGCCGCCATGAGGTGCCCGTCCCGCGCCCCTCGCCCGTGATCGATCCCTACGTCATGGACAAGCAGGCGGACCGGTACCGGCGCGGCAAGCGGACATTGACGGCGCTGTGCGAGCACTACGGCGTCCGCTTCGAGAACGCGCACACGTCTGCCGCCGATGTCCTCGCGACCCTCGAGATCGGCAGGATCCTCGCCGACCGGTACGCGTTCCTCCGGCGACCGGCGACCGACCTCCATGCCGCACTCATCGTCTGGGCGGAGCGGCAGGCGGCCGGTTTCGAGGAGTACCTCCGGCGGACGGAGCCGGACGCCGTGATCGAGCGGGCATGGCCCGTCATCGCGCCGCCGGAGGATCCGGGCCCGGCTCCGGTGGAGCCGCCGACGGCGCTGCGGGCGGGACCGGTCGACACCGTGCCGCCCGTCGGACGATCGGCGCCTTCCCTCCGGACGGCGCCGATCGCGGGCTGATGCGATGCCCCCCGGCCTGCAGGCCCAGCGGGGAGTGGGCCTGCAGGCCGCGCGGGAACCGGCCCGTCGCGGGCCGGCACGCCGCGGAACGGCGCTGCAGCCGCGGCCGCTGCCGTCAGTCGACCGGAACCGCTGCCGCCGCCGCCCGCGCCGCGGCGGGAAGTGCGGCGTGCACGCGTTCCATGGCGGCGTCGTCGTGCGCGGCGGAGAGGAACCATGCCTCGTACACCGACGGCGGGAGGTAGACGCCCGAGTCCAGCATGGAGTGGAAGAACGGTCCGTAGCGGAACGCCTCCTGCGCCTGGGCGTCGGCGTAGTTCCACACGCCGTGCTCGGCGGTGCCGAACGCCACGCTGAACAGGTTCCCGGCCCGCTGGATCGAATGGTCGACGCCGGCCTTCGAGAGTTCCGCGGTGAGGGCGTCGCTCACCTCCAGCGAGCGCGCGTCGACATGGCGGTAGACGTCGTCGGTGGCGGCCGTCAGGGTCGCGACGCCCGCCGCCATGGCGATCGGATTGCCCGACAGCGTGCCCGCCTGGTAGACGGGCCCGATCGGAGCGAGGTAGTTCATCACGTCCGCACGTCCGCCGAGTGCCGCCGCCGGGATGCCCCCGCCGATGACCTTGCCGAACGTCAGGAGGTCGGGCGTCCAGGGGTGCTCGGCGTCGTCCGCCCCGCCGGTGAGCTTCCAGTACCCGCCGGCATGCGTGCGGAAACCCGTCATGACCTCGTCGACGATGAACAGCGCGCCGTGCTCGGAGGTGATGCGGCTCAGGAACGCGTTGAAGCCGGGCGCCGGCGTCACGACGCCCATGTTCGCGGGGGCGGCTTCCGTGATGACGGCGGCGATGGAGTCGCCGTGCGTCCGGAAGGCCTCCTCGACTGCCTCGACGTCGTTGTACGGCAGCACCAGCGTCTCGGCCGTGGTCGCCTCGGTGACGCCGGCCGAACCCGGCAGCGCCAGCGTGGCGACGCCCGATCCTGCGGACGCGAGGAGGCTGTCGACGTGGCCGTGGTAGCAGCCGGCGAACTTCACGATGAGGTTGCGCGAGGTGAACCCGCGCGCCAGGCGCACCGCGGTCATGGTGGCCTCGGTGCCGGTGGAGACCATGCGCAGGAGTTCGACGGCGGGGACGCGCTCCTTCACGAGCTGTGCGAGGTCGGCCTCGGCCGGCGTCGAGGCGCCGAACGTGAGCCCGTGGTCGACAGCGCGGTGGACGGCGGCGATGACGTCCGGGTGCGAGTGCCCGAGCAGCGCCGGACCCCACGAGCAGACGAGGTCCACGTACTCCTGCCCGTCCGCGTCGGTCACGTAGGCGCCGTGGGCGTCGACGAGGAAGCGCGGTGTACCGCCCACCGAACCGAAGGCCCGCACGGGCGAATTGACGCCGCCCGGCATGAGGGCGCGGGCGCGTTCGTACAGGGTGTCCGACGTGGTCGGGGATGTGGTCATGGCGGGTTCCTTAGTTCTTCTCGTCGAGCCAGAGCGCCAGCTCCGAGGCCCAGTAGGTGAGGATCATCTGCGCACCTGCGCGCTTGATGCCGAGGACGGACTCCTCGATGGCGCGACGACGGTCGATCCAGCCGTTCGCGGCCGCCGCCTCGATCATGGCGTACTCACCCGAGATCTGGTACGCGGCGACGGGGACCGGGGACATGGCGGCGACGTCGGCGAGGATGTCGAGGTAGCTCATGGCCGGCTTGACCATGACCATGTCGGCGCCCTCCTCGATGTCGAGTTCCACCTCGAGGATCGCCTCGCGCCTGTCCGCGGCGTCCATCTGGTAGGTCCGCCGGTCGCCGACGAGCTGCGAGTCGACGGCCTCCCGGAAGGGCCCGTAGAACGCGGAGGCGTACTTCGCGGCGTAGGCGAGCACCACGGTGTCCTGGTGTCCGGCCTCGTCGAGCGCCTGGCGGATGACGGCCACCTGGCCGTCCATCATGCCGGACGGGCCGAGGACGTGTGCGCCGGCGTTGGCCTGCTCGACGGCCATCCGCGCGTAGAGGGTCAGGGTCGTGTCGTTGTCCACGGAGCCGTCCTCGGCGAGCACGCCGCAGTGGCCGTGGTCCGTGAACTCGTCGAGGCAGACGTCGCTCATCACCACGAGGTCGTCGCCCACCTCGGCGCGGACGTCGGCGATCGCCCGGTTGAGGACGCCGTCGGGGTCGATGCCCGCGCTGCCGGTGGCGTCGCGGTGCTCGGGGATGCCGAAGAGCATGATGCCGCCCACGCCCCGCTCCACGGCTTCGGCCGCCGCACGCTTCAGGGAGTCCGTGGAGTGCTGCACGACGCCCGGCATGGACAGGATGGGCGAGGGCTCGGTGAGCCCTTCCCGGATGAAGGCCGGCAGGATCAGCTCGGACGGATGGACGCGGTACTCCGCGACCATGCGCCGCAGGGCAGGGGTCGAGCGCAGCCTCCGGGGCCGGTGCTGGGGGAAACTCATGGCTGATCTCCGTTCCGTGATGCGGCGACGGGCACGCCGCGTGTGAAGGCTTCCTCGACGGCCGCCGCGATCCCCTGCGGGGTCGGCTCCGCGGCCGTCGCGGCAGGCTCCCAGCCGTGCGACCGGAGGGCCGCGGCCGTGGTGCGCCCGATGGCCACCGGCAGAAAGGCGAGCGGCCCGCCCCCCAGCCTTTCATGGAACTGCAGCACGGTGCTCGGAGCCGTGAAGACGACGGCGGGGTGGACAGGCCGCGCGGCGAACCCGAGGACGTCGCCTGCGGACAGCAGGGGCGGCGGCGCCCCCTCCTCCGCGACGCCCGGCAGATGCCGGGCGGGGTCCGCCGGATAGGGCACGGTGCGGTATGCGGTGACGCGGCGCACCGACCAGCCGAGGGCGGTCAGGCCGGCCCGCAGGTCGTCGGGGGCGAGGTCGCCCTGAGGCAGGAGGACCGACCCGGGACCGGGCCCGAAGGCATCGAGCAGGCCCGAGGAGGACGCCTGCCCCGGGACGAGGTCGACGAGCAAGCCGGCATCGGCCAGGAGTCCGGCCGTCGCCGACCCCACGGCGGCCACCCTTGCAGCGCCGGTGCGGACGACATCCGCCAGGGTCGTCCCCCGCGCCCGGGCCAGCAGCTCCAGGGCCTGCACACCGTTGCCGCTCGTCACCACGAGCCACGCGTAGTGGCCGCGCCCCAGCGCCGCGAGTTCCACCGTGACGGCCCCGGGGTCCTCGGGCAGTTCCGTGTCGGTGAGAGGCAGCGCGAACACAGCCCTGCCTCTGGAGCGCAGGGCCTCGGCGATCCGGACGGACCGTGCGGGATGCCGAAGGACGACCACCGGCGCGTCGGCCCGGGCCTGCACCACGGAGGGCTCAGCCCTTCAGCGGCGCGATGTCCGCGGCACCGGCGGCGAGCAGCTCCTCGGCGAGCTCGAGCCCGAGCTGCGCCGCACCGACGGCATCCGTGGCGGGTGCCGAGCGCGTACGCCGGAGGATCGCGCGGCCGTCCAGGCTGCAGACCACGGCTTCGAGGGCCAGTTCGTCTCCCTGCAGCCGTGCGAGGGCACCGATCGGCGCGGCGCACCCCGCCTCGAGCTGCAGCAGGACGGCACGTTCGGCCGTCACCGCGAGGCGTGTGGGCAGGTGGTCGTAGGCCGCCAGTGCCTCGCGCATGCCCGGTGTGGCCTCGCTCTCGCGGCACTCGACCGCGAGCGCACCCTGGCCGGGCGCCGGCAGCATGACGTCGGTGTCGACCAGTTCCGTGATGGCGTCGTCGCGCCCCAGCCGGCGCAGTCCCGCGGCGGCGAGGACGACGGCGTCGAGGTCTCCCGGAGCCCCGGGGACGAGCCCCGCCACCCGCCCGAGCCGCGTGTCCACGTTCCCGCGGATGTCGACGACCTCCAGGCCCGGCCGTGCGGCCCTCAGCTGGGCGGCGCGGCGGGGCGACCCCGTGCCTACGCGGGCACCGTCGGGGAGCGTGGCGAGCGTCAGGCCGTCCCGCGCGCACAGGGCGTCCCGGACGTCCTCACGCTCGGGGACCGAGGCGACCGTGAGCCCCGGCGCGGGCAGTGTGGGGAGGTCCTTGAGCGAGTGCACCGCGACGTCACACCGCTCCTCGAGGAGGGCGTCCCGCAGTGCTGCGACGAACACCCCGGTGCCGCCGATCTGGGAGAGCGACCCCTTGAGGATGTCCCCCTCCGTGCGGACCCGCACGAGCTCGTACGGCAGCCCTGCGAGGTCCGCCACGCGCTCGGCGACGGTGGTGGTCTGGGTCAGCGCGAGGGCACTGCCCCGCGTGCCGACCCGGATACCGGGCACTGTCACATCCCCGGGTTGGGCAGCGGCGTCCCCACGGTGGAATCGACGGCCGCGACGGTCGGCTTCTCGCCGCGGCGGTTGGCGCAGCAGTTGGGACGGCACACGTCGTACCACGGCCCCAGGGCCGTCGCCGCCGGGCGGTCGGCGATGTTGTTCTCGACGGTGCGCTCGAGGATCAGGTCCACCAGGCCCTCGACGAACTTCCGGTGGGTGCCCGGGGTGGGAACGCGGTCGGCGACGATGCCGAGCTCGGCGCAGGTCTCCATGGCCTCGGTGTCGAGGTCCCAGGCCACCTCCATGTGGTCGGAGACGAAGCCCAGCGGGACGATGACGACGCCGCGGGTCCCGTCCTCGTAGCGGTCGCGCAGCGCGTCGCTGATGTCCGGCTCGAGCCACGGGATGTGGGGCGCGCCGGAGCGCGACTGGTAGACCAGTGACCACTCGACGCCGGCGGCCTCCGGGATGCGGTCCAGCACGGCCTGCGCGGTCGCGAGGTGCTGCGCCACGTAGGCACCCTCCTCGTGGGCTGGGCCGCCCTCGCCGTCCCGGGGTCCCGCCGCCTCGGCGTCGCCCATGGGGATGGAGTGGGTGGAGAACATGATGTGGACGGGTGCGTCCGGCGTGCCCTGCCCGGCGAGCCCCGCGCGGACCTTCGCGAGTCCCTCGCCGACGCCCTCGACGAACGGCTCGACGAAGCCGGGGTGGTCGAAGTACTGCCGCACCTTGTCCACCTCGAGCCTGCCCTCGAGTCCGGTCTTCACGAGGGCCATGCCGAGGTCCTCGCGGTACTGGCGGCAGCTCGAGTAGCAGGAGTAGGCGCTCGTGGTCACGGCGAGGACCTTGCGGTGGCCGGCATCGTAGGCCTCCTGCAGGGTGTCGGCGATGAACGGCTCCCAGTTGCGGTTGCCCCAGTACACGGGCAGGTCGATGCCGCGCCCGCGCAGTTCGGCCTCCATGGCCGCACGCAGGGCGCGGTTCTGGCTGTTGATGGGACTCACCCCGCCGAACGCGCGGTAGTGGTGCGAGACCTCCTCGAGGCGCTCGTCGGGGATGCCGCGGCCGCGGGTGACGTTCCGCAGGAAGGGGATGACGTCGTCCTGCCCCTCCGGGCCGCCGAAGGAGGCGAGCACCACGGCGTCGTACGCCTTCGGGGCCATGCGGCCGTTCTCGTCGACACCCTCGAGGGGGTCGAAAGCCTGTGTCGTCACTGGAGCACCTCTGCAATCTCGTCGGGGTTGATCCGCCGGCCGGTATAGAACGGCACTTCCTCGCGGACATGGCGGCGCGCCTCGGTCTCCCGGAGGTACCGCATGAGGTCCACGAGGTCCACGAGCTCGGGAGCCTCGAGTGCCAGGATCCATTCGTAGTCGTTCAGGGCGAAGGATGACACCGTGTTGGAGATGACCTGCGGGTACTTGCGTCCCTTCATGCCGTGGTCCATCAGCATCTCGCGACGCTCGTCCTGCGGCAGGATGTACCACTCGTAGGACCGGACGAACGGGTAGACGCACACCCACTCCGCGGGGGCCACCCCCCGCGAGAAGGCCGGGCTGTGCGACTTGGAGAACTCCGCGTCGCGGTGGACGCCCATCGCGGACCACACCACGCCGGTCCCGGCGAACGTCTCGGTGCGGCGCAGTCGGCGTACGGCGGCCTGCAGGTCCTCGGGGCGGGGCCCGTGCAGCCAGACCATCACGTCGGCGTCGGCCCGCATGCCGGAGACGTCGTAGAAGCCGCGGAGCACCACGCCGTCCTCCGCGAAGGACGAGGTGACCTCCTCGAGCTGTCGGGCGTCGGATCCGGTGGTCGCGGCAGTGCGCGCGAAGACCGTCCAGAGTGTGTAGAACAGCTCACTGGGGGCATCGGCGCCCTCTCCGGTCTGCTGGGGAGCGTGGGCGGGGTCGGTACCGGTGTGCTCAGTCATGGTACTAGTCTGCCCCTCGCCGGGAGGCGAACCGAATCCCTTCACTTCTACGAGGGGTAGAAGAGATGAACGTCACAGCGCGACGGCAGGACCCTCGGCGAGGGCGTCGGCGAGCACCCCGGCGCGGGCCCGGGCGTCGTCGATGACGGCCACGAGGCCGGTTCCCGCGAGCCATCCGCCCGTGACGGCGAGGGACGCGGACTGGTCCGCGACGAGTCCGCGGATCCGGGCCACCCGCTCCCGGTGCCCGACCGAGGCGTGGGGCAGCGCGCCGGCCCAGCGCACCACGTCCCAGTCGAGCACGTCCGCCTCGAGGATCGGTACGCCGAGCAGCGCCGAGGCATCGGCGAGCGCATGGCGGTAGAGGGCGCCGTCGGGCGTCGCGAGCCCCACGTCGGCGGGTGTGTCCCCCACGCGCCCGTAGGACAGCCGCAGGACGTGCGAGCCGGGACCGGCCTGGTCCCGCAGCCACGCCCACTTCGCGGTGGAGTGCGTGAGCGCCTTCGCCGCCACGCCCTCGACGCCGCGGGCCACGAGCACGCCGGTGCCGCGCGGGGCGGCATCCAGTTCCGGCACGTCGACGATCAGCGTCACGAGGGCGACGCCGGGGACCGGATCCGGCCGTTCGGCCGCCAGGGCGGGAATGGCCGGTGCGAGGAGGTCGACGGCGGCGCGGCCCTCGGTGGCCACGAGGACGCCGTCGGCGGAGATGCGCCGCGTCAGCGTCGAGTGCTCGGTGGTCACCGTCCAGCCCGTGCCGGACCGGACGAGACCCGTGACCTGCTCCCCCGTCCTGAGATCGGCGCCGTCGGCCGTGAGCTCTGCCACGAGGGCGTCGCGGAGCTGCGCCATCCCGCCGACGAGTCCGGCGACCGCGGCGCCGGCCGGCGCGGCCTGGCGCAGCGCCCCTGCCGCGGCACCGAGGGAGCCGAGGCGGGCCATGGTCGCCCGGAGCCCCGGCGCCACGGAGTCGACGTCGAGGTCGTCGGGGTCGGCGGAGAACACGCCGCCCGCGACCGGCGCGACGAGTCGGGTGAGCACCTCCTCCCCCATGCGCGTCCGGACGAGTTCCCCGAGGCTCACCTTCTTGCGCGTGGCGAGGGGCCCGACGGGCAGGACCCTGTCCAGGGCGGCTCGGAGGGAGCCGCTGCGGCCGATGACCGCGGTGATCGCCGGGTCGGACGGATCCGCCGGGATGCCGAGGACTCCGGAGCTCGGCAGGGGCTGCGCGGAGGCCCGGAGGTCCCTGCCCGGAAGCTGTACCCAGGCGCCGGTGGCGTCGGGGGTGACGATCCGGCCGTCGAGCCCGAGCTCGGCGGCGAGTGCGGGGACGGTCGCGGAACGGGTGGAGAAGGACTCGGCGCCGCTGTCGAGCTGGAAGCCTCCCAGCAGACGCCCGTCCACCGTGCCGCCGAACCGGCCGGAGCGCTCGAGCACGGTGACGCGGAGCCCCCGCCGCAGCAGCGTCCGCGCGGCGACGAGCCCTGCCATGCCTCCGCCGATGACGACGATGCGGCGCGGGGCACGCTCCGGCGGGCCGCCGGACGGCGAAGTCGCGGCGTCGCCCTCGGGGCCGGCCGTGCCCTTCGTCATGGTTACGGCTCCACGGAGTGGACGAGCTCGACGACGCGCGTCAGGACGTCCGGGTCCGTGTCCGGCGGGACGCCGTGTCCGAGGTTCACCACATGGCCCGGCGCCGAGGCGCCTGCGGCCAGCACCTCGCGGACGTGCCGTTCCAGGACCGGCCACGGGGCGGGCAGCAGGGCCGGGTCGATATTGCCCTGCACCGGCACGGTCCCGCCGAGGCGCCGGCTCGCCTCGTCGAGGGGCAGCCGGTAGTCGACGCCGATGACGTCCACGCCCACCTCGTGCATGGCGACGAGCAGTTCGGACGTCCCGGTCCCGAAGTGGATCAGGGGCGCGCCGAGGCCGCGCACGTGGTCCAGTGCGCGGCGCGAGGCCGGGGCGACGTGGGTCCGGTAGTCCCCGAGGCCGAGGGACCCGGCCCACGAGTCGAAGAGCTGGGCGGCGCTGGCGCCGGCCTCGAGCTGCGCGCGCAGGAACATGCCCGAGGCGTCGGCAGCCCACTGCGTCAGGGCGCGCCAGGTGTCGGGATCGGCGTGCATCATGGTGCGCGGCCCGAGGTGGTCGCGGGACGGCCTGCCCTCGACCATGTACGCGGCCAGCGTGAACGGTGCGCCGGCGAACCCGATCAGCGGCGTGGAGCCGAGCTGGGCGACCGTGAGCGCGACCGCCCGACGGATGGGCTCGAGCGCCTCCCCGGTGAGGGTAGGCAGGGCGGCGACGTCGGCGGCCGACCGCACGGGCTTGCCGAGGACCGGGCCGACGCCGGGGACGATGTCCACGTCCACGCCCGCGAGCTTGAGCGGGATCACGATGTCGGAGAAGAAGATGCCGGCATCGACGTCGTGCCGTCGCACGGGCTGCAGGGTGATCTCGGAGGCCATCTCCGGGTCCAGGCACGAGGCCAGCATGTCCGTGCCCTCGCGCAGTGCCCGGTACTCCGGCAGCGACCGTCCGGCCTGGCGCATGAACCACACGGGGCGCCGGTGCGGCGTCCGCCCCCGATAGGCCGAGATGAGGGCCGAACCGGACGTGCGTCCGTCGACCAGCGGGTGCGATGCGCCAAGGTCCATACAGCCGATTCTGCCGAAGATCGCGGCGGATGGTTAACCGGGGCCGCGCGCCGGGACGCCGCGTGGCCAAGATCACGCCCCTGCCGGAGGGGCAGGATCCCGCGGGAATCCGCGGAAGGCAAGCCGCGGTAAGGATCGCCTATTCGGTACGGGACACCCGTTCTCGGTATGATCGAGGGGTTGTGGTACTTCTTTCACTTGTAGCGACACACTCGAACGTGGACCTGGAAACGGTCGCCCGGCTCAGCGTCGGGGCCCCCCAGGTCCCTGCCGCCGTGCTCGCCGACGACCAGGCCGTCTCCGGCGCCGTCGTCCTGGCCACGTGCAACCGGTTCGAGATCTACGCCGAGGCCCCCACCGAGGACGACGTCGAGGCGGCCCGCTCCTCGATCGTCTCGACCATCAGCGAGTACTCGGGCATCCCCGAGCAGTCGGTCTCCGCCTCCTTCGAGACCCACACGGGCCAGGGCGTCGCCGAGCACCTCTTCGCGGTGGGCGCCGGACTCGATTCCGCCGTGATCGGCGAACGCGAGATCGCCGGGCAGGTGCGCCGTGCCCTCATCGAGGCGCAGGGCTCGGGAGCCGCCAGCGGCGGCCTCGTGCGCCTGTTCCAGGCCGCCTCCAGGACCGCGAAGGACGTGGGCGCGCAGACGGCCCTCGGCAGCCGCGGGCGCTCCATCGTCTCCGTGGCCCTCGAGCTCGCCGGCGACATCTCCGCCGACGCCGACTGGTCCCGCAAGACGGTGGTGCTCTTCGGCACGGGCGCCTATGCGGGCGCCACGATGGCCGCCCTGAAGGACCGCGGCTGCACCGACATCTCCGTCTTCTCCTCCTCGGGACGCGCCGAGGCCTTCGTCGCCACGCGCGGCGGCACCGCCGTGACGGCCGCCGACCTGCCGGGCGCGATGCGCCGGGCCGACGTCGTCATCGGCTGCAGCGGCAGCGACGCGCGGATCGACGCCGCCGACGTCGAGCGTGTCCGCGAGGGCAGCAACCGCCCCCTCGTCGTCATCGACCTCGCCCTCAGCCATGACTTCGATCCCGCCGTCGGGACCCTCGCCGACGTCGAGCTCATCACGCTCGAGTCCGTGCGTGCCGCGGCTCCCGAGGAGCAGGCCGACGCGCTCGCCCAGGCCGGCGACCTCGTCCGCGAGGCCGCCCGCTCCTTCGAGGAGCAGCAGACCACCCGGGCCATGAACGCCGCCATCGTGGCGCTGCGGCAGCACACCCAGGCGGTCCTCGACTCCGAGATGGAACGCGTCCGCGCGCAGCACGGCTGCACGGCCGCCGCCGAGGAGGTCGAGTTCGCCCTGCGGCGCATGGTGCGTCAGCTCCTGCACGTGCCGACCGTCCGCGCCCGGGAGCTCGCGGCGGAAGGACGCCAGGAGGATTACACCGCCGCCCTCGAGGCGCTGTACGGCATCGACCTCGCGCCGGTCGCCGAGAAGGCCCCCGCGGACCCGGCATCCGGTGCCGCCGTGGTGCTGCGGGACCTCGTGCACGGGCATGCCCACCCGGACGGCGCCGTCTGCCCCGTCGACCACGAACGGCCGGCCCGCAGCGCCTGACCGCGCTGCTGCGACCGGGGGCGCCGGCTAGTACGTGAGCTTGTCCGGTTCGACCCTGTGCACCCAGTCGATGATCCCGCCCTCCACCGACCATGCGGCCGGATGGCCCCGCTCCCGCAGGAAACGCACCACATCGGCGGAACGGACACCGGACTTGCAGTGCACGTAGACCGTCCTGCCACTGTCGATCCGCACGTCGGCGTCGAGGATGAGCTCTTTCGGGACCAGGGTGGCGCCGTCGATGCTCACGATCGCGTGCTCCTCCGGAGTGCGCACGTCCAGCAGGTCGAAGTCCGCCGTGCCCGCTGAGCGCGCGGCGAGGAGTCCGGCGAGCTCGTCGACCGTGACGGTCGGGACCCGGTCCCCGTCCCGTGCCGCCGGCGCCCTGGACGGCAGGCCGCAGAACTCCTCGTAGTCGACGAGTTCCGTGATCCGCGCCGCCGCCGGGTCCGGCCGTACGCGCAGCTCCCGCCAGCTCATGTCCAGGGCGTCGAACACCAGCACCCGCCCGAGCAGCGGCCTGCCCACGCCCGTGATGAGCTTGACGGCCTCGTTGACCATCACGGAGCCGATCTGCCCGCACAGCACACCCAGCACGCCGCCCTCGGCGCACGAGGGCACGGAGCCCGGCGGGGGCGCCTCCGGGTACAGGTCGCGGTAGGTGGGGCCGTGGTCCTGCCAGAACACGCTGACCTGCCCGTCGAAGCGCAGGATCGAGCCCCACACGTACGGCTTGCCGAGGATCGCTGCGGCGTCGTTGACGAGGTAGCGCGTGGCGAAGTTGTCCGTGCCGTCGACGATCAGGTCGTACCCGGCGAAGATCTCCAGCGCGTTCCAGCGGTCCAGCCGCTCCTCGTGCAGGACCACGTCGACCAGCGGGTTCAGAGCGTGGATGCTGTCACGGGCCGATGCCGCCTTGGACCGGCCGAGGTCCGGCATGCCGTGGATGACCTGGCGCTGCAGGTTGGAGAGTTCTACGTCGTCGTCGTCGACGATGCCGAGCGTCCCCACGCCCGCCGCCGCCAGGTACAGCAGCGCCGGAGAGCCCAGACCGCCCGCGCCGATCACGAGCACGCGCGCGTTCTTCAGGCGCAGCTGCGCCTCGGTGCCGAAGCCGGGGATGATGAGGTGCCGCGAGTACCGCAGCGTCTCCTCCTGCGACAGGCTGCCCGTCGCCTCGACCAGGGGCGGCAGCTGCTCCGGTACGCCGGAAGGCGGAGGAGCCTGGATACTCGCGGGGGCCTGCGGCGACGACGGGGAAGCGGTCATGCCCAAGGGTATGGTGCGGCGAGGCCCCCGGGCCACCTGCGGCCCGCGGGAAACCGGCACACGGGAGGGTGGGTAAACTGGGCGGACGCCCCCGCCCGCTGAGCCCGAGGAACACCTCCCGTGAGTGCTGAACCGACCACCGCAGGAAAGGCCGTCCGGCTGCCGCGGGACGAACGCCGGCGCCAGCTCCTCGCCGCGGCGCAGGAGGTCTTCGTGAGCAACGGATACCACGGCGCCGCGATGGACGACATCGCCGAGGCGGCCTCCGTGAGCAAGCCCGTACTCTACCAGCACTTCCCCGGCAAGCGCGACCTCTACCTCGCACTGCTCGACGGACACCTCGCCGAGCTCACGGAACTGCTCGTGGACGCCCTGCGCTCCACCGATGACAACAAGCTGCGCGTGCACGCGACCATGCGCGCATATTTCCAGTTCATCGCGCAGGACAGCCAGGCCCACCGGCTCGTGTTCGAGTCCGACATCGGCAACGAGCCCGATGTCAGCAGGCGGCTCGAGGCGTTCAACGCCCAGTTCGCGAACGCCATCGCCGGAGTGATCGCCGGCGACACGCAGCTGTCGATGGTCGAGGCCACCCTGCTGGGCCGGGGACTGGCCGGCATGGCCCAGATCAGTGCGCGGTACTGGCTCGAGACGGACGGCAGCCTCGACATCGATGCGGCGGCGGAGCTGATCTACCGTTTAGCTTGGCGCGGAATCAGCCGGTTCCCCAAGGAGATCTAGGGTAGTTTTCGAAGCTGTAGCACGCCCATACAACAGGAGGCATACGCCGTGGAAGTCAAGATCGGTATCCAGAACGTCAACCGGGAGATCATCCTCGAATCCTCCGAGAGCGCTGACGCGATCGCCGAGCTCGTGTCCCAGGCGATGAGCGGCGGCACCGACCTGCGCCTCAAGGATTCCAAGGGACGCCAGGTGATCGTCCCCGTGTCGGTACTCGGCTATGTGGAGATCGGTGCCGAGGAGACACGTCGCGTGGGCTTCGGCGCCCTCTGACGCTGTCCTGAGGACCCGCGGTCGGCCGCTCGCGCCGTCGACCGCGGGTCTTTTTGCACGGCGGCGGACCAGCGGCGGGAAGCACCGACCTATGCCGTGAGTCCCAGGGCGCTCATACGCCGGGAGTGATTGCGGGTCAGCTGCGCGAACAGCGCCGTGGTGTGCTGGGTGTGGTCCGCCTCGTCGGCGAACAGCAGCCCGGCCAGGTACTGGCGCTCGATGCCTACGCGCTGCGCCTGGGTCAGGGCCTCCCCCACGAGCCGGCGACCCCACAGGGCCAGGCGGGAGGCGAGCCGGGGATCGTCCGAGAGGGCCTGTTTCAGCCGTCGCTGCAGGTGGGCCGCGCCGTCCCCCGAATCGATCGCGCTGATCAGTTCCCGCGTCCGCGGATCGAAGCTGTCGGCCAGGGCACGGTAGAAGTCGCCGGAGAAGGCATCGATGACGTAGGCCTTCATGAGGGACTCGTACCAGTCCCCGGGGCGGGTGCGCTCGTGGAACGCATCGATGGATGCCTGGAACGGTGTCATGGCGTCCTCGACCGTGATCTGCAGGTCCGCGAGGAAGGCCCCCACCATCTCGAAGTGCTCGAACTCCTGCACGGCCAGCCGGCCCAGGCTCGCACGGTCGGCGAGGCTCGGCGAGAAGCGCGCGTCCGAGGACAGCCGCTCGAACCCGGAGAGCTCGCCGTAGGCCACGATGCCGAGCAGGTCGGTGACGAAACGCGCGTAGAGGGGGTTCGCGAACGCGTCCTCGGCGGTGGCGTCCCGCTGGGTCGCGGTCAGGGCCGTGCTGTCGGAGGAGCCGTTGTTCATTCTGCTAAGAGTACGCACTCCCCGGGGCGCGGCAAGCTGCAGGACGGCGCCGGACGCCGGCCCGGGCACGCGTAGCAACCTCGGGTTCCGCCCAGTGGCGGACGTGCCGCGTGTCTGTGACGTGCGTTACCGTAATGCCTGTGCCCGCACAGCATATGGATCTCAGGGACCGGGAGTCCCAGCAGCGCCTCACCGAGTCGCTGCGTGCCCTGCGTGAAGAACTCGAGATCCGCGAGGACTTCCCGCCGGAGGTCCTCGGCGAGGCGGAGGAGGCGGTGGCGGCCTCCGGCCTCCCGCCGGAGGATCTCCGTGCCCTGCCGTTCCTCACGATCGACCCGCCCGGCTCCACCGACCTCGATCAGGCCGTGCATCTCGCGCGGCTGCCGGGTACGCCGGCGAACGACGGGACGCAGGACACCCCGGACGGCTACGAGGTCCGGTACGCCATCGCGGACGTCCCGCTCTTCGTCCGGCCGGGGGGCGCGATCGACCGCGAGGCGCGGCTCCGCGGGCAGACCCTGTACGCCCCCGACGGGCGGATCTCCCTGCACCCCGAGGTGGTCTCCGAGAACGCCGCGAGCCTCCTGCCCGACCGGGACCGCCCGGCGTTCGTCTGGCACTTCCGGCTCGACGCCGGGGCGCAGGTGCAGTCGGTCACGGTCCGCCGCGCCACCGTGCGCAGCCGCCGCCAGCTCACCTACGCGCAGGTCCAGACGGACATCGACGCCGGCACCGCCGATGAGCAGCTCCTCCTCCTGCGCGAGATCGGCACGCTCCGCATCCAGCAGGAGCTCGACCGCGGCGGCGCGAGCCTCAACCTGCCCCGCCAGGAGATCACGCACGACGGCGAGAGCTACGCGATCGTGACGGAACCCGCCCTGCCGTGCGAGGACTGGAACGCCCAGATCTCGCTGATGACCGGCATGGCTGCAGCCCGCATGATGATCGACGGCGGTATCGGCATCCTGCGCACCATGCCCGAGCCCGACGACGGCGCGCTGGCCAAGTTCCGGCGCCAGTCCGAGGCCCTCGAGCATCCCTGGCCGGAGGACATGCCCTACGGGGCGTTCCTGCGGACCCTCGACGTCGCCGACCCCCGCCAGCTCGCGCTGATGCACGCCGCGGCCTCGCTGTTCCGCGGCGCCGGCTACACCGCCTTCGACGGCCGGGTGCCCGACGCCGTCGTCCAGTCCGCCATCGCCGCACCGTACGCCCACACCACGGCTCCCCTGCGGCGCCTCGTGGACCGGTTCGTCCTCGTGACCTGCGCGTCGCTGTGCGCGGGCGAGGAGGTCCCCGACTGGGTCCGCGCCGCCCTGCCGGACCTGAACGCCCTCATGGCGTCCTCCAACCAGACGGCTTCCCGGCTCGACTCGGGCGCGATGGACGCGGTGCAGGCCGCCCTCCTGAGCAACCGCATCGGCGAGGCGTTCTCCGCCGTGGTCCTGCAGGGCTCCCCTCCCGCCGTCGAGGACGCCCCCGGCAAGCAGGCGCCCCGGCTGTCCGGGACCGTGCAGGTCACCGAGCCGCCGCTCGAGGCCAAGTGCTACGGGGAGCTCGTCGCCGGCGAGCGCGTGACCGTGGTGCTGCTCGAGGCCGACATCGCGCGTCGCCGCCTGCGCTTCGAGGTCAAACCGACCGATGCGCACCTCCAGGCGCGCAATGACGCCCAGCGGGAGCGGGCAGGGTAGTCTGAGAGGCGTAGTAATGGATGCCCGGTCGTTATCACGCGATAACCCGCAGTACCTACTCGATCCCGAGTTTTCCCGCAGGCGCAGGTCTCCCTCCGCAGCCCGCATGCAGTTGCAAGCCCGCGATCGGCTTCCACTGGACGCCTCAGCGTCCGCCGATTCGCTCCGCCCTTCGATGGATTCCACCGGGGGCGTCGAGCCTCAGCGGCCGCGGGGCCTGAATGAACGGTAGAACGTGCACGACATCAACTCAGGCAACACCCCGGTGACGGATGCCCACCACCTCGTCGCCGACGATTCGGTCGACGCCATCGACGTCGAGGAGACGCTGGTCACCACCGACGAGCCGCACGCGGCCGTCGCCGAGACCTTCGCGGACTTCAACGTCCGCCCCGACATCGTCGAGTCCCTCGCCGACGCCGGCATCCTCCACCCCTTCCCCATCCAGGCGATGACACTCTCGATCGCGCTCGGCGGGCACGACATCATCGGCCAGGCGAAGACCGGTACGGGGAAGACCCTCGGCTTCGGCATCCCGGCCATCCAGCGTGTCGTCGGTCCCGACGACGCCGGCTACGAGCAGCTCCCGGTCCCCGGCGCCCCGCAGGCCCTCGTCGTCGTCCCGACGCGCGAGCTCGCCGTCCAGGTGGCCAACGACCTCACGACGGCGGCGAAGAAGCGCAACGCGCGGATCGTCACCATCTACGGCGGTCGCGCCTACGAGCCCCAGATCGAGGCCATCAAGAAGGGCGTCGAGATCGTGGTCGGCACGCCCGGGCGCCTGATCGACCTGTACCGGCAGAAGCTGCTGGTACTCAAGAACGTCAAGATCGTGGTGCTGGACGAGGCCGACGAGATGCTGGACCTCGGCTTCCTGCCCGACGTCGAGACGCTGATCGCCGCGACGCCGCCGGTGCGCCAGACGCTCCTGTTCTCCGCGACCATGCCCGGCCCCGTCATCGCGATGGCACGCCGCTACATGACGCAGCCCACGCACATCCGTGCCGCGGATCCCGAGGACGAGGGCATCACCAAGAAGGACATCCGCCAGGTCATCTACCGCGCGCACAACCTGGACAAGGCCGAGGTGGTGGCCCGCATCCTGCAGTCCCGCAACCGCGGCCGCGCCATCATCTTCTGCAAGACCAAGCGCACCGCCGCGAAGCTGTCCGAGGAACTGATCGACCGCGGCTTCGCGGCCGGCGCCATCCACGGCGACCTCGGCCAGGGCGCCCGCGAGCAGGCGCTGCGGGCCTTCCGCGGCGACAAGATCGACGTCCTCGTCGCCACGGAGGTCGCCGCGCGCGGCATCGACGTCGAGGACATCACCCACGTCATCAACTACCAGTGCCCCGAGGACGAGAAGGCCTACCTGCACCGCGTGGGCCGCACGGGCCGTGCCGGCAAGAAGGGCACCGCGGTCACGTTCGTGGACTGGGACGACGTCCCCCGCTGGGGCCTGATCAACAAGGCGCTCGGACTCGACACGCCCGAGCCCGTGGAGACCTACTCCTCGTCGCCGCACCTCTACACGGACCTCGACATCCCCGAGGGCACCAAGGGACGCCTGCCCCGCAAGGACCGCAAGCTCGCCGGCATCCAGGCCGAGGTGCTCGAGGACCTCGGCGAGACCGGCAAGCGCGGCGGCAGCCCACGCCAGGAGGGCGCCGGGAACGACGGCGGTCGCGGTCGCGGACGCGGCGTCCAGCGCCGGGAGGGCGACTCCTCCGGCGAGGGCTCGCGGGGTGCTCGTGGCCGTGGCCGCGGGGGCAACCGTCCGGCCGACGCGTCCGCCGACGCCCAGGCCCCGGCCGTCGCCGCCGGTGACGCGCCCGAGGGCGGACGCCGTCGTCGTCCCGCCGGTGAGGGCGAGGCACCCGCGGGCGACCGCCAGCGCCGCAGCCGGACCCGCCGCCGCAACGGCGAGGTCGTCGCGAAGCCTGCCGGCGGCGCGGAGGACTGACCCCCGGTGACGGAGCTCCCTGCGCCGTCCGTGCCTCCCTCGTGGAGCGCGGACGGCGCCAACCTCGTGGTGCACGCGGACAACGCGGAGTACCTCGCCACGCTGCCGGACGCGGCCTTCACGATGATCTACGTGGACCCGCCCTTCAACACGGGCAGGGTGCAGCGCCGCCAGCAGACCACGATGGTGCGGGCGGTGGAGGGCGCCGGGGACCGCGTGGGCTTCAAGGGTCTGTCCTACTCGACCGTCAAAGGCATGCTCGCGAGCTACGACGACGCCTTCGAGGACTACTGGGACTTCCTCGCGCCGAGACTCGCCGAGGCGTGGCGGCTCCTGGCCGACGACGGCACGCTCTACCTGCACCTCGACTACCGCGAGGTGCACTACGCGAAAGTCATGCTGGATGCCCTGTTCGGGCGCGACTGCTTCCTGAACGAGATCATCTGGGCGTACGACTACGGTGCGCGGGCCAAGCGCAAATGGCCTGCCAAGCACGACAACATCCTCGTGTACGTCAAGAACCCGTCCGGCTACTTCTTCAGCAGCGACGAGGTGGACCGGGAACCGTACATGGCGCCGGGCCTGGTCACGGCGGAGAAGGCGGCCCTCGGCAAGCTCCCCACCGACGTGTGGTGGCATACCATCGTGTCCCCGACCGGCCGGGAGAAGACCGGCTACCCCACCCAGAAACCCGAGGGCCTGCTGCGGCGCGCCGTCGCGGCGAGCAGCCGCGAGGGCGACTGGGTGCTGGATTTCTTCGCCGGCTCGGGGACCCTGGGCGCCGTGGCGGGGAAGCTCGGCCGCCGCTTCGTCTGCGTGGACAGCAACCCGCAGGCCGTCGAGGTCATGCGCACGCGCCTGTCGCCCTGGACCTGACGCCCGACGGCGCCCGCCTAGCTGACCGCCGTACCCGTCCCGAGGCCCGTGATGGCCTCGAGGGTCTCCCTCGCGGTGACGTTCTCGCCGAGCAGGTTCGGCTTCCCGCTGCCGTGGTAGTCGCTCGATCCGGTGACGAGCAGCCCCCGGTCCCGCGCGATCCTCCGCAGTTCCACACGCGCCTCCTCGGGGTTGTCCCGGTGCTCCACCTCCAGACCCAGCAGGCCCGCATCGATCATCTCGTGGATCACGGCGCCTCCGACCACCGCTCCGCGGTTGAACGCCGACGGGTGGGCGAACACCGGGACGCCGCCGGCGTCCCGGATGAGGGCGACGGCTGCGGCGGGGTGCGGTGCGTAGTGGCTGACCCAGTAGGGCGATCGCGCCGTCAGGATGCGGTCGAAGGCCTCCGAGCGCGTCTTCACGATCCCGAGGGCGATCAGCGCGTCGGCGATGTGCGGGCGTCCCACGGTGGCGCCCTCGGTCACGTGCCGGAGCACCAGGTCCCACGTGATGGGGAAGTCGCCGGCCATCAGCTCGACCATGCGCCGTGCCCGCGTCAGCCGCGCCTCCCGCGACTTCTCGATCTCCTCACGCAGCCCGGCGTGCAGCGGGTCGTGCAGGTAGGACAGCACGTGCACGCTGATGCCGGTGTCCGTGCGGCAGGAGACCTCCATGCCCGGGACGAAGCTGATGCCGAGCCCCTCCGCGGCGGCCCTGGCCCTGTCCCAGCCGGCCGTGGAGTCGTGATCGGTCAGCGCGACGGCGTCGAGGCCGGCGGCGGCCGCGGAGGCGATGAGGACGTCGGGGTCCTCGGTGCCGTCCGAGACGTTCGAGTGCGTGTGCAGGTCGATTCTCACCGAACCAATCTACGCGCCGCCGGCGTGGGGCCCGGCCACGGTAGGCACGCCGGACGATCCGGGACCGCGTGCGCCGAGCCTGCTAGGGGCGGCGTCGTCCCGCCACCGGGAGGAGCAGGCCGCGCGCGTGCCCGTCGGCGCTGCGGCGGTGCGTGTCCGCCGCCCCGGCCGGCGGGTCGGCGTGCTCCACGACGCGCAGCCTGCCGGCGTGGACGAGGCGCACGGGGCCGGACTTCCCGGACCCGCGGCGGGAGTGGGACGATGGCGGTGTGAGCACCGACGACACATTCCCCGCATCCGCCATCCCCACCGACGCACCGGAGGGCCAACCGCTGTCCGACCGCAACGAGAACCGCTCCCAGCGGCCCGACTCCGACGCCTTCAAGGCGTTCATGGCCGGCAGCTGGGCGCCGGCATCGGAGGACCTCCCGCCCGTGGCCCCCGTCGCCGAGCACGCAGCCCGCCGCCGTCGTGCCGTCTCCGACCGGTTCCCCGGCGAGCGCCTCGTGATCCCCGCCGGCCCGTTCAAGGTCCGCTCCAACGACACCGACTACCGGTACCGCCCGCACTCCGGGTTCGCGCACCTGACCGGACTCGGACTGGACCACGAGCCGGACGCCGTGCTGGTCCTCGAACCCGCCGAGCCGGGAGAGGGCGACGACGGCGGGAACCACACCGCCACGCTGTACTTCCGTGAACTCGCGGGCCGCGACAGCGCCGAGTTCTACGCCAACGCCCGCTACGGTGAGTTCTGGATCGGGCAGCGCCTGTCCATGGCGCAGATCAACGCCCAGCTGGACCTCGAGACGGCCGACCTCGCCGAGCTCGAGCTCGCCATCACGAAGGACGCGGGCGTGCCCGAGATCGGCGGGATGAGCATCCGACTGCTCCGCGAGGTGGACCTGAACGCCGACGCCCTCGTGGACACCTCACGCATCAACACCGGCGTGGACCTCGAGAAGGCCGACGCCCTCGACGCGATCCTCGCCGAGGCGCTCTCCGAGCTCAGGCTCCTCAAGGACTCCTGGGAGGTCGAGCAGATGGAGGCGGCCGTGGCCGCGACCGTCGAGGGCTTCCACGACGTGGTCCGCGCGCTCCCCCGCGCCCTCACCCATCCTCGCGGCGAACGTGTGGTCGAGGGTGCATTCTTCGCCCGGGCGCGCGAGGAGGGCAACGATCTCGGGTACGACACCATCGCCGCGTCGGGCAACAACGCCACCACGCTGCACTGGATCCGCAATACCGGCCAGGTGAGGGCCGGGGACCTGCTCCTGCTCGACGCCGGCGTCGAGGCCGAGAGCCTCTACACCGCGGACATCACCAGGACCCTCCCCGTCACCGGGCAGTACACGGACATCCAGCGCAAGGTGTACCAGGCGGTGCTCGACGCCGCCGACGCCGGCTTCGCCGCCGCACAGCCCGGCCGGAAGTTCCGCGAGGTGCACCAGGCCGCCGTCACTGTCCTCGCCGAGAACCTCGACGCCTGGGGGCTGCTGCCCGTCCCGCTCGAGGAGGCGCTCTCCCCCGAGGGCCAGCACCACCGCCGTTGGATGCCGCACGGCACGAGCCACCACCTGGGGATGGACGTCCACGACTGCGCGCAGGCCAAGCGCGAGCTGTACCTGGACGGGGTCCTCACCGAGGGGATGGTGTTCACCATCGAGCCGGGCCTCTACTTCAAGGCCGAGGACCTCGCGGTCCCCGAGGAGTACCGGGGCATCGGCGTGCGTATCGAGGACGACATCCTCATGACGGCCGACGGTCCGGTCAACCTCAGCGCCGCCCTCCCCCGCAACCCCGACGACGTCGAGGACTGGATGGCGGGCATCTGGGGCAGCACCGGGGAGTAGCCCTCCCGGACGGCCCGCGACGGGTCGGGACATGACGGAGGCCGGGACCCGCGGGTCCCGGCCTCCGTCATGCCGCGGGCGTGCTCCGCCGTGGCCCGGCGGCAGGAGCCGCTACCGCGTCCCGCCGGCAGCGGACGATCCGTGGCTGCCGGGGCGCTCGTCGTCCCCGGGGCGCTCGGCGCCCGGCGTCGCGTCCTGGCCGGGCCCTCCAGGAGCCCCGGTCGCTCCCGCCGGCGTGGCCCCGGTCCCATCAGGCGCCGCGGTCACGGCGGGCTGGTCGTCGACGCGCACGCCGTACTGGGGCCTGCCGTCGGGGAGGTCGGGGAACTGTCCCCGGCGGGGTCCGGTGGTGCCGGGACCCGCGGTCCCGCCCTCCCCGCCCTCGGGCTGGGGCTGGATCGGCTGGCCCGCGTAGGGGTCGTTCCATCCGGCAGGACGCTCGGGTGCCGGCTGCTGCGGCGCCTGCCCCTGCCCCGGTGCCTGCCCCGGCGTCTGGCCCCAGCCCGTGGGCGCGCCGCCCGGATGCTGCGCCTGCCCGTTCATGGGCAGCTGCTGCAGGAGGCGTCGGGCTTCACCGGCCAGGCTCGGCTCCACGATGACGTCGTAGCTGGTCGCGATGACCTGGCTCGTGGACGTGAAATCGCGCCGGCCCCGCTGGAACGTGTAGGTCAGGACTCCGAAGAGCAGCCAGAAGATGGCACCCAGGGCGATCGAGGAGACGATGGTGATCGTGGATTCGCTGTCGCCGAACAGGCTCAGGATCAGGCCGACGAAGAGCCCGAACCAGGCTCCGGTGGCGGCGCTGCCCAGCGCCACCCGCGGGTAGCTCAACCGTCCCGTGACGCGCTCCACGGTCTTCAGGTCGTTGCCGATGATGGCGACCCGCTGGACGGCGAACTTGTTGTCCGCGAGGTAGTCGACGGCTTTCTGGGCGTCCAGGTAGCTGGTGTAGCGGCCGATGGTCTCGCCCGTGGGCAGGACCCGGCCCGAATCGCGGGAGGCTGTTGTTCCAAGAGGTGGTGTCGACATGGTGTCCATTCTTGCCTAACCCCCGCGAGCGCGGGAGATCGGGTGCGGGGAGCCGTCGATCCGCCGGCCGCACGCCTCCCCTCCTCCGGACGGCCGATGCCGCCCGAGCCCTCCGCGCCCGATAGCCTAGGACTGTGACTACCAACCCCACCCGCGTCTTCGTCGCCCGACTGCTGGGCCTGGACGTCTTCGACCCGCTCGGCGATCGCCTGGGCCGCCTGCGGGACGCCGTCGTGCTCGACCGCGGCCCCGCGAAGGCGCCGCAGGTCGTGGGTCTGGTGGTCGAGGTGCCCGGCAAGAAGCGCGTCTTCGTCCCGATGACGCGCATCACGTCGATGGACCCGTCGCAGATCATCTGCACGGGCCTGGTCAACCTCCGCCGCTTCGAGCAGCGCGGTGCCGAGATGCTCGTCGTGGCCGAACTCTTCGACCGCCGGCTCACGCTGCGTGACGGCAGCGGGAGCGCCGTCGTCGAGGACATCGCCATGGAACGCAACCGCGCCGGCGACTGGCACGTCTCCCAGCTGTTCGTGCGCCGCGGTGGCGCGGTATCGCCCCTGCGCGGACTGCGCCGGGGAGGCGAGCGGCTCATCATCGACTGGCTCGACGCCTTGCACGGTGGCACGGACGAGCCGCAGGGCGCCACGCAGTTCGTCGCCCAGCACGACGACCTGAAGGCGGCGGACTTCGCGGACGCGATGCACGAGATGAACGACAAGCGGCGCCTCGAGGTGGCGGGCGAGCTCCAGGACGACCGCCTCGCGGACATCCTCCAGGAACTGCCCGACGACGACCAGGTGCAGATCCTCACGTCCCTCTCGCTCGAGCGCGCGGCCGACGTGCTCGAGGAGATGGACCCCGACGACGCTGCCGACCTCCTCAACGAACTGCCCGAGGCGCAGAAGGAGGAGCTCCTCCAGCTCATGGAGCCCGACGACGCCGAGGACGTACGCCGCCTGCTCGAGTACGAGGAGGGCACGGCCGGTTCCCTCATGACCACCGTGCCGGTGATCCTCCCGCCGGAGGCGACCGTCGCGGAGGCGCTCGCCCATGTGCGGCGCGAGGAGCTGACGCCCGCGCTCGCGTCGTCGATCTTCGTGTGCCGGCCACCCCTCGAGACGCCCACAGGGCGCTACCTCGGCGTGGTGCACATCCAGCAGCTCCTGCGGTATCCGCCACCGGAGCCGCTCGGCAACATCATCGACGCGGACCTCGAGGCGATCGGCGACCAGGCGGCCGTGAGCGAGGTCTCGAGGATCCTCGCGACCTACAACCTGAACTCCGTACCCGTCGTCAACACCGAAGGACGCCTCGTGGGCGCCGTGACCGTCGACGACGTGCTGGACCATCTGCTGCCCGACGACTGGCGGGCACAGGACGACACGACCGTACCGAAACGAGGTGATCGCCGTGGCTGAGAGGACGAGATCCACTTCGCGTGGGCTGGACACCCCCCGCGAGGCGCGCAAGCGCATCCTTCCGCGCCTGCGACCGAACCCGGACCGCTTCGGCAGCGGCACGGAGAACATCGCCCGTTTCATGGGCACACCGCAGTTCCTCTTCTACATGACGGTCTTCGTCGTGGTCTGGCTGACGTGGAACACCATCGCTCCGGAGAACGCGCGCTTCGACAGCGCGGCACTCGGGTTCACGGCACTGACCCTGATGCTCTCCCTGCAGGCCTCCTACGCCGCACCCCTGCTGCTGCTCGCGCAGAACCGCCAGGACGACCGCGACCGCGTCTCCATGCGTGAGGACCGCCAGCGCGCCGAACGGAACCTCTCCGACACCGAGTACCTGACGCGGGAGATCGCGGACCTGCGCATCGCCCTGCGTGAGGTGGCGACACGCGACTACGTGCGGTCCGAGCTGCGCTCCATCCTCGAGGAGCTGCTCGAAACGACCGATGGCCAGGAGCTGACCCTGCAGAAACGGAAGCCTCGCAAGCCGTCGGACAACACGGTGACGCTGCCGAAGGTGCAGCCCGCCGGGAGGAAACCCTCCCGGTGAGCCGCGCCATGCCCGACGAGGCGGCCGTCCGTGCTGCCCTCGGCACGGTGATCGATCCCGAGCTTCGCCGGCCCATCGCCGAACTCGGGATGCTCGACGCCGTGTCCGTCGAGGGCCGGACGGTCCGCGTCCGCGTCCTGCTGACCATCTCCGGCTGTCCGCTGCGGGACACGATCGTGCAGGACACCGAGGCCGCGCTGGCCGCGGTCGAGGGCGTGGACGCCGTCGAGGTGGAACTGGGCGTCATGGACCAGGCCCAGCGTGACGCCCTGAAGGAGCGGCTGAAGGGCGCCGGCGGGCGGCGCGGCATCCCCTTCAACGAGCCGTCGTCGCTCACGCGCGTGTACGCCGTGGCCAGCGGCAAGGGCGGTGTCGGCAAGTCCAGCGTGACCGTGAACCTCGCGACCGCCATGGCCGCGCAGGGGCTGCGGGTGGGCATCGTGGACGCGGACGTGCACGGCTTCTCCGTCCCCGCCCTGATGGGCATCACGCAGCAGCCCACGCGCGTCGACGAACTCATCCTCCCGCCCGTCGCCCACGGCGTGAAGGTCATCTCGATCGGCATGTTCGTGGAGGGCAACCAGCCCGTCTCCTGGCGCGGGCCCATGCTGCACCGCGCGCTCGAGCAGTTCCTCACCGACGTGTACTTCGGCGACCTGGACGCGCTCTTCCTCGACCTCCCGCCGGGCACCGGCGACATCGCCATCTCCGTGGCCCAGCTGCTGCCGTCGTCCGAACTGCTGGTGGTGACGACGCCGCAGAGCGCGGCCGCCGACGTCGCCGAGCGGGCGGGCTCCATGGCGGCGCAGACCGGCCAGCGGGTGGCCGGGGTCATCGAGAACATGTCATGGCTGGAACTGCCCGACGGCGGGCGGCTCGAGCTGTTCGGCGCCGGCGGAGGGAGCACGGTGGCGGCACGGCTGTCGGCGACGCTCGATACCGGGATCCCGCTTCTGGGCAGCATCCCGCTGGATGTGTCGCTCCGCGAGGGCGGCGACGCCGGCACACCCCTGGTGCTCTCGCGGATGGAATCGAGGGCACGCGAGGAGCTCACCGCGATCGCGTCCACCCTGGCACGCCGACCCCGCGGCCTGGAGGGGCTCAAGCTTCCCGTGAGCGTGCGCTGAAGCGAGGCGACGGCTCCGCCCTGTCCGCGTGGGACAGTCCATGGCTGACCGACCACCGGTCCGGCGAGCGGGACCACCGCCGTCGCCTGCCCCGCGGGGAGGGCCTAGGTGGCTTCGCGGTCGTAGGGCGCGGGTTGGCCGGCTGCGAGCCGGGGACCGACCGGCACGGACACGGCAGGACGGGTGGCGCTGGACACCGCGGCGGTGACCGCGGGCTTCGGCGCCCCGGCGCTGACGGGCTTGAACACGTCCTCGATGTCGTCGAGGAGTGCCTCCTTGATGATGCGGCGGGGATCGTACTGGCGCGGGTCGAGCTTGCGCCAGTCCACCTCGTCCAGTTCGGGGCCCACCTCTTCGCGGAGCTGTTCGCGGGCGCCGGTCGCCATACGCCGCAGACCCTTCACGAGCCGTGCCAGTTGGGCCGCGTACTCCGGAAGACGCTCCGGGCCGAGCACCACGACGGCGATGATCGCCAGGACCACGAGTTCGAGGCCGTTGATTCCCAACACGTGAAAAGACTACCTTCCCGGCATGCGCCGATCACATTCGACAAGCGCCCCCCGGAGACCGGCAGCACAACGGCCACCGGGGCTTAACGCCCCAGCCACCGGACGGTCATCTAGCCGCCGGCCAGGGGATGCGTGATCCTCGAGAGGCCCCGGAGGATCCGCTCCATCATCGGGTCGTCCTGTACCTGCGGCGTCAGCGCGAGCTGCGCGTGCTCGGTGGTGACCAGTTGGCTGAGGGTACGCGGCATCGCGGCGGCCGGCAGGTCCGACACGACGGTGTAGGTGACCGTCGGGTTGTCGAGGACAACCTGCCACGGCTCCCCCGAGCGCACCCACAGGTCCTGGTCGGCGCCTCCGATGTGCTCGAAGCCGTCCGAGGTCACGATGTTGCCGGTGACGGCGTTCACGGGCGGCGTGCCGGCCTGTCGGACGCCGCCGACCTTGCGTTGCTCGTACACGGTGACCGTGGCGCCGTCGTTCTCGAGGACGAGTTCCAGGGTGGGCCGCCCGCCCACGGTGATGCCCTCGGCGCTGCTCAGTGTGAAGCCGAGGGACTCGAGCTCGGGGCAGTACCAGCCTCCGGCGCGCAGCGTCTCGAGCTGGCCGGCGTCCAGGTAGGTGGGCGTCCGCGGTGCCACCGACTCCCAGCCGGAGCGCAGCGCCGCTGTCCCGGAACCGCTCCCGACTGCTTCCGGGGGGACCTCCGCCCCGACCACGTACGCCCCGGCGAGGACGGTGGTCGCGGCGACCGCCGAGCCGCCCGCCACGAGGAGCGTGCGGTGCCGACGCCGTGGGGAGGTCCGCTCGTGATGCGCGCGGACGAAGGCTGAGCTGGACCCCGAGCGCACGTCATGCCCGTGCGGGGAGGACGCGCCGGAGGACTTCAGGGAGGACTCGAAGCCCGGTGAGAGAAGGCGGCGCTGCAGTGCCGGATCGGGCGACGGGTTGGAGAGGCCCAGCAGGGCGCTCTTGAGGCCGCGGAGGCGGGTGACGGTCTCCGCGCATGCCGAGCAGCGGGAGACGTGCCGCTCCACGGCGATGCGGCGTCGGTCGGACAGCTCGCCGTCCACGAGGTCCTGCAGCGAGCGACGGGGGTGAAGCATCGTCCTCAGCCCAGGCCGGCGATCCGTGGGACGCCGAGGGCGGTCCCGCTCCCGCCGGAGGTCCGGGGGTCGCGGTGGGCGAGCTTCTCGCGCAGCATGGTGCGTCCGCGATGGATGCGCGAGCGCACGGTGCCGAGCTTCACGCCGAGCACGTGCGCCACCTCGTCGTAGGCGAGGCCCTCGAGGTCGCAGAGCACGACGGCGGCGCGGAAGTCCGGCGGCAGTTCCTCGAGGGCGGCCTGGACGTCTATGTCGAGGTTGTTGAACTCGAAGCTGCGCTCGGGGCCCGGGTGCTTGCTCGGCAGGCGGCTCTCCGCCTCTTCCGTGAGCCCGTCGAACCGGATACGGGTCTTGCGCCGCGCCTGGTCGAGGAACAGGTTCGTGGTGATGCGGTGCAGCCAGCCGTCGAGCGTGCCCGGCTTGAAGTTGGCGAGGGACCGGAACACGCGTACGAAGACCTCCTGGGTGAGGTCCTCGGCGTCGAATCTGTTGCCCGTCAGCCGGTAGGCGAGGCGGTAGACCTTGGGCGAGTAGGTGGTGACGACCTCCTCCCAGGACGGCGCGACCCATGGGTTGCCGTGCTCGTCGAGGATCGGCGCGTCCGCCCCGGACACGACCTCGGCGGACTGTGCCGCCTTCACGCTGGACATCATGTACCCCTTCTCGCCGAGACTCCCGATCGGGCACCGCTTCCGGCCGCGGGGGCCGTGAACGATGTACCGGGGATTCGGGACCGCACTCGCGCCGGATGTCCCGAGATGGAAGTCTTTCCCACGAAGCTGGGAACTGGCTGGCAGCACCGGGCGTGTTGTGCCGGCCGCAGGTACGTGCGTGGGCTACCCTGCCGCCGCTCCTCCGCGTCCCACGTGGGATGGGACACGTGCGGCACAGTAGTGTTGGGGCGGGGCTTCAGCCTCCCGACCCGTACCATCTCCCACGAACCACAGAACGGACGTCCATGGCCGCCGACAAACACAGCAGCTGGTCCTACACGGAAGGGCTCCCCGATGAGGACGACGTCCTGCTCAGGGCGCGCGACCGCTCCCATGAACTGGGCGTAGCCCCCGTGACACCGGCGGTCGGAGCGGCCCTCACCGTGCTCGCGGCGGCCTCGAAGGCCACGACCGCCGTCGAGGTGGGTGCGGGAGCGGGGGTCTCGGGCGTGTGCCTGCTGAGGGGCCTGGGCCGGAACGCCGTGCTCACGACCATCGATTCGGACGTCGACCACCTGCGGGCGGCCCGGGAGGCGTATGCGGAGGCCGGCATCCCGTCGAACCGCACGCGAACCATCTCCGGACGGGCGGCCGACGTGCTGCCGAGACTCACCGACAGGGCCTACGACCTCGTCTTCATCGACGCGGACAAGCCCGGGCTCCCCGTCTACGTGGAGCAGGCGACGCGGCTGCTCAAGGACGGCGGCATCATGGTGATCAACGACGCCCTGGACCAGGACCGCGTCGCGGAACCGGCCGTGCGCGAGCAGTCGACCAACACGATGCGTCAGGTGGGCAGGATCATCCGGGAGAACGAGGCACTCGTGTCCGCTCTCCTGCCGACCGGCACCGGACTCCTCCTGGCGGTCAAGCAGCGGGCCTGACCGGGCCCCGCCCTTCGAGCGGGGCCCGGTGCTCTCGCGTCGGCTAGTTCGTGACGGTGAGCAGGCAGTCCTTGAGCTTGCCCGCCTCTTCGGCGTTGAGTTCGACGACGAGACGTCCGCCGCCGTCGATCGGCACCCGCATGATGAGGCTGCGCCCCTCCTTGGTGACTTCCATCGGTCCATCGCCGGTACGCGGTTTCATGGCAGCCATGGGGGTGTCCCTTTCAACAGGGCGCCACCGCGATCAGCGGTAGCGCGACAGTAAACAGTGCCCCGACCCGGCGCCCTGCGGAGGGTCCGGCGGTGCACGTCATCACTGTCATTATTCAGCACAAGGCCTGCACCTGCTAATTCAGGTGCGGCGTGGGTCACAGTCAGGGTGGATAATCCCCGTCCGGTCCGGACTGCGTCCAGCCCCACAGCCAGTCCACCCAGAGGAACTGGAGTGCGACCGACACCGGCAGCACCACCCACAGGAGCCGCCCCCTCCGGGCGGTCACCACGGCGAGCGCCAGCGGGAAGAGCGGCGTCAGGATGCGCCACGTGCTCGACTGCGGGTCCCAGAAGGCCGCCAGGTACAGGATGTACCCGGCGCACCAGGCTCCCAGGACGAGCCCCGTCGAGCGCACGGCCGGCGTGAGGAAGAGCGCGGTGACACCGATCAGCAGACCCGCCACCAGCAGCGCCGCCGCACCGGGTCCCAGCAGCGCGGCAGGTGCCTCGAACCAGGGACGAAAGGGGGCGAGCGGCTCCCCGCGCCAGGCCGTCTCCGTCGCGACGTACGCGTCGCGGCGCCCCGTCACCAGCCAGGCCAGGGCCGGCCAGGCGAGCGCCGCGCACGAGCTCACCACGCCGAGCAGGAACAGGGGCAGCACCTGGCGGGCCGCGTGCTGGCGGCCGGACGGATCGGTGCCCGAGCGGCGCGCCGTCCAGAGGGCATGGAGGAAGAGGATGCCGACCATCAGCGCGAACGGCACCCCTGCAGGGCGCGTGAGGCACATGACGACGACGACGGGCATCGCCCTGTAGTACCGCTGCGTCGCCACGAGGTGGAGCGAGGAAGCGAGGAGCAGCAGGTGAAGGGACTCCGCGTACGGCACCTGCAGGATCGCCGCGACGGGGGCGAAGGACACCACGGCGACGCCGGCCAGGGCGGTCCGGTGGTCGGCCCGCAGACGGAAGAGGCGGTAGACGACCAGGGAGGCGCCGGCGGCGGCGGCGAGGGCGACGACGGGCGCGAGGATCCCCCAGCCGAGGCCCGTGACCAGATCGAGGAGCCGCACGAGTCCCGGGAAGACGGGATAGAACGCCCACTGGTTGTGACCGACCACCCCCTGCTCGTCCCTGGGCAGCTCGGACGGGTAGCCCTCGGTGAAGATCCTCTCGTACCAGCCGCTGTCCCAGTAGTTGATGAACGTGCCGTACCCGGGGGCCGCTCCCGACCACGGACTGGCCTCCTGGCGTGCTGCGGCGAGCAGGAGGATGGCGGTGGACACGATGCGCCCGGCGAGGAAGACGGCCAGCACCTGCAGAGACCAGTGCGGCACGGACACCGTGGGCCGGCGGGTCGGGGTCGTGCCCGTACGGCTCATGGAACGGGCACGCCGGCACCGGGGATCACGGACCGCACCCAGCACTTCCGCAGGTGGTCGTTGACGTACCCGGTGGCCTGCATCATGGCGTAGGCGGTCGTGGGCCCCACGAAGCGGAACCCGAGATGCTTCAGCTCGCGTGCCAGCGCCGTGCTCTCGGACGTGATCGCCGGGACGTCCGCCGGCACCGTGGGCGCCGGGCCGGGGACGGGGCGGTGACTCTCGAGGACCGAGGCGAGGGTGGTCCCGTCCGGGAGCGCGAGCAGCGCCCGGGCATTGACGATCGTGGCGTCGATCTTCTGCCGGTTCCGGACGATCCCCGCGTCGGCGAGGAGCCGGTCGACGTCACCGGCACCGAAGCCCGCGACCACCGCGGGATCGAACTCCGCGAACGCCCGACGGAAGGCCTCGCGCTTCCGCAGGATCGTGATCCAGCTCAGTCCCGACTGGAAGGCCTCGAGGCTCAACCGTTCGAACAGGGCGGCCTCCCCCCGGACCGGACGCCCCCATTCCTCGTCGTGGTAGCGCTCGTAGTCCGGGCTCGAGACCGCCCAGCCGCACCGCGGCCTGCCGTCGGAGCCGGGAACGGCTCCGCTCACCGTCCGGCGTCCCGTCCGGCGAGCCGGGCACGCAGCTCCGAGATCACGGCGTCGCGTTCCTCGAGCGCTGCGGCCAGCCGGTCGAGGACCTCGTCCACCTGGTCCATGCGGTAACCACGGAGTCCGAGGCCGAAGCGGAGGGCGTCGACGTCCCGCGCGGACGGCGCGTCCGGCAGCAGGACCGGCGGCAGCGAGGCGACCGGTTCCACGAGGCCGAGACCGTTCCACCGTGGCGCGGTGTCCCCGGCGTCGTCGTCCGTCGAGCCGGCTCCGGAGCGCCCGGAGTCGGGCTGCACGGCGGCGGACAGCCGCTGCGAGGGCACGGGAAGCGGCCGCCCCGAGGCGAGGACCGCGGTCCCTCCCACCAGCAGGATGGCGAGGATCACCAGGAGAATAGTCACACGGCAATGGTGCCAGAGTCGTCAGCGGGGACGGGGCTGCTCAGACGCCGTGCTCGTGGCCGGCCGACGCCGCGACGATCGTCACGGCCTCCTCCGCGGTCTCGACGAGCTGCAGCAGCGAGAGGTCCTTCTCGGAGATGGTTCCCTCGGCCAGCAGCGTGCCCTCGATCCAGTCGAGGAGCGGCTGCCAGTAGGCGACGCCGACGAGCACGATCGGGAACGAGGTGACCTTGCGGGTCTGCACGAGGGTCATGGCCTCGAACAGTTCGTCGAGCGTGCCGAAGCCTCCGGGCAGTACGACGAACCCGCTCGCGTACTTGACGAACATGGTCTTGCGGGCGAAGAAGTACCGGAAGTTGATCCCGAGGTCCACCCACTCGTTCATGCCCTGCTCGAACGGCAGCTCGATCCCCAGCCCCACGGAGGTCCCACCCGCCTCACAGGCGCCCTTGTTCGCGGCCTCCATGGCACCGGGGCCTCCCCCGGTGATGACGGCGTAGCCCGCCTCCACCAGCCGGCGGCCCACCTCCTCGCCGATGGCGTAGAAGGCGGAGTCGCGCGCGGTCCGCGCCGACCCGAAGACGCTGATGGCAGGCCCGAGGTCGGCCAGCGTCCCGAAACCCTCCACGAACTCGCTCTGGATCCGCAGCACCCGCCACGGGTCGGTGCGCGTGAAGCCGCCGTTGTCGTCGGCGTCGAGGAGCATGTTGTCCGCTTGCGGCACCGTGGCCTGGCCCCGCCTCAGCTCCACCGATCCCTTGCGCCTGGTCGCCCTGCCTGCGGCGGCTGCCTCGAACGGCTGGACCGACGTCCCGTTGGACGCCCCGCTCGATGCACCCGGACCGGACAGGGCGGATCGCGCCTGCCCGTCGTCGTGCGGTGCGGGGAGCCGGGCGTCGTCATCGGCGGACGGGTGCTGGGAAGGAGACATTTTCCTAGGCTAACCAACGCCCCGCGCTCCCGGGGCTTTGGTTGCTCTTGAATCACGATCGCGCCCAATCCGACGCTGTGTATTGCCGGCGAGGAATAGTTCGCTAGATTTCTCCCATGACAAGTGAACCGCTGCCGGCTACGCCCGCGTCCTCGGGAGGACCCCTCGTCTCCCTCAAGAACGTGAACAAGCACTTCGGGGACCTGCACGTGCTCCGGGACATCAATCTCGAGGTGGCCCGCGGTGAGGTCCTGGTGGTCATCGGACCGTCGGGGTCCGGGAAGTCGACGCTCTGCCGCGCGATCAACCGCCTCGAGACCATCGACGACGGCGAGATCGCCATCGACGGCAAGGTGCTGCCCGCCGAAGGCAAGGCCCTCGCGAAACTCCGCGCCGACGTGGGGATGGTCTTCCAGTCCTTCAATCTCTTCGCCCACAAGTCGATCCTCGAGAACGTGACCCTGGGTCCCGTGAAGGTCAAGGGCATGAAGGCCGGCGAGGCCAAGGAGCTGGCGATGTCGCTCCTCAAGCGGGTCGGCGTGGACAACCAGGCGCAGAAACTCCCGGCCCAGCTCTCCGGCGGCCAGCAGCAGCGCGTGGCGATCGCCCGGGCCCTCGCCATGAAGCCGAAGGTCATGCTCTTCGACGAGCCCACGTCCGCACTGGACCCGGAGATGATCAACGAGGTGCTCGACGCGATGGTGTCCCTCGCGAAGGACGGCATGACCATGATCGTGGTGACCCACGAGATGGGCTTCGCCCGCCGCGCCGCCGACCGTGTGATCTTCATGGCCGACGGACAGATCGTGGAACAGGCCACGCCCGAGGAGTTCTTCACCAATCCGCAGAGCGAGCGCGCCAGGGACTTCCTCGGCAAGATCCTCTCGCACTGACCCCTCACATCACCCGCATCCACCAGGCCCTCGAGGCCGGAACGCAAGGAGAACCAATGCAGAAGACCCGATACGCAGCAGCCGCGGTGGCCGCGGTGGCCGCACTGACGCTGTCCGCCTGTGGCGGCGGCGGCGAGAGCGCCGACAGCGGGAGCAGCGGCGAGGCCGGCGGTGGCGAGAGCCTCCGCATCGGCATCAAGTTCGACCAGCCCGGTCTCGGCTACGACGAGGGCGGCTCCTACTCCGGCTTCGACGTCGACGTCGCGAAGTACGTGGCGAACGAGCTCGGCGTGACCGAGGAGAACATCGAGTTCGTGGAGGCCCCGTCCGCCAACCGCGAGAACCTGCTGTCCAACAACCAGGTGGACATGATCTTCGCGACCTACTCCATCACCGACACCCGCAAGCAGACCGTCGACTTCGCCGGTCCGTACTTCGTCGCGGGCCAGGACCTGCTCGTCCCGACGGACAGCGACATCACCGGACCCGAGGACCTCGAGGGCAAGAACCTCTGCTCGGTCACCGGCTCCACCTCGGCACAGAAGATCAAGGACCAGTACCCGGGCGTGCAGCTCGTCGAGCAGCCGGGCTACGCCGAGTGCGTCACCGCGATGGGCGGCGGCCAGATCGACGCCGTCACCACCGATGACATCATCCTCGCCGGCCTCGCCGCCCAGGAGGCCAACGCCGGCAAGTTCAAGGTCGTCGGCAACACGTTCTCCGAGGAGAACTACGGTGTCGGCCTGCCCAAGGGCAGCGACAGGTGCGAGGACATCAACGCGGCCATCACGAAGATGATCGAGGACGGCGCGTGGGAGGAAGCGATCACCAGCAACACCGAGGGTGCCGACTACACCTTCAACGCCGAGCTGAACCCGCCGACGCCGGCGCCCTGCGCCTAGTCGACCGTTCGCATCGGTGGGGTGGTCCGCCCGGACCACCCCACCGATGCCATGTTCCCCACCAGGAAAGAGGTGAACCGTGGAGAACTACCTGTCGCTGTTCGAGACCTACGACGTCCCTGCCGCGTTCTGGGTCAACATCCAGTTGTCCTTCTGGGCCGCCCTCTGGGCCCTGGCCCTCGGTACCGTCCTGGCCCTGTTCCGCATCTCCCCCATCCCGAGCCTGCAGTGGTTCGGTGCGGCCTACGTCAACATCTTCCGTAACACCCCGCTGACGATCATCCTGGCCTTCGGCTTCCTCGGGCTGTTCTCCGTCATGCAGATCAGCCTGGCGTCCGAGCTCAACGTCAGCCTGTTCCGGATCGCCATCGTGGGGCTCGCGCTGTACCACGCAGCCTTCGTCTGCGAGGCGATCCGCAGCGGCGTCAACACCGTCCCGCTGGGTCAGGCCGAAGCGGCCCGTGCCATCGGGCTGAGCTTCCTGCCGGCAGCGCGCCTGATCATCCTGCCGCAAGCCTTCCGCGGCGCGATCGCCCCGCTCGGCAACGTGCTGATCGCCCTCATCAAGAACTCGACGGTCGCGGCCGCGGGCTCCGTCGCTGCCGAGGCCTCGGGACTGATGAAGACCATGATCGAGTTCCGCTCGGACCTCGTCTTCCCGATCTTCCTCACCTTCGCGCTGGGCTTCGTGATCCTCGTGATCCCCGTCGGACTCCTCACCACCTGGGCCTCACGGAAACTGGCGGTGGCACGATGAGCGCGCAGCAGGTCCTCTTCGACGCACCGGGACCCCGTGCGCGCAGGAACATCCTGATCGGCAACATCGTGGGCGTCCTGATCGTCCTCGGGGTCCTCGCCTGGGTGATCTCCGCCCTCGCGGAGAAGGGCCAGTTCGCCGGGAGCATGTGGGCGCCGTTCCTGGAGTCCCGCACCTGGGAGTTCTTCATCCTGCCGGGCCTCGGCAACACCCTGAAGGCCGCCGCCATCGCGATCGTCACCTCGGTGGTCTTCGGGCTGGTCTTCGGCGTCGGCAGGCTCTCGCACGTGGCGCCGGTCCGCTGGATCGCCGGCGTGGTGGTCGAGTTCCTGCGGGCCGTGCCGGTACTGCTCATGATGATCTTCTTCTGGCTGGCGCTCGGCAGCTCCGGGGCCGTGAAACCGCAGGACGCCCCGCTCATCGCCGTGATCCTCGCCCTCACGCTCTACAACGGCTCCGTGATCGCCGAACTCGTGCGCTCCGGCGTGCACGGACTGCCCCGGGGCCAGCGCGAGGCGGGCATGGCGATCGGCCTGACGCGCAACCAGTCGTTGCGGAACATCGAGGTACCGCAGGCGCTCATCGCCATGCTGCCCGCGCTGATCAGCCAGTTCGTGGTGATCCTCAAGGACTCCGCACTGGGCTTCATCATCACCTACCCGGAACTGCTGCAGTACACGCGGCGGCTCGGTGTCGGTGAGGGCAACGTGATCCCCTCGCTGTTCGTCGCAGCTGCGATCTTCATCGTCATCAACTTCGCGCTCTCGACCCTGGCCACGCGCCTGTCCGTGCTCCTGAGCTTCCGCACCAAGGGGCGGAAGCCGGTGGCACGGGAGGCCGTCGCGCTGGACGCCGCGTCCACATGAGTCCTGCATGGTAGCGGACGCGGACACGCACCGACGACGAAGGGCCCGGCAACCGCCGGGCCCTTCGTCGTCCTCCCCCGGTCCGGGGAACCGGGCCCGGTGCCGGGAGGACACGATCGGAACGAACCTTCAGGACGGCCCGGTCAGGACAGCCAGTCCACCATGGCCTTCAGGCAGGCACGCACCGCGTCAGCGTGGACGTGCTCGTCGTCCGTGTGCGCCAGGAGCGCGTCGCCGGGGCCGAAGTTGACCGCGGGTACCCCGAGGGCACTGAACCGCGCGACATCGGTCCAGCCGTACTTGGGCTTGGGCTCCGCGCCCACCGCCGCGACGAACGCGGCCGCCGCCGGATGCTGCAGCCCGGGACGCGCGCCGGCGGCGGCGTCGGTCCGCTCCACCGTGAAGCCCTCGAGCAGCGCCCGCACGTGTTCCTCCGCCTGGTCGGGGGTCTTGTCGGGGGCGAAGCGGTAGTTCACCTCGATCACCGCGCTGTCCGGGATCACGTTGCCTGCGGTGCCTCCGATGATCTTCACGGCATTGAGGCTCTCCCGGTAGTCCAGCCCGTCCACGTGGACCGTCGCGGGCTCGTGGTCCCGCAGCCGGACGAGGATCTCGGCGGCGCCGTGGATGGCGTTGACGCCCATCCAGGCCCTCGCGGAGTGGGACGCCCTGCCGGTCACGCGGACCTCGAAACGCGCCGTCCCGTTGCATCCGCCCTCCACCGTGCCGTCCGTGGGCTCCAGCAGGACGGCGAAGTCGGCCTGGAGCCACTCCGGATAGGACGCGGCCACGCGCCCGAGTCCGCTCAGCGACGCCTCGACCTCCTCGTGGTCGTAGAAGATGAACGTGATGTCGCGCGTCGGGTCCGGGAGCGCTGCGGCGAGTGCCAGCTGGACCGCGACGCCACCCTTCATGTCCGTGGCACCCCTGCCGTAGAGCACCTCACCGGCCCATGCGGACGGCACCGTCCCCCGTGCTCCGGGGGTGGTGGGCAGCGGCACGGTGTCGAGGTGTCCCGCCAGGATGACGCGCTCGGAACGGCCCAGCCGCGTCCGCGCCATCACGCAGTCGCCGTCGCGCACCACCTCGAGGTGGCCCAGGCGCCGCAGTGCGTGTTCGACGGCGTCGGCGACGGCCCCCTCGTTGCCGGAGACGCTCTCGATGTCGATGAGCCGGGCCGTCAGGTGGGCCACGTCGGAAGCGGGATCGAGCTCCGCGGAGGAGAGAGGAATCATGCTGCAACACTATCGCTCGGTAGACTCGGACCCATGACTCCTCCCCTGCCCAGCCCGTCCATGCCCGGCACCACCGACCGCGTGGCCGGGGGCCTCGGCCTCGCCACGGTCGCCGCCGACGGCACCGTCCTGGACACCTGGTTCCCCGCGCCGCGGCTCGGCGGGGACGGGGACACCTCCACCCATCTGCGCGACACGCTGGAGGCCCTCGCCGAGGCCGGCGTGGACAATGCCCGGAAGGTCACCCAGCGCGTCGTCGACCTGACCATCGACCTCGACGCCGCCCCGGCAGGCACCGAGGACGCCTATCTGCGGCTCCACCTCCTCTCCCATCGGCTGGTGCAGCCCAACTCGATCAATCTCGACGGCATCTTCGGCCTGCTTCCCAACGTGGTGTGGACGAACCACGGGCCCGCGCCGGTGCAGGACTTCGAGACCGTGCGCGCGGCCCTGCGGGCCCGCGGCCCGGTGGCGGTGCACGGCGTGGACAAGTTCCCCCGCATGGTGGACTACGTGGTGCCCGCCGGGGTACGCATCGCCGATGCGGACCGCGTGCGCCTGGGTGCGCACCTCGCCGACGGCACCACGGTGATGCACGAGGGCTTCGTGAACTTCAACGCCGGGACGCTCGGGCACTCCATGGTGGAGGGCCGCATCTCGGCGGGCGTCGTCGTCGGCGACGGCTCGGACGTGGGCGGGGGGGCCTCCATCATGGGGACGCTCTCGGGCGGCGGCAAGGAACGCATCACCATCGGCGAGCGGTGCCTGCTCGGTGCGGAATCGGGTGTGGGCATCTCCCTCGGGGACGACTGCGTGGTCGAGGCCGGGCTCTACCTCACGGCGGGCACCAAGGTGACGCTGCAGGACGGGACGGTCGTGAAGGCGAGTGCGCTCTCGGGCGAGTCCGGCATCCTGTTCCTGCGCAACTCCACGACCGGAGCCGTCGAGGCGCGCCCCCGTACCGGGGACGGCATCGCCCTCAACCCGGCCCTGCACGCCAACTAGCACGTGGCTCCGCGTGGTCCTTCCGCCGCGGTCCGGCGCCGGAGGCGCCGGCTGCGGACCGGCGTCCTGCTCACCGCCCTGGTGGCCGTCGTCGTCGGCGGGACCGCCGTCGCCGTGCACCACCTCGACGACAGCGAGGTGCTGGTGCGGGAGCGCTGCAGTGCCACGGTGGGCGCGGACACGTTCGAACTCACGCCCACCCAGGCGGGCAACGCGGCCCTGATCGCGGGCGTCGCCGTCCGGCGGGGCCTGCCGGCGCGTGCCGCGTCGATCGCGATCGCCACCGCGATCCAGGAGTCGCGGCTGGAGAACATCGGCTACGGCGACGACGCCGGACCCGACTCCCGTGGCCTGTTCCAGCAGCGCCCCTCGCAGGGCTGGGGCACGGAGGAGCAGATCATGATGCCCCTCTACGCCACCGGGGCCTTCTACGACGCCCTCGTGCAGGTGCCGGGATACGAGACGCTGCCGATCACCCAGGCCGCGCAGACCGTCCAGCGCTCCGCCTTCCCGGACGCGTACGCGGACCACGAGCCCGAGGGCCGGGCCTTCGCCTCGGCTCTCACCGGCAACTCCCCCGCCGCCCTCGACTGCACGCTGCGCGGACCGACCGGGACAGGCGACGCGCTGGCCCTGTCCGCAGCCGCGGAGGAGGTCTTCGGGCCGCTCGGCGGGGTGGTGGACGGGAACCGGCTGACGCTGGAACTCACCGGCGCCACCGGGTGGGCAGCGGCGCAGTGGGCCGTGGCGAACGCCTCCACCCACTCGATCACCTCGGTGGAGCACGCCGGTCTCCGGTGGGTGCGGTCCGACGGCGGGTGGACGTCGGCGACGTCGGCCCCCGGCACGCTCGTCATCACCGTCGCGGGCGTGACGCCCTGAGCCGGTGCCGGGAACCCGTCAGGTACAGGGGTGAGGACTCAGGCCAGCATCCTCACGACGGGTTCCACGTAGCTGCGGAAGGAGCGCTCGTCGTCGACCAGTTCCTGGCACATGATGAGTTTGTCCGGCTCCACCCACCACGCCCTGCGGACCCCGAGCGGCAGTTCCACGATCTCCAGGGTGAAGCGGCGGGCGTCGCGGCCCAGCTCGAGCTCGCGTTCCTGCAGCAGGCGTCCCAGCAGGTACTCCATGCTCTCGGCCCCGCGGGCGCCCGTGTGCAGGGCGTACTCGGCGCACCGCTCCTCGGCCCAGTCCATCGCCGCCCCGAAATGGGCCCTCAGCAGTGACTTGAGCGCCTCCATGCCGTCCAGGGCCTCGAAGCGGGGCGGGACGGGCAGCACGGCGTCGCCGATCGGACGGGCGAGGAGGCCGTGCCACCACGCCTCCCACTCGACCCTCAGCGCCGTCGCTCCCCCGGGCCCGCTCAGGCGCCGCGTGTCGACGGTCCGCACGGGAGGGATCACCGGTGGAAGCGCGGGCCGGCCCACCCCGCGCAGCCCTGCGCAGTCGCGCAGGTAGAGCGCCACGAGCAGCACTTCCGACGTGTCCACGCTGAAGTAGGCAGTGTGGCCGTGTTCGGGGTTCGACATGGGCCTCCTTCGTCCCTGCCAGGCTGCTCCCTAGAGTAGCCCCCGGCCGGATACCGCTTCAAAGACCGAAGACCTCTCGACGTATGCCGTCGGGGCGGGGCCGCGGCACCGACCTAGGATGGAAGCATGAAGATCCTCGTTACCGGTGGCAGCGGCTACATCGGCTCGCACACCGTCCTGACCCTGCTCGACCACGGCCACGACGTCGTCGTGGTCGACAACCTCGCGAACTCCACCGTCACCTCGCTCGACCGCGTCGCGGCCCTGGCCGGACGCGCGGCGACCTTCCACCAGGCCGATCTCCTCGACGAGCCGCGGCTGCGTGCCATCTTCGCCGAGGAGCAGGTGGACGCCGTCATCCACTTCGCCGGGCTGAAGGCGGTGGGCGAGTCGGTCGAGAAGCCGCTGTACTACTACTCCAACAACGTGGGCGGCACCCTGAACCTGCTGCGGGTGATGGACGACGCCGATGTGCGCACGCTCGTGTTCAGCTCCTCGGCGACGGTCTACGGCGCCTCGGAGGAAGTGCCCCTGACGGAGAAGCTGCCCCTCGACGCAGTGAACCCGTACGGGCGCACGAAGGAGCAGATCGAGGACATCCTGAGCGACCTCGGTGCCGCCGATCCGCGCTGGAACATCGCCCTGCTGCGCTACTTCAACCCGGTGGGAGCCCACGCCTCGGGGACCATCGGCGAGGACCCCACCGGTATCCCCAACAACCTCCTGCCGTTCGTGGCGCAGGTGGCCGTGGGCCGGCGCGAGAAGGTCCTGGTGTTCGGCAACGACTACCCCACCAAGGACGGGACGGGTGTGCGCGACTACATCCACGTCGTCGACCTCGCCGAGGGACACCTCGCGGCCCTGGACTACCTCGTGGCCCGCGGCGGCGTGCACACGTGGAACCTGGGGACGGGCAACGGGTCCTCGGTGCTGGAGGTCCTCGCGGCCTTCTCGGCCGCCGTGGGCCGCGACGTCCCCTACGAGTTCGCCCCCCGCCGGCCCGGGGACGCCGCCGTCAGCTATGCGGATCCGTCGTCGGCCCTCGCCGACCTCGGCTGGTCCGCCCGCCGCACCCTCACCGACATGTGCGAGGACCACTGGCGCTGGCAGAAGAACAACCCGCAGGGCTACGCCACCGTCTCCGGCGACTGACCCGCCCCTGCACAGGACGACGGCGGCCGCCCACCCGGGAGGGTGGGCGGCCGCCGTCGTCCTGCGTGCGATCAGTTCGCGGGGTAGTGGCGCTCTCCCTCACCCGTGTACAGCTGGCGGGGGCGGCCGATCTTCGTCTGCGGATCCTGCATCATCTCGCGCCACTGGGCGATCCAGCCCGGGAGGCGTCCGATCGCGAAGAGCACGGTGAACATCTTCTCCGGGAACCCCATGGCCTTGTAGATGAGGCCCGTGTAGAAGTCCACGTTCGGGTAGAGCTTCCGCTCGATGAAGTAGTCGTCGGCGAGGGCCTTCTCCTCGAGCCGCATGGCGATGTCGAGCAGCTCGTCGTTGCCGCCGAGCTTGCTGAGGATGTCGTGGGCCGTGGCCTTGACGATCTTCGCGCGCGGGTCGTAGTTCTTGTAGACGCGGTGCCCGAAGCCCATGAGCTTCACGCCGTCTTCCTTGTTCTTGACCTTCTCCATGAAGTCCTCGGGCTGCATGCCCTTGGCCTTGATGTCGCGCAGCATGTTGAGCACGGCCTCGTTGGCGCCGCCGTGGAGCGGGCCGAAGAGCGCATTGATGCCGGCCGAGACGGAGGCGAACATGTTGGCGTTCGAGCTGCCGACGAGCCGCACGGTCGACGTCGAGCAGTTCTGCTCGTGGTCCGCGTGCAGGATGAGCAGCAGGTCCAGGGCCTTGACCATCATCGGGTCGAGGTCGTAGGGCTCGGCGGGCAGGCCGAAGGAGAGCCGCAGGAAGTTCTCCACCAGGTTCATGGAGTTGTCGGGGTACAGCATGGGCTGGCCGATGGACTTCTTGTGCGCGTAGGCCGCGATCACGGGCAGCTTCGCCATGAGGCGGAACGTCGAGAGCTCCACCTGCTCGTCGTCGAACGGATCCAGCGAGTCCTGGTAGAAGGTGGACAGCGCCGAGACGGCCGAGGACAGCACCGGCATGGGGTGCGCGTCGCGGGGGAACCCGCCGAAGAAGCCCTTGAGCTCCTCGTGCAGCAGCGTGTGGCGGCGGATGCGTCCGTCGAACGCGCTCAGTTCCTGCGGCGTCGGCAGGTTGCCGTAGATCAGGAGATAGGAGACCTCGAGGAAGCTGGAGTTCTTCGCCAGCTCCTCGATCGGGTACCCGCGGTAGCGCAGGATGCCGGCGTCGCCGTCGATGTAGGTGATCGCGGACGTCGTGGCCGCGGTGTTCATGAAGCCGGGGTCGAAGGTGACCTGGCCCGTCTGCTTCAGCAGTTTGGACACGTCGTAGCCGTTGTTGCCTTCGACGGCGGGCACCAGCGGCAGGCTGAGCTCCCCGCCGCCGTAGTGCAGGGAAGCAGCATTCTGCTCGGTCATAGGTTCTCCTTCAGGAGCTGGAGCGAGGTCCTCGCCATTATTCGTCACTACGCAGGAGGACACACATCATTCCGGGGACAGCACATTCAAGCGAAACGCTACCGTCAGCGAGCCCCTGATCGCTAATCCTGCTGCCCTTCGCGCACCGGGGCACGGGCCGTCGGCCGGCTCCTCGTCAGTACCCGGCGGCGGCCAGACGCGTCACCGCGGCCCCGACCCTCTCGTCACTGCCCGTCAGGGCGATCCGCACGAAGCCGTGGCCGGCCTCCCCGTAGAAGGTGCCCGGGCCCGCGAGGATCCCGAGTCCGGCGAGCCGGGCGATGCTGTCCCAGGTGGGCCGGCCGTCGGACGCCCACAGGTACAGGCCCGCCTCGGAGCCGCTGATGGTGAAGCCGGCCGCCTCCAGGGCGGGGATGAGCCGTGCCCGACGACGGCGATACAGGTCCTTCTGCTCCGCGACGTGGGCATCGTCCCCGAGGGCCACCCGCATGGCCTCCTGCACCGGGTAGGGCACGATCATGCCGGCATGCTTCCGCGAGTTCACGAGGTTGGCGATGATCGCAGGGTCGCCCGCGGTGAAGGCGGCCCGGTAGCCGGCGAGGTTGGACTGCTTGCTCAGCGAGTAGACGGCCAGCAGGAGCTCGGAGGAGTCGCCGCAGACCCGCGGGTCGAGGACGCTCGGCACCGCTTCGCCGCCCTCGGCGGGGTCCCAGCGGCCCCAGCCCAGTTCGCCGTAGCACTCGTCGGACGCGACGACGGCGCCCAGCGACCGCGCCTCGTCGACGATGGTCCGCAGGCCCGCGACGTCGAGGACGTCGCCGGTGGGGTTCCCCGGCGAGTTGATCCACACGAGGCGCACGCGCGACCGGACGTCGTCGGGGAGATCGGCGAGGGAGTCGGCGGCCACCGGGCTCGCGCCCGCGAGGTGCGCGCCGACGTCGTAGGTGGGGTACGCCACGGTAGGACGCACGACGACGTCGCCGGCACCCAGGCCGAGCAGCAGGGGCAGCCAGGCGACGAGCTCCTTCGATCCCACGGTCGGGAGGATGTCCTGGGGGTCGATGCCGGGCACCGCCCTGCGACGGGCGAACCAGGCACTGACCGCCTCACGCAGGGCGATGGTGCCGTGCGTGGTGGGATAACCGTGCGCGTCGGATGCCGCGGCGAGCGCGGAGCGGATGAGCTGCGGTGTCGGGTCCACGGGCGTGCCGATGGACAGGTCCACGATGCCGTCGGCGTGCTGCGACGCGATGTCCCGGTAGGGCGCCATGGCGTCCCACGGATAGTCGGGCAGGTGCAGGCCGAAGGGCTTCGGCTCCCCGACCGTCACCTAGGCGGGCTGGTTCTGGGGCGGCAGGGCCGCGATGATCGGGTGGTCGAAGCCCGTGTTGCCGACCTTCGCTGCGCCACCGGGCGAGCCGAGGTCGTCGAAGAACTCGACGTTCGCCTTGTAGTACTCGGCCCACTGCTCGGGCGTGTCGTCCTCGTAGTAGATCGCCTCGACGGGGCAGACGGGTTCGCACGCACCGCAGTCGACGCACTCGTCGGGCTGGATGTAGAGGGACCGCTCCCCCTCGTAGATGCAGTCGACAGGGCACTCCTCGATACAGGCCTTGTCCTTGACATCAACGCAGGGCTGCGCGATTACGTAGGTCACTTCCCACGCCTTTCCTTGGAATCCGGGGGCGGCTGCCACACGGTCGGTGCGTTTCCCAGCTTAACGCAACCACCCGCGCGGCCCGACCATCGACGTCGGGCCACCGGTCCTCCCTCGGGGCGCCCGAGGGCCTACCCTTGACGGGTGCAGACTCCCGCCGGCCTCCTCGCGTCGCTCCCCCTGCACACGCGTGTGGTGGTGCGGCGCCGCCTGGCCGACGGCTTCACCGATTCGCTGGGTGACCTGGTGGCACTCGATGCGACCACCTGCACCGTACGCACCCGCAGGGGCGACGACGTCGTGCCGCTCGCCGACGTCACGGCTGCGAAACCCGTGCCGCCCGCTCCCCCGCGCCGCGCTCCGCGACGATAGGCCGTCCGGTCCGGCAGGGTCAGTAGGGCCGGCAGAGTCAGTAGGGCCGGCAGGGTCAGCAGGGCCGGCAGGGCCGGCAGGGTCAGTAGGGCCGGCAGGGCTAGCAGGGCCGGCAGGGCCGGCGGGGGCCCTACGCGCGGGGCGGACACGTCGGAGCGGGTTCTGCCGCATCCTCCGGCCTCCCCTGCCGACGTCCGCGGATGTCCGGCCCTGCAGGTGCCACACGGCCCGCTTCGAGGCGGATGACATGATCGGCCGCTGCCAGGGTGACGTCGTCGTGCGAGACGCAGACGACGGTTGCTCCGCGCGCCCGTTCGGTGAGCAGGACGTCGGCGACCACCGCGCGGGTGGCGGCGTCGAGGCCGGTGGTCGGTTCGTCGAGCAGGAGGACGTCCGCCTGCTGGGCCAGGCCCTGGGCCAGGAAGGCCCGCTGGCGCTGGCCGCCCGACAAGGCTCCCAGGGGTCGGTCCTGGTAGCCGTCCAGGCCCACGAGGCCGATGCAGTCGTCGATGATGCGACGATCAGCGGCCCGCAGGCGTCCCAGGAGACCGGTATCGGACCAGCGGCCCATGGTCACGACGTCCCGCACCGTGAGCGGCATGCGATCGGACACCTCGCTGCGCTGCACGACGAGGGCGGTGCGGGCAGGCCCGGCGGATGACACCGTGCCGCTCCGGGGAGCGAGCAGACCGGCGAGCAGCGCGAGCACCGTCGACTTCCCGGAGCCGTTCGGACCGATGATGACCGTCACCGCTCCGGGTCGGATCGACAGGGAGACACCGCGCAACGCCTCGACGCCGTCGTGGTCGAACCGGACGTCGGAGAGCGTGAGGGGCTCGAGCTCGCGTGGGGCCGACGGTGCGGCGGCGACATCGTGGGGGCTCCGGGACTGAGGCATCCCGCCAAACTACCATGTTGAGAATGAAACTCATTTAAGCCTAGGGTGGGCCCGTGACCTCGTTCATCGGACCCTTCGCCACCGACTTCATGCTGCGTGCACTCATCGGCGGCTCGCTCTGCGCTGCCATCTGCGCCGTCGTCGGCACTTGGGTGGTCATCCGCGGGATGGCGTTCCTGGGTGAGGCGATGGCACACGGCATGCTCCCCGGCGTCGCACTCGCTACGCTGGCCGGCGTACCCGTCATCCTCGGAGCCGCAGGCAGCGCGGTCGTGATGAGCCTCGGCGTGAGCCTCCTGGCCCGCCGCGGACGACTGTCCCACGACACGAGCATCGGCCTGTTCTTCGTGGGCATGCTCGCCACCGGCGTCATCATCATCTCCCACTCCCGCAGCTTCGCCACGGACGCGACGGCCATCCTCTTCGGCGACGTGCTGGCGATCGGCTCCGGTGATCTCCGCCTCCTCGCCGGCGCCCTGCTCCTCACCGTGCTCGTCGCCGCCGCCTTCCACCGCGCGTTCGTGGCCCTCGCCTTCGACCGCCGGATCGCCCAGGTCATGGGGCTGCGTCCGCGCCTGGCACAGGTGCTCCTCGTCGGACTCGTGACCCTTGCCGTCGTCGTGTCCTACCAGGCCGTGGGCGCGCTGCTCGTCATCGGCCTGCTCCTCGCCCCGGCCGTCGCCGCCGCACCCTGGACCACCCGGATCCCGAACACCATGGCCCTCGCGGCCCTGGTGGGCGTCCTGTCCGTCGTCCTCGGGCTCCTCGCCTCGTGGCACCTCGGCACCGCCGCCGGAGCCTCCATCGCCCTCGCCGCGATCGCGTGCGCGGCCGTGTCGAGCATCCTCCGCGACATCACGCGCCGACGCCCCGCCACCAGCCCCAGCGACAGCTCCACCGGTTCGGAACCGGTAGCAGCTCCTTCACAGAAAGCCCTTCGTGCGAACGCCTAAGACCCTGCTGCCCTGCCTCCCCCTGCTCGCCCTGACCCTCGCGTCCTGCTCCACGGCCGAGCCCGCCGCGGACTCCGCGGCCGACACCCCGACTGCCTCCAGCTCTGCCCCGGCCCCGCTGGGCGACGGCCACGGAACCCTCGAGGGCTCCACGGAGGTCGCCGAGCCCCAGCTCCACCTCATGACGCTGGACGTCGAAGGCCGGGTCGACCTGCTCGACCTGGCCGACGGGACCACTACCGCCCTCGGGCAGGTCCCCGAGGTCAGCGACACCGTCACCGATGGGCGGTACCTCTTCGCGTCGTCCGCGACCACCGGTGCGATGACGGTCATCGACAGCGGCATGTGGACCTGGGACCACGAGGACCACTTCCACTACTACAACGGCGAATCGAGAACCATCGGCACCGTCGAGGGTGAAGGCGAAGCCGTCGTCACCTCCGGGTCCTCGACGACGGGTGTCTACTTCCCCGACAGCGGCAAGGGCAGCGTGCTCGACAACGACGCCCTCGCCAGGGGAGAACTGAGCGTCCGCGCCGAGCTCTCCATCGATCCCCACCCCGGGATGCTCGTCCCCCTGGCGGACGTCACCCTCCTGACCCGACCTGGCACCGACGGGATCGCCGCCTCCGTCCAGGCCCATGACAGGGAAGGCGAACCGATCGACGGTGCGATCGCTGACTGCGTCGATGCCCGGGGGACGATCACCACATCGGTCGGCGTCGTCATCGGGTGCGACGACGGCGCTCTCCTGGTGACGCTCGACGACGGCGACATCACGTACGAGCGGATCCCCTACCCGGCCGGGACGAGCGCGCCGAAGGCCACGGAGTTCCGGGCCCGCGAAGGACGGCCGACCGTCGCCGCGGTCGCGGGCGACCATGGCGCCTGGCTGCTCGACACCCGGGAGCGGTCCTGGCAACTCGTCCCCACCGATGTGCCGCTGCTCCAGGTATCCGCGGTCGACGACAGGGAAGGCCATGTCGTCGCCCTCGCCGAGGACGGCCGCGTCCTCGTCCTCACTGCCGGGACCGGCGGGACGATCGCCTCGACCGAACCACTCCTGCCACAGACCCTGACGGACCCGGCCCTCCTGGCCGGTGCCGAGCTGACCGTCGACCAGCAGCGCGCCTACCTCAACGCCCCCGCCGAGCAGACCCTGTTCGAGATCGACTTCGCCGACAGCGGCCGTATCGCCCGCAGTTTCGACACCGGCACCGTCCCAGCGCACCTGGCGGAGGTCGGTCGATGAACCGGGCACGACGGCACATCGCCCTGGTCCTGGCCGCGACGACGATCATCGGGGCCTCCGGATGTGCTGCAGCGGCCGGTGACGAACCGGTCATCGTGGTGACCACCAACATCCTCGGGGACGTCGTCCGGAACGTCGTCGGCGACGAGGCCGACATCCGCGTCCTCATGCAGCCGAACGCCGACCCGCACTCCTTCGAGATCTCCGCGCAGGACGGCGCCATGATGCGGCAGGCCGATCTCATCGTGACGAACGGACTCGGCCTCGAGGAGGGCCTGCAGCAGCACATCGACAGCGCGCAGTCCGAAGCCGTACCCCTTCTCGTCGCCGGCGAGGTCATCGAATCCCTCGCGTACGCGGACGGTGAATCCGAAGGCGCACCCGATCCCCACTTCTGGACCGATCCCGCGCTCATGGCCGATGTCGTCGACCGACTCCTGGAACGCGTAGCGGCTATCGACGGGATCGACACCGACGCCGTCGAGACCTCCGCCGCCGAGTACCGGGCAGAACTCACGGACCTCGATGCCGCCATGACGGAAGCCTTCGCGGCGATCCCTGCCGACCGGCGGAACCTGGTCACCAACCACCACGTCTTCGGCTACCTCGCGCAACGCTACGACTTCCGGATCATCGGCGCCGTCATCCCGGGCGGTACCACCCTCGCCTCCCCCAGCGCCTCCGACCTGCGCGACCTCGTCGCGGCCATCGAGGAAGCGAAGGTGGACACCGTCTTCGCGGAATCCTCCCAGCCCGACCGTCTCGTCCAGGTCCTCGCCGACGGCGCGAACATCGACGTCGACGTCGTCGAGCTCTTCACCGAATCCCTCACGAACCCCGGTGAGGGCGCTGACACGTATCTCACCATGATGCGCACCAATACCGAGCGCATCTCCACCGGACTCTCACCCTGAGATCCGTCGACACAGGAAGAATGATGATGACAGCCATTCCGCTCACGAAACGCCCACGGCACCTGGCCCTTGCTGCCACCGTGGCCACTTCCGCCCTGCTCCTGACAGCGTGCGGCTCCTCCTCCGAACCGGCGACCGGCACGTCGGCTGCTCCGGAGACCACCGCATCGGCCGAGGCCCTCGCCCCTGCCTCCCGCGTCGCCCTGACGTACGACGGCGGCATCGTCGTCGTCGACGGCACCACACTGGAGGTCGAGGGCGACATGCCCATCGAGGGCTTCACGCGCCTGAACCCCGCCGGCGACGGACGCCACGCCCTGGTCACGGTCCCCGAGGGCTTCCGGGTCCTCGACCTCGGAACCTGGACGGACTCCTCGGGATCCCGGCAGGCGCAGCCGAAGCTCACCGACCTCGTCTTCGAGGCCGACACCGCCGGCCACGTCGTCCAGCACGGGGACAAGACCATCCTCTACGCCGACGGCACCAGCGACACCACCGTCTTCACCACCGATGACCTCCTCGGCGATCCCGACAGCCTCCCGGCGACCGAGGTCATCCCCGGTGACGAGGCACACCACGGCGTGTCCATCGTCCTCGAGGACGGCACCTTCCTCACGACCGTCGGCACCTCCGAGAGCCGCTCCGGCATCAGGGTCCTCGACGCCGACGGCAAGGAGATCGCCACCAGTGACCAGTGCCCGTCCGTCCACGGTGAAGGCACCGCCATGAACGAGGTCGTCGTCTTCGGCTGCAGCGACGGGGCGCTCGTCTTCGACAGTGGGACGATCACCAAGATCGACGCCCCCGACGAGTTCGGACGCATGGGCAACGCCTACGTCAGCGAGACCAGCCCCATCATCGCCGGGGACTACAAGGACGATCCCGACCTCGAGGGCTACCTCCTGCACCAGCTCACCCTGATCGACACCGAGTCGAAGACGATGAAGGTCATCGACCTCCCCGAGGGCGTCGAGTACACCTTCCGCGACGTCGCCCGCGGCCCGGACGGCGAGGTCCTGATCCTCGCCTCCGACGGCGCCCTGCACAGCATGGACCCCGTGACGGGCGAGATCACCGGCTCCACGCCGGTCATCGACGCGTGGGAGGGACCCGTCGAGTGGCAGGACCCGCACCCCGCCATCAAGGTCCTCGGAGGCACCGCCTACATCACCGACCCCACAGCGAAGAAGCTGCATGCAGTGGACATCGCGACCGGGAGGATCACCTCGTCCGACGAACTCCCCGGCATCCCGAACGAGATCGCCGCCGTCGAGGGATAGCCCCTCCCGTCCGGTGGAGCCGGTGCCTTCCGGGCGCCGGTCCCACCGGACGGCCCCCCCATGGAGGAGCAGCCGACGAGACCGCCACGGATCCGGTGGTCCTTTAGTGATTGGGACTCGTCAATCATCGGCGCGATCTCCCGTATGATCGGCGGATGGAATCAGACGAGGACCTCCAGGCCCGCGGCCGGGCGCTCAGCTCCCCCGTCAGGCTCCGCATCCTGCGGCTGTGCCTCCATAGACCGAGGACCAACAAGGAGATCGCGGAGACGCTGGACCTCAACCCGGCGACGGCCCTGCACCATGTCCGGACACTGCTCTCGACGGGTTTCCTCGCCGCGGACGAGGCCCGCACCGGTAATCGGGGGGCGAAGGAGATCCCGTACCGTGCCACGGGTCTGTCCTGGCACACCCGCATCCCCCACTCCGCGCCGGTCCTGATCGAGACGTTCCTGCAGGAGATCGAGGGCCTGCAGCCGTCCGAGATCGACGTATGGCGGCTCGGTGTGCGGCTCAGTGACGAGCACCGCGCGGAGATGATGGGGCGCATCCGCGAGGTCTTCGAGGACTACGCGCAACGGGCGCCCGATCCCGACGGCACGGCGACGTCGATCATGCTGGCGCACCACCTGGACCGCGCCTCCGACTGATCCGGAACCGCGCGGGCTCCGCGGGAACGCCTCAGCGGCGACGCACAGGACGCAGCAGGACACTGCCGGTCACGACGGCGGCAAGCGTCACCGCGAGCACGCCGAAGAGCCAGAGATTCCCGGCGAGGGCCGTGCCCGGTGCGGCCTCCGACGAGCCGGTGAGGATCAGGGTCTTCGACGACGTCGAGAGCAGCGCCACGATCCCGTAGGCCACGGCTCCGGCCACGGCCGTCAGGATGACGTTCCGGGCCCAGAGCCCGCAGAGCAGGAACAGGCTGCCGGCGAGGACGAGGGCGGCCAGCGCCCCGACGGGAAGAGCCGTCGGGCCCAGGTGGACCAGCTGGCCGTGCAGCACTGTACCGAACACCGCGGCGATTCCGCCTGCCATCATCGAGCCGAGGACCGCCGTCACCCGGTGGGGTGCTGTGCCGCCGGCGGCAGGAGGGGCCGGCGCCTCGGCGGCCGCCCCCGTAGGAGTGGCGGACGCATCGATGCCTGCTGGGACCGCCGGACGTGTACCCCGCGCCGGAGGGGCGTCCGCCGGGACGGCAGGTGCACCGTCGGGAAGCTCCGGGAACGCCGAACGCCGGCCCTCCCCTGCTGGGGAGGAACCGGCGTCGTCGTGTGCCATGGTGGTGCGGTGCTAGGCGCGGGCGCGTGAACGCGACGCGCGCATGCGCTCGTTGGCGTCGAGGATGACCTTGCGGATGCGGATGGACTCCGGTGTGACCTCGACGCACTCGTCCTCGCGGGCGAACTCGAGGGACTCCTCGAGGGTGAGGTTGCGCGGCGGGGTCAGGTTCTCGAAGGTGTCCGAGGACGCCGCCCGCATGTTGGTGAGCTTCTTCTCCTTCGTGATGTTGACCTCCATGTCGTCGGCGCGGGAGTTCTCGCCGACGATCATGCCCTCGTACACCTCGGAGGTGGGCTGCACGAAGAACGAGCCGCGCTCCTGGAGGTTGATCATCGCGAACGGGGTGACGACGCCGGCGCGGTCCGCGATCATCGAGCCGTTGGTGCGGTACTCGATGTCACCGGCCCACGGCTCGTAGCCCTCGGAGATCGACGCGGCGATACCGGCACCGCGCGTGTCCGTCAGGAAGCGCGTGCGGAAGCCGATGAGGCCACGGGCGGGGACGATGAACTCCATGCGTACCCAGCCGGTGCCGTGGTTGGCCATGTTCGTCATGCGGCCCTTGCGGGCGGCCATGAGCTGGGTGACGCCGCCGAGGTACTCCTCGGGGACGTCGATGGTCATGTGCTCCATCGGCTCGTGGATCTTGCCGTCGATGGTCTTGGTGACGACCTGCGGCTTGCCGACCGTGAGCTCGAAGCCCTCGCGGCGCATCTGCTCCACGAGGATGGCCAGCGCGAGCTCGCCGCGACCCTGGACCTCCCAGGCGTCGGGGCGCGCGGTCGGCAGGACGCGGAGCGACACGTTGCCGATGAGCTCCTTGTCGAGGCGGTCCTTGACCTGGCGCGCGGTGACCTTGGCGCCCTTGACCTTGCCCGCCAGCGGCGAGGTGTTGATACCGATGGTCACGGAGATCGCGGGATCGTCGACCGTGATGAGCGGCAGCGGCTGCGGGTTGTCGACGTCGGTGAGGGTCTCACCGATGGTGATGCCCTCGATTCCGGCCACGGCCACGATCTCGCCGGGGCCGGCGGACTCGGTGGGCACGCGGTCCAGGGCCTTGGTGGCCAGGAGCTCGGTGATCTTGACGGTCTTCAGCTCGCCGTTCTGGCGGGCCCAGGCGACCTGCTGGCCCTTGCGCAGGGTGCCGTTGAAGATGCGCAGCAGCGCGAGGCGGCCGAGGAACGGCGAGGCGTCGAGGTTGGTGACGTGGGCCTGCAGCACACCCTCGGGGTTGTAGCGGGGCGCGGGGATGTGCTCGATGATCGTCTGGAACAGGGGCTCCAGGTTGTCGTTGGTCGGCACGGTGCCGTCCGCCGGCTGCTCGAGCGACGCCGCTCCTGCACGGGCCGCGGCGTACACGACGGGCACATTCAGGATCGAGTCGAGGTCGAGGTCGGGGACCTCGTCGGCGAGGTCGGACGCCAGTCCGAGGAGGAGGTCCATCGACTCGCTGACGACGTCCTCGATGCGGGAGTCGGGGCGGTCGGTCTTGTTGACCAGCAGGATGACGGGGAGCTTCGCCGCCAGGGCCTTGCGGAGCACGAAGCGGGTCTGGGGCAGCGGGCCCTCGGACGCGTCGACGAGGAGGACGACGCCGTCAACCATGGACAGGCCGCGCTCCACCTCGCCACCGAAGTCGGCGTGGCCCGGGGTGTCGATGACGTTGATGGTGATCGTCTCGCCCTTGGCGGAGGGGCCGTCGTAGAACACCGTGGTGTTCTTCGCGAGGATGGTGATGCCCTTCTCGCGCTCGAGGTCACCGGAGTCCATGACGCGGTCGGCCACGTCGCCGTGTGCAGCGAACGAATTGGTCTGCTTCAGCATGGCATCGACCAGGGTGGTTTTTCCGTGGTCAACGTGAGCCACGATGGCTACGTTGCGGAGATCGCTGCGGACAGCGGTGTTGCCTGTGGTTTCAGACATGCGTGATTACTCAATTCGGTATCTACTGCGGGGAAATTGACGGCGGCTGCACTGCACGCCCTCTTACCAGTCTAGGCGCTGGGGAAAAACAGACCTAATGCGCATGGGCGCTGCGGGTCCGGATCAGCTGTGGGCGCACCCGGGGCGGAGCGTTCCGGGACGACGACGGCGGCCCTCCGGTGGAGGACCGCCGTCGTGCTCGGGGCGCCGATTGCCTGGGAGACGCCTACGCGACCTCGGGGGGCAGGACGAGGCCCGCTCCCGGGATCGCCGCGAGCAGCGCCTGTGTGTAGGCGGTCCTCGGGTTGTCGAACACCTCGTCGGTGGTGCCCTGCTCCACGAGCTTCCCCTTCTCCATGACGGCCACGTGATCGGCGATCTGGCGGACCACCGCGAGGTCGTGCGTGATGAAGAGGTAGCTCAGGCCCAGCTCCGCCTGCAGGTCGGCGAGCAGGTTCAGGATCTGGGCCTGCACCAGCACGTCGAGAGCCGAGACGGCCTCGTCGCAGATGACCACCTCGGGGTCCAGGGCGAGCGCCCGGGCGATGGCCACGCGCTGACGCTGACCGCCGGAGAGCTCGTTCGGGAAGCGCTGCATCATCGAGGACGGCAGGGCCACCTGGTCCAGGAGTGCGCGGACCTTCTTCTCCCGGCTCTTCGCGTCGCCGACCCCGTGGACGCGCAGCGGCTCCTCGATGGTGCGGTAGATGTTGTACATCGGGTCGAGCGAGCCGTACGGGTCCTGGAAGATGGGCTGGACGCGGCGACGGAAGTCGAACATCTGCTTGCGCCCGAGGGTGGTGATGTCCACGCCGTCGAACCGGATGCTGCCTGATGAAGCGCCCTCGAGTCCGAGCACCATCTTCGCGACGGTGGACTTGCCCGAGCCGGATTCGCCCACGACGGCGGTGGTGGTGCCTCGGGCGATCGAGAAGGAGACCTTGTCCACGGCCGTGAAGTCGGTGGACTTGCCCCAGCTCCCCCGGATCTTGAAGACCTTCGTCAGGTCCTCGACCTCGATCACCTTGTCCAGCGCCGCACCCTGCGCCGCGGCGGGCGCGAGGAGGTCCTCCGTCTCGACGCCGGCCCTCTTGGCCGACTCGATGCGCCGCGAGGCGATGGACGGGGCGGAGGCCACGAGCTTCTGGGTGTACGGGTGGCGCGGGTTCGTCAGCAGTTCGAGGGCCGGACCGGCCTCGACGACCTGCCCCTTGTACATCACGATCACCTTGTGCGCGCGCTCGGCGGCGAGGCCGAGATCGTGGGTGATGAGGAGCACGGCGGTGCCGAGCTCCTCGGTCATGGTGTCGAGGTGGTCCAGGATCTGCCGCTGCACCGTGACGTCGAGCGCCGAGGTCGGCTCGTCGGCGATGAGCAGGCGCGGCCGGCAGGACAGGCCGATGGCGATGAGGGCCCGCTGGCGCATGCCACCGGAGAACTCGTGCGGGTACTGGTTGGCGCGCGACGCGGCGTCGGGCAGGCCCGCTTCCGCGAGCACCTTCGCCACGTCCTGGGGGCCGCTCGGCAATCCGTTGGCCTTCAGCGTCTCCCTGACCTGGAAGCCGATCTTCCAGACGGGATTCAGGTTGGACATCGGATCCTGCGGCACCATGCCGATCGACGAGCCGCGGAGCTCGACGATGCGCTTCTCCGAGGCATGGGTGATGTCCTCGCCGTCGAAGATGATGCTGCCGTGGGAGACGCGCCCGTTGCCGGGCAGCAGGCCGATGGCGGCCAGCGCCGTCGTCGACTTGCCGGACCCCGACTCCCCCACGATCGCGACCGTCTCACCGGGCATCACGGTGAGGTGCGCGTTGCGCACCGCCGGGACGTCACCGTTGGACGTCGTGAAGGTGATCGCGAGGTCGCGGAGCTCGAGCAGCGGCTGGGGGGTCCCCGCGGGTGCGGGGGCCGCCGCCGTGGCGGTGCGGGCGGCGCGGCGGCCGCCCTCGTTGCTGATGCTGTGGCTCATCGTTTGCGTGCCTTCGGATCGAGAGCGTCACGCAGGGCGTCGCCCAGCATGATGAAGCTCAGAACGGTGATCGACAGGGCGAGGCCCGGCCAGAAGATCGCCATCGGGTTGCTGCGCAGCGACGGCTTCGCCGAGAAGATGTCATTGCCCCACGACATGACCTCGGGAGGGAGGCCGATGCCGAGGAAGGACAACGTGGACTCGGCCACGATGAACGTGCCGAGTGAGATCGTCGCGATGACGATGACCGGGGCGAGCGCGTTCGGGATGACGTGCTTGACGAGCGCACCCAGCGGCGAGACGCCGAGCGAGCGGGCCGCCGTCACGAAGTCCGCGTTGCGGACCTCGATCACCGCGGCGCGCGTGATCCGGGCTATCTGCGGCCAGCCGAAGGCCACCAGGATGACGACGAGCGTCCATACGTTCCGGTTTTGCTGGAACACGGGAAGCTGCACGACCACGATCGCGCCGAGGATCAGCGGGAGGGCGAAGAAGATGTCACCCACGCGGGCGAGCACCGCATCGACCCAGCCCCCGAAGAAGCCGGCCAGCGCGCCGATGAGGCCGCCGATCAGCACCACGCCGAGCGTGGCGAACAGGCCGACGGTGAGCGAGGACTGCGTGCCGTGTACCACGCGGGAGAGGATGTCGCAGCCCTGGACGGTGAAGCCCAGGGGGTGGCCGGGAGCGGGACCGCCGTCGGAGTTCTCGAGCAGGCAGTTCTCGTTCGGCGGCTCGTTCGTGAACAGCCCGGGGAACAGCGCCACGAAGATGACCGCGAGGATCAGGATCGCGCTGATGATGAACAGCGGCTGCTTCCGCAGGCTGCGCCACGCCTCGCCCCAGAGGCTGCGGGGCGCGGCGTCGGACACCGCGCTGTCCGTGGCCCGGACCGGTGTCTCGTCCAGGTCGGCGACGAAGTGCTCGATCGGGTAGGCGGACCGCTTCGTGCGCGCCACGGGCGTGGGAGCCTGGGTGGGCACGGCGGCCTCGGTGGGTGAAATCGGTTCAGGCATATCGAATCCTTGGGTCCAGCCAGGCGTACAGGAGATCCACCAGCAGGTTCGCCAGGCAGAAGATGAGGATCAGGAACGTGACGATCGAGACGACCATCGGTCCGTCACCGTTCAGTACGGCGCGGTAGAGGGTGTTGCCGACCCCGTTGACGTTGAAGATGCCTTCGGTGACGATCGCACCGCCCATGAGGGCGCCGAGGTCGGCACCGAGGAAGGTCACGACGGGGATCAGCGAGTTGCGGAGGACGTGCACGACGACGACGCGCCGGCGGCTGAGGCCCTTGGCCGTCGCCGTACGGACGTAGTCCGCGTTCACGTTCTCGATGATGCTCGTGCGGGTCAGGCGCAGCACGTAGGCGAAGGACACGAGCCCGAGGACGATGGCCGGGAGCAGGAGCTCGGTGAAGGTCGCATCACCGCTCACGGTCGGGTTGGTCCACTGCAGCTTGACGCCGATGAGGAACTGCATCAGGAAGCCGAGCACGAAGATGGGCACGGCGATGACGATTAGGGAGAGCACGAGGACGGAGGAGTCGAAGATCCTGCCCTTGCGCAGCCCCGCGATGAGGCCGAACACGATGCCGAAGACGGCTTCGATGACGAGGGCCATGATGGCGAGCTTCGCCGTGGTCGGGAAGACCTCGGCGATGATGGTGGCGATCGGGCGGCCCGAGAAGTTGGTGCCGAGGTCGAACGTCAGGACGCCCTTGAGGTACAGCAGGTACTGGATCCAGAAGGGCTGGTCCAGGTTGTACTGCTCGCGCAGGCCCGCGACGACGGCCGGGGTGCAGCCGCGCTCGCCGCAGATGGCCGCGGTGGCGTCACCCGGGAGGCTGAAGACGAGGAAGTACACCAGCAGCGTCGCGCCGAGGAAGACGGGGATCAGCTGCAGGAAGCGTCGGGCTATGTACCAGACCATCAGTGCGCACCTCCCGGTGCGGCGTGCGTCCGGACGGGACGCAGTGAGGGGTTGCTCATGAGGTGTTGAACCTTTTCGTTGGAGCACGGAAAAGGGGCCCGCCGGCGTGCCGGGCGGGCCCCGAGACCGCTAGGGGTTACTTGCCGGTGATGGCGTAGTAGAGCGGAACACCGTTCCAGCCGAACTCGACGTTGTCCACGTTGTTGCTCCAGCCGCCCTGGGCGACCTGGTACCACAGCGGGATGGCCGGGAGGTCCTCCAGGAGGTCCTCCTGGGCCTTGTTCATGGCCTCGTTGCCCTCCTCGACGGAGCTGGCGGCGAGTCCGTCGGTCAGCTGCTGGTCGAACTCGGGGTTGCTGTAGCGGGCGTCGTTGGACCCGGCGCCGGTGGCGTAGATGGGTCCGAGGAAGTTGTACAGCGACGGGTAGTCGGCCTGCCAGCCGGCACGCAGGGCACCCGAGAGGGTCTCCTCCGTGGCTTCCGTGCGGGCTTCCTTGAACGTCGCGTACGGCTTGCCCGAGATCTCGATGCCGAGGTTGTTCTTGATGTTGTTCACCACGGCCTCGACCCACGTCTTGTGGTCGCCCTTGTCGGCGTTGTAGCCGATCGTCAGGGGCTGCGACGCGTCGTAGGGCTCGATCTTCTCGGCCTCGGCCCAGAGCTTCTTGGCCTCGTCCGGGTTGTACTCGAGGTTCTCGCTGCCGGGCAGGTCCTCGCTGTAGCCGTCGAGGACGGGCGCGGTGAAGTCCTTGGCGGGCGTACGGCCGTTGTTGAAGATGACCTCGGTGATCTCGTCACGGTTGATCGCCATCGACAGCGCCTGACGGCGGAGCTTGCCGGCCTCGCCGTCCCAGTTCGGGAGGTAGTAGGGGATGGCGATGGTCTGGTTGCCCGCGTAGGGAGACTCGATGGAGCGCTCGCCGAGGTCGTTCTTGAAGTTCTTGATGTCGCTCGTCGGGATCGTCTTGAGGACGTCCAGGTTGTCCGAGATCAGGTCCTGGTAGGCCGTGGTGTCGTTCTGGTAGATCTTGAACGTCACGCCGGCGTTCTGCGCGGCCTGAGGGCCCTCGTACTCGTCGTTCGGAACGAGTTCGATCTGCTGGTTGTGCTGCCAGGCACCCTCGGAGGCGAACTTGTAGGGGCCGTTGCCGATCGGGTTCTCGCCGAACGCGGCGGGATCCTCGAGGGCTGCGGCGGGCAGCGGGAAGAACGCGCTGTAGCCGAGGCGCAGCGGCCAGTCGGATTCCGGCTGGGCCAGCGTGACGGTGAAGGTCGTGTCGTCGACGACGGTGAGACCGCTCATGGTCTCCACGGTGGAGCCCTCGGCGCTGGCCTCGTCGTAGCCTTCGATGCTCTCGAAGAAGTAGCTGGAGAGCTGGGCGTTCTTGGCTGCGGCACCGTAGTTCCACGCGTCCACGAAGGAGCTCGCGGTGACGGGGTCACCGTTGGTGAAGGTCTTGCCTTCCTTGAGCTTGATCGTGTAGGTCTGCGCGTCCTCGGTCTCGATGGACTCGGCCATCTCGTTCTGGGGCTTGCCGTCGGCGTCGTAGCTGACGAGGCCCGCGAAGATGAGGTCGAGGATCGCTCCGCCGCCCACCTCGTTGGTGCTGGTGGGGATCAGCGGGTTCTGGGGCTCGGAGCCGTCGACGACGATGACCGCGTCTGTGGCGCCGGTGGTACCGCTGGTGGTGCCGGACTCAGAGCTTCCGCCACCGCATGCGCTGAGTGACAGTGCGGCGAGGGCCGCGACGCTGAGCATCTTGGAAGTGCGCGTGAAACGCATTCCGCCTCCTAGGTATTGGGTCGATCCGGCGCTGATGTGGCCGGGAAAGTTGCTCCGCAGATAGCGAGAGCCAACTCACACCGGAAGATCATATGCCCGTTCCGTTGCTTTCCCGAACATGCTGTATACAAAAACAGTCCTCTGCTCGGCGGCACCGAGCATTCCTCCGTCATTTCCGCAGGCCAGCGCGCCACCTGGTGTTACATCACAGTTTGGCCACAGGGCGGGGAGAAGACACCAGAGCACTGTATAGGCGGTGGTCGGACCGTTCGAAATCACCCGGCAACGGGAGCAGGGCGAAGCATGCAGGAAGCGCGCCCTTCCTGCCGCTGAACGGCCGGCCCTTCCTGGAAGCCGGACCGTCAGTCGGTCGAGGCCATGAGCTTGGCGCGCAGCTCACGGCGCTCGCGCTGCAGGGCCGGGTCCGGCAGCGGGACGGCGGCCAGCAGGCGTTGCGTGTACGGATCCCGGGGGCTCCGCAGGATCTGGTCGCGCGTCCCCTGTTCCACGATGCGCCCGCGCTGCATCACGCAGATGTAATCCGCCAGGACATCCACCACCGCGAGGTCGTGCGTGACGAACAGGCAGGCGAAGCCGAGCTCGCGCTGCAGGTTCTGGAAGAGTTCGAGGACCTTGGCCTGCACCGATACGTCCAGGGCGGAGGTCGGCTCGTCCGCGACCATGAGCTTCGGCTTCAGCGACAGGGCCCGCGCGATCCCCACGCGCTGCTTCTGCCCGCCGGAGAGTTCGTGCGGGTACCTGTTGCGGTAGGACCGCGGCAGTTCGACCTGGTCCAGGAGTGTCTCGATGCGCTTCTGCAGCTCTCCGCCCTTGGCCTCGCCCGCGAGGTACATGGGTTCCCCGATGCTCTCACCGATCGGCAGCCGCGGGTTGAGCGACGACGACGGGTCCTGGAACACCATCCCGACATGGCGCCGCACCTTCACGAGTTCCCTGGACGAGGGCCGGAACCCCGAGACGTCGGTGCCCACCACCTTCAGCGAACCCTGCGCCACCGGCAGGAGCCCGACGGCGGCCCGCCCGATGGTCGTCTTGCCGGAACCGGACTCCCCCACGAGGCCGATGACCTGACCCGGATGGACCGTGAGGTTCACTCCCTCGACGGCGCGGAAGGCGGGCACACGGCCCTGCTTCGGGTACTCGATGGCGACGTCGACGAGCTCGAGGACGGGCTCGTCGGTCCGGGATGCGACGGCCCCGTCCCCGTCGAGCCGGGCGAGGACCATCCGCTCCCGCCGTTCCAGTTCGTCGTGGTCCACCGTCTGCAGCTCGGTGTGGGTGGCCGCCGCCAGTGCCGCGGTGATGTCGACGTCGTCGTGCCCGTCCCCCTGCCCGAGGTGCGGCACGGCTGCCAGGAGCGACCGCGTGTACTCGTGCTGCGGGTTGTTGAAGATCTGCTCGGCCGTGCCGGTCTCGACGATCCGGCCCTTGCGCATCACGGCGATCCGGTCGGCGAGGTCCGCCACCACGCCCATGTCGTGCGTGATGAGCACGATCGCGCTGTTCAGCTGGTTGCGCAGGTTGCGCATCAGGTCGAGGATCTCGGCCTGCACGGTGACGTCGAGCGCGGTGGTCGGCTCGTCGGCGATCAGGAGCTTGGGGTCGCACGACAGGGACTGGGCGATCATGGCGCGCTGCCGCTGCCCCCCCGACAGCTGGTGCGGGTAGGACCGGAACGCCTTCTCAGGGTCCGGCAGTTCCACCATCTGCAGCAGCCGCAGGGCGCGGTGTCGGGCCTCGTCCGGCGAGATCTCGTTGTGCAGGCGCAGCGTCTCGACGATCTGGAACCCCACGGTGTACACCGGGTTCAGGGCCGTCATGGGCTCCTGGAAGATGACCGCGACGTCGTTGCCGCGGACCTGCCGCAGCCGCCCGGCGGGCATCGACAGGACGGACTGCCCGTTGAGCAGCACCTCGCCCGTGACACGGCTGTTGGAGGGCAGCAGTCCGAGCAGCGACATGGAGCTGGCGCTCTTGCCGGAGCCCGATTCACCGACGATCGCCAGAACCTCGCCGGCGGCCACCTGGTAGTTGAGGTCGACGGCGGCGGGCACCCACTTCTTGTCCACGCCGAAGTCGACGCTGAGGTTGCGGACCTCGAGGACGGGTCCCTGGAAGGCGGGACCTCCCGCGCCGGTCTCCCCTGCGCCGCCGATGACCTGGGTACTCATGAGTCCTTCTCCTTCGTGACGGACGCCGCACGCGGTCGCGGACGTCCCGGGCGTTCAACAGGCGGCTGCTGTGCTGGGACCATTGAGGCATGGAACGATCGGAGGTGGCCGGGACCACCGTCTTCAGGCCGCGTACGAGCCCCTGGTTCACGGCGGCCGCGGCATTCGTCGCGGCAGGCGGGCTCGTGTCCGTGGTCGTCACGGACGGAGTTCCCGGCCTGCTCCGGGGCTGGCCGCTCATCGGCATCGCCTATGCGGGCTGGTGGCTCTTCTGGTACCCCGCGGTCGAGATCTCCGAGGACGCCGTCACCCTGCGCAACCCCCTGGCGACCGTCCGGGTCCCGTGGAACGCGCTGATCGACGTCGACACGAAGTACGCCCTCCGGCTCGTGACGCCCACAGGCGGCCATACGGCGTGGGCGGCTCCCGCTCCCGGCGTCTGGGGCACCCATGCCGGGAAGCCCGAGCACGTGACCGACCTGCCGTCCACGAGCTACGGTGCCGGGGGTTCCATCCGCCCGGGCGACCTGAAGAACACCGACTCCGGGTACGCGGCCTATCTGGTGCGCTCGCGCTGGCAGGAGCTGGTGGAGGCGGGAGCGGTCGACGTCGATGCCCCTGACCGCGTGCACCGCATGTGGAACCGCGCGCCCCTTGCGGTCGCCGTCGTGCTGATCGCCGCGGCCGCCGTGTCGCTCGGACCCTTCTCCTAGGGTTCTCATGCGGCGGCAGGCTCCCCGACATCCTTGACCCGGGCGGCGTTGAATTTCTTCTGCCGGGGGTCGAAGGCGTCGCGCAGACCGTCGCCGATGAAGTTGATGCACAGGCAGATCAGCACGATGAACAGGCCGGGGAACCAGAACAGCCACGGACGCGTCTGGAACGCCTCCTGGTTCTGGCTGATGATCAGGCCCAGGGACACGTCGGGGGCCTTGACCCCGAAGCCGATGTAGCTCAGCGCCGTCTCGAGCAGGATGGCTGAGGACATGAGCAGCGTGGTGTTCACGATGATGACGCCCACCGCGTTCGGCAGGATGTGCTTGAAGATGATGCGCGCATTCGACGCACCGGCGATCTTCGCCGCGTCCACGAACTCCCGCTCGCGCAGGGTGAGGAACTCACCGCGGACGAGACGTGCGAGACCGGTCCAGAGTACGAGCCCGAGGAACAGTCCCAGGAGCCAGATCTGCGCGCCGGGCCCCACGAAGCGGTTGACCGCCTCGCCGAGGGTGGCTGCCGCGAGGACGACGGGGATGATGATGATGATGTCCGTGAAGCGCATCAGCACCGCTTCCGGCCAGCCGCGGAAGTACCCGGAGCAGGCGCCGACCACGACACCCACCAGCCCGGCGAGGGCCCCGATGATGAACATGATGATGATCGAGTTCTGCGTCCCGCGCATGGTCATGGCGAAGTAGTCGCGTCCGATCGAGTCCTGCCCGAAGGGATGGTCCCCCCAGCTGAAGGGACCCGTGATGGTAGGTGCTCCGCCGTCGATCAGCGGCAGGAACTCGGTGTGGTTGTACTTCCACCACCCGGGTATCCCGGCGAACCCGACGGAGGTGAATGCCAGGAGGAAGACGAGGGCGAACATGACGAGGCTGACGACGGCCGCGGTGTTGTCGAAGAACTTCCGTCGGACGATCTGCCCCTGCGACAGGCCCCTCGGCTCGTGCTCCCGGACGGGATGCGCGGGGCCGGCGGTCGCCGTCCCGGTGCCGGGGAGGTCGGCGGGGGTCTGGGCGCTCATGCTTTCACCCTTACGCGGGGATCGAGGAAGGAGTAGACGATGTCCGCCACCAGGTTGAACACCAGTGCGAGCATTCCGGCCACGAGGAAGAACCCCATGATCGGGTCGGGATCGGTGCGCTGCAGTGCCTGGACGAAGAGCTGGCCCATTCCGGCGAAGGCGAACACCTGCTCGGTGATGATGGCGCCGCCGATGAGCGCACCGATGTCGAAGGCGACGAGGGTGGCGAGCGGGATGAGTGCGTTGCGGAAGGCATGCCGCACGACGACGGTCCGTTCGCTGAGGCCCTTGGCACGCGCGGTGCGGATGTAGTCCATGTTCATGATCTCCAGCATGGACGCGCGGGAGTAGCGGCTGTAGCTCGCGAGGGAGGCCAGCAGCAGCGCGAGTGTCGGCAGGAGAAGGTGCGTGAACGTGTCCAGGCCGTTGACCCAGAACGTCCCGTCGAGCCCGGGGGTCTCGGCGCCCACCGTGGCGATCGGCCTCCCGCGCACGCGCGGATTGTTGAAGTAGGACGGCCAGGTGACCATGAAACGGTCCACCACGATGAGAAAACCCATCAGCAGACCGGTGAGCGCAGCAGCCCGCATGCTCTGCCCGCGGTCGTAGCCGCCCAGCACGTAGCCGACGGCGAGGCCCACCACCACCGTCAGGGCCGCGAAGGCGAGGACCATCCAGATGGTCGCGGCGTTCAGGATGGGGTTGACCACGTAGTAGGCCACGAGGCCGAGGGCCACCATGATCAGAGACGAAGAGAGCGCCTTGCGGTTCCGGAGTCCTGCGGTGAGCAGGACGATGCCGAAGGCGATGCCGACGCCGGTGACGAGGATGACGATCGGCCCGAGTCCGGGGTTGGTGAACCAGTCGGCGAGCTCGAGGATGAACAGCAGTGCGGCAGCGACGACGGCTCCGAGGACGAATGCGACGGCCTTGCGCTTCCAGGACCTGCTGGCGAACAGCGCCCAGATGAATCCGCTGGCGAGGGCGACGACGAGGATGGTCGAGGCCGGGATCTCCGGGTCGGCCAGGAAGTTGTTGAAGCCGATGGCACCGAATTCCTTGAGCAGGACGGCGAGCCAGAAGATCGGCAGGGAGAAGAACAGGAACGACATGAAGGTCACGCCGTAGTCCAGGCCGCTGTACTGGCGGAGGGCGGTGATGATGCCGAGCGAGATCCCGATGATGATGGCGAGCACGGTGGCGGTGGTGACGAGTGTGATGGTGTTGCCCATGGCGCGCAGAAGCGCGGTGGTGACGGCTTCACCCTGGATGCTCGACCCGAGGTCACAGGTGGCGGCGAACGGAATCAGGCATTTCGCGGCACCGGCCAACCACCCGAAGTAGCGCAGCGGAGCCGGCGTATTGAGATCCAGGAGCTCGGTGCGCGCCTGGATGAGCTGGTCCCGGTTGGGGGCATTGCTGGCCCGCAGTTCCTCGAGCGGATCCCCGGACAGAGCGGTGAGCTGATAGACGACGAAGGACGCGCCGAGCAGGATGAGAACGGCCGTCACCAGTCGCCGGACGATGTAGGTCACCATGTAAATCGGGCCTCGATGCTGTTCGGGGTGAGCGAAGACGCCGGGACGGGCTTCCCGGTCCCGGCGTCTTCCGTTCACCGACGAGCGTGCCGGATGCTGGAACTACTGCGTGATCTGCCAATCCCAGAAGTTCCACCAGACACCGGTCAGGTTGGGCATGTATTCGACGCCGGTGATGGCGTCGCTGTGTGCGTTCATGCCAGGCACCTGGTACAGGGGCAGCCCGTACTTGGAGTCCCAGATCAGCTTGTCGATCTGGATCTGCAGTTCGTCCTGCTTGTCCGGGTCGGTCTCGACGATCAGTTGATCCATGAGCTCGTCGGCCTCCGGACTGGAGAACCCGTTGAAATTGGAGCCGGTGCCGGTTCTGAAGATCTGCGGCACGCCGGACACGCCGACACCTGTGTTGATCCAGCCGAAGATCGCGGCGTCATAGGTCCCGTTGCCGAGCGCAGCGCCCCAGTCGGAGGCACCGAGGCCGCCGTCCACGATCTTGAAACCGGCCTGCGAGGCGGACTCGGCGATCAGTGTGTAGGAGTTCAGGCGGTTCGGGTTGTCGCGGTTGTACATGATGCGGACCTCGGGCGTCGCGCCGGCGAGAAGCCCCTTGGCGCCCTCGATATCCACCTCGCCGAACGCTTCCGAGCCGTTGTTGGCAGCGGATTCCTCGTACGGCGCCTGGTCGGCGAGGAAGATCTGCGAATCGAGCGGCTCGGCGTCCGGATTGAGCTTCTTGATGATGGAGTCGACCAGCTGCTGCCGGGGGACCGTCTTCATGAAGGCCTCACGGACGGCTTCGTCCTCGAAGACACCGCTGAAGTTGAGATCGAGGTGGTCGTAGGACAGTTCGTTCCCGCGCACGACGGTGACGCCCTCGAGTGCCTCCAGCTGCTCCGCCGTGTCCGCCGATGCCTGCGGCGCGATGATGTCCACCTCGCCGTTCTGCAGGGCCTGGACCTGCGCCGGCGCCTCGCCGATGTAGCGGACGGTGATCTCGTCCACCTTCGGCATCGGCCCCCAGTCGTAGTCCTCATTCCGTGTCAGGGTCATCGACTGATCCGGCGTCATGGCCGAGGCGATGAACGGACCGTTCGAGAGGAACAGCGACGGATCGGTCGGCAGGGACTTGGTGTCGAAGCCCGTGTTCCAGAAGTCGGCAATGGCCTGCACCTCGGGCCGTTCGACGGGGCTGGCGGGGTCACCCGCCGGTTCCGTGCGGATGAGCTCGATGAGTGCGTCCTCGTCGGCGAGGCCGCCCTTCTCCGCCAGGACGTGGGCCGGCGTGTCGAGGCCCCCCTCGTTCATGACGCCGAAGGCGATCTGGTAGTCCGCAAAGGGCTTGGAGTAATTGAGTGTGATCGAGCGCCCGTCGTCGCCGATCTCCGGGAGTTCGGTCAGGGCGAGTCCGGCCGTGTCACCCGAGTAGTCGAAGTACGTCGCACCCGACACGACCTCACCTGCATCGTCGGTGGTGGCGTCGTTGAAGTAGCCCGATTCGATGGCCCACTGGAGCAGCAGATCGCCGCCGTCGACGGGTTCGCCGTCGGACCAGCTCACACCTTCATTGATCGTGTACTTGACGCTGAGCGGGTCCTCGGAGAGAACTTCGATGCTTCCGAAGTCCTCGTTGTCGACGACCTCGAGGTCGTTGTTGATGTAGTTGAAGCCGGAGTGGGTCGCATAGGCGATCACGCCGTTGATGTCCACATTGCCCTCGGAGCTGCTCGCGTTGAACGAACTGAAGGCGTTCACTTCGACGACCCGGACGTTCCCGCCGGTCGCCTCGCCCTCAACGCTCTCCTGAGGGGTCTCGGTTCCCGTATTCGCGGCGCAGGCACTCAATGCAAGTGCAGCTACGGCAGCGACCCCCACCGCTCTGGAAGTACGTACGAAACGCATTCCGCCTCCTTTTCCCTAGCGTGGTCGCGGCCTCACGCGGTATTACGGGATAGCCGACAAGCGCCCCGAAAAGGTGACGCAACTCACGTGAGCAGAAGCGTAGGGGAAGTTCGTTATCGTCAGGTATCGATCGAGGGGGCCAGGGACGGTTGTTACCGAGCTGCAACCGAAACAGTCGTGGTCGTATGCATCCCACCCCGGCCGGCCGCGTTCCTCCGGTGCGCAACCGATGCTGCGGCTCCGGGCACGACGGCGGTGGTGGAGGCTGCTTGATCCGGCGCGTGGCGCGGTGATTTGCTAGAACGACCCCGAAGGGCAGCATGCCCGGCGCGGGTACCGCATGCCGCACGGGCATGCGGGAATCCGACCCGGACGGGTGGTGCGCATGGCCTGGCTCTTCGTCGACAAGCACGCTGCGGTATGGGACGACGACGCCGACGTCCAGGCCGCCATCGGTGCCCTCAAGGTACGCCTCGACCAGCACGCGGAGGTCCATCTGTCGATCCAGAGCAAGGGGCTCAAGGGTCCGGTGTTCGTCATCACGAGGGACACCGTGCTCAGCTCCCCCGAGCTGAGCAACCGTTTCAACGCGGACCTGTTCTCGGAGCTCACGACGCCGACGGCGCGGAGGAGCCCGACCATCCACTGGTTCTCCGACGGGCGCGGCTTCGTGTCGGAGACCAACAGCCGCATGTGGTGACGGCGCACTTACGGCGGTTACGCCCTGCGGCGGGGATCGGCGCTAGCCGCCGGTCCTGGGTGCGAGGAGGATCTGCACGGCCTCGATCCGTTTGCCCACCCCCGACGTGCCCGCCGTCAAGCCCTCGGCGACCCATGACTGCCAGCCCAGATCCTGCACATGGGCGCGGTAATGGATCCTGTAATGGTTCGCCATCCCACCGGTCAGCCTGACTTCGAACGCTTCCAGACGTAGCCCTTGCCCCTCCGTGCCGATGGGGCTGGCCGAGGATCTCCACGACTGCCAGCCGATCGACTGCACGTGCCCGCGCCACTCGATGTCACCGGCATGAGCCGTGCTGGACACGTCGAGGCGCAACGCCTCGACCCGAATGGCCCGACCCGTGGTCCCGGCAACGGTCCCGTCCGAGGCGTTCGCCGTCCAGCCGAGGTTCTGGACGTGGGTCGCGTACACGGCGGTGAATGCCGGTGCGACCTTCGGAACCAGTTCGATCGTGACGGCCTCCACCCGCCGACCCTGCCCGACGGTGCCGGCCGTCGCTCCGTCGATCCCGTACGGCTGCCAGCCGACGTCCTGCGCATGGGCTCGATACCTGATGCTGTACCGGGAGGCCAGCTCCCCCGTCAGCCGCAACTCGAACGCCTCCAGACGCAGACCGCGCCCGGTCGTCCCGATCGGGGACGCCGACGTCGTCCATGGCTGCCAGCCGGTGTTCTGCACATGCCCCCTCCACAGGATGTCGCCCGACAGGCGGTCTCCCGCCACCGACAGGCGCAACGCCTCCATCGGCAGTGACTGGCCGGTCGTTCCTGCGATGGTGCCGTCCGAGACGCTGGACTGCCAGCCGACGGTCCCGACGTGGGCCTGATAGACCCCGACGCACGTCATGTCGTAGTCGTAGGTGCCGTCGGTCCATTGCGCGATGTGGACGGTGCCGCCGGAGAAGCTGCGATTCACACAGAGGTCCGATGCTTCGCCGGCGAAGTCGAGGCGCCCGGCCGGAGACCAGACGGGCACGTCGGAAAGCTGCCACGATCCGGTGATCGCGTCCCAACCGCTCGAATAGGAGTAGATCCCGTGCGGGTATCCGGCGTCCGCCAGTGCGGCCAGGAGACCGGAGATGACGTACCGGTTCTCCTGCCTTTGGGCAGCCGTGGAGCTGGGCCAGGGCTGTTGCGGGCGGGGCTCGACGTCGACCCAGATCCGTTCCGGTCGCCATCCCACCTCATCGAGAGACGCGAGAGCCGCGCGACCCTCGGCGTACCCGACGTTGCGCAGCCGGTCAGGTCTGCTGCCCGCAGGCCAGGGACCGTCGTCGCCGTACGTGTCGTACTGCGCGGTGGTGGGGAACGTGGCCATGGCGTAGGCCTGAGCCCGGACACGGCGGTCGAGCACCCACTGGAACTGCCAGTCCAGGCAGGGGTTCTCGGTGAACGCGAGCCCGTTCGTCAGCCCCACGACCACGAACTCCGTAGTTCCCGGTGGCATCGGAAGACCGCCCGGACACTGTGGCCACGAGACGTCATGTCCGTAGTCGACTGCTCGGGCGGGTGCAGCGAACAGCGCACCGAGCGCGATCACGAGCAGAACCGCCAGGAGCCGGGGCATCGATGCCCGGGAGCGGCGGCCAGGTCGAGGAGCTCCAAGGCCGGCCATGATGGCCCCCCTATCCGAAGGATGACCAAATTATCCCACTCGACCGCCTTCGCCGCCAGCGGGAACCACCCCCCGTACGCCGCTGCCGACGCTAGTGGACGGCTGGCCGCGGCGAGCACCGGCGCGACCGGCGGGTCGGCATTTTGGCTACGTGGTATCCGTATGAGGGATGTCGCCCCCGACGAGTACATCCTTGCCGCGCGAGGATACCTCGTCATCAGGGTCGTCAATACCCCGGACGCCTGGACGTTGAAGCGGAACTCCCCCACGTTCCGTAGCCGAACAACGTCTGAGCTCACCGTTGTTCGTCGGCTTCGTGGTCGATGCCCTCTCCAGTCAGCCCCTGCTGGTCGACTCCCCCGCTTCCCGACCAGCGCCCTCGAACGGCGTGCACCACAAGTTGTTGCGGCCCTGAAAGATCGCTCCTTTCGCCGTGGCCGGGTTCAGAGTGGAGCACCGCTGCTGAAGATCCTCTGCCGAGAGCCGGCTCCAAGGCTGAGCCCACAGCTTCCGCTAGCTCGCCCACTACATCGCGCGCCGCCTGCTTCAGCCAGGCACGTTCGAACCTGCGTTACACCCTCGGGAATCTGAGAGACCTGTAGGGTCCGAACCGCTGGAGAAGTGAGGCCGCTCACGGACCGGCACTGACGCTCAAAAAAGGGTTCGTGCCGCTGAGGACCGGCCCTTGAGGCCGCCTCGAACTGCCGGTGTCGATACAAGGTGAAAGTCGCCCTACAAGCCCGCATACATCCTCAGGGCATCAGCCTGGAACCTCGATCCGAACACATACGGCAGACGCATGGACAGGCGCGATACATGCGGGGAACTCAGTTCCAAAATGTCCGCGACGGTATGTCCACGTTCGATGCACGGCCCACGGAAAACACTGGGCCCGAACGCGGGTAGATCACGCCTGCGTAACGGTACACAAAGGACGCTGGCCACGCTGGCAGCTAGCCTCCTTCTCCAATTATTAAGAGCAAGTGCAAAGGATCTCCCTGGGTGCTTACTCGTTGTCCACGCGGTTGGAGGCGATGAACGTGTGGTTGTTCATGCGCATTCTCCCTTCTTCGAATGGTGTCGATCGCACGGTTGAGTTTGCCGTCTCCGGGGCCCCACTAGTAGTGCTGTTCGAACTCATCGCAATTGATGGGGTCCTTTCCATCCCCCGCCTTTAGAAATCGCCGCCCGGGTAGATGCCCTCGGGCAAAGTGAAACACGCAGATCCCGATGCGATACGGATCTCGTTCGGGGACAATCCTTCGGAGACGAGGTGGCTCTCCCCTGGAGCAGGCGGGTCGATCTGGATCCGATAGATTTCATCTTCGTTCCTATCGACTTCGTCCCTATCGACGGATATTTCGGTTCCGTTCGCCCGGTAGTGGGCTTCGATGGTTTTCACGATGGGCTCTATCTCGGTTCCTTCGGCGACCGTGACCGTGGTTGAAGCAGCCCAGTGGTGCTGGGTCTCGTTGCAGGACAGAAGCGTGCCCGTCTGCTGTTGATCGATCGAGAGAACAGCGTCTTCCGGGATCAGTGCGGCGATCTCCCGTTGCATGGCCTGGGTGTGGGCTTTGGCTTCCTGCCAGGTGAGATCAGCCTCCATCTGTTCCTCGGACGGTTGAGCAGCAACTGGCGCAAGTGATTCGGGTGAACTCGCGTTTGGGTCTCCTGCACAGCCGGCTAGCCCGATCAGACCCACCAGCAACAACGCCATGGCACCGCTTCGCGCCCTCATCGAGTCTCAATTCCAAGCATGTCCTCGAGCGCTCTCGTATCGTCCTCACTGTTGGAGGCGATGAGGCTGTGGTTATCCATGAGGATGTTCCCTTCTTCGATGCTGTTGATCGCACCGTCGAGTTCGTCGTCGTCGGGGCCGCGGTAGTAGTTCTGGTCGAACTCGTCGCGATGAATCGGGTTGTTCCCATCCCACACAACCCCTCTATTCGTGAAGGGGTTGGTGACTCCCTGACCGTGGATGAGCACATCGTAGTAGTACAGGTTCGAGTATTCCGTAGTCGGCTGGGGTTCCCAGTCCGGGAGCATCCCGGCCCCGGCGAGGGAAATCACTTTGTCATACCGGGCTCCGGCGACTTCGGAGCTGGTGACGTTTGTCAGGCCCCAGCTGTGCACCTGCTTCAGGTATGCCACCGCATTCTGCAGCATCTCCGTTCGGTTCGGGTCGTGGCGGGCTTGCCCGGTCCCCGACAACTTCAGGGCTGTTTCCAGATCCTTCTCCGCCGCACGGAGCAGGCTTGGCGCGTTCAACTGGTTGGCCCGTATCCTGGCCAGTGCGGGCATCCCGTCCAAGGCGCCGAACATCGCCGGAGCCGCAGCGAGCAGCAACTCCTGCAGCTGCGATGCGCCGGCCACGTCCGCGGCGGTGCCGGCCCCCGTGTTCATGCCCGACCACCAGGCCCCGATCGTCGACGGATCCATGCGCTGAAGGGTCTGCTGCCATCCGGTCAATGTTGCCAGCGCTTTGGTATCCGCCGGCGTCGCAGTGGACAGATGGCTCAGCAGGGCCGCATTCGATAAGGACGCGGGTACGGTGGCAAGCACAAGGACGTCGTTCGATACCGTCACCTGACCGACATGTCCGCTGCCACCGGCAGCACGGAACATCGAAGCGATGTCGGAAAGCCGGGTCGCGTCCTGCTGGTTGTCCTCCAGGAATCGCCGCAGCCCACTACCGACAGCATCGAGATCAGAGTGCGCCCAAGAGCATTCCCGCTCGAACTCTGACGCTGCTGCACCGACTCCGTCAGCCACACCCCGGGCCGTGTCGTCTTGGATCCTGAAGGTCGACACCGCGGAGTCCAGGGTGGCAGGGTCAGCGGAACTCGCCCCGGCAGTGCTTCCGCTCGCCCAGGCACGCAACCCCTGCCGTGCAGTGTCCGCGTTCACCGACGGACGGTCGGTCTCCTCCGTGGACGGGCGCGGCTCCACATCCACTGCGACACCACTGCCAGCACTCGCCCACCCGGCGGCAAGAACCCACGCCGTCAGCTCACTCAGGCGACGCTGCTCGACCTCCGCGGCGCTCTTCGCCTTCTGGACCTGACGTGCGACATCGTCCAGCATATGGACCAACTCTGAACAGGCCGCCCGTTCAGCGGCAACGTTTCCCCGGAAACAGTCCGCGAACACGCCCCGGAATTCCGCACAAGCCGCCGTTGATACCGACTCCCGTCCGCCGCGTTGATCCTGCAACGCACGTGCCGCATCTCGACATGCGCCGATCAGACGATCGGCGACCCCCGTATCGGAATTCATTCAAACTCCCCCAGACAAACGAACAGGCACGCGCCACGACGAACCCAACCCGATACGGCTCTTCGGACATCGGGTGGGGTTCATTGTTCGAGGCCGCCGGCGGCGAGGAGCATGCGGAGCCGGTAGTTGCGGCGATTGCGGTAGCCTCGGGCGAGGCGACGGTGGCGTTCGATGATGCCGTTGACGGCCGCTGTGCCGCCGTTGTTCGCGCGGTGGGTCGTGAAGTAGGCAAAGAAGGCCTGACGCCAGCGCCGCCCGCCGCACCGTTCCCGCCACCGCGTAGTCGAACCGCCCACCATGGGAGGCATCCGATTCCTACAACAAGAAGAGACCTACAAGAAAAGAGACCTGCAACAACCACGACCGGCGGAGGACGCCCCCGCATACGGCAGAACAACCCAAAAAGACCCGCTTTGTGAAAACCCGGTCAGGAGATGCCAGTACCGGGAAGGCTACTGTTCCGATGACGATCCGCTGACCGCACCACTCCAACATCTGGCGCGGTCAGCGGTACGTCACCGCGAAAGGCTCGTGCTCAGGCGCCGCCGCCGGCGGAGAAGATGTCCTGGGCGATCTTCTGCAGCTGCGTGCGCAGCTCCTCGAGCTCCTGCTTCGCCTTGTCCAGGGCGGCCTTCGTCTCCGGTCTCGTGGAACCGCGGAACTGCGAAACCAGCGGCCCGTCCCAGACATTCGGGTCCGACAGGATCTCGCCCTGCGCATCGAGCGCTGAGATCTGATCCGTGAAACCACCATTGATGATCGACTGCACCTGACCGATAGCGGCCTTCGCCTGCTCGGTCGACAACACACGCGACATGGGAAATATCCTCCCCAAGAGACCACCGCTTCGATGCCGGATGAGAGAAACACCAGCGAGCGGACGCTGATGACCCTACCGACACCAACCCGGTGAATCTAGACCGGCAAGAACGACCACACGTTCAGGTCCACGAATCCTCGTCCCGCCGACAGATTGCCATCGCTAGAACCGAACGCTGTCGACTCAGCAGGAACACCCCGGACGCAGTGCAGCGAAACGACGCACATCGGGACGAAAAAGCCTCACCCGATTCTACGAATGAGGATCAACAGGCCCTCCGACCCGGTAAAGCGAGCCTACAAATCAGCCACACGATTACACATTGAATCGGAACTCAACGACGTCGCCGTCCGCCATGACGTACTCCTTGCCCTCGATGCGGACCTTGCCGCGGGACTTCGCCTCACTCATGGAGCCGGCACCGATCAGGTCCTCGAAATGAACCACCTCGGCCTTGATGAAGCCGCGCTGGAAATCGGAGTGGATGACGCCGGCGGCCTCGGGCGCCGTCGCGCCCTTCTTGATCGTCCAGGCACGGCTCTCCTTGGGACCCGCCGTGAGGTAGGTCTGCAGGCCGAGGGTGTGGAAACCCACGCGCGCGAGCTGGTCGAGGCCCGACTCCTCCTGCCCGTTCATCTCGAGCATCTCGCGGGCCTCTGCCTCGTCGAGTTCCACGAGGTCCGCCTCGAGCTTCGCGTCGAGGAAGATCGCATCGGCGGGGGCAACGAGCTGTCGGAGCTCCTCCTGGCGCTCGGGGCTGCCGAGGACGGCGTCGTCGACGTTGAACACGTAGATGAACGGCTTGGCCGTGAGCAGGCTGAGCTCGCGGAGGTGTTCCATCTCGAGCTTGTCGCTCGCGACGGACGAGAAGATGGTGTTGCCGCGCTCGAGGACCGACTGCGCGGCCTGCATGGCGCTGAGCTGCGCGGCCTCACGCTTCTTGATCTTCACTTCCTTCTCGACGCGCGGGATGGCCTTCTCGAGCGTCTGCAGGTCGGCGAGGATCAGTTCCGTGTTGATGGTCTCCATGTCCGAGCGCGGGTCCACCTTGCCGTCCACGTGGATGACGTCGGGGTCGTCGAATACGCGGATGACCTGGGCGATCGCCTCGGCCTCACGAATGTTGGCGAGGAACTGGTTACCGAGGCCCTCACCCTCCGAGGCACCCTTCACGATGCCCGCGATGTCCACGAAGGAGACGGTCGCCGGCAGGATCTGCTTCGACCCGAAGACCTCGGCGAGCTGCGCCAGGCGCGGGTCGGGGAGGTTGACGACGCCGACGTTCGGCTCGATGGTCGCGAACGGGTAGTTCGCCGCCAGGACGTTGTTGCGCGTCAGCGCATTGAAGAGTGTTGATTTGCCGACGTTGGGCAGTCCGACGATGCCGATAGTAAGAGCCACGGGAGACAAGTCTACCGGGCGCCGACGCGCCGTCCGGCGGCGGGGACGGCGTGAATGTCGGAGGTTCCTGCGACAGTGTGGGCATGAGCACCACAGCCGTCCTCCTCGTCCTGCTCGCCTTCGTCCTGGGCTGCGCCGTCGGCGCTTTCCTGGTGTACCGCACCCTGCGGTTACGAGCGGAGGAGCTGCGCACGGAGCTCGACGACGCGACCGCGCGTCTCGGGAGGACGACGACGGACCTCGCGGCCGCCGCGGCCCAGCGGGACCTCCTGCAGCAGCACAACCGCGAGCTGACCGGCAGGACGTCCACCGACAACGACGTCCTGCGGGCCCTCGCCCCGGTGGCGGAGAAGCTGACACAGGTGCAGCGGCAGGTGGGGCTGCTCGAGCGGGACCGCGTGGAGCAGTACGGGCAGCTCGCACGGCAGCTCGAGGAGTCGCGAGAGGCGGATGCCCTGCTGCTCTCGACCACCTCCTCCCTCGCCGGCGCGCTGCGCAGCAACAGCGCGCGCGGCCAGTGGGGCGAGGTGCAGCTGCGGCGCGTCGTGGAGGCGGCCGGCATGCTCTCGCGCGTCGACTTCCTCGAGCAGGTGTCCTTCGCCGCAGGGGACGACGGCGAGCGCTCGCGGCCGGACATGGTCGTCCAGCTGCCCGGCGACAAGCAGCTCGTGATCGACGCCAAGGTCCCCCTCAGCGCCTTCCTCGCGGCCCAGGAGCTGTCGGGGGCATCGGACGAGCGGGGCGATGTCGACGCCGACGCCCGTCGCAGCGACCTGCTGAAACAGCATTCGAAGGCGCTGCGGGCACACGTCGACGCCCTGGCACGGAAGAAGTACTGGGAAGGCGTCGCGAACTCCCCCGAACTCGTCATCTGCTTCATCCCGGTCGAGTCCGTGCTCTCCGAGGCGCTGCGGGCGGACCCCGAACTGCTCGACTACGCGTTCTCGCGCAACGTGGCCCTCGCGTCCCCGGTCTCGCTCCTGGGCATCCTCAAGGGCGCCGCATTCAGCTGGCGGCAGGCCGTCCTCACCGACAACGCCCGAGAGCTGTTCGACCTGTCCAAGCAGCTGTACGAACGCCTCGGCACCATGGGTGGCCACGTCACGCGTCTTGGGACGTCCCTGAAGACGTCGGTGGAGCGCTACAACTCCTTCGTCGGTGCCCTCGAATCGAGGGTGCTGCCGACGGCCCGCCGCATCGGCGCTTTCGACTCCGCGTCCCTCGATGCCGTCGAGGCGGCCGTGGAAGGGGCCGGCGGTGACACCGCTGCGGACGGTGGATCGGGCGCCGACGTCAGCCTGCTCGGCGCCGCCCGCGCCCAGCGTGCCGGAGCGATGACGGGACCTGCCCAGGCCGCGGCGGCGATCGACGCCACACCACGCTCCCTGACGGCCCACGAGCTCCTCGAGGAGACGGCCGGCTGACGCGACGCACGACCGCCCGTCCCGGGCGGCGACAGCAGCCTGCCTTCCTGTACGACGACGGCGGCCCTCGGTAGGAGGGGCCGCCGTCGTCGTTCCGTTCTCGGTGCGTCGCCGCACTCCCGCCGTCAGTTGAGGTTTGAGCGGTCCTGCAGCTGGCCCCGGCCGCCGCGCCCCTGGGAGGGATCGCCCATGGCCTTCAGCGCCGCACGGATCTCCTTGGGCAGGGAGAAGATGATGTCCTCCTGGGCCGTCACGACCTCCTCGACCTCGCCGTAGCCGTACTCGGCGAGGAGCCGCAGGACGTCCTGGACGAGGTTCTCGGGCACCGATGCACCCGAGGAGATGCCGACGGTGGCGACGCCCTCGAACCAGGACTCGTCCACCTCGTTCGCGAAGTCCACCCGGTACGACGCCTTCGCCCCGTACTCCAGCGCGACCTCGACCAGGCGGACCGAGTTCGAGGAATTGGCCGAGCCGACCACGATGACGAGATCGGTCTGCGGTGCGATCTTCTTGATCGCGGCCTGGCGGTTCGAGGTGGCGTAGCAGATGTCGTCGCTGGGCGGATCCTGGAGCGTCGGGAACCGCTCCTTGAGCAGGTTCACGGTCAGCATGGTCTCGTCGACGCTGAGCGTGGTCTGGGAGAGCCAGATGAGCCGCTCCGGGTCGCGTACCTGGACCTTGTCGACGTCCTCCGGCCCGTTGACGATCTGGATGTGGTCGGGGGCCTCGCCGGCGGTGCCCTCCACTTCCTCGTGGCCCTCGTGGCCGATCAGCAGGATGTCGAAGTCGTCGCGGGCGAAGCGCTGGGCCTCACGGTGCACCTTGGTCACCAGCGGGCAGGTGGCGTCGATCGTGCGCAGGCCGCGGTCCTCGGCGGACTGGACGACGGCGGGTGACACACCGTGGGCGGAGAACACCACAAGTGCACCCTCGGGGACCTCGTCGGTCTCGTCGACGAAGACGGCGCCCTTCGCCTCGAGCGTGGAGACGACGTGCAGGTTGTGCACGATCTGCTTCCGGACGTACACCGGCGGTCCGTAGTGCTCCAGCGCCTTCTCGACGGCGATGACGGCACGGTCCACGCCGGCACAGTACCCGCGGGGGGCGGCGAGCAGTACCTTCTTCTCCCCCGCTACCGGCGCGGCGGCGAGCACGTCCTCCGGGGAGCGACGCCTGCGCGGGATGGTGGGCATGGGGACCTGAACGGTGGTACTGGTCATTCCCCGATTCTACCGGGTCGGCTGTCCGCGGCCCGCTGATCCGTCCGTACTCCGCTGTGAGCTAAGCCCTACGGCGGCGACCGGATGCGAGCCGCCCGACGACGCCGAGAACGAGCCCGATGATTCCCGCGACGATCACGGGCGTGCTCGAGACCGCGATGTCCGCCCCGGCCCGTTCCGCGAGGCCCCCGATGAACACGTCCGCGATGGCGCTCGTCCCGGGGACGGCGGCGGCAGCTGCAGGAACCCACGCCGCCGCGAGCAGCCCGAGCGTGCCGATTCCGATGACCCCGAGCCCCAGCAGCGCGAGGGTGGTACCGCGCCGCCGCGCAACCAGCAGGGCGAGCACCCCGAGCACTGCGGCGCCCGCGAGGTACAGCCGCCAGGGCTCCACACCCTGGGCGATGCCGCTCAGCAGGCCGCCGCGCTCGAGGGATCCCACCTCGATCGTGGTGTCCTGCGGCACGGGCACGTCCACGCCCACGCTGCCGCCCACGCTCTCCGCGACGAGACCCAGCACCGGTCCGAGGTCGAGGGTCAGGATCGCCGGCGCCGCTTCCGATGGTTCGGGCGCCTGGGCGAACGTGACGGCGTGGGACAGCCGTAGTGTCTCCGTCCACGCTCCCGGGTAGCGGGAGGAACCGGTGACGGCTCCGGCGGCGTCCCGGATGAGCGGTTCCACGAAGGACTGCACCTGCTCCGGCAGCCCGGTGTTCGCCGTGACCTCCTGCACGAGCGACTCCGAGAGCGCCGTCTGGAAGTCGGCGTCCTCCGCGAGGGGAGCCGCGAGCGCGATGAACCCGGACTCCTCCACGAGGTTCTCGTCGAGCCAGGCCGACGCCAGACCTCCGGCAGCGGCAACGAGCGCGAGAAGGCCCAGGAGGGCAGAGACGAGGGTCCGCATGGAATCCTTAGATGGAGGTCGAAGGCACGATTATGCCGGTTCCCTGATCCGGGGGCACGGCCGGCCCCGGCCCCGGCCCCCTCCCGGCACTACACATAGCCGCCCTGGGCGATGGGCTGTGGGTCGGGGATGGTAGAGATGAACAGTGCACTTTCGAGCAGCGGAAGCGGGATCATGAACCTCCCCGCGGACAGGACAGTCATGACGAGCGAGGGAATGCGCGCGCCGTCCGCGGGCGCCGATGGGGCCCCGCGCTCGTCCACGACCCCCGCGACGGCGGCGGAGACCTCGCCCGATGCGCCGTGGCCGCTGCACCTGCTCTCCGAGAAGCTCAAGGCGCACATCGAACGCGCCCCGGCGGCGTGGGTCGAGGGACAGGTCATCGAACTGAACCGCCGCGCGAGCATGTGCTACATCACCCTGCGCGACGTCGACTCGGAGGTGTCCCTCTCGCTGTCCGTGTTCGGCTCGGTGATGGACCGGGTGTCCTCTCCCCTGGAGCGGGGCTCGCGGGTTGTCGCCCGCCTCAAACCCGACTTCTGGGTCAAGACCGGGCGGCTCTCGATGCAGACCATCGACATCCGGCCCGTGGGTATCGGCGACCTCCTCGCGCGCATCGAACGCCTGCGGCAGGCGCTGGCCGCCGAAGGGCTCTTCGCGGTGGCGCGCAAGAAGCCGCTGCCCCTCCTGCCCCACCGGATCGGGCTCATCACGGGTCGCGACTCGGACGCGATGAAGGACGTCATGCGCAACGCCGCGCTGCGGTGGCCCGCCGTCGAGTTCGAGGTGCGCGAGGTCGCGGTCCAGGGCGTGAGCAGCGTGGCCCAGGTGTCCGCGGCGCTCGCCGAGCTGGACGCCCATCCGCAGGTCGACGTCATCATCATCGCCCGCGGCGGAGGCGCCCTCGAGGATCTCCTGCCGTTCAGCGACGAATCGCTCGTCCGGGCCGTCTCGATGGCCAGGACCCCCGTGGTCAGCGCCATCGGCCACGAGGCGGACCGGCCCCTGCTCGACGAGGTAGCCGATCTGCGTGCCTCGACGCCCACCGACGCGGCCAAGCGCGTGGTCCCCGATGTCACCGAGGAGCTCGGCAGGATCCGGCAGGCCCGGGTGGCACTCGAACGCTCCATCCGGCTGCTCGTGCATCGCGAGAGCGAGAGCCTGGCGAACCTGCGGTCCCGGCCGTCCCTGGCGAAGCCGGAAGGGATGATCGACGTGCGCGAGGCCGACGTCGAGCGCCTCCGATCCCGGGCGCTGCGGAGCACCTCCGCCGCCGTCGAGCGGGATGCCGACGCGATCCACCACCTGCGCGAACGCGTGCGGTCCCTCTCCCCCCAGAAGACCCTCGACCGCGGGTACGCCGTCGTGCAGACCGCCGACGGACACGTGGTCCGGGAGCCCGACGACGTCGGGACCGGGGACGTCCTGCGTATCCGCGTCGCGGGTGGACAGTTCGGGGCCGTCGCCCGGACAGAACAGGGCCCGGAAGCGGGCCGTCGAGAGAGGAAGCCGGCATGACCGAGAACAACACCCAGGCACCACAGCGCCCCGATGTCGACACGCTGTCCTACGAGCAGGCCCGGGAGGAACTCGTCGCCGTCGTGTCCCGACTCGAGGCCGGAGGCGTGAGCCTCGAGGAGTCCCTCGCACTGTGGGAGCGCGGCGAGGCCCTGGCGGACCGCTGCGAGGCATGGCTCGAGGGCGCGAAGGTGAGACTCGCGGCGGCACGGGACAAGGCCGAGGACCAGTAATCCGCGTGCGGTCGAGTGGATCCGCCGGCAGGACGGCGACGGCGTACGACCTCGTCGCAGCCACCTATGCCGCCGCCCTGCCGGACGACGGGTTCGAGGCGCCCCTCGATCGGGCGATGATCGCCGATTTCGCCGGCCGCGTCGCGCGGACCACGAGATGCCGCGTGATCGACGCGGGCAGTGGTGCCGGCCGCATGGCGCCGGTCCTGGTCAGGCACGGGCTGCAGTACACCGGAGTGGATCTGTCCCAGGGAATGGTGGACACAGCCCGCGTCGATCATCCCGACCAGGACTTCCTCCAGGGCTCCGTCACGGCGCTACCCGCGCCTGATGGCTCGGCGGACGGCGTCCTGTCCTGGTACTCGGTCATCCACACCGATCCCGACGAATTGCCCGTGGTGCTCGCGGAGTTCGCGCGGGTGCTGCGACCCGACGGCCTCCTGCTTCTGGGCTTCCAGGCCGGCCGCGGACGACGCGAGATCCACCGGGCATACGGGCACGACGTCGCTCTCACCGCGTTCCTCCATGAACCGTGTGCGGTGCAACGGCAGCTTGCCGACGCGGGATTCACCACGGAGGCGACACTCGTCCGCCGGCCGCGGCCCTCGGAGAAGGACGATCAGGCGATCATCCTCGCCGCCCTGCCGGCAGAAGGATCCGGTCGGCGGTAGTCACGGAGGCGCCTACGTCACCTCCGGTCGGGCAGCTCCTGCAGGGCCCACGCGTTCCCGTCCGGGTCGGCGAAGTACACGAACTTCCCCCAGGGCTGCTCGTCGACGTCCGACGCCGCCACTCCGCGCTCCATCAGCTCTGTCCGCGCTTTCACCGCATCCGCCACGACCACCTGGATGCCGCGCAGCGATCCCGGGACCATGTCGCTGATGCCCTCGCCGAAGGCGATGGAACAGGCGGAGCCCGGCGGCGTGAACTGCACGAACCGCACGCCCTCGCTCACCCGGTGGTCATGGTCGAGCACGAAGCCCGCCTGGTCCCGGTAGAACGCGATGGAACGGTCCACGTCGCTGACGGGCACGCCGATGAGTTCGATCCTGTAGTCCATGATGACCTCCGTGCTGGTGATGGAGCCTCAAGACTAGGAGCGGTCGCGGACAGGAACGGTCCGCGGAGGGCGATCGGCGGACCGACCGGCCTCACGTGGCGGCGAGGCGCCGCTTCTCGACGTCGACGTCGAACGACGCGCGCGGCCAGCTCAGCTGCATGTCCTCCAGGGCGGCGGTCAGCAGGTGCTGGACGGCGAGCCGTGCGTACCATTTGCGGTCCGCGGGCACCACGTACCAGGGCGCATCCGGCGTGCTCGTCCGCTCGATGGCCACCTGGTACGCCTCCTGGTACTGCTGCCAGTGGACGCGGTCGTCGATGTCGCCCGGGTTGTACTTCCAGTACTTGTCCGGGCGCTCGAGCCGCTGGGTGAGGCGCGCCTTCTGCTCGTCCTTGCCGATGTGGAGCATCACCTTGAGCAGGCGCGTACCGGAGGCGACGACGTCGGCCTCGAACTGCTGGACCGCCGCGTACCGTTCCTCGATCTTCGCGGGCGAGGACAGCCCGCGCACCCGGTGGACCAGGACGTCCTCGTAGTGCGACCGGTCGAAGACCCCGATCAGCCCGGCACCGGGCAGCTGGCGGCGGATGCGCCAGAGGAAGTCGTGCTGCCGTTCCTCCTCCGTGGGCGCCTTGAAGGCGTGGTGGTGGACGCCCTGCGGGTCCACGAGGCCGAGCACGTGCCGCACGATCCCGCCCTTGCCCGAGGTGTCCATCCCCTGCAGCACGAGCAGCACGGCGATCTCGCTGCCGGACCGGCTCTCCGCGAACAGCTTCTCCTGCAGGGACGACAGCGCATCCGCACCGGCGGCGAGCGCCGCCTTGCCCTGCTCCTTGCCGCCGTCGAACCCCGGCGTGGAGTGCGGGTCCACGGACGCGAGCGAGAAGTCCGGCCCCGCCAGGAGGAGGTGCCGGAAATCGGTGGTGGCGGTGGCGCGCATGCTTCCTCCTGCTATCGGTCTGCGGCGGGTGTCAGGGCTTGTAGGTCGAGAGGAAGTCGGCGAGCCGTCCGATGGCGTCCTCGATGACCTCCACGCTCGGCAGCGTCACCATCCGGAAGTGGTCGGTGTGCACCCAGTTGAAGGCGCTGCCGTGCGAGATCAGGATCTTCTGCTGCTTCAGGAGGTCCAGGGCGAACTTCTCGTCGTCCTTGATGGGGTAGACCTCGGGGTCCAGCTTCGGGAAGAGATACAGCGCGCCCTGCGCCACCTCGCAGCTCACGCCGTCGATCGCGTTGAGCATCTGCGCGGCCTTGTCGCGCTGCTGCTTCAGGCGCCCCCCGGGCAGGATGAGGTCGTTGATGCTCTGGTAGCCGCCGAGTGCCGTCTGGATGGCGTGCTGCGCCGGCACGTTGGCGCACAGGCGCATGTTGGCGAGGAGGTTGATGCCCTCGACGTAGTTCGCGGCGTCCCGCTTCGGACCCGAGATCGCCATCCAGCCGCTGCGGAAGCCGGCGATGCGGTAGGCCTTGGACAGCCCGCTGAACGTGAGGCAGAGCACGTCGTCGCCCGTGACGGAGGCCGCATTGATGTGCACGGCGTCGTCGTAGAGGATCTTCTCGTAGATCTCGTCGGCGAAGATGATGAGCCCGTGCTCGCGGGCGAGGCGCACGATCGCCTCGAGGACGGGCCGGGGGTAGACCGATCCCGTGGGGTTGTTCGGGTTGATCAGCACGATGCCCCGGGTGTTCGGGGTGATCTTGGAGGCCATGTCCTCGAGGTCCGGCCACCAGTGGTTGTCCTCGTCGCAGAGGTAGTGCACGGGCGTGCCGCTGGCGAGCGCCACGGAGGCCGTCCAGAGCGGGTAGTCCGGCGTGGGGATGAGGATCTCGTCACCGGCGTTGAGCAGGGCCTGCATGGAGAGGGTGATGAGTTCGCTGACGCCGTTGCCGAGGTACACGTCGTCGACGTCGATCGAGTGGATGCCGCGGCCCTGGTAGTACTGCACGACGGCGGTGCGCGCCGAGAAGATGCCCCGGGAGTCGCTGTAGCCCTGCGACTTGGGCAGGTTGCGGATCATGTCCACGAGGATCGCGTCGGGGGCCTCGAAGCCGAAGGGCGCCGGGTTGCCGATGTTGAGCTTGAGGATCCGGTGGCCCTGGGCCTCCATGGTCATGGCGTGTTCGAGCAGCGGCCCCCGGATGTCGTAGAGGACGTTACGGAGCTTTTCCGACTGCTTGTAGGTGGCCATTGGATCAGGATGCCACAGCCGGGGCCCGGAGCAGGGGCCCGGGACGCGGCATGTCGATGCCGGGCACCGGGCCCCTGAGGAATAACCGGGAACCGCTGGACTAGCCGGCGAGCCCCTTCTCCTTGAGCCAGTCGGCCGCCGCATCCGCTGGGTTCCGCTTCTCGGATCCGCTGACCTCGCGATTGAGCGAGAGGAGGTCCTCGGTGGTCAGCTCGGCCGACACCTTGTTGAGGGTCTCCTGCGCCTGGCTGCTGACGGTCCCGGTGTTGACGAGCGGCAGCACCTGCTGGGCGATGAAGTTGTTCTCGGGGTCCTCGAGGACCACGAGGTCGTTGTCCTGGATGGACGGCGTCGTGGTGTAGATGTCCGCCGCCTGCACGTCGTCGTTCAGCAGGGCCTGCAGCGTGATGTCGCCGCCGCCGTCATTGATCGCCTCGAAGCCGCCGGGTTCGCAGTTGTACTTCTCCTTGAGGCCCGGCAGGCCGTAGGCGCGCTCCTGGAACGTGCTCGGGGCGCCGATGGTGATCTCGCCGCAGACCTTCGCGAGGTCCTCGAGGGACTCGAGGTTGTACTTCTCGGCCGTGGCCGCCGTGACGACGAGCGCATCCTTGTCCTCGGCCTCCGAGGGTTCGAGCACGCCCAGCTCCACGTCGGGCGACTTCGCGGCGAGCGCGTCCGGCAGGGCCGCGAGGATGTCCTCGGCGGAGGCGGCCGTCGCCTCGGGATCGGCGAACAGCAGCAGGTTGCCGCCGTATTCCGGCATGATGTCGATCGATCCGTCCTCGAGGGCCGTGTAGTAGATCTCGCGCGAGCCGATGTTGAGCTTCGTGGTCGCCTCGAACCCGGCGGCCTCGAGTGCCCCGGCGTAGATCTCCGCGATGATCTGGCTCTCGGGGAAGTCCGCCGAACCGACGACGACGGAGCCGCCGGCGGCGCTCGCGGTGCTCTCCGGTTCACCCTGGGGGTCGCTGTTGGCGCCGCAGGCGGTCAACGCCAGCGCGGCCGTCAGGCCGCCCGCCAGTCCCATCAGAGCGCGCCGTGTGGCGCGGTGCGGTGACAGGTTCTTCATGGTGTTCCTCCTTGTGCGCTGGCGACGGCTTTCTGCCGGCCAGATCCCTGGGCCCTCCCCGCGCCGGACGTACGGAGTCCGGGCGGGATGGCGAATCTCTGGACCAGTCCCAGCAGCAGATCGACGGCGATCGCGAGGACGGTGATGACGACGGCGCCGCCGAACAGGCGCCCGTAGTCGGCGAGCTGGGTGCCCTCCACGAGGAACACCCCGAGCCCGCCGAGGTTGATGAACGCGACGACGGCCGCGGTCGCGATGACCTGCAGGACCGCTGCGCGCACTCCCCCGAGGATCACCTGCAGCCCGTTGGGCACCTCGACCCGGAACAGGACCTGCCGCTCCGTCATGCCCATGCTCCGCGCGGCGTCCACCACGGTCCGGTTCACGGACGAGATGCCGGCGTAGATGCCGCTCAGCAGGGGCGGGACGGCGAGCAGGACGAGCGCCCAGATGGGCGGCATGAGTCCCAGACCCGCGAGCAGCACGAACAGGAACACCATGCCGAGCGTCGGCAGGGCCCGGAGGATGCCGACGCCGGAGACGATGACGACGCGCCCGCGTCCGGTGTGGCCGACGTAGAGTCCGATCGGCACGGCGATCGCGAGGGCTATCAGCAGGGTCAGCCCCGTGTAGCCCAGGTGCTCGAGGACGCGCGTGGGTATGCCGCGCGAGCCCTCCCAGTTCGCGGGGGCGCTCAGCCACTCCCACATCTGCACGAAGAGGTTGGTGCTCGAGTACTCCATCAGGCGCCCGCCACCTTCGCCTCGAGTGCGACGACGCTGCCCGGCCTGCCGCCACCGGCGCTGCGCGTCCAGGGTGTCAGCAGGCGTTCGACGAGCACGAGGAGGAGGTCCAGGACGAGGGCCAGCAGGAGGATGATGGCGATCCCGACGGCGATCTCCGTGGGGAAGGAGCGGAACAGGCCATCGGTGAACAGCGTCCCGAGGCTGGGCACCCCGATGAGCGCGCCCACGCTGACCAGGGAGATGTTGGTGACCGAGACCACGCGCAGCCCGGCGAACAGCACGGGCAGGGACAGCGGGAGGTCCACGGTGAGGAACCGGCGCACGGGCGTGTACCCCATGGCGACGGCGGCCTGCCGGACGCCGTCATCGATCGAGTCGAGGGCATCGAGCGTGGACCGGACGAGCAGGGAGAAGGCGTAGACGGACAGCGCCACGATCACGTTGACGGGATCGATCACCCGGGTCCCGAGGACCACGGGGAGGAACACGAACATCGCCAGCGACGGGATGGTGTAGAGGATCGACGAACCGGTCAGCAGCACCGATCCGACCACCGGGTTGAGCCGGGCGAGCTGGGCGAGCGGCACGGCGGCGAGGACGCCGAGGACCAGCGGGACGATCGCCTGGACGAGGTGCAGGCGCGTGTGCAGCCAGATGAAGTCGAGGTTGGAGAGGAACCAGTCCATGATCAGACCGCCGTGTCGTGCTGGGCGCGGCCCCGGTCCAGGCGAGCGGCCTCGATGAGTTCGAAGACCTCGGCCGCCCGGACCACACCGACGGCGCGCCCGTCGTCGTCGACCGCCACACCGAGGCCCGACGGCGAGGACAGGGCGGCGTCGAGCGCGCGGCGCAGGGAGTCGCCGCGGGTGTAGAGCGATCCACCCGGCACGGCCTGGGCCTGCCGGGTGATGTTGCCGCGGGTGGCCTGCGGGATCCAGCCGTGCGGGCGCCCCTCCGCGTCGACCAGCAGGGTCCACGGGGAGCGTACGGACACCGTCGGGTCCGCGAGGCTCTCCGCGTCGATGGTCTCGACGGGGTGGATGGCGACGCCGTCGCCCTCCTGGAAGGAGAGGTGGCGGAACCCGCGGTCGCGGCCCACGAAGCCGGCCACGAAGTCGTCCACCGGGGCCCGCAGGATCTCCTCGGGGGCGGCGTACTGCGCGAGGCGCCCGCCGACGGCGAACACCGCCACCCTGTCCCCGAGGATGGTGGCCTCGTCGATGTCGTGGGTGACGAAGACGATCGTCTTGGCGAGGTCGCGCTGCAGGCGCAGCAGCTCCTCCTGCAGTTCGGCGCGGACCACGGGGTCCACCGCGCTGAAGGGCTCGTCCATGAGGAGCACGGGCGGATCGGCGGCGAGGGCGCGGGCCACGCCGACGCGTTGCTGCTGCCCGCCCGAGAGCTGCCCGGGATAGCGGCGGCCCAGCTCGGAGGCGAGGCCGACGACGTCGAGCAGCTCCTGCGCACGCCTGCGTGCCTCGGTCTTCGGGACGCCGTTGAGGCGGGGGACGGTGGCGATGTTGTCGAGGACCGACCGGTGCGGCAGCAATCCCGAGGACTGCATGACGTAGCCCATGGAGCGCCGCAGCTCCGCGGCCTTCTGCCGGCTCACGTCCTGCCCGTCGAGGAGGATCTGCCCGGAGGTCGGTTCCACCATCCGGTTGATCATGCGCAGGGAGGTGGTCTTTCCGCAGCCCGACGGGCCGACGAACACGGTGATCCTGCCGCGGTCGATCTCCATGCTGAGGCCGTCGACGGCGGGACGTCCGCCGTCGTAGGTCTTGGTGACGTCGCGGAACTCGATCATGGGGCGGCCGGAGGCCTGCTCGGCGTGTGTCATGGCAGCTGCGCCTTTCCTGGCAGGAGCTTCTCGGCCGGGCTACGCCCGCGGACCGCAGGGGATGCGGCTCCGGCTTGCCGTCCGGGCCGCTGGGCGGGGGCGCAGCGGTCGGTTCAAGCTGTCGGAGGTTCTGAGTCTAACCATGAGTTCGGAGCGGACACGACCCCATATGGGTAGCGGATGTGTGCTGCATCAGCGCTGCCCGGGGCCGCTTGGCGGGTTGCTACCCGTCGGCGAGGAAGCGGACGCCCATCACGGGATCACCGGCGAGGAACACGACGTCGTCCGTGCCCGCGGCGGCGAGGCGGTCCCGGAGGCGCGACTGCAGGTCCGGCTGGTGCGTGGCGAGCCCCCCACCCAGGACCACGGGACCGGGGACGCCGATCACGGATGCGACGTCGAGGACGAGGCGCGTGATGTCGTCGGCCGCACGGTCGAGGATGGCCGCCGCGTCGCCGTGACCGTCCCGGGCGGCGTCGAAGACGGCCCGCGACTGCGCCGCCCAGTAGGTGCGCCCCGTCCCGGAGTGGAAGAGCCCGATCAGTTCGGTGGGCGTGGTGACGGCATTGAGCGCCAGGACCGCGGCGTCGAGGGTGTCGGGCAGGAGCCCGACGTCGTGCCGGTGCAGTGCCCGTCGCACCGCTTCGCGGGCCACCCAGTAGCCGCTGCCCTCGTCGCCCAGCAGGTAGCCCCAGCCGCCGGAGCGTGCCTCGCGCCCGTCCGCCGTGACACCCCAGGCCACCGAGCCGGTGCCGGCGATGACGGCGATCCCGGTCCGCGCTCCCCCGGCGGCGAGGATGAGCCGCGTGTCGTGGATGACCTCGATCAGCGCCCCCGGGGCGTGCGGCGCGATCAGGGCACGGAGGCGGTCGGCATCGGCGCCGGTGTCCACGCCGCCGGAGCCGGCGACGACACGCCCGATGCTGCGCGCCGCGTCGTCCGGCAGGAGCTCGCCGAAGAGCTCGCGGAGGCTGCGTGCGGCCTCGTCGGCGGTCACGTTCTGCACGTTGGCACTTCCGGCGCGGGCCTCGGCGACCAGATCCCCGTTGCGCCAGAGGGCTCCGTGCGTCTTCGAGCCGCCGATGTCGAGGCCCACGACGAGCCTGTCGGCCCCCTCCGCGACCCCCGTCGCCTCCTGGGCCGGGCCGGAGCCGATCGGGGTGGCGGACGGAGGCGGGGAGCTTTTCGACATGCGTACAGGGTACAAACAGGCTGCGCTCCCCGGCAGCGCGACGCCGTCGACCGGCAGGGTGACGTTCGCCCTAGCGGGCGCTGCGGCGGCGGACCACCAGCGAGCCCGTGGCGAGGACCGCACACACCCCGGCGATCGCGAGCGCGAAGACGGTCACCGACGCGTCCAGGCCCCAGATGCCCGCCGCCGCACCGAGGCCGAGCACCGGGACGGCGCTGCCGAGGTAGGTGAGCACGTACACGGCGCTCACCGTCTGCGCGTGCAGTGCCGGATCCACCGTCACGGACACCTCGTTGAAGACCACCCGGAAGGCCATCCCCTGCCCGAACCCGGCCGTGATGCATGCACCGACGAGCAGGGGCAGGCTGCCCGTGGCACCGGCGACGGGCAGGAGCCCGACACCCAGCGCCATGCCCGCGAGGCCCAGCGGCACCACGAGACGCCCGCGGGGCGACAGGACCTGGCTGACCGCGGAGGATCCGAGCACGAGCGCTGCGAGGACTCCGATGAGCGGCCGCGAGGTGGTATCCGCGATCCCTGCGAACCAGGTGGGCGCCAGACTCAGCGTGAAGCCGAAGACGGCGAAACTGAGGAACCCGACGGCCGATGCGGTCCAGAAGGACCGGCGCGCATCCCGGGACACCGCCGGTCGGCGGGGACGCAGCACCGCGAGGGGGTTCTGCTCCACCGCGGGCTTGATGGCGGGACGCGCGCGCAGCAGCACGAGTGGCACGAGGAGGCTCGCGAGCACCACGAGGTAGACGAGGAAAGGCGTCCTGGTGGGGGCGGGCAGGAGCGACAGGAGTCCACCGATCACGGGCCCGGCCGCGACGCCCCCCGCGGAGGCCATCAGGGTGAAGCGGGACGCCCAGTCGGGCCGCGTGGGCAGCAGGTCACGGAGAGCGGCGGCACTCGCGCCCGTGGCGAGGGCCACGGCCCCGCCCTGCAGGGCGCGTCCGGCCGCCAGCATCGGCAGCGACGTGGCGGCGGCGAACAGCGCGGCGCCGAGCAGCCCGAGCACGACGGCGAGCACCAGTGCCGCGCGCCGGCCGATGTGGTCCGACCAGTGGCCCGCCAGGACCAGCCCGCCGATCAGCGCCATGACGTAGGAAGCGAAGGCGACGGTGACGGCAAAGGGTGTCAGCCCGAGTTCGGCCTGGATGAGCGGGTAGATGGGGGTGGCGAGGTTGGCTCCGACCAGGAGGGTGGAGATCACGGTGACCGCGAGCGCCAGGCGGACGGCGAGGGAGGCGTCCCAGCTGCGGTGCCCGACGGACGCCGGCCTCATGCGCAGCTCGTTGAGAACGCTCATCCCACTCCTCCTTCGCGGCGCCAGGACCAGGCGCCTTCCGGGCGCGCCCGTGTGCCGCCCTCTATAGGATGGGGTCGACTGCACGTCCTGTAGCGATCCGATGCTGCCTTTTGAGCGGCGTGCGCAACACCGATGATGCCGACTGACAGGAAGTGAGCTTCGTGAGCAAGCTGGATCGGCTCGACCTGCGCCTGCTGCTGGAGCTCGTACGCGACCCCCGCGCGCAGGTGAGCGAGCTCGGCGAGCTGCTCGGTGTCGCACGGAACACCGCCCAGAGCAGGATCCGCCGGCTGCTCCGTGCCGGGATCCTCCGCCCGAGCGGGCGCGAGCTCGACCTCGAGGCACTCGGGTACGACGTCATCGCCTTCGTCACCATCGAGGTGGCCCACCGCGAGCTCGACGGCGTGATCGCCGGACTGCGCACCCTCGACCAGGTCCTCGAGGTGCACGAGATCTCCGGGCGGGGTGATGTCTGGTGCCGGGTGGCCGCGACCGACACCCACAACCTGCAGGCCGCCCTGCGCTCGGTCCTGAGGATCAAGGGCGTCATCCGCACCGAGACGGTCCTCGCACTGCACGAGCACATCCCGTACCGCACGGAACCCCTGCTGGAACGGTTGGCACAGCGCCCCGCGGACGACTGAGCGGCACCCGGTCGAGGCCACCCCACCCCGCCCCCATACCACCAAGGAGAGCATCATGACCCTGCCCACCACCGACACGCGCGTCACCTACCCCTCCGGCGCCGTCGAATCGGCGTCCCGGGTGCTGCACGTGGAGATCCGCGAGGACGGCCGCCGTGCCGTCCTGCTGGACACCACGGCCTTCCACCCGGTCGACTCCGCGTGGCCCGACCAGGGCGCCGACCGCGGCGAGCTCCGCGGCTCCGACGGGCGCAGCTGGCCCGTCACCGACTGCGTGGTCGGTGCCACGGACGGGACCACGCTGCACCTGGGGGCGGAATCACCCGTCCGCAAGGGCACCGAGGGCTGGGCGTTCGTCGTCGTGCACCTCACCGACGGCGACGGACCGGCGGAGGGCGACGACGTCACGGTCTCCGTCGACGCCGCCCACCGCGCGGCCGTCTCGGCAGGACACACCGGCTGCCACCTCGCCTCGCTGGCCCTCAACCGCGCCCTGGCGGACCGCTGGAGGAAGGACGTGGCCCCGGACGCCCTCGGCGCGCCGAACTTCGACGCGCTGGCGATCGACACCACGGTGATCGGCGAGTTCGGATCCCTGGACACCTACCGCCTGGGCAAGTCCCTGCGCCGGAAGGGTTTCACGGTCGAGGACCTGGACCCCGAGGAGACGGCGGCGGCGGTGAATGCGACGCTCGCGGCGTGGACGGCGACCGGAGCCTCCATCGGCATCACGGCGGACGGGCCGGGTCTGACGGACCGGCGCCGGTGGGTCTGCGACCTGCCGGGTGAACACGCGGAGATCCCCTGCGGCGGCACGCACCTGACGTCCCTGGCCGGACTCGAGGTCCTGGTGCGGCTCGATATGACGGACGCCGACGGCACGCCGGTCCTGCTGATGCACACGCGGGTCGGGGTGCCCGCGACGGCCTGACCCCGCAGACCTCCCATCGGTCCGGCCGGTCCTGCTGACGCCCGGATCGGGCGCCTGGACCGCCTACCTCCGCCCGGATCGTCCCGCCGTCCCCGAGGGACCGAGGGCGATGGCGTCTGCGAGGAACTGCTCGGCGACCTCGAGGCGGGACAGCGCTTCGGCGGCCCCGCCGTCGTCGGTCCCCCTCCTCCGGGCCCCCGCCACGAGCGTGAGGCTCACGGCGGCAGCTCTGCTCCTGAGCGCCGCCGGATCCACGTGCTCGTCGAAGACCCGCAGGAAGCGCAGCAGCGCCTGCGGGACGCGCGCATAACCTGCGTGCAGTCCGGGCAGCACGGCGACATGCCCGAGGAAGCAGGCGAGGTCGTCCACGAGCCGCCCCGGTCCGAGCGCATCGACGTCCAGCAGCCCCGTCACAGCACCATCGGTGATCAGGAGGTTGCCCTCGTAGAAATCGCCGTGGGTGGGTACGAGCGGACCGCTGTCGCTCGAGCGGACGACATCGTCGATGCCTGCCGCGAGACGACGGATGCGGGCCGCTCGCGCCGGAAGGGCGACCGCCGCACCTTCGCCGTAGTCACGCACCCGGGCAGCCCAGGGCGGACGCACGGGAAGCGAGAGCACGGCGGGGGGCAGCGAGGCGAGCACCTGCACGAGGCGGCGCGGATCGACGTCGGCCGCACCGTCCCGCATGAGGAGTTCGGCGAGCGGGGTGCCCGGTGCGGGATGCGTGACCACGACGTCCTGCACCGGCTCCCCGGCGAGGAGGGGCGCGGGGACGCCTGCCGCGCGCAGCATGCGGTGCTTCGCGGCCAGTGGTGCGGCGCCGTGGCGCCGCACCACCTTCAGGTAACGACGGTCCTCCCCGTTGACCGCGAGCACCACGGCCCGGCGGAGCGGTCGATAGCTCCGCAGCTCCAGGCGTGTCGTCGCTGGATCATGTCCCGGGCCGAAGGCGAAGGCCGTGGCGCGCTCCGCGTCGACGGCCAGGGGCAGTCCTGGCAGCAGCGGATCGGCGGGATGCAGCCACACCGCGAGATCACCGGCGCCGCGGCGGACCACGGCGACGCTGTCGGACGGGAGCACGACGGAGCCCGAGGTGATGCACGCGTACGCCGGCGCGCGTTCGAGGCGGTCGGGACGGCCCCGCGGGCGGCGGGCGGGCCGGACGGCGACCGAGTACACGCCCGTCACGCCGGCGCCCGGCCGGTGGTGCAGCGATTCGAGCCGCCAGTCCTCGAGCTCCCATCCCCGGGAGGCCAGAACCTGCCGCAGGATGCCGGAGGGCGCGTCCGAGCCGAGGAGCGCCATGGCGTCCTGCTCGCGGAGGATGCGCGCCTCCCTCGCCCTCATGCTGCCTCCCCGAAGGCCTAGGACGGGGTGCCCGCGGAGGGCTCCCCTACCGGGTGGGCCCGGTCAGGCTCGCCGACGCTGCAGCACGTCGTCGAGGTTGATCCGGCCCGTCGCAGGGGCCGCCGTCTCGTGCAGGGTGTCGCGCACCGTCTCCTCGGAGGCTGCGATGCGGGCAGCGGCCTCGGACGTCTTGATCGGCGTCCTCGAGACGGGCTTCGGTGCCTCGGGCAGGTCCAGCGGCGCGGGAGCCTGGCGTTCGGCCTTCGCGGCATCGACATAGGTGGGACGCGGGAGCTGCACGGGTGCCCACTCCGGGGACCCGTGCGGTGCGATGACCGCGGCGTCCGGCGCGGGCGCGCTGCGGACATCCAGAACCGTGGATCCGTGCGCGACGGCGAGTGCCGCGGTCCGCATCTCCATCGCCGTGAGGCGGCGCGCCGGGGTCTCCTCGGCGTCGAACAGGGCGGTGGGACGGCGGGGGGCAGCGGGGGCCGTAGGAGCGGGCGGCGCCAGAGGCTCGGCCGTCCGGACGGGCGCCATGGCATCGAGGAACGCCCGGTCCACCCGGGCCCGACGGGAGCGCGTGGCGAGCATCCTCAGCGCCGCGACGGCGGCTGCGGCTACTGCGAGGGTCATCAGCGGGACGAGGAGCGACACGACGCCGAACGCCCCGAGCACGAGCGTCACCAGGGTGGCCGCAAGGGCCAGAAGGCCAACGAGCGCGATGCCGACGCGTCCCCACCGCGGGGCGAAGGCCGCTGTCCACGAGGAGGACCCGCTGGAGGGATCGACCGCGGTCCCCGGGATCGGGTGGGAAACCCCTCGGGTTCCGGTGGGCGCATCGTCCTGCGGCGCGGTCATCATCATTCTGCTCCCTCCGGGGCGGGCCCCGGTTGTCCGACATCGAAGAGTGCTTCCGGCAGGTGCCGGCACGGTCCTCCTGGCGACTGCGGGAGCTACCCACACCAGCCATAGTCCCACGATCGCGGCGAGCACCACGGAGCTGTTCATGGAGAAGACCACACCTAGAACCGTAGGAGCAGGAACGGCCGCGCCGACGCATTGGCCGCGGTGTGTCGGATGCGGGTATGCCCGCGACGGCATTCGACCCTCGCGTCAGCCACCGGGCGGCCCCGACCGCTCCAGCCATGGAGCCAGGAGGCCTCGGGGAACCTCCTCGGCCGTGAGGGCGAAGCTCCTGTGATCAGCCCACTGCCCGGCGATGTGCAGGTACCGTGGCCGCAGCCCCTCGTCGCGGAAGTGCAGCTTCTCCACGACGCGGAGGCTCGCGCTGTTCTCCGGCCGGATGTTGATCTCCATCCGGTGCAGTCCGAGGTCCCCGAAGCAGTAGTCGGTGGCGAGCGCCACGGCCGTCGGGGCGATTCCCCTGCCGGCCCGCTCGGCGTCGACCCAGTACCCGAGGGTCGCGGTCATCGCCGACCCCCAGGTGATCCCCGAGACGGTCAGCTGCCCGACCAGCCGGGCCTCGCGCGAACCCGGGTCCTGCTCGGTGATCAGGAAGGGGAGCGCCGATCCCGCACGCGCCTGCGCCGTGAGGGACCGCACCATCTGGTGGTAGGTGGGCAGGAAGCCCTCCGGGTCCGGGTTGGACGCCTCCCACGGCGCGAGCCAGCGGGCGTTGCGGTGTCGCAGCGCCGTCCACGCCGCCTTGTCCCTGTGGCGTATGGGCCTCAGGACGAGGGAACCCGTCCTGAGGCTCACGGGCCAGCTGGTCGCCGACCACATGGCGTGCCGCTCCGTACTAGTCCGGGAGGTTCTTGCTGAAGTCCCTGATCCAGTCGCGCAGGTCGGGGCCGAGGTCGTCACGCTCCGAGGCCAGCGTCACCACGGCCTTGAGGTAGCTCAGCTTGTCGCCGGTGTCGTAGCGGCGGCCACGGAACACCACGCCGTAGACGCCGGAGCCCTCGCCGTCGGCAGCCGCGAGGGTCTGCAGGGCGTCGGTCAGCTGGATCTCGCCGCCACGGCCGGGCTCGGTGGTCTCGAGGACGTCGAACACGCGGGGGTGCAGCACGTAGCGGCCGATCACGGCGAGGTTGGAGGGTGCGTCCTCGACGGCCGGCTTCTCGACGAGCTGGTTCACACGGACGTGGTTCTCGCCGTCGATTTCGGTGATGTCGGCACAGCCGTAGGCGCTGATCTGCTGTGGGTCGACCTCGATCAGGGCAATCACGGAGCCGCCCGTCTTCGCCTGGACCTCGATCATGGTCTCGAGCAGCGGGTCGCGGTCGTCGATCAGGTCGTCGCCGAGCAGGACGGCGAACGGCTCGTTGTTGACGTGGAGCTTGGCGCGGAGCACGGCGTGCCCGAGCCCCTTCGGATCGCCCTGGCGGAGGTAGTGGATGTCGCCGAGCTCGGAGGGGCGACGCACGGCGGCCAGCTTGTCGTGGTCACCCTTGGCCTCGAGGGTCTGCTCGATGAAGGGCACGCGATCGAAGTGGTCCTCGAGGGCCCTCTTGTTACGCCCCGTGATCATGAGCACGTCGGAGAGGCCGGCGTCGACCGCCTCCTGCACGACGTACTGGATGGCGGGCTTGTCCACGACGGGGAGCATCTCCTTGGGCATCGCCTTCGTGGCGGGGAGGAAGCGGGTTCCCAGTCCGGCCGCGGGGATAACGGCCTTCGTCACACGTGATCGCAAAGTCATGGGCACCACACTACCTAACCGATGCGTCGAGCCCGGGCTGCCCTCCACAATGGTGGAATGACGCTCACGAGCCGTGATACGGGCAAGCACCACCTGCGGGCCTCCCTGCGCGCTGCACGCGCAGGCCTGGATCCCGCCGACCGCATGGACCAGTCCCGCGCCGTCGCCCGGGCCGTCGTCGCGCATCTGACCCGCCCTGCTGCAGTGTCCCCTCCCTCCGATCCCCCCTCGGACTGGGGCTCCCCGACCGCCCGCCCGACGATCGCCGCCTACCTCGGCCGCGACCCCGAGCCCGGAACCGCACCCCTGCTCGAGGACCTGCATCGCCTCGGCTTCGGCGTCGTCGTCCCCGTGTGCGAGCCGGGGTACCGGCTGTCCTGGGTGTCCTGGACACCGGGCGTTCCCCTGCAGCGCTCGGTCCGCGCACCCGTGGACGAACCGACGGGTCCACGGCGCTCCTTCGGGGAGATGACGGACGTCGCACTCATCCTCGTACCCGCGCTGGGTGTGGACCGCGCCGGGCACCGCCTCGGACAGGGCGGCGGCTACTACGACCGCTTCCTCGCGGCCCATCCCCTGGACCGGCCGGGAGCGGTGGACCGGCTCGGCGTCGTCTACCGCTCCGAGCTCCTGCCCATCGGCACCATCCCGGCCGAACCCTACGACCAGCCGCTGGCCGGCGTGTTCACTGCCGATGGGCTGGAGCGCTTCGGAGCGGTGGACGCGGGCGTGTAGACTGGCACTCGACCCCGGAGAGTGCCAAGAGCAGTGGCCGGATCGGCCACCCGGGGACCACGAAGCCCGTCCAGGAGGATTTCCATGCCCATGTACGCCTATGCCTGCAAGGACTGCGGCCACGCCTTCGACATCCAGCAGTCGTTCTCCGACGACTCCCTGACCGAATGCCCCGCCTGCGGCGGATCACTGCGCAAGAAGTTCAACAGCGTGGGCGTGGTGTTCAAGGGCTCGGGGTTCTACCGCAACGACTCGCGGTCCACGACGACGAGCACGGACGCGGGATCGCCGTCCACCTCCTCGACCACCGCTGCCGGCACCGGGTCCCCGGGCACCGTGGGTGCGGCCTCCGGCTCGTCCGCGGGCACGAGCGCACCCTCCCCGGCGAGCGGGACCGCCGCCGCGTCCTGACGCCGGCGCCCTGCACGGCGACGGGGGTCCGCCGTCCGTCGGCGGGTGGCAGTCGGGGGCACTCGGCTCCGAACGCGGGGATCCTGCAGGCCGGAGGGTCTGCAGGAGTCCGTCCGGCTCCGTCCACATAGCTCCTGCGGCAGGCCGGCAGGCGGCAAGGCCCGCCTAGGGTCGGTGCATGACCCCGACTCCGGTCCTCCGGGAAGCCCCACTGCGGTACCGCCTGCGCAGGTTCGTCCATCGCCGCAAGAGGCTCCTGGCCTGCCTGCTCTTCAGTATCGCCGCGGGCGTCGCCGTCGAGGCGGCCGTGAGTGAGGACTACCCGACGACGACGGTGGTCAGCGCGGCCCGGGACCTCGCGGTCGGGACGGTCCTCACGGACACGGACGTCACACTCGCCAGCATCCCGGCCCAGGCCGTGGCGGGTCCCGCGTTCGAGCAGCCCGGCCAGGTGGTTGGCCAGCAGCTCGCCGCTCCGCTGGCGCAGGGCTCCCCCATCCCACCGACGGCGCTGGTGGGCGACGGCCTGCTGACCGGCACCCGTCCCGGTACCGTCGCGGTCCCGCTCCGGCCGGCCGATCCTGCGGTCGTCCAGCTCCTGGCACCGGGCCAGCTCGTCGACGTGGTCCTCAGCACGGGCAACGGCTACGACGCCCCGGCCGAGTCGACGGTCCTCGCCCGGTCGGTGGCCGTCCTCTGGACGGCACCCGGCGGGACCGGCAGCGCGTGGCCCGGCGAGGCGGGCGACGACGGGCTCGTCGTCGTGGCGGCGGGCGCCGATGACGCCGCCGCCCTGGCCGGGTCCTCCAGCTCGGGGGACGTCCACCTCGTGCTGACGACGAAGCAGTGAACGGTCAGCGCATCGCGCCGCCCGGCACCGGGCCGCCATCACCCCCAGTGGGGGGGCCGCTGCTCCTGGAGCCACTCGTCGTGGTCGTCCTCGGCGTCGCCCCAGGAACGGGGGTCGTCCTCTCCCGCCGTCGTGGGGACGATCGGCGTGGAGTCCGCCGACTCCACCGACTCCACGGAATCCCGACCCGGACCGGTTCCGCTGCCGGGGTGCTGTTCGTCCTCGCGCATCCTCGGGGCGTCCTTCCGTGTGCGTTGCTGGTCGGCGGCATCCCGGGGCGGCAGGCCCAGGATGCCGGAGGCGCGCTCCGCGCACCCGTCGGGGTCCGTGAAGACCTCGATGGTCCAGAGCGGCATGTAGCGCCAGCCCATGCGCTCGAGGACCTGAGGTCGGAGCCTGCTGCGCTCCCGCACCGACATGCCCCCGTAGCGGCCGGTCCCGTCGGACTCGATCGCCAGTGGAGCGGGACGCTCGTCGTGCGCTGCCGCGGCGCTGCCGTCGGCGCGCAGGTCCGCCGGCCGTACCGCGACGATGTCGAGGACCCCTGCGTAGTGGTCCCAGACCTCGGCGCCGCGGAAGCGCAGGCGGTCCACGAGGTCGGCGACGAGGGGATCCTCGTTTCCGCCGGCCGCGGCGGGCGTGTGTCCGGGGGTTCCGCCCAGTTCGCGCTGCAGCAGCTCGAAGAAGTCCAGCGCCCCCGTGGTCAGGCGGTCGGGATCGAGGTCCGACGGCTGGAAGCACGTGAGCACGTGCTGGAAGCGCCGTGCGCGCGTCATCGCCATGACGAAGTTGCGGCGGCCGTCGGGACCCGAGAGCGGACCGAAGGAGTGGAGCGTCCGCCCGTGGGGCGTGCGGCCGTAGCCGAGCGAGAAGATGATGTCGTCGCGGACCAGTCCTCCTGCCCGTTCGACGGGGACCACGCGGAACGCCTCCCTGCCCGGGGTGAAGAAGTCTGCTGCCCAGGGGAACTCCGCCATCTGCAGGCGGATCGCCTCCCCTACCCGCGCCGCGTGTCGGGCACTGGCGGTGACGACCGCGAGCGAGAAGCTCGGACGGCGTCGGATGTGGTCGAAGACCAGCTCGACGACGCGGCTCACCTCGACCGCGACACTCTCGACGCCGTCGTGCTCCGAGCTCGGCATGCCGGTGCCATTGGGCAGGTACTCGACCACGAGGCCGCGCCCGGCGCCCGTGACCTCGGAGGCCTGCGGCAGGCGGGAGAGCTTGCCGTCGTAGAAGGACTCGCTCAGGTAGGTGTCGAGGCTCCGGTCCACGCCGCGGTAGATCTCCGTGAGTCCGCGTACGGGCAGCACACTGCGCAGCGCGTCGAAGGCGCTGGGCAGGGGCTCCAGGGTGGATGCGCGGTCCGCGGACTGCACCTCGATGCTGAAGCGGGTCGGCCCGGCGAGGCGGTCGTCACCGAAGACCGCCACCTGCGAGGACCGGGCGATGCACGGGACGGCGCTCTGCAGCGACATGGACTCGCCGTCCAGGATCACCGCGGTGTCGAAGGTGTGGCCCTCGGGTACGGCGCCGCGGATGGTCAGCGGGCTCACGGCCCAGATCGGCAGGAGCGCAGCCACGAGCTCATGGTCGAGTCCCGCGAACACCTCGAGGGTCAGAGTTCCGTCCTTGAGCTCCTGACGCAGGCGGGCGGCGTCCCCGGGGTGGTTCTCCACGGCGGCGCGCCAGCGCTCCCCCAGCGTCCACCGGATCCTGGCGGGCCCGGAGGCGATGTGCGCGTTGTCGGCCAGGCGGTACTCCGCCTCGAGCGTGCGCAGACTGTCGCCGTCGGACATGGCGAGGTAGTCGTCGCCGCTGATCATGGCCTCGAGCGCGGACTGCCACCATGCGAGCTCGAGCTCCGAACCCACGCGTTCGGCGGGGACCTCGCGCTCAGCGAGGTCCGCGAGCAGTTCACCCAGGCCCTGCTCGCGCATCTCGTCGAGCAGCAGGGTGCGCTCGGGCAGTGTCGCGAGGGTCTCCTTGTCCACGGCGAGGTCGCGGAGCAGGGTCTCGAGAGCGTCGAGTTCCAGCGCCGCGAGGTCCGGGTGGTCGGAGGTGGGGCGGAGGATCGCCGTCAGGTCCGTGAGCCGCGCGTCCACGTCGCGGTAGGACGCGTGGATCTCCGCCAGACCCGTCGGGACGGAGGGGTGGCGCTCGGTCAGGGCATAACGAGTCCACAGGGTGCGCTGCTGCTGGACCTCGCGGAGGGAGGTGTGCAGGTCGGAGATGTGCACACCCGGCCGGATGTACTCCTTGGCCACACGCCGCAGGCGGGACCGCGTCATCGAGCTCATCTCGATGTCCCGCTCCTTCCGCCACGAGGACGGCGCTGTGGCGGAGATGAGGTCGGTGACGGGCCGGTCGAAGATGTCCGGCGTGAACTTGTCCAGGCTCTCGCGCACCGCGACGAGGAGTTCGAGCTGCTCGCCCCACTCACCGAACGTCCCGCCGAGCGTGATGTGCGAGTGCTCGGCGACGCGCTGCACCTTGCCCCGCAGCTCGGGGATCTCGGTTGCGAGCTGCTCGGCGAGACCGTGCGCGCGCTCCGTCTCCTTGCGGTTCAGCAGCTGCGCACCGTACCACGGGCTCTCGGTCGAGGCCTTGCTGAAGCTCCCCAGGTCGGCGGCTCGCTGGAGCCGCTCCGTCAGTTCCCTGCGGTCGGTGATGGAGTCCAGGACGCTGCGCTTCAGGCGCACCGTGGTGGACGGCGCCGGGTCCAGGGCCGTGAGGCCGGCAAGGGACTGCATGGCCTGGTAGGGCGAGCAGTCCCACCGGCTGCGGACGTTGTGGAGGCTGCGCACGTGCTCCACGAGCTGGTGCCGGTGTCCGGCCAGTGTGGAATGGAGCGTCTCGAGCGAGGGCTCGACCGCCTTCTCGTTGCGGACGAGGGCCCGGATGACCGCTTCGCGCAGCTGCGCGGGCCCGGTCTGGCTGCCCAGCTGGAGGACGAGCGAGCCCAGATTGAGCCCGTCGAGGTCCTGTACGAACTCGTTGAGCGTGCCACGGCGCTCCGCCGCGACCACCACGCGCCTGCCCTCGGCGGCGGCCCGCGCCGCGAGGTTCAGGGCGGTCTGGGTCTGTCCGGTCCCCGGCGGCGTGGCGACCACGACGCTGACGCCCGCGGACGCGAGGTCGAGGACGTCCTGCTGGGCCCTGTCGGCGTCGAGGATGAGGAGTTCCTCGGCCGGGTCCCGCTCGTCGGCCGCCGGGAACAGCAGACCGTCCGCAGCACCCTTGAGTCCCGACGCGGCTTCGGCGTCCCCCCTGGCCGACCCGAGAAGGGCGGCCAGGACGGGGTGGTCGGGGCGCAGGGCGGGATCGCCCTTGACCCCGGCGAGGTCGGCGAAGGTGGACACCAGGATGCGGTGCTCGACGGACATGCCCCGGACACCCTCGCTCAGCACCCGCATGCGCTCGAGGACGGGGTGCGGATCGAAGCGGGCGGTGCCGTAGGCCAGCCGTGCGATACGGACGGGATCCACCTCCAGGCCCTGCTGCTGCCTCAGGTGGCGGACCAGCGCGGGGTTCATGCGCGCCTGCTCGGTGATCTGCAGCTCGTAGTCGTCCTGCGAGGCGTGCACCGTCAGGGAGATGGCGGTGAGCAGCACCGGGGCGTTCAGCGTCTCGGAGCGTCCGGAGTCGTCCACCGACCGCCAGGACGCCGTCCCGGCGGTGAGGTAGCCGACGTCGATCCCGCGTTCGGTGCCGAGTTCGAAGATCTTCGCACGCAGTGCCCGCGCCGCGGCCTTGGCGGCGCTGTACTGGACGGGGTCGCGCAGGAGCGTCGACAAGCGCGTGCGCCGTCCAGCCAGGAGCTGCGCGAGCCCGGAGGGGTGGGCGTGGGTCAGGTCGATGCTCGTGCCGGCCGAGGGCCGGAAGTGCAGGAGCGTGTCGCCGCTGGCCTGGGGGCCGAGCCCTTCGAGCCACGGCACGAGGAAGTCCTGGGCCGAGGCTTCGTCGGGAGCATCGGCGGGCGGAGCCGGACGCTGACGGCCCGGTCCGACGCCCTGCCGGCCCTGCGGCCGATCCGCCGGCGACCCCGCCGTGTCCCGCTGGTCCTGCTCCGGCACAGCCGCCTTCTTCCCTGCTTCGTCACGAGCTGATCTCGACCAGATTGGCATGTCTTCCAAGCTATCCGATAAGCGTTCGGACCCCGCGGATAGCAACGCGGCCCGGGCGGGGGGAAGTGGTTCTGACGCCACCGCCCACTCCGCCTACTCCCATTCGATGGTTCCCGGCGGCTTGCTCGTCACGTCCAGCACCACGCGGTTGACGCCGTCCACCTCGTTGGTGATGCGGTTGGAGATGCGTGCCAGGAGGTCGTAGGGCAGGCGCGACCAGTCGGCGGTCATGGCGTCCTCGCTGGACACCGGCCGCAGGACGATCGGGTGCCCGTAGGTCCGTCCGTCCCCCTGGACGCCCACGCTGCGGACGTCGGCGAGGAGGACCACGGGCATCTGCCAGACCTCGTTGTCGAGCCCGGCCGCGGTGAGTTCGGCGCGCGCGATGGCGTCGGCCCGGCGCAGCAGCGCCAGGCGCTCCTCCGTGACCTCGCCGACAATGCGGATGCCCAGTCCCGGACCGGGGAACGGCTGGCGTCCCACGATCTCCGCGGGCAGGCCGAGCTGGGCGCCGACGGCACGCACCTCGTCCTTGAAGAGGGTGCGGAGCGGCTCCACGAGCTCGAACTGCAGGTCCTCCGGCAGGCCGCCCACGTTGTGGTGGCTCTTGATGTTCGCGGCGCCCTCTCCGCCGCCGGATTCGACGACGTCGGGGTAGAGGGTGCCCTGGACGAGGAACCGGATGGGCTCACCCTCGGCCTCCGCCTCGCGCATGATGGCGCGTTCGGCCTCCTCGAAGGCCCGGATGAACTCGCGCCCGATGATCTTGCGTTTGGTCTCGGGGTCGGAGACGCCGGCGAGCGCGGCGAGGAAGCGTTCCTGCTCGTTCGCGACATGGAGCTTCACACCCGTGGCGGCGACGAAGTCGCGCTCCACCTGCTCGGCCTCGCCCTCGCGCAGCAGACCGTGGTCCACGAAGACACACGTGAGCTGGTCGCCGACGGCACGCTGCACGAGCGCGGCGGCGACGGCGGAGTCAACACCGCCGGAGAGGCCGCAGATCACGCGCGCGTCGCCGATCTGCTCGCGGATGCGCTCCACCTGCTCCTCGAGGATGTTGCGCGTGGTCCAGTTCGGGTCGAGCCGAGCGCCCCGGAAGAGGAAGTTCTCGATCACGGCCTGCCCGTGCCGGGAGTGCTTGACCTCCGGGTGCCACTGCACGCCGTAGAGGCCCTTCTCCTCGTGCGCGAAAGCCGCGACGGGTGCGCCTGCCGTGCTGGCCAGGACGTCGAAGCCCTCGGGGGCGGCCTGCACGCTGTCGCCGTGGCTCATCCAGGCGTTCTGCTGCTCGGGGGTCCCGGCGAGGATGGAACGCGATGCGCCGTCGGACTGCACGTCCGTGGAGCCGTACTCACGCAGCCCGGTCTTCGCGACCGTCCCGCCGAGCGCGTTCGCCATCGCCTGGAAGCCGTAGCAGATGCCGAGCACCGGCACCCCGGCGTCGAACAGGTCCGCGTCGACCCGGGGGGCGCCTTCGGCGTAGACGCTGGACGGGCCTCCCGAGAGGATGATCGCCGCGGGGTTCTTCGCGAGGATCTCCTGCGTGCTGAGGGTGTGAGGGACGATCTCGGAGTAGACGTCGGCCTCGCGGACGCGGCGTGCGATCAGCTGTGCGTACTGCGCGCCGTAGTCCACGACGAGGACAGGACGGTGTTCGGAGCCGTTCTCGGGGGTAGTCACCCATCAACAATAGTCCGCGCGTCCCGGCCACCGCACATCAGGGGACGGGCAGGAACGCCCGTACCCGCGGCGGGGCGCTGTTCTGCGCGGGGTCCGGCTCAGTACCGCGGTGCGGCCTCGGGATGCGCCGCGAGGTCCTCCTCGGCCTGGCGGTGGACCCGCTTCTCCACGAAGAACGACAGCAGCGGCACCACGCCGCCGAGCGCGATCAGGACGAAGCGGCCGAAGGGCCAGCGCATGAGCTGCCACAGTCGGAAGTCGGCGATGAGGTAGACCACGTAGAGCCAGCCGTGCACGATCAGCACGGCCGTGGAGAGGTTGACGCCGCCGGCCGTCTCGGCGACGACCTCGGGCAGGAACTGGAGGACCGCTCCCCCGCCCGCGACGATCTCGGAGCCGAAGCCGTACTTCGCCACCATCTCGACGACGACGAGCAGGAGCATGATTCCTGTCGCGTAGGCGAGGACCTTGTAGAACCTCAGCGACGAACGGATCTGCGCGTGCGTCCCGCCGAACCGCCGCTTCGGCTTCCCGGCCGGCGCGCGTCCGTCGCCGGCTCGTCCGGCAGTTCCGGCGGTGGGGTCGAGTACTGGCTCAGTCACGGTGGGCACCGCTTTCGTTGGAGGACGTGCCGGGGGTCGACCCGGGCGCAGGATGGGGAGTGGGTTCGGCGCCGGGCGCGACGGGGGACGGGTGGGCGCGGGCCTCCTCCGCGGCGTCCTCGGCGTCCTCGGCGTCCTCGAGGATGCGGCGGTGGTCGTCGGCGACCAGGCGCCACCACAGGAAGAACGCGAACCCGGCGAACACCACCCATTCGATGGCGTAGAAGATGTTGAGCCAGTTGATCGGTGTGTCCTGCGGCTGCGGGCCCACGACCACCGGCTCCATGCCCGCCGCGAACGGCACGGCTGCGCCGTCGGCCGTCACCTCGGTGGCGACGACGAATGCCGCGTAGATGCTCGCGTCCCACAGGTTGGAGAGCTCGGCGGTGGAGAGTGTGGGGACCTCGCCCTCCACGGGCTGCTGCACCTCGGGGGCCTCGGGCGGCAGGAGGCGCCCGACGACGCCGGCGGCCCCCTGCTGCACGGCGACGGACGCGGCGTCCTCCGCCTCGGGCACCCAGCCGAGCACGACCGGGATGACGGCGTCCCCGCCGGGAGCGGCCTCGGGGCCGTCACCGCCCGAACCGTCGACCGCGAATCCCTGGACCACCCAGAAGCCCTCCACGTCGTCGCGCAGGCGGTTCTGCACCAGCATCCGCGTGTCCGGCAGGAAGGCACCGTCGAGCGAGACCATCTGGTCGGCGCCCGAGGCGTAGAGCGGCGTGAGGGGGGCGAGCACCCCGGTCAGCGGACGGACGGTCTCGGTGGTGCTCGGTGCGGGCGGCGGAGTCTCCCTGGAGGAGTTCAGCTGCCACTGGCTCAGGAGGACGAAGACCGCGGCGAGCGCCATCGCGAGGATCAGCAGGAGGATCCATCGAGGCTTGAGCGCGGTCTTCAACACCCCTCAACGGTACTTCGTACGCGTGTAGAACAACGAATGGCTCCCGGACTGGACGGGGGCGCTGTAGCGACCCGAAGAGTGATTGGTGAATCCCTATCACTTCGTCGGGATGCGGTCTAGGATGAATCCTCGTGCGTTCCTTTCCCTACTCCCTGACCGGCCCGCCGGACCTGCGCTCCCCCGCGCGGTACCTGCTGTGGCTCGGCGGCCACCAGAAGGCCACCCTGACCGCCGGGATCCTTCTCGGCACCGTCTGGATGGCCTCGCAGGCCGTGATGCCCTTCGTGCTCGGCAGGGCGATCGACGACGGCGTCATCGGGGGCGATGCGCGGGCGCTGCTCGGCTGGGCGGGTGCGCTGCTGGGACTCATGGTGGTCCAGGCCGTCTCGGACACCGCGACGCACCGCGCGGGCGTCAGCAACTGGATGCAGGCGGCGTTCCGGTCCGTTCGCCTCGTGGGGCACAAGATCAGCAGGACCGGCGACGCCCTGCCCACCGCGCTCTCGACCGGCGAGGTGGTGTCCACCGCGGCGTCCGACGCCTTCCGCCTCGGTGAGGTGTACGAGGTCCTCACGCGGCTCGCCGGCGCGGCCGCGGCCTGGCTCGTGGTCACCGTCTTCATCTGGCAGACCTCCCCCGTGCTCGGGGTCGTCGTGCTCGTCGGGGTCCCCGTGTGCTGCGGGCTCCTGCTGTTCGTCGTGCGGCCCATGCAGGCGCGGCAGCGCGAGCAGCGCGAGGCGTCCGGCAGGATGACGGCCGTCGGGGCGGACACCGTGGCCGGCCTGCGCGTGCTGCGCGGCATCGGCGGCGAGCACATCTTCGTGGACCGCTACCGCGACAAGTCGACGGTCACGCGCGACTCCGGCATCCGCGTGGCCCGTTCCCTCGCGGACCTCGAGGCGTCGCAGGTGTTCATCGCCGGGTCGTTCAGCGTGGTCTTCACCTGGGTGGGCGCCTCGCTGGTCCTCTCGGGCGACATCACGCCGGGCGAGCTCGTGGCCCTGTACGGCTTCTCGATCTTCCTCATGACCCCCATCCGGGCGGCAGCCGATTCGGTGGCCCGCTTCATCCGTGCCCATGTAGGCGCCCGGAAAATCATCGCGGTGCTCTCGGTCGATGCGAACGTCACGGAGAGCGCTTCGCCGGTGCCCGCACCGCCGCCGGGTGCTGTCCTCGTCGACGAGCGCTCCGGTGTCGTCATCGAGCCCGGGCTCCTCACCGCCGTGGTCTCGCGGGAGCCCGCGGAGTCCACGGACGCCGTCACGCGCCTCGGCCGGTTCGAGGACGCCGTCCTCGAGGAGGCGACGGTCCGGTGGGGCGCCGCGGACCTGCGGCACGTGCCGCTGGCGGACATCCGCGCGCGCATCGTGGTCAGCGAGGCCGGCCCACAGCTGTTCAGCGGCTCCCTCCGCGGGCAGCTCGACCCGCACGGCCGGCACGACGACGACGCCGTGCTCGCGGCGCTCGAGGCCGCGAGCGCCCTGGACATCCTCGCCGGGCTCGACGGCGGGCTGGATCACGAGGTCACCGAGCGCGGGAGGGGCTTCTCGGGCGGGCAGCGCCAGCGCCTCGTCCTGGCCCGGGCCCTCCTCACCGACGCCGAGAACCTCGTCCTCGTGGAGCCGACCAGTGCCGTGGACGCCCACACCGAGCAACGCATCGCCGCCCGGCTCGGCGATGCACGGCGCCAGGACGGCAGGACGACCGTCGTCGTCACCGCGAGCCCGCTCCTGCTGCGCATCATGGACCGCGTGATCTTCCTCGAGGAGGGCCGTGTGGCCGCCCAGGGCAGCCACACAGACCTCATGACCAGCAATCCCGCCTACCGGAACGTGGTGATCCGCAGTGAGTAGCACGGCAAAGCTCCCCGTCGCCGGGCCCGGGATGGTCCGCGACGAAGCCACGCGCCTGATCCGCCGCCACCGGCGGGGCCTCGGCGCGGTGATCGCGCTGTACGTCGGCTCGGCCGTCGCGGGCCTCGCCGGGCCGCTGCTGCTCGGCATCCTCATCGACGCCGTGTCCGCGGGGACCACGCCGTCCTTCGTGGCCGCCGTGTCCCTCGGGATGCTCGGTTTCCTCGCCGTGCAGTCCGTGCTGCGCCGCTACGCGGTGCGGTCGGGGATGGTGTTCGGCGAGCGCGTGTTCGCCGAGCTGCGCGAGGACTTCATGAAGGACGTGACGGCGCTCCCGCTGTCCACGGTGGAGAAGGCGGGCACGGGCGACCTCGTGGCCAGGACCACGAACGACATCGACGCGGTGTCCCACACCGTCCGCTTCGGCGTGCCGCAGGTCGTCGTGTCGGTGGTGACCATCGTCCTGACCCTCGGCGCCGCCGTCGTCACCTCCCCGGTCCTGTCCCTCGCACTCCTCGTGGGCCTGCCGCTGCTGTGGCCCGTGACGCGCTGGTACCTGCGGCGCAGCGCGGCCGGCTACATGCGCGAGCGGGAGACCTACGCCGTCGTGAACGGGACGATCACCGAGACGATCGAGGGCGCACGCACCGTGGACGCCCTGGACCTCGGCTCCCTGCGTCGCGCCGACCTCGACGCCGCCCTCGGCAGGAGCTTCTCCGCCGAGCGGTACACGCTGTGGCTGCGCTCGGTCCTGTTCCCGGCGGCGGACGTCGCGTTCTGGCTGCCGGCCGCCGCCGTGCTGCTGTGGGGCGGCTGGCTCGCGGGACAGGGCGTGGTCACGGCCGGAGCCGTGGCCGCCGTCGCCCTGTTCGCCGTGCGCCTGATCGACCCCGTGGACCTGCTCATCATGTGGACCGACGAGATCCAGGTGGGGGCCGCGTCGCTCGCCCGCATCGTGGGTATCAAGGACGTCGAGCCCGACCGCGAGGCGACCACGGCGGAACCGGCCAACGAGGACATCGTGGTGTCCGCGGCGACCTATGCGTACCGCCCCGGGCACAATGTTCTGCACGGCGTCGACCTCACCCTGGTGCGTGGCGAGCGCCTCGCCGTCGTCGGTCCCTCCGGTGCCGGCAAATCCACCCTCGGGCGGCTGATCGCGGGCATCCACCCGCCGACGTCGGGCTCCGTCACCGTTGGCGGCGTGCCCCTGGTGGACCGGCCGCTGGACGACCTGCGCCGCGAGGTGGCCCTCGTGACGCAGGAGCACCACGTCTTCGTGGGATCCGTGTCGGACAACGTGCGGCTCGGACGCGCGGACGCCGGTGACGGCGAGCTCGAGGACGCCCTGCGCAGCGTCGGTGCCCTGGACTGGGTGAAGCAGCTCCCGGAGGGCATGGACACGGAGGTGGGATCGGGCGCACACGAGCTCACGCCCGCGCAGGCGCAGGAGCTGGCCCTGGCGCGCCTGATCCTCGCCGATCCGCACACCCTGGTACTGGACGAGGCCACGTCCCTGATCGACCCGCAAGCGGCGCGCGACCTCGAGCGGTCGCTCAATGCCGTCCTCGAGGGGCGCACCGTCATCGCGATCGCACACCGGCTGCACACGGCGCACGACGCCGACCGCGTGGCCGTGGTGGAGGAGGGGCGGATCGCGGAGCTCGGCTCGCACGACGAGCTGCTCGCCCTGGACGGCGCCTACGCGTCGCTCTGGCACTCCTGGCGGAGCGAGTAGCCGCGCACGGCACGCCGCGTCAGTGGTCGAAGAACACCAGCGAGGAGTTGATCAGCTCGGCGATCACCTCGGCGTCGTGCGCGCGGCGCAGCGATTCACGGAAGTTCTCCTTGAAGAGACTGCGGGCGATCGTGGCGAGCACCTCGAGGTGCTCGGAGAAGGACTGCGCCGGGGTGGCCATGAGCAGCACGAGCGTGGCGGGGCCGTCGACGGCGCCGAAGTCCAGGCTGTGGCCGAAACGCGTGACCCCGACGGCGATCGAGGTCTGGTTCACGTACTCGCTGCGCGCGTGCGGCAGCCCCACCCCGCCGGGCAGCCCCGTGGCCATCTGGTGCTCGCGGGAGTTCACCTGGTCGAGGAACGCCTGGAGGTCGGAGATGCGCCCGGCTGCGTGCAGGCGCCCTGCCAGCTGCGCCGCCGCGTCCTCCTTCGACGCCGCTTCCATCTCGAGGATCACGAGGTCGGGCGTGGTCAGTTCGGCGTCGTGCAGCTCGCGGGACAGGTCGCTCACGGTATGCCTTTCGGATCAGTCGGTGGAGGCGTAGGGCGAGAGGACCACTTCCACGCGCTGGAACTCCTTGAGATCCGAGTAGCCGGTGGTCGCCATGGCCCGGCGCAGGGCGCCGATCAGGTTGGATGTGCCGTCGGTGTGGTGCGAGGGCCCCCAGAGTACTTCCTGGAGGGGACCCACGGTGCCGATATCGACCCTGTCGCCGCGCGGCAGTTCGTGGTGGTGCGCCTCCTGGCCCCAGTGCCAGCCCTTGCCGGGCGCCTCCTCGGCCCGGGCGAGCGCGGAGCCGAGCATGACGGCGTCGGCCCCCATCGCGATGGCCTTGACGATGTCGCCGCTGGCACCCATGCCGCCGTCGGCGATGACATGCACGTAGCGTCCGCCGGACTCGTCCATGTAGTCGCGGCGGGCGCCGGCCACGTCGGCGATGGCGGAGGCGAGCGGGGAGTGGATGCCGAGCGCGCGGCGCGTGGTCGTCGTGGCGCCGCCGCCGAAGCCGACGAGCACACCGGCCGCGCCGGTGCGCATGAGGTGGAGGGCGGGCGTGTACCCGGCCGCGCCGCCGACGATCACGGGGACGTCGAGCTCGTAGATGAACGTCTTCAGGTCCAGGGGCTGCTCGTTCTTGGACACGTGCTCGGCGGAGACCGTGGTGCCACGGATGACGAAGATGTCGACGCCGGCCGCGAGCACGGTCTTGTAGAACTGCTGGGTGCGCTGCGGGGTGAGGGACCCTGCCACCGTCACGCCGGCCTCGCGGATCTCGGCCAGGCGGCTCGTGATGAGTTCGGCCCGGATGGGCGCACTGTAGAGCTCCTGCATGCGGCGGGTGGCTGCCGGGCTGAAACTCTCGGTGCTGAGGCCTGCGATCTCGTCGAGGACCGGCTGCGGGTCCTCATAGCGGGTCCACAGTCCCTCGAGGTTGAGGACGCCGAGGCCCCCGAGGCGGCCCATGGCGATGACGGTGGCGGGCGACATGGCCGAATCCATGGGGGCTGCGACGACGGGCATCTCGAACTGGTAGGCGTCGATCTGCCAGGTGACGGAGACGTCCAGCGGATCACGGGTCCGCCGGGACGGCACCACCGCCACGTCGTCCAGCGAATATGCCCTGCGTCCGCGCTTGCCTCGGCCGATCTCGATCTCGTAAGTCACTGCTCTAGGTTAGCCCAGCGCCGTCGCGCGGCCTCTCATCGGGGCGCCCCCGCGTGCAGGTGTGTGGCCCCGGGCACCCGGGGCGGCAGCGCCCCTGGTACCCGGGCCGTTGCCGCTACCTCAGCTGGACGCGGGCGATGAACTTGTCGGTGCGCTCGCGGAGTTCACCCGCCTGGCGCCGGACGACGACGGCCGGATCCGGGTGGATCTCGCTGGCCGGCGGTTCCCTGCGGACGTTCGACGAGCAGATGAAGTCGGCACAGATCAGCGTCCCGACGGTGTTGCCGTCGCGTCCGGACTGGCCGGACCGGCGGGCCACCCACAGGAGGACGTCCTCCTTCGAGTACACATCGCGGCAGAGTTCGCACAGGACGGAGCGGTTCTTGCGGGCACCGCCCTCGGGAGCCCTGAGCAGGATGCCGGACGGCCCCTGACGACCGGGCACCACCAGGTAGCCGCGCAGCGGCATCTTCTCGTCGCGCCACCCGAGGAAGTCGAGGTTCTCCCAGTCCAGGGTGTCGAGGTTCTTCGGTGGGGTGAGCTTGACGGTCTCGGACCGCGTGGCGTTGATGAACGAGGAGCGGATGTCCTTGATGGAGATCGGTTGCATGGGAAGGGCTTTCGGCAGACGGAGGATCGGAGGGAAGGGAGCTCTGCCGGCTCACGTCCTAGGGCGCGACCGACCGCGCGGGTGCCGCGGGCCATGCACCACGGGGTGCAGGCGTGCGTCAGGCGGAGGAACTGCCCTTCATGGAGGAGGCCGGCCGGGGCGCGGGCACACAGCAGGCCATGACGGCCGCCCCGCTCTCCGCGGCCGTCCGGGCCCTGAAGGTCCGCAGCATGCTCATCCGTCCCTGATCCGTGATCCTCGTGCTTCGTGCCGGGCCATCCTCGCAGGAACACCTGCCTCACCGCAAAGCCGTACCGGCCGCCGGGCGTTGCCGGCACTCCTCCGGAGAGGCAGGGGTTCTGCGAACGGAGCCCCCGGGTCTGGTTAGTCTTGACCCGGACCATGACGGACCACGACCGACCACGACTCGAGGGAACATGATGACGGCAGCACCACCAGCTTCGGCAGTGCAGTTCACGACCCATGAGCTGCTCGCGCTGCTGGCTCTGAACCGTGGCCCGTCCGAGGAGGCATCGCGGTCGATGCTCAAGCTCGCCGACCTTCCCGACACCTCGGAACTGGTGCGCGCGGGGTTCTCGACGCTCTCGGTGCGGGAACTCCTCGATCGGAAGGGGGACGAGGTCACCCCTCGTGGCCCTGCCAGGGCGCTGGCCCGGATCCTGACCAGTGCCACCCTGTGGATCGATGCCACGGTCGCCGTCGCACGGCAGACTTCCGTGACGTTCCTCGTCGAGTCTCCTGCCGGGAAGGCGGCCCTCTTCGCGCGTCCGGGAAGCATCGTGCTGTGTGTCCCGCTCGAAGCGTCGGTGGACTGCTCGCAGATGGCGCTCGAGCTCGCCTCCGCCGGCTTCTCCTCCGGCGGTCAGGACACCCTGGTGTCGCTGCGGCGGCGCACGAGCGACGTGCCGTCCAGGACGGCGAACGTGCGCCGCACCGCCGAGCGTGGCTGGGAGGTCGCACGCACCCCCGCCGGTGGGGACGATCTCGAGGTGATGCCGTACGCGGACGAGGCGCACGCGTTCAGGGCGCTGCGCGCCGCGCTCGGCCTCCCCGCCGGGGCCGACGGCTGATCGCATCCACCGGGGGCCCTGGCCACAGGACGTGCCCTGCCGCGCATCACCGTGAACCGTGCGCCGCGGTCCGCCGTCGTGATCGCGTCCTGGCCTGGCCGCCCTCGGCCCCCTCGCCGCATCCGGGCTGCGCCGACGATCCGGCAGGGCTCAGGTGTCCGGCAGCTGGCTCTCGAACATCCGGTAGTAGCGGCCGCGGAGCGCCACCAGCTCCCGGTGCGTCCCCGACTCCACCACGCGCCCGTCCTCGAGCATGTGGATGACGTCCGCCTTCTCGATGGTGGCGAGCCGGTGGCTGATCGCGATGATGGTCCGTGAGCGGTCGGCGAAGAGCCGGGTGAAGATGCGGTGCTCGGCGAGCGCGTCGATGGCCGACGTCGGCTCGTCCATGACGATGAAGGGCGCGTCCCGGTAGAAGTTGCGGGCCATCGCGAGCCGCTGCCACTGCCCGCCGGAGAGGCCGCTGCCCTTCCGGCCGCGCGGGTCCTCCATCCAGTTGCTGACGTAGTTCTCGAAGCCGTTGGGCATCTTCTCGATGAAGTCCGCGGCCTCGGCATCCCGCGCCGCCCGCCGCACGCGTGCGTCGTCACGCGGATGGTGGACGTCGCCGAAGTAGATGTTGTTCTCCGCCGTCGCGAACTCGTACCGCAGGAAGTCCTGCGACATGACGGCCAGGTGCTGGTGCCAGTCGTCGATGCGGATGCCGCGCAGGTCCCGTCCGTCGAGCAGCACCTCTCCCCTGCCCGGCTGGTAGAGGCCGGCGAGGACGCGGATCAGGGTGGACTTCCCCGCGCCGTTCTCGCCCACGATGGCCACGTGCGTTCCGCGCTCGAAGGACATGGAGATGCCCCTGAGCACCTCCTCCTCGCCGCCGGAGTACGTGAAGTGGATGTCGCGGAGCTCGACGACGGCGGGAGCGGCTTCCAGCCGGCCGGGAGCGCCGGTGGAGAGCGGGAAGTCCATGAACTGCTCGTAGTCCTTGAGGTTCGCGAGGTCCTCGTCGATGGAGCTCAGCGAGGAGACGAGGTTGTTGGCGGTGCTGAGCGCCCGGCTGACGATCTGCTGCACGTACAGGAACTGGCCCACCGGCTGGGCGCGGGCGATGATCTGGCCCACGATCCACACGAGGGCCAGCAGTTCGGCGCCGTACTGCAGGGCGTCCGCGAGGAGCTGCTTCGGGATGTACCGCTTCTGGAAGTCCAGGCGCCGCTTCTCGTCGGCGTCGCGCAGGGTGGAGCGCAGGTCCATCAGGTGGCGGACGATCCCGTAGAGGCGCATCTCGGCGATGTGCTGCGGCTTCATCAGGTTCGTCTCGATCATGCGCCGCTGCCGCCGCGAGTCCACCTGGGTGTTCCAGTGCGCCATCTGCTCGCGGGAGAGCCGGAACTGCAGGTAGACGCTGGGGATGATGGCCACGAGCACGATCAGCGCGATCCACCAGCTGACGAGCAGCAGCGCGCCGATCGCGAGCACCACCGAGACCAGCTGCGTGAAGATGGCGGCGATGCGGTCCAGGACCCGCGCGTAGGAGTCGGAGAACCGGCGGGCCCTGTCGTACAGGTCCACCGTCTCCTTGTCGTCGTACCGCCAGAACTCCAGCGCCAGGAACCGCTCGTACATGCGATCCCCCACGATTGCCCCCACGCGGAAACTCAGGACCTGCTGGATGTAGCGGTCCACGCTCGTGAACGCACCCCACAGCAGCCCGAGGACGGCCGTGACGATCACGTAGACGAGCGCGGAGCGTCCGGCGTCCGGGTCACCCGCGTAGGCCGCGGCCAGCGCCGTCGTGGTCAGGGACGCGAAGTAGGTGGTGACCAGGGGCAGCACCGCGGAGATGAGCGAGCCGGCCACCTTCATGGCGACGGCGCCCGGCGAGGCCTTCGCGCTGAGCACGAGGACCTGCCCGACGGCACGTGCATACGGGCCGAGCCGGAGCTTGCGGCGCGCGGCGGCTTCGGGCTGCGGGAGTCCGCTCATGCCGGAGCCGCCGTCGGAGCTGAGCTGGGAGGATCGGCGGCCAGGAGGCTCCGGCCGGTCACCGGGGGCTGCAGGCGTTCATCGGGCGGCTCGCCGGGAAGCGGACCGCGCCTACTTGGAGCCGTAGTTGGGTGCCTCGACCGTCATCTGGATGTCGTGCGGGTGCGATTCCTTCAGTCCGGCGGCGGTGATGCGGACGAACTTGCCCTTGGCCTTCAGTTCCGGGATGGTGCGCGCCCCGGTGTAGAACATGGTCTGGCGCAGGCCGCCGACGAGCTGGTACGCCACGGAGGCCAGCGGGCCGCGGTAGGCGACGCGCCCCTCGATGCCCTCGGGGATCAGCTTGTCGTCCCCCGAGACGTCGGCCTGGAAGTAGCGATCCTTGGAGTAGGAGGTGTTCTTGCCGCGCGTCTGCATGGCACCCAGGGATCCCATGCCGCGGTAGGTCTTGAACTGCTTGCCGTTCACGAAGATCAGCTCGCCCGGGGCCTCGGCCGATCCGGCCAGGAGGGATCCGAGCATCACCGTGTCGGCGCCGGCCACGATGGCCTTGCCGATGTCGCCCGAGTACTGCAGCCCGCCGTCGGCGATCACGGGGACCCCGGCCGGGATGGCGGCCTTCGCCGACTCGTAGATGGCGGTGACCTGCGGCACGCCCACGCCCGCGACCACGCGCGTGGTGCAGATGGAGCCCGGGCCCACGCCCACCTTGATGCCGTCGGCGCCCGCGTCGATCAGGGCCTGGGCGCCCTCGCGGGTGGCGGCCTGGCCGCCGATGATGTCCACGTGCGCGGCGGACTTCTCGGCCTTCAGGCGCGCGATCATCTCGAGCACGCCGGCGCTGTGGCCGTTGGCGGTGTCGACGAAGAGGGCGTCGACGCCGGCCTCGACGAGGGTCATGGCGCGCTCCCACCCGTCACCGAAGAAGCCGATGGCCGCACCGACGCGCAGGCGTCCGTCGTCGTCCTTGGTGGCGAGCGGGTACTGCTCGGCCTTCGTGAAGTCCTTGACGGTGATGAGGCCGCGGAGGATCTCCTCGTCGTCGACGAGCGGGAGCTTCTCGATCTTGTTGGTCGCGAGGAGGTTGATGGCGTCGTCGCCGCTGATGCCCACGTGCCCGGTGACGAGCGGCATCTTGGTCATGACGTCACGCACGAGTGTCCGCGGGAACTCGCGCTCGAGGACGAAGCGCGTGTCGCGGTTGGTCACGATGCCGAGCAGGTGCCCGGTCGGGTCCACCACGGGCAGGCCGGAGACGCGGTAATGGCCGCAGAGCTCGTCGAGTTCCTGCAGGGTGGCATCGGGGCCGATGGTCAGCGGATTGGTGATCATGCCGGACTCGCTGCGCTTCACGCGGTCCACCTGGTCGGCCTGGTCCTGGACGGACAGGTTGCGGTGGATGACGCCGAGCCCGCCCTGGCGGGCCATGGCGATGGCCATGCGGGACTCCGTGACGGTGTCCATGGCGGAGGAGAGCAAGGGGGTCTTGACGGTGATGCGCTTGGAGATGCGCGACGACGTATCGGCCTCCGAGGGGATCACGTCGGTGTGGCCGGGGAGCAGGAGGACGTCGTCGTACGTCAGGCCAATGAATCCGAAGGGGTCGTGGGTCTCGTTCTGGCCGGACTGCTGGCTCACTGCTGCGCCTCTTTCGGTGGAACCGGGTGGGGGTAGGGGCCTTCGGCGGGTCGCGCCCGCGGGCCTTGCCAGTCTAGAACCATGGCAGCAGTGGCCCTATTCCGGTGATGACGCTCACAGCCCTGCCCGGCAGGGCCGGAGCAAATTCCCGCTCGACCGTTCCGTCGCCTCCCGGGCAGCACCGGACCGCGGACGCCCGAGGACCGATCGATCCGCCGGGGCGCGCGCGAACCACGTACTCTTGGAGGAGCATGTTCCCGGGGACACCGGGGACCACCGGACCGGAATTGCCGGATCTGCCGGCCCCGACGACGTCCGTCGGACGGCCGCCGCCCCGCCTGCCGCATGAATGAGAGAAACCTGATCTGTGAATAAGAGACCTGCCGCACTGAAAGCACCACGGGAACTGGCCAAGGGGGCCATGCGCATCGTCGCGCTCGGAGGTATCGGTGAGATCGGCAGAAACATGACCGTCTTCGAGTTCGACGGCAAGCTGCTGATCGTGGACTGCGGCGTCCTGTTCCCCGAGGAACACCAGCCGGGCATCAACGTCATCCTTCCCGACTTCTCCTACATCCGCGACCGCCTCGACGACGTCGTGGCCGTCGTCCTCACCCACGGCCACGAGGACCACATCGGCGGTGTCCCGTATCTCCTCAAGGAGCGCGCGGACATCCCCCTGGTCGGTTCCAGGCTCACGCTCGCCTTCATCGAGGCCAAGCTCAAGGAACACCGCATCACCCCCAAGACCGTGCAGGTCAAGGAGGGCGACCGCCGGACCATGGGTGGCTTCGACCTCGAGTTCGTCGCCGTGAACCACTCCATCCCCGACAGCCTCGCCGTCGCCATCCGCACCGCGGCCGGCATGGTGCTGCACACGGGTGACTTCAAGATGGACCAGTTCCCCCTCGACCGTCGCATCACCGACCTCACCGCCTTCGCGCGGCTCGGCGAGGAGGGCGTGGACCTGTTCCTCACCGACTCCACGAACGCGGACGTCCCCGGCTTCACCACCTCGGAGAAGGACCTGGCGCCGGCCATCGACGCCGTGTTCCGCACCGCACCGCGCCGCATCATCGTGTCCAGCTTCGCGAGCCACATCCACCGCATCCAGCAGATCATCGACACCGCGCACACCCACCGCCGCAAGGTGGCGTTCGTGGGCCGCTCGATGGTGCGCAACATGACGATCGCGGCGGATCTGGGCTACCTCAACATTCCGCAGGGCCTGCTCGTGGACTTCAAGAAGCTCGAGCGCAGCGACGACCACAAGGTGGTCCTCATCTGCACCGGCTCGCAGGGCGAGCCCATGGCGGCCCTCTCGCGCATGGCCAACAAGGACCACGCCATCCGCATCAGCGAGGGCGACACCGTCCTGCTGGCCAGCTCGCTCATCCCGGGCAACGAGAACGCGATCTACGGCATCATCAATGCCCTGACCGAGATCGGCGCCAACGTGGTCCACAAGGGCAACGCCAAGGTGCACGTCTCCGGCCATGCCAGCGCCGGCGAGCTCGCCTACTGCTACAACATCGTCAAGCCGCGCAACGTCATGCCCGTCCACGGCGAATGGCGCCACCTGCGTGCCAACTCGGAGATCGCCGTCGCCACCGGCGTCGATCCCCGCAACGTCGTGATCGCGCAGGACGGCGTGACCGTGGACCTCGTCCGCGGACGCGCCACCCTCTCGGGCAAGGTCGAGGCCGGCCTCGTGTTCGTCGACGGCGACAGTGTCGGTGGCATCACCGAGGAGGACCTCGTGGAGCGCCGCCGCCTGGCGGAGGAGGGCGTCGTCACCGTCCTCGCGATCATCGACCCGGACAACGGGGACATCGTCGAGGCGCCGGAGTTCTTCACCAAGGGCTTCTCCTGCTCCGACGAGGACCTCGACAAGGCGGGCGCCGCCGTCGAGAAGGCGCTCCGCGACGCGGCCTCCAACCGTCAGGGCGGTCGCCGCCAGGATCCGGAGGAGATCATCGAGCGGGCCACGGCCAACTGGATGCGCCGGTTCTACAACCGTCAGCCCGTCGTGACCGCGATCGTCGTCGACGCCTGATCCCCGGTTCCCACCGGATAGCCCCGGTGCCCCTTCGGGCGCCGGGGCTTCCTCGTCCCTGAGCATGCCGCTTCCTCCCACTCCGGCTGCCGGTGGGATGGGCACACCCGGACACTCCCATGTCCCGGGGTCATGCAATGGGAGGGAGCCCGACCGCGTCGACACCCCGGGTGCTCGCCTTCCGAGCCTGCCCGTCAGGGCGTAGCAGCGCGCCCGGCGGGCGCCGGCCGGGTGGGAAGGATCTCCGCCCGGACGAGGGAGCGGTCATAGGCGATCCTTCCCTCGTTCTCGAGGATCAGCTCCTCCGAGATCTCCCGGCCCGTCCGCTTGTCCCGCTCGATCCGGTAGACCCTGTTGTGCCGGAAGACGTCGTCGCCCTCCTCGTAGAAGTAGGCGTCACGTTCGCGGATATGGAACTTCGTCGGCAGGTCGTGATCGGCCCGCAACTCCCCACGCAGGTATTCGTCCGTCGTCGAGGTCCGGAACTGGAACGTGACGTCGGTCCTGTTCTCCACCCGGTAGTCGAGGTAGTTGAAGGCGATGGACGTGCCGGTGCCCCAGGGGATCTGGCGGTCGTAGTCGGGGAAGAGATCGAGGCCGTTGTGGTGGTGGTGCTCGACGACGGTGAGGGGGCTGTGCAGCACCATCCAGTGCAGCAGATTGGTGAACTGGCACATCCCGCCTCCCATGCCCCTGGCCGGCCTGCCGTTGCTGATCGTCAGGCCCTCCCTGTACCCCTCCTTCGCGGAGCATCGACCCGCGAGGTGCCAGAAGGAGAAACACTCGCCCGGGGCGATCAGGATGCCGTCGATCTTCGGAGCGGTGAGGCCGAGGCTGACGGCCTTGTTGTCCTGCAGTTCCGTCTCGACATCGCCCAGACGGCGTCGGATCAGCGAGTTGTGCCGGTACACCGTGACCGGCAGGGACTCCTCCGAGCGGGTCGAGGCGAGCGTGCCGCGGTTCCGGAGGTTGCGCAGGTGCCGCATCAGGATCATGCGCTCACTGGCGAGGCGGTAGGTCAGCGGCGAGATCTCGCCGAACAGTCGTCGAGTCACGTTCACCCCCCGGGATCGTTACGTGCCCATGATAGCCGCGAGCAGCCGGCGTTCGATACACGAGGAAGCCCCGATACCCGTCGGGCGCCGGGACCTGCCCGCCCCGTGAGCACGTCGCTTCCTCCCACTCCGGCTGCCGGTGGGATGGGAACACCCGGACACTCCCACGTCCCGGGGTCATGCAAGGGGAGGAAGCCCGACCACCTCGACACCCTCGGACACGGCAGCACCCCGGCTCCGAGGAACCGGGGTGCTGTGTCAGGCGATGGGCGGGAGCCCGTGCGTCCTAGTGCGAGTGGCCGTGGCCGCCCTCGTCGTCGGACTCCTCGGGCTTCTCCACCACGAGGGTCTCCGTGGTGAGCACGAGCGCCGCGATGGAGGCGGCGTTCCGCAGGGCGGAGCGCGTCACCTTCACGGGGTCGATGATGCCCGCGTCCACGAGGTTCTCGTACTCCCCGGTCGCGGCATTGAAGCCGTGACCGTCCTCGAGATCCGAGACCTTCGCGACGACCACGTAACCCTCGTGTCCGGCGTTCTCGGCGATCCAGCGCAGCGGCTGGGCGAGGGCCCGGCGGACGAGGCCGACGGCGGTGGCTGCGTCGCCCTCGAGTGCCAGCACGTCGGAGTCGGTGTCCAGCGCCTTGCCGGCGTGGACCAGCGCGGAACCGCCGCCGGCCACGATGCCCTCCTCGAGAGCGGCACGCGTGGAGGACACGGCGTCCTCGATGCGGTGCTTCTTCTCCTTGAGCTCCACCTCGGTGGCGGCGCCGACCTTGATGACGCCGATGCCGCCGGCGAGCTTCGCGAGGCGCTCCTGGAGCTTCTCGCGGTCCCAGTCGGAATCGGTGCGCTCGACCTCGGCGCGGATCTGCGCCACGCGGTCGGCGACGTCGGACTCGCTGCCGGTGCCGTCCACGATCGTGGTGGCATCCTTGGTGACGGTGATGCGGCGGGCGGACCCGAGCACCTCGAGGCCCACCTGGTCCAGCTTGAGGCCGAGGTCCGGCGAGACGACCTGCGCACCCGTGAGAGTAGCGATGTCCTGCATCATGGCCTTGCGGCGGTCACCGAAGCCGGGAGCCTTGACGGCGACGACGTTCAGGGTGCCGCGGATCTTGTTGACCACGAGGGTGGAGAGCGCCTCGCCCTCGATGTCCTCGGCGATGATGAACAGCGGCTTGCCGGCCTGCAGCGCCTTCTCAAGCAGCGGCAGGAATTCCTGCAGCGAGGAGATCTTGCCCGAGTTGATGAGGATGAGCGCGTCCTCGAGGACGGCTTCCTGGCGCTCGGGGTCGGTCACGAAGTACGGCGAGAGGTAGCCCTTGTCGAACTGCATGCCCTCGGTGAGGACGAGCTCGGTCTGCGTGGTGGAGGACTCCTCGATGGTGATCACACCATCCTTGCCGACCTTGTCGAACGCCTCGGCGAGGAGGTCACCGACCTCGGTGCTCTGCGCGGAGATGGAGGCCACGTTGGCGGTCTGCTGGCCGACGACCTCGCGGGCGTTCTCGAGCAGGCGCTTGGCGACGGCCTCGACCGCCACCTCGATGCCGTGCTTGAGCTGCCCGGGGGCCGCACCGGCCGCCACGTTGCGGAGGCCCTCCTTTACGAGTGCCTGGGCCAGGACCGTGGCGGTCGTGGTTCCGTCACCGGCGACGTCGTTGGTCTTGGTGGCGACCTCCTTGGCCAGCTGCGCGCCGAGGTTCTCGTACGGGTCGTCGAGCTCGACCTCACGGGCGATCGTGACGCCGTCGTTCGTGATGGTGGGGGCGCCCCACTTCTTGTCGAGCACGACATTGCGTCCGCGGGGGCCCAGCGTCACCTTGACGGTGTTCGCGAGCTTGTCCACGCCGGCCTCGAGGGCACGGCGGGCGGCGTCGTTGAATTCCAACTGCTTTGCCACTGTTGGTTCCTTTCAGGCTTGGCGAGGAAAAGCCCCGGCCGCTACGGGCCGGGGCTTCTCCAGGGGTACTACTTGACGACGATGGCGAGGACGTCGCGCGCGGAGAGCACGAGGTACTCGGTGCCGCCGTGCTTGACCTCGGTTCCGCCGTACTTCGAGTAGATGACGACGTCGCCCTCGGCGACGTCGACGGGGACGCGGTTGCCGTTGTCGTCGACGCGACCCGGTCCGACTGCTACGACTTCACCCTCCTGGGGCTTCTCCTTGGCGGTGTCCGGGATGACGAGGCCGGAAGCAGTGGTCTGCTCGGCTTCGAGGGGGCGGACAACGATGCGATCCTCAAGGGGCTTAATAGAGACCGACACTCGGGCTCTCCTTTGCGTTCGATACCAATGGAAAGGGGGCCGTCGGGCTGGGCGTGGACCGTCGTCGCGGTGCCGATGCACGCTTCCCTCGGGATTAGCACCCGCTGTTAGCGAGTGCCAAGTCCGACTGTATGCAAGGGCTGGCACTCGGTCAAGGCGAGTGCCAGCGTTGACACTCCTCCTCCCCGGCGGGCCCCGGTAGGACGCATTAGGACATGCTTCGGTTGCGTAATTCGACGGACTACGGCTAGATTCGAACTAGGTAAGGATCTCCTTACTTCGATTCACGGCCTGTGCAGGCCCCTTCCCCCCGGAGTTCACCCATGGCACACGTGCGCCTCGCCGTCCTTTCCGCAGCCGCTGCGGCCACCCTCGCCCTGACGGCCTGCGGCGGTTCCTCCGAAGCTGCCGGCGAGGCCGAAGCGGCCGCGACCGTGTCGGTCGAGCACGCGCAGGGGACCACCGAGGTACCGGTGGACCCCGAGACGGTCTTCACCTTCGACCTCGGCGCCCTCGACACACTCGACGCCCTCGGCGTCGACGTCGCCGGTGTCCCCCAGGGGACGCTGCCCGAGCAGCTCGCGGCCTACGAGGGCGGCGACATCACGAACATCGGTTCCATGAAGGAGCCCGACTTCGAGGCCATCGCGGCCGCCGCCCCGGACCTGATCATCATCTCGGGCCGGGTGGCCGATTCCTACGACGAGCTCGCGGAGATCGCCCCGACCATCGACCTGAGCGTCGACGCCGCCGATCCCATGGCGAGCTTCATCGGGCACACCGAGTCGCTCGGACGGATCTTCGGTGCGGAGGACGAGGTGGCCGACCGCCTGGCCTCGCTCGACGCCAGGATCACCGAGACGAAGGACGCTGCCGCGTCCGCCGGCAACGGCCTGGTCCTGATGACCAGTGCCGGCGAGGTCACCGCCTACGGTGCCGGCTCCCGGTTCGGCCTGATCCATGACGTGCTCGGCGTCGAGCCCGCCTCCGAGGTCAAGAGCGAGGGCACGCACGGCGAGGCCGTCTCCTTCGAGTACATCGCCGAGATCAACCCGGCGCACCTGTTCGTCATCGACCGCGATGCCGCCGTCGGTGAGGCCGGCGCCGCCGGAGCCGCCGTCCTCGACAACGAGCTCGTCAACGGCACCGACGCAGCGAGGAACGACGACGTCACCTACCTCGACTCGGCGAGCTGGTACCTGATCGGATACGGCCTGAACAACCTCGACGCCATGGTCTCGGCCGTCCACGAGGCCGTCGCGGCCTGATCCGTTCCGCCGCTCCCGCGGCGGGCGCCCCCATGGCAGCACTTCCCCTCCGGCCGCAGCGGCCGGCACAGCAGCACGGCCCCACGCGGTCGCCGGCCCTCTGGTCGGCCGCCGGGGCCGTGCTGCTGCTCGCCCTCGTCAGCCTCTTCGTGGGCGTCTCCGAGATCTCCCCCGCCGATCTCCTGCGCGGTGACACCACCGTGATGCAGACGTTCGTCGTGAGCCGGGTCCCCCGGACACTCGCGATCATCCTGGCCGGCGTGGCCCTCAGCATCTCCGGGTTCATCCTGCAGCTGATGGCGCGCAACCGGTTCGTGGAACCGTCCACCGTGGGCACGGTGGAGTCCGCCACCGCGGGGATCCTCGTCGCGACGCTCCTCCTGCCGGCCGCCCCGCTCGTGGCGAAGATGGGGATCGCCGCCGTCTTCGCCCTGGCCGGGACCGCGCTCTTCCTGACCGTCCTGCGCCGGATCCCGCTGCGGAACACGCTGATCGTCCCGCTCGTGGGCATCATGCTCGGCGGGGTCATCGCCGCCGTGACCACGTTCTTCGCCTACCGCTTCGACCTGCTGCAGACGCTCAACACGTGGATGATCGGTGACTTTTCGGGCCTGATCCGCGGCCGCTACGAGCTGCTGTGGATCGTCGCCGTGCTCGCCGTCGTCGGCTACGTGTGTGCCGACCGGTTCACCGTGGCCGGGATGGGCGAGGAGTTCACCACGAACCTCGGCCTGGACTACCGGCGCACCATGAACCTCGGCCTCGTCCTGGTGAGCCTGATCAGCGCCGTCGTCGTGGTGGTCGTGGGAGCCATCCCCTTCCTCGGCCTGATCGTCCCCAACCTCGTGTCCCTGCTGATCGGCGACAACGTGCGCCGCGCCGTCCCGTGGATCGCCCTGTTCGGCGCCGGCTTCGTCCTGGCGTGCGACATCCTCGGCAGAGTCATCCGCTTCCCCTACGAGATCCCGGTCGGCGTGATCGTCTCGGTGCTCGGCAGCGCCCTGTTCATCGCCCTGCTCGTGAGGAGGACCACCGGTGCGCGCTAGGACCAGTCCCCTGCCCGACGCCGTCGTACAGTCGGTCCGGAAGCCGATGACAGCGCTTCCGCCCGCCGCGTGGCTCGTGGTGCTCGGCCTCGCCGCCGTCGCCCTCATCGCGGCGTTCCTGCTCGTGGACCTCGACGGCAACCTCGCGTACGTCCTGCCGCGGCGACTGAACCGTATCGGGGCCATGGTGCTGGTCGCCGTCGCCGTCGGGGTGTCCACCGTGCTGTTCCAGACCGTGACCGGCAACCGGATCCTCACGCCGTCCATCATGGGCCTGGACGCGCTCTACATCCTGATCCAGACCGTCCTGGCGTTCGCGCTCGGCGCCTCCACCCTGCTCACCCTCGGCGCGCCGATCCGCTTCGCCGTCGAGGTCACGCTCATGGTCGGCTTCTCGTGGCTGCTGTACCGGTGGCTGTTCACGGGCCACGGCCGCAGCCTGCACCTGCTGCTGCTGGTCGGGATCGTGTTCGGCGTCTTCTTCCGCGGGGTGTCGTCGCTGCTGCAGCGCCTCATGGACCCGAGCGAGTTCATCATCCTGCAGGACCTGTTCTTCGCGAGCTTCAACCGCGTGGATCCGATGCTGCTGCTGATCTCCGCCGTCACCGTCACCGTCCTGTGCATCCCCGCCTGGCGCCTGCGCCACCGCCTCGACGTCCTGGCCCTCGGGCGCGACACCGCCGTCGGCCTCGGCGTCGACTACCGGCGCACCGTGACCCTGGTCCTCGTGATCTGCTCCGTGCTCGTGGCCGTCTCCACGGCACTGGTGGGGCCCGCGACGTTCTTCGGCCTGCTCGTCTCGGCCCTCGCGTACCAGCTGTGCAACCACTTCCGGCACGCCGTCGTGCTGCCCGTCGCCGTCCTCCTCGGGGTGGTGGCCCTCGTGGGAGGGCAGCTCGTCCTCGAGCAGGTCTTCGCGTTCGACACCGCCCTCAGCATCGTCATCGAGTTCACCGGCGGCCTCGTCTTCCTCGTCCTCCTCCTGAAAGGCCGCATCCGGTGATCACCATCAGCCACGCCACCAAGCGCTACGGCGCCGCCACGGTGGTGGACGACGTCACGTGCACGATCCCCGGCGGCGGCGTCACGTCGATCATCGGCCCGAACGGTGCCGGCAAGTCCACGCTGCTGTCCCTGATGAGCCGGCTCCTGCCGCTGGATGCCGGCCGGGTCGAGGTGGACGGTCTGGACGTCGCCACCACACCGGGCAAGGACCTCGCCCGGACCCTGTCCATCCTGCGGCAGGAGAACCAGCTGACCGTCCGGCTCTCCGTCCGGGACCTCGTGGGATTCGGCCGGTTCCCCCACAACAACGGCCGCCCCACGACGGCGGACCGCGAGCACATCGAGCGGGCCCTCGAGTACCTCGACCTCACGGACCTCGCCGACCGCTTCGTCGACGAGCTCTCGGGCGGCCAGCGCCAGCGCGCGTTCATCGCCATGGTGCTGGCACAGGACACCGGCACCATCCTCCTCGATGAGCCGCTCAACAACCTGGACATGAAGCACTCCGTGGACATGATGCGCCTGCTCCGCCGGCTCGCCGACGACCTCGGGAAGACCGTGGTCCTCGTGATCCACGACATCAATTTCGCCTCCTGCTACTCGGACACCATCCTCGCGATGCGCGAGGGCGCGCTCATCCACCAGGGCACACCCGAAGAGATCATGACGCCGGAGGTGCTGCACCGGGTGTACGACGTCGAGATCCAGGTGGAGCAGATCCGCGGCAACAGGATCGGTGTCTACTTCGCCTAGGCTGACTGCATGGCTTCGGAGAACATCGCGGACATCCTGACCCCCGAGGGCTGGGAGCTGCTGAACTCCCTCGGGCCGTACACCGAGGCCGACAGCCTCCGCCTGACCGGGCAGCTGCGCAAGGCGGGACACTCCGCGCAGGTGGTCGCCGCAGCGCTCACGCAGTCGCGGCTCCGAGCGAAGGCCTCCGCGAAGTTCGGGGCGTTCGCCGAGCGCATGGTCTTCACCGCGGCCGGCCTCGAGCAGGCCACGCGCCTGACGGTCGCCGCACGCCACGCGCAGCGCTTCGTCGACGCCGGCCTCGTGAGGGTCGCCGACCTCGGGTGCGGTCTCGGCGCCGACAGCATGGCGCTGGCCACCCTGGAGCGCGACGTCACCGCCGTCGAACTCGACGAGACGACAGCCGCGGCCGCGACGATGAACCTGCTGCCCTTCCGCAATGCGCGCGTCGTCAACGCCGACGCCTCCTCCGTGGACACCGCGGCGTACGACGGCGTCTGGCTCGATCCCGCGCGGAGGACGACCACGACGTCGGGCACCTCCCGCCTCTTCGACCCCGAGGCGTTCTCCCCTCCCCTGTCCTTCGTCCAGCACCTTGCCGACGGCGGGAAACCCGTGGGCGTGAAGATGGGCCCGGGCATGCCCCACGCGGCGATCCCGTCCACCTGCGAGGCGCAGTGGGTCTCCGTGGGCGGCGACGTCACCGAGGTGGCTCTCTGGTTCAACACCCTCCGGCGTGAGGGCGTCCGCCGGGCGGCGCTCGTCATCGGTCCGCAGGGCGCCGCGGAGCTGGTGTCCGCGGCGAATTTCGGGGAGGGCCCGACGGCGGCGGTCGGCGCGCCGGGCGGCTACCTCTACGAGCCCGACGGCGCCGTCATCCGGGCCGAGCTCGTCGCCGACCTCGCCGCGCAGCTCGGCGGGCACCTGCTGGACCCGATGATCGCGTACATCTGCGCGCCCTCGTACACGGACACCCCGTTCGCCCGCGCCTACCGGGTGCTCGAGGTCCGTCCCTACAACGTGAAGGCCCTGAGGTCGTGGGTGCGCTCCGAGGGGATCGGCGTGCTCGACATCAAGAAGCGCGGCACCGCCGTGACGCCCGAGGAGGTGCGCAAGCAGCTGCTGACCGGGTCCGGCAAGGGCCGCAGGAAGGCCACCCTGGTGCTGACCCGCATCGGCGACGAGCGCGTGGCGATCGTCGTCGAGCCCGTGGCCGGTGTCTAGCCCGTCCTGCCCACGGCCACACTTACCCGCCGGCCGCAACCGCGCGAACGCCGCCACGGACGTCGCTCCCCGTTCCTAGACTCGATGGGGAACCGAGTCCAGACACGCGGAAAGGCGGACACCATGGCAGACGGCACCACGGAATCGGCGAACGGACGGCACGGGGTGCTGTTCGATGTGGACGGCACGCTCGTCGACTCCAACTACCAGCACACCCTCGCGTGGTGGCAGGCGTTCCGCCGGTTCGGCCACGACGTGCCCGCGGCGGAGATCCACCGCGCCATCGGCATGGGCGGGGACAAGCTCGTGGAGCACCTGCTCGGGGACGACCGCGACGCCGACCAGGACGACGAGCTCGACGCCACGCACGGCGCCATCTTCTCGAGCTACTGGCCGGGCCTCCGCGCGTTCGCCGGCGCTGCCGACCTCGTGCGCCGGTGCGCCGACGACGGCCTGACGGTGGTCCTCGCATCCTCCGCCTCGGAACAGGAGCTCGGCGTCCTGCGGGGGATCATCGACGCGGACGCGTCCATCAGCGCCGCCACCAGCTCCTCCGACGCCGAGAACAGCAAGCCCTCCCCCGACATCCTCCAGGCCGCGCTCGACGCCGGCGGGCTGGAGGCGGAGAACGCCGTCTTCATCGGCGACTCGGTGTGGGACGTCCTCGCGGCCTCCGAGCTGAAGATCCCGACGATCGGACTCGCCTCGGGCGGCACCAGTGAGGCCGAGCTGCGTGACGCCGGGGCGGTGGAGGTCTACAAGGACATCCGGGCCCTGCTCGACGCGTTCGACGACGGCGCGCTGCATGCGCTCGCCTCGTCGTCGTCCTCCGCCGACCATCCCTGAGCGGGAGGACGGCCGCTAGTCCTCGCTGCTGAGGAGCCGCCGCCGGGCGCTGAGCAGTTCGATCTCCGGCCGCGCGGCGACGTACCGCTCCGCGCGGTCGAGCACGTCCACGACATGCCGCCGGTCACCACCTACCAGGCCCGCGCCGACGACGGCGCGCCGGTGGAGGTCCTGGTGGCCCACCTCGGCGACGGACAGCTCGAACTTGCGGTGCAGGTCCGACACCAGCGGACGCACCACCGACCGCTTGCCCTTCAGCGAATGCACGTCGCCGAGCAGGACGTCGAACTCGATGAACCCGATCCACATGGCGTTCTCCTCATCTCGGGCGCCCGCCCGGCCTGCGGGCGGGTCAGGCCGAGTCGCGCCAGACGACCGCGGTCTCGAGCACCTGCACCGGGCTCGGCAGGCCCCTGATCTGGGCCAGGACCAGTTCGGCGGCGGTGCTGCCGAGCAGGTCCGCGGGCTGCCTGACGGTGGACAGCTGGGGCCTGGTTCGCAGGGCCCAGCTGCTGTCGTCGAACCCGACGATCCCGACGTCGTCGGGCACCTTCCTCCCCGACTCCTGGAGCGCGGTCATGGCACCGGCGGCGACGGCGTCGGATGCGGCGAACACGCCGTCGATCTCCGGGCAGCGCCGCAGCAGTTCCTGCATGCCCTCGAGCCCGGCCGCATAGGTGTAGAGCGGGTACTCGACCACCAGCGAGGCGTCGAAGCGCGGGCCCATGGCGTCGCGGAAACCCGAGAAGCGGTCATGACCGGAGTCGCGGTCCATGGCACTGGCGATCATGCCGATCCGCCGGCGGCCCGTGTCCACGAGGCGGCGGGTGATCGCGCGGGCCGCGGCCACGTTGTCGATCGCCACGTAGGGCAGGTCCGGCGTCCCGGGCGGATGCCCGACGAAGGCCGCGGGCACCCCGATGTCGCGCACGGCGGAGGCGATCGGGTCCGACGCGCGGGCCGAGACGATCACCGCTCCGTCCACGAGCCCGCCCCGGAGGTAGTCCGCCACCCTGCGGCTGTCCCGGTCCGAGTCGATGATGAGGGAGACCAGCTGGTAGTCGGCCTTCGACAGGACGGCGTTGGCACCGAGGAGGATCGACCCGATGTTCGGGTCCTCGAACAGGAGCGAGTGCGGCTCGTGGATGATCAGGGCGATCGCCCTGGATTCCTGCGTGACGAGGTTCCGTGCGGCCGAGTTGCGTACGTAGCCGACGCGGGCGATGGCCTCCTCGACGGCGGTGCGCGCCTCGTCCGAGACGTAGCGTTCGCCGTTGACGACCCGCGACACAGTACCCCGCGAGAGCCCGGCCGCGGTGGCGACGTCGTTGATGGTCGCCCGGCGGTTCCGGGTACGCGTCGGGGGCATACGTGTACTGTAGCCGAGCCGCCCCGCACCATCCGCGCCGGGGAGGAGTAGAGTGGGGGCAGTTGTCTAGAAGAAGGCGGCTGCCTTCGGTTCTTCTCATCGCTGCCCCGCCCCTCGCGCCGGGTACGCGACAGCAGAGCACCATCCCCGGAAGGGGCGTGCACCATGAACGGCCAGGAAGCCTCTCCCCCGCAGCCGCTCGCAGGCGGTCCAGCGACCCACCCGATGTGTCCGAGCCCCGGCGTACGCCCGCTCGTCTGACGATCCGTCCCCCCGCGGCGCCTTCGCGCGCTGACGCGGTGGATGCCCACCAGCGCATCCTCACCGCACCGACCGCCCCGAGCGAGTCGATCCCGCCGGCCCCATCCCTCACCGGCCCCGCTTACGAGCACCTGCAAAGGATCATCACCATGACGCAGCACACCGAAGACTTCCTCCGCGAATGCATCACCGTCACCGACGACGGTTCTCTCGCCACCGTCGACGAGGTCGAGGGTCTCTACCTGTACTGGTGCTCCCTGCGCACCGGGGCCGGAACGGACACCGGATCGCTCCTCGAGACGCTCGTCGCCCACGGGGTGGAGCCCGTGCAGCAGGACGGGGTGGACTACCTCGAAGGAGTGATCCTGGCGGGTCCCGTGGTGGCAGACTTCATCTCGTCCTGCGATTTCGCCGGGGCCTGGGGCCACCCCGACCCCCGCATCTCGGAGCTCCTCCGGGACGTCGCCACGGCGTCGTAGGACCTGGAGGAGCAGGACATGGTGAGGAGAGCCGCGGATGCCGCCGGGACCCCGGCCCTTGCCGCGCTCTCGGCTGCCGGTATCGCCTACACCGCCCGCCCCTACGAGCACCGGCCGGGCGCCCCGTCCTACGGGCTGGAGGCCGCGGCAGCCCTTGACGTCCCGCCCGCGCAGGTCTTCAAGACGCTCATGGCGAGCGTCGACGGCACCCTCGTGGCCGCCGTCGTGCCCGTCACCGGTTCCCTGGACCTCAAGGCCCTCGCCTCCGCCCTCGGCGGGCGGAAGGCGGCGATGGCCGACCCCGCTCTCGCACAGCGCCGGACGGGGTACGTCCTCGGCGGGATCTCCCCGCTGGGGCAGCGCCGACCGTCACCCGTGGTCATCGACGCGACCGCGCTCCACCACCCGACCGTCTTCGTGTCCGGAGGCCGGCGCGGGCTGGACATCGAGGTGGCGCCGGCCGACCTCGTCCGCGTGACGGACGCGATGACGGCACCGATCGCGGGACCCTGACTCCGGGCGTCGTCGCTCGACCCGGCGGGTGTCCTATGCGCTGATCGGCACCGCGCCGCCGGAGACCGTCAGGCCACCGGTCGGCGCGATACCCACCGTGATGAGCGAGGGACGTCCGACATCGGCCCCCTGATGCACGGTGAGCATGGCGGGCGGCGCCACCTCGCCCCGCGCCCGGAGGTACGCGCCGAGCGACGCCGCTGCCGACCCCGTCGCCGGATCCTCCCGCACCCCGCCCGGCGGGAACGGATTCCGCGCCTCGAAGACGAGCGGCCCCAGCCGGTGCACGACGGCGATCGTGGCCCCCCACCCCTGTGCGGCCATCAGCGTCTTCAACCCGTCGTAGTCGTAGTCGAGCCCCCGGAGGACCGCCGCGGTCCGCACGGGCACGATCGGATGGATGTTCCCGGCGAAGGACAGCATCACCGGCAGGTCGGCCGCGAGGTCCTCCTCGGTGAGCCGGAGGTGCCGCAGGAGCTCGATCCGGACCTCGACGCCGATCTCCCCGACCCACGGCTCGACGGTCACGAGGGACGCGACGATGCGGTCGCCCACTGTCTCGGTGCTGAGGTCGACCGGACCCACGGGCGTGGACAGGACCAGCGCTCCCGGCCCCTCGCGTCCGGCGAGCGCGACGCCGGTGGCGATCGTCGCATGACCGCAGAACGGGATCTCCGCCTCCGGTGCGAAGTAGCGCACAGTCGCCGCTCCCGGCGACCGATGCGACACGAAGGCGCTCTCCGCGTAGCCGAGGTCGGCGGCGACGGCCTGCATCTGCGCGGGGGTGAGGGCATCGGCGTCGAGCACCACGCCCGCGGGATTGCCGCCGTCGGGCCGGTCCGTGAACGCCGCGTAGCGGAGGATCTCCATGGTGCGATGCTATCGGCCCGCAGGGATCAGGATCAGGCGTCGATCGCCGTCGGGTCGCCCGCCCGCGTGTTGGTCCGCCGGTTGATGAGCCAGGTGACGACCCAGAGGACGACGCCGATCGCCATGAGTCCACCGGCGATCTGGTACTGCACCGCCGGGCGGCCGACCCAGGGACCGGCGAGGAACGCGCACAGGAGCGCGGCCACGATGGGCAGCGGGCCGGGAGAGGTGAAGAACACCTTGCGATTGACGTCCCGCTTGCGCCGCAGCACCACGCAGGCGACGTTCACCACGGTGAACACGCACAGGAGCAGGAACGCCGTGGTGCCCGAGAGGTTGGCGACGATGTTGCTCTCGGGGTCGCTGGTCACGTAGAGGATGAGGCCGAGTGCCAGGAGCGTGGAGAAGGCGATACCGGCCCAGGGGGTGCAGCGGACGGGGAGCACCTTCGCGAGCGGGCGGGGCAGGACGTCCTGCCGGGCCATCCCGTAGATCAGGCGGCTGGCCATCAGCATGTTGATCAGTGCCGTGTTCGCCACGGCGAAGACGGCGAGGAACGGGAAGATCCTGTCGATCGGGAAGTCGGGCGAGCCCTTGTGGACCACCTCGAGCAGGGCCGCGCCCTCGGCCTCGCGGATGCCCTCGAGCTCGGTGGGGCTGAGCACCGTGACCACCGAGACGGCCACCAGCATGTAGACGACGACGGCGATCCCCAGGCCGGTCAGCATGGTACGCGGGAAGATGCGCTCGGGGTTCTGGGTCTCCTCCACCATGTTCACGGAGTCCTCGAAGCCCACCATGGCGAAGAACGCGATGGAGGTCGCCGCGGTCACCGCGAGGAAGAGACCCTTGTCCTGGTAGTCGTTGAACACGAAGATCTCGCCCACGTTGCCGTTGCCCTGCGCCATCACGAAGAACCCGACACCGATCACGATGCACAGCGCGACCACCTCGACGAGCGTCAGCACCACGTTGAACTTCACGCTCTCGCCCACACCGCGCAGGTTGATCACGGCCAGCAGGAGCATGAACCCGAGGGCCACGGCCGTGATGACGCCCTGACCGGGCACGGCCATCCAGCCGTTGACCTCGAGCCCCCCGAAGAAATTCTGCGCCAGCACGTTCGCCGACGTCGCGGCGCTCGTGATGCCCGAACAGACGACGGCGAAGGCCACCAGGAACGTGACGAAGTGGATGCCGAACGCCTTGTGCGTGTACAGGGCGGCTCCGGCCGCCTGCGGATACTGCGTCACGAGTTCGAGGTAGGAGAACGCGGTCATCGTCGCCACGATGAAGGCCAGGAGGAACGGCAGCCAGACCAGCCCGCCCACGGTCCCGGCCATCGTCCCGGTCACGGCGTAGACGCCGGCGCCGAGGATGTCCCCCACGATGAACAGCAGGAGCAGCTTCGGCCCGAGGACCCGCTTGAGTTCCGGTTCTCCGGTGGTGGTCGGTGCATCGGACGCATGTTCGGCAGAAGTACTCATGGTCGGCCTCCCCTGGGGTTTTCCCCCTTACTGTTGCCCTGTTGGGCCCGCTTAGCAAGGGGTGGACAGGAAGAGGTCGGGCACCGATGATTCTTCAGGCGGGCCTGCGTCCAACAGGTACAAGGTTCGGCAGCAGCTGCCGGAACACCACCCAGGAACAGGAGAACGGCCATGGCCACGAACGTCTTCATCAACCTCCCCGTCAGCGACCTCGCACGGTCCAAGGCCTTCTACACCAGCTTCGGCTGGACGCTGAACCCGGACTTCTCCAATGACGACGCCGGTGCGGTCGCCATCAGCGACACCATCTTCCTGATGATCCTGACCCACCAGCACTGGGCGCAGTTCACGGACAAGCCCGTCGCCGACGCCCACGCCACCTCCGCCGTCATCAATGCCATCAGCGTGGACGCGCCCGAGGACGTCGATGCTCTCGTGGGCCGGGCCGTCGCGGCCGGTGCCGTCGAAGGCAGGTCGCAGGAACTCGGCTTCATGCGCTCGCGCTCCTTCGCCGACCCCGACGGACACACCTGGGAAGTGATGTGGATGGACCCCATCGCCCAGACCGGCGACTGGGAAGCCGTCGGCGCCAAGTACGGCGACCAGCAGCCGGCCTGACGCATGCCCGGGACCACCACCGGCACCGATGCCCTGTGGGAGCTGGCCCACGCCGAACGGGCCTCCCTCGCCCGGGACCTCGCCGCCCTCCGACCCGAGCAGTGGCGGGCACCCACGCTGTGCGGCGAGTGGGACGTCGAGGACGTCACCGCACACCTCTCGGCCGCAGCATCGGTGGGCCGGGGGCGGTGGATCAGGAGCATGCTGCTGGCCGGCTTCCGCCCGGGGGTACACAACCGGCGACGCCTGGCCGAACACCGGGGCGCCTCACCCGCCGGCACGCTCGAGCGGTTCCGGGAGGTGATGGACCTGTCGATCGCGCCGTCGTCGGACATCCCCGCCTACCTCGGTGAGGTGGTGGTGCATGCCCAGGACATCCGGTGGCCGCTCGGTATCCCGACCCGGCCCGGCATCGAGGCGCTGCTCCCCGTGGCGGAGTTCTTCGTGGCCAGGAACTTCACCGTCCCGAGTCGCCGGAACGCCGCGGGCCTCCGGCTCGTCGCGACGGACGCTTCCTTCACCGCGGGCGAGGGTCCGGAGGTGAAGGGCACGCTGCTCGCACTCGTGATGTGCCTTGCCGGCCGGGCCGCCTACCTCGACGAACTCGACGGCCCGGGCATGCCCCTGCTGCGCGCGCGGATCGCGACGGAGGGCTAGCCGCGCGGTCGGACGGCGCCGTCGAGCGTGCGGAGCAGCAGTTCCAGGGCGTCGTGGCGTGAGCTTCCGTGTTCCTGCATCCAGGCCCACCCCGAGTAGAGCGAGCACCACAGGACGTTCACCAGCCACAGGGCGGGCTGGCCCGGGTCGAGGCTGCCGTCGTCGTGCCCCCGCTCGCAGACCCGCACGGACAGCCCGGCCTCGTCGTCGGACAGTGCGCCGTCGAGCTCCACGACGCCGTTGAACACGAGCGCCAGGACGTCGCCGAGGTCGAAGTACTCCCGGCACAGTCGCAGAAGTGCCTCCCGCCCGGTGCCGTCGAGGAGCCGGGCGCAGGCATGGGCCGCGGCGACGGCCCGACCGCATTCCTCCGTGACCCCGGCCACCAGGTCCGAGCGTTCGGCGAAGTACCGGTGCAGGGTGGTGCGGCCCACGCCCGCCGCGTCCGCCACGTCCGCCAGGCTCGCCGACGGGTCCGAGGCGAGCGTCGTCACCGCCGCGGCGACAATCGCCTGACGGGTGCGGGAGCGTACTCCGGTTGCTGGTGCGGTCACGCGAGCGACACTACTCCATCCTGATTCGAGTAGTCGCCGACTTTGCAGAATATTGACCAGCCTGGTACACCGATGTTCCATTGTGGAGCATGAGGCTCCGAATACTGCTCACCCTGCTGTATCCGCACCGCGTCACGTTGCTCGTCGGCCTCCTGCTGGGCCTGCTCGCCAGCGCTGCGGGTCTCGCTACTCCCCTGGTCACGAAGTGGGTGCTCGATTCACTGGCTACGGCCGACACGGCCGACACCCTGGTGGGCCCGGTGGTGTGGCTGCTCGCACTCGTGATCGCCGGGGCGGTGGTCTCGTTCGCCCAGTGGATCCTGTTCGGGAGGCTGGGCGAACAGGTGGTGCTCGCCGCCCGCCGGATGCTGGTCGGCACGGTGCTGCGGGCGCGGGTGGGGTCGGTGGCGCGAACGCCGTCCGGCGAGGTGGTCACGCGGGTCACCAGCGACACCGGCCTTCTGCACCAGGCCTCGGCCAGCCTCGTGGGACTCGTCAACGCCGTCGTGATGCTCGTCGGGACGCTCGTGCTCATGCTCGTGCTGGACCCGCCTCTCCTCGGCATCACGGTGGTGGCCGTCGGCGTGATCACGGCCCTCATGGTCCTGCTGCTGCCGCGCATCGCCGTCGCCGAGGCGAGAGCCCAGGAGGCCGTGGGAAATATCGGGTCCACGCTGGAGGGCGCCGTCCGTGCCATCCGCACGGTCAAGGCGAGCCGGGCGGAGACCAGGATCCTCGACAGCATCGGCTCCCACATCGACACCGCCGCCCGCTTCGGGGTGCGGTCAGCGGTGACACAGGCGTGGGTCTGGACGATCGCGTGGACGGGACTGCAACTCGCGATCATCGTCATCCTCGGCGTCGGTGCATGGCGGGTGGCGCAGGGCGACATGCCCGTCTCGACACTGATCGCATTCCTGCTGTACGCGTTCGGGCTGATGGGACCGCTCACGGAGCTGACCCAGAACCTCACGGCTCTGCAGTCCGGTATCGCGGCCGCCGAGCGGATCGGTCAGATGGACAGGTTCGAGCCGGAGCCGACCACCGTTCCCGACGGACCGATGGCACCGGCGGATGCGGGCACCCCCTGCATCCTCGAGTTCGACGACGTCAGCGCGCGGTACGGCCCGGACGCCGGCGAGGCTGTCGCAGGCATCACCCTCGGGATCCCGAGGCGGGGTCACCTCGCCATCGTCGGCCCGTCCGGCGCCGGCAAGACCACCCTGCTCTCCCTGCTGCTGCGTTTCCTCGAACCCTCGGCGGGCGGGATGGTCCTCGACGGGAGGCCGTACGCACAGTGGACGCCGCAGCAGGTGCGGGCGCGGCTCGCCTACGTGGAGCAGGAGACGCCCCTCGTGCCCGGCACGGTGCGCGAGAACATCACCTTCACACACCCGGACGCCTCGGACGAGGAGGTCGCGGCTGCGCTGGCGGCCGTCCGCCTCACCGACGTCGTCGCCGCCCTGCCCCATGGGCTCGACACCTCGCTCCAGGCAGGCGAGCTGTCGGGCGGCCAGCGTCAGCGGGTCGCCGTCGCACGCGCGGTCCTGCGCACACCCGACGTCCTGATACTCGACGAGGCGACCGCACAGGTGGACGGCGTGACCGAGCAGGCGCTGCAGCGGTGCATCACCGACGTCGCCTCCCGCGCCGCGGTCGTCACCGTGGCACACCGCCTCTCCACGGTCCTCGACGCCGACAGGATCGTGGTCATGGACGGCGGGCGGATCCGGGACATCGGGACCCACGAGGCGCTGCTCGGTCGGGACGCACTGTACCGCGAACTCGTCGTCGCGCTCCGGATACACGACGACGCCTCGGACCATCCCGGACAGTCCGCCGACGGTGTCCGACGGTCTGCCGGCGGGACCGGCGCCTGAGTCCACCGCCTCCGGCGCGCCGAATCAGCCTGGCCGCTTCCGGTCGCCGTTGACACCGAATGTGGCCGGCATTACTCTGGGAGCGTTCACACATTCTCGATGGAGAGTACGCCGCCCGGTTCTGGGAACGTTCACAGAACTGCGCCGCGGTCCTTCTCCGGCATCGCCCGAGACCAGGTACCGCAGCATGAGGAGCAGGTTTGGCACCCACAACCACCGTCGCAGGACTGTCCGGCAACGGAGAGCTCGTCTACGGGTGTGACTACAACCCCGAGCAGTGGGACGCCGCCGTCTGGCGTGAGGACGTCCGTCTCATGAAGGAAGCCGGCGTCAACCTCGTGGCCGTCAACATCTTCGGGTGGGCGGAACTCGAGCCGGAGGAGGGAGTGTTCCGGTTCGAGGACCTCGACGCCGTCATGGACCTCCTCGCCGAACATGGCATCGGCGTGAACCTCGGCACCGGCACCTCGTCCACCCCCGCCTGGCTCACCACGGCCCACCCCGAGATGCTCCCCCGCACCGCCGACGGCACCACCCGCTGGCCCGGCGGCCGCCAGGCGTTCTGCCCCAGCTCCCCCGTCTACCGGCGGCACGCCCTGGCCCTGGTGGAGCAGGTCTCCGCCCGCTACGGCAGCCACCCGGCCCTGCGCCTGTGGCACGTCTCCAACGAGCTCGGCTGCCACAACTCCCTGTGCTACTGCGACGTCTCGGCCGAGGCCTTCCGGGGCTGGCTCCGGACCCGCTACGAGACCCTCGACGCACTCAATGCCGCCTGGGGCACCGCCTTCTGGAGCCAGCGGTACTCCGCGTGGGAGCAGGTGCTGCCCCCGCGGCTCACCCTCTCGGCCCTGAACCCCACACAGACGCTCGACTTCCACCGCTTCAGCTCCGACGAGCTGCTCGCGCACTACTCGGCCGAGGAGTCGGTCCTGCGTCACAACAGCGCCGTCCCGGTGACCACCAACTTCATGGTCGCCGCGCACATCCGCGACCAGGACTACTGGTCCTGGGCGCCGGAGATGGACGTCATCGCGAACGACCACTACCTCGACCACCGTCTCGGCGCGCCGGACGCGGAACTCGCGTTCGCCGCCGACACCACCCGCGGGCTCGCTCAGGGACTGCCCTGGCTGCTCATGGAACACTCCACGGGTGCCGTGAACTGGCAGCCCCGCAACATCGCCAAGGGTCCCGGGGAGATGCTCCGCAACTCCCTGACCCACCTCGCGCGGGGTGCGGACGGCCTGTGCTTCTTCCAGTGGCGCGCGTCGCTGCAAGGGAGCGAGAAGTTCCACTCCGCGATGCTCCCCCACGCCGGCACCGATTCGCAGATCTGGCGCGACGTCGTCGAACTCGGCGCCGCGCTCGGAAGACTCCGAGAGGTCGCGGGCACCACGGTGCACGCCGACATCGCGCTCGTCTTCAGCTGGGAGGCATGGTGGGCGCACGACCAGGAGTCGCACCCGTCGGGCGACGTGCGCTACATCGAGCAGGTCCACGCCGCGTACAAGGCCCTGTGGGACGCCGGCGTCACGGTGGACATCGTGGCTCCCGGCGCGGATCTCTCCGCCTACAAGCTCGTGGTGGTGCCGAACCTCTACCTCGTGCGCGACGAGCACGCCGCGGTCATCAGCGACTTCGTGACGAACGGCGGCTCCGCGTTCATCACGTTCTTCAGCGGCATCGTCGACGAGAACGAGAGGGTCCGGCCCGGCGGTTACCCGGGAGCCTTCCGTGACCTCCTCGGCATCCGTTCCGAGGAGTTCTTCCCCCTCGATCCCGCGCACCCCCTGACCCTCGACAACGGCTCACCCGCCACGCTCTGGTCCGAGTCCCTGCGCCTCACCTCGGCCGAGGCCGTCCTCAGCTACGCGACCGGCCACCACACCGGGACACCGGCCGTGACCCGCAACCGCGTCGGAGCGGGCGAGGCGTGGTACGCCGGGACCGTGCTCGACGGCGGCGTACTCAGGGACCTGCTGCTCCGGGCGGCGGTCACCGCAGGCGTGGAGGTGCCCGAAGCGCAGTCCGGCCTCGAGGTCGTGGCGCGCCGCGGCGACGGGCGCGAGTACGTCTTCCTCATCAACCACACCACCGAGGACCGCAAGCACCGGGTCAGCGGTCTGGAACTGCTGACCGCCGAGGCCGTGGCCGACGTCGTCGTGGTTCCCGCAGGCGCCGTCCGCGTCGTGCGCACCACCCCAGCAACCACCGACACCGACGGCTCGACCCAGGGCCGAAAGGATGCAGGCCATGTCAGTTCTTAGCACTCCGGCCGAGGCCCCCAAGGCCGCCCCGGTCTCGAGGAGGACCCGCTCGTCGGGAGCGCAGCGCCGCGCCGTGGCGCTGTTCATCGCGCCGTTCGCGATCCTCTTCCTCGCCTTCTACGCGATCCCGATCGTCTACGCCGTCGTGCAGTCGCTGCTCACCGTGGAGCGCGAGGGCACCTTCGGCAGGCCCCGCCAGGTCTTCGGGGGCTTCGTCCAGTACGAGCAGGTCTTCCAGAACACCGCGTTCTGGGAATCGGTGGGGCGCGTGCTGCTCTTCGGCGTGGTGCAGGTGCCGATCATGCTCGGCCTCGCCCTCCTGTTCGCGCTGCTGCTCGACTCGCCGCTGCTGAAGGGCAAGAAGTTCTTCCGGCTCGCGTTCTTCGCCCCCTACGCCGTCCCCGGCGTCATCGCGGCCATCATGTGGGGTTTCCTGTACTCGCCGTCGCTCTCGCCGTTCGGCGCAGTCACCTCGAACGTCGACCTGCTGGGCGGCAACCTCGTGCTCTGGGCGATCGCAAACATCGTCACCTGGGTCTACGTGGGCTACAACATGCTCATCATCTACTCGTCGCTGCTCGCGATCCCCACGGAGATCTACGAAGCGGCACGGCTCGACGGCGCCAGCAACATCCAGATCGCCTGGCGCATCAAGATCCCCCTGGTGATCCCGGCCATCATCCTGACGGCGGTGTTCTCGATCATCGGCACGCTCCAGCTCCTGGCCGAGCCCCAGACGCTCCGCAGCTTCAGCTCGGCGATCAACAGCACGTTCACCCCGAACCTCGCGGTCTACACGACGGCGTCGGTGCCGAACTACAACCTCGCCGCGGCGTTCTCGGTGGTCCTCGCACTCGCCACCTTCATCCTCTCCTTCGTCTTCCTGAAGTCCACCCAGCGGAAGGTAACCCAGTGACGGCAGCCCCAGCCACCGCGTCCAAGCGCCATCGTGGCGGGAGTTCGACGGCGGACAGCGCCGGCAGGCATGCCCGCGGTCCCCGTCAGAGCATCATGTCCCGCAGTGCGGCGATGCTCATCATGGGTGTCTTCACCCTGTACTTCCTGACCCCCATCTGGTGGCTGCTCACCACGTCCACCAAGACGGGCGGCGAGATCACGTCCACCGCTCCCCTGTGGTTCACGGGCAACTCCGCCGGGACCTTCTTCGCCAACCTCGGGCGCCTGTTCAGCTACGGCGACGGGCTGTTCGGCCGCTGGCTGCTCAACTCCGCCCTCTACGCGGGTGTCGGCGCCCTGATCGGCACGATCATCGCGGCGATGTGCGGGTACGCCCTCGCCAAGTACGAGTTCCGGGGGCGCGAGGCGATCTTCAACATCGTGCTCAGCGGGGTCCTCGTGCCCGCCACGGCGCTGGCTCTCCCCCTGTTCCTCATCTTCAGCCGCGTGGATCTGACCAACACCATGTGGGCCGTGTTCCTGCCGAGCCTCGTCAGCCCGTTCGGCGTGTACCTGGCCCGTATCTACGCCGCAGCCAGCGTGCCCAACGAACTGCTCGAAGCGGCCCGCCTGGACGGCTCGGGTGAGATCCGCACGTTCTTCACGGTGTCCACGCGCCTCATGGCGCCGGCCCTCGTCACGATCTTCCTCTTCCAGTTCGTGGCGATCTGGAACAACTTCTTCCTGCCCCTGATCATGCTCCGCGACCAGGTGCTCTTCCCCGTGACGCTGGGCCTGTACGCCTGGAACAGCCAGATCAGCCAGATCCCCGAGCTGCGCTCCCTCGTGATCGTCGGCGCGCTCGTCTCGATCCTCCCGCTGATCATCGCCTTCCTCGCACTCCAGCGTTTCTGGAGCAGCGGCCTCGGCGCAGGCGGCGTCAAGTAGCACCCCAGTCTCCCGACCAGCACCACAGGTGCACGGGCGACCGCCCCTGCACCGCACTACCACCGATAGGAAAGACAATGCGCGCGCATTACGGAAAAGTCACCGCGGCCTTTGCCATGATCTCTGCGCTGGCTCTCTCCGGCTGTTCAGCCGGCGGAGACAGCACCGAGGCAGGAGCCGAAGCGGCTCCCTGCGAGGCCTCCGAGGGCCCTGTCACCCTGAACTTCACCACGTGGGTCCCCGGCATGGACGAGGTCGTCAAGCTGTGGAACGCCGAGAACCCCGAGATCCAGGTCGAGGTGCAGACCGGCCCCAACGGCAACTCGGGGACCTACCAGAACTTCTTCAACCAGATCCAGGCCGGCAACGCACCCGACCTCGGCCAGATCGAGTACGACGCGCTGCCGAACTTCCGTGTCCAGGACGGACTGGAGAACATCGCAGCGTGCGAGGGCGTCGCCGACGCGCAGGACAAGTTCGTCGACTGGACCTGGGGCCAGGTGACCTTCGGCGAGGAGGGCTCCGTCTACGCCGTCCCCCAAGACAGCGGCCCCATGGCCATGTACTACCGCGCCGACCTCTTCGAGGCCGCCGGCATCGAGGTCCCCACCACCTGGGAGGAGTACGCCGCGGCAGCCGAGCAGATCAAGGCGCAGGGCTCCTACATCACCAACTTCCCGAAGCAGGACGTCAACTGGTTCGCCGGCATGGTCTGGCAGAACGGCGGCCAGTGGTTCGCGAACGACGGCGAGAGCTGGGACGTCAACCTGACGAGCCCCGAGTCCGAGGAGGTCGCCACCTACTGGCAGGACCTGCTCTCCAAGGACCTCGTCTCCACGCTGCCGTCCTTCTCGGACGAGTGGAACGCGTCTTTCAACCAGGGCCAGCAGTGGACCTGGGTGTCCGCCGTGTGGGGCGCGACCACCCTCTCCGACGGGGCTCCCGACACCGCCGGCAAGTGGGCCGTCGCCCCGATGCCGCAGTGGGAGGACGGCGGGGAGACCGCCGGTAACTGGGGCGGTTCGTCCACGGCGGTCCTGAAGGGCTCCGAGCACCCGGCCGAGGCCGCGAAGTTCGCGCTGTGGCTCAACACCGATCCCGAAGCCCTCGCGCTCGCCAACGAACTCGGCGGCATCTACCCGGCAGCGAAGTCCGCGACCGAGCTCGAAGCCTTCGCCGGCGGCGTCGACTACTACGGCGGACAGAAGATCTACGAGGTCTTCGCCGACGCGTCCTCGAACGTGGACCCGAACTTCACCTGGGGCCCCACGATGACGCAGACCTACACGGACGTCTCGGACGGGTTCGGTGCAGCCATCGGCGGCTCCGGCACCCTCATGGACGCCCTCGAGAACGGGCAGCAGAAGACGATCGACTCCCTGAAGTCGCAGTCCATCCCCGTCTCGGAGTAGTCCCCGGCGGCTCCCGCAGCAGTATCCACGAAGCGCCGCGTCCCGGAAGGGGCGTGGCGCTTCGCGCATCCCGGCCCGGGCCGCCCGCGCCGTCATCCGGCGCAGACTCCGGACCGTCGACGACCTTGGACGCTCGACACGCTGGAATAGGCTTGCCGGATGAGTTCTCCGCACACCCTGCCCGAGGGTCGATTTCGGGCAGCGCTCGAGTCCGCACGCCGGGAGAGTACTACGGACGCCGATTGGGAGTCGTTCCAGGCACGCTTCGGCGCGGAGTTCCCGCGCCTGCGGTCGCTCTTCCACAGGATCTACGGACCCGGCTCGGACGACGAACTGCTGCAGGTGGTCCTGGACGCGGCCACCTCGTGGCAGGACCGGCCCGCAGATCTGAAGGCCCTCGACGCGGACCGGGCGATGACATCCGACTGGTTCTCCTCCCACCGGATGCTCGGGGGTGTCTGCTATGTGGGCCTGTACGCGGGAAGCCTCGCACGGCTTCGCGAACGCATCCCCTACTTCCGGGAGCTGGGGCTGACGTACCTGCATCTGATGCCGTTGTTCCTGGCGCCGGAGGAGAACTCCGACGGCGGATATGCGGTCTCCAGCTACCGCAACGTGGACCCCGCACTCGGCACCATGGACGAGCTCGCGGACCTCGCCCGGGAGCTGCGCGAGAGCGGTATCGCCCTGGTGGTCGACTTCATCTTCAACCACACCTCCGACGAGCACGAGTGGGCCCGCAGGGCCGTGGCGGGCGATCCCGACTACCGGGACTTCTACTGGATCTACCCCGATCGCGACATGCCCGATGCCTACGAGCGGACGGTGCGGGAGATCTTCCCCGACGACCACCCGGGCTCCTTCGTGCAGCTCGAGGACGGCCGGTGGATCTGGGCCACGTTCCACTCCTTCCAGTGGGACCTCAACTACGGCAACCCGCGGGTGTTCCGCGCCATGGCCGGCGAGATGCTGTACCTGGCGAACCAGGGCGTGGACATCGTTCGGATGGACGCCGTCGCGTTCATCTGGAAGCAGCTGGGCACCACGTGTGAGAGTCTGCCCGAGGCCCACCTGCTGCTGCGGGCGTTCAATGCCGTCTGCCGGCTCGCCGCCCCGTCGCTGCTGTTCAAGTCCGAGGCGATCGTGCACCCCGACGAGGTCGTGCAGTACATCGACCCCGGAGAGTGCCAGCTCAGCTACAACCCCCTGCAGATGGCGCTGATCTGGAACTCCCTGGCCACCCGGGAGGTGTCCCTGCTCGCCCAGGCCCTCGAACGCAGGCATGACATCCCCGAGGGCACCGCGTGGGTGAACTACGTGCGCAGCCACGACGACATCGGGTGGACGTTCTCCGACGAGGACGCCGCGGAGTTCGGCATCGACGGGTACGACCACCGCCGGTTCCTCAACGCCTTCTACGTCGACCGCTTCCCCGGAAGCTTCGCGCGCGGCGTCCCCTTCCAGGACAACCCCCGCACCGGCGACTGCCGGATCTCCGGCACCACGGCCTCACTGGCCGGCCTCGAAGCAGCAGCCATCCCGGGACTCGACCAAGGAGACGACACCTCGGCCGCGGCAGATGGCGCTGCAGACACCGCAGCCGATGCGGCGGTGGCGCGGATCCTCCTGGCGCACTCGATCATCCTCAGTACCGGCGGGATCCCGCTGCTCTACCTCGGCGACGAGGTGGGCCAGCTCAACGACTACTCCTACCTCGACGACCCTGCCAAGGCCGGCGACAGCCGCTGGGTGGGGCGCCCGGTCTACCCCGCCGAGGCCTACGCGCAGCGCAACGACCCGACCACGCACGCCGGTGCGGTCTTCACCGGACTCACCCGCCTGATCCAGGTCCGCAAGCACACCCCGGAATTCGCCGGCGGACGGCTCGTACCCTTCCACACCCGCAACCCGCACGTCCTCGGCTACCAGCGCCCCGGCCGGCCCGACAGCCGGTCGGACAGCCGGTCGGACAGCCGGGAGTCCATCGTCGTCGTGTTCGCGAACTTCGCCGACACGGCGCAGGAGATCACGGCCGAGACGCTGTCCGGGCTGCCGGAGTCGGCACTGGAACTCATCACCGGCGAGCGCGAGTTGCTCCGCCCGGGACTGACGCTCGAGCCGCACGGCGTGCGGTGGTACCGCCTGTAAGCGTTCGAAGGGATGCCGGTGGCTCCCCCCGCCGCGGTGCCGCCAGGCCTGCCGGCCGGAGAACTCCCCCGTCGTGCCGCTAGGCCTGCTGGCGGGAGAACTCCCCCGCGGCGCGTACCTGCTCCGGCGTGGGCCGCACCCCGGTGTAGAGCACGAACTGCTCCTCGGCCTGGAGCGCCACCACCTCGGCACCCGTGATGACGGCTTTGCCCGCCTCCCGGGCAGCCAGGATCAGCGGCGTCTCGGACGGCGAGGCGACGACGTCGAACACCACCTGCGCGGCGTGGATCGCCGCCTGCGGGAAGGCGAGGACGTCGGCGTCCGCGCCGGCCATGCCCAGCGGCGTGACGTTGAGGATCAGGTCCGCCGTCGTGTCCCCCACCTCCTGCTGCCACCCGAAGCCGTACAGGTCGGCGAGCGCCCGACCCGTGCGCTCATTGCGGGCCACGACCGTCACCCGTTCGAAGCCCGAGTCCCGCAGGGCCGCGACCACGGCCTTGGCCATGCCTCCGGAGCCCTGCACGAGGACCGAGTGCGTCGTGGGCACGGCGTGCTCGCGCAGCAGCCGCTCCACCGCGAGGTAGTCGGTGTTGTAGGCGGTGAGGACGCCGTCGTCGTTCACGATGGTGTTGACCGAGTCGATGGCCTTCGCCGACGGGTCGAGGTGGTCCACGAGGGCGATCACGTCCTCCTTGAACGGCATGGAGACGGCGCAGCCCCGGATCCCCAGGCCGCGCAGGCCGGCGATGGCCGAGGGCAGGTCGGTGGTGGTGAAGGCCTTGTAGATGTAGTTCAGCCCCAGTTCCCCGTACAGGTAGTTGTGGAAGCGCGTGCCGATGTTGCTGGGGCGCGCGGCCAGGGAGATGCAGAGCGTCATGTCTTTGTTCAGGATGGGCATCCGGCAATTGTGCCCGTGAGAGGCACGAACAGCCAACGTGACCCAGGACGACCGATCATGCAATCGGCGGTGCATCCTCATTAGACTTGACCTCGGTCCCGCGACGGCGCGCTGCCGAGATACAACGGATTCCACCGCCCACACCGTCCCAGGAGCACGCCCTTGAAGATCGATTTCGCGCAGTCGGCCCAGTCCACCCTCGGCGTCGAGTGGGAATTGGCCCTCGTGGACCGCTACAACGGCGAACTCGTCTCCGTGGCGAACGAGGTACTGCGCGGTGTCAGCGCGAACCACCCCGAGCTGCAGGACGACGACGAGCACCCGCACATCAAGCAGGAGCTCCTGCTGAACACGGTGGAACTCGTCACCGGTGTCTGCACCACGGTCGCTGATGCGAAGGCCGACCTGTCCCGTTCCCTCGCCGCCGTGCGGGAGGTCACGGACCCCATGGGCGTGGAGCTCTTCTGCGCGGGCTCGCACCCCTTCAGCGCCCCGCGCGCCCAGCAGGTCACGGACAAGGACCGGTATGCGAAGCTCATCGACCGCACGCAGTGGTGGGGGCGGCAGATGGTCATCTACGGGGTGCACGTTCACGTGGGACTCGACCACCGGGACAAGGCGCTGCCCGTGGTGGACGGTCTGACCAACTACTTCCCGCATTTCCAGGCACTCTCCGCCTCGTCCCCGTTCTGGGGCGGCGAGGACACGGGGTACGCCTCGCAGCGGGCCCTCATGTTCCAGCAGCTGCCCACCGCCGGGCTGCCGTTCCACTTCGACGACTGGGCCGGCTACGAGTCCTACGTCCAGGACATGTCGACCACCGGCGTCATCGACACCGTCAGCGAGATCCGCTGGGACATCCGCCCGGTGGCGAACCTCGGCACCGTGGAGATGCGTGTCTGCGACGGGCTCTCGACCCTGCAGGACGTCGGCGCCGTCGCGGCACTCACCCAGTGCCTCGTCCACGAGTTCTCGGACACGCTCGACGGCGGCGGCAGCATCCCCACCATGCCGCCGTGGCACATCCAGGAGAACAAGTGGAGGGCAGCCCGCTACGGCATGGAGGCCATCATCATCCTCGACGCGAAGGGCAACGAGCAGCTCGTCACGGAACACCTCGTGGAGGTCCTGAACCGGCTCGAACCGATCGCCGCGAAGCTCGGCTGCAGCAGCGAGCTCGCGGACGTCGAGGGCATCCTGCAGCGCGGCGCCGGGTACCAGCGCCAGCGCAGGATCGCGGAGGAGCACGACGGCGACCTCCGCGCCGTCGTGCTCGACATGGTGCAGCAGCTGCGAGCGTAGGCGCGACCACCTCGGGGCGAGAGGGCCGGCGCCGGCCCGGGGCCGCGGAGGAGGACGACGGCGACCTCCGCGCCGTCGTGCCCGACCAGGTGCAGGAGCCCGCGCAGGCGCTCCCGGGTCAGGAGCCGCCCGTGAAGTGGTCGTCCCGCGTCGGGTTGTCCGCGGAGCCTTCGAGGCCGAGATTCCCGGCGAGTGTCTCCACGGACGGATCGCCATCGGGCACGGCCTGGTTGGAGATGAGGTCCACTTCGTCAGCGGCGGTGAGTGGGCCGTCCTGGATCTGGCCCACGTCGGTCGGGTCGATCCCCTCCGCGCTGCCGAGGTCCTTCAGGTGATGTTCTTCGGTGGGCTGGTCCATGCACCCGAGCGTAGGCCTGCCGGGACCGTCCTGCCGTCGCGGCGCGGACTCGTCCGCGGTCTTGCAGGTGTCCGCAGGGCGGTGTAACGGTCTCCTACCGGGGGTTCCGTCTGCAGGACCGTGACCAGGCGGCGGGACGAGGACGGCGGATCCGGGGCTCAGGCGTCGGTGAGGACCAGGGCGTAGCCGAAGGGCTGCAGCGAGACCTTGCTGACGGCCCGGCCGTCGACGGCGTCCAGGCCCTGAACCTCGACGTCGACGGCCTCGTCCCCGTAGTTGATCACCGTGAGCAACCGCCCGCGCCGGATAGCCTCGACCGTCGGTGGTAGGCCCGGCAGCACCGGCTGCACCTGTGCCGCCCCGAACAGGTGCTGCAATACCTGGCGTGCACCGTCGTCGTCCGGCACCGTAGCCAGATAGTAGGCCGAGCCTGCACCGCGGCGGCGCGCCGTCAGCCCAGGCATGCCGTCCTGACGCCCACCGTCGAAGCCGGCCAGCACCTCGGCGTCGACAGCCTGCACCTCCTCGGCCAGCAAAGACCCAGGGAAGGCGAATCCCCCACCGCTGACCTGGACCTGCTGCTGACCCGGGCCCGATGATGCGGGGGCCACCAGCGCGCCGAAGTCCTCGACGACGACGCCCAGGAGCCGGCGCAGTTGAGTGCCGAACCCGCCGGTCCGGAAGCGGTCGTTGGTATCGACGACGTCGGTGAACGCCGTGACGAGCAGGTGTCCTCCGCCGTCGACGAACCCTGACAGGTTCGCTGCGGCCTGCTCCGTCAGCAGGTAGAGGTGCGGGGCGATGACCGCGCGGTATCGGGAGAGGTCGGCGGTGGGCGGGACGAGGTCCACCTGTACGTGGAGGCGGTGGGCGGCGTCGTACCAGCCCCGCACCAGCGACAGGTAGTCCAGCGAGGTGGGATGGTCGGGGTTCTCGATCGCCCACCAGTTCTCCCAGTCGAGCAGGATCGCGACCCGGGCGGAGCCGTCGTCCGCGGGGAGTGCGGGAAGGTCACCCAACGTCCGGCCGAGCGCCACGACCTCCCGCCAGGTCCGCGTCTCCGTCCCTGCGTGCGGCAGCATCCCGGAATGGAACTTCTCCGAGCCGGCGCGCGACTGGCGCCACTGGAAGAAGAGGATCCCGTCCGCACCGCGGGCCACGGCCTGCAGGCTCTGCGCGGCGAGTTGCCCGGGAGCCTTAGGGGCGTTGCTGGGCCGCCAGTTGACGGCGTTGGACGCCTGCTCCATCAGGAGCCAGGGGGTCCCGGGCTTGAGGGAGCGCATGAGGTCGCCGTGGAACGCGCCCTCACGGAAGCCCTCCGGATCGTTCGGGTCAGGGTAGAGGTCGTCGCTGATCACATCCAGTTCCGCCGCCCACTGCGCATAGTTGACGGGCTTGAACGCCCCCATGAAGTTCGTGGTGATCGGCTGCAGGGCACCGGCCGCACGGATGATGTCCCGCTCCATCCGGTAGCACTCGAACAGCATGTCGGAGGTGAACCGGCGGTAGTCGAGCAGCTGTCCCGGATTGTGGCTGTAGGGCGCGTGCCGCGGCGGGAAGACCTCGGCGAAGGATCCGTAGCGCTGGGACCAGAACATGGTGCCCCACGCGTCATTCAGCGCCTCGACCGATCCGTACCTGTTCTGCAGCCACGAGCGGAAGGCGTCGCGCGCCGCATCCGAGTAGTCGATGTTCAGGTGGCAGCCGTACTCGTTGTTGACGTGCCACAGGACCACGGCCGGATGCTGCGCGTAGCGCTCGGCGATCCTCGTGACGAGGGCCGCGGCCAGCTTCCGGTAGGCGGGCGAGGACGGGGCGTAGTGCTGGCGGCTGCCGTGCCAGTAGGGCGTGCCGTTCTCGTCGGCCGCGAGCATCTCCGGATAGGCGACGGTGGCCCAGGGAGGAGGCGACGCCGTCGCGGTGGCGAGGTCCACCGCGATACCGCCGTCGTGCAGCAGCCCGATGATGCGGTCCAGCCACTCGAAGTCGAACTCGTGCTCGGACGGCTGGATGCGCGCCCAGGAGAAGATGCCGAGGCTCACCATCGTGACACCGGCCTCGCGCATGCGGGCCACGTCCTCCGGCCAGACCTCCTCGGGCCACTGCTCGGGGTTGTAGTCGGCGCCGTAGTGCACGGGATCTCCTGGGTCGGTCGGTCGGTGGGTCGGTGGGGAACGCGTTCAGGAGCGGGAGCGGCGCTCGCGCACCGACGTCGCGAGCGCGGCGAACACCAGGCAGCCGATCCCCGGGACGATGAGCGGCGGAAGCTGCCAGGCGACCATCGCGGTGAGCACGACGGCGACGACGAGCCAGAGGACGCCGCTCGGGTCCTGCTGCGCGTCCCGCAGCCACAGGCGGGCCGCCTCCCGCCAGGAGCGCGTCAGCTGCCAGCGTGCCGTCGTCCCCGCCAGGCATGCCAGCAGCCCGATCAGCAGGACGACGCCGGCCGCCAGGACGAACTGCCCGCCCGGCAGGAGTCCGGAGCCGGCGACGACGATGTCCAGCAGGATCAGTGCCGCGGCGACCGCCACACCGAGCCCGACGAGCCAGCCCGTCCGGAGCGCCGACGTGAAGTCCGTGGTGAACCGTCGGAGGCTGGAGTCCTCTGCCCGCAGGAAGCGGTGCAGGTGCGCCGAGCCGGCCGCAAGGGCCGCGGGGAGCGTGACGAGCCCGAGACCGGCGACGCAGCAGAGCAGACCGACCCAGAGGACCTCCCCGAACAGGGCGAACCTCGCCGTCGCGCCCGGCCAGCGCAGCGTACTGCCGTCGCGGGCGGCGGACTGCCTCCCGCGATCGGCCCCGCCGCGCCGGCGCGGGCTCATCCCTTGAGGCCCTGCGTCGCCACGCCGTCGACGAGGAAGCGCTGGAAGATGATGAAGAACAGCATCACCGGCAGCAGGGCCAGGACGGAGATGGCGATGGTCGCCCCGTAGTCCGAGGTACTCGTCTGGTCGTTGAAGATGCGGAGGGCCAGCGGCAGCGGGTACTTGTCCGGCGAGTTCAGGTACAGGAGCGGGCCGAGGAAGTCGTTCCAGCTCCAGATGAACGCGAAGATCGACGACGTGATGAGGGCGGGCTTGATCAGCGGCAGCGTGATCGAGAAGAAGATCCGAGCGTGCCCGCAGCCGTCGATGCGCGCCGCCTCGTCGAGCTCCCGCGGCAGGTTGCGGATGAACTGCACCATGAGGAAGACGAAGAACGCCTCGGTGGCCAGGAACTTGCCCGCCAGCAGCGGCCAGAAGGTGTCGATCAGGCCGAGGTTCCGGAAGATGACGTACTGCGGGATGATCAGCACGTGGAACGGCAGGAGCAGGGTTCCGATCATGGCTGCGAAGAGGATCTTGCTGCCCCGGAAGTTGATCCTCGAGAACGCGTACGCGGCCATGGACGAGGAGATGACCGTGCCGATCACCGCGCCGATGCCCAGCAGGAGCGAGTTCAGGAAGAACTTCCAGGTGGGGATGCCTGCGATCCCCTGCATGACCTTGACGAAGTTGTCGAAGGTCGGGTTCTCGGGGAGGAAGCCCTGGTTGCTGCCGAACTCGGAGTTGGGCTTCAGCGAGGCCGAGAACATCCACAGGAGCGGGTAGAGCACGATCGCCGTCAGGGCGACGATCGCCACGATCCAGAGGGCGGTGGGCACGTGCCGTCGCAGGGGGCGGCGCCGCGGCCCGGGCCGCAGGTCGTCCGGGTTCCGCGGGACGGGAACGGCGGGGTTCGATTCGATGGTGGTCACTTGGAGTCTCCTGCGTAGTGGACCCAGCTCCTGGAGGTACGGAAGAGGATGAGGGCGAGGACGCCCACGGCGAGCAGCAACACCCAGGCCATCGCCGAGGCGTAGCCCATCTGGTTGTTGGCGAACGCCCGCGTGTAGAGGTACACGGTGTAGAAGTTCGTGGCGCCGCCGGGTCCGCCTGTCCCCGACCCGATGATGTACGCCGAGGCGAAGACCTGGAACGCGTTGATCATCTCGAGCAGCAGGTTGAAGAAGATGACCGGCGAGAGCATGGGCACCGTGACGCTGAGGAACTTGCGCCAGGCCCTGGCGCCGTCGACGGACGCGGCCTCGTACAGCTCGGCCGGGACGCCCTTGAGGCCGGCGAGGAAGATCACCATGGGGGCGCCGAACTGCCAGACGGCCAGCAGGATCATCATGGGCATGATCAGCGAGGGGTTGCCGATCCAGCCGCCGAGGTTGATCCCGAAGAGGTTCAGGGTGCCGTCCACGGGACCGTCGGTGGAGAACATGGCCCGCCAGACGATCGCGATGCTGACACTGGCTCCGATGAGGCTCGGTGCGTAGAACGCCGAGCGGAAGAAGCCGGTGCCCTTCGCCTTGTAGTTCAGGAGCATGGCCACCGCGAGGGCGGCAGCCAGCTTGATGGGCGTGCCCACCAGGACGTAGATCAGGGTGATCCTGACCGATCCCCAGAACTTCTCGTCCTCGGCCATGCGCCCCAGGTTCTCCAGTCCGGTCCATTCCGGGGCGGTGAAGAGGTTGTAGTCCGTGAACGCCAGGTACAGCGAGGCGAGCATGGGCCCGAGCGTGAGGCCGATGAAGCCCAGCAGCCAGGGCGAGAGGAAGACGTAGCCCGCGAGCGAGTCCCGGTTACGGGGACGGCGGGGCCGTGACGCGCCCGCCCGGCGGCTGCCCGCCGGGTGGGCGCCGGATTCAGCGCTGCGTTGTGTTGACGGCGCGTGCGCCGAGTCCGTGGTCACGGTCAAACTCCTTCGTCTGGTCAGCTGCCGAGCGTCACGGCGGCTTCGTCGAAGAACTGCTTGGCCGCCTCCTCGGGGGTCACGGTACCGAGACCGATCGACTTGCCGAGGTCCCAGAAGGTCTGCTCGATCGCGCCGAAGCCGGCCACGGGTGCCGCCGGGGCCTCACCCAGGCGGTCGGAGATGGAGTCGAGGTAGTCCTGGACGGCCTTGTCTGGTCCCTGGAGATCGGCGCCCTCGAGCTGGGTCTCGGATGCAGGGATGCCGAGGGTGGCACCGAAGATCCCGCCGACCTCGGGGCTGTTGATCAGGAAGTCGACGAACGCCGCCGCCGCCTCGGGGTGCTCGGTCGAGGCGGAGGCCGCCTGCATGAGTCCCACCTTGCGGTAGAGGTCCTTCTCGTCAGGGTTGCTCGTCGGAGGAGCGACGATGGTGATCTCCTCGGCACCGGAGTCACCCAGGTAACCGCCGAGGAAGTTGCTCCAGCTCATCTCGCTGGTGGTCAGGTTGGCGCCGAAGCCGGAGACGGGGCTGATCTCCTCGAGCTTGCTCTGCGGCACGGTGACCTTGTCGCGGTTCGCCTCGCCTTCCTTCCAGTGGTCGGCGAGCTCCTCCTGCGTGAAGTTCAGCTCGCCCTCCTCGGTGAACAGCTGGCGGCCGTCCTGGCGCAGCTTCAGTTCCAGGTCCTGGATCCGCTGCGTGGTGTCGGTGCCGCCGTAGACGGTGCCGCCCGTGGCGTCGGTGACGGACGCCATGTAGGTGTTGTACTCCTCCCAGCTCGTCCCGCCCGCATAGGGCTCGACGCCGGTATCTGCGAGCAGGCCGGGGTTCTGGAAGACGGACCATGCGCTGTAGCCCGTGGGAATGGCGAAGGTGCCGTCCTCGAGCTTGCCGGTGGCCAGCAGGCTCTCCTCGATGGCGTCGGTGGTGATGCCGTTGCCGAAGTACTCCTCGAGGTTCAGGAGCAGGCCGTTGTCGCCGTACTGGCGCAGGTAGGTGTAGTCGAACTGCATGACGTCGGGGAGCCCGCCGCCGGCCGCCTCGGTCTGCCGCTTCTCCCAGTAGGAGGGGTAGTCCGTGAACGTGTCGTTGATCGTGATGTTCGGGAACTTCGCCTCGAACGCCTCGATGGCCTTGTCGTAGCGGGCGGCGCGGTCGTCGTTGCCCCAGAACGTGTAGTTGAGCGTGATCTGCTCTTCGGTGTCGAGGGCTGCGGGTTCGTTCCCGCCACCGCCACAACCGGTCAGGGCGAGCCCTGTAGCGGCCAGGGCTGCAACGCCCGTCAGGGTGCGCCGTGAGAGTATGCGGAACATCTTTGTCCTCCTGGAAAACATCTTTGTCGCCGTCGTGGGACGCCCTTGGGAAAGCGTTATCCCAAAGGGTAGGTTGAATCGTATCAATGGTCAACAGCCCGGTCGCCACCGGCGGGTCCGCGCTCCATTTTCCCCTACCGCCGCCCTGAGAGGATCCACGCGTGACTCACTTCGACCTTCCACTGCCCGAACTGCGCGAGTACCGCCCCGAGCGGAACGAACCTGCCGACTACGACGCGTTCTGGGACCGGACGCTGTCCGCACAGCGGGCGCACGTCATCGCCCCCTCCTTCCAGGAGGTCGACGCGGGCTACTCCCAGCTGGTGACGGAGGACGTCACCTTCGCCGGATACGACGGACACCCGATCAAGGCCTGGATGCTCAGGCCCCGGCACCTCACAGGCCCCCTGCCGGCCGTCGTCACGTTCATCGGCTACGGAGGCGGACGCGGCCTGCTCGGTGAGTGGACAGCCCTGCCCAGCGCCGGCTACGCGCACTTCGTCATGGACCTCCGCGGGCAGGGCTCGGGGCACCGCGTGGGCGACACAGCCGACGGCGCCCTCAGTGGTCCGCACCACGGAGGCTTCATGACCCTCGGCATCGGAAGCCCGGAGACCTACTACTACCGCCGGCTCTTCATCGATGCCGTCCACGCCGTCGAGGCCGCGCAGGCGCATCCGGGCGTCGATCCTTCCCGGGTGGTCATCTCCGGCGGCAGTCAGGGCGGAGGCATCACCCTCGCCGCGGCGGCCCTCACCCAGCGGGTCAACGGCACGCCGCCGGTCGGCGCCATCGTCGATGTGCCGTTCCTGGCCCACATGCGCCGTGCCACCGAGATCGTCGACACGGCACCGTACTCGGAGATCGCGCGATTCCTCGGCACGCGGCGGAACGACGTCGATGCCGTCTTCAGGACGCTCAGCTACTTCGACGGCGTGAACTTCGCATCCCGCACCACCATGCCCGCACTGTTCTCCGTGGGTCTCATGGACGACGTGTGCCCCCCGTCGTGCGTCTTCGCAGCCCACAACCACTATGCGGGGCCGGCGCGGATGAAGGTGTATCCCTACAACGGTCACGAGCAGGGCGGGGCCTTCCAGGACGCCGAACACCTGGCCTTCATCCGGGAGCTCGTCGGCACCTGAGTCCCGCGGTGGACGGAGCCTGCAGGCCCGGGTCTGCAGGCTCCGACCAGGCTGGCGAGGCTCTGCCGTCCTGTCCCGGCGGGATTCACCGCCCCTGGCCCGCCCGGTCCTGGAACCAGCGGATCAGCTCGCGCAGGGCGGCGAGCGAGCGCTGCGGGTCGCCGTCACCCTCGCCGTCGTCCATGACGTCGGAGAACGTGGCGCGGTACCCGGGGATGTCGTCCGGGTGCGAATCGGCGGCCGGTTCGAAGGCCATGGTCCACTCGGGGAACTGCCGTTCGTCCACGGTCTCCTGCAGGAGGATCCGGACGTCCAGGTGGCGGGGGTCTGCGGCGATGACCGACATGCGTTCGCGCAGCAGCTGGGCGGGACCCTCGAGGACCTGGAGAAACCGCCCGCTACGGTACAGCAGCATCCCCGTCAGGTGCGTGCGGGCGTTGTTCTCCCTGCTGGTGTCCAGCAGCGAGCTCAGCTCCTCGTCCGTGAACGGGTGGTCCGCGGTGCTCGAGTAGACGATGGACAGCAGATCGTTGGGGAGGTTGCTCACCCCTTCAATCTACCCAAGATGCGGGGCCCGGACCCGCGGCTCCTCGCGCACTAAGCCGGCAGGACCGCACGCCCGTCCGCGTGCGATCCTGCCGGCTGCCGGATCACTGCAGCGCCGTAAGGATCTCCCTCGCCTGGTAGTCGAGTGCGGCCCGGGCGCCGTCCGTCACCGTGCCCGGCTTCTTCTGCGCGAGCCGTTCCACGAACTTGCCCATGGCCCTGGCCGCCTGATCGGCCCGGTCCCGCTCCACGGCACGCTGCGCCTGGTCGAGCGAGGCCCGCAGCTGCTGCACGGCCGGCCCGGACACACCACCGGAGGCCACCAGCTGCTCGAAGTGCCGCTGGAGGGCAGGGAGTGCGCCCGGGAGGAAGGCGGAGGGTACCGGGACGTCCGTGAAGTCGGTGTCCGAGGCCAGATAGAACCCCGGGTACGCGGGCTGGTTGTAGGACGTGTTCTGGCGGGCGATCTCCGCGCGGTACTGGGGATCGTGCATCAGGGTGTAGAGCTTCCGGTCCGTCACCTCGGTGCTGGTGAAGATGCGGATGGCCGAGCTGTCCGCGGTGCGGACCAGCAGCTCCTCCCGCCAGTCGCCGAGGACGTCGGCCACTAGCGACGGGTTGCCCTTGGTGCCGTTGTTCGTGCGGGTGCCGGTCGCCGTCAGCAGTCGCCCTCGCCTCGCATCGTCGATGGTGGGAGTCTGCTCGCCGGCGCCGTTCACGAGCTGCGTGGTGCCGTCCGCCGCCCAGCGAATGCTCATGTTGGTCCCGTAGCCACTGCCCGGCAGCACGGCGCCGGAGGCCGAACGCAGGCCCACGGCCCAGTTCTCGATCCCGCGCACGGTCGGATCGACGTCACCGATCATGCCGCGGCCGGTGTCCCTGCCCGTGTAGCCGCCGAAGAGCACCTTACCGTCGGCGGCGTTCCTCATGGCCCATCCGTAGGGTGCGCCGGTGGCACCCTCGTGGACCGAGAAGATCTCGAGGCCGGGACGGTCGGGGTCGATGTCCGTCACGTGGATGGCGTCGCCGTGGCCGAGCTTGGCCTCCGTACCCGGTGCCGAGCTTCCGACGGGGAGCGTGTCGAAGGAGCTGTAGAGGAGGGACCCGTCGTCGTCGATCGTGGCACTGCCGTACACGATCTCCTGGCGGCCGTCGCCGTCCACGTCGGCGGCGCTGAGCGAGTGGAAGCCCTGCCCCGCCAGGGCACCGAACTCCTCGCTGCTGCCGGTGCCACCGTGCGGGCCGTCGTTGAACGGGTTGGACATGGGGACGTGCCCGGAATCGACCGTCCAGTCCTGCGTCAGCCGCTCGCCGTCCCAGGTGTAGGCGACGATGTTGGCCCGGGTGTAGTAGCCCCGGGCGAAGACGGCGGACGGGTGCTCCCCGTCGAGATAAGCGACGCCGGCGAGGAAGCGGTCCACCCTGTTGCCCGGCTCGATACGCGACATGGCGTAGTCGCCCCAGAGCAGCCCGTCGTCTCCGCGGCCCGGCTCGTAGGGGACGGTCCCGAGTTCCGCTCCCGTGGCTCCCTCGAACACGGTCAGGTACTCGGGTCCGCTCAGGATGAAGCCCTCGAAGGCGCGGAGATTGTTGCGGGCGCTACGCGAAGGCGCGTAGACGTCCATGAAGTAGTCCGCCATCGCGCGGGCGTCGGCGTCGGACAGCGGGTATTTGTAGCGCTGCTCTGTGCCGAAGGCCTCCTCGAGGGTTGCGGGCCAGTTGCCGGCGGCGACCTCGGGATGATCCTGCCACCCCTTGAAGAGCTCGACGACGTGCTCGTAGTAGCCGGCCGCGCTGAGCCGGTAGTCGTCGCCGTTGTCGGTGCCTGCGGCGACGTCGGCCGCGGGCAGCGTCACGTACCTCTCGTCGAGGATCTCGCCGCTCGGGCCGTAGGTCGTGGTCTTCGTTCCCGGAGCGGTCTTGAGCATCATCTCGGACCGGCCGTCGCCGTCGAAGTCCGACACCATGAACTGGGTGTAGTGCGCGCCCGAGCGGATGTTCACACCGAGATCGATCCTGCTCAGCAGGCGCCCCTCGGCGGTGTAGGTGTCGATATAGGTGTTGCCCGTGTAGCCCACCTGCGAGACGTCCTTCGCGTTGGACGGATCCCATTTCACGAAGTACTCGTACGACCCGTCGCCGTCGACGTCACCGACACTCATGTCGCTCGCCGAATAGGTGTAGGCCTCTCCGGTCGGTGTCACGCCGCCCGCGGGCTTCACCAGCGGCAGGTCCCTGGACGCCTGCGCCCAGGGTGTGACCTCGATGCTCCGCTCCACCTCCACCCCGTCGACGACGGCTCCCACGCTGTACCGCGCACCCGTTCCGGCGGCACCCGTCGCGGCCGCGTCGAGGTAGTTGGTGCTGTCGGTGACGGTGGCGATCGCTACGCCGTCACGGTAGACCGTGAAGTCGGTCCCGGTGAGGCCGTCGGTGGTCGCGCCCGTCGCCTCCGTGGCCTTCAGTCGCCAGCTGAGGAAGACGCCCTGGGGGGTCGCTGCGGCGACGAGTCCGCGGTCCAGGTACTCGAGCTGCACTCCCCCGATCGTCCCCCGCTGCGCCGGGCCCTGGTCCGGCCCCTGGGCCATGGCAGGGACGGCCAGACCGCCCACGGTGAGGAGAGTGCTCGTGGCGAGCGCCACGCATGCCGAGACCGCTGTTCTCTGAGTCGAACTCATCATTGAATCCTTCGTTTGGAAAACGCTTTCCTTAACAAACTATGAGGGGGTACCCGGTTCGTCAAGGGAAACGGAGAAGGGAGCAGCCGGAGCTGCTCCCTTCTTCGCGATGAGTCCGCGACGCGTCCTCGGTGCGTCGGCTACACCCGGCCGTGCCCCGGTGCGTGCTGTGCGACCAGGTCCCGCACCGGCCCGTACAGCGGGTGCTCCGGTTCCAGGCCCGTGATCGACGTCGTCGCCTCGCCGGGTTCCCGGGTCGCCATGATCTCGGCCAGCGCGCCGACCTCGGCGTCGTCCGGAGCCGAGAAGGACAGCGCTGCCTGCATCGCCTCGAGCAGTGCGGCCGGATGGATGCCCGCTTCGGCCAGCTCGGCGGCCGGTCCCACGAACCTCTCCTTCCGGCTCAGCTTCCGCAGCGGTGCCCTGCCGACACGCACCACGGTGTCCGGCAGGTGCTGGTTCGAGAAGCGCCGCAGGATCTTCTGCACGTAGGCCTCCTGCTCCGCGTCGTCGAACCCGTGCTTGGCGACCAGCAGCCGCTTCGTCTCGTCGAGCACGGCGCCGACCTTCGCCGCGATGCCCTCGTCCGCCATCGCGTCCGCGATCTTGTCGACGCCGGCCGCATAGCCGAAGTAGGCCGCCGCGGCGTGACCGGTGTTCACGGTGAAGAGCTTGCGCTCGATGTAGGGCGCGAGGTCGTCGACGTAGGTCGCTCCGGGGATCTTCGGCGCGTCGCCCTTGAAGGGCGTGCGGTCGATGACCCACTCGAAGAAGGTCTCGACGGTGACGTCCAGTCCCTGGCCCGCGGCCTGGTCGGGCACGATGCGGTCGACGGCTGTGTTGGCGAAGACGGCCCTGGACGCGAGGTCCAGGGAGGGTCCGTCGTACGTCCGCTCGACCTCGGCGCGCAGGATGTCGGTCGCGTTGATGGCGTTCTCGCACGCCATGACCTGCAGCGGCGGAAGGCCGTCCTCGCGTCGGGCGATGGCCCGGGCGATGACGGGTGCGACGAACTTCAGCACGTTCGGCCCCACAGCCGTGGTGACGATCTCCGCCGTCGCGATCTCGGCGATGACGTCGTCCTCGTGCGACGCCGAGTTGAGGGCACGGTAGTTTCCGACCGTCCTCACGGCCGGCTCCTCACCGACCTCGTGGACGTCATAGCTGGGTGTGGAGGCCAGCTGGTCGATCAGGGCGTCCGCGACGTCCGCGAAGACCACCTCGTACCCGGCCTCGTGGAGCAGGAGCCCCACGAAGCCGCGTCCGATGTTGCCGGCACCGAAATGTACTGCCTTCACTACGCATTGACCTTTCCGAAGAGGGCGAGGACCTCGTCCACGGAGGTCGCCTGGTCGAGCTTGGCCACCTGGTCCTTGTCCGAGAAGACGCGGGCGATCGCTGACAGGATGGACAGGTGCTCGTTGTTGACGCCTGCGACGCCGACCACGAACTTCACCTGCTTCCCGTTCCAGTCGATGCCCTCGGGGTAGCGGACGATCGACACCGCGGAGCGCTTGATCAGGTCCTTCGCCGCGTTGGTGCCGTGCGGGATGGCGAGGAAGTTGCCCATGTAGGTGGGCACCGACCTCTCGCGCTCGTGCATGGCGGCGACGTAGCTCACATCGACGGCGCCCCGGTCCACCAGCAGGCGTCCTGCCTCGTCGATGGCGTCCTGCTGCGTGGTGGCCCTGCCGTCGAGGACCACGCTCTGGTGGGCGAGGACATCGGAACCGGCGTTGCCGCTGCCTTCGTCCTCCGCACTCCCAGCGCCCGCGTCGGCCGCTACGGCGGCCGGCATCGGGTTCTTCGGATCGACCCCACCCTCCGCTGCAGCGCTGGCGCGCACCAGCTCGACGATCTCGTCGTAGCGGGGGCTGTTCATGAAGTTGTCGACCGAGACGTGCGTGGCGCTCTGCGTCAGGGGCTCGGCGCGGGCGGCGAGGTCCTGGTGCGTGACGACGACGTCGTAGTCGTCCTTCAGGCTGGCGATGGCGAGGTTGCTGACCTTGACCTCAGGAAAGCCTGCTGCCTTGATCTTGTTGCGGAGCACCGAGGCGCCCATGGCGGAGGATCCCATACCGGCGTCGCAGGCGAAGACGATGTTGCGGATGGGGCCGTCCGTTGCGGACGTGGAGCGGAAATTGCCGGCAACGGAGCTCTTCTTGCCCTTCAGCCCCTCCATCTTGGAGGCAGCGGCGGCGAGATCGCCGTCGTCCTGGTTCTTGCCGGTCTTGAGGATGACCGCGGCGACGAGGAAGGACACGGCCGTGGCGAGCACGACCGACAGACCGACACCGAAGTAGCTGTCACGGGCTGTCTGGGCGAGCACCGCGAGGATGGAGCCCGGCGCGGCCGGTGCGACGAGGCCGGCATTGGTGATGCTCAGGGTTGCGATACCGGTCATGCCGCCGGCGATCGCGGCCAGGATCAGCAGCGGGCGCATCAGCACGTAGGGGAAGTAGATCTCGTGGATACCGCCGACGAAGTGGATGATGGCGGCGCCGGACGCCGAGGCCTTGGCGGCGCCGCGACCGAAGAACATGTAGGCGAGCAGGATGCCGAGGCCCGGGCCCGGGTTGGCTTCGAGCAGGAAGAGCATCGACTTGCCCTGCTCCAGCGACTGCTGGACGCCCAGCGGAGTCAAGACGCCGTGGTTGATGGCGTTGTTGAGGAAGAGCACCTTCGCGGGCTCGATGAAGATGCTGGTCAGCGGCAGCAGGCCGTTGTTGACCAGGAACTGCACCACGTTGCCCGCGGCGGTGCTGAAGGCCTGCACGAGCGGCGCGACACCGTAGAAGCCGAGCAACGCCAGCAGCGCGCCCCAGATCCCGGCGGAGAAGTTGTTGACGAGCATCTCGAAACCGGGCCGGATCTTGCCGTCCCAGATCGCGTCGATCTTCTTCATGGTCCAGCCACCGAGCGGACCCATGATCATGGCGCCGATGAACATGGGGATGCCGGCTCCGACGATGACACCCATCGTCGCGATCGAGCCGACCACGCCACCGCGGACGTCGTAGACCATCCGTCCGCCCGTGTAGGCGATCAGCAGGGGCAGCAGGTACGTGATCATGGGACCTACGAGGCCGGTGTTGGCCACGCCGTCGGTCTCACCGAAGCCGCCGAGCTGCGGTACGGGGAGCCATCCCTTCTCGATGAAGAGCGCCGTGATGAGCCCCCACGCGATGAAGGCGCCGATGTTGGGCATGATCATTCCGGACAGGAACGTCCCGAATTTCTGCACGCGGACCCGGGCGCTGGTGCCGGATCGCGCTTCTACTTGAGTTGCCACATTCTTTCCTTAGCGTCGTTCCGCAACATTGCGGAGGGGTGGACTTGCCGGGAAGCGTCAGCTTCCCGACCGGCTGGAGATGCGCTGGAGCCATTCGAGGAAGAGCTTCAGTTCGGAACTGGAGAGCTGGTCGGGGTGCGAGGACTGCAGAGCGGCGTTGAGTGCTATCGCGGCCACGACCACCGAGGGTGATCCCTCCGTGTCCGTGGTGGGATCGGCCTCGGAATCCGTGGCGACCGCAGAGATCACGGCCTCCCGCGTCATCGCGGAGAGCTCGAGGTTGCGCTTCGCCGCCGGTTCCGCGATCAGCATGAGCGTGACGCCGATGTTGGCGGCGAGGATGCTGCGCGCGGCCTCCCGCGGCGTCACCACGAGGCGGGCCGCCGCGGCTGCCCGCACCAGGACCTCCTCGAGGAAGGCCTCCGCACTGGCCACCATCGATGGCCGGTGCTCAGGGCGGATGTTGCCGAACATGACCAGGTAGAGGTGCGGATGGTCGAGGCCGAACTGCACGTGGTTGTCCCAGTGCATCCGGAGGTCCTCCACCGGTTGTCCCGACGTCGGAAGGTTCCTCTCGGCGTCGAGGTACTCGGAGAAGCCTTCGGCGACGACGGCATCGAAGAGGCCTTCCTTGTCACCGAAGTGGTGATAGAGGGTGGGTGCGGTGACGCGCGCAGCCTGGGTGATCTGCCGCGTCGAGACGGGCTCGCCGTTGGACTCCGCGAGCAGTGCCGCAGCGGCCCGGAGAAGCCGTGTCTTAGGCGGGGGTTCGCCTACCTTCTTCATGGCTGCTACCGTAGCACCTATAGCGGTGTTATATGAACTGAGTCACACGATTTTCCTGCCGGAGGCGGCACAATGGAAGACCGAGACGACTACCGGCAAGGAAGCGAGGACGTTCAATGGTGAATTTCGCAGGAGTCGGAGTAAGTCCCGGGCGCGTGATCGGCCCGGTGCGCCACATGCCTGCCTCGGTCGGCGAACCGCCGGCCGGTGAGCGCCACGACTCCCCCGACGCGCCCGAGCAGGCCGTCGCCGCCCTCAAGGCCGCCTCCAAGGTCGTCCAGGAGGAGCTCAAGCGGAGGGCCGGGATCGCCAGGGGGGACGCCCAGGCCGTCCTGCAGGCGACCTCCCTCATGGCCGCCGATCCGATGCTGCTGAAGTCGGCCACGAAGCTCATCAACAACGGCACCTCCCCTGCCCGTGCCGTATGGGAGGCTGGCGCCTCCGTCGCCGAGATGCTGCACAACCTCGGCGGATACATGGCCGAGCGGACGGCCGACGTGCTCGATGTCCGCTCCCGCATCGTCGCTGAACTGCGGGGACTCCCCGCGCCCGGCATCCCGTCGTCGGACACCCCCTTCATCCTGGTCGCCGAGGATCTCGCCCCGGCCGACACCGCCACCCTCGACCCGGCGATGGTGCTCGCCCTCGTCACGTCCGGCGGCGGTCCGCAGTCGCACACCGCGATCATCGCCCGCTCCCTGGGCCTGCCTGCCGTCGTCGCCGCCTCCGGTGTCGACGACATCAACAGTGGCACCCTCGTCTTCGTGGATGGCGCCGCGGGCACAGTGGCGCTCGATCCGGGGGCCGAGGAGGAGGCGGCGGCGGAGTCCTACCGCGCGGCCGCTGCGGCGCTCACGACGTTCGACGGCGTCGGTGCCACCTCCGACGGGCACGAGGTCCCCCTCCTGGCCAATGTGGGCGGCGCGAAGGATGCCGTGAAGGCCGCCGACGCCGGAGCGCAGGGCGTGGGCCTGCTCCGCACGGAGTTCTGCTTCCTGGGCCGTGACACGGAGCCCACCGCCGAGGAGCAGGTCGAGGCCTACAAGGGCGTCTTCGACGCCTTCCCCGGCAAGAAGGTGGTGGTGCGCACGCTCGACGCCGGCGCCGACAAGCCGTTGCCCTTCCTCACCGACACGACCGAGCCCAACCCCGCCCTCGGCGTGCGCGGCTATCGCACCGACCTCTCGTCCCCGGGCGTCCTCGAACGCCAGCTCGAGGCCATCGCCGACGCCGCTTCGCAGGCCACCGCTGACGTGTGGGTCATGGCCCCGATGATCTCGACCGCCGAGGAGGCCGCGGACTTCGCGAAGCTCTGCAGCAACGCGGGCCTGCAGACCCCGGGTGTCATGGTGGAGGTGCCGTCGGCAGCGCTCATGGCCGAGGCGATCCTCGGCGCCGTGTCGTTCGCGAGCCTCGGCACCAACGACCTCACGCAGTACACCATGGCCGCGGACCGGCAACTGGGGTCCCTGGCCGCGCTCAACAACTCGTGGCAGCCGGCGGTCCTGCGGATGGTCAGGCTGACGGTCGAGGGATCCCTCGCGGAAGGCCACGCCAAGCCCGTGGGCGTGTGCGGCGAGGCTGCGGCGGACCCCGCACTCGCCGTCGTCCTCGTGGGCCTCGGCGTCTCGACCCTGTCGATGACGCCCCGCGCGCTCGCCGGGGTGGGCGCCGTGCTCAACAGCGTGACACTCGCCGAGGCGCAGCGGATCGCGGAGATCGCCGTCGCCGCGCCGACCGCTGCGGAGGCCAGGGCACGCGCCCGGGCCGAACTGCCCGCACTCGAGTCGCTCGGCCTGTAGGGCATCCGGGACCTGACCCGGTGGAGGGACATCCTCCGGGTCAGGTCACGGGCGGGGCCTGAACCTCCGATGGAGGCCGAACACGCGTCGCAGGGGATGCTGCCGCCGCGAAGGCGTCCTCACCGACTGCTTCATCCGCGACCAGGAGCGACCATGCCCAGTCCAGGGTGCCTCCGGCCTCGAGGTACAGCTTCCGGTGGAAGAAGGGGGCGGCACACAGCATGGGCGTGCCGCTGCTCCGGACGAACCACGGGGACCCCTCCCCCGGATTGTCCGCCGCCGGGACCATGAGTACCGACGCATCATCCGACCTCATGCCGAGCCAGGGTCGCGTGCTGCCCATGGCGTCGGCCTCGGTGACGGTCGCCCCGGCGCTGCCCTGCGGATCGCCGGCGCGTGGCGCGACGATTTCGGCGCCGTCGAAGGACGGGGCGAGGCGGAGGAAGAACCCACCGTAGCCGGCGTTCGGCCGTCCCGCCGTCGTCGGGCTGCCGAACGCGAGCGGACCGTCGCCGGTGTTGACCCACCTGCTGCGGACGCTGATCGCCGTCCATTCCACATCGGCCGTCCGGACGGAGCCGGAGATCCAGCTCCTCTCCTCGGTCAGGACGACGGCACCGTCGGCCGCGCGCCAGTCGAGGTGCTGGAGGACTCCGCCCTCCCGTCGCTCGCCGGCACGGACCTGCTGGGAGCCGTTGTTCGGCAGGTGCACGTAGCCGTGCCCCTCGCGGTACGTCGGGCCGCCCCACAGGTTGACCGGCAGGTCCTGGCCCGCGACGTCGATGTTCGAGACGGCGATACCGAGCCCCCAGTGCCACAGGTGGTCGGCGGGGCGGTAGTCGCTCACGGCCAGTCCCCGCGGCGTCAGGACCGGATGCAGGAAGGGCCGCGGTGCGTGCCCCTCGGGCTCGTCGGCGCCGTCGTGGAGGATGCCCGCCGTCCGCCCGTCGGGCGTCAGCAGAGGATGCCGGTCGCTCATGCGGATCGGCGGGGGCGGGCATCGATGATCGGTCCCGCCAGGGAACCTCGCATCCCGGGTCCTGCGAGGTCGGACCGGGAAATCCAGCGGGCGTCCCGTGCCGAGGCGTACATCGCCGAGACGATCTCGAGTGCGCGCGCCGGGTGGCCGACGATCTGCGGCATCCCGTGTCCTCCGAGGAGCGAGGCATAGACCTCGGCGAAGAGCGCATCGTGCCCGCTCGGGACCTCGCGGTCGGGCAGTCTCCAGGACTCCGCGGTCACTGCGTCGACGTGCTCGGCCGGGGTGATCCTCCAGTGCGCGTGCCCGTGTCCGTACAGGTGCTCGAGCTCGATCGTTGCGTTCTCCGTATCGATGCGGAGAAGGCTCGACTGCCGGGGCGCCAGCACCGTCGAGACCACCGAGGCGACGGCGCCGGACTCGAAGACGAGGGATGCGTGGGAGAGGTCCTCGGTCTCGACGTCGTGCTGCAGGCGCCACATCGTGGCATGGACGGCGCTCCACCCGCCCAGCAGGTAGGCGAGCAGGTCGATCTGGTGGCTGCCGTGGCTGAGCGTGGTGCCGCCGCCCTCCGACGCCCAGGTGCCGCGCCACGGCACGGCGAAGTAGTCGGCCGTGCGGTACCAGTGTGTCTGGCAGAGCGCGGCCAGGGGTCGACCCAGCGCGCCGGAGTCCAGCAGCCCCTTCACGTGGGCCGCGGCGGAGCCGGAGCGCTGCTGGAAGACGACGGCCAGACCACGTCCTGCCGTGCGGCCGGCATCCGTCATGAGGTCGAGTTCGGCCAGGCTCAGGGCCGCCGGCTTCTCGACGACCACGTGCGCCCCCCGGGCGAAGGCCGCGACGGTCTGCTCCGCGTGGCCGGCCGGTGGGGTGCAGATATGGAGGACGTCCACCTTCTCCGCCGCGAGCAGATCCTCCAGCGCGGCGTAGCGGCCCTGGATGCCGTAGGTCTCGGCGAAGGCCACCAGCTGCTGCGCGGTAGGATCCGCGGCTGCGACCAGCTCGACGCCGGGGAGATCCCGCAGCGCGGCTGCATGGAGATGCGCGACGCTCCCGGTACCGAGGATCGCCGCCCGGAGCGGCTCCCCCGGCTCGGCAGCGGACCCGGCGGGTGACGCGGACTGGGACACGGTTCCTCCGACTCTGGACGGGAAGGCAGTGGAGGAAACGGTAGCAGAGAAAGCGCTTACCGAAGCCTTGTTCCACTCCTTCGACGCTGACGGACCCGTGCGAGAATGGCCCTTTCCGAAGAAAGTCCAGGGCAAGGCCGGTGGCCGCTGCCCGCACCGTCAGGAGTGGAAGCGATGTCTGCACCGGCCAGCAAGAGCCCTGCGACGCTGCACGACGTGGCGAGGGAGGCGGGCGTGTCGCTCGCGACAGCGTCGAGGTCCCTCAACGGGAGCGCCCGGAAGGTCAACGAGGCGTACCGGGAGCGTGTCGTCGAAGCGGCGCAGCGGCTCGGCTACACGACGAACCTCTTCGCGCAGGCGGTGGCGAAGGGAAGCACCACCACGGTCGCCCTCCTCGTGGCGGACATCGCGGATCCGTATTTCTCCAGCATCGCCGCCGGTGTGATCGATGCGGCGAGCGAGGAGAACCTCGTGGTCACCATCGCCGTGACGGGCCGCAACGCGCAGCGGGAACTGGAGACCGTCAGAGCGCTGCGCGGGCAGCGTCCGCGCGTCATGATCCTCGCCGGTTCGCGGCCGACGGCGTCGGCGTTCCAGGAGGAGCTGCGCGCGGAACTGACAGCCTTCGAGGACACCGGGGGCAAGGCCGCCTTCATCAGCCAGGATGCGCCGCCCTTCGCGACCGTCCTCCTCGACAACCGCAGGGGCGCTCATGACCTCGCGGTGTCCCTGGCCGAACTCGGCTACCGGGATGTGGCGGTCATCGCCGGACCGTCCGAGATCAGGACCGCGGAGGAAAGGCTCGACGGCTTCACTGCGGGGCTGGCTGAACACGGCATCCTGTTGACGCCCGAACGCATCATCCAGGCGGACTTCACGCGCGACGGCGGCTACCGCGGCGCTCAGGAACTCCTGGCGTCGGGACTCGCCGTGGACCTGATCTTCGCCGTCAACGACGTCATGGCCGTGGGCGTCGTCTCTGCCCTGCGCAATGCGGGAGTCGTGCCCGGGGAGGAGATCGGCGTGGCGGGCTACGACGACATCCCGACGGTCCAGGACATCACGCCGGCACTGACCACGGTGCGCATCCCGCTCGAGGATGTGGGGCGTCGCGCCCTCCGGCTCGCCACGGGCTCCGCCTCCAGCGGTGCCGGCACGGAGGCGGGCGACGGGCCGGGGACAATCCCCATGAAGACGATCCTGCGGGAGAGTACCCCGCGCCGGCAGGCCTGAGTCAGAAGGGCAGGACAGGGTCCGGGCTGGCGTCCTGGGTAGCGAGCTTCACGACATCGTCCAACGGCAGCTCGGCGACCTCGGCGACGACGTTGATGTCCTCACCGTGGCTGAGGGCTTCGGAGACTGCCTCCTGCAGGACCAGCTCGGCGCGGTCGAGCTCGAACTCGACGTCCTCCTTATCGGCCGCTGCAACACGGATCTTCTGCAAATCATCATTCGTCATGGCGCTGAGGGAACCTCACACTTCGCGGATCGGCGGCGTGACGCAGGCGCATCCGCCGTCCGCTGGTGCCAGGGGGCAGAGCGGCTGCGGCCTCGTCGGGACCATCGTAACCAGACCTGCGCCCGCGCGGGCGGAAATATGCGCGACATCCCGGCGACGCCGCGATGAACGGCCCGTCGCCCTCCGCCACCTGCACCGGCCGGCAACACCTGCCTCCACGCGGCGTGAGATCTTGTGGGAGGTGGAGCGTCGCCGGATCGGGACGCCGCCCTTGCCCGACCTGCTGCACGATGACGCGCCCGGTGCAACAGCCCTGCCACGTCCATGCGGGATGCGCTTCCGCACGGCTAGGATGAGTCCAGCGGATCGTCGGTAACGCGATCGAGGTCTAGCAGAAGGCCCGTGGCGCCAGGATCAGATCTGGCTTGATGTTCGAGGCTACTGATGGACCCATATCCCCCATCCAGCGAGTTGGGTACGACGCTCGGCCGAATCCGGGGCCTGGCACTCACGCAGGAAACAGCGCAGCACGCGGTCGACCTCCTGGCGCGGATCACGCAGGAGACGACGCCGAATGCCTTCGGCGCGGGCGTCTCCCTCATCCACCAGGCACAGCGGGTCAGCGTGGGAGCGACGGACGACCTCGTGCGCCTCGCCGACGACCTCCAGTACCGCCTGGGTGAGGGGCCATGCCTGACGGCGTGGTCCGCCCGCGGACCGGTGATGGTCGACGACACGAGCACCGACCAGCGTTTCCCGCGGTGGAGCGCCGCCGCGGCGGATGCCGGGGTGCTCTCGTGCTTCAGCGTCCCCCTCCTGCGCGGACGCGACTCGATCGGTGCCATGAAGATCTACTCGACGATGCCGGCGACGTTCGGCGATGCGGACCGTGCCCGCCTCGCAGGGATCGCCGTTGCCGCCGCGGCACTGCTCGGCCACGTCCAGACGTCGGAGACATCGACCCGGATCAGCAGTGAGCTGCGGGAGTCGCTGCGCTCACGCGACCTCGTCGGTATCGCCAAGGGGATCCTGATGGAGCGGGAGGGCCTGAGCGAGGCCGAGGCGCTCACGGCCCTGACCGTCCGCGCACGCACCCGGGGTGTCCCCTTCCGCAGGCTCACCGCGGACCTCGTGAGCGACCACGATGCGTCGGAGCGAACGGAACCGTCATGATCTCGTTCCCCTATGCGGAGGAACAGCGGGCGATGACCAATGCCGCCATCGCGGAGTCCGGCTTCTCCGTGGGCGAGGTGTGGCTGCGCTACTTCTCCCTGAGCGGCGATGTGGACGAGTACGAGGTCGAGGCGTATCTCGCCGGGCTCATGCCCATGCCCGCGCTCGAGTGCGATGTGCTCGCCCTGGCGGTGAACGAACTGATCGACGACCTCCCGCCGAGGAGACGTGCGCCGTTCAGCGACGAACTGCTCCAGGCCCACGCAGCGTCCGACGGCGCAGGGTAGCGCCGGCTGCAGGGCGAGCGCTGGCGGCACGTCAGGTTGTCGGACCTGCTGCATACCCTCGGTGCATGGCAGAACGACCGGGATGGCACGGCATCCCACCCAGCGCCGACAGGTACGTCCCACCTCTTCAGCTCGACGCGCCTGCGAGCGGTGTCGTCGAACCGCAACGCTCCCCCGCGCTGTGGGTCGACCTCGACTATCCCGACGGCTCCCGGCGCACCATGAAGGGTTTCGCGATGGCCTGGACGGACACGGCGGTCCTGGCGCAGTGGATCGAGTATTCAAGGGCGCGGGAGGCGTGGGTCGATGCCGGGCACTGCCGGCGTCGGGCTCTGAAGCCGCTCGCGTCCCACGCCGCCTGACGAGTTCCCTGCGCGTCGAGTGGGACCTCGGCCCGGCCCCCCACGAGGTGGGCCCACCCCACGGTCCCGACCTGCCGACGCCGGGCCATGCCGCCCTCGTACAGTGGTGGGATGACCCGGCCCGCATCCTGCGCCACCCCTTGGGCGTGCCCGCATGCGTAGGGTGGCCGGATGGCACGGGGCGCCTCCGACGACCCATGGATTCGTCCCACCGCTCCAGCTCGAGGCACCCACCCGCGGGATCACCGAGTCGGCATCGCCGGCACCGGCACTGTGGGTCGAGCTCGAGTACCCGGACGGCGCCCGGCAGACCGTGCGCGGATTCGCGATGGCGTGGACCGATGCAGCGGTGCTGGCGCAGTGGATCGAGTTCTCGATAGCCCGCGAAGCCTGGGTGCGTCCGGACCAGTGCACTCGCCGCGAGCTCCCCCGCAATTGACCACCGGAGGCTGCCGCCTCCCCCTTATTGCCCCTCCCTGCTTCTTCCCCTACACTCTCGGTAAACGCTTTCCAATCGAGCGGTACCGCCGGAATCTAGGAGCATCAATGTCGACGAAGACAATCGGGATCATCATGAACGGCGTCTCCGGGCGCATGGGCTACCGGCAGCATCTGGTCCGTTCCATCCTCGCGATCCGCGACCAGGGCGGCGTGCTCCTCTCCGACGGGACCCGCGTGCAGGTCGAACCGATCCTGGTGGGCCGCAACGAGGCGAAGCTCGCCGAGCTCGCCGCGAAGCATGGGATCGAGCACTACTCCACCGACCTCGACAGCGTCCTGGCGGATCCGACCTGGGAGGTCTACGCCGACTTCCTGGTGACGAAGGCACGCTCCGCCGCCATCCGGAAGGCCATTGCCGCAGGCAAGGCCATCTACACCGAGAAGCCCACCGCCGAGACCGCGGCCGATGCCCTGGAGCTGGCGAACCTCGCCGAGGCGGCCGGGATCAAGAACGGCGTGGTGCACGACAAGCTGTACCTCCCCGGCATGCAGAAGCTCAAGCGCCTCGTGGATTCCGGGTTCTTCGGCCGCATCCTCTCCGTGCGCGGCGAGTTCGGCTACTGGGTCTTCGAGGGTGACTGGCAGGACGCGCAGCGCCCCAGCTGGAACTACCGCGCGGAGGACGGCGGCGGGATCGTCGTCGACATGTTCCCGCACTGGAGCTACGTGCTGGAGAACCTCTTCGGCAGGGTCGAGTCCGTCTACGCGCGGGCCGTGACGCACATCGACGAGCGCGTCGACGAGCAGGGTCATCCTTACCGCGCGACCGCCGACGACGCCGCCTACGCCGTCTTCGAGCTCGAGGGCGGCATCGTCGCACAGCTCAACTCGAGCTGGACGGTCCGTGTGAACCGCGACGAGCTCGTGCAGTTCCAGGTCGACGGCACCCACGGCTCCGCCGTCGTCGGGCTGTTCGGCTGCAAGATCCAGCCCCGCAACGCCACGCCCAAGCCTGTGTGGAACCCCGACCTCGAGGACACCCACGACTACGACGGCGACTGGATGGACGTTCCCACCAACGAGGTGTTCGAGAACGGCTTCAAGACACAGTGGGAGGACTTCCTGCGCCACGTGCTCGAGGACGCGCCGCACCCGTACGACTTCCTCGCAGGTGCACGGGGCATGTACCTCGCGGAGCAGGGCCTCGAGAGCTCCCGCTCGGGGCGACGCCTCGAGCTGGAGGACGTGCGCACCACCGTCCTCCCCCGCGAGGAGGCGGACTCGCTGGCATGATCACCCTCGTCGATGCGGCGGGGGCCACCTCCGCCGTCGAACTCAACCCTGCACCGTCGTTCTCGAAGCCGGCCGTCCCGCTGGCCAGCCGGACGGTCTACGCTGCAGCGCATGTGGTCCCCCGCACCACGGCCGAGAACGTCCCCGGGGCGCCGGCCGACCTGGACTGGGACGCGACCCTCGCCTTCCGCCACCACCTGTGGTCCTGGGGACTGGGCGTCGCTGATGCCATGGACACCGCGCAGCGGAACATGGGACTCGACGCCTCCGCGACGCGCGAGCTGATCTCCCGCAGTGCTGCAGAAGCGCGGACCGTCGGAGGCGCCCTGGTGGCCGGCGTCAACACCGACCACGTCGGGGAGTCCGTCATCTCCCTCGACGCCGTCATCGATGCCTACAAGGAGCAGCTCCACTTCACCGAGGATGCGGGCGCGTCCGTGGTCCTGATGGCGAGCCGCCACCTCGCCCGCGCCGCACGGACGGCGGAGGACTACGAGCGTGTCTACTCGGAGGTCCTGGCCGCCGCCGGGGCACCCGTGATCCTGCACTGGCTCGGCAGCGCCTTCGATCCCGAGCTGGGGACCTACTTCGGGGCCGCGGACACGGAGGTCGCATCCTCCACGCTCCTGAAGATCATCGCCAACTCCCCCGACAAGGTGGCCGGCGTCAAGATGAGCCTGCTCGACGCCGACTCCGAGCGGTCCGTGCGCGCACGGCTCAACGAGCCCGCCCGCATGTTCACGGGAGACGACTTCAACTACGTGTCCCTCATCGGTGGGGACTCCTCGGGCTATTCGGATGCCCTGCTCGGAGCCTTCGCAGCCCTCGGCCCGCACGCCTCCGCCGCGGTCCAGGCCCTCGACGCCGGTGACGGCGAGGCCTACGAACGGATCCTCGGTCCGACCGAGGCGCTCTCACGCCAGATCTTCGCGGCACCCACGTTCTACTACAAGACGGGTGTGGCGTTCCTCAGCTGGCTCAACGGCCACCAGGCCGGCTTCTCCATGGTGGGCGGGCTGCACGCCGCGCGCAGCCTGCCGCACCTGTCCGCGATCGTCCGCCTCGCCAATGCGTGCGGAGCCCTCGAACAGCCCGAGCTGGCCCGTGACCGATGGCACGCGCTGCTGGGCACCTGCGGGGTCACCCCGTGACGACGCCGGATCCACGGTTGTCCATCAACCAGGCCACGATCAAGTACGCGACGCTCGAGGAGGCGCTGAGGACGACGGCGGACGCCGGCATCACCAGCATCGGCCTGTGGCGCGACTCCGTGCAGGCCGCCTCCCTCGTCGGGGCCGCACGGCTCCTCGCCGACTCAGGGCTCCGCTTCTCCAGCCTGTGTCGTGGCGGATTCTTCACCGTCCCCGAAGGCCGGGCTCGCAGGGCCGCGATGGACGACAACCGCAGGGCCATCGAGGAGACCGCCACCCTCGCGGCCGCGGGAGCCTCAGGCTCGGCGTCGGTCCTCGTGATGGTGGCAGGCGGCATCCCGCAGGGCTCGAAGGATCTCGTGGGCGCCCGCTCCATGGTGCAGGACGCCCTCGCCGAACTCGCGCCGGAGGCACAGGCGGCCGGAGTGACCCTGGCCCTCGAGCCGCTGCACCCCATGTACGCCTCGGACCGCGCCGTCATCTCGACACTGAAGCAGGCGCTCGACCTCGCCTCCCCCTTCCCCTCCTCGGTGGTGGGCGTCGTCGTCGACACGTTCCACGTGTGGTGGGATCCGGAACTGTCGGAGCAGATCGGCCGGGCCGGCCGGGAGGGCCGCATCGCGAGCTACCAGGTGTGCGACTGGGCGACGCCCCTTGCTGCGGACGTGCTGCTCTCGCGCCACTACCCCGGGGACGGGGTCATCGACTTCCGCGCCATCACGGCCGCCGTGGAGGCCACCGGGTATGCCGGTGACATCGAGGTGGAGATCTTCAACCAGGAGATCTGGGACACCGCGCCCGCCACCGCGATCGCGCGCACCATCGAGGGGTTCGAGGCGAACGTGGCAGCCCACCTCCGAGGTCCGGGCGCCGTCGTCGGCCGGTAGCATCGGCGCATGGAGTCTACAGAGGTGGTCCGCCGGTACTGGCAGTCGGTATGGAGCAGGGATTGGAACGCCGTGGGACATACGCTCGCCGAGGACGTCGAGGTCTTCTGGCCCGTCACGCGCGAGATCATCCGCGGCAGGGACAACATGGTGGCGGTTAATTCCGAGCACCCGAACGGGTGGAGCATCGACGTCCTGAACGTGTACGACGCCGGGGACGTCGTCGTCTCGGAGGTCCAGGTCCCGCAGGAGGACGTCGGGATCTTCCGTGTCGTCTCGATCTGGACGGTGGACGACGACGTCATCACCTCGGGCCGCGAGTACTGGACCCTGTACGGCGGGGAAGAGGGGCGCGACTGGCGACGCCGGTATGCGAGCGTCGGGGACCTGCCCTCCTGACTTCACGGGGACGGTGCTGGTCACAGCCCGGTCCGCACCATAAGCTAAGCATGCTGATGATGCGATCAGTGACCGTATCCCCAACCCTCAGGGAGGCATGATGAGCACGAAGGTCGAAGAAACCGTTGTAGTGAATCTTCCAGTGACGACCGTGTACAACCAGTGGACGCAGTTCGAGGAGTTCCCGCACTTCATGGGCGGGATCAAGCAGATCACCCAGCTCAGCGACGACCGGCTCGAATGGGTTGCCGAGATCGGCGGGATCCGCCGGCAGTGGGAGGCCAAGGTCCTAGAGCAGGTCCCTGACCGCAAGGTGTCCTGGGCCGCCACGGAGGGGGCGACCAACGCCGGCTCGGTGTCCTTCGAGGACCTGGGAGGCATCACGCGCGTCAACCTCGTCCTCGAGTACGAGCCGGAGGGCCTCGTCGAGAAGGTCGGCGACAAGCTGAACGTCGTCGAGAACCAGGCGAAGGCCGACCTCCAGAAGTTCAAGGAGTTCATCGAGTCCGAGAGCTACGCGACGGGCGCATGGCGCGGTTCCGTAGCGGGCACGGGCACCACGGGCACCCCCACCGCCGAGGACGCTGCGGAATCGCGCGGTGACAGCGGCAAGGCCGGCGTGTCGGGCAAGTTGGCCGCCGGAGTCGGAGTGGCAGCGGCGGCTGCCGTGGCCGGAGTGGCCGCAGCGGCTGTCAGCAAGAAGAACGAGTCGGACGAGACCGTAGACGCCGTAGAGACCGTGGACACCGTGGACACCGTGGACACCGTGGACACCGTGGACACCGTGGACACGGTGGACACGGTGACCACGACGAACGCTGCGCCCCTCGTCCCCGAGAACACCCCGATCGTGGACGAGGTGGACGCCATCGACGTCGATCCCGTACCTGCCGTGGACGGCGTCCCGGGAACGGGCGTCCCGTCCGAGAGTCAGGGCTTCGAGAACGACCCGTTGGTCGACGGTGACCCGACGGACCGCCGGGGCACTCTCTAGGCATCACATAGGTGATGCAGCGGGCCGGACTCCCTAGGGAGTCCGGCCCGCTGTCGTTCCGTCTCCAGGATCCCTGACACGTCCCCCGCCCCGAGCGCTCGAAGAGCTGGAGGGCTTGGCGACGGTCGAGCAGCCGGCGACCGCCATGCTCCCGCAAGCAGGACCGGACAGCGCGCCCGGCGCCGGTACCTGCGCTCGGCGGGAACTAGGCCCTGCCGTCCTCACCGGACGCGAGCACGATCTCCGTGACGGGCAACGAGGGGTTCGTGCCGAAGGACACTCCGCTCGGGGCGCGACCCTCCATAATGATCTGCGCGCCGAGCGCAGCGACCATGGCTCCGTTGTCGGTGCAGAGCGACGGCGCCGGGACCGTCAGGGTGATGCCCGCGGCTGTGCACCGTTCTCCGGTCAGTTCGCGGAGCCGGCGATTCGCGGCCACGCCTCCCCCGAGCAGGAGTTCGGTGATGCCGTGCTCCCGGCAGGCGAGCACGGCCTTCGAGGTGATGATGTCCACCACCGCCTCCTGGAAGGAGGCCGCGATGTCCGCCACGGGCACCTCCATCCCCGCTGCCTCGTACTGCTCCACGCTGCGGGCGACGGCGGTCTTGAGACCGCTGAAGGACCAGTCGTACCGGTGCGGGCCCGGTTCCTCCGCCGTGCCCATGTACTTCGGCTGGGACAGGCCGCGGGGGAACCGGATGGCCTTCGGATTCCCCTCTCGCGCCAGCCGGTCGATGACGGGACCGCCCGGATAACCCAGGCCGAGGATGCGGGCCGTCTTGTCGTAGGCCTCGCCGGCGGCGTCGTCGATCGTGGATCCCAGCAGTTCGACGTCGCTCGCGATGTTCCCGATCCGCAGGATCTCGGTGTGCCCGCCGGACACCAGGAGCGCACCGAGGTTCGCGGGGAGCCCGTCGGCGAAGGTACCCCCGAGCATGCCGACCCCGACGTGCGCCACGAGATGGTTGATGGCGTACAGCGGCTTCCCCGTGGCGACGGCGAGGGCCTTGGCGGCCGATACCCCCACCATGAGCGCGCCCGACAGCCCCGGACCGGCCGTCACGGCGATCGCATCGATGTCCTCGAGTGTTACGCCGGCGTCGTCGAGGGCCGTGCGCAGGGTGGGCACGAAGGCCTCCAGGTGAGCGCGCGAGGCGATCTCGGGGATGACGCCGCCGAAGCGCACGTGCTCGTCCATCGAGGAGGACACGGTGTTGGTCAGCAGTTGCGTGCCGCGCACGATCCCGACACCGGTCTCGTCGCAGGAGGACTCGATGCCGAGCACCAGCGGTTCCCCGCGCATCATCGTGTTCCTCCGTCCGCGGCCAGGACGAGTCGCATCACCCAGGCGTCCACGCCGTCGCGGTAGTACCTCTTCCGGGTGTGGATCTTGACGAAGCCGAACCGCGAGTAGAGCTCTTGCGCTCGCGGGTTGTCCGCGCGCACCTCCAGCATCACGGTCTCCGCGCCGCGACGCCGTGCCTCGTCGAGCAGTTCGGTGAGCAGGGCGCGTCCGATCCCCTGTCCCTCGAAGCGCGGCAGCACGCCGATGGTCTGGATGTCCGCCGTCGTGTCGATGACCATGACACCGGCGTAGCCCACGGGGACGCCGTCCACCTCGGCCACGATGTACCGCCGCGTCTCGGGCTGGAAGAACTCGGTGTAGAACATGTCGAGCGGCCAGGCGTCGGTGGGGAACAGTTCGTCCTCCAGCCGCCCGATGGTCTCGATGTCCTCGAAGGTGAGGCTGCGCAGGGTGAAGCTCACGCCGTCGCCCGCTTCCGTGGCCCTGGCACCTTGGCATCGGATTCGCGCAGGTACAGCGGCGCGGTGTCGAGGAGCGGCTCGCCCGCGAGGAGGCGCAGCCGGGCGACGCGGGCGAGGGATGCCGCGTCGGGGTCCGACGTCGTGAAGGCCGGGAGCCCGTCCAGGTCATCCGGGTACAGGCTCGCGGCGCGTCCCGCGAGGGGCTGATCCTTCGGCAGGCTCGCCGCGGTGCCGACGTGCGGTCCGTCGAGGAGTTCGGGCAGTGCGTCCCCGGCTGCCCGGTAGGCGGCCCAGTAGACCTCCCCGCGGCGCGCATCGGTGCCGACGAGGAACGCGCTGCCGGCCTCGACGGCCTCGCCGGCGACGGCATCGAAGGCCAGGGCGTCCAGGCTCAGGACGCCGAACAGCGGGACGTCCCAGACGAAGCCGAGGGTCCGGGCCGTGACCAGTCCCGCGCGCAGCCCCGTGAAGGGACCGGGGCCGACGCCGGCGACGATACCGTCCAGGTCCGCCCCCGGAACGCCCGCATCCGCGAGGATGCCCTGCACCGCGGGAGCGAGGACCTCGGCGTGGGAGCGGGTGTCCGCGCTGCCGAACCGGCCGACGACGACGTCGTCACGCAGGAGCGCGACGGTGGCCGCGGCGGAGGTGTCGAGGGCGAGAAGGAGCACCTGTCCAGCCTAGTCGAGCAGGAGCGGGGGTTGCCGGGCGTGCCAGCGCGGACCGAAGCCCGCGAGGGTGACGGTACGCACCTCGTCCTCGCCGTCGTCGTCGAACGCGGTGACCGGTCCGCCGGTCGCGGCGGTCTGCAGGACGCCGACCGGCCGGAGGATGTCCACGCGCAGCCAGCTGTCGCTGAGGTGCTCCACACGGCCTGCTCCCCATTCGACGACCGTGACGTTCGCTGCCATGCCGGCCTCGAGGTCGAGGTCGTCCACGGCGGCCGCACCGTCCAGGCGGTAGGCGTCGACGTGGACGAGGCCGGGCCCGCTGCCGCCGGCGGCATGCTGGCGGACGAGCACGAAGGTCGGCGAGATGATGCGGTCCGTGACGCCGAGACCACGCCCGAGCCCCTGCGTGAACGTCGTCTTGCCGGCACCCAGCTCACCGGACAGGACCAGCAGGTCCGCCGCGCGCAGGTGGGGGGCCAGAGCGGCGGCGAGGGCCTGCAGCTCGGCGGCCGATCCGACCTCGTGCACCACCGTCCACTCAGGCAGGACGGTCATCACGCGCCTCCTGCGCTGCATCCACGTACACGCGTTCCACGCGGCCGCTGATCCGGGTGACCACCTCGTAGTTGATCGTCTGGGCCGCTGCCGCCCAGTCCTCCACAGGGGGTGCATCGGTGCCGCCGAAGAGCACCGCGCGCTTGCCGAGCGGGCTCTCCGGTGAGCCGACGAGGCCCGTGGTGCCGAAGTCGATGACGAGCTGGTCCATCGCGATGCGCCCCACCACCGGGTAGATGCGGCCCCCGACGAGGACAGGCGCTCCGGTGGCGATGCGCGGCACTCCGTCGCCGTAGCCGACGGGGATGAGTCCGAGCGTGGTGGGCTTCTGCGTGCGGTAGGCGTAGCCGTAGGAGACGCCCTGTCCGGCGGGCACCTCCTTGCAGTTCGACACGGTGGTGCTGAAGGTCATGACGGGCCGCAGGCCGAGGTCGGCGGAGCCCTGGTCGGAGAAGGGCGAGAGGCCGTAGATGCCGAGGCCCACGCGTACGAGGTCGAAGTGGCAGTCGGGCCGCGAGAACGTGGCAGGGGTGTTGGCGAGGTGCCGGACCTCGACGTCGATCCCGGCGTTCTCCGCGGCGGCGACGGCCTCGCGGAACGCCTGCACCTGCAGGTCGGTCTCGGGCCGTGCGGGCTCGTCCGCGACCGCGAGGTGGGAGAAGATCCCGACGACGCGGATCAGCCCCTCCTCCTGGTGGGCGACGGCACGGCTGAGCAGCGAGTCCCACTGCTCCGGTGGACACCCGTTCCGGCCGAGGCCGGTGTCGATCTTCAGGTGCACGATGGCGGGGCGCTCCAGTTCGCGGGCCGCCGCGACCACGTGGTCGAGTTCCCACCCGGAGATCCCGAGGTCCAGTCCGTGCTCGACGCCGGCGGTGAAGTCGGTGCCCGCGGTGTGCAGCCACGCGAGGATGGGAGCCTCGATGCCCGCTTTCCGCAGGGCGACGCCCTCGGCGATGTGGGCGACGCCGAGCCAGGCGGCTCCCGCCTCCAGCGCGGCCCGGGCCACGGGGACGGCGCCGTGGCCGTAGGCGTCGGCCTTCACCACGGCCATGACCCGGGCGGGGTGCGCGACGTCGCGCAGGTGCCGGATGTTGTGCCGCAGGGCGTCGAGGTCGATCTCTGCAGCGCGTTCGGAGGAAGTCACCCGTCCCATTCTGCCAGCTTGGTCGCCGTCATCATCGCTTGCCTGTGCCCGGGGAAGGGGGAACAATCGAAGCCGTGTTCGATTCCCTGCCCGCCGGTCCGGGGTGCGTGCTGCCCGACGACGACGGGCAGACGTGCGGCAGGGAGACCGGCGAAAGTCCCTTCCCGCTGTGTCCGGCGCACGTGGCGGTGGTCGCCGAGTGGGCGGAGGGCTCCTGGGGCGTCACCGACCTGCTGCCGGCGCCATGCGCGGCGTGCGGCTCACGGGTGGGTGTGCGGTATCCCTCCGGCTGGGTGTGCGCCGCATGCGAGTGGCGGGTCGGGGACGTCCTCGACGACGGCCTGCCGCCGCCGCGCGTCGACGTCGTCTACTACCTCCGGTTCCGGGACCGCATCAAGATCGGGACGACGGCGAACCCGCGGCAGCGGCTGGCCAGGATCTGGCACGACGAGGTCCTCGCGTTCGAACGCGGTGACCGGCTCGTCGAGCGACGTCGGCACGAGCAGTTCGCGGACTCGCGCCTCGACCGCTCCGAGTGGTTCGAGGCGGCGCCGGAGCTCGAGCAGCACGTCGGGCGGCTCGCCGCGGGCGTCGGAGACCCCTGGGCGCTGTACGCCCGCTGGCTCGGAGAGGCTGCTGCGCTACGCGGTTGACGGCCCGGAGCCCCGGCTCGCCGGCGGTTCCCGGCGACATCCCATCAGCGCGAGCAGTTCTCCCGGTCACTCGCCGACTCCTCGGCCGTCCCGTCCATGTCCCCACCGACGTCGGACGGGCGGAACGAGGGCGACGCGTCGGAGTGGCGGGCGATCGTGGCCGTCGCCCGGCGCACCGCCTCCGTGGGGACGTCCGACACCAGGTCCTCCAGAAAGGCGTACCGCCGCACCCACTGCCGCCGGATGCCGTCACGGCCCGCGTTGACCGAGTGCCACCAGTCGGCGATGTCGCCCCATCCGGGTGCGGCCAGGGAACCGCCCACGTGCTGGACGGAGAGTGAGGCGCAGAGATTCGCGAAGCGGAGGCGGTCGGCGAGCGGGAAACCCGCGAGGTCGCCCATGACGAACGCCGCCCCGAAGCAGTCGCCCGCCCCGGTCGGGTCGTAGGCGGACACGGGCAGGGCCGGCACCCACTCCTCCTCACCGGTCTGCGAGTCGATCGCCATGGCGCCCTGCTGCCCGACCGTCACCACGGCCACGGGGACGCGGTCAGCGAGCGCGTACAGCGCGGCCCACGGATCATCGGTGCGGGTGTAGGCCATGGCCTCGGCGGCGTTCGGCATGAACGCGTGGAAGTGGTCGAGCGTGGCCAGAGTCTCGGGTGCCCACTCCCCTGCAGGGTCCCAGCCCACGTCGCCGAACAGCTTGGTGCCATTGGCCGCGGCAGCCTTGGCCCAGGGCTCCACCTCGCGGTCCAGGCTGACGATGGCAGCGCGGCACGACGGCGGCGCACCGATCAGTTCGGAGGCCCGTAGCGGAGACGCGTGCCCGTGCGTGATCATCGAGCGGTCCTGATGCACCGAGAGGGAGACCGTGACCGGGGAGTGCCACCGCCCGAACACGCGCGACCGCGAGAGGTCCACGTGCTCCTGGTCCTGCAGCACGTCCCAGTTGAACTGGCCGTACCCGTCGTCGCCGAAGGCAGCCGCGAGGGTGGTGCGCAGGCCCAGCCGGCTCGCGGCGATCGCCTGGTTGGCGATCCCGCCCGGCCCGGAACCCATCCCCTCGGTCCAGACCTCCGTGCCCGGCGACGGCAGCTGCTCGAGGCCCGTGAAGATGATGTCGAAGAACACCTGGCCGGCGAGGAGGAGGTCGAATTCGGGCCCGTCCGGGCTACGGGTGGCCGCCAGCGGATCGAAGCGGTGCTGTTGGAGCATGTACGGCAGAATACGTGCAAGGCGCCGGTCGCGCAGCGGCTGTGTCGCCGAGGAACCGGTCGGACGCCCGATCACGGCGCAAACGGAAGTGGGACGAACCATGCCCGAGACGGTGGGACCCGGCGCACGCCTCGTCATCGTGGGCGGCGGGGGCTTCCGCGTCCCGCTGGTCTACCGTGCGCTCGCCGACGGTCCCTTCGCCGGGCTCGTGTCCGACGTCGTCCTGCTGGACGCCCGGCCCGAGCGGGCCCACGCGATCGCCCGCGTGCTCGACGCCGTGCCGCTGCACGGGGAGCATCCCGCGCCGTCGGTGCGGGTGGAGGACAGGCTCGAGGATGCGCTGCAGGATGCCGACATCGTGTTCGCGGCGGTCCGTAGCGGCGGGGCGGAGGGGCGGGTCCTGGACGAACGCGTCGCCCTGTCCGCCGGGCTGCTCGGCCAGGAGACCGTCGGTGCCGGCGGCATCTCCTACGCCCTCCGTTCCATCCCCGACATGATGCGTGTCGCCACGGCGATGCGCGCCGTCGCGCCGGACGCCTGGCTCGTCAACTTCACGAACCCTGCCGGGATGGTCACCGAGGCGCTCGCCGCCGTCCTGGGACACCGGATCATCGGGATCTGCGATTCGGCGTCGGGCCTCGTCACCCGTGCGGCACGGGCGGCACGCGTGGACCTGCGCGGTACGCTCGCCGGCGTCGACTACGTGGGCCTCAACCACCTGGGGTGGCTCCGCAGGCTCGACGACGGCGGGACCGACCGCCTCCCCGCACTGCTCGACGATCCGGTGCGCCTCGCGGGCTTCGAGGAGGGACGGCTCTTCGGTCCCGACCTTCTCCGGGTGCTCGGCTCCCTGCCCAACGAGTACCTCTTCTACTACTACTTCCATCGGGAGGCCCTCCGCTCGATCGGCGGTGCGGACAGGACGCGCGGGGAGATCCTCCGCGACCAGCAGCGGGATCTCTACCCGCGCCTCCTCGCCGCCGATGCCCCGTTCGCCGCGTGGGAGGCCGCGCGCCGCGAGCGTGAATCGGGATACCTCGCCGAGGCCCGCTCGGAGGACGAGGAGCGCGACGAGGCGGACCTCGCCGGCGGCGGCTACGAGCGGGTGGCCCTGCAGGTGATGCGGGCGTTGCTCACGGGTCGGCGTGCCGAGCTGATCCTCAACGTGCGCAATGGCCAGACGTTCCCCGGGCTGCCGGAAGAAGCCGTCGTGGAGGTGCCGTCCACGGTCGATGTGAACGGCGCCCGTCCCCTGCCCGCGGCGCCCCTGACGTCGCACCAGCTGGGACTCATGTCCGCGGTCAAGGCCGTGGAGCGGGACACGGTCCAGGCGGCGGTCCACCACGACCGCGATGCCGCCCTGCGCGCCTTCGCGGGGCATCCGCTGGTCGACTCGTTCCACGCGGCCGCGAGGGCGCTCGCGGGCTACGAGGAGGCGTTCCCCGCGCTGCGGGCGTCCTGGGTGTGAGTCGATCGCCTGGACCGCACCCGCCGGCGCACGTCCTCGACCCCGAGGGTCACCAGTGCGGCGTCGGTGGTGGCGGCGATCCACCGGAAGCCGGCCGCAGCGAGCAGCACCGCCCGCTCGGGGGTGCCGGCGTAGGCGCCGGCGGCGATCCCGGCATGCGTGCAGGCGCGGGTGATCCGTGCGAGAGGTGCGTCCTCGTTACCGTGCGACGCGAGGAGGTGGTCGACGTCCGTCCCCAGTGCGAGCGACAGGTCGAACGGGCCCACGAAGATCATGTCGACGCCGGGTACGGCGGCGATCGCGTCGACCGCAGCGAGCGCGGCAGCGGTCTCGATCATCACGGCGCACAGCGGTACCGCGTGCCTGCCGCCGTCGGAGCCGGGGCTGTGGACCGGATCGCTGCCCGGCAGCGGCCCCCAGCTGCGTCCGCCATGGGGTGGGTAGTGGCTTGCTGCCACCGCTGCCTCGGCGTCGGCAACGCTGTCCACGAGGGGCACGACGACGCCGTCGGCTCCCGCGTCGAGCGCCCGACCGATCAGCGCGGCGTCGTTCACGGCGACGCGGACGAGCATCGGTGCCGCTCCCTCCGTCCGGTGACCCAGTGTGTCGCGGAGGGCGCGGTCGTCGAAGTGCCCGTGCTGTGCGTCGAGGCCTACCCAGCCGACGCCCGATCCTGCCAGCGCAGCGGTCAGGCGCGGTTCGCCGAGCGTGGCCCAGACGCCGAGGAGTGGATCGGGGACGGGTGTCGTGGCACTCATGCGCCCATTGTGTCCCGGAAGTGCATCCTCGAGCGCGATCGCCGTCCGCTTTCGGCCCGACTGCTTCGGCCCTGTCCCGTCAGCGGTGCGGCCGCACCGGAGCGTGGCGGCCGCGGGTGGTCACCTGCGGAGGGATGATCGGCTCCACCGAGGCCCTGATGTCCGGGGCCTCCTTGGCCGCGCCGTCGGGCGCTCGGCCGTTCCCGACCGCCCGGCTCACCGAGTGGGCTAGAGCGTCTCAGGGATGGCGCGTCCCGGGAAGAGCGTGGAGTACTGTCGCCGGTACATCCTGCGCCCGATGAGGCGGTAGGCGAGGCGGACCGGCGGTGGGATCTCCCTGAGGAGATCCTTCTGGTCCGCCGGCGGATTCGTTGCCAGCACCATCCCGAGGTTGCCGACCAGGAAGTTCTTGTCCAGCTGGTTGATCCCGTGCTGCCCGGCTCCCTTGAACTCCCGCTCGGTCAGCACCCGGTCCACGACCGGCATCACCTCCGTGACTTCGCGGCGCAGGTGCACCTGAAGAACGGTGCACAGGTCCGTATAGCGCTGGGCGAGGTCGTCCCCGGCCTCAGCGTCCGCCGTGGTCATCCAGCGCAGGCGGACGGGCTCGATGGCCTCGAGGCGCTGTGTGACCTGCCGGTGGTGCTCGAGCATCTGCTCCACGTGCAACGCGCACGCCGGTGCCCGCTCCGCCAACTGCGGGTACATGAGCACGTCCTCGCCCTCGTGGTGGAGGTGGAGCAGCTTGTCGAAGTTCCCGAGCACCTCGCCGACGTACTCTGCTCGGGTGGTATCGTGCGGCTGCACGGATCGCACCAGGCCGGGCGCCTCGTCGTACGCCCACAGGAAGAACCGGTGGATGCGGCGCATCGTCGCCGACCCGGTGCACAGGACCGGCCGGTCCGGCAGCGGAGCAGCAGTCTCGCCGGGCTGCATGGTGAAGAAATCGGTCATCGGACTACTCCTGACGGAGATCGGGTGAGACCTGGACCCTCCCCGGGCATCATGCTAACTTTCGCGTTCATGTCGCACAACGGCTCGGGTCGGCGGACGGGGTGGCCCTCCGGCACGATCGTGGACCAACCGCTGATCCCGCCCCGGCTCAGGTCCGGCGGATCGCGCCCGCAGCTGTTCGGACCCACCCTGAACGGGCGGGGTTGTCCACCGGGCAGGATGGCGGCCACCGCCGTCCCACCCCTTCCGCATTCGGATGCGTCCGCCGTCGCCCCACCCGTCCGAACCGGCGTCGTCATCGGCGGGGCAGGAGGACGACCGCCGTCGTCCTTCCCCTTCCATGTTCCGGCGGTGAGCCGGCCTCAGAGGAACCGATGCATGATGTGGAGGCCGGTCGGTCCCGCGGACGGGTGCACGAATGCGCCGGGCACGGTCCCGATGATCGAGAAGCCGAGTGAGATCCACAGGGCGACGGCCCGCTCGTTCGTCTCCACGACGGCGTTGAACTGCATCGCGGTGTAACCCGCTGCTCGCGCTTCGTCGAGCACGTGTCCTGCGAGTGCCCGGCCCACACCCCTGCCCCCGGCATCGGCGGCGACGAGGAAGGATGCGTTGGAGACGTGTGCGCCGTTGCCGCCCCGATTGGCGTGCAATTGTGCCGTACCCACCACACGGTCGGTGCCCGCCTCCACGGCCACGAAGACGACGAGCGTCGGATCGGACCCGGACGTACCGGGAAGCCATTCCTGCCGTCCCGCGGTCTCATCGATGGATGTGTCCCAGCAGTAGGTCTCGCCGGCTCGGGCAACCGGCTTCATGATGGCCCAGATGCCCGGCCAATCGTCCGGGGCGGCTTCTCGGAATCGCAGCATCAGGTGTCCTTCGGGTCTCGGACCGGCTCTCCGTCGAGGAGCCGATCCAGGTGTTCCGTCCTGACCGTCTCGGGCAGGGAGATGATGTGCGTCAGCCGGGCCAGGTCCCAGGAACAGACCTGGCCATCCGATGCCGCACCCATCCACATCACCCTGCCAGAGGCCTGAAGGAATCGGAGTCTTCGAGAGGTGGAAGAGTCTCGGTCGGGTCGGAACGTCCGCCGCCTCGTCCTTCCTGCACGATTCAAGCAGAACAACGCCCTGGAGCGCCGCCGGAGGTGCGGTGGTGCGGTGCAATGGTCGCCTTCCCCGATTCCCTCAGGGATTTGGTCCGAGGTGCTGAGCCGGTCAAGGAAGCGGATTGTCCGGGAAGGGAACGTCCGGCAACGAGTTGTCCACATAGCGTTCGATGAGCATCAATAGTACATAGATCCTAATAAAGTCGAGTCATGTCACTCGCGCTCGTGGACCCCGCAGCCGGCATGCAGGACTCCCTGACCTCCCTCGCACCGAGGTTGACCATGGTGGGGCAGCGATTCGCCGCCGAGGCGGATCTCCTTCCGGTGGCCGAACTGGTGGCGTCGCTGGCAACAGTGGAGGCCCTCGCCCGCACGGTGGAGTACCTGCAGGTTGTGGGAGCGGCCGCCGCGGAACGGCAGCACATCACGAACGTCGCGGAGAGTTCAGCGCCGCTGTCGTGGTCGAGCCCTGTCTCGACGGCCGGCGACACCGATCCACGGGAGCAGGCCGAGTTCAAGGACACCGCCGACTTCCTCCGGGCTCGGCTTCGTATCACCAGGGTCGAAGCCCGACGGCGGGTGCGACTCGGACTGGCCGTCACGGAACAGCCGACCCTGACCGGCGACCGGTGTCCGCCGCGCTACGGGGTGCTGGCAGCAGCATTCCGAGCCGGCGAGGTCGGAGCATATGCAGCCACGCAGATCAGCAATGGTGTGGATCGGGTCCGCACAAGTGCCACACCGGCAGCAGTGCGCGCCATGGAGGACAATCTCACAGCCCAGGCCATCGAAGCCGATGGCGACCTACTTCAAACAGTGCTGCGTCGGTGGGAGTCTGTACTGGATCCGGACGGTGCCGAACCCACGGAGGAGACGCTGCGAGCTCAGCAGGGCGTCTTCCTCAGGGGGAGGCGACGCGGGTTGCAGCGGCTCGAGATAGCGGCTGATGACGAGCAGTTCGAGTACCTCGTGACGGTGATGAACACCGCCGCCAATCCCCGATTGAGGTCAGATCACCAGGGGCAGGGCAAGGATGCCGTAAGCCCTCACTCGGGTTGTTCCGAGGCTCATGACCGTGCTGAACCCGATTCTGCACCCGCGCCCGCCACCGAGATCCTGGCCGGTGACCCTGCTGGACCGGGATCCGTCCCCATGCCGGTCCAGGAGGCGCGAACAATCTCCCATGACGCGGGCGCCGATTCGTTCGAGAGGAGAACGCGTCCTCAACTCCTGCTCGACGGGCTCGTGGGAGCCTGCCAGGTCGCCCTCGCGACCGATACCCTGCCTGCGACGGGTGGTCATCGTCCTCAGGTCATGGTCACCATCGACTACCGGTCTCTCGTCGGACAGGTGCAGCAACGAGTTCACCACTGGGCGGGAAGCACCTACGGCGAGCACGGTCGGAGGAACGAGACCCCCGGCGAGCCAGGAGTGGACAGCCGGTCGCGCAACGCCAGTGCCCTGGCTGAAACCATCGGCTACCCCGACAACCCGGGTACATGGCCCGGAGGGCACAGCCCCTCGCGCGATGTGGGCGCCCCACCCGAAACCATCGGATACCCCAGCACCGTTGATGTCGGGCGCGAGCATGTGGGAGAGTCACGCTCCTCGACCGGCGAAACCTGGCACCGATCGGCCGTCGGCCCTGGGGCGGGCCATAGCGTCTTCGGTGGTCCCATCAGTGCGCGGGTGGTCAGGAAGATGGCCTGCAATGCGGACATCATCCCGATCGTCCTGGGTGGTCACGGCGAGATCCTCGATGTCGGCCGCGCACGTCGTCTTTTCGGGGTGGCTCAGCGACGGGCCTTGGTTGCACGGGACAAGGGTTGTGCCTTCCCCTCCTGCACCATCCCGGCGGTCTGGACCGAAGCGCACCACGTCACGCCCTGGATGGACGGTGGACGAACAGACATCTCGAACGGGTGCCTGCTCTGTTCTTTCCACCACCGGCTCGTCGAGCAGGGAAACTGGACCATCGACGTGAGGAACGGCATCCCGTGGTTCACTCCCCCGGCCTATGTCGATCCCCGGCGGGTGCCACGTCGCAACGAGCACAGGGAGCTACTGTGCTGACTCTCGACGGTCCACGGCGGACGGCGCAATGTCGAGACGACCGACGCGACGCGACGACCGACGACCGACGCGACGCGACGCGACGCGACGCGACGCGACGCGACGACCGACGGTGAACGCGTACTCAGACGCTCACTGAATCGTCAGGGGTGTCCGTCGAGGAGCCCCGCTCCTTCTCAAGGGCGGGCCCGATCGCCCGCATCGAGCGGTCCCGACCGCTGGCCTTCGCTGCATACAGCGCGCGATCGGCAGCAGCTATGGCGGCGTCGAGGTCGTAGTCGACGGCCTCGATCGCAACGATCCCGTAGCTGACGGTCGGCAACTCGAAACCCCCGGGAGTCGAGTAACCCCGGAGAGCCATGCTTACATCCCGGGTGATGTCCTCGCTCCTGCCCACCGAGGCGCCCGGCAACAGGAAGATGAACTCCTCACCGCCGTAGCGCCCCACGAGGTCGGTGGACCTCACCGTCTCCGTGCATGCCTCGGCGAAGGCTTTCAGAACCGCGTCTCCGGCGGCATGTCCGTGGGTGTCGTTGACGGACTTGAAGTAGTCGAGGTCAGCGAGGATCAGCGTCCCCGGACGGCCCGTGCGCTCCAGACGGTCCGCCTGGGTAACGGCGACGTCGAGGAAGCCCGATCGGTTGAGCAGGCCTGTCAGCGCATCCCGATCCGCGCGTGCCCGCAGATCGGTGGCGATCTGCTCCGCGCTCAGCGCCGCAGCACTGAACGACACGACGACGAGCAGGAGCATGGTGACCAGAGTCGTGATCCCGGAGCCGAAGAAAGTGGTGAAGAGGTACCCGTTCTGACCACCCACCACGAATGCGATACACCGTGCGAGATAGAGGACCGCGAGGAACCCGGAGGCCATCGCCAGAGGAGCCTGCACCTTGCTGTAGCTGCTTGGTAGACGCCATAGTTCCCAGGACGCGAGGCCTATGGTCAGCGACATCATCCCGAGCAACACGGCGCCGCCGGACCATGTGTCGGTGGCCGGATCGCCCAGGAACGACGCAAACAGCGTCAGCAGCGGCGCTGCCGCCAGTTGGAGCCACGCCGGCCTGCTCGTGCGCAGCGTTCGCGCTCCCGCCCAGACGCTGACCGTACCCATGACCAGCAGGGTATTTCCCAGTGGGTTGGCCCATACCTGATGGACCGTGCCGTCCAGCAGGAACGCGGAAGTCCCAGTGAAGAAGAACCCGATGGCCGCGCACCACCAGGCACTGTAGGCCGAGCGGGTCTGGCGGAACGAGACCGTATAGAACAGGACGAGGAGGGTGATGGCGATGGCGCCGAACGCTATTCGCAGTGTCGTGATGTCCAGGGTCATGCCGTTGTCGCCACCTCGTTCTTGCCGGGTCCCGCTCCTGATACGTTCGGGTCCAGCCGCCTTCGGCGGCGGGACCTCATCTCCTCAGGGAAGGGCATTCGGCCCAGTATGGCCGAGGGGAACGAGCGGGTTGCTCCTCCGGCGCCAGTCCTGTCGGAACCCTTGCACAGTCCTGCCCCAGGCCTCCGTCCTGCGCAGGGTAGAAGGGACCTGCGGGACGGGATCCACCCCCGCTGCCCTACGCCGCAGCCCGCCTGTGGACGAGCCTCGCGCCGGACGGAAGACTCGGCTGCTCCAGCGTCCCGGTCCCGACCCCAGCCTCAGCCCGAGCCCGAGCCCGAGCAGCATGCAGGACCATGGCCGGTCCAGTCCGACACCGTGTGCCTGAGGACGAGCACCGTGCACGACGAAGGCCGATCCAGGCCTACGCCACCCGGATGAGGACGGGCGCGATGCAGGACGGAAGGCCCAACTACCCGGCACCCCAGCTCAGGACGAGCACCATGCTGGACGGAAAGCTGGTCCAGTCCTACTCGCCTGAGGACCAACGACACGGAGCACGGACGCACAGCCTTCACCGCCGCCCGCCTGACGACGCGCGAGGTGCAGGACAGAAGCCGCTCCTGCCCTACGCCACCGCCGGCTTGAGGACGAGCGACGCATGGGGCGGGAGCTGGACCGTGTCGGCGAGCAGGCCCACACCGTCCACCGTGGCCAGCAGGACTTCGGCGTCGGCGCCGCGGACCGGCACGGTCACCATGGCATCACTCAGGTTCAGGATGACGTCGGTGCTACCGCGATGCAGCACGATCCAGCGGTTCTCCTCGTCGAAGTCCACGGAGATACTGCCGAAGTCGGCATCCCGCAGTTCAGGGTGCGACCGGCGCAGCCGGATGAGTTCCCGGTAGGTGGAGAGCAGCTCGGCGTGGTGCCCCTGCTCCGCCTCGGACCAGTCCAGCTTCGCCGACGCGAACGTCTCCGGGTCCTGCGGGTTGGGGACGTCCTCGGGACGCCACCCCATACGCTCGAACTCCTTCAGGCGCCCCTCCGCCGTCGCCTTCCCGAGCTCCGGCTCGGGATGCGACGTGAAGAAAGGCCACGGCGTCGAAGCGCCGTACTCCTCCCCCATGAAGAGCATGGGGGTGAAGGGACCGAGGATGGTCAGAACCGCGGCCTGCGCGAGCTGCGCCGGGTTCAGGGTGGCGCTGATGCGGTCACCGGCTGCGCGGTTGCCGATCTGGTCGTGGTTCTGGGCCGCGACGACGAGTTGCAGGGGCGACACCCGCGACGGGTCGATCTCCCGGCCGTGGTGCCGTTCCCGGAACGACGAATAGGTGCCGTTGTGGAAGAACCCCTTCTCGAGGACCTTCGCGAGCGCACCGACGGAGTCGAAGTCGAGGTAGTACCCCTCGGTCTCACGTGTGAGGTTCACGTGGACCGCGTGGTGGAAGTCGTCGCTCCACTGCCCGGCGAGGCCGTACCCACCGGCGTCACGGCTCTGGATGAGGCGCGGGTTGTTGAGGTCCGATTCGGCGATGAGGAACAGCGGTTTGCCGAGTTCCGCGGCGCACTCGTCGGTCCGCGTCGCGAACTCCTCGAGGATGTGCACTGCACGCTCGTCGTGGAGTGCGTGCACGGCGTCGAGCCGGAGTCCGTCGACGTGGTAGTCGCGGAACCACATCAGCAGGTTCTCGATCACGTAGTCGCGTACCTCGTCCGACTGCGGTCCGTCGAGGTTCAGGGAATCACCCCAGGTGTTCGACATGCCCTCGGTGAGGTACGGGCCGAAGAGGCCGAGATAGTTGCCGCTCGGACCCAGGTGGTTGTGGACGACGTCCTGGATCACCCCGAGACCCTTCTGGTGTGCCGCGTCGACGAAGCGCTGGTACGCAGCCGGCCCACCGTACGTCTCCTGGACGGCGTACCAGAGCACCCCGTCGTAGCCCCAGTTGTGGGTGCCGTTGAACGCGTTGACCGGCAGCAGCTCCACGAACTGCACGCCGAGGTCCACGAGGTAGTCGAGCTTGCCGATCGCCGCGTCCAGCGTCCCCTCGGGGGTGAAGGTGCCGAGGTGCATCTCGTAGACGACCCCACCGGTCAGGCCGGGAGACTGCCAGGACTCGTCCTGCCAGGCGTGCGCTGCCGGATCGAAGGTGCGGGACAGCTTGTGCACGCCCTCGGGCTGCCGGCGCGACCGCGGGTCGGGCACCGGGGTGTCCGACCCGTTGACGAGGTAGCCGTAGGAGACATCCGACGACGACGGCGGATCGGTGGGATGCCACCATCCGCCTTCGCCCTCGGTCATCGCGTACTGCGTGCCGTCCGCGACGAGGATCAGGGACTCGGCGCGGGGTGCCCAGACGTCGAAGATGGAACTCATGAGGCGTCCTCCTGGACGAGTAGGGCTGCGGGGTAGGTGGAGAAGATGTCGGCTGCACGCACCGTGCCTCCGGTCACCGCGGTGCCGGTGAGTGCACACGTGTAGCTACCGGCCGGCAGTTCGAACGTGGTGTCGCCCCAACCCCCGCGTTCTGCGAGTCCGTACGGCAGGCGGGTGACGAGCGTGATGGCGCCCCCGCGGTCGAAGCCGAAGACGTGGTCGGCGGCCTCACCGGTCGCAGCCACGGCGGTGTAGCCGGAGAACAGCTCGGGCCGGTCGCGGCGCAGCTTGAGGGCACGTGAGACCACGAGCAGCTTGGCGTGCGCATCCGCCCCGAGCTGGGGCAGCGCCCCGAAGTTCAGGTCGGTCAGCACCTGCCGGCGTGCGTCGTAATCGACCTCGCGCCGGTTGTCCGGGTCCACGAGGGACGTGTCCCAGAATTCGGTGCCCTGGTACACGTCGGGTACGCCCGGCATGGTCAGCTGCAGCAGCTTCAGTGCGATGGAGTTCGACCAGCCGGCTGCCTGGATGCGCTCCACGAGGTCGGAGATGATGCTGGTGACGGCGTCGTCGTCGAACGCGGCGTCGACGGCGGCATGCATGCCGCGTTCGAACTCCTCGTCCGGTGCGGTCCAGTGGGTGCTGAGGTCCGCCTCGCGCGACGCCTTCTCGGCGTACGCGTGGGCACGTTCCCTGCTCAACGGCCACGCACCGATGAGGGACTGCCAGAGCAGCGGCGCGAAGGTGGGGTCCTTGATGGGCGCCAACTCCTCGAGCTGCCCAAGGATGCCCGTCCACTCCTCGGCGATCTCGGACAGCACCGAGATGCGCGTCCGGGTGTCCTCGCTGCGCTTGGTGTCGTGGGTGCTGAGGGTGGTCATGGCCAGCGGGCTGTCCGTCTGACGCTCGAGCAGTCGCCGGTGCAGTTCCAGCGGATCGATCGCGAAGATGCCCGGGTCTGCGCCCACCTCGTTGAGGGAGACGAGCCGCGAGTACCGGTAGAACGCCGTGTCCTCGACGCCCTTCGCCATGACCATGCCGGAGGTCTGCTGGAACCGCTGCGCGAGCTCCGTCAGCTCTCCCGGGCCCCCGTCCAGGAACGGGTTGAGGAGCGGGTGGAGCGCGGTGATGGTGTCCGCCAGGTCCGGCCGACGCACCTGGGCGTCCCGTACCGCCTCGGCGAGGTACTCCGCGCCACCGGGCAGGTAGCTGCGGTACACCGGGAAGCAGGTCAGCAATTCGGCGATCGCATCCGCTGCGACGCCGGCGTCGAGCCCGGCGTCGGCGGGGACGAGCCGCGCGATCCGCAGCACCTCCGAGCGCAGGATGCCGTCCGCGATGCCGCGCTTGGTGCCGTGGATCATCTCGTGGAAAGGGTCCACGGGGACCGACGCCGTGAGGGCGTGCTCCCCGGCAGGGTCGGTGAAGAGCCGGTCGATGTCCGCGAGCGCGTCGTAGCCCGTGGTCCCCTGGGTGGCCCAGTCCTCCGGCATCTTCTCACCCGGCTCGAGGATCTTCTCCACGAGCACGTAGGCGCCGCCGGTGAGGGAGCGGAGATCCTCGAGGTAGCCCTTGGGATCGGCGAGGCCGTCCGGGTGGTCGATCCGCAGGCCGTCCACGAGTCCCTCGTCGAACCAGCGCTTGACCTCGCTGTGACTCTCCTCGAACACCCAGGGGACCTCGACGCGCAGGCCCGCGAGGGTGTTCACGGCGAAGAAACGCCGGTAGTTCAGCTCGCTGTCGGCGCGACGCCAGTTGACGAGTTCGTAGTGCTGGCGGGCGTGCACCTCGGCACCCGTGTCCCCGGGGTGCGCCGTCCCCTCGGCGATCGGGTACCGGTTGTCGTAGTAGCGCAGCTCGCCGTCGACCACCTCGAGCTGGGCCAGTTCGTCGTCGCCGTCACCGAGAACGGGCACGCGGACGCGCCCGTTCCCGGCTTCCCAGTCGACGTCGAACGCATCCGCCATGCGCGAGGTGCGGCCCTCCTTCAGAAGCTGCCACCACCAGGCGTTGTCGGCGGGCGTCTCGATGCCCATGTGGTTCGGCACGATGTCGACGAGCACCCCCATGCCCGCCGCCCGGGCGGCCTCGCTGAGAGCGGCGAGGCCGTCCGGGCCACCGCGGTCGGGATCGACGGTGGCGGGGTCGGTCACGTCGTAGCCGTGACCGGACCCCTTCTCCGCCGTCAGGATCGGCGACAGGTACACCCAGTCCACCCCGAGGTCGTGCAGGTAGGGCACCAGGGCCGCGGCCCGCTGCAGGTCGAACTCGCTCCGGATCTGCAGCCGGTAGGTGGATTTCGGTGTCAACACGTGGGGGTCCTCCTGGGACATGGACTGGAGCGGATGGGGCTGTGCGGGTGGTGCTTAGGGGGTGCCGGTCTTGGCGGTGACCTCGTTGGCGAGGATCGCCAGGGACGCCGCGACCGAGTGGTCCAGGTCCTCGACCTCGGAGTGTGCCCGCAGGACGACCATGGACTTGCCCTCGACCGAGAGGGTCACTCCGGCCGGGATCGCCGCGGTGTCGGCGTACCTTCCGGCAGTATCGATCACCTCGTCCCACGACGTGCCGTACTCGTCCGACGGCACCGTGAAGTCCACGGCCTCATCGTGCGCGTTGAAGTACAGCAGGAAGTTGGCGTCCACGATGCGCTGCCCGCGGGCGTCACGGCCCTGGATGCCCTGCCCGTTGAGGAAGACCCCGATCGAGCGCCCGAACCCGCTGTCCCAGTCCTCGGGAGCCATGAGCTCGCCGGAGGTGTCCAGCCAGACGATGTCCGGCAGCGCCTCGCCCTCGCCGCGGCGCACGGGGCGCCCGTCGAAGAACCGGCGACGGCGGAACGTGGGGTGCTCCGAGCGCAGGCGGTTCACCGCTGCGGTGAATTCGAGCAGCGGCTGGTCCATCTTGTCCCAGTGCACCCAGCTGAGCTCTGAATCCTGGCAGTAGGTGTTGTTGTTGCCGTCCTGCGTGCGGCCGAGCTCGTCGCCGTGGAGCAGCATGGGGACACCCTGCGAGAGCAGCAGCGTGGCGATGAAGTTGCGCTGCTGGCGCACGCGGATCGCGAGGACGTCCGGATCGTCGGTGGGTCCCTCGATGCCGCCGTTCCAGGAGCGGTTGTGCGATTCGCCGTCGTTGTTGTCCTCGCCGTTGGCCTCGTTGTGCTTCTCGTTGTAGGACACGAGGTCCCGCAGGGTGAAGCCGTCGTGGGCGGTGACGAAGTTGATCGATGCAACAGGGCGCCGCATGCTGTGCTCGTAGAGGTCGGCCGAGCCGGTCAGGCGCGAGGCGAACTCGCCGATGCTGGAGGGCTCGCCGCGCCAGAAGTCGCGGACGGTGTCGCGGTACTTGCCGTTCCATTCCGTCCACTGCGGCGGGAAGTTGCCCACCTGGTAACCGCCGGGTCCGACGTCCCATGGCTCGGCGATGAGCTTGACCTGGGAGACGATGGGGTCCTGCTGCACGAGTTCGAAGAACGCCGAGAGGCGGTCCACCTCGTAGAACTCGCGGGCGAGCGCGGAGGCGAGGTCGAAGCGGAACCCGTCGACGTGCATCTCTGTGACCCAGTAGCGCAGGGAGTCCATGAGCAGCTGCAGGGAGTGCGGGTTACCGACGTTCAGCGAGTTGCCGGTGCCCGTGGTGTCCATGTAGTACTGCTTGTCGTCCTCCACCAGGCGGTAGTAGGACGCGTTGTCGATACCGCGCATCGAGATGGTGGGGCCCATGTGGTTGCCCTCGGCCGTGTGGTTGTACACGACGTCGAGGATGACCTCGATGCCTGCGAGGTGCAGCTCGCGCACCATGGCCTTGAACTCCTGGACCTGCTCGCCCTGGTCACCCGTGGAGTTGTACTTGTTGTGCGGGGCGAAGAACCCGATGGTGTTGTAGCCCCAGTAGTTCGAGAGGCCCTTCTCCTGCAGGGTGCTGTCGTTGACGAACTGGTGCACGGGCATCAGCTCGATCGCCGTGACGCCGAGCTTCTGCAGGTGCGCGATCACCGACGGGTGCGCGACGCCCGCGTAGGTGCCGCGCTGCTCCTCGGGGACGTCGGGGTGCAGCTGGGTAAGGCCCTTGACGTGTGCCTCGTAGATCACGGACTGGTGGTACGGCGTCCGCGGCATGCGGTCGCCGTCCCAGTTGAAGAAGGGGTTGACGACGACGGCGAGCATCATGTGCGCCGCGGAGTCCTCGTTGTTGACCGAGTCCGGATCGCCGAAGTTGTAGCCGAACAGCGCCTGGTCCCAGTCGAGGTCACCGGAGATGGCCTTCGCGTAGGGGTCGAGGAGGAGCTTGTTCGGGTTGCAGCGGTGTCCCTCAGCCGGGTTGTTCGGGCCGTGGACACGGTAGCCGTACTTCTGTCCGGGGGTCACATGGGGAAGGTAGCCGTGCCAGACGTAGCCGTCGACCTCCTTCAGTTCGATGCAGGTCTCAACGCCGTCGTCGTCGAAGAGGCACAGGACAACGGAGTCCGCGATCTCGCTGTAGAGCGCGAAGTTCGTCCCCGTGCCGTCGTAGGTGGCTCCCAGGGGATACGCATCGCCGGGCCATAGTTCCATCAGTTCTCCTTGATTCTCTTCCGTGGACGCCGTCGAGGCGTCCTCGGGTGGTGCTCGCCGGCATCGGGGTCCTGGTGCCCCGGCCGCTTGTTCCATACATAGCGCATTCAGCTGTCGGTCAGGTTAATTGCGTCGCGTGCTCCTCACGTCGCCACGGCCAGGCGACGCTCCTCGACCAGGCCTGCCATCACCGCGCCGATGTGGGCGGGGAGACCGGAGACGACGACGGGCCCGTGCCGGGCCGCCAGCACGCCGGCCCTGCCGTGGATCAGGGCCCCGGCCGCGGCCACCGCGGCCCAGAGGTCCTCCTGGGCGACACCCACCCGCCTTGCGGCCCCGTCGTCCTCCGCCAGGGTCGCGGCGAGGGCCCCGATGATCCCGGCGAGCGTGTCCCCCGCTCCGGCCGTGGCGAGCCACGGTGTGGCATCGGTCTGGGCGAAGAGGATGCCGGAGGGCGCGGCGACGACGGTGGTGAACCCCTTGAGCAGGACCGTGGCGCCGGTCAGCTCCGCCGCGCGCAGCGCGTAGTGCGCGGGCTCTGCCTCGATCACCGATCGCTCGACGTCCACCCCGCGGGCGGCGAGCACCTGGCGGAGCTCGCCCGCATGGGGTGTGAGGATGACCTGGGGACCCACACGCTCGGGCACCTCGGTGAGGGCACCGGCATCGACGACGACGGGCAGGCCGGACGTCAGGGCGTCGACGGCGCGCCGGCGCTGGTCGTCGTCGTCCACGGCGCCCGGACCCACGAGCCATGCCTGTGAGCGCGCATCGGGGACGGAGCCGTCGGAGGCGACCACCTCGGGGTTGCGCGCATGGATGAGGGCGGCGACCTCGGTGGGACCGAGGTAACGCACCATGCCGACGCCGGTCGCCAGTGCGGCGCCGACGGCGAGCACCGCGGCACCGGGATAGCGCGCGGATCCGGCCGCCACGCCCAGCACCCCGCGCGAGTACTTGTGATCCCGCGCGCCCGGGAGCCGCAGCAGCGCCGCGGCATCGGCGTCGAGCAGGGTGCGCGCCGCGGGCGTGAAGGGCGAGAGGTCCAGGCCGATGTCGACGACGTCGAGCTCACCGGCCGCCACGGCGCCATCACCGATCAGCAGGCCGGGCTTCGCAGCCCCGAAGGTCACGGTCGCGTCCGCATGGAGCACCGGGCCCTCGACGAGCCCGCTGTCCACGCCGATGCCGCTCGGCAGGTCGCAGGCCACGACGAGCGTGGAGCGCCGGCTCCGGGGACCGGCGGTCTCGTCGAAGTGCTGGACGAAGGATGCCACGGTGCCCCGCAGGCCCCCGCTGGCCCCGGTTCCGAGGATGCCGTCGATCAGGATGTCCGAGGATGCCGCGTGGGCCACGAGTCCGGGGAGGGTTGCGTCGTCGAGCCTCACGCTCGTGCCGCCGGCGGCCACGAAGGCGTCGAGCGATGCGGTGTGGGTCCGCTCGGACGTCAGGACGGCGGTGACTCCGACGCCCCGGCGCAGCAGCCGCTCGCCCGCGTACAACGCGTCCGCGCCGTTGTTGCCGCTGCCTGCGAGGACGACGGCGGTGGCTCCGTAGATGCCGCGCCCGGCGTCGCGCAGCAGGCCGAGAACGACGCCGAACAGGCCGTGGGCAGCCTTCTGCATCAGGGCATCACCCAGCCCGGCGTCGATGAGGGGTGCCTCCGCAGCGCGGACGTCACCACCGGAGAAGGCTGGGAGCATATGGTCCAGCCTAGCGGTAAGCCAGCGAATAATCAGTATGGTTACTATCCGTTGCCGGACGGTCCCCGGCCTTCCGCTACGACCATCGCCGTGGCAAGCCCGCCGTCGTGACTGATGGACAGGTGCCAGGTCTCGACGCCGCGCGCCCGCGCGGCATCGGCCACCGTCCCGTCGACGACGATGGAGGGCGCGCCCGCCTCGTCCACCTCGATGGTGCAATGCTGCCAGTTCATGCCCACGGGGGCACCGATCGCCTTCGCGATCGCCTCCTTGGCCGCGAAACGGGCGGCGAGCGACCGCGTGTTCAGGTGGCGTTCGGAGGGGACGAAGAGCCGCTCCACCAGGGCGGGGGTGCGTTCCAGCTGCTGCCGGAAGCGTTCGATGTCGACGACGTCGACACCGATACCGACGATCACGCCGCGCCCCCGCGGGGTGCCGCCGCGCAGCTGCGCGACGGCACCCGGCGGGTACTACTCAACCGTGACCGACTTCGCCAGGTTGCGCGGCTGGTCGACGTCGTAGCCCTTGGCGCTGGCGAGGGCGAGCGCGAAGATCTGCAGCGGCACGGTGGTCAGCAGCGGTGCGAGGAGCGTCGGGGACGTGGGCACGTAGAACACGTGCTCCGAGTACGCCTCGACGGAGGTGTCGCCCTCCTCGGCGATCACGATCGTGATGGCGCCACGCGCACGGATCTCCTGGACGTTCGAGACCACCTTGGAGTGGAGCGAGTCCCGGCCCCGGGGGGACGGCATGACCACCACCACGGGCTGGCCCTCCTCGATCAGGGCGATCGGGCCGTGCTTCAGCTCACCGGCGGCGAAGCCCTCGGCGTGGATGTAGGCGAGCTCCTTGAGCTTGAGCGCACCCTCCATCGCGACGGGGAAGCCGACGTGACGGCCGAGGAAGAGCACCGACTTCGCGTTGGACATGTCGGCGCCGAGCTGCTTGACCTTGTCGGCGTCGTCGAGGATGGCCTGGATCTTGGCGGGGATCGCCGAGAGGTCGTTCAGCACGTCCGAGATCTCGTCGCGGTACTTGTTGCCGCGCAGCTGCGCCAGATACAGGCCCAGCAGGTACGCCGCGGTGATCTGGGCGAGGAACGCCTTCGTCGAGGCGACGGCGATCTCGGGGCCGGCGTGCGTGTAGAGCACGGCATCCGATTCGCGCGGGATCGTGGACCCGTTGGTGTTGCAGATCGCCACGACCTTGGCGCCCTGCTCCCGGGCGTACCGAACGGCCATGAGCGTGTCCATGGTCTCCCCGGACTGCGAGATGGCGACCACGAGGGTCTTCTCGTTCACGATCGGGTCCCGGTAGCGGAACTCGTGGGACAGCTCCACCTCGGTGGGGATGCGGCACCAGTGCTCGATCGCGTACTTGGCCACCTGCCCGGCATAGGCGGAGGTGCCGCAGGCGAGCACCACGATCTTGTCGACGGAGCGCAGGATGGACTCGTCGATGCGCAGCTCGTCGAGCACGAGGTTGCCCGAGGCGTCCGAGCGCCCGAGCAGGGTCTGGGCCACGGCGTCCGGCTGGTCGTGGATCTCCTTCTCCATGAAGGAGTCGAAGCCACCCTTCTCGGCCGCGGCGGCGTCCCAGCTGACGTGGAACTCGGTGCCCTCGGCGGGTGCGCCGAAGAAGTCGGTGATGACGACGTCGTCGGGTGTGATCGTGACGATCTGGTCCTGGCCGAGCTCCACGGCGCGGCGGGTGAAGTCGATGAAGCCGGAGACGTCGGAGCCGAGGAAGTTCTCGCCGTCGCCGAGACCGACGACCAGCGGGGAGTTGCGGCGGCCCGCGGCGACGACGCCGGGCTGGTCCTGGTGCATGGCGAGGAGCGTGAAGGCACCTTCCAGGCGCTGGCAGGCCTGCTGCAGGGCGAGCGTGAGGAGGTCGCCCTCCGCGCCGCTCTCGACGAGCCCCCGGTAGAGGTAGCCGACGAGGCCTGCGGCGACCTCCGTGTCGGTGTCGGAGATGAAGGTGAGGCCCTCACCCGTCAGCTCGGCCTTCAGCTCGGCGTAGTTCTCGATGATGCCGTTGTGGATCAGGGCCAGTCGGCCGTCGTCAGCGAGGTGAGGATGGGCGTTCCGGTCGGTCGGCCCGCCGTGCGTCGCCCACCGGGTATGGCCGATGCCCGTCAGCGAGCGCGGCAGGGGATCGGCGGCGAGCTCCTCGACGAGGTTGCTCAGCTTGCCGGCCTTCTTCCGCGACTGGATGCCGGCCGGGGTGATGACGGCGACACCCGCTGAGTCGTACCCGCGGTACTCGAGGCGCCGGAGGCCCTCCATGACGACGTCCAGGGCGCCGTGCTGCGCCTCGGACGATTCGTGTTCGTACGCCGGGGCGACTGAGTCAAGCGCCGACGATCCCTGGCCGTGGTCCCGGCCTACATAACCCACAATTCCACACATGTCACCAGAGTACCGGTGGCCGCGTTTGTTAATGCGCAAGCCACCGGGCAGAATCATGAGGTGAGTGACACGAGCACGGGGACGCAGCAGGCCACCAGTGCCGAATCCGCCACACCCTTCGTCGAACTGGACCGGCAGATGTGGTCCCGCCTGGCGAACGAGATCACGAGTCCGCTGAACGTCGAGGACGTGCAGCGCCTGCGAGGCCTCGGGGACGCCCTGAACCTGGACGAGGTGCGCGAGGTGTACCTTCCCCTCTCCCGCCTGCTGAACCTCTACACCGCCGCCGCGGGACAGCTCCACGCCGCGACGAACACCTTCCTCGGGGAGACCACCGCCAGGACGCCCTTCGTGATCGGCGTCGCCGGTTCGGTGGCGGTGGGCAAGTCGACGACGGCGAGGGTGCTGCGCGAGCTCCTGCGGCGCTGGCCGGACACCCCGGACGTGGAACTGGTCACCACCGACGGATTCCTCTACCCCAACGCGGAACTCGAACGGCGCGGCCTCATGCAGCGCAAGGGATTCCCCGAGTCCTACGACCGCCGGCGCCTGCTGCGTTTCGTCAGCGAGGTCAAGAGCGGCGCCGCCGAGGTCCGGGCGCCGTGGTACTCGCACCTCACGTACGACATCGTGCCCGGCCGGGAGGTCGTGGTGCGACGCCCGGACGTCCTGATCGTCGAGGGCCTCAATGTCCTTGCACCCGCGCGTCCGCGGACGGACGGCATCACGGGACTGGCCGTCAGCGACTTCTTCGACTTCTCCATCTACGTGGACGCGAAGACCACGCACATCGAGCAGTGGTACATCGACCGTTTCCAGTCGCTCCGCTCGAGTGCGTTCGCCGATCCGGAGTCCTACTTCCACCGGTACGCCAACCTCAGCGACGAGGAGGCGCGGCGCACCGCCCGTGGCATCTGGGAGCGCATCAACGAGCCCAACCTGGTGACCAACGTGCTCCCCACCCGCGGCCGCGCCCAGCTGGTCCTCACCAAGGACGCCGACCACTCCGTGCGTCGCATGCTGCTCCGGAAGACCTGATCATGCGCGTCACGACGTTCGCGGCGAGCGCGCTCCTCGTGGTGGCATTGTCGGCGTGCTCCGGCCCTGCCCCGACCGCGGCGGGCCCGACCGGCACGGCCGCGTCGTCGGCGGGCATTCCCGGCCCTGCCCCGACCGCGGCGGGGCTGACCGGCACGGCCGCGGCGTCGGCGGGCGCCCCGGAAGCGACCCCGGAGTCAGGGCCGGGTGCTACATCGGATCCCGCCGCTGGGCCGACGCCCGGCGGGCTTCCCGCTCCACTCCAGCGCGAACCGGCATCCGCTCCCAGCACCTCGGGGGCGGCAGCGAGCCCGGAGGCGACTCCCCCGGCCACCGGTGCGCACGCCGATCCCCGTGCCGTCGACGTCGTGGTCAACAAGCGCCGCCCCCTCGTGCCCCTGGACTTCGCACCCGCCGAGCTGCGCCGACCCGGCGTCGCGACAGCCACCGACAACGCGCTGCTGCGCCCCGACGTCTCCACAGCCGTCGAGGAGATGTTCGCGGCGGCCGCAGCGGACGGCGTCGGCCTGACTCTCGTCAGCGGCTACCGTTCCTATGCGAACCAGGAATCCACGTACGCCTCGTGGGTGGCCCAGTACGGCGACGCGGCAGGAGCCGACACCGTCTCGGCGCGGCCCGGCTACTCCGAGCACCAGACGGGCCTCGCGTTCGACGTCGGGCAGGCCGACGGCGCGTGCACGCTGGTCCTGTGCTTCCGCGACACCCCTGCGGCCCAGTGGGCGGCCGCCAGGGCCGCCGACTACGGATTCATCCTCCGGTACCCGCTGGGCTACCACGAGATCACGGGCTTCTCCGCGGAGTCCTGGCACTTCCGGTACGTCGGCAAGGACGTCTCACTCGCCATGAAGGCAGCCGGCACGCAGACGCTCGAGGAGCACTTCGGGCTTTCCGCAGCACCCTCGTACTGACCGGCATCCCTTCACCTGCCGGGCAGGGCCACCCCGGTCTCCCCTGCCAGGGTCCGGAGCAGACGGTCCTGGAAGTGCTCGTCATGCACGGCCCCGTGGGGCTCGCGCCGTTGCCGGTGATACCAGTACCCGCCGCTCGCGAGCACCCCGGGATCATCGCTCGTCGCCAGCCAGATCTGGGTCTCGTGGCCGAGGTCGAGGTCGTCGGGCGCATTCGGCCCGCCCATCCGGGTGGGCACCCATCCGGGGTCGACGGCGTGGACCAGCAGATCCGGACGCAGCCGTGCGAGGGCTGCGACGAGCGTGGTGACGAAGAGTTTGCTGTCGCCGTAGGAACCGGCCGTGGTCCCGCGCCAGTCCACGCCGTCGAGCACCGGGTGTCCGCCGTAGTGCGAGCCGCTGCTGAGATAGATGTGCCGGCGCGGGCCGTCGATCAGCGCCGTCAGGAGGTACGGCGCGATCACGTTGACCGGCATCACGGCGCGACCGGTATGGACGCCGGCATTGTGGATGATGGCGTCCAGCGGATCCTGCTCGGTCAGTTCGGCCGCGATCCGCACCACGGCCTCCCGGTCCTCGAAGTCGCCCACCACGAGACCTGCTCCCCGTGCCGTCAGCGCGTCGAGGGCAGCCGCACGATCCGCGGTGCGGGCGTGCGCCACGACGTCGTGTCCTGTCGCCAGGAGGGTCTCCACCGCCGTTCGCCCGAGACCGTCGGTCGAACCCGTCATCAGTATCCTCATGCTCTTCCCTCCTCCTGGGACCGGGCATCCTCCGAGCGTCGCCCACCCCGCCGTCGGATGCCCGCCTCGGGCCCTCGCGTGGGCACCCTGCGCCCAGCATCGTCCGCCACCGGAGAGTCCGCAACACAGTACTCCTGCCGGATTCCCGCCACCCGCGACGCGAAGCCGACCTCACCGCGCCGTCCGGGCACCGATAGGTGAACGTCACGGGACGTTTACGCAGGACGCCGCGGACGGAAACGCGCGCTCACTAGCGTCGGGGGAAAGCAGCCACACCGGCCCCTGGAGGACTCCCGTGAGCATCGACGAAGCAGCATCCCCCGCTCTGGCGACAGCGGCTCCCGCACCTGCCCCGAGCGCACCGCCCCTCGCCCACCGCCCCGGCCGCTGGATCGACAACTGGGACGCCGAGGACACCGACCAGTGGAACAGCGTCGGCAGGCCCATCGCCCGGCGCAACCTGCAGTGGTCGATCGCCTGCGAGTTCCTCGGATTCGTGGTCTGGCAGCTGTGGTCGATCGTCGTGGTGTACCTGCCGGCGGCGGGCTTCACCTTCTCCACCTCGCAGATCTTCTGGCTGATCTCCATGCCGTCCCTCGTCGGGGCGACACTGCGCATCCCCTACACGTTCATGGTGCCGAGGCTGGGCGGCAGGAACTGGACCATCGTCTCCGCCCTGCTCCTGCTGATCCCCACCATCGGTCTCGGGCTGTGCGTCTCGAACCCGGAGACCCCCTTCGGGGTGATGCTCACCGTGGCGGCGCTCGCAGGATTCGGCGGCGGCAACTTCGCGAGCTCGATGGCGAACATCACCTTCTTCTACCCCGCCCGCGAGAAGGGATGGGCACTCGGCCTGAACGCGGCGGGCGGCAACCTCGGCGCCGCCGTCGCGCAGCTGGTGGTGCCCATCGTCATCGCCCTCGGCGCTGCGGCGACACTGGACCTTCCCCTCGCCGGCTGGATCTGGGTGCCCCTGATCCTCGCCGCCGCCTTCGGTGCCTGGAGGTTCATGGACAACCTGTCGAGCGCCAGGAGTGATCTCGCGGGGTCGCTCGCGGCCGTCCGGGAACCGCACCTGTGGATCATGGCGCTGCTCTACATCGGCACGTTCGGGTCCTTCATCGGATTCGCCGGTGTTTTCCCCAAACTGATCGTCGACTCCTTCCCCGCCTTCTCGACGATCGCCATGGGACCTGCCACGTTGTCCCTCGCATTCCTCGGTCCCCTGGTCGGATCCCTCGCCCGGCCCTTCGGCGGACGCCTCGCCGACCGCTTCGGCGGAGCGGTGATCACCGTCTGCGCCTTCGCGGTGATGGCCGCGATCGCCCTCTCCGTCGTCTGGACGCTCCCCCTGGCGAACTTCTGGCTCTTCCTCGGCCTCTTCCTCGTCCTCTTCGCGGCGGCCGGTGCGGGCAACGGAGCGACCTACCGCATGATCCCGGTCATCTTCGCCCGGCGGGGAGCCGCAGCGGGCTCCGAGCTCCGCGAATCGGTGAGCACCGCCCGCAAGTCCGCCGCCGCCCTCGGACTCATCTCGGCAGTCGGCGCCTACGGCGGCTTCCTCATCCCGCAGGTCCTCAACGCCTCGAAGGGCGCCTCCGGCAGTTACGACGGAGCGTTCTACGGCTTCGTCGGCGGGTACGTCCTGATGCTCGCCGTCACCTGGTTCTTCTACCTCCGCCGCTCCTCGACACTCGGCAAGGTCTGACCGATGCAGCAGGCAGGGACCGGACAGCCCACGCACTGCCCCTACTGCGCCCTCCAGTGCGCCATGACGGTCACCGCAGGCTCGCACGACGGCGGCGCCCGCGTCGATGCCCGCGACTTCCCCACCAACAAGGGCGGGCTGTGCCGCAAGGGCTGGTCCGCAGCCGAGCTGCTCGATCACCCGGACCGTCTCACCGCGCCGCTGGTCCGCGATGCCGGCGGCGTCCTGCGGGAGACCTCCTGGGACACCGTCCTGCGCCTCGTCAGCGACCGCGTCCGGAGCATCCAGGCCCGGCACGGCCGGGACGCCGTCGCCGTGTTCGGGGGCGGCGGGCTCACCAACGAGAAGGCCTACACGCTCGGCAAGTTCGCCCGCCTCGCACTGCGCACCTCGCGGATCGACTACAACGGCCGGTTCTGCATGTCCTCCGCCGCGGCCGCCGGCAACCGGGCGTTCGGCGTCGACCGGGGACTCCCCTTCCCCCTCGAGGACCTCGGCGCCGCCTCCGTGGTCCTGCTCCTCGGCTCCAACGCGGCGGACACCATGCCGCCCTTCATCCAGCACCTGCGGGGGGCACAGGCCGCGGGCGGGCTGGTGGTCGTCGACCCCCGGCGCTCCGCCACCGCCCGGCTCACCGACCAGGGCCGGGGCGTCCACCTCCAGCACACGCCGGGCACGGACCTCGCCCTCCTCCTGGGCCTCGCCCACGTCGTGGTGGCGGAGGGCCTAGAGGACCGGCGCTTCCTGGAGGCGCGCACCACAGGGTCCGACGACGTCGCGCGCGGCCTCGCGCGGTGGTGGCCCGAACGCGTGCAGGGCATCACGGGGGTTCCCGCGGCCTCCCTGCGCGCGGTGGCGAGGCTCCTCGCCGAGGGCGCCCGGCGCGGAGCGGACGGCGGACCCGGGGCCTACATCCTGACGGGGCGCGGGATCGAGCAGCACGCCGACGGCACCGACACCACGACCGCCGCGATCAACCTCTCGCTGCTCCTCGGGCTGCCGGGCACAGCGCACAGCGGCTACGGGACGCTGACGGGCCAGGGCAACGGACAGGGTGGCCGGGAGCACGGACAGAAGTCCGATCAGCTGCCCGGATACCGGAAGATCACCGACCCCGTGGCCCGCGCCCACGTCGCCGCCGTCTGGGGCGTCCCGGAGGAGTCGATCCCCGGGCCCGGCCTCCCCGCCGTCGAGCTCCTCGGCACGCTCGGGAAGCCGGGCGGCACGCGCTGCCTGTTCGTGCACGGGGCCAATGTCGCCGTCTCCGCGCCCGACGCCGCCTCCGTCATCGACGGCCTGCGCTCCCTCGACCTCCTCGTCGTGTCGGACTTCTTCCTGTCGGAGACCGCCGCGCTGGCGGACGTGGTCCTGCCGGTCCTGCAGTGGGCGGAGGAGGAAGGCACGGTGACGAACCTGGAGGGCAGGGTCCTGCGCCGGCGCCCGGCCGTCGAACCGCCCCCCGGCGCCCGCAGCGAGCTCTGGATCATGCAGGAACTCGCGCGGCTGCTGGACGCACCCTCCCTGTTCAGCGAGGACCCGTCGACCATGTTCGACGAGCTCACCCGGGCGAGCGCCGGTGGCATCGCGGACTATTCGGGACTCGACTACCGCGTGCTCGACGGCGGTGCCCCGGCGTACTGGCCGTACCCGGCGGGCAGCACGGGCACGCCGCGGCTGTTCCTCGACGCCTTCGCCCACGCCGGCGGGCGGGCCGTGCTGGTCCCCGTCGTCCCGCCGGCCGACGCCGCCGCGGCCCGCGGACCGGCGCCGCTGCTCCTGGCCACGGGCCGGCTCCTCGAGCACTACCAGTCCGGTACGCAGACCCGCCGCGTTCCGGCGCTGCTCGCGGCACAGCCGTCCGCGCGACTCCAGATCCATCCGTCGACCGCACAGGACCTCGGCATAACCCAGGGCGACCCCGTCGTCGTGACGAGTCGCCAGGGCGAGGCGCGCGCACTGGCGGATCTCACCCCCGACATCCGGCAGGACACGGTCTTCCTGGCCTTCCACTTCGCCGATGCCGGCTCCGCGAACCGCCTGACGGGGAGCACCACCGATCCGGTGTCGGGCATGCCGGAGTTCAAGACGACGGCCGTCAGCGTGGCACGACTGGTCCCCGCCGACCCGGTGCGCGCCGTCGGACTGGAGGTCGTCGCATGAACGGCCCTGCTTCCTCCCTGCCGTCCCGCGTCGTCGTCGTCGGCTTCGGACCCGTCGCGGCACGGCTCGTCGAGCACCTCGAACCGCTCGTCGCCGCGGGACTGGTCGCGCTGACGATCATCGGGCAGGAGCCCGACGCCGCCTACAACCGGGTGCTCGTGGCCGATCTCGCCGTCGGCCGCACCCGGGAAGCCGCCATCCGGCTCGCGGACGCCCCCGCGCTCCGGGCCGCGGGCATCGACGTGCGCCTGGGCGCCCGCGTCGTCCGGGTGGATCGGCCCTTCCGGCGCGTGCTGCTGGACGACGGCGCGGCCATAAACTACGACCGCCTGGTCCTCGCGACCGGGTCGCGGCCCGTCCGCCCGCGCCTGGACGGGTTGGAGACACCCGCCGGGCGGGAGGAGTCCGACGACGCGCTCCTCCCGCCCGGTGTCAGCTTCCTCCGCGACCTCTCCGACGCCCGTGCGGTCGCCTCCGCGCTCGCCGCGCGGCAGCGGATCGTGGTGCTGGGCGGCGGCATCCTCGGCATCGAGGCCGCCCTCGCAGCCGCGGAGGAGGGCGGGCGGGTGACCCTCGTCCACACCGGCCGTTCCCCCATGGAACGGCTCCTCGGGGTAGGCTCACGGGTCCTGGCGACAGCACTGCGGGAAGCCGGCATCACGGTCGTGGCCGGTGTCTCGGCAGGGATCGATCTGGAGGACGGACGGTTCGCGGGCGTCAGGCTGGAGGGGGGCGCGCGGGTCGACGGCGGTGCGCTCGTGCTCGCCTGCGGCGTGCGCCCGCGCACGGAGCTCGCCGAGGGCTGCGGCCTCGCCGTCGCGGACGGTGTCCTCGTGGACCATACGCTGCGCGCCGTCGGCACGGACGACATCTGGGCGATCGGCGACTGCGCGGAGGTGTGCTGCCTCCGCAGTTCCTGCACGGTGTGCGCCGGCCCCACCGCGCCGCAGGGCCTCATCGGCCCGGGCTGGCAGCAGGCGGACGAGCTCGGTGCCGCGCTGGTCGCGGAGCTGTCGGGGAACGGTACCGGGGCCGGCAGCGCGCGGAACAGGCACATCGAGCCCGTCGGACGGCGCGAGCCCGTCATCGTGCTGAAGGCCCGGGGCGTCGACGCCGTCGTCGCGGGCGAGACGGACGCCGACCCCTGGACGGTGGAGCCCGGACTCACCGTGGCGGAGTGGGCCGACCCGGGACACGGACGCTACGCGAAGATGGTCACCCGCGACGGCGTGCTCACCGGACTCGTCTGCGTGGGCATGCCGCGCACGGGTGCCGAACTGGTGCTTCTGTTCGAGCGCGGCAGCGAGCTCCCCGCGGACCGCTCCAGCCTGCTGCGCCTCGACAGCGCCGAAGGACTGCTGGCCGCATCGCCTCCCGGACCGGCCGCCACCCTGTGCCGCTGCGCGGGGATCACCCGCGGCACGGTGCAGGAGTCCGTGGCCGCGGGCTGCGCCTCCGTGCGGGACGTCTCCTCGTCCACCCGGGCGGGAACCGGATGCGGCGGGTGCCACGAGGACATCCGCACCGTCATCGAAGAGCACTTCACAGCGCCGGTGGCGTCATGACGCGGACATCGTCCGAGGGCCACGACGCCGCAGCGCCGGTGCGACGCCGGTTGCCGCCCGGCCGCCCGTGGGACGCGGCAACCATGCCATGACGCCGGTTGCCGCTCGGAACCCCGTGCGCCATGCTGAGGACCGCGCGGACGGGCACGCCCGCTGCGTCCGACACCTGCACCCCCTGCAGAATCCCCACAGGGCCGGAGTCGCAGGAACCCGGCGCTGCGGGCGTCAGACGTGCAGCCGGTACCCGCGTTTGACGACCGTCTCGACCAGGGCCGGGTCCGGCAGCGACTTCCGCAGGCGGTTCACGCTCATGTCCAGTGCATGGCCTGCACCGGCCGGGGCGAGGAGGCTGGTCAGTGCCTCGCGGCTGAGGACCGCCCCGCGCGCCGACAGCAGGGCCTTGAAGAGCACCAGCTGGGCGGGTGCGAGGTCCACCTGGACGTCGTCCACCCGGACCGATCGGCCGCGCACCTCGACGTGGCCCGAGCGTGTGCGGAGCTGCTCCACGTGGTGCTCGGCAAGGTGGTCGCAGACGAGCCGGATCAGGGCGCCCATGCGGAAGCGTTCGGGGACGAGCGGCGTGATGCCGGCGTCGAGCAGGGGCTGGGCCGTCACCGGTCCCACGGCGGCGGCGAGGACGCCCTGCCGGAACCGCTGGACGAGATCCTCCTGCATGCCCTGCTCCGCGGCGGTGCTGAACAGGGCGTCCACCGCGGGCGCGCTGGTGAACGTGACACAGTCGAGCTGCCCCGCGCACACCGCCTCGATGAGGCGGGGCAGCCGTTCCGAGCCCTCCGGTTTGATCCACCGGTAGGGCGTGACGGTGAGCAGCGTGGCGCCCGCGTCCCGGAGCCGTTCGAGCTGGTGTTCGTCCGCGTACGCGTGCAACTGGACGCCGACGGTGAGGCCCGCGAGGTCCTCCTGCAGGAGCTGGTCCACGAGGGTCGCCGTCGTCTCGTCGGAACTGATGCCGACGTCGTCCAGGCCGGCCGCCCGCACCGCTCCCCTGGCCTTCGGACCACGGACGTGGATCCTGCCGCTCCCGAGCACATCGAGGAGGTCGTCGCCCAGCCCCGCGGCATCGGCGGCCTCGAACCAGCGGCGCATCCCGTACGCGGTGGTGATGACGAAGAGATCCGGTCGGGCGGACACCATGGCGGCCGTGTCCGCGAGGAGGGCCACGTCCTCGGCGATCGGGGCGATCTTCAGCGCCGGCGCGTGGAACACCGACGCCCCTCGCCGCTCGAGCGCGTCGATCAGGTCACCCGACCGGCGGTCCGATGTCACGCCGATGCGGAAGCCCGCCAGCTGACCGCCTGCTCCGTCGGGACGGATGGTCTCACTCATGATGCGAGCGACTCGGTGAGTCGCGCGAGGTGTGCGGCGCTGCCCTGCAGCTCGAGCCCCACGCGTACCACCTCGCCGATGACCAGGACCGCGGGCGACTGGCAGCGTGCGGTGCCGGCGTCCGTGACGATCGTCGCCAGGGTCCCCGACGTCGTCCGCTGCGATGCGCTGTACCCGCGCTCGACGACGGCGACCGGCATGTCGGGGCGCATCCCCGCCCGGCCGAGACCTGCGACGAGCTGTGGCAGTGTGGAGACGCCCATGAGGACCACGATGGTCCCGCCGAGGCCCGCGAGGTGGAGGTGCTCCTCGTCGGTCAGGGGCGCATGCCCGGACACCACCGTGAACAGGTGGCTGACCCCCCGGTGCGTGACCGGGATGCCGGCGGCCGCCGGGACGGCGATCGACGAGCTGATGCCCGGCAGCACCGTGCAGGGCACGCGTGCCTCGAGGCACGCGGCGAGCTCCTCGCTCCCGCGTCCGAACACGAAGGGGTCGCCGCCCTTCAGCCGGACGACGTGCCGTCCGGCGCGGGCGTGCTGCACCAGCAGTGCGTTGATGCCCGCCTGCGGCACGCGGTGGTGGCCGGGCAGCTTCCCGACGTCGACGAGCTCCGCCGACGGTGCGATCTCGGCCAGCGAGTCCGTGGGACCGAGCCGGTCGTAGAGGACCACATCGGCGTCCCTCAGCGCGGCGGCCGCATCCAGGGTCAGGAGTCCCCGGGCCCCGGGGCCGCCGCCGACCAGGCTCACGTGACCGGAGTCGGATGCGGCCGCTTCCCGGATCAGGAGTGCACCGGCGTCCCGGCACCGCTGCCGCAGGACCGTATCGGCGTCGTCCCCGGGGCTCGGCGTGCCCGTGCCCGCCACCCTGACCACGAGGGTGGCGCCGTCCAGCGCGCTGCTGGCCGAGGGGAGCGTGTCGAAGCGATCCACGTCGGCTCCCGAGGCGCGATACCGGGCGACGACGCGCCGCGACGCGCCGGGGTGTCCGAGGACCACCACGCGGCGTCCGGTCAGGTCGATGTCGAGGTGCACGGTTCAGTCCTCCAGGCTTCCTGGTGCCGGTCCCGTCGGGACGCGCACGGGGATCACTGCTCCCAGGCCCACGCGGGCGGCTCCCGCGTCGATCTCCTCCTGCGTGGCGGGGCGGCGCTGGCCGCGCTCCTCGACGAGCACGATCGACTGGTCGGCGGCGTCCGGGGCGTTGACGAAGGACCGGAAGCGGCGGAGCCTGTCCGGGTCCTTGAGGGTGGCGGCCCACTCGTCCTCGTAGTGCTCGACGTGGCGGGCCATCGCGGCCTCGAGGTCCGCGGCGATCCCGAGGGAATCATCGATGACGACGTCGCGCACGTGGTCGAGGCCCCCCTCGAGGTCGTCCATCCACCGCGCGGTCCGCTGCATCCGGTCGGCGGTGCGGATGTAGTACATGAGGTAGCGGTCGATGTACCGGATGAGGGTCGGCCCGTCGAGGTCCTGTGCGAGGAGTTGGGCGTGCGCGGGCTGGAAGCCCCCGTTCCCTCCGACATAGAGGTTCCAGCCCTGATCGGTGGCGATCACGCCGACGTCCTTGCTCCGGGCCTCGGCACACTCGCGGGCACACCCCGACACGCCCATCTTGAACTTGTGCGGCGCCCGCAGCCCGCGGTACCGCAGCTCGAGGTCGATCGCCATCGCCACGGAGTCCTGCACCCCGAACCGGCACCAGGTCGACCCCACGCAGGACTTCACGTTCCGCAGCGCCTTGCCGTAGGCCTGCCCGGACTCGAACCCGGCCTCCACGAGGATCTTCCAGATCTCGGGCAGCTGCTCCAGCCGGGCGCCGAAGAGGTCGATCCGCAGTGCGCCCGTCAGTTTCACGTAGAGGCCGAACTGCTCGGCGACCTGCGCGATGACCGCCAGCTTCTGCGGGGTGATCTCGCCGCCGGGGATGCGGGGCACCACGGAGTAGGTGCCATTGCGCTGCATGTTCGCGAGCGCGCGGTCGTTCGTGTCCTGCAGGGTCCCCCGTCCGCCGTCGAGCACGTACTCCCCCCGCTGGGTGGCGAGAATGGAGCCGATCGCCGGTTTGCAGATGTCGCAGCCGTGTCCGGCCTTCGCCTCCTCCGAGGCCCCGAAGCGCAGCAGGATCTCCTGGAAGGATGCGAGGTCGAGGGCCTGGATGGCCTCGAACAGTTCGGGCCGTGACATCGCGAAGTGCTCGCAGATCCCCTTGGGAACGGTGCGTCCAGCCTTCGTGAGTTCGCTGTCGAGCAGCTTCTTCAGCATCGGGACGCACGAGCCGCACTGGGTCCCGGCGCGCGAGCAGGCCTTCAGGGAGGGCATGTCGAGCGCCGGCTCCCCCTCGGAGCCATCCGTGCCCAATCCGTGGACCGCGGACCGGCAGGCGCCGGCCGTCACGTTGTTGCAGGAGCAGAGGATGACGTCGTCGGGCAGTTCCGACGGCGGGGCGTCGCCTCCGCCGGCCGACGATAGGTAGGCGCCGGGTTCCGCGGGCAGTTCACGGCCCAGCAGTGGCCGCAGGGCGGAGTACGGCGCGGCGTCGCCCACGAAGATGCCGCCGAGGAGCGTCCTCGCGTCGTCGGTGACCACGAGTTTCTGGTAGAGCCCCCGGGCGGGGTCGGCGTAGACGATCTCGAGGCTGCCCTCGGTCTCCGCGAGCGCGTCCCCGAAACTCGCGACCTCGACGCCCGAGAGCTTGAGCTTGGTGGCGGTGTCGAAGCCGGGGAAGGTCGAGACCCCTCCGAGGATGCCGTCCGCGCAGACCTCGGCCATGGCATTCGCCGGAGCCACCAGGCCCATGCTGACGCCGTCGTAGCTCGCCACCTCCCCGATCGCCCACACGCCGGGCATCGATGTCTCGCAGGCCGCGCTGATCACCACACCGCCGCGGGGCGCAATCTCGAGCCCTGCGGCACGGGCGAGCTCGTCGCGCGGCCGGATGCCGACGGCGAACACCACGAGGTCGGCCGGGAGGACGGTCCCGTCACCCAGGGCCACGCCCGTGACGCCGCCGTCGTCGTCCGTCTGAATGGCGACGGGCGCTCCTCCGCAGTGGATCCCCAGCCCCTTGGCACTGATCAGCCTGCCGAGAGCCTGGCCGCCGCCCTGGTCCAGTTGTGCATTCATGAGCCAGCCGGCTCGGTTGACCACGGTGGACGCGGCGCCGAGCTGCTGGAGCCCGCCGGCGGCTTCGAGGCCGAGGAGCCCGCCGCCGATGACGACTGCGTGGGGTTCCCTGCCGAGGCCTGCCGCGAGCCGGGACGTCTCGGAGCGCAGCCACTGCACGTCGTCGAGGGTCCGGTAGACCGCGGCGTGCTCAGCACCCGGCAGGGGCAGGCGCACGGCGTCCGATCCCGTGGCCAGCACGACGTCGTCGTAGGCGTACTTCTCACCGGACGCCCCTTCGACGCACCGTGCCGCGAGGTCGAGGCGGACAGCCCGCTCCCCTGTCACGAGCCGGATCGCCGGCTCCCGCCACATCAGCGGCTCCCCGAGGCCGAGGTCCACCTCGCCGGTCAGCGCGGTGCTCAGCGCGACGCGGTCGTAGGGGGCGTGGGTCTCCTCGGCCAGGACGGTGATGTGCAGCCCGTCCATGCCGCGCCGCCACAGTGCCTCGACGAACCGATGGGCAGCAGGCCCACCGCCGACGACGACGACGCGCCGCGGTTGCGACGCGGCACCCGTCTCGGCGTGCCGGGCTGATCGGGTCTCGCTCATGGAGTGCCTTCCGTCCGGACCGGGGAGCTCCCGCTCGTCCCTCCACGGTACGAAGGGCCAATTTCCCGCATGTGTCGCCGATGTGTCGCGAGGTTAACTTCGGGCTCACCGGCCGGAGCGTCCACCGTGAGGTGGTCGTTACCGGGGGGCAACAGCGCCGGGACGTCGACGACATATCGACGGCCTAGCGTTGAAGGAACTCATCCGCCACCGAGGAGAACGCCATGACCGAGCTCATCCTGCAGCGTCCTGCCCCCTCGAGCACGAGGTGGGCGGCCGTCTGCCGCCTCGACGACCTCGAGGAGTGCTGGGGCGAGGCCGCGCTGGTGGGCCGGGAGCAGATCGCCCTGTTCCGGCTGCCCGGGGATCAGGTGCACGCCGTGGGCAACATCGATCCGCGGACGCGGGCTGCCGTGATGGCTCGGGGGATCGTCGGGTCGCGGGGGTCACTGGCGACGATCGCCTCGCCCCTCCACAAGGAGGTCTACGACCTTGCGAGCGGAGCGTGCCTGTCAGGAGGCGAGGGGCTCGGTGCCTATCCGGTGCGGTGCGTCGACGGCGTCGTCGAGGTCTGTATTGCCGCCTGAGCCGTGCACGGTGCTTCAATGGCTGCCATGACCGCGAACCCTGCGCCGGGCGCCCTCCCCGTCCTCATCGCCTGTTCCCACGGCACCGACAACGCACAGGGTCGGCGTGAGATCGACGCGGTGCGCGCACGGATCCGTGGGCTCCGTCCGGATGTGGAGGTCCTCGAGGCCTATGTGGACGTGCAGGAGCCGGACCTCGTGGACGTGGTCGCCTCCCTTCCGGCAGGTCGTCCGGCCGTCATCGTGCCGCTGCTGCTCTCCGTCGGCTACCACGTCAAGGTGGACATCGCCCGGGCGGCGGCGGGCAGGCCCGGCACGGTGTCAGCTCTTCCGTTGGGCCCGGATCCGCGCCTGGCCCGGGTACTGCAGCAGCGGCTGACCGAGGCAGGGGTGGCCGACACGGACGCCGTGGTGCTGGCCGCCGCGGGGTCCTCCGACGCCTGTGCCGCGGAGGACGTCGCCGAGGTTCGGGCTGCGCTCACCGGGCTCAGGACCGGCCGGGTACGCGCAGGGTTCGGCTCGAAGGCGGTCCCGTCCGTCCCTGACGCCGTGACGGCCGAGCGAGCAGGCTCGATGCAGGCGCCGGTCGCGGTGGCATCCTACCTGCTGGCTCCCGGCTACTTCCACGACCAGCTCGCGAAGGCCCGCGCCGACGTCGTGACTGCTCCGCTGCTCCCGAGTCCGGTGATCGCGGAGATCGCCCTGTCACGGTACGACGACGCCGTCGGGCGCCTGCTCGCCGGGTCTTCCCACGGTGCGGGCGACTGCGACCGGCCGTGCCGGGCCCTGGTCTCGTCGTGCGTGCGCAGTGGCGTTTCCCTGGTGGGCTGACGGCTCCGGGTGGAGCAGTGGGCCCCGGGGTCGGCGTGACCCTCGGGTCAGACCGCCGGCTCGAGCGACAGCCGCTCCTGGACCGTCGCGGCGAGCTCTTCGGCGATGCGCTGGGCCGTCGCGGTATCGGCGGCCTCGACCATCACGCGCACCACGGGTTCGGTGCCGGAGGGACGCAGCAGCACCCTCCCGGTCTCGCCCAGGACGGCTTCGGCCTCACGGACGGCGTGCTGGACACCCTCATCCGTGCTGGCGGCGCTGCGATCCACGCCCCGGACGTTGATGAGCACCTGCGGGAGCTTCGTCATGACGGCGGCCAGTTCCTTGAGGCTCTTGCCGGTCGCGACGATGCGGGCGGCGAGCTGGAGGCCGGTGAGAACGCCGTCGCCCGTGGTCGCGTACTCACCGAAGATGACGTGACCGGACTGCTCGCCGCCGAGGCTGAAGTCACCGTCGCGCATGCCCTCGAGGACGTAGCGGTCCCCGACAGCGGTCTCCTTGAGGTTGATGCCCGCTTCACGCAGGGCGATCTTCAGTCCGAGGTTGCTCATCACGGTGGCCACGAGCGTGTCGTCCTTGAGCTTTCCCGCATCCCTCATGGCCAGGGCCATGACGGCCATGATCTGGTCGCCGTCCACCACGGTGCCCTCGTGGTCCACGGCGAGGCAGCGGTCCGCGTCGCCGTCGTGGGCGACGCCGAGGTCGGCCCCGTACTCGAGGACCGCGGCCTGCAGCTTCTCCAGGTGGGTGGAGCCGTAGCCGTCGTTGATGTTCACGCCGTCGGGATCGGCACCGATGACCACGATCTCCGCGCCGGCGTTCCGGAACACCTCGGGCGAGCAGCCGCTGGCTGCGCCGTGTGCGCAGTCGAGGACGATCGTCAGCCCTTCGAGCCGGTTGGGCAGCGTCTGGAGCAGGTGGACCACGTAGCGGTCCTCGGCGTCGGCGAAGCGCTTGATGCGTCCCACGTCGCCGGCCACCGGGCGGCGCACCACACTGGCCATCTCGTCCTCGATGGCGTCCTCGAGTGCGTCGCTGAGCTTGTTGCCGCCCCGGGCAAGGAACTTGATGCCGTTGTCCGGTGCCGGGTTGTGGGAGGCGGAGATCATGACGCCGAAGTCGGCGTCGAGATCGGCGACGAGGAAGGCCGCGGCCGGCGTGGGCAGCACGCCGGCGTCGTAGACGTCGATGCCGGAACTGGCGAGGCCCGCTTCGACAGCGGCCGCGATGAACTCGCCGCTGATGCGGGGGTCGCGGGCGATGACGGCGGTGGGGCGGCGCCCGCCCTCGACGGCGTTGTGGCCGAGGACGACGGCTGCGGCCTGGGCCAGCTGGAGGGACAGTTCTGCCGTGATCAGGCCGTTGGCCAGGCCACGCACGCCGTCGGTGCCGAATAACTTGCTCATCGTTGATCATCCTAAGTGGAAAGCCTGAGACCGGGTGGGCCTCCTACAGGTTAAAGCAAGAAGCCCGTCCGGGAGCCCGGACGGGCTTCTGCGCGTGTCCCCTGTGACGAAAGACTGAGACCCGGCCCATGCTTTGGAACATGGAGCCAGGCGCCGAATCCTGCCGCGAGGCCCCACAGCGCGTGGAGCCGAGCGGCAGATGCCGCTGAGGGGACCCGGAGAAGATCGCGCCGGCGATCTTCTCCGGGGTAAGCGGCAGTTACCGCTTGGAGTACTGAGGCGCCTTGCGTGCCTTCTTGAGACCGGCCTTCTTGCGCTCGATGACGCGGGCGTCACGGGTCAGGAAGCCTGCCTTCTTGAGGGCGGGGCGGTTGTTCTCGCGGTCGATCTCGTTCAGCGTGCGCGCAACACCGAGGCGGAGGGCACCGGCCTGGCCGGAGGGTCCACCACCGTGGATGCGGGCGATGACGTCATAGGCGCCGTCGAGCTCGAGGAGCTTGAACGGGTCGTTGACTTCCTGCTGGTGCAGCTTGTTCGGGAAGTAGTCGGCGAGCTCGCGCCCGTTGACGATCCACTTGCCGGTGCCGGGGACGAGGCGCACGCGGGCGACAGCTTCCTTGCGGCGTCCGACGGCTCCGCCGCCGACGGTAAGCGCGGGACGCTCCTTGACGGCGGTCTCGCCACCTTCGGTGGACTCTGAGGTGTAGCTCGTGAGCTCCTCAGTAGGGTCGTTCAGCTCTTCAGTGTTCTCAGCCACGGTTCTCCTTGAAGTGATTTCTTAGTACTGGTGGCCAGGACTACTGGGCGACCTGAGTGATTTCGTACGTGGTGGGCTGCTGCGCAGCGTGGGGGTGCTCGGCGCCGCGGTAGACCTTCAGCTTGCCGATCTGCTGGGCGGCGAGCGAGTTCTTGGGGAGCATGCCACGGATGGCCTTCTCGACTGCGCGCTCCGGGTTCTTGTCCAGGAGTTCCACGTAGCTGGTGGACTTGAGGCCGCCCGGGTAACCCGAGTGGCGGTATGCCCGCTTCTGCTCGAGCTTGGAGCCGGTGAGGGCTACTTTTTCAGCGTTGATGATGATGACGAAATCGCCCATGTCCATGTGGGGAGCGAAGGTCGGCTTGTGCTTTCCGCGGAGCAGGATTGCGGTCTGGCTGGCAAGACGGCCGAGGACGACGTCGGTTGCATCGATTACGTGCCACTGGCGGGTGATGTCGCCTGGCTTCGGGGTGTACGTACGCACGGTTATGGCCTTCGTTTCTATTTCGGTGTCGCCCACGATTCCGGAGATCTCCGTACCCGCGGGCTCAGCTTATTCATGCGCTACCGGAACTTCAGGTGAGGGCTGAAATACGACCAGTCATCCCGTAAATCTCGGCTCCGCCCCCGGGCCAGGTGGTTCTGCAACTGAACCGCTCCGTGGGGCGCAGACGTATCGAGCTGGGATACGCACAACGACTACCAAGAATAGCGTGCCGTACCGGGCCGGGTCAAAACAGGGCGGCGGCGGCGATCAGTCGGCGATCAGCCGGCGGCTGCCGGCTGCGTCCGGCCTGCATCCGGACGGCTCTTGCCCCCTGTGAGCCACGTACCGGCGTCCCCCACATGCATGGGTCGAGCCCAGAGGAAGCCCTGCGCCGCACCGATCTCGAGCCGCTCGAGCTCGCGGAGCTGACCCTGCGTCTCCACTCCCTCGGCGATGACATCGAGGCCGAGCGCCGAGGCCATCATGGTGATCGCGGCGACGATGGGTCGTGCGTGGAGGTCACCGCCTCCCAGACCGTCCACGAAGGAGCGATCGATCTTCAGGCTGGTGACGGGGAGCCGGCTGAGGTAGCTCAGCGACGAGTATCCGGTGCCGAAGTCGTCGATCGACAGCCCTACGCCCAGCGCGCGAAGCCGTGTGAGCGTGACCATCGAGCATTCCACGTTCTTCAGCAGCGCTGACTCCGTGATCTCGAGCTCCACGGCCGACGGATCGATACCGGCCTCCGTGATCGCGTCAGCCACCGTGTCGAAGAGACAAGGATCCTGCAGTTGACGTGCCGAGAGGTTGACGGCGATGCGCAGCCCGGAAGCTCCCGGCACCTGTGACCGCCAGTGCTGCGTCTGGGCGAGTGCGTTGACCAGCACCCACCTGCCGATGGACACGATGAGCCCGGTCTCCTCGGCGACCGGGATGAAGTCGCAGGGGGATACCAGCCCGTGTCTGGGGTGCCTCCATCGAAGGAGAGCCTCGAAGGCCAGGGGCACCTGCCTGACGACGTCGACGATCGGCTGGTAGTACACCTCGAGCTCGTCGCGCTCGATCGCACGCGGTAGCTGCGATCCGATGTCGAGCCGAGCTCCGGCGCGGCGATGCATCGAGCTCTCGAAGACGACGCCGTCGATGCGACCGGTGTCCTTCGCGGAGTACATCGCCGTGTCCGCCTGATGGAGCAGTGCTTCCGCGGTGTCCGCACTCGAGGACAGCGCGATGCCGATGCTCACGCTGACGAACAACTCATGGCCGAGCAGGTCGAACGGAACCTGGACCTCGGCCGCGATCCGCCGGGCGAGGTCGTGGACCTCCCCCGGGCCCACGCCGCTGCAGACGATGACGAACTCGTCGCCGGCGAAGCGAGCGAGCGTGTCGGTGGGACGCACGGCGCTGCGAAGACGGGCGGCGAGCTGGATGAGGAGGCTGTCACCTGCAGCATGCCCCAGCCCGTCGTTGACCACCTTAAACCGGTTGACGTCGAGGAACAGCACGCCCACCTGGGTACCGTTCTGTCGGGCCTCCTCCAGCACGCGCTCGATGCGGTTCGTCAGGAGCGCCCGGTTCGCCAGGCCAGTCAACGGGTCCTGGAACGCCTGACGTTCGAGGGCTTCCTCGGCGAGCTTCCGCTCGGTGATGTCGACGACGGTCTCGAGGAGCCGGACCAGGACACCGTCCCGGTGTTCGGCGGCGGCGCTCGTGTGGACCCAGCGCACTTCTCCGCTCGGCCGCAGGATCCGGTGAACCAGCTTGAAGGGTGGCCCGCCCGACTCGAGGTCGTGCCAGACCTGCCGCACCCGCTCGCGGTCCTCGGGGTGCAGCACCGAGAGCCACAGCTCCTCGGTCGGGTCCGGGATGATCGGGAGGCCGTGAATACGGAAGTACTCGTCCGACCACCACCGGTGTCCGGTCAGCATGTTCAGTTCCACGGACCCGACGTGCGCCAACTCCTGCGCGAAGGCCAGTCGATCCCGTTCGTGTTCAGCGGCGGTCCGTTTCCGCTGGGCCTCGGTGATGTCACGTGCCACTGCGGAGGAGCCGATCACTCGGCCGTCGTCGTCGAGGACCGGAGAAAGGGTGAGGGACAGCTCGATGAGCGAGCCGTCCCGGTGCCGCGCGACGACTGCCTGCCCGATGATCGGTTTTCCGCCGGCCAGCCCGGAGCGCAGGGTGCCTTCGACGTCCATGGCTCCGGTGGGCGTCAGCATTCCGACGCTGCGGCCGATGGCTTCCTCGGCCGTATACCCGTAGATCTTCTCGGCGCCCGCGTTCCAACTGGTGATGATCCCGTCCAGGTCGGCACCGTTGATCGCATCGTCCGACGCTTCCACCAGCGCGGCGAGCAGGCGCACGTGCTCGAACTCTGAGGCAGCATCGTTCGGCGTGGAAGGAGAGACCATTCCGCCAGTGTAGGTGGGGTGCAACTCGTCTCAACGGGTGCGTCGAGTTCCTTGGCAGAACCGGTGTCTTGCAGCGTTGTCCTCGCTTCGACCTGCGTTCGTACGTCGGTCGAACGCAGCGTTGGCGCAGGAAAACTGCAGGCAGGGCAGGCTTGGCGCAGGATCAGGGATTTGTCGGTATAGCGGCTTGCCGAGGCGCTAGTTTTTGAGCACATCCGGCGCTGGGCCGGAGACACCCCGTCACCCAGGAGTTCCCCATGTTCCTCATGTCCAACACCCGCATGCACCTCCTCCCCCGTCTGGTCCGCAAGGAGGACGGCGCCACCGCTGTCGAGTACGGCATCATGGTCGCTTTCCTCGCGGTCGCCATCATCGTCGCCGTCACCTTTCTGAGCGGCGGACTCTCCACAACGTTCAATAAGGTAGCTTGCCAAGTTCAGGGCAAGACGTACGCCGCAGCCGCTTCCGGAGGCCAGGGCACCTGCAGCTAAGAGTTTCTACATAGGGTGCTTGAGCCGTCTCGTAGAGGTCTTGACGGCTCAAGCACCCTCATTCGAAAGCTATGACTATGGGATCATCGCGAGAGCGAGGCGCCGCGGCGGTAGAGTTCGCTCTGCTTTTACCCGTCCTCATCCTTATCCTCCTAGGCATCATGGAGTTCGGACGCGCATTCAACACTCAGGCAGTGCTAACCGGCGCCGCCCGGGAGAGCGTTCGCGTCATGGTGATTTCTGAAGACACATCGAGAGCGAAGACGGCCGCCGTTACGGCAGGAGTTTTGAGGCCCGAGCTTACTGCTTCAAATATTGCAATCACGGTTCCTGGATCAACCGCCGCTGATCCCTGCCCTGCGGGTAGCACTGCATCCGTAACGGTCAGCTATTCGCTGAGCACACTCACGGGTATTGCTGGTCCCTTTAATATGACAGGCAAGGGAGTCATGCTGTGCGGTGGTTAAAGGAACCCGAAGCACGCGCTGAGCATGGAGCAGTAAGCGTCCTCGTCGCCCTCCTCATGGTAATCCTTCTAGGTTTCGCTGCTCTTGCCGTTGATATTGGCATGGTCGTCTCCGAGAAAGCGCAGCTGCAGAACGGTGCAGACGCGGGCGCTCTCGCGATAGCGCAGGAATGCGCTCGGGACTTGGATGATATCGATTGTCTCCCGACAGCCCCCATCGCCCGCAGTCTTGCCAACAGCAACGCCCTCGACACGAAGAGCAACGTGAAGAACGTTATCGTCGATAAGACGGCCCGCAAGGTCACCGTCACCACCGGAGCACTTCAGGACGGCCAGGCACCCAACCGCATCTCGCTGCTCTTCGCCAACGTACTCGGCATCAGTTCCAGCGAGGTGACGGCATCCTCGACCGCTACGTGGGGAAGCCCTACCTCCGGCCCCGCGCCCTTTCCCATCACATTCTCCGAGTGTGAGCTGAAGGATGGACCGGGTTGGCAGGTCGTGGAGTTCCGGAAGAAGTCTGACGCCACTCCCGCGTGTGCTGGCGGCCCGCCAGGGGGTTTCGGCAGCCTGAACCAGGTCCCCGGTAAGTGCGAGGCATTCGTCGACATCGCACACAGTGCCTCGGGCAGTAACACCGGCAACACCGGAGCGCCCCATGACTGCGTCCCCCTGCTGCAGGAATGGCGGACGAAGATCGAAGCGGGTGAAGCGCCCGTCGGCCTGTTCCCCATCTACCGCAGTGTCAGCGACAGCGGCAACAACGCGATCTATCAGCTCATCGGTTTTGCTGCATTCGAAGTCCACGGCTGGAAGTTCAAGCAGGAAGGCAATTCCACCTTCCCCGACTCCTTCCGTGACAACTACTACGCCGGCTACAAGTGCAGTTCCACGCAATGCATCGGCATCATCGGCAAGTTCGTCAAGATGGTCGGTTTGGACTCCGCCTACACGCTCGGCCCCTACAACCCGGATATGGGCGCTGTCGTCCGTCTCACCCTCGAGGAAGCAACACCATGAAATCCCGTCTCCTGGCCGGCGTCGCCGCCGTCGTGCTCGCCCTCGTCGGGGCGATGATGCTCTACGGCTACGCGCAGGGCGCCGAAGCACGGGCGGTCGAGGGGCTCGACCCGGTCGACGTGCTCGTCGTCGCGACCACCGTCCCCGCCGGAACGACCACCGAGGAACTCATGCCCTTCCTCACCACACAGAGCCTGCCTGCCACAGCCGTGGGAGCGTCCGCACTGAAGGACCTCGACTCCTCGGCCGACAAGGTCACCGCGGTGGAACTGATGCCCGGCGAACAGCTGCTCTCGGAACGGCTCGTGGACCCGAGCGAAGCCTCTCTGACCGGCAGCGTCGAGGTACCGGAGGGCCTGCAGGAGGTGTCCTTCACCATCGAGCCCGACCGCGCGGTGGGAGGCAAGATCGCGCCGGGTGACACCGTCGGCATGTTCATCTCGCTGGAGTCCGGCGGCCTCGAGGAGTCCGCGGACGTCCCGACGACGAAGCTCGCCCTCCACAGGATCCTGGTGACCTCCGTGCAGCGCGCCCCTACCGCCGTCGCCGCCGACCCGGCCGCCGACCCCGAGGAGCAGGCACGAGCCGAGGCCGAGGCGCTCCCGAGCGGATCCCTCATGCTCACGGTCGCCGTCGACACCGCCCAGGCCACGAAGATCGTGCATGCCAACCAGAACGCCACGCTGTGGCTCAGCAAGGAAACGGACGCCACCATCGAGGGCGACTCCCCCGTCATCGAGAACAAGGAACTGTACCGATGAGCAGATTCGTCCTGATCACGCCCAGCTCAGACTTCGAGCAGAAGGTCCGCCACGCCGTCGCAGGCGGTCTCCAGGGTCACGTGAAGAGCCTGCCCTCGACCGTCCTGGCCGGCGACTCGGACGCCATCCTCGACCAGCTGGCGCTGGAACGCCCCGAGGTGCTCATCTTCGGCCCGGGCATCGCCATCGAGGACGCGCTGCGCCTCGCCATCATCGTGGACGTGAAGTTCCCCGAGGTGAGCGTGGTCCTCGTGCACGAGGACCACCCCGAGATCGCCCTGCAGGCCATGCGGGCCGGCGTCCGGGACATCCTCACGCCACTGGCCGACGTCGCGAGCATCCGCGCCCAGCTCGAACGGGCCTGCCAGGCGTTCGCCACGCGCCAGCGGACCGATGCCCAGCTCCCGCACGAGAAGCAGAGCGGATTGGTCATCGGGGTCTTCTCCCCCAAGGGCGGCGTGGGCAAGACCACCATCGCCACCAACCTGGCCGTCGGCCTGGGGAAGATCGCACCGCTGAGCGTCGTCATCGTGGACCTGGACCTCCAGTTCGGTGATGTGGGCACCGGCTTGTACCTGAACCCCGAGTACTCGGTGCTCGACGCCGTGTCCGGTGCCGCCACACAGGACTCCATGGTCCTCAAGGCCTTCCTGACCGCTCACTCGTCGGGGATCTACGCCCTGTGCGGCCCGCGCAACCCGGCCGACGCCGACCGCATCAGCTCCGAGCAGGTGACCCGTCTGATCCAGCAGCTCGCCCTCGAGTTCCGGTACGTCGTCGTCGACACAGGCCCTGGACTCATCGAGCCGAGTCTCGCAGCCCTCGAGCAGTGCACGGACGCCGTATGGGTCACCGGCATGGACGTGCCCAGCGTCCGAGGGCTCCGCACCGGGCTCGACGTCCTCAACAAGCTCAACCTCATGCCGGAGACCCGCCACGTGGTCCTCAACTTCGCGGACACCAAGACCGGGCTCTCGGTCCAGGACATCGAGGCGACCCTCGCCGCGCCCGTCGACGTCTCCATCCCCCGTTCCCGGGCACTGACGCTGGCGACGAACCGGGGCGTCCCCCTGCTGCAGGACAAGGTCCGCGACCCTGCGACGAAGAGCCTCACCGACCTCGTGCAGCGGTTCGACCACGCATGGCGCGCCAAGTCGCAGCGCAAGGTGCACCGCCGCGTGGTGGTCCGATGAAGCTCTCCGCCCGCATCCAGGCCGCCGGCCTGGCGGCCGCGCCTGCCGTCGTCGACGCGGAACCCTCCGCCTCGCCCGCAGAGGAGCCACGCCCTGCGACACTTGCCCCCGCCGTCGTCCGCGAGGCTCCCGAGAAGCCCGGGACGGCGAAGGTGGACGTCTTCGCCGGCCTCAAGCAGCGCGCCGCCTCCGCCCTCTTCGAGCGGATGGGCGTCCGCGCCAGCGACACGTCGATCACCGAGGAGGACCTCAAGGCGATCGCCCGCGAGGAGCTCAGCCAGATCATCGACGCCGAGCAGGTGCCCCTCAGCCCCGACGAGCGACGGCGCCTCATCCAGGACGTGGCCGACGACGTCCTCGGCTTCGGCCCGCTCCAGCGGCTCCTCGACGACGCGTCCGTCACCGAGATCATGGTGAACCGGATGGACCAGATTTACGTCGAGCAGCAGGGCAAGCTGAGACTCAGCGACTCCCGGTTCAGCTCGGAGGAGCACCTCCGGCGCGTGATCGAGCGCATCGTCTCCAAGGTCGGCCGCCGCATCGACGAGTCCTCCCCCTTCGTGGATGCCCGCCTCGAGGACGGCTCCCGCGTCAACGCCGTCATCCCGCCGCTCGCGGTCAACGGTTCCTCGCTGACCATCCGCAAGTTCAGCAAGGTCCCGCTCACGGTGCAGAACCTCATCGATTTCGGGACGCTGACGCCCGAGATGGCCGAACTGCTCGATGCCTGCGTCAAGGCCAAGCTCAACATCATCGTCTCGGGCGGCACGGGCACCGGGAAGACCACCCTGCTCAACGTGCTGTCCTCCTTCCTGCCCGAGGGCGACCGCATCGTCACCATCGAGGACGCCGTCGAGCTGCAGATCCAGCAGCAGCACGTGGTGCGCCTCGAGAGCCGTCCGCCGAACACCGAGGGCAAGGGGGCCGTGACCATCCGCGACCTCGTCCGCAACTCCCTCCGGATGCGGCCCGACCGCATCGTGATCGGCGAGGTGCGTGGCGGTGAGTCCCTGGACATGCTCCAGGCCATGAACACCGGCCACGACGGCTCCCTCTCCACCGTGCATGCCAACTCACCGCGTGACGCGGTCGCCCGCCTCGAGACGCTCGTCCTCATGGCCGGGATGGACCTGCCGCTGCGCGCCATCCGCGAGCAGCTGGCATCCGCAGTCCATCTCGTGGTCCAGATCTCGCGGCTCCGGGACGGAAGCCGGCGCATCACGCACGTCACGGAGGTGCAGGGTATGGAGGGCGACGTCGTCACACTGCAGGACGCCTTCGTCTTCGACTACTCAGCGGGCGTGGACAGCAAGGGCCGTTTCCTCGGCAGACCCGTACCCACGGGCATCCGACCCCGCTTCATGGAACGGTTCGAGGACATGGGGATCACGGTATCCCCCGCCGTCTTCGGGTCCGTTCCCGCGCGCGGACGATAGCCGCATGACCGTCCTGCTCCTTGCCGGGCTCGCCCTGGTGATCGGCGCCATCGTGCTCGCCCTCATCGCACTTCGGCCCCTCCAGTCGCCCGTGCCGCTGGATCGCCGCCGTCCGCCGGTGGACCAGCCGGACTCGCAGCTCTCGCGCTTCGCGGGAGTCGTCGGACGGGCGATGGACCGCTACCTGCAGCGTCGGCCGATGCGGTTCCTGAACCAGCAGGTCCTGGAGACCGCGGGCGTGAAGTTGAGCCAGGCCGAGGTGTACCTGCTCATCATCCTCGCGGGCGTCACCGGTCTCCTGCTCGGCTGGGTGCTGCTCGCGCCCGCCGTCGGCATCCTCCTGCTCCTGCTGTCTCCGGCGGCTGCGCACCTCGTGGTCTCGTTCCTGACCGGACGACGACGTCGCCGCTTCGACGCGCAGCTCGGCGACACCCTGCAGCTACTCACCGGCGGCTTGCGGGCGGGCCACAGCATCCTCCGTGCGATCGACGCCGCTGCGACCGAGGCCGACAGCCCGACGTCGGAGGAGATGCGCAGGATCGTCGCCGAGACGAGCCTCGGCAAGGACCTCCTCGCCTCCCTCATGGACACCTCGGAGCGCATGCAGAACGAGGATTTCGCGTGGATCGCCCAGGCCATCCAGATCAACCGCGAGGTGGGCGGAGATCTCGCCGATGTCCTCGATCAGGTGGGCCATACGATCCGCGAGCGCACCGAGATCAAGGGCCAGATCAAGGCGCTAGCGGCCGAGGGGAAGTTCTCCGCCTACATCCTCGCCGCCCTGCCCTTCGGCATCGCGCTGATCCTCACGGTCGTCAGTCCCGGGTACGTGGATCCGCTGTTCACCAAGCCGCTGGGATGGGTCATGCTCGGGAGTGCTGCCGTCATGATGACGATCGGCGGACTCTGGCTGCGCAAGATCATCGACCTGAAATTCTGAAGGAGACCGACCCGTGGACCTGATCCTGCTCGCCTCACTCCTGCTGACCTCGGTACCAATCGGCTACTTCACCTGGGCACTACTCACCTCCGACGTCAAGGTACGCCGCACCGTGCAGGGCAACCTGAACCAGGGCAGGGGACTTACCCCAGTTGCCGCGGACCGCCAGAACCCCCTGCTCCAGCTCGGACGGCGCCTTACCGCTCACGCCTACGTGGCGAAGCTCGATCACCTGCTCTCACTGGCGGGACGCCCGGCCTCCATGCCGCTGGCGAAGGTCCTCACGGCCAAGCCCCTCCTCGGCCTCGCAGGCGCTCTGGCCGGCCTGCTCCTGCTGCAGTCCGACCCGAGCAAGGTCTTCGTCCTGCTCGCGGTCTTCATCACGGTCCTCGGCTACTTCGTGCCCGACCTGCTCCTCTACAGCAAGGGCCAGGAGCGCCAGAAGGCGATGGCGCTGGAACTGGCCAACACCCTCGACCAGATGCTGATCTCCGTCGAGGCCGGGCTGGGCTTCGAGAGTGCCATGCAGCGGGCCGGTGAAACGGGGAAGGGCCCCCTGGCGGAAGAACTCGTGCGGACCCTGCAGGACATGCAGGTGGGACGCAGCAGGCGTGAGGCGTATCTGGCCCTAGCGGACCGCAGCACCATCCCGGAACTGCGCAGCTTCGTGAAGGCCATCGTCCAGGCCGACGCCTACGGCATCGCACTCTCCGGGGTCCTCCGGACACAGGCGAAGGTCATGCGTGTGAAGCGCAGACAGCGCGCCGAGGAGAAGGCGATGAAGCTGCCCGTCGCAGTCCTCTTCCCGCTGCTGGTGTTCATCTTCCCCGTCCTGTTCATCGTCATCCTCGGCCCTGCTGCGCTCAACGCCATCGATACGTTCGCCAGCCAGTGAGTGGTAACCCCGGCCTACTTTCTGAGTATCTGCCACCTAGCAGGACCGCCAAGCATAAGCGCATTTCTCGCACAGGGTGAGCGGCTTCACGGCAAACCGTCAGATCACACACGTAGCCTGAGATGGTGCCTTCGATCGATTCCCAGCAGGACCTGCCACTGGTGGACCTCACCGTGCTCGCCCACCTCGAGCGGCAGCTGAACGACCCCTCACCCGCCAAGGCGTTCGCCCGTGACTACATCGCCGGGTTCGAGGGGCGCTACCTCCGCCTCACCACCGCGATCGGCGACCGCGACGTCTCTGCCGCCCTCGATGCCGCCCTGAGCCTCCGCAATTCATCCGCGATGGTCGGTGCCGCCCGACTCTCGGCCATGGCTGCCGAGTTCGAGGTGGCAGTGACGGCCTTCGAGCTGGACACGGCGCGTGACATCCTCCCCGCGATCGAGCGCTGCGGGCTGGACACCATCCTCGAAATCCAGTCCCGCTACCTGGCGTCCGTCTAGCCGTCCGACGCCCTTCAGGAACGGCCGGGCGTGAGCCGGTAGCCCACGCCGCGCACGGTCTGCAGCCACCGCGGGTTCTTCGGGTCCTCCTCGAGCTTCCGGCGCAGGTTGCCGATGTGCACCTCGATGGCCCGCTCGTCGGAGTCGCTGATGTAGGTGTCCTCGCCGTAGTACTCACCGCGCACCACCCGCACGAGATCGGCCTTGGTCCTCACGGAGCCGTTGCTCTTGAGCATCTCGTTGAGGAGGTCGAACTCGCTCCGCGTCAGGGGCAGGTCACGTCCGTCGAGCACCACGGTGCGGGCATCCGCATTGAGGGCCAGGCCGTTGTGCTCCACCACGGGCGACGGCGAAGGCACCACAGCGGGAGCTTCCGGCAAGGGCGTCGAAGCGGCCGGCTGCACGGCGGGCACCGGCTCCGCGGCGACCCGCGGCCGGCGCAGCATCGCCGCGACCCGGGCGCGGAGCTCCCGGGGGCGGAACGGCTTGGTGAGATAGTCGTCGGCGCCGGACTGCAGGGCCGTGAGGGTGTCCAGTTCGTCGCCGCGCGAGGTCAGCATCACCACGTAGCAGGTGCTGAAATCCCGGATGCGGCGCAGCACCTCGTACCCGTCGATGTCGGGCAGCCCGACATCGAGGGTGACGACCGCTGCCTCGTGGGTCCTGACCAGTTCGACGCCCGCACGCCCGTTCGGCGCGATGTGCACGTCGAATCCCGACTGCTTCAGGACGGCCGCCACGAGATTCCGAACATCGGAATCGTCCTCGATGACGACTGCCACTCCCGGATCGCTCATCGAGCCCCCGCTCCCGTCTGACCTGTGCTGCACTCTGTTCCACTTCTCATGAACCCCATTGTGCACATCTGTATCGGCTATTTGGCTCCCCCTGCATTCCAAAACGCGGGAGGAACGACATAATGGGAGTCAGTACGTAGGTCTCAGCGTCGGAAAGTCATTCAGAATGCCGTATTTCCCCTTTCCCCGGATAGTGCGTGCCTAGGGATGCCGGTGCCGCGCGGTTGCGCGCGGTCGCCGCGAAGGTGAGCATCAGCCGCTCGGTGGTGCTCTGTCAGATCCCCCTGACCCTGATCGTGGTCGTCATCGCTCTCACGGCGCCACTCCTCCGGCCGGGTCTCATGTCCAACCCCACCTTCGAACTCGGCTTCTCGATGATCCTGGTGCTGCTGGCACTGTGCGTCGTCGTTCCGTGGCGCGAGCTGCCGCGCGGCAGCCTGCTGATCGTCCCCGTCCTCGACTTCGTCGCCATCGCCCTCGTCCGGGCCGGTGCCCTCGAGACACAGCCGGCGCTCGGCGTCCTCGTCATCTTCCCCGTCCTGTGGCTGATGCGCTCCTCCCTGCCCACCTGGGTGTCGCTGGGCTTCACGGCTGCCGGCTCGCTGCTCGTCACGGCCTGGCCGCTGCTGGGCTCCTTCGATCCTGCCCGGCGCGAGTCCTACCTGGCTCCCTTGCTCCTGCCGATCGTGATGCTGTGCATCGCCGTCACCATCCGCGTGATGGGCTCCAGTGCGCGGGCCCGCGACATCGAGATCGAGCGCAAGGATCGCGAACTCAACGACCTGCTGCGTGCCGCCATCGACCGCGAACGCGTCCTCACCGCGATCCTCAACACGGTCGACGTCGGACTGACCGCCGTCGACGCCCACGGCAACACCACGATGACCAACCACCAGCAGGAACTGTTCGATCGACTCGCGGCCGGCCACGAGGACAGCGGCGCACTGCTCTTCGATGCCGATCGGGTGACGCCGCTGGGCGTGGACAGGCAGCCGATCTACCGCGCACTCACCGGCGAGACCTTCGCCGACCAGCTCATCTGGGTGGGCGACGGCGACGCTCAGCGCGCCCTCTCCACCGCGGCACGGCCCATCAAGAACGCCGACGGCGGCATCGCCGGTGCGCTGATCGTCTGCAGCGACGTCACGGAGCTGGTCGAGGCCGTCTCCGCCAAGGACGCCTTCATCTCGAACATCTCGCACGAGTTCCACGCCCCGCTGACGTCCGTGCTCGGATACCTCGAGCTGGTGCTGGAGGACGACCACCCGCTGCCGGCTCACCTCCGGGGCTATGTGGACGTCGCAGGACGCAACGCCGAGCGCGTGCTGCATCTGGTCGCCGACCTGCTGTCGACGGCGGGCGATCGCGTGCGGGTCCATCCACGGCCCGTGGACCTCGCGGCCCTGATCGAGATGAGCGTCCGGTCCAACCGGCTCCGCGCCCAGAAGAACGGCGTCAAGCTGAAGACCGACGCCCAGACGCCCCTCTGGACGCTCATCGATCCCCTGCGGATCTCCCAGGTCCTCGACAACCTGCTCTCCAACGCCATCAAGTACTCCCCCGACGGCGGCGTGGTGAACATCCACGCGGAGGAGTCCGAGTCCGCGATCAGCCTGCACGTTGAGGACCGGGGCATGGGCATGACGGAGCAGGAGGCCCGTCAGGTGTTCTCACGCTTCTACCGCACGCCTGCGGCACGTCACGCCGACATCGACGGCGCCGGACTGGGACTCGCGATCACCAAGTCCATCGTCGAGAGCCACGGAGGGACCATCTCCTGCGTGAGTTCCCCCGGCAAGGGCAGCCGCTTCACGGTGACGCTGCCCGCCAACGGCGAAGTGGGCCGGGCAGCACAGGATTCCATCGGGGAGTCCGTCTAGGTGGTCCCCGAGCCCGTGATCGGCTTCCTCGTCACCGGTGCAGCTGCCGCCGGGATCGGCTATGCCCTGTTCGCCCTGGCCGGCCGGGATCAGCGCACCGTCCTGCCGACGTCCTGGCGGTTGCCACTCGCGGTGCTCGCTGGCGTCCTGGCAGGCGCGGGTGCCGCGGTGACCGGTGAGTGGTGGGACCGACCACTGGTGGCGGTGCTCGCCGCGTTCGGGGTCGTGCTCGCCGCCATCGACCTGCGGTCCAAGCTGCTGCCCAACAGGGTCCTGGTCCGGTTCGCGGCAGTGACGGCCGGGCTACTGCTCGTCGCGGCGGCTGCCGGCGGCGCGTGGGGCGGCCTGCTCGGTGCGACAGCGGGAGCAGCGAGCCTGTTCGCCGTGTACTTCCTGCTCGCGCTCATCTCCCCGGCGGGCATGGGCATGGGTGACGTGAAGCTCGCCGCCGTCCTCGGTCTGTTCGGCGGCTGGGCCGGGTCCGCCGCGTGGATGGGGACGCTGCTGGGCGGATTCCTCCTCGGCGGCCTGGCCGGGATCGGGATCCTCCTGCTGCGAGCCGGATCGCGGGGGTCGACCTTCCCGTTCGGCCCGGGCATGCTACTCGCCGCGTTCGCGAGCTTCGTCCTGCTGGGCTGACGCCGACAGCGGGTGCGGTACGGAACGAGAGAACGTCGACGAGCACCCGGGAAGCCCGGTCAGGAACCGACCGGATCATCGGAGGAGTCGACCGCGCTGTCCGAGGAGTCGGCAGGCGCAGTGCCCAGGTGCCCCGCGTTGCGCCGGGCCCGTGTGAGCTCCGCCCGCCCGGCGAGCTCCTCGTTCCCGGGATACGCGATCTCCTCGAGCACGAGAGGGTGCGGGGCCGCGAGGATGGACCGCGCGTCCTTCTTCCGGGCGGCCAGCCGCGCGGCGAGCCACGACGGCGGCACTTCCCCTGACCCCACCCGCAGCGTCGATCCGATGAGTGCGCGCACCATGTTGTGGCAGAACGCGTCTGCCTGCACAGTGGCGATGATGACGCCGTCGTGCCCGCGGGCGAACTCGTAGCGCTGCAGTTCGCGGATGGTGGTGGCACCCTCCCGGGGCTTGCAGAAAGCCGCGAAGTCCTGCATGCCCAGCAGGTGCGCAGCCCCCTCGTTCAGCAACGTGACGTCGAGGGCTGCCGGGTACCAGAGCGTCGTGTGCCTGCCGAGCGGATCCTGCCCGGCGGTGGTGTCCGCGATGGCGTAGCTGTAGCGGCGCCAGAGCGCGGAGAACCGCGCATCGAAGCCTGCGGGCGCCGGTACGGCGGAGCGGACGACGACGGCCGGCACGGAGTTCCTGACGGAGCGGCCCCGTCCCGTGACGCCGTCGGTCAGTTCACGGTTGATCGTGCCGGTGAGGCGCCGCCGGAAGGCATCGGCCGGGTCGACGTCGCGTCCGCGCGCCATCGCCTCCCACTCCGCGGACGTGAGATCGACGTGGGCCACCTGACCGCGTGCGTGGACACCGGCATCGGTCCGCCCGCCCACCGTCAGCCGCACGGGCCGCCGCAGAAGAGTGAAGAGTGCGCCCTCGAGGACGCCCTGGACGGTGGTCAGCCCGGGCTGGAGGGCCCAGCCCGAGAACACGGCACCGTCGTAGGCGATGTCCAGCCGCACACGCAGAAGCCCGCCGTCCCTCGGGGGGACGGCGGGCTCCTGGGTGATCATGGGTGCATCGCGAGGGGAAGAATTACTTCTTCTCGTCCTCGACGGCGCCCTCGACGACGACGACCTCGTCAGCGGCACCTGCTTCGGCGTCGACCGTGGTCTCCTCAGCTGCTACCTCTTCGGCAGACGCCGCGGATTCTGCGGACTCGGCCGACTCGGCGGAGTCGACCGACTCTGCGGACTCCGGCGACTCCTCCACGGGCGCTGCGGCGACGGGCGCGGCAGCAGCGGGAGCCTTGGCCTGCTCGGCCTCGGCGACGACGGACTGCTTGGCCGACATGGGCTCCAGCACCAGTTCGATGACGGCCATGGGAGCGTTGTCGCCCTTGCGGTTGCCGATCTTCGTGATGCGGGTGTAACCACCCTCACGGTTGGCGACCGCGGGGGCGATCTCCGTGAAGAGTTCGTGGACGATGCTCTTGCTGCTGATGACGCCGAGAACGCGACGACGCGAGGCGAGGTCACCCTTCTTGGCGAAGGTGACCAGACGCTCGGCGTAGGGGCGAAGGCGCTTGGCCTTGGTCACCGTGGTGGTGATGCGCTTGTGCTCGAACAGTGAGGCGGCCAGGTTGGCGAGCATCAGGCGTTCGTGCGCCGGACCGCCTCCGAGACGTGGGCCCTTGGTGGGTGTGGGCATGGTTCTTTCTCCTCATTAGGTGTCCGCCCGCCGCAACGGGGGCGCGGCGGGTGGACAGGTAGCGTTTTAGAGCTCTTCGTCGCCGTAGGCGACGTCGTCCTCTTCGATGGCGGCAGCGCGCGCGGCGAGGTCGAAGCCTGGAGGGGAATCCTTCAGGGACAGACCGAGCTCCACGAGCTTCGCCTTGACCTCGTCGATGGACTTCGCACCGAAGTTGCGGATGTCCATGAGATCGGCCTCGGAGCGTGCAACGAGTTCACCCACGGAGTGGATGCCCTCACGCTTGAGGCAGTTGTACGAGCGGACCGTCAGTTCGAGGTCCTCGATCGGCAGGGCCATGTCGGCAGCCAGTGCCGCGTCGGTGGGCGAGGGACCGATCTCGATGCCCTCGGCGGCGGTGTTCAGCTCGCGGGCGAGGCCGAACAGCTCCACGAGGGTGGTTCCGGCGGATGCGACGGCGTCGCGCGGGGCGATGGCGTCCTTCGTCTCGACGTCGACGATGAGCTTGTCGAAGTCGGTGCGCTGCTCCACACGGGTGGCCTCCACGCGGAAGGTGACCTTCAGGACCGGCGAGTAGATCGAGTCGACCGGGATGCGGCCGATCTCGGAATCGCCGGACTTGTTCTGCGAGGCCGACACGTAGCCGCGGCCGCGCTCGATGGTCAGTTCGAGCTCGAACTTGCCCTTCGAGTTGAGGGTCGCGATGTGGAGGTCGGGGTTGTGGAACTCGACGCCGGCGGGGGGCGCGATGTCGGCGGCCGTGACGACGCCGGGACCCTGCTTGCGCAGGTAGGCGACGACGGGCTCGTCGTGCTCCGAGGAGACGGCGAGGTTCTTGATGTTCAGGATGATCTCGGTGACATCCTCCTTCACCCCGGGGACCGTGGTGAATTCGTGCAGCACTCCGTCGATACGGATGCTCGTGACAGCAGCACCCGGGATGGAGGACAGGAGCGTACGGCGGAGCGAGTTGCCGAGGGTGTAGCCGAAGCCGGGCTCGAGGGGCTCGATGACGAACCGCGAGCGGTTGTCGGCGACTACTTCTTCAGTCAGGGTGGGGCGCTGTGCAATGAGCACTTACATATCCTTTCGGGAAGCATCCGCTATATGACGCTTCGATATGGGCGGGACTGCGGGTCATTCGGCTGGGAAACTACCGGAACGGCACCGAACCGCCCTGCCGGGACACGAGGTCCCTGCAGGGCGGTACGGTGACCGGGAAGCCGATTAGACGCGGCGGCGCTTGGGCGGGCGGCAGCCGTTGTGCGCGCTCGGGGTGACGTCGGAGATCGATCCGACCTCGAGGCCCGTGGCCTGCAGCGAGCGGATCGCGGTCTCGCGTCCGGAGCCCGGACCCTTCACGAAGACGTCGACCTTCTTGACGCCGTGCTCCTGCGCACGCTTCGCGGCGGCCTCGGCGGCCATCTGCGCAGCGAACGGGGTGGACTTGCGTGAACCCTTGAAACCGACCTCACCGGCGGAAGCCCAGGAGATGACTGCTCCGCTGGGGTCCGTGATGGACACGATGGTGTTGTTGAAGGTGCTCTTGATGTGCGCCTGACCGAGCGCGATGTTCTTCTTGTCCTTGCGACGCGGCTTACGAACCGCTCCACGAGTCTTGGGGGGCATTACTTCTCCTACGAAGGTATTGGGTAAAGCATGTGATCGGACGAGCCGGGTGGACCGGCGGAGTGGGCCGGGCAGAAGCCGATGATGCGGCACCTGGCCGGAGTCCCCGACGTGACGAGCGCTAGCGAGTCACATCAGCGAGCGGATTGGGCCCCTGGCCGCCGGGTTCCCTGAGTCAGCGAGCTCTGCGAGCTGGCTGAGGGAGCGGCTAGGGACTAGCGCCCGACCTTCTTCTTGCCTGCGACCGTGCGCTTCGGACCCTTGCGGGTACGGGCGTTCGTCTTCGTACGCTGTCCACGTACGGGAAGGCCGCGGCGGTGCCGGATGCCTTCGTAGCTGCCGATCTCGACCTTGCGGCGGATGTCGGCTGCGACCTCACGGCGGAGGTCACCCTCGACCTTGAAGTTGCCCTCGATGTAGTCGCGGAGCTGGACCAGCTCTGCGTCGCTGAGGTCCTTGACGCGCGTGTTCGGGGAGATCCCCGTGTCCACGATCGTCTTCTCTGCACGGGTCTTGCCCACGCCGTAGATATAGGTAAGCGCGATGACTACCCGCTTTTCGCGGGGGATGTCTACGCCAGCGAGACGTGCCATAGTGGCGGTGCTCCTTTGGTGTTGCCGGAGGTGTGGAGCAGAACGTCCCCGGAACCGATGTTCCGGTCCCCGGCCTCCGAGCCGGGGGTGTACGTCCCCAGGGGGGACGCTGTTCTGCCGTCGAATGTACTTCTACGCGTGGGAAGAGCCTCTGGAAGAGGTTCTCAGCCCTGGCGCTGCTTGTGGCGCGGGTTCTCGCAGATGACGAGAACGTTGCCTTTGCGGCGGACCACCTGGCACTTCTCGCAGATCCGCTTCACGCTCGGGTTGACCTTCATGGTTTTCCTTCGAGTTGATTCTTATTTGTAGCGGTAGACGATACGGCCCCGGGTGAGGTCGTACGGGCTGAGTTCCACTACGACCCGGTCCTCAGGAAGGATCCGAATGTAGTGCTGGCGCATCTTTCCCGAGATGTGGGCGAGAACAATGTGACCGTTGGCCAACTCAACGCGGAACATCGCGTTGGGCAGCGCCTCGTTCACAGTGCCTTCAATCTCAATGACACCGTCTTTCTTGGCCATATCCTCCGCTAACGTCTATGCCCACCAGTTGCACGGCGGACGGGTTCAGGGTTGTGGTCGCCCGGCCCGCGGGGAGCCGGAGCTCGTCCTGCGGGACAGTCTCCGGGGCCGATTGGGCACGGAAAGCAGAGACAACCAACAGACAACTCTACGCTACGGCTTCCCAGAGATGAAATCGGCGGTGTCTTCCGTTACGCCGTCCGTCCCCGGGGCCGGGGACGGGAGAGGCCCCGCATCGGAGTGCGGGGCCTTCGTCGGTGGGACCCGACCTGCGAGGGTCTGTCCCGGATCAGCCCTCCAGGGGAGCCGGCGTCACGCCGAGCGGTTCGAGGCGGGACGCTCCCCCGTCCGGCGCGGACAGCACCCAGATGCCACCATCATGCACCGCGACGCTGTGCTCCCATTGGGACGCACGTTTGCCGTCCGTGGTGATGACCGTCCAGTCGTCCGCGAGGACTGCTGTCTCGAGTCCGCCCTGCACGAGCATCGGCTCGATCGCGAGGCACAGGCCCGGCCTGACCTTCGGCCCGCGGTGGGTGCTGCGGTAGTTGAGGACGTCCGGTGCCTGGTGCATCTCCGTACCGATGCCGTGACCCACGTAGTCCTCGAGGATGCCGAGGGGCGGTCCGGGGACCGAGGAGACGTAGTCGTCGATGGCCGTGCCGATGTCACCCACGAAGCGGGCCGGGGCGAGGGCGGCGATCCCGCGCCACATCGCCTCCTCGGTGACGTCGGAGAGCCGGACGTCCTCGGGTCGCGGCGAGCCGACGATCACCGTGCGCGCGGAATCGGAGTGCCATCCCCGAACCACGGCGCCGCCGTCGATCGAGATGATGTCCCCGTCCTGCAGGACGTAGCGCCCCGGGATGCCGTGCACCACCTCGTGGTTGACGGAGGTGCAGATGCTGGCAGGGAAGCCGTGGTAGCCGAGGAAGTTCGACGTCGCACCCTCCTCCCGGAGGACGCCCTCGAACACCTCGTTCAGCTCTGCGGTCGTGACACCCACCGTCGCGGCGGCGACGGTCTCGTCGAGTGCCCGGGACAGCACGAGACCGGCCTCGCGCATCACGAGCATCTGGCGGGTGGTCTTGTACTCGACCTTGGGCTGGCGGAACATGATGGGTCCTAGCTCGGGACGGTTAGTGCTGCCATGACGCGCTCGGTCACGCCGTCGATCGTGCCGATCCCGTCCACCTTCGTCACGATCCCGCGCTCGTCGTAGCGCGAGACCACGGGCTCGGTCTGGTCGTGGTAGAGGCCCAGCCTGTGGCGGATGACCTTCTCGGTGTCGTCGGAACGGCCGTCCAGCGTCGCCCGCCCGAGGAGCCGCTTCACGAGCTCCTCGTCGTCCGCGGTCAGCTGCAGGACGACGTCGAGCTCGAGGTCGTTCTCCCGGAGGATGTCATCGAGCTCGGTGACCTGCGCCGCGGTGCGGGGGTAGCCGTCGAGCAAGAAGCCCTCCTGGACGTCGTCGGCCGCCAGGCGGTCGCGCACCATGCTGTTGGTGACGCTGTCCGGCACGAAGTCACCGGCGTCCATGTACGCCTTGGCTTCGACGCCGAGGGGCGTCTCGCGCTTGACGTTGTCGCGGAAGATGTCGCCGGTGGAGATCGCCACGACGCCGAGGCGCTCGGAGATACGCGCGGCCTGGGTTCCCTTGCCCGAACCGGGAGGACCGATGATCAGCATTCTGGTCAACGCAACAACCCTTCGTAGTGACGCTGCTGGAGCTGGGCGTCGATCTGCTTCACGGTCTCCAGGCCCACGCCCACCATGATGAGGATCGAGGTGCCGCCGAACGGGAAGTTCTGGTTGGCGCCGATCGCCACGAGGGCGATCAGCGGGATCAGGGCAACGAGCCCGAGGTAGATGGCGCCGGGCAGCGTGATGCGGGAGAGCACGTACTGGAGGTACTCCGCCGTGGGGCGGCCGGCGCGGATGCCCGGGATGAAGCCGCCGTACTTCTTCATGTTCTCGGACACCTCGTCCGGGTTGAACGTGATGGCCACGTAGAAGTAGGTGAAGAACACGATCAGCAGGAAGTACATGGCCATGTAGAGGGGGTGGTCCCCGCTGGTCAGGTACGTCGTGATCCAGTTGACCCACCCGGCAGGGGCGGTGCCGTCCTGCGGGGTGTTGAACTGCGCGATGAGGCTCGGCAGGTACAGCATCGAGGACGCGAAGATCACGGGGATGACGCCGGCCATGTTGACCTTGATCGGGATGTAGGTGCTGCTGCCGCCGAGGGTGCGGCGTCCCACCATGCGCTTGGCGTACTGCACGGGGATGCGGCGCTGCGACTGCTCCACGAAGATCACGAGGGCGACGACGACGACACCCATCGCGAGGACGAACGCGAAGACGGTGGCGCCCTGGGTGCGGAGGATCTCGCCCAGCGAGGTCGGGAAGCCGGCGGCGATAGCCGTGAAGATGAGGAGGGACATGCCGTTACCGACACCCCGCTCGGTGATGAGCTCGCCCATCCACATGATGAGGCCGGTTCCCGCGGTCAGGGTGATGATCAGGAGGATGACGGTGATCAGCGAGTCGTCCGGGATCAGGGGCACCGGGCAGTCACCCAGCAGCGCGCCGGAGCGGGCCAGCGACACCAGCGTCGTGGCATTCAGCAGGCCGAGGGCGATGGTCAGGTAGCGCGTGTACTGGGTCAGCGTGGACTGCCCCTGGGCGCCTTCCTGGTGCAGTTCCTGGAAGCGGGGAATGACGACCCGGAGGAGCTGGGTGATGATGCTCGCGGTGATGTACGGCATGATGCCCAGCGCGAAGATGGACACCTGAAGCAGGGCACCGCCGCTGAACAGGTTGACGAACTGGTAGAGGCCGCCCTCGGTGTTGCCGAGCTGGAGGCACTGCTGGACGTTGCCGTAGTCGACGCCCGGGGCGGGGATGAAGGCCCCGAGGCGGAAGATCGTGATGATTCCCAGCGTGAACAACAGCTTGCGCCGCAAGTCTGGCGTCCGGAATGCCCGGCCAATAGCGCTAAGCAAGCGTCCTCCTGAAGGTCTTTTGGTCCTGAGGCGGACCGTACACAACAACCGAGTCTAACGGTTGGTCACCGGTGCGAGAGAACCGGCGGATGGCGGGGTGGCTGGAGCCGAAAAAAGACCCCTGGTGGGCTGATCGAGTCCAGCCCACCAAGAGTCTAGTTCCAAAGTGCCGTCGATCACAGCCGCCCCTCCCCTGGGAACCGGGAGCGGGGCGGCCGGCGACCTACAGCTCGGTGATCGTCCCGCCGGCCGCGATGATCTTTTCCGCAGCGGAGGCGGAGAAGGCGTCGACGGCCACGTTGACGGCCACGGTGATGTCGCCGGTCCCCAGCACTTTCACGGGCTGGTTCTTGCGGACGGCGCCGTTCGCCACGAGGCTGTCCACGGTGACGTCGCCGCCAGCGGGGTACAGCTCGGAGAGCTTGTCCAGGTTCACAACCTGGAACTCGACGCGGAACGGGTTCTTGAAGCCGCGCAGCTTGGGAAGGCGCATGTGCAGCGGCAGCTGGCCGCCGGCAAATCCTGCCTTCACCTGGTAGCGGGCTGCAGTTCCCTTGGTACCGCGGCCGGCGGTCTTACCCTTCGAACCCTCACCACGACCCACACGGGTCTTCGCCGTCTTGGCACCCGGTGCGGGGCGGAGGTGGTGGACCTTGAGCGCGTGGACGCGCTCGACCTTGGCCTCGGTGGCGGCCGGAGCCGCGATGTTGTTCTCTGCCATTAGTTGGCCTCCTCAACCTTCAAGAGGTGCGGAACCGTGTTGATCATGCCGACGGTGACGGCATCGGCTTCACGGACCACGGTGTGGCCGATCCGCTTGAGGCCGAGTGACCGCAGCGTGTCACGCTGGTTCTGCTTGCCGCCGATGGCGGACTTGATCTGGGTGATCTCGAGCCGTGCCGAGCTGACGAGCACGTTCTTCGGGGTGATCGCGGTCATCACGCACCTGCCTTCTGAGCTGCGATCGCGCGCAGCATCTGGTGGGATGCGACCTCGTCGAGGGGCAGGCCACGGCGGGCAGCCACTGCCTGGGGCTCCTCGAGGCGCTTCAGCGCGTCAACGGTCGCGTGAACGATGTTGATGGCGTTCGCGGAACCGAGCGACTTCGACAGGACGTCGTGGATGCCGACGCACTCCAGGACCGCACGCACCGGACCACCGGCGATGACGCCGGTACCCGGGGAGGCGGGACGGAGCAGGACGACGCCGGCAGCTGCCTCACCCTGCACCAGGTGCGGGACGGTGCCACCGATGCGCGGGACGCGGAACATCGTCTTCTTGGCTTCCTCGACGGCCTTCTGGATGGCGGAGGGAACTTCCTTCGCCTTGCCGTAGCCGACGCCGACCATGCCGTTGCCGTCGCCTACCACCACGAGGGCGGTGAAGCTGAAGCGGCGGCCGCCCTTGACGACCTTGGCGACACGGTTGATGGTGACGACGCGTTCGATGAACTTGTCCTTGTCGTCGTTGCGGCCGCCGTCGCGCCCGTCACGGCCACCACGGCCGCCACGCTCGCCGCCACGGGAGTTGCCGCCACGCTCGCCGCCGCGGGCGTTGCCGCCGCGGCCACGGTTCGCGTCAGCCGACGCGGTGTCCGTCGTGCCTGCGGCTGTTGTCGCCTCGGCCGCGGGCTGCTCTGTAGCCGTATTCAATGGGGCTTCCTTTGCCTTGATCTCCTCGGTCACAGTGCCAGCCCACCTTCACGTGCGCCGTCTGCGATTGCTGCTACGCGACCGTGGTACTTGTTGCCGCCGCGGTCGAAGACGACCGCTTCGACGCCGGCGGCCATGGCACGCTGTGCAACGAGTTCGCCAACGCGCTTGGCCTTGGCGGTCTTGTCACCGTCGAACACACGGAGGTCCGCTTCGAGGGTGGAGGCTGATGCCACGGTCACGCCCTTGGTGTCGTCGACGACCTGCACGAAGACGTGGCGGGCCGAACGGTTGACGACCAGGCGGGGACGGACGGCCGTGCCGGAGACGCGCTTGCGTACCCGGAGGTGGCGGCGTCCACGCGAGGCGGACTTGCTCTTCGAGCTGCGCTTCTTGTTGATGCTCAGACCCATGGTTACTTACCAGCCTTTCCGACCTTGCGGCGGATGATCTCGCCTGCGTAGCGGATGCCCTTGCCCTTGTAGGGGTCGGGCCTGCGCAGCTTGCGGATGGTTGCAGCGACCTCGCCGACCTGCTGCTTGTTGATGCCTGCGACCGAGAGCTTGGTGGGGCTGTCGACGGTCAGGGTGATGCCCTCGGGAGCCTTGACGGCGACCGGGTGGCTGTACCCCAGAGCGAATTCGAGGTCGCTGCCCTTGGCCTGCACACGGTAACCCGTGCCCACGATCTCGAGGTTCTTCTTGTAGCCCTCGGTGACTCCGACGATCATGTTGGAGATCAGCGTGCGGGTGAGCCCGTGGAGCGAACGCGCCTCGCGCTCGTCGTTGGGGCGTGAGACGGTCAGGGTGCCCTCGTCCAGGGTGACCTCGATGGGGCTGGGAACCGTGTGGCTCAGCTCGCCCTTCGAGCCCTTGACGGAGACCTCGCTACCGTTGATGCTGACCTCGACACCGGCGGGAACGGCGATGGGGAGACGTCCAATACGTGACATTATTCTTTCCCTTTCCCGTTACCAGACGTAGGCGAGGACTTCCCCACCCACACCCTTCTTGGATGCCTGGCGGTCCGTGAGCAGACCGGAGGACGTGGACAGGATGGCGATACCGAGTCCGCCGAGCACGTGCGGCAGGTTCGTGGACTTCGCGTACACGCGCAGTCCCGGCTTGGAGATACGGCGGATACCGGCGATGGAACGCTGGCGGTCCGGACCGAACTTGAGGTCGATGGTCAGCTTCTTGCCGACCTCCGCCTCCTCTTCCTTCCAGCCGGCGATGTAGCCTTCGGCCTTGAGGATGTCCGCGACGCGGGCCTTGAGCTTGCTATACGGCATGGACACGGAGTCGTGGTAAGCCGAGTTCGCATTGCGCAGACGCGTGAGCATGTCTGCGACAGGATCTGTCATTGTCATGTGGGCTCTTGCCCTTCCTCGAAACGGTTTCCGTGCTCCGATCGGCACACGGGGTGCCGGCTGGAGTGGACCTGAGACGTAGTTAGATTAATCTTCGGATTTGAAGGGGAAGCCAAGCGCCTTGAGGAGCGCGCGGCCCTCGGCGTCGGTCTTGGCGGTGGTGACGACGGTGATGTCCATGCCTCGGACGCGGTCGATACGGTCCTGGTCGATCTCGTGGAACATGGACTGCTCCGTGAGGCCGAAGGTGTAGTTGCCGTTGCCGTCGAACTGCTTGCCGTTGAGGCCGCGGAAGTCACGGATACGGGGCAGGGCCAGGGAGATGAGGCGGTCCGTGAATTCCCACATGCGGTCGCCACGGAGGGTGGCGTGCGCACCGATGGGCATTCCTTCGCGGAGCTTGAACTGCGCGATGGACTTGCGGGCCTTCGTGACCTGGGGCTTCTGGCCCGTGATCGCGGTGAGGTCCTTGACGGCGCCGTCGATCAGCTTGGAGTCCTTGGCGGCGTCACCGACACCCATGTTCACGACGACCTTGACCAGGCGCGGGACCTGGTTCACATTGGCGTAGTTGAACTCTTCCTGCAGGGTGGCCTTGATCTCGGACGCGTAGCGCGCCTTGAGGCGGGGAAGAACCTTGGTTTCTGTGGTTTCGACAGTCATTACAGATCCTTCCCTGATGACTTGGCCACGCGGATGCGGACGACGCGCTCGCGACCGTCACGCTCGACGGTCTCGGTGCGGAATCCGACGCGGGTCGGCTTCTTGGTCTCGGGGTCGACGACCGCGACGTTGCTGATGTGCACAGGGGCCTCGACGACCTCGATGCCACCGGTCGTGGTGCCGCGCTGCGACTGCCCGACCTTGGTGTGCTTGGTGATCCGGTTGATGCCTTCCACGAGGACACGGTTGGTGTCCGGGTAGACCTTCAGTACCTTGCCCTGCTTGCCGCGGTCTCCGCCGCGCTCCTGCTTGGCTCCGGTGATGACCTGCACGAGGTCACCCTTCTTGATCTTGAGCTTTGTCTTCTGTGCCATGGACTACAGCACCTCCGGCGCCAGCGAGATGATCTTCATGAAACGCTTGTCGCGGAGCTCGCGACCGACAGGGCCGAAAATACGGGTACCGCGGGGGTCGCCGTCGTTCTTCAGGATCACTGCTGCGTTCTCGTCGAACTTGATGTAGGAACCGTCCGCGCGGCGGCGTTCCTTCTTGGTGCGGACGATGACCGCCTTGACGACGTCGCCCTTCTTGACGTTGCCGCCGGGGATCGCGTCCTTCACGGTGGCGACGATGACGTCGCCGATGCCTGCGTAGCGGCGCCCGGATCCTCCGAGAACGCGGATGGTCAAGATTTCCTTGGCACCCGTGTTGTCGGCGACCTTTAGCCGCGACTCCTGCTGAATCACTTGTTACTCCTGTCGTCGCGCCGGTTCTCTCGTCGAGCCTTGCGGAACGGATATGGGTGGGCCCCGTAATACTGGTACTCAGCACGTGCACGCCTGGGCGCGCGGCTGTGCGTGGATCTTCTGCACGGCGGATTCGTGGTGAACAAGATTATCGGGCTTTTGCCTATTTGCCCGGTGTGCAGGAAACCCTGGGAAGGCCCTGCGAAGGAGGCTTCGTCAGGGCATGCGCCAGCCCACCAGACAGACAAGATTCTTATAGTATCGCGAGAATGCCCCGGACACGAAATCGTGTCCGGGGCATTCTCGGGGAGGGCCGGCACTGCCGGACCGGGTACTGCTCGGGTGCTACTTGGCCTTCTCGATGACCTCGACCAGGCGCCACCGCTTGGTGGCGGACAGCGGCCGGGTCTCGCTGATCAGGACCATGTCGCCGATGCCGGCGATGTTCTGCTCGTCGTGCGCCTTGACCTTGGAGCTGCGGCGGAGCACCTTGCCGTACAGGGCGTGCTTCACGCGGTCCTCGACCTCGACGACGATCGTCTTCTCCATCTTGTCCGAGACGACGTAGCCACGACGTACCTTGCGGTAGCCGCGCGAGTCGGCGCCGTGGGCGGCCTTCTCGGTTCCTACTGTCGCTTCGCTCTGCTGCTCACTCATTTGGCGTCCTCCTCAGAAGCCTCGGTGTCCACGGACGGTGCGTCCTTGGAGGCCTTCTTGGCTTTCTTGGGCTTCTCCTCCTTGGCGGGCTTCGCTTCCTCGACGGGAGCGACGACCTCGGGGCGGATACCCAGTTCACGCTCACGCAGCACCGTGTAGATGCGGGCGATGTCGCGCTTGACCGAACGAAGGCGCCCGTGGCTTTCGAGCTGGCCCGTGGCCGACTGGAAACGGAGGTTGAACAGCTCCTCCTTGGCCTTGCGCAGTTCTTCCACCAGACGGTCCTTGTCGAAGCCGTCCAGCTGGTCTGTTGCCAGTTCCTTTGAACCCAGAGCCATAACTATTCACCACCCTCACGACGCACGATGCGTGCCTTCAACGGCAGCTTGTGGATCGCGAGGCGCAGGGCTTCGCGGGCTACCTCTTCGGAAACACCGGACAGTTCGAACAGAACACGTCCCGGCTTGACGTTGGCCACCCACCACTCGGGCGAACCCTTACCGGAACCCATGCGGGTCTCGGCAGGCTTCTTGGTCAACGGGCGGTCCGGATAGATGTTGATCCAGACCTTGCCGCCACGCTTGATGTGGCGGGTCATGGCGATACGAGCGGACTCGATCTGGCGGTTGGTGACGTATGCCGGGCTCAGCGCCTGGATACCCCACTCGCCGAAGCTGACCTCGGTACCGCCGGTAGCAGCGCCGGAACGACCCGGGTGGTGCTGCTTGCGGAATTTGACGCGACGCGGGATAAGCATTTAAGCCTGTCCTCCTTCAGTCGCAGCGGGTGCTGCGGCGGTTTCGGCGGGTGCCGAGGCACCCTGGCCCTCGGAGCGCTCGGGAGCACGACGACGGCGGTCTCCACCACGGTCGCCACCGCGGTCGGCGCCGGCAGGGCCACGGCCCGGACGGTCTCCACCGCGGCCACGAGAAGGAGCTGCTGCAGCCTGGGCTGCGAGTTCCTTCGCCGTGACGTCACCCTTGTAGATCCAGACCTTCACGCCGATGCGGCCGAAGGTGGTCTTCGCCTCGAAGAAGCCGTAGTCGATGTTGGCACGGAGCGTGTGCAGGGGAACGCGTCCCTCGCGGTAGAACTCCGAACGGCTCATTTCTGCGCCGCCCAGACGACCGGAGCACTGGACACGAATGCCCTTGGCGCCGGCACGCTGTGCGGACTGCATGGCCTTCTTCATCGCACGGCGGAACGCCACGCGGGAGGAAAGCTGCTCGGCGATGCCCTGGGCCACGAGCTGTGCCTCGATCTCGGGGTTCTTGACCTCGAGGATGTTCAGCTGGACCTGCTTGCCGGTGAGCTTCTCGAGCTCGCCGCGGATGCGGTCCGCCTCTGCTCCACGGCGGCCGATGACGATGCCGGGACGTGCCGTGTGGATGTCCACGCGGACACGGTCACGGGTGCGCTCGATCTCGACCTTCGCGATGCCGGCGCGGTCCATGCCGGTCGACATGAGCTGGCGGATCTTGATGTCTTCGCGGACGAAGTCACGGTAGCGCTGGCCCGGCTTGTTGCTGTCGGCGAACCAGTGTGACCGGTGGTCGGTGGTGATGCCGAGTCGGAACCCGTGCGGGTTTACTTTCTGTCCCACTTAGCGGACCTCCACTTTCTGAGGGGTAGCGACGACAACCGTGATGTGGCTGGTCCGCTTGTTGATGCGGAACGCGCGGCCCTGGGCACGCGGACGGAACCGCTTCATCGTGGGGCCTTCATCGACGAATGCTTCGCTGATGATGAGGTTGTCCTCGTCGAAGGCCACGCCGTCGCGGTCCGCGAGGACCCGGGCGTTGGCCATGGCCGACTGGACCACCTTGAATACCGGCTCCGAAGCAACCTGTGGGGCAAACTTCAGAATAGCCAGAGCCTCATTCGCCTGCTTACCACGAACAAGGTTGACGACGCGCCGGGCCTTCATAGGCGTTACGCGGATATGACGCGCAATAGCCTTGGCTTCCATTGCTTTCCTTCTCTCGTCTTAGCCGTAAGAGCAGCGCCTAGCGGCGCTTGCCCTTGCGGTCGTCCTTAACATGGCCGCGGAAGGTCCGCGTGGGAGCGAATTCGCCGAGCTTGTGCCCGACCATCGACTCGGTGACGAACACCGGGATGTGCTTGCGTCCGTCATGCACCGCGATCGTGTGCCCGAGCATGTCGGGGACGATCATGGAGCGGCGGGACCACGTCTTGATGACGTTCTTCGTGCCCGATTCGTTCTCGCGAGCGACCTTTACGTAAAGGTGCTGATCGACGAAGGGGCCTTTCTTCAGGCTGCGTGGCATGTCTCCAGGCTCCTATCGCTTGTTCTTGCCGGAACGACGGCGACGCACGATGAGTGAGTCGCTCTCTTTGTTGGGGCGACGGGTACGGCCTTCGGCCTTACCGTTCGGGTTGACCGGGTGGCGTCCACCGGAGGTCTTGCCCTCGCCACCACCGTGCGGGTGGTCGACCGGGTTCATGGCGACACCGCGGACGGTCGGGCGGATGCCCTTCCAGCGGTTACGGCCGGCCTTGCCCCAGTTGATGTTCGACTGCTCGGCGTTGCCGACCTCGCCGATCGTCGCGCGGCAGCGGACGTCGACGTTGCGGATCTCGCCGGAGGGCAGTCGCAGCTGGGCGAAGCGGCCTTCCTTGGCGACGAGCTGGACCGACGCACCGGCGGAGCGTGCCATCTTCGCGCCGCCACCTGGACGGAGCTCGACGGCGTGGATGACGGTACCCACGGGGATGTTGCGCAGCGGCAGGTTGTTGCCGGGCTTGATGTCGGCCCCGGCCCCGGCCTCGACGAAGTCGCCCTGCTTGAGCTTGTTCGGCGCGACGATGTAGCGCTTGGTGCCGTCGACGTAGTGCAGGAGGGCGATGCGCGCGGTGCGGTTCGGATCGTACTCGATCTCGGCAACGCGGGCGTCGACGCCGTCCTTGTCGTGGCGGCGGAAGTCGATCAGGCGGTACTGACGCTTGTGTCCACCGCCCTTGTGGCGGGTCGTGATCTTACCGGTGTTGTTGCGTCCACCCTTCTTGGGGAGGGGACGGACCAACGACTTCTCCGGCGTCGACCGGGTGATTTCAGCGAAGTCGGCAACGCTCGAGCCGCGACGGCCCGGGGTTGTCGGCTTGTATTTACGGATTCCCATAACTCAATTCCTCGTTAAAGTGGTCTCCGCTCTCAGGAGAGCGGACCGCCGAAGATGTCGATCGTGCCCTCTTTGAGGGACACGATGGCACGCTTGGTGCCCTTGCGCTGGCCCCAGCCGAACTTGGTGCGCTTGCGCTTACCCGCCCGGTTGATGGTATTGATGGAGTCGACCTTCACGGAGAAGATCTTCTCGACCGCCAGTTTGATTTCTTCCTTGTTCGAGCGGGGGTCGACCAGGAAGGTGTACTTGCCTTCGTCGATCAGGCCGTAGCTCTTTTCCGATACGACGGGTGCAATGACGACGTCGCGCGGGTCCTTTGCGATGGTGCCGCTCACTTGGCATCCTCCTCGGAGATGACATCAGCCGTGCCGACGAACTGGTCGTAGGCGGCCTTGGTGAAGATCACGTCATCGGACACCAGCACGTCGTACGTGTTGAGCTGGTCTACGTAGAGGACGTGTACCTCGGGGACGTTGCGCACCGACAGTGCTGCGACGTCGTTGGCACGCTCGATCACGACGAGCAGGCGGGGCCGCTCGGAGATCGCGCGGAGGGTCTCGATGGCACCCTTGGTCGACGGCTTGCCGCCGGTGACGAGGGACTCGAGGACGTGGATACGGCCGTTGCGTGCCCGGTCCGAGAGGGCTCCGCGCAGGGCGGCGGCCTTCATCTTCTTGGGGGTGCGCTGGCTGTAGTCGCGGGGCGTGGGCCCGTGGACGACGCCACCACCGGTCATGTGGGGGGCGCGGATCGAACCCTGACGGGCACGACCGGTTCCCTTCTGCTTGAACGGCTTGCGGCCTGCGCCACTGACCTCGGCGCGGGTCTTCGTCTTGTGCGTGCCCTGGCGGGCGGCGGCAAGCTGAGCCACGACGACCTGGTGCAGCAGCGGCACGTTGGTCTGTGCGTCGAAGATCTCCGCGGGGAGATCGACCTTTACAGTGTTGGCAGCCATTTGGCTATGCTCCCTTCACGGCGGTGCGTACGAGGACGACCTGGCCGCGGGCGCCGGGGACGGCACCCTTGATCAGCAGCAGCGACTTCTCGGCGTCGACAGCGTGAACCCGGAGGTTCAGCGTGGTCTGACGAACGGCACCCATGCGGCCTGCCATTTTCATTCCACGGAAGACGCGGCTGGGGGTGGATGCTCCACCGATGGAACCGGGCTTGCGGTGGTTCTTGTGGGCACCGTGCGAGGCGCCGACACCGTGGAAGCCGTGACGCTTCATGACGCCGGCGAAGCCCTTGCCCTTGGTGGTGCCGATGACGTCGACCGTCTGGCCGGCCTCGAACATCTCGACGGAGAGCTCCTGGCCGAGCGAGTAGCTCTCGGCGTCGGAGGTGCGCAGCTCGACGACGTGACGGCGGGGCGTGACGCCTGCCTTCTCGAAGTGGCCGGCGAGCGGCTTGGTGACCTTGCGGGGATCGATCTGGCCGAAGCCGATCTGGACGGCGGTGTAGCCGTCCTTGTCCGCGCTGAGGAGCTGCGTGATGACGTTGGAGTCAGCCTGGACGACGGTGACGGGGATGAGGACGTTGTTCTCGTCCCACACCTGGGTCATGCCGAGCTTGATGCCCAGCAGGCCCTTGACCTGGCGCGTAAGTGAAGTAGACATGTGTATCCGCTCTCCCTTACAGCTTGATTTCGATGTTCACGTCCGCAGGCAGATCGAGACGCATCAGCGAATCGACGGCCTTGGGCGTGGGATCAATGATGTCGATCAGACGCTTGTGAGTACGCATTTCGAAGTGCTCACGGCTGTCCTTGTACTTGTGCGGGGACCGGATGACAACGAATACGTTCTTCTCCGTGGGCAGGGGCACGGGGCCCACTACCGTTGCGCCTGCGCGCGTCACCGTCTCAACGATCTTCCGTGCTGAAACATCGATGACCTCGTGGTCATATGACTTCAGCCGGATGCGGATTTTCTGTCCCGCCATGGCGTCTCGACTCTCTCTCTAACTGCCTGGGCAGTTCCGGTACATGCGTACATTTCCTGCGCCCGTTGTACGACGCTTCCTGAGCAGACTGAATCCGGAAGAATCCGGGTTCCTCACCCTGCCAGGGCTCCGACCCCCGCGCTCGGGCGTGTCGCGCTGTGAGGAAAACGACCACAGTCTGGACACACACGCTCCGCTGATTCCGGCAGGGCCGAACGGGGTGGATTATATTTGGGCCACGCGATTCGGCGGACCTGATCCCTGCATCGGGCATTATCCCGACCGGGATGAAGTCTCAGACCACGCGCGTGAGCACTTGAACAACTTATCTAGTGTCGCAGATTGCCCTGACGATTGCGAACCGACGGGACGCGGGCCCGGGTGATGTGCGCTACTCCCCCGCCGCCGGGGCCGTCGATCAGACCTCTCGTCGTTCCGCTCGCGGAGTGGTTGGGCCCCCGTAGGCCGGCTGTCACAACCGCCGGCTGCACCACCATCTCCTCGATTCCCGGCCCGAGAACGGGGACGGGGAGTCCTCCTGCTGTCGGCCCTGCGAAGAGAAAGGCCCCGCTGCCGGAGCAACGGGGCCTTTCTTTGATCGGTCAGCAGTCGGGCGGACTACTTGAGGATCTTGGTGACACGTCCCGAACCGACGGTACGGCCGCCTTCGCGGATAGCGAAGCCGAGGCCCTCTTCCATGGCGATCGGCTGGATGAGCTCGACGCTCATCTCGGTGTTGTCGCCGGGCATGACCATCTCGGTACCCTCGGGGAGGGTGATGACACCGGTCACGTCCGTGGTGCGGAAGTAGAACTGCGGGCGGTAGTTCGAGTAGAACGGGTTGTGACGCCCGCCCTCGTCCTTGGCCAGGATGTAGACGTTGGCCTCGAAGTCGGTGTGCGGGGTGATGGAACCCGGCTTCACGATGACCTGGCCACGCTCTACGTCTTCACGCTTGATGCCGCGGAGCAGCAGACCACAGTTCTCGCCGGCCCAGGCCTCGTCGAGCTGCTTGTGGAACATCTCGATACCGGTGACCGTGGTCTTCTGGACCGGACGGATGCCGACGATCTCGACCTCGGAGTTGATGGCGAGGGTTCCACGCTCGGCGCGGCCCGTGACGACGGTTCCACGACCGGTGATCGTGAAGACGTCCTCGACAGGCATGAGGAACGGCTTGTCCTTGTCGCGGATGGGATCAGGAACGTTGTTGTCAACGGCTTCCATGAGGTCCTCGACGGACTTGACCCACTCGGCGTCGCCCTCGAGGGCCTTGAGGCCGGAGACGCGGACGACGGGAGCGTCGTCACCGTCGAAGCCCTGCGAGCTGAGGAGCTCACGCACCTCCATCTCGACGAGATCGAGCAGTTCCTCGTCGTCGACCATGTCGGACTTGTTCAGCGCGACCAGCAGGTAGGGAACGCCGACCTGGCGGGCGAGCAGAACGTGCTCGCGGGTCTGGGCCATGGGGCCGTCCGTCGCGGCGACAACGAGGATGGCGCCGTCCATCTGCGCCGCACCCGTGATCATGTTCTTGATGTAGTCGGCGTGACCGGGGGCGTCCACGTGTGCGTAGTGGCGCTTCTCGGTCTGGTACTCGACGTGCGAGATGTTGATGGTGATGCCGCGCTGCTTCTCCTCGGGAGCCGAGTCGATCGACGCGAAGTCACGCTGCTCGTTGAGAGTGGGGTACTTGTCGTACAGCACCTTGGAAATGGCAGCCGTCAACGTCGTCTTGCCATGGTCGACGTGACCGATGGTGCCGATGTTAACGTGCGGCTTAGTCCGCTCGAACTTTGCCTTCGCCACGGGTTCCTCCTAGAACGTTTGAGAAGATCTGCTTCCCAGCCGCGCTTTTCGCAGCTGAAACTCATGCAAGTCTACTGGGGGGCTTTGGTTTTGATGAAATTGCCGTTCGCCGCGGGACCGGGTGATCCAGCGGCTGGAAGGCGGGTCGGCCCGCCCTTGGACAGGCCGACCCGCTCTCCGGTATCCCGTCTCGGGGGCTACTCGCCGCGCGTCTTCTGGATGATCTCGTCGGCTACTGCCTTCGGGACCTCCGAGTAGCTGTCGAACTGCATCGAGTACACGGCCCGGCCCTGGGTCTTCGACCGCAGGTCGCCGATGTAGCCGAACATGCCCGACAGGGGCACGTGGGCGCGGATGACCTTCACGCCGCTCGCGTCCTCCATGGACTGCATCTGGCCACGGCGCGAGTTCAGGTCGCCGATGACCTCGCCCATGTACTCCTCAGGGGTGCGCACCTCGACGTCCATGAGCGGCTCGAGCAGCACGGGCTGTGCCATGCGCGCGGCCTCCTTGAACGCCATGCGGCCGGCGATCTTGAACGCCATCTCCGAGGAGTCGACGTCGTGGTAGGCGCCGTCGAGCAGGGTCGCCTTGATGCCGACCACGGGGTAACCCGCGAGGACACCGTCGTTGAGTGCATCCTGGATGCCGGCGTCGACACTCGGGATGTACTCGCGAGGCACGCGGCCACCGGTGACCTTGTTGTCGAACGAGTAGAGCTCGCCCTCGGAGGTGTCGAGGGGCTCGATCGCGATCTGGATCTTCGCGAACTGACCCGAACCACCGGTCTGCTTCTTGTGCGTGTAGTCGTGCTTGGCAACGGAGCGCTTGATCGTCTCGCGGTAGGCGACCTGGGGCTTGCCCACGTTCGCCTCGACCTTGAACTCGCGGCGCATGCGGTCCACCAGGATGTCCAGGTGGAGCTCGCCCATGCCGGCGATGATCGTCTGCCCGGTGTCCTCGTTGAGGGACACCTGGAAGGTGGGATCCTCGGCCGAGAGCTTCTGGATGGCGGTGGACAGCTTCTCCTGGTCGCCCTTGGTCTTCGGCTCGATGGCCACCGAGATCACGGGCTCCGGGAAGCTCATGGACTCGAGGACGATCTGGTTCGCCGAGTCGGACAGGGTGTCACCGGTGGTGGTGTCCTTCAGGCCGATGGCCGCGTAGATGTGACCGGCGAGGGCCTCCTCCACGGGGATCTCCTTATTGGCGTGCATCTGGAACAGCTTGCCGATGCGCTCCTTCTTGGTCTTCGTGGAGTTCGTCACCTGCGTGCCGGCCGAGATCTGGCCGGAGTACACGCGGATGAAGGTCAGCTGACCGAAGAAGGGGTGCGTGGCGACCTTGAACGCGAGGGCCGAGAACGGCTCTTCCGTGCTGGGCTTGCGCGTCAGCTCGGTCTCCTCGTTGCGGGGATCGTGACCGATCATCGGGGGGACGTCCAGCGGCGACGGCAGGTAGTCGATGACGGCGTCGAGCATCGGCTGCACACCGCGGTTCTTGAACGCGGAACCGCAGAGGATCGGGTAGAGCTCGGAGTTGATCGTCATCTTGCGGATGCCGGCCTTCAGCTCCTCGATCGAGATCTCCTCGCCCTCGAGGTACTTGTTCATGAGCTCGTCGGAGGACTCGGCGACGGTCTCGACGAGGGTCGCGCGGTACTCCTCGGCCCTCTCCTTGAGATCGGCGGGGATCTCCTGGATCTCGTACTTGGCACCCATGGTCACGTCACCCTTGGAGTCGCCGGGCCACACGAGGGCACGCATGTAGAGCAGGTCCACGACGCCGACGAAGTCGTTCTCGGCGCCGATGGGGAGCTGCAGCACGAGGGGCTTCGCGCCCAGGCGGCTGATGATGGTGTCGACGGTGAAGTAGAAGTCGGCGCCCAGCTTGTCCATCTTGTTGACGAAGCAGATACGGGGCACTTCGTACTTGTCGGCCTGGCGCCAGACGGTCTCCGACTGGGGCTCCACGCCCTCCTTGCCGTCGAACACCGCGACGGCGCCGTCGAGGACGCGGAGCGAACGCTCCACCTCGACGGTGAAGTCGACGTGCCCGGGGGTGTCGATGATGTTGATCTGGTTGTTCTCCCAGAAGCAGGTCACGGCGGCAGACGTGATGGTGATGCCGCGCTCCTTCTCCTGTTCCATCCAGTCGGTGGTGGAGGCACCGTCGTGCGTCTCGCCGATCTTGTGGTTTACACCCGTGTAGAACAGGATGCGCTCGGTAGTAGTGGTCTTGCCGGCATCGATGTGGGCCATGATGCCGATATTGCGGACCTTGTTGAGGTCGGTAAGCACGTCCTGTGCCACGGTGTCTCCCTTTTGACGAGAATGGAGTTCTGCTGGCCTAGCGGCCGGGCCGCCCCTTGTGGGTGACGGCCCGACCGGCAGCCTTGACTACCAGCGGTAGTGTGCGAAGGCCTTGTTGGACTCGGCCATCTTGTGCGTGTCCTCGCGGCGCTTCACAGCGGCACCGAGGCCGTTGGAGGCGTCGAGGATCTCGTTCTGCAGGCGCTCGGTCATCGTCTTCTCGCGGCGGGCCTTGGAGTAGCCGACGAGCCAGCGGAGGGCCAGGGCGGTGGAACGACCGGGCTTGACCTCGACGGGGACCTGGTAGGTGGCGCCACCGACGCGGCGTGAGCGGACCTCGAGGGTCGGCTTGACGTTGTCCATGGCCTTCTTCAGTGCTGCTACGGGATCGCCGCCGGACTTGGCGCGTGCGCCTTCCAGGGCACCGTAGACGATGCGCTCAGCGGTGGACTTCTTGCCGTCGACGAGCACCTTGTTGATCAGCTGCGTGACCAGTGGCGAACCGTAGACGGGATCTACAACGAGCGGCCGCTTCGGGGCCGGGCCCTTACGAGGCATATTACTTCTTCTCCATCTTTGCGCCGTAGCGGCTGCGAGCCTGCTTGCGGTTCTTCACGCCCTGGGTATCCAGCGCGCCACGGACGATCTTGTAGCGGACACCGGGGAGGTCCTTCACACGGCCACCGCGCACGAGCACGATGGAGTGTTCCTGAAGGTTGTGACCGACGCCGGGGATGTACGCGGTCACTTCGATGCCACCGTTCAGACGCACGCGGGCGACCTTGCGGAGAGCCGAGTTCGGCTTCTTCGGGGTGGTGGTGTAGACGCGGGTGCAAACGCCGCGCTTCATGGGGCTGCCCTTCAGTGCGGGCGCCTTGGTCTTGGAGACCTTAGGTGACCGGCCCTTGCGGACCAGCTGGTTGATCGTAGGCACTTTCGTGTTCTCCGTAATGTCTGAAGATGAGATTCCTGTCGCCCTACTCCGCGGTCGCGGCGGCTTCGCAGGGCCGCACCGTCCGGAGGTCGGGATGATCAGTCGTTTGGCGCACCACCAACTGACAAGCTGCCGCAGAACGACTGAAGGCGTGCGAAAATGTGGCATTCGCTGTACAACCTACGTACAGCACGGAGATACGTTTCGCAACGCCGATCCACTGCCACACAAACAATTGGTCCCAAGTCTACCAGAGATCGGATGTCGTCCCACGCGGGCGGCCCTCCCCCGTGTGGTAGGGGTGCCGCTGCGGACGGGAGAGGCCCCGGACCAGGTTCGGTCCGGGGCCTCTCGGGCACCGGGTGGCACCGGCCTCCAGCCGGTGCGACCCTCGCGGTCTTCCTAGCGGAAGTCGCTGTTGCCCATGTCGTAGTCGTCCAGCGGGATGGCGTGGAACTCGGGGCTCAGGCCGCCCTCGACACCGGCGTAGTCGAAGTCGCTGAACGCGCTCGGACCGGTGAAGAGGTTCGCCTTGGCGTCCTCGGTGGGTTCGACCGTCACCTTGGTGTAGCGGTCCAGGCCGGTACCGGCCGGGATGAGCTTACCGATGATGACGTTCTCCTTGAGGCCGAGCAGCGGATCGCTCTTGCCTTCCATGGCGGCCTGCGTGAGGACACGCGTGGTCTCCTGGAAGGAAGCGGCCGACAGCCACGACTCGGTGGCGAGCGACGCCTTGGTGATGCCCATGAGCTCGGGACGGCCGGAGGCCGGCTTCTTGCCCTCGGACACCACGCGGCGGTTCTCGTCCTCGAAGCGGCGACGCTCTGCCAGCTCACCGGGGAGCAGGTCCGACTCGCCGGACTCGATCACGGTGACGCGACGCAGCATCTGGCGGACGATGACCTCCACGTGCTTGTCGTGGATGCCCACACCCTGGCTGCGGTACACGCGCTGCACCTCGTCGACCAGGAACTCCTGGGCCTTGCGGGGGCCGAGGATGCGCAGGATCTGCTTCGGGTCGACCGCACCGAAGACGAGCTGCTGCCCGACCTCGACGTGGTCGCCGTCCGCCACCAGGAGGCGTGCACGGCGCAGGACCGGGTACGCGATCTCCTCGGATCCGTCGTCGGGGGTGACCACCAGGCGAAGTTGCTTCTCGGCATCCTCGATGGTGACACGCCCTGCGACCTCGGAGATCGGGGCGACACCCTTGGGGGTACGCGCCTCGAAGAGCTCCTGGATACGGGGCAGACCCTGGGTGATGTCCTCCGCGGAGGCCACACCGCCGGTGTGGAAGGTACGCATGGTCAGCTGCGTACCGGGCTCACCGATGGACTGTGCGGCGATGATACCGACGGCCTCGCCGATGTCCACGGTCTTGCCGGTCGCGAGCGAGCGGCCGTAGCAGAGCGCACAGGTACCGACGCTGGACTCGCAGGTGAGCACCGAGCGCACCTTGATGTCCGAGATGCCCGCCTCGAACAGCTCACCGATGAGCACGTCTCCGACGTCGGAGCCCGCCGCAGCGAGCACCGCGCCCTTGGAGTCGAGGACGTCGGTGGCCAGCGTACGTGCGTACGCCGAGTTCTCGACCTCCTCGTGCAGCACCAGCTCGCCGTCGGCATTCGGCACGGCGATGGTGACCTTCAGGCCGCGCTCGGTACCGCAGTCGTCCTCGCGGACGATGACGTCCTGCGAGACGTCGACCAGGCGACGGGTCAGGTAACCCGAGTTGGCCGTCCGCAGGGCGGTGTCGGCGAGGCCCTTACGGGCACCGTGCGTCGCGATGAAGTACTCCAGGACCGACAGGCCCTCGCGGTACGAGGACTTGATCGGACGAGGGATGATCTCGCCCTTCGGGTTGGCCACAAGGCCACGGATACCGGCGATCTGGCGGACCTGCAGCCAGTTGCCACGGGCACCAGAGGACACCATGCGGTTGATGGTGTTGTCCTTCGGCATCGCGTCGCGCATGGATGCGGCAACCTCGTTGGTCGCCTTGTTCCAGATGTCGATGAGCTCCTGACGGCGCTCCTCGTCGGCGATGAGGCCCTTGTCGAACTGCGACTGGACCTTGGCGGCCTGCGTCTCGTAGCCCTCCATGATGCCGGCCTTGTTGATCGGCGCGGAGATGTCCGAAATCGCGACGGTGACGCCCGAGCGCGTGGCCCAGTAGAAACCGGCGTCCTTCAGGTTGTCCAGCGTCGCCGCTGTGACCACCTTCGGGTACCGCTCCGCGAGATCGTTGACGATCGTCGAGAGCTGGCCCTTGTCGGCGACCTTCTCCACCCAGGGGTAGTCCAGGGGAAGCGTCTCGTTGAACAGGACCTGTCCGAGTGAGGTCTCGATGAGCGCGGGAGTCCCCGGCTCCCAGCCCTCGGGAGCGGCGATGTCGGCGCTGGGCACGAAGTTGTCCACGCGGATCCGGACCACCGAGTTGAGGTGGAGGGAACCCATGTCGAACGCCATGATCGCCTCGGCCATGCTGGTGAACACGCGGCCTTCGCCGGCACTTCCCTCACGCTTGGTGGTGAGGTGGTGCAGACCGATGATCATGTCCTGCGAGGGCAGGGTGACCGGACGGCCGTCGGACGGCTTCAGGATGTTGTTCGAGGAGAGCATCAGGATGCGCGCCTCGGCCTGGGCCTCGGGGCTCAGCGGCAGGTGCACCGCCATCTGGTCACCGTCGAAGTCGGCGTTGAACGCACCACAGACCAGAGGGTGGAGCTGGAGCGCCTTGCCCTCGACGAGCTGCGGCTCGAACGCCTGGATGCCGAGACGGTGCAGGGTGGGTGCACGGTTCAGCAGCACGGGGTGCTCGGTGATGATCTCCTCGAGCACGTCCCAGACCTGCGGACGGTAGCGCTCGACCATGCGCTTGGCGCTCTTGATGTTCTGCGCGTGGTTGAGGTCGACCAGGCGCTTCATCACGAACGGCTTGAAGAGCTCCAGCGCCATCTGCTTGGGCAGACCGCACTGGTGCAGCTTCAGCTGCGGGCCGACGACGATGACCGAACGGCCCGAGTAGTCGACGCGCTTGCCGAGGAGGTTCTGGCGGAAACGACCCTGCTTGCCCTTGAGCATGTCCGAGAGGGACTTCAGGGGACGGTTGCCCGGTCCGGTGACGGGACGGCCGCGACGGCCGTTGTCGAACAGGGAGTCGACCGCTTCCTGCAGCATGCGCTTCTCGTTGTTCACGATGATTTCGGGGGCACCGAGATCGAGCAGGCGCTTGAGGCGGTTGTTGCGGTTGATGACGCGGCGGTACAGGTCGTTGAGGTCGGACGTCGCGAAACGGCCACCGTCGAGCTGGACCATCGGGCGCAGTTCCGGCGGGATCACCGGTACGGCGTCGAGGACCATGCCCAGAGGGCTGTTCGTCGTCGTCAGGAACGCGTTGACCACCTTGAGGCGCTTCAGGGCACGCGTCTTGCGCTGTCCCTTGCCGTTCTGGATGATGTCGCGCAGCAGCTCGGCCTCGGCGGGCATGTCGAAGTTCTCGAGGCGCTTCTTGATCGCCTCGGCTCCCATCGAGCCCTCGAAGTACAGTCCGTAGCGGTCGCGCAGCTCACGGTAGAGACCCTCGTCACCCTCGAGGTCGGCGACCTTGAGGCTCTTGAAGCGCTCCCACACCTGGACGAGGCGCTCGATGTCGGCATCGGCACGCTTGCGGACGTTCGCCATCTGGCGGTCGGCCGAGTCGCGGGCCTTCTTCTTGTCGGCGGCCTTCGCGCCTTCACCTTCGAGGCGAGCGAGCTCGTCCTCGAGGTCGCGGGCGATCGTGGCGATGTCGGAGTCGCGCTGGTCCGTCATCTGCTTCTTCTCGAGGTCGTGCTCGGCCTGGAGGTTGGGCAGCTCGGCGTGGCGGTTCTCTTCGTCGACCGAGGTGATCATGTACGCGGCGAAGTAGATGACCTTCTCGAGGTCCTTGGGGGCGAGGTCGAGGAGGTAGCCGAGGCGTGACGGCACGCCCTTGAAGTACCAGATGTGCGTGACGGGAGCGGCGAGCTCGATGTGGCCCATGCGCTCGCGGCGCACCTTCGCACGCGTCACCTCGACGCCGCAGCGCTCGCAGATGATGCCCTTGAAGCGCACGCGCTTGTACTTGCCGCAATAGCACTCCCAGTCACGGGAAGGGCCGAAGATCTTCTCGCAGAAGAGGCCGTCCTTCTCGGGCTTGAGCGTGCGGTAGTTGATGGTTTCCGGCTTCTTGACCTCACCGTACGACCAGCCACGGATTTCATCCGCGGTGGCGAGGCCGATCTGCATGAGGCCGAAGGAGGATTCGCTGGACATATGGTCCCTGTTCTCTCTTTGTTCTCTAAATTCTTGAAGTCTCGTGGGGTGCGGCGAGAGGCGCTGGCGGGGGGCCGGGTACCCGGCCCGGCGCCTGGAACGGCGGCAGCATTACCTGCCTCCGCCGGGCCGGACCGGTGTTCGAGGAAGCGGCCTTCAATATTTCAAGGCCGCCCGCGGCCGCCGAAATTTCGTCGGCCGCGCTCGAACACCGGTTCGGCGCCTAAACCTCTTCGACAGAACTCGGCTCGGCCCGTGAGAGGTCGATGCCCAGTTCCTCCGCGGCCCGGAAGACTTCTTCATCCGAGTCACGCATCTCGATCGTGGTGCCGTCGGTGGAGAGGACTTCCACGTTCAGGCAGAGCGACTGCATTTCCTTGATCAGGACCTTGAAGGACTCAGGGACACCCGGCTCGGGGATGTTCTCGCCCTTCACGATGGCCTCGTACACCTTCACGCGTCCGTGGATGTCGTCCGACTTGATGGTCAGGAGTTCCTGCAGCGTGTACGCCGCACCGTAGGCCTCGAGGGCCCACACCTCCATCTCACCGAAGCGCTGGCCACCGAACTGCGCCTTACCACCTAGCGGCTGCTGCGTGATCATCGAGTACGGACCGGTGGAGCGGGCGTGGATCTTGTCGTCCACCAGGTGGTGGAGCTTCAGGATGTACATGTAGCCCACGGAGATCGGGTCCGGGAACGGCTCGCCGGAGCGGCCGTCGAACAGCCGCGCCTTGCCGGACTCGCCGATGAGGCGCTGTCCGTCGCGGGTGACGTTCGTGGAACCGAGCAGGCCGACGATCTCGTCCTCGGTGGCGCCGTCGAACACGGGGGTGGCGACGGTGGTCGATGCGATCTCCCGGGGGAGGTTCGGGAGGTTCTTCATCCACTCGGGCTCGCCCTCGATCTTCCAGCCCTGCTTGGCTGCCCAGCCGAGGTGGATCTCGAGCACCTGGCCGACGTTCATGCGTCCGGGGACGCCGAGCGGGTTCAGGACGATGTCGACGGGGGTCCCGTCCTCCAGGAACGGCATGTCCTCGATCGGCAGGATCTTGGAGATGACACCCTTGTTGCCGTGGCGGCCGGCCAGCTTGTCGCCGTCCGTGATCTTGCGCTTCTGCGCCACGTACACGCGGACCAGCTGGTTGACGCCCGGGGGCAGCTCGTCGTCGTTGTCGCGGTCGAAGATCCGCACGCCGATGACCGTTCCCGACTCGCCGTGGGGCACCTTCAGCGACGTGTCGCGGACCTCGCGGCTCTTCTCGCCGAAGATGGCGCGCAGCAGGCGCTCCTCCGGGGTCAGTTCCGTCTCGCCCTTGGGGGTGACACGGCCGACGAGGATGTCGCCCGCCTCGACCTCGGCACCGATGTGGATGATGCCGCGCTCGTCGAGAGCACCGAGGACCTCCTCGGAGACGTTCGGGATGTCACGCGTGATCTCCTCGGCACCGAGCTTGGTGTCGCGGGCATCGACTTCGTGCTCCTCGATGTGGATCGACGTCAGGACGTCGTCGGAGACGATGCGCTGCGACAGGATGATCGCGTCCTCGAAGTTGTGACCCTCCCAGGACATGAACGCGACGAGCATGTTCTTGCCGAGCGCGAGCTCGCCCTGGTCCGTGGAGGGACCGTCGGCGATGATCGTGTTGTACTCGACGCGGTCGCCCTCGGAGACCAGGACGCGCTGGTTGTACGCGTTGCCCTGGTTCGAGCGGGCGAACTTCATGATCGGGTAGTTCGTCTCCGTGCCGTCGTCGTTGAGGACGCTGACCAGGTCGGCCGACACCTCGTTGACCACGCCTGCCTTCGTCGCGGTGACGGCGTCACCGGCGTCGACGGCCGCGTTCTTCTCCATGCCGGTGCCCACGAGGGGACGCTCGGAACGGAGCAGGGGGACGGCCTGGCGCTGCATGTTCGCACCCATCAGGGCGCGGTTGGCGTCGTCGTGCTCCAGGAAGGGGATCATCGCGGTGGCGACGGACACCATCTGGCGCGGGGAGACGTCCATGTACTCGACCTCGGAGGGCTCGACGAGCACGGGCTCACCGGAACCACCGCGCGTCCGCACGAGGACCATGTCCTCGGTGAACGTGTTCTTCGCGTCGAGGGGCGCGTTCGCCTGGGCGATGAGGCGCTCCACCTCGTCGTCGGCGGTCAGGTAGTCGATCTGGTCGGTGACGATGCCGTCGACGACCTTGCGGTACGGGGTCTCGATGAAGCCGAACGCGTTGATGCGGCCGTACGAGGCGAGCGAACCGATGAGGCCGATGTTCGGGCCTTCAGGGGTCTCGATGGGGCACATGCGGCCGTAGTGCGACGGGTGGACGTCACGGACCTCCATGCCGGCGCGGTCACGGGACAGACCACCCGGGCCCAGCGCGGACAGGCGACGCTTGTGCGTCAGTCCGGCGAGCGGGTTGTTCTGGTCCATGAACTGCGAGAGCTGGGAGGTCCCGAAGAACTCCTTGATCGCGGCGACGACGGGGCGGATGTTGATCAGGGTCTGCGGCGTAATCGCCTCGACGTCCTGGGTGGTCATCCGCTCACGGACGACGCGCTCCATGCGGGACAGGCCCGTGCGGACCTGGTTCTCGATGAGCTCGCCGACCGCGCGGATGCGGCGGTTGCCGAAGTGGTCGATGTCGTCGACCTCGACGCGGAGCTCGACGTCGCCGCCGTCACGCTTGCCGCCGAGGGTCTTCTCGCCGGCGTGCAGGGCGACCAGGAACTTGATCATTGCGACGATGTCGTCGATGTTCAGCACCGAGGCGTCGGAATCCGTGAGGTCCTTGTCGATGCCGAGCTTGCGGTTGATCTTGTACCGGCCGACCTTCGCGAGGTCGTAGCGCTTCGGGTTGAAGTACAGGTTGTCCAGGAGCGTCTGGGCAGCCTCGACCGTGGGGGGCTCGCCCGGTCGCAGCTTGCGGTAGATGTCCAGGAGGGCATCCTCGCGGGTCTCCGTGGCGTCCTTCTCCATGGTGGCGCGGATGGAGTCGTACTGGCCGAACTCCTCGAGGATCTGTGCCTCGGTCCAGCCGAGGGCCTTGAGCAGCACTGTGACGGACTGCTTGCGCTTGCGGTCGAGGCGGACACCGACCTGGTCGCGCTTGTCGATCTCGAGCTCGAACCAGGCACCGCGCGACGGGATGATCTTGGCGCTGAAGATGTCCTTGTCGCTGGTCTTGTCCGCGGTGCGCTCGAAGTAGGCGCCCGGTGAGCGGACCAGCTGCGACACGACGACACGCTCGGTGCCGTTGATGACGAACGTGCCCTTGTCGGTCATGAGGGGGAAGTCGCCCATGAACACGGTCTGCTGCTTGATCTCGCCCGTGTTGTTGTTCATGAACTCGGCCTTGACGTACAGCGGTGCCGAGTAGGTCGCGTCGCGATCCTTGCACTCGGCCATCGTGTACTTGGGATCGGCGAACTCCGGCTCGGAGAAGCTCAGGGACATGGTGCCCTGGAAGTCCTCGATCGGGGAGATCTCCTCGAAGATGTCGGCCAGCCCGGAGGTGGTGGCTACACCCTGCAGCCCCTTCTCGAGCGCTTCCTCGACGCGGGCCTTCCAGCGCTCGTTGCCCACGAGCCAGTCGAAGCTGTCCGTCTGCAGGGCGAGGAGGTTGGGGACATCAAGCGGTTCGTGAATCTTTGCGAATGAGAGCCGGGGTGCGGCGCCGTCGGCGTCGACCTGGCTGGTAGCGGTTGCATTATTAGAGGTGCTCGGGGCGACCAAGAGGGATCCTTCCACAGACCGTCAGGCTTGTCAGCGCTTTCGCCTCGGCACCGCCACCGCAGTGTGCTGCGGGGATCTCAGTGCCTACCGGGTCTGCTCGCATGCTTCCCGACCGGGCGGCCGGTTGAACGACGAGAGCAGAGCAATGCCCACCGCTATATGAAGGCTACCGCTTTTAGAATGAACCACAGTTTTGAGGGAAGACGCAAAGAACTACACTACGGCATGCGCAGCGTGAAGTCCAATAGCTTCTCTCCCCCGAACGCGTCAAGCCCGCTGCGTCTGGTGGGGAGGACGTGGGACCCCTAGTATCCCGCAGGCGATTGCCGCCTAGCCGGCCGCGGGCTCCGGCAGCGGGCCCGTACTGGTGTCCCCGCGCAGGCGCTTCACGATGAGCTCGGCGCTGATCAGGCACATGGGGATGCCGATGCCCGGCACCGTGGAACTGCCCGCGTAGAAGAGGTTCTCCACCCTCGCGCTGCGGTTCGAGCCGCGGAAGAACGCGCTCTGCTTCAGGATGTGCGCCGGCCCGAGGGACGTGCCGCGCCATGCATTGAGGTCCTCCGCGAAGTCCTGGGGTCCGTAGCTGCGCCGCACCACGATGCGCTCGGCGAGATCGGGGATGCCGGCCCACTCGGAGATCTGCCCGATCACGGCGTCAGCGAGTTCCTCGACGCGGGCGTCTCCCCCGCGCTCGAGCCCTCCCCTGCCGATGGTCACGTCCGCAGGGATGGGCACCAGGACGAAGACGTTCTCGTGGCCCTCCGGAGCCACCGAGTGGTCGGTCGCGCTGGGCCGGCAGACGTAGAGCGACGCCGGCGTGGGCACGGAGGTCTCCTTCCCGAAGATCCGGCCGAAGTTGTCGCGCCAGTCGGTGGTGAAGAGCAGCGTGTGGTGGTCGAGCTGCGGCAGTCCGCCGCGGACACCGAGATACAGCAGCAGGGCGCTCGGTCCCGGGACACGCGTCTCCCAGTAGCGCTCCGGGTACGTCTGCAGCTCGGCCGGCAGCAGCGTGGTCTCGGTGTGGTGGAGGTCGGCGGCGGAGACGACGATGTCGGCGGGGACCGATGTCGTCGCGCCACCCGCGCGGTAGGTGACGGCGCGCACGCTCGCCGCCTGCCGGTCCAGTGGCGACCGTCCGGGGGTGCGGGGGGCGGTGTCGATGGAGACGACGTCGGCACCCGTGCGGATCTCGACGCCGGCGTCGACGGCGACGCGGCGCATGGCCTGGATGAGGGTGGTGAAACCGCCCATCGGGTAGAGCACGCCGTCGTCGAGGTCGAGGTGGCTCATGAGGTGGTACATGCTCGGCGCGTCGAAGGGCGAACTGCCCAGGAACACCGCCGGGTAGCCGAGGATCTGCCGGATGCGGGGGTCCGTGAAGCGCTTCTCGACGAAGGACTGCAGCGGCTGCAGCAGCAGGGAGCCGATCCGGGGCAGCCTCCGGAGGACGTCCGGGCGGATGAAGGGCAGGAAGGACTGGAACGTCGAGTAGAGGAAACGCTTCTTGGCGATCTCGTAGGCGTCCTCGGCCGAATCGAGGTACTGCGAGAGCCGTTCGCCGGCCCCGGCCTCCAGGGACTCAAAGAGCTTCGTGACGGCCTCGCGGTCCGCGGGCACGTCCACGGTGTCGAAACCGTCCTCGAAGATCACGCGGTAGCCGGGATCGAGCTTCACGAGCTCGAGCTGCTCCTGCGCACTCGTCCCCATGAGGCGGAAGAAGTGGTCGATCACCTCGGGCATCAGGTACCAGGACGGGCCGGTGTCGAAGCGGAAGCCGTCCTGCTCCCAGGACCCGGCGCGTCCTCCCACCTGGTCCCGCTTTTCCAGCAGCGTGACGGAGTGGCCCTCGCGTGCGAGCAGCGCCGCCGTCGCCAGCCCGCCGATCCCGCCGCCGACGACGACGACGTCCTTAGCGCCCACCCTGGTCCGCCCGCCCTGCTTCGGTGTCATGCCGTCCTCTCCTGCGCGGTGACTTCCGGTACCGCGCGACCGGTGAAGGCTTGTGCCAGGATGCGGAGCTTCACCGGGTTGGGCACCCGGATCCTCGCACGGAGGAGTTCGTCGGCCGGGGTGCGCCGCAGTCTGGCGGCGAGTTCGGCGAACAGGCCCTGTGCGAGGGCCACGGCGCGGCGCGGCGTGGGCGGCAGGCCCGGGAGGGCCGCGGCGGAGATGCGCAGGTCGGCGTCGATGTCGTCCAGCAGCCGGATCTTGTCCGCCTCGGTGAAGCTGCCGGGCCGGATACCCGGGAAATAGCTCCGGCCGAGGGTGGAGAAGTCCTCGGCGAGGTCCCGCAGGAAGTTGATCTTCTGGAAGGCGGCGCCCAGGTGGCGCGCGCCGTCGACGAGGACGGCGTCCTCCTCGGGCGTCGCCGTCCGACCGGCGAGGAACGTCCGCAGGCACATGAGCCCCACGACCTCCGCGGACCCGTAGACGTACAGGTCGAAGGACTCCGGGGTGTGCTCGCGCTGGGTGATGTCCGCGCGCATCGAGGCGAAGAAGGGTCGCGTCAGGTCGGTGCCGATCCCGGTGGCGCGCGCCGTGACCGCGAAGGCGTGCACCACGAGATTAGCGCTGTAGCCCGTCGCCAGGGCGGCCTCCGTCTCGCGCTCGAGGTCGTCGAGCAGCCGCTCGACGGCCGACGCCGGCAGGCCGGCCCCGGCGGCGGCGCCGTCGACGATCTCGTCGGCGACGCGTACGAGCGCGTACACCGCCTCGATGGAGCTCCTGGTGGTGCGGTCGAGCGTACGCGCGGCGAGGCCGAACGACGTCGAGTAGTAGCGGATGACCTCCGCGGAGGTCCTGAGCGCCGCGGCGTTGTAGCGCGCGAGCGAGTCCTCAATGCCCACTCAGTGCACCCGGTCCACGACGGCGGTGACCACGGGCTCCAGCGCGGAGCGCAGCGCCTCCGGGACCGCTCCGGACTCCAGATGCGTGCGGGCGCGCGCAGCGTAGTGCTCCGCGAGGCCCGCGGAGTAGTCCTTGGCACCGCTGTCGACCAGGATGCGACGGACGAAGTCGGCGTCCGCCGCGGACATGCCCGGACTGCCGACGAGCGAGGAGATGCTGTCCCACTCGGGCCGCGCGGCCACGTAGGACATCAGGGCGGTCCGCTTGCCCTCGCGGAGGTCCCCCCAGTTGGTCTTCCCCGTGCGTGTCTCGTTGCCGAAGACACCCAGCAGGTCGTCGGCGATCTGGTAGGCGATGCCGGCGTCGCGGCCGAACTCACCGAGCCGCACGATCACCTGCTCCTCCGCGCCCGCGAGGACGGCGCCGGCCTGCAGCGGCCCCTCGAACGAGTAGACGGAGGTCTTGAGGCGGGCCATCTGCACGATCTCCTCGAGGGGAGGCATGGTGGGGGCGAGCGAGGTCTCGATGTCGAGGAACTCGCCCGCGGCGGAGGCGAAGACCGCCTCGTCGAGGATCTGCCCGAGCCTGCGGCGGGTGGCGGCGCCGGCCTCGACCCGTTCGAGCAGCCGGTAGGCGTTGGAGAGCGCGAGGTCCCCGGCGATCACCCCGGCCGAGAGACCGACGTGGTGTGCACCGTCCGGTGTCATGCCTGCGGCGGCCGCGACGCCCCGGTAGTGGCCGGAGACGTTCGGGATCCCGCGGCGGACGAAGTCGCGGTCGATCACGTCGTCGTGCACGATCAGGGCGGTGTGCAGGAGCTCGAAGGCGGCACCGAGCTCGGCAGCGTTGTCGAGGTCCTGCCCGCCGAGCATCTGGTAGGCGGACATCACCAGGCGGGGGCGGAACCGCTTACCCCCGGCCGTGCACCGCTCGAGGGTCTCCCACAGCGTGTGGTAACCGGGACCCACCTTCGCGGCACGGACCTTGGACTCCTCGAAGAACCGGGCGAGAGCACCCTCGACCTGCTCGAGCCCGGCGGGCGCGACCAGCAGGGTGTCCATGTCCATAGGTAAAGTAAACAACGGATAGGGTGCCCCTGACGAAATGCAGGGCACAGGCGGCCGGATCGGCTGCCCGGCTGCGGCGGACCCGCCGGCCGGATCATCAGCGACAAGAGGGTGCCACGATGGCGAGCGAAACAGGGACCACGCGGCAGGACGCGGCAGCCACGGGACGGACGGCCCCCGAGGACGAGGTCGTGGTGCTGCTCGCCGAGGACGGCAGCCCGGTCGGCACGCACGCGAAGTCGACCGTCCACACCCTCGACACGCCGTTGCACCTGGCGTTCTCCACCCACGTGTTCGACGACCGGGGCCGCATCCTCGTGACACGCCGCGCGCTGTCGAAGAAGGCGTGGCCCGGCGTGTGGACCAACTCCTTCTGCGGGCACCCCGCCCCCGGCGAGGCCTTCGAGGACGCCGTCGACCGGCGTGCGGCCCAGGAGCTCGGCTTCACGGTGCGCGACGTCCGCGCCGCGCTCCCCGATTTCCGCTACCGCGCGGTCGATGCCTCGGGCATCGTCGAGAACGAGATCTGCCCGGTCTACACCGCCGTCGCGGACGGTGCCGTGGATCCCCTGCCCGAGGAGGTCATGGACTTCCAGTGGGTCGACGCCGCGGAACTCGTCCGGGCCGTCACGGCCACACCCTGGGCCTTCAGCCCCTGGCTGACGCTCCAGCTCCCCCTGCTCTACCCGCAGGGCGCCGCGGGCCCGGGGCCGCGCGGGACCGCATGACCCGCCACACCCCCTAGGGTGGGAGCGGCATCATTTCAACGACGAAAGAGAGTATCGCCATGGCGACACTAACGCCAGCCCCCGACGACGTCGTTCTCGTCGGCGGCGCCCGGACACCCCTCGGACGCCTGAACGGACAGCTCGCCTCCTTCTCCGCCGTCGAGCTCGGCGCACTCGCGATCACCGGTGCGCTCGAGCGCGCGGGTGTGGCGCCCGAGACGGTCGACGCCGTGATCATGGGCCACGTGGTGCAGGCGGGCTGCGGGCAGAACCCGGCCCGGCAATCCGCGGTGAAGGCGGGCATCCCCTGGAACGTCCCCGCCGTCACGCTGAACAAGGTGTGCCTCTCCGGCCTCACCGCCGTGATCGACGCCGCCCGCCTCATCCGCAGCGGTGAGGCCCGCGTCGTCGTCGCCGGCGGCCAGGAATCGATGACACGCGGGCCGCACCTCCTGCCCGGCTCACGCCAGGGCTGGACCTACGGGTCCCTCCAGGCCCTCGACTCCGTGGCGCACGACGGCCTCACCGACGCGTTCGATGACGAATCCATGGGAGCCTCGACCGAACGCGGGAACGTGCGCCTGGAGATACCGCGTGCCGAGCAGGACGCGGTGGCTGCGGCATCCCACCGGCGCGCGGCGGCCGCCACGGACAGCGGCGTCCTCCTGGAGGAGATCGTCCCCGTCACCGTGAAGCAGAGGAAGGGCGACGACGTCGTCCTCACCACCGACGAGGGCATCCGGCCGACGACCACCGTCGAGTCGCTCGCCAAGCTGCGGCCGGCGTTCAACCCCGACGGTGCCATCACGGCGGGCAACTCCTCCCCGCTGTCGGACGGCGCCGCGGCACTCGTCGTGACCACGCGCTCCTATGCGGAGGAGGCCGGGCTCACCGTACTCGCCGTCGTGGGGCGGCCGGGCCAGGTGGCGGGACCGGACAACACGCTGCACTCCCAGCCCTCGGCCGCCATCCTGCAGGCCCTCGACCGGGCCGGCTGGAGCGCCGCCGACCTCGACTTCATCGAGATCAACGAGGCCTTCGGGTCGGTCGCTGTGCAGTCCCTGAGGGACCTCGACTACCCCCTCGAGCAGTGCAACATCCACGGCGGGGCCATCGCGCTCGGCCACCCGATCGGTGCGTCCGGCACACGGCTGGCCCTCCACGCCGCCATGGAACTGGCGCGGCGCGGGAGCGGGAAGTCGGCGGTCAGCCTGTGCGGGGGCGGCGGACAGGGCGAGGCCGTCCTGCTCTGGCGCTGACGGCCGCATAGCGCCCGGAACGAGAAAGAGCCCCGCTTCGCGAGAAGCGGGGCTCTTTCGTCCTGCGGGGCCACCGGCGTGTGCCGGCCGCGGATGCAGGGAGGTGTTACTTGAGGGTGACGGTGGCGCCGGCGGCCTCGAGGGCCTCCTTGGCCTTGTCCGCGGCTTCCTTGGTGACGCCTTCGAGGACGGCCTTGGGGGCGCTGTCGACAACGTCCTTGGCTTCCTTGAGGCCCAGCGAGGTGAGCGCGCGAACTTCCTTGATCACTGCGATCTTCTTGTCGCCGGCTGCCTCGAGGACCACGTCGAACGCGGTCTGCTCCTCTTCGGCGGCTTCGCCGGCGCCGCCGCCGGCGGGGCCTGCGACTGCAACAGCAGCAGCGGTGACATCGAAGGTCTCCTCGAACAGCTTTACGAAGTCCGAGAGTTCAATGATGGACAGTTCCTTGAAAGCTTCGATGAGCTCTTCGTTGGTGAGCTTCGCCATGGGAGGCGTCCTTCCTTTAGTGGTGCACTGCACCGGAGTGTGTGGGTCGAAGAGAAGCTAGTTCGCCTCGGTTGCTGCGGCTTCCTCGGCGGGAGCCTCCGTGGCGGCCTCTGCGGGAGCAGCGGCCTCCTCGGCTGCAGGAGCGTCGGCGTCGGCTGCAGGTGCAGCGCCGCTTTCCTCCTCGAGCTTGATGCGCAGTGCATCGACCGTGCGGGCCAGGGCGGACATCGGTGCCTTGAGGACACCTGCCACCCGGGCGAGCTGGAGTTCACGCGACTCGAGGGCCGCCAGGGCGACGACCTCCGAAGCGTTGAGGGCCTTGCCCTCGAAGATTCCAGTCTTGATGACGAGCTTCGGGTTGGCTTTCGCGAAATCCGTGAGGCTCTTGGCTGCAGCGACGGCGTCACCCTTGATGAAGGCGATCGCGGTGGGTCCGGACAGCTGGCCGTCGAACGCGTCGATGCCCGCCTCCTTCGCCGCGATGCCCGTCAGGGTGTTCTTGACGACGGAGAACTTGTTGTCGTTGCCGAGGGCACGACGCAGGTCCTTGAGCTGAGCAACGGTGAGCCCGCGGTATTCGGTCAGGACAGCGGCGGTGGAATCCTTGAAATCGGTGGTGATCTCATCCACTGCAGAAACCTTTGTTGGCGTTGCCATAACCCTCCTTCCGGGGAATAGGCGCCGGCTTTCCAGCTCCAATAAAAACGCCCCGCGCAGATGCACGGGGCCTTGCTCGACACGGGCACGGGGCCGGTGGAGAGGAGCTTCGTATCACCTGCGTAGGCCGTCCCTGACGGGAACTTTCGGATCCGTGTCCTTCTTCGTGGACACGCACGAATGCGCTGCCAGGAAGCGGAGGTGGACCGACCGACGGTCTTTGGTGCTCCAAGCCTACGGGACCGGGCCGCGGCCTCCAAATCGGGCCGGCTCCCATCCCTAGGAGAGGACCTTCTGCCACCCGGCGGTGCGCCCGGCCGCGCGGAAGCCCAGGGCCACGTTGACGGCGAGCATGAACGTGTTTTCCTCGGCATTCCAGGTGTAGACCCGCCGGGCGTCCGGCCACTCGTCGAGTGCACGCCGGAGATTGGCCGCCTTCAGCCACATGCCGAGCCTGTGCCCGCGGTGCTCCTTCAGGACGAGCGTGTCCTCCTGGTACACCACGGCCGGCCTCGATCCGAAGCGCTCGAGGATGGTGTGCCCTGCCAGCTGTCCGGTGGAGGCGTGCTGGACCGCGCAGACGAGGCTGGAGGCGCCGCCCGCGAGGGACGTCTCCTCCTCCCGGCGAATGCGGCCGGCATCCCACAACTCCTCCTCCTGCGCGAAACCGCCGAGGGGAGGGTCGGTGCTCATCCGCTGCCGCAGGAGCGCATAGTCGCCCACCAGGTGTTCCGGACAGCGATCCGCCCAGCCGAGGAGCGTGTACTCGCCCGACCCCGCCGCTGCAGCCTCGGACTCCTGTGCCTCCAGGCCGTGCGTCCCGTCCTGATCCTGTCGCAGGATACCGAGGTCGAGGACGCTCTGGCGGTCGACCTGGACCAGGTCGAACCCCGCCTGCAGGGCGAGGACCGCCGAGGCGTCGTCGGCAGGGAAGACACCGGCGCCCGTCGGCGGCACGAGGAACGGCCGGTCCTGCCCGTCATGCCCGTCGACGCGGGCATCGCTCCACGACATGATGATGCTCCTGCCACAGGACGCGGCCTGGTGCTCCATGAAGGCGAGGAGTGCGGTGGCCGCGCCCCGTCGCCGATGCGAGGGCAGCACCTCGATCTGGAGGTATGCGGTGCGCAGGTTGTCGCGCTGCGGGATGCTGAGACGGGCATTGGCGACGATCTCGCCGCGATCCCGAGCGACGCCGAGGACGCGCTCGCGGTCCGGCGTGGGCTGCATCATGGTGAGGCGCTCCCGGACGTCCAGCCGGAAGTCGTCGTGGCCCCACAGGCCGTGTTCCACCTCGTTGCTGACCGCCGCGCTCCGGGCGAAGTCATTCCCCCCTGGCGCCTCGAGGGTCGCGGGGATCGGGAGCTGCTCGATCGTGAAGGTCATCGGCCCAGCATAGGGGAACCGATTGGGTTTTCTCAATCAGTAGTGCTGGCGGACACGAAGAAGCCCCGCGGCGCGTGCCGCGGGGCTTCGTCGAGATCATCCTGCAAGAATTAGACGGTGAAGACCTTGGTGACGCTCGGGTCGACGGAGATGCCGGGACCGAAGGTGGTCGAGACAGTGGCCTTCTGGATGTAGCGGCCCTTCGAAGCCGACGGCTTCAGTCGGAGGATCTCCTCGAGTGCTGCGGCGTAGTTCTCGCCCAGCTTCTGCTCGTCGAAGGAGACCTTGCCGATGATGAAGTGGAGGTTCGAGTGCTTGTCGACGCGGAAGTCGATCTTGCCGCCCTTGATGTCGGTGACGGCCTTGGCGACGTCCGCCGTGACCGTGCCCGTCTTCGGGTTGGGCATGAGGTTGCGGGGGCCGAGGATCTTTCCGAGGCGTCCCACCTTGCCCATGAGGTCGGGGGTCGCGACCGCTGCGTCGAAGTCGGTCCAGCCGCCGGAGACCTTCTCGATCATGTCGTCCGAGCCCACGAAGTCGGCGCCAGCCGCGATCGCGGCCTCGGCCCGGTCACCGGTCGCGAAGACCAGGACGCGGGCGGTCTTGCCGGTACCGTGGGGGAGGTTCACGGTGCCGCGGACCATCTGGTCCGCCTTGCGGGGGTCCACTCCGAGACGGAAGGACACCTCGACCGTGGCGTCGAACTTCGACGGGTTGGTCTCCTTGGCGAGGACTACCGCTTCGAGGGGGGCGTACTGCTTGTCCGCCTCGATCTTCGCGGCAGCTCCCTTGTATGCTTTGCTGCGCTGTGCCATCTGCTTGTTCTCCTTATGCAGTCGTGGTCGTCGGACCGCGCTGGGCCCTGCCACTCACGACGGGCCGCCACTGGGGCCCCGTCGTGCTGTGAAATGGTGGTGTGCCCTGTCCGGCGGACCGGACGGGGCGGAGGTGAAGGCTCTTAGCCCTCGACCGTGATGCCCATGGAGCGGGCGGTGCCGGCGATGATCTTCGCGGCTGCCTGCACGTCATTGGCGTTGAGGTCCTCCATCTTCATGGTGGCGATCTCCTCGACCTGTGCGTTGGTCAGCTTGGCGACCTTGACCGTGTGGGGCGTACCCGAACCCTTGGCGACGCCGGCGGCCTTCTTGATGAGCTCGGCTGCCGGAGGGGTCTTGGTGACGAAGGTGAACGAGCGGTCCTCGTACACCGTGATCTCCACGGGGATGACGTTTCCGCGCTGGGATTCCGTGGCGGCGTTGTACGCCTTGCAGAATTCCATGATGTTGACACCGTGCTGGCCAAGTGCGGGACCGATCGGAGGAGCCGGGTTGGCGGCGCCTGCGTTGATCTGCAGCTTGATGAGGCCGGTGACCTTTTTCTTGGGGGCCATGAAAGGGTCCTTCTCTTGCATTGCGTTCCCGCCGGACAGGAGCGTCCTGCGGGGTGGTGGCCGTCATGGCGCGACGGCCGTCACGGCGCTCCCCGACCAAGCGAGTCGGGAGGCACCGAAGCTTTACTGGATCTTGGTGACCTGGTTGTAGGAGAGCGTGACCGGGGTCTCGCGCTCGAAGATCGAGACCAGCACGACGAGCTGCTGCGACTCGTGCTTGATCTCGGAGATCGTGGCCGGGAGGGTCTCGAACGGACCCTCGTTGACGGTCACGGACTCGCCGACCTCGAAGTTGACGGTCGCCGGGGTGAACTGCGGCTGGACGGGCTTGCCCGACTCGGCGTCCGTGTGGACGATCGTGTGCTCCAGCATGGAGAACACCTCGGACAGGCTCAGCGGCACCGGGTTGTGGGCGTTGCCCACGAAGCCGGTGACACCCGGGGTGTGCCGCACCGCGCCCCAGGACTCGTCGGTGAGATCCATGCGCACCAGCACGTAGCCGGGGATACGCACGCGGTTGACGATCTTCCGCGTGGTGTTCTTGATCTCGACGACCTCTTCCATCGGCACCTGGATCTCGAAGATGAAATCCTCCATGTCGAGGGTCTGGATGCGGGTCTCGAGGTTCGCCTTCACGCGGTTCTCGTAGCCGGCGTAGGAGTGGATGACGTACCAGTCGCCGTCCTGCCGGCGAAGCTTGGCCTTGAACGCGGCCACGGGGTCCTCGGCGGGAGCCTCTCCGGCGGCGTCGCCCTCCGAGGAGGCTGCTTCGTCGATCGCGCCTGCAGCCTCCTCGACGGCGGCCGTGGCGGTGGCCTCGATGTCGGCGTCGGACTCGTCCGATTCGTCCTCGATGCCGGTGGCCACCTCGGCGTCGTCCGCGAGGAGCCCGTCCTCGGACACGACGTCGGTGTCGGAGGGGTACGCGTCGGAGTCGTCAGCAGGCACGTCGATGTCGGAGGCTTCCGCCTCCGCTCCGTACTCCTCGTTCTCCAGACCATCTTCGGGAGTGATCTGCCGTTCGAGTTCTTGCTCGGACACCTAGCCGCCTGCTTTCAAGAGTTGTCTTGCTTGCCTGTACTCACCCCGACGCACACCAGACGTGCGGGAGCGTGCATTCCTGCGGTGGGGATCAGCTCTCGCCGAAGACCCACAGCGCGCCGCGGCCGAACAGGAGGTCCAGCCCGGTCACGATGAGCATCATGATGACCACGAAGACGAGCACGGTGATGGTGAACCTGACCAGTTCCCGGCGGGTGGGCGTGACGACCTTGCCCAGCTCGGCGAAGACCTGGCGGACGAACAGCATGATGCGTGCGAAGAACCCGCGTCGGGGCGCCTTCTTCTCGGCGGGGCTTCCCATGGAGCTGCTCGCAGCCGTATCGGTCACCGTCAACCTCATCAATCTGTGTGGTGTTCCAGCCGGACCACCAGTGGCGCCCCCAGCTGATCATGTTTACCGCCGCGCGGGGCCTGTGCCTGCGCCGGGGCTTCGTGATCTGTTTCTGCCGTGCCTTCGCCAGCTTGCCGCGAAGGCCACGCGCAGGGCAGACAGGACTCGAACCTGCAACCTGCGGTTTTGGAGACCGCTGCGCTACCAATTGCGCCACTACCCTTTGGTTTTGAACCAGTACTGCTTCCACTCCGGACTGCCCGGCGAGGGCACGAACCATCATGGTGTTTCAACACCGAGGAACAAGTCTACGCACTCACCGCCGGAACGTCGAACCGGCGCGCCCGCACCGGTTCACGGGACGTCGTTGCGCGGCTCTCCCCGGGACCGTGCGCCGGGGCCGGCGACGCGGAGGAGCCGCAGTGGGGGCCGGGCTGAGGCCACGGCCTAAGCTGGAGGCTGACCAGAGACCCTCACGGAACGGGATCCGATGAACGCGACAACCGACGACTCACTCCGCGCAGCACTCCCCCGGATCTCCCGGCGGATCGGCTCCATCACCGAGTCGGCCACCCTGGCCGTCGATGCGAAGGCGAAGGCGCTGAAGGCCGCCGGCCGGCCCGTCATCGGCTTCGGCGCCGGCGAGCCGGACTTCCCGACGCCGGAGTACATCGTCGAGGCGGCGATCGACGCCGCGCGCCAACCGCGGTTCCACCGCTACTCCCCTGCCGGCGGCCTCCCCGACCTGAAGCAGGCCATCGCCGAGAAGACGCTGCGCGACTCCGGCTACGCGGTGGACCCGGCGCAGGTCCTCGTGACCAACGGCGGCAAGCAAGCCGTCTACGAGTCCTTCGCTGCCCTCCTCGACCCGGGGGACGAGGTCCTCGTGCCCACGCCGTTCTGGACCACCTACCCCGAGGCCATCCGTCTCGCGGGCGGCGTGCCCGTGGAGGTGTTCGCCGGCCCGGACCAGGGGTACCTGGTGACCGTCGACCAGCTCGAGGCCGCGCTGACGCCGCGCACGAAGGTGCTGCTGTTCGTCTCGCCGTCGAACCCCACCGGTGCCGTCTACGGTGCCGACGCCGTCCGGGAGATCGGCGAGTGGGCTGCAGCGCGCGGACTCTGGGTCGTGACGGACGAGATCTACGAGCACCTGACGTACGACGGCGTGCCGTTCACCTCGATCGCGACGGCCGCGCCCTCCCTCGGTGACAAGGTGGTGATCCTCAACGGTGTCGCGAAGACCTACGCGATGACGGGTTGGCGCGTGGGCTGGATGATCGGCCCGAAGGACCTCGTGAAGGCGGCGACCAATCTGCAGTCGCATGCCACGTCGAACGTGTCCAACGTCCCGCAGATGGCCGCACTGGCTGCGGTGTCGGGTCCGCTGACGGCCGTCGACGAGATGAAGGTGGCGTTCGACCGCCGCCGCCGGGCCATGGTGTCGGCGCTGAACCGGATCGAGGGCGTGGAGTGCCCCACACCCCATGGTGCCTTCTACGCCTATGCGGATGTGCGGGCCCTGCTCGGGCGAAGTTTCGGCGGGGAGGTCCCTGCGACGTCGGCCGAACTCGCCGCACTGATCCTCGAGAAGGCAGAGGTGGCCGTCGTCCCCGGCGAGGCGTTCGGGCCCAGTGGCTACCTGCGCCTGTCCTACGCCCTCGGCGACGAGGACCTCGCGACCGGCGTGGCGCGCCTGCAGGAGTTCCTCGGCTCCGTGCGCTGACGCCCCGGCTTGGTGCGGTCAGAGCAGCTTGCGCTCCGTGGCCCACCGCGTGAGTTCGTGGCGCGAGGACAGCTGCAGCTTCCGCAGCACCGCGGAGACGTGCGTCTCCACGGTCTTCACGGAGATGAAGAGCTCCTTCGCGGTCTCCTTGTAGCTGTAGCCGCGGGCGATCAGCCGCATGACCTCCAGTTCGCGGGCCGAGAGACGGTCGAGCTCGTCGTCGACGGCGACGGACGTGGTACCGAAGGCGTCCAGGACGAAGCCGGCCAGGCGCGGGGAGAACACGGCGTCCCCCGAGGCGATGCGCTGCACCGCGTCGGTGATCTCGGGTCCGGAGATGGTCTTGGTGACGTAGCCCCGTGCCCCGGCACGGATGACCGCGACCACGTCCTCCGCGGAGTCCGACACGCTGAGGGCCAGGAACCGGGAGGTCGTCCCGCGCCGGACACAACGGTGGATCACCTCGGCGCCACCGCCGCCGTGTCCTCCCGGCAGGTGCACGTCCAGGAGGACGACGTCGGGCGCGGTGGCCGTGATGACGGTTTCGGCCTCCTCCACCGTGGCGGCCTCTCCGAGTACGTCGATGACGGCGCCGAGCGCGGCCCGCAGGCCCGAACGGAAGATGCCGTGGTCGTCGACGATGACCACCGACACCGTCCCGGGTGCCTGCTCATGTACGCGTGGGTTGTCGCTGTCCACGGTTGCCCCTCCCAGCGGCCCTCTGCGGGCCGTGCTTCTTCGTCGTCTGTCGCTCGTCCTGCCGGCCGGCTCTCTCGGCTGCCGTCCATCCGGTGTCCACCGGCCGGCGGACACCGTTCCGCTGCGGCCAGCCTAGAGGAGCCGCGCTCTGCGCCGTCGGACCGGTCACGCCGGCTCGCCTCCCCGCCTGCCCTATGCGTCGCTGCGGACCGGCCGCGGCAGCCTGAGCCGCACCTCCGTGCCGTCCTCGTCGCTGCGCAGGTCCGACGACCCGCCGTGGCGCGCCATCCGACTGTGGATCGACTCGCGGATGCCGAGGCGGTCCGCCGGCACTGCGGAGAGGTCGAAGCCCGGTCCGCGGTCACGGACGAAGACCTCGACGATCTCCGGACCGGCCTCGAGGTACACGGACACGGCGACGCCCGCGTGCTTCGCCGCGTTGACCATGGCTTCCCGTGCCGCCTGCGCCAGGGCGTCCTCCGCCGGTCCCAGGACGGCATCCCCGACGGCGACGACGGCGACCGGATGGCCGTAGCGGTCCTCGATCTCGCCGGCCATGACGCGCAGCCGTTCGGCGAGGCTCCCCGGATCGCGGGCCGGGTCCGCGAACAGCCACTGGCGCAGTTCGCGCTCCTGGGCGCGGGCCAGGCGCAGCACGTCGGTCTCCGAATCGGCCCGGTTCTGGATGAGCGCGAGGGTCTGCAGGACGGAATCGTGCAGATGGGCGGCCATCTCCGCGCGTTCCGTCTCACGCACGCGGCCCGCCCGTTCCGTCTCGAGGTCCCGCCAGAACTTGAGGCCCCATGGCGCGAGGACCAGCCCGACGCCGGCCAGCACCGCGAGCACGGCCACGAGGGTGGCCACCGTCAGGGTCCACGATCCGCTGCTGGACAGGGCGACGAGGACACCCGCGATCACGAGCACGAGGCCCGCGAGCAGCCGCAGCGTCCCCCCGACCCGTCCCGCCCCGGCTCGGTTCATGACCCTCGCCCTGCGCACCTCGTCGAGCTGGGACCAGGCGAGGGCTGCGCCCGTCGCCACGACGGCGATCGGGACGAGGAAACCCCAGTTGACGTCCACTCCGAGCAGTTGCACCACCAGCACCGCTGCTGCGAGCAGCATCGCCGTGCCGAAGAGGATCTCGCGGCGACCGGCGCTCACCGTGCGATCGCGCCACGCATCAGGGTCCAGGAGGCCGACAGCGGGACGGGTCGTGGTGGCATGGGTCGCCGTCTCGGTGCTGCCGGCGCTGCCGGTGCCGGTGCTGCCGCCCATGATGCCGTCGGGAACACCTGAACCGCCGGGGATGCTGGAACCCGCGACTCCGTCCGGAGTGCTCGAGCCGCCCGTACTGCCGGATCCCGCGGCCCTGCTCGGAGCGTGTAGGCCACTGGGGAGGGCGGAGCCGACGATCCCGCTGCGGATGCCGGAGTCACTGGGGAGGACGGAGCCCGCGATCCCGCTGGAGGCACCTGAGCCGCTGGAGGCGCTGACACCGCTGGGGACACCGCGTCCGTGCATCCCACCAGGGCCGCAGCGACCTGCCCTGCCGTGGCCGGCGTTTCCACCTCGGTCGCCCGATCGGGTCAGGAGCCCCGGGTCGGCCCCCACGCCGTGCATGAAGGCCGCCGGGCCGCTCTTGCGCCCTGCCTCGGCCGCCCTGTCAGCAGCCGTCGGCACGAAGATCCACAACCAGGCGTAGAGCACGATGCCGGCACCCGAGGCGAAGGTCAGGATGACCATGCCCACCCGGACCCAGGACCGCGAGATGCCCAGGTGCACCGCGAGGCCGGCGCACACACCGGCGATCACGCCGTCGGCTCTGCGCAGCAGCGGAGGTCTCATAGCAATATCACAGCACACGGGAGCCCGTCCGGGTCCCCTCCCGGACGGGAATCAGGGCACTCTCAGGGTTCAATCAGGGTCGGCCCCGATACCCCCTCCCCGCGCCGGGAGGAAGCATGGAGGCATGACCTCAGCACCGAACCCAGGCGGGCCGTCCTGGCAGCAACAACCGGCCGCACCGACTCCGACGGGGCAATCCACCTCGTCGTCGTTCTACCGATGGGTCCGCGGGCTCGACGTCACGCGGACACCGGACCGCTGGCTGGGCGGGGTAGCCGGCGGGGTTGCCCGCCGGACGGGCCTGGACCTGGCACTCGTCCGGGGCCTCATCGTGGTCCTCGCGGTGTTCGGCGGCATCGGCGTACTCCTCTACGGACTCGCCTGGGCACTGCTCCCGGAGCCCGACGGACGCATCCACCTGGAGCAGGCCCATCGGGGCTCATGGACCTCGGGGCTGACCGGAGCTGCCGTCCTGATAACGATCGGCCTCTGGGGTCCCAACGTCCCCTTCCGAGGGGACGGCGGCGGCTTCCTGTGGACGATGTTCTGGATCGGCGCGGTGGCACTCCTCGTGTACTGGATCGTCAACCGCTCCAGCGGCGGCAGGACCCGCCCCGGGATGCCCGGCTTCGGTGGCAGCCCAGGGAGCGACGGCGGTCCGGGATCCGGCCCTGTTCCGCCCGCGGGCCCGGCTCCCTTCGGCTCGGCTCCCTTCGGCTCGGCTCCGTCGGGTCCCGCGCCGTCCGGTCCGACGCCGTCCGGTCCCGCTCCGTCCGGTCCCGCGCCGTCCGGTCCCGCTCCGTCCGGTCCCGCTCCGACTGGTCCTGGCGGGTCGCCCTCAGCCGGAGGACCGGACTCCACCGGAACAGGGTCCACGGGGACCGGTTCCACAGGGGCCTCCGCGTTCGCAGGTTCCGCGACTTCCGTGGGCCCCACGAACCTCGCGCCCGGTGCGGCACCCGGAGACACGGCGTCCGGCGATCCCACGGAGAGACGCGCGGCGCCCTCGGACGACGACGACAGCGGCGACGGCGAGCGCGAGGACCCCACCGGAGCGCTGGAGGAGGTCCACAGGACCGTTCCCCTGCCGTACCGGCCCGCGGCGCAGACAAGCCCGCTCCGGGGCTACCCCCAGACCTACGAGCCCTACCGGCCGTACCAGGGGTGGTCGGAGACGTCCTCCTACTCCGGGTCGGGAGTCGTGGACACGGACGTCCAGCCCCGTCCCTCCCGGACCGTCGACAAGCGGCCTCCCCGCCCGTCGGGACCGACCACGGCACTCCTGCTCGGAGGGGCGGTCATCGTCGCCGCCGTCGTCCTCGTGCTCGACTACGCGAACATCCTCGACGCCGCCAATCCCGCCGTCGTGGCGCTCGCGGCGGCCGCGATCCTCCTCGCGCTCGGCGTGATCGCGCTCGGCGCCCGGGGACGTACCTCGGGGTTGGTGGGGTTGACGGCGGCGCTCGCGGCGCTCGGGGCGCTCGTCGCGTCGTTCACCGTGGTGGGAGGCGACTGGATCGTCGCGCAGCAGGCGCGGACCGTACCGCCCTCGCTCCAGACGGCGTCCGACGGCTACAGCATCCTGGTGGCGGAGACCACCATCGACCTCGCCGAGCTGCCCTCCCCCACCCGCGATGTCGTGGTGCCGGTGAACTCCCTGGCCAGCGATGTCACGGTGATCGTCCCCGATGACGTGCCCGTCGAGGTGCGTACCCGCATGGCACTCGGAAGCGCGGACGCGCAGGGCGCGTCCACGGAATCCGACGCAGCACCGCAGTTCCGGGGCGAGGACGGCGTGCTGCAGCTGAGTGACGGGGAGTTGAACCCCGACGCCACCGGAGCCGCCCTCGTCCTGGATGTCAGGGGTGCACTGAGTGAGGTCACCATCGTGGTGTCGAACGGCACTGACATCTCCCCGCCCGATATCCGCGACCCCTCTCCCACTCCCGTTCCCTCTCCCACAGGAGACACACCATGAGTACCCTGCTGTCCCGGCCGAAGCGTCGCGCCCGCGTCGCCACCATCGTCTGGGGGGCCCTGATCCTCGCCGTCGCCCTCCTGCTCCTCGTCGGCCAGTTCGTCACCCTGTCGATCGACCCGGTGGTGGTGGCCCTCGGGCTCCTCGTCGGCGTGGGACTGTCACTCGTCATCGGCGGCGTCCTGTCCCTGCGCGCGAGGCAGGCTGACGACGACGGCGTCGACGCCGGCCCGACGTACAGTCCGACGTACGGTGCCGCCTACGGCCAGGACGATGATCCCCGTTCAACGGCATACTGAGCAGCACACGGCCCTCCCGTCCAACCGATCGAGCACCGAAAGGCCCATCATGCAGTCCTTCTACCGCTTCCTCCGCACCTCACCCATCAAGCGCGCACCAGGCGGCATCCTCGGCGGAATCGCCGCGGGAATCGCCCGGCAGTACGGCTGGCGCGTGAGCTACGTGCGCATCGTGATGCTGCTGAGTTTCCTGCTCCCGTTCATCGGGCTGCCGCTCTACGCCGTGCTGTGGCTGCTGCTACCCACGACCGACGGCACCATCGCCCTGCAGAAGATTCTCGCGAACTAGGCACACCCCGGATGAGGGGGCATCCGCACATGGCGGACGCCCCCTCCTGCATGCAGGGTGCGGAGCCGGGCAACCTGCGAGGATGGGTTGCGTGTCGAAGTCCACCGCTGCCCGCAGCCTCCCTCGCCTGCTCATCATCTCCTGCGTGTTCCTCTTCGTCTCCGGCTACTTCGTGGTGCGCTTCCCCGACGTCGAGGGGGCCAGCTACGCGTCCTACGGCTTCAACCTCCTGATCGCGCTGCCGGCGTTCATCGCTCTCGTCCGGCAGCTGGGTGCAGCACGGGGTGCCGCGGCGTTGGCCGCCGTGTCCGTGTTCGGTTACCTGATCGAGGGGTTCGGGGTGGCGACAGGCTTCCCGTACGGCTCGTTCTACTACGGCGACCCGCTCGGCCCGACGATCCTGGGCCTCGTGCCGTACCTGCTGCCGCTGTCCTACGTGCCCCTGGTCATCGGAGCGGTGGCCGTGGTGTCGGGCAGCGGGACCACGCTGCGCAGGATCGTCCTCGGGGGGCTCCTGCTCGTCGTGATCGACGGCGTCCTGGATCCCGGGGCGGTGTCGCTCGGCTTCTGGATCTGGCCCGACGGCGGCCCGTACTACGGGGTGCCGCTGTCCAACTACGGTGGGTGGCTCATCTCGGGGCTCATCGCGTCGGCCCTCGTGACCTGGATCGGCGGTCGGCGCCTCACCGATGTGCCGCTCCGGCCGGGGCTGCTCGACAGCCTGCTCGTCTCGATGTTCCTGTGGCTGGGCGTGTGCGTCTTCTCGGGGCTCGTGTTCCCGGCCGTGCTGGCAGCAGCCCTGATCGTCCTGCTGGTCCGGCGTCGCCTGCAGCTCGCCCGGACCAGGGACGCTCTGCCGGCGCCCGGCGAGCCTGCGGAGGCAGCTCCGCACGTCTGAGGCGACTGCTCCTGCGCATCGTTGCTGCGTCCTCCGCCGATGGGCACGCAGCCTCGGCGGGCGCCGGGCCGTACGACCGCCACACCTGCACTCCAGGGCGCATCCTCACGACCCGGTGCGGCTACTCCCCGGAGTCGAGCCTTGCCAGGAGCTTCCGGGTGGACATCATCGCTCCACCGAGAACCGCCGGGAGCCCTCCGCCCGGATGCACCGAGGCCCCGACGCGCCACAGCCACGGCCGCAGCGGGTCCGAGTACGGCGGCACGTGGAACGGGCCGCTCATCCAGGCCGGATGCACCGCGCCGTACAGGGCGCCGCCGGCCGAGCCGCGCTCGCCGAAATAGCCGGGATCGAGGATCTCGTGGCTGCCGAAGTACGCCTCGATCGGCTCGGGCAGGCCCAGCACGCGCGTGGTCCTCTCGAGTTCGCGCCGCACGAAGGGGTCCTCCAGCGAGTACGTCCTGCCGTTCGCCGGTGCCGTCAGGAGCAGCGCGAGGGTCGCCGACGCGTTCGGGTACACCCCGTGTGCCGGGTAGTAGTTGGCGAACGCCATGGTCTGCTCGGGCTCGTCGCCGGCCTCGAGGCTCGCGTACAGCGCCGCGGGGTCGTCGGGCATGATCACGCCGTGACGGCTCGTCCCCTCGGGGAGCGGCCGGGTGAGGACCGCGTAGATGCCGACGGCGGAGCAGGTGAGCTTCCGCGGGGTCCTGGGCGTCCGGCCCGCCAGGAGCCCCCCGAGGCGGTGTGCGTCGACCGCACTGACGACGGCGTCGGCCGGGTAGGTGCCCGTCGACGTGACGACCCGCCGTCGTGCGATGCGCCGCGCGGGCTCGCCGGTGCGGATCTCGACGCCGGCCTCGACCGCGAGCCGCTCCAGGGCCAGCACCAGCTCGTAGATGCCGCCCTCGGGGATCCATACGCCGTCCTGGGCCATGATCGCCGGCATGCTCGCGTACAGGGCGGGCGTACGGGTGGGGCTGACCCCGGCATTGAGGGTGTGGATCGCGATGACCTCCCGCAGACCCTCCGGCAGCCACGGCAGGCTGTCGAGGTAGCTGCGGGTGGTGAGCCTCCGCCCGTAGAGCGTGCCGAGCTTCGCGAGCGCAGGATAGGCAGCCTTCTCGAGCGGACCCGTGGTCAGCAGGCTGGACACGTCCCCGCCCAGGATCCCGTGCTCGCTCGCGAAACGCTCCCATGCCCCGTGCCAGGGATGCCCCTCGGGCACGGGCAGCGGGCACTCCTCCCCGCGGTAGTAGTAGGTGCCGACCTCCTCGAGCCGCTCGAGCCGGAGGTCCGCGATGCCCGCCGCGGGAGCCGCACGGGACGGCGCGACGTCGTCGAGCAGTGCCAGGAGTTCCTGCCACACCCCCGGGAAGGTCAGGAGCGACGGACCCGTGTCCATGCGCTGCCCTGCGACCTCCACGCGGCGGCTCTTCCCGCCGATGTGGTCCGAGGCCTCGAGCAGCACCACGCTGTGGCCTGCACGTCCGAGCAGCGCGGCGGCCGTGAGCCCGCCGATGCCGCCCCCGACGACGACGATTCGGCTCATCAGTAGAGGCCCAGCGTCAGGGCCACCACGAGCTGGACGCCGGCGACGGTCCCGGCCACGTACGGGAAGGCGATCGAGTAGCGGTAGAGCCGGTGGCCCGTCTCGGGACGCGGATCGCGGTACAGCCCCCACAGGAGCCAGCCGGCGATCAGGGCGTTCACCACGGCGACCGGGATGTTCACGAGGGCGAAGCACACGGTCGAGACCGCCCACCACGCGCCGCTCCAGGCGACCACGCCGCGGACCCCGAGCCTCACCGCCGTCGTCGTGATGCCCACTCCCCTGTCCTCGTCGATGTCCTGGACGGCGTCGTACGTGTGCTTGGCCGCGCTCCAGGCCATCAGTCCGATCGCGGCGGCCCACACCGGGGTGTCGCCCAGCGCGTAGGGGACGAGGACGAGCGGGAAGGCGTAGGCGGCGTTGCTAATCGAATCGAGGTACGGACGGGCCTTGAAGCGCAGGGGCGGAGCGGAGTAGAAGACGAAGACCAGGGCGTAGAGCGCTATCCAGGCGAGGGCAGTCGGCGGCAGGGTCAGCGCGAACCACACGAGGAACGGCACGTTGGTGACCAGGACGGAGATCCAGATGGCGCGCACCTCGGACGCCCTGATACGGGCGCCCTCGAGCGATCCCTTGCGCGGGTTGAGGGCGTCGGTGTCCTGGTCGAAGATGTCGTTGACGCCGTAGATGAGCAGGTTGAACGGCAGCGTGAGCCAGAGAAGGAGCGCGAACGCCTCGGCCTGCCAGAACGTCCCGGTGAGCCACATCCCGACGACGCCGGTGCCCAGCGTGTTGATCCAGAGGACCGGTCGGGAGATATGGACCATGCGCAGCGCCGCTGGCGCGAAACCTGCCTGGGGCACTGCGGGCGTCCTCCTCGGACCGGGTGGGCGCGCACCCGCCGGGGCTCGAGCCCCTCGTGCGCCGGACGGTCCCAGCCTACGTGCTCCGCAGGACCAGCGTCGTCCGGGTGGACGAGCGTCGGAGGGAGAAGCCCTCCGACGGCCGGCGCGGCCCGGGTGTGTCTAGAATCATAGTCGGGCCCGACGGCGTGCTCCCGACGGTTCATCCACTCCCTCTCGAAGGAACCCCACGCCACATGAAGATCGGAATCCTCACCAGCGGCGGCGACTGCCCCGGGCTCAACGCCGTCATCCGCGGTGCGGTGCTCAAGGGCATCAAAGTGCACGAGCAGGAGTTCGTGGGCTTCCGTGACGGGTGGCGCGGCGTCGTCGAGGGCGATGTCATCGACCTCCCCCGACACGCGGTGCGGGGCATCTCCAAGCAGGGCGGCACGATCCTCGGGACCTCCCGGACCAACCCCTTCGAGGGCAAGGGCGGCGCGGAGGCCATCAAGGAGAACCTGGATCGCCTCGGCATCGACGCGATGATCGCGATCGGTGGCGAAGGCACACTGGCTGCGGCCAAGCGGCTCACGGACCTCGGCCTCAAGATCGTCGGCGTGCCCAAAACCGTCGACAACGACCTGGACGCCACCGACTACACCTTCGGCTTCGACACCGCCGTGCAGATCGCCACGGAGGCGATCGACCGGCTGCGCACCACGGGAGAGTCCCACAGCCGCTGCATGATCGCCGAGGTCATGGGCCGCCACGTGGGCTGGATCGCCCTGCACGCCGGCATGGCGTCCGGCGCCCACGCCATCCTGATCCCCGAGCAGCAGACCAGCATCGAGCAGATCGCCGACTGGGTCTCCACCGCCAATGCCCGTGGCCGCGCTCCGCTCGTCGTGGTCGCCGAGGGATTCGTGCCCTCCCACATGGAGCAGGCCCATTCCGAACGGGGCCTGGACACCTTCGGCCGCCCCCGCCTGGGCGGGATCTCGGACCAGCTCGCGCCGGAGCTCGAGGCCCGTACGGGTATCGAGACCCGCGCCACGATCCTCGGCCACATCCAGCGTGGCGGCGTGCCGACGTCGTTCGACCGTGTGCTCGCCACCCGTCTCGGCATGGCCGCGGTGGACTCGGTGAAGGACGAACTGTGGGGCACCATGGTCTCCCTGCACGGCACGGAGATCGCGCACGTGGGCTTCGAGGCCGCGCTCGGGAACCTCAAGCGGGTCCCGCAGCACCGCTACGACGAAGCCGCCATCCTCTTCGGCTGAGCGATGCAACTCGACCCGGGGACCGTCTCGATCATCCAGCTGGCCTGGTCGCGCCTGCTCGGGCTCGACGACGGCGCCCTCGGCGACGGCGGCACCGGGCGCCTGTGCAGCATCGATGACACCGCCTCCGTGCTGTCCTTCGTGACCCTGTTCGGTCGGGAGGTCCTCAGGGGTCCTGCCTGGGCCGTCGACGCAGCACGGGACCTGCCGGGGGTGGAGCTCCGCAGCCATTCGACGCTGCTCACGCTCACGCGGAACCACGGCGGACGCGGGCTCGGCGAGGCGCAGCTGTACTTCTGCGACGCGCTCCCCGAGTTCGAGGGACCGCCCGCCGTCGTCTCCAGCGAGGGCGCGCTCGTCCGTGCACTCGAGCGCAGGTGCCCGCCGGACGACGTCGCCGAGGCGGGGCTGGGCGACGTCCAGTACCCGTTCGTGCTGGTGGACGAGGGGAGCCCTGCAGAGGGTGCAGCCGGTGCGGAGGGCGCGGACGCCGGAGGGCCCACGCCGCTGGCGGGCGCCGGGTACGACATCTGGGAGGGCATCCTCGCGCACGTCGCCGTCCTCACCCCACCCGACGAACGGCGCAGGGGCTACGCCGGGCGTGTGGCGGCCGTCGCGGTCGAGGAGGCCATGGCGGCGGGCCTCGTGCCCCAGTGGCGTGCCCGGACGGACAATACCGCTTCCCAGCGCACGGCCCGACGGGCGGGATTCGCCTACGGGGGGACGCAGACCTCGGTGGTCCTCGAACCCCGGTGAGGCCGCGGGCCGGTGGGTCCTACCGGTCGAACAGAGCCACGAGTTCCGTGCGCCCGAACATGCCGGCGGCGGCACGGGCCGACGGTGATCCCGTCTCCGAATCCGCTCCGGCGTCGACGAGGAGCCGCACGACGTCGGTATGCCCCTTGAAGACGGCACCCGCCAACGGGGTCTGTCCGCGGTCGTTGGCCTGGTCGGGATCGGCGCCGCGCGCCAGGAGGTCGCGCACGATGGCCGGGTGCCCGTTGTAGGCGGCGAGCATGAGCAGGCTGTCGCCGGCGGTATTGGTCAGCGTGAAGGGTACTCCTGCGTCGAGGTACCGGACGAGGGTCGCGCTGTCGCCCTGCCGGGCCGCATCGAACAGCGCATGAGCCAGGGCTATCGCGGCTGCAGCGCCGTCATCGACACGTGGCCCTGCGTCGGTCGTGTCCTGGTCGTCCCCCGCGCTCATCGCGGAGCCTTCAGGAAGCCCGTCGCCCGCCCGACGACCTGCCCTGCATCGGGTGCGACGATGACCTCCTGGCCGGCGGCATACCGTTCCTCGCCGTCCTGCACGAGCAGGTCCGCCGAGGCGTCGACAGAGCGCTTGAGGATGGCGAGGGCGATCGGCCCCATCTCGTGGTGGTGCGCCACCGAGGTGACCCGGCCCACCGTGCGGCCCTCGCTGACCACCGCGCTGCCCGGCGCGGGAAGGGTGTGCTGGCTGCCGTCGAGGTGCAGGAACGTGAGCCGGCGCGGCGGATGCCCGAGGTTGTGCACCCGGGCAATGGTCTCCTGGCCTTTGTAGCAGCCCTTCGCGAGGTGCACAGCCGTGCGCATGAGGTCCAGCTCGTGCGGGATGGTCTTCTCGTCGGTCTCGAATCCGGGCCGGGGACGCCATGCGGCGATGCGCAGGGCCTCTGCGGCGAGGGAACCCGCCACAGCCAGGCCGGTCGAGGAGACCGCGGTCTCTAGGGCGTCGCGCGGCACGAGGTATTCGAACCAGGGCCTCTCCCGTCCGGGATGGGCGTCATCGACGGTGGAGTAGGCGTAGCCGCCCGTTCCGACGGTGGGCCACGGATCTTCCCACACGACGGCGTCGCCCAGGGCGGGCAGCGCCCTGACCGAGCCGAGGACGGCCCAGGCGTCGGTGGCGTCCGTGACCTCCACGCGGAGCATGAACTTCATGCGCTCGAGGAACGCGGCCATGGGCGCCGCCTCGCCGCCCTCGGTGATGAGCCAGGTGGTGGCGCCGTCGTCCACGACGTGCGCGGAGTACTCGATGCGGCCCTGCACGGTGAGGAGCAGTGTCTCGGAGCTCTGTCCGGGCTGCAGGCCGAGGAGCAGCTGCGAGGACAGCGTGTTGAGCCAGCTGAGGCGGTCCGGCCCGGACACCGTCACGACGCCCCGGTGCGAGAGGTCGACGACGGCCTCGCCGGCGGCCAGGAGGCGCTGTTCGCGGAAGGGATCCCCGTAGTGGGACGCCACCCCGGCATCCGCTCCGCCACCCTCGACGGCGCCGGGTCGGCTCAGGAAAAGGCTGTATGGGGTCATGACGGTATAACGCCTTCCGGGCGGGACTATTCCTGCCTCAGGGCGCGCCCGGCGCGGCCCGGCGGATGGGCCGCGCGGCGGCCCTTCCGGCCACCGGTCCGGGAGCCGGTGGGGTCAGGATGACTTCCTGAGGATGGCCGAGGCGTGGGCCTCGAGGGAGTTGCCGTCCGCGGCCACGTCCCAGCGCCAGTAGAGATTGCCCTCCACCAGGCCGAACAGGCGGGTGGCGGCGGTGTACTCCTTGGAGTGCTGGCCGCGCATCACGAGGTCGGTGCTGAGCTGGATCTGCGGTCCCCTGATGCTGCCGTAGTAGAGCTCGGCGATCCCGCCGGGATGCACGATGGTGGCCGTGATGTCGAAGCCGCCGGCGTCGTTGCGGAACTGCTCCACCTCGTCGGCGGTCTTGAGCGCCGGGACGATGTCCGCGGGGCTGAGCCCCGGCCCGACGTCTGCGTCGTTCAGTTTGCGGTCCAGCGCCCAGAACCCTGTCTCGATGGACAGCGGGCGCAGCTGCGAGCCCTGCTCGTCGATGAGCCAGGACTCCGCGCTGTACTGCAGGTAGGGAAGGCCGTTCTGGGAGAACTCCACCCGCTGGGAGAAGCGTTCCGAGTCGGCGGTACCCTCGCCGAGCATGCCCGTGCCCTCCCAGGTTCCGAGGAGCCATGACAGGGGGACGAGCTCGGGCGTGAGGTCGGTGGGCAGGTCAATCGACATGGGGACTCCCGGGTCGGTCGGCTACTTCTGGCCTTTGTACAGACGGGTGATGACGAGGGCTGCGAACCCCGCCATGCCGAGACCGGCGACGACCAGCAGCGAGATGAAGAAGATTTCAAGAGCGAGGATGGACATGATTCCATCCTAGCGCCCGGCCCGGACAGCACCGGACAGCACCGGATGCGTCGCCCGGGACCCTCAGGCCAGGAAGAGCGTGTCGAGGAGATAGACGACGGCGCCGATCGCGAGCACCGGCGAGATGCCGGCGGCCACGGCGGCGATGCTGTCCAGCGGCGCTTCCCGGGCGACGAGGAGCCGACGCGTCCCGGCGATCACGGCACCGCACGCGAGCCCGACGGCGGCGGCGGCCAGGGCGGGCACGCCGGTGAACAGCAGTGCACCGAGCGGACCGGCGAGCGCCGCGAGGACGACGGCGGCAGGGGCCACGAGGCGGTCGGGGAAGGGCAGGAGGCAGACGGCGATGCTGATGAGGACGCTGATCCCCGTCACGAGTGTCATGCCGGAGTCGGCCGCGTTCACGGCAAGGCGATCGGCGGCCACCCAGCCCGCACCCATGCAAACCGCGACGACCCCGGAGCTCGCTCCGAGGGTCGATTCCAGGCGGAGGCTCTGCCCCGTCCCGCGGACGAGCTGGATCATGAAGACGGCACCGACGCCGAGGGCCACGCAGGCGGGGAACCAGGCGAAGAAGGACGGGCCGGGCGTCACGGCGGAGAGGACGACGGCGAGCAGGGCACTCAGCCCGATGGCGGCGGACTGGCTCTTCCTGGCGGGCACGCGCAGGATGTACGGCCAGCCGATGGCGGCCAGCACGCAGGCGACGCCGGTGACCACGGCCACGGCCAAGAGCGAGATGTAGGAGGACGCGACGATCGCCCCGGCCGCCAGCGCGGCGGCTCCGGCCGCTGCGGCCACACTCGTCCTCTTCACTCCAGCAATACTGCCCTACACCGACTGGCGGTGTGAAAAGCCACGGATGCAGGAGGGGAGTGCACGGGCCCGCCGCTCCGGGGCTGCGGCTATACTGAACCAAATCTTTACCGCCCCCGTCCCGCCCCCGGGCCCGGGGGCCGTCTGCCCGATGATGCGCGTTCCCTACCCGTGGAGGACACATGCCGCACATCCTGATGCTGACCAACACCTCCGGCTCGTCCGTCGAGATCCTGCCCGCCCTGGAACTGCTCAACCACAAGGTGCACACGCTCGCGGCCGAGCCCACGGCACTCCTGGAGACGGAACCGTGCGACGTCGTCCTGGTGGACGCGCGGAAGGACCTCGTCGGCGCCCGCTCCCTCACGCAGCTGCTCAAGGCCACCGGTCTCGACGCCCCCCTGGTCCTCGTGCTCACCGAGGGCGGCATGGCGGCCGTGGCAGCCAACTGGCTGGCGGACGACGTCGTACTCGACTCGGCGGGTCCCGCGGAGGTGGAGGCCCGCCTGCGCCTCGTCATCGCGCGGTCGGCCGCGGCCAACGAGGAGACGAGCACCGAGATCCATGCGTCCGGCGTCGTGATCGACGAGGCGAGCTACACCGCGCGTGTCGCCGGGGAGCCGCTGAACCTGACCTACAAGGAGTTCGAGCTGCTGAAGTACCTGGCGCAGCACCCGGGCCGCGTGTTCACCCGCGACCAGCTCCTGCACGAGGTGTGGGGCTACGACTACTACGGCGGCACGCGCACCGTCGACGTCCACGTGAGGCGCCTGCGCGCGAAGCTGGGGTCGGACCACGAGCAGCTGATCGGGACGGTCCGCAACGTCGGGTACCGCTTCACGTTGACCCGCCAGCCCGAGGACCGCAGCTCCGTCGACCAGGACGCCTGAGGACCGGATACGCGAAAGGCCCCTCCCACCCGACGGTGGAAGGGGCCTTTCCCGTGTTCCTCGCGGAACCCTGGTGGAGGACATACGGGTCGAACGTATCGCGGGCACCCCACTGGTGCATCCCCCTCGAGCGAATCATCAGACTATCGCAGACCGGACCTCGCACCAAACGGCAGCGCACGCGGGACTAGGCTGGGCGCATGACCGCCGCGCAGCACGTCCCCACCTGGTCCGTCGACAGGGCCACGGGTGCTCCCCCGGCCGCCGTCCTCGCCGAGATCCAAGGCCTCGCCGCAACCGCCGCGGAGGCCGACGGCAACCCGCCGCTGTCGGAGCAGACCCTCCTGACCCTCCGCGCCAGCGACGCCGGCGACGGCCTGCTCGTCCTCACCGCGCGCGCCACGGGGCAGGACGACGAGCTCGCCGGCGTCGCCGTCGTCACCCGCGGCGTCGAGGACGGCGCATCGCTGGAGCTCGTCGTCGGACCCGACTGCCGGGGTGAGGGCGCCGGTACCGCCCTCGTCGAGGCGGTCCTGGCGGAGGGCATCCAGGGCCTCCGCGGCTGGTCGCACGGCAACTCCTCCGCCGCCGCGGACCTCGCCGCACGCTTCGGCTTCGAACCCGTGCGTGAGCTGTGGCGCATGCGCCTGACCCGCGCCGCCGTCGAGCAGTCCGTTCCCCAGGTGCACCTACCCGAGGGCGTGACGCTGCGGCCGTTCGTCCCCGGCCAGGACGAGGAGGCCTGGCTGGCGGCCAACGCGGCCGCCTTCGCCCACCACCCCGAGCAGGGCGCGACGACGCGTGCGGACCTCGAGGCCCGCATGGCCGAGGAATGGTTCGACGCCGAGGGCTTCCTGCTCGCGGTGCGGGAGGACGGCACCCTGCTCGGCTTCCACTGGACGAAGGTGCATCCCGCGGTGGGCGCCCATCCGGCCATGGGCGAGGTGTACGTGGTGGGCGTGACCCCCGAGGCCCAGGGCATGGGGCTCGGCAAGGCGCTGACCATCGCGGGCATCGAGTACCTGCACGGCAAGGGGCTGCAGGCCATCATGCTGTACGTCGATGCCGACAACACGGCCGCCGTCGCCCTGTACCGGAAGCTCGGTTTCACGCGCTGGGACGTCGACGTGATGTATGCGGGCAGGACGCCGCAGGCCACCTTGTAAGGTTGATCACGAGGCGTGCCCGCGGCCGGACAGGCGGGGCGTACGCCACCATGCCCGATCACGCTGCAGGAGACGCAATGGATTCAGAGACCCGACCCCGGAGCGCTTCACTGTACGGATCCTCCGAGACCGCTCCGGCCCGCGCGACGCAGGACCGCATCGACATCCCGGAGTTCGCGCCCAGCCTCCTGCCCACCGGTGACATCCGCCCGGACCGTTTCCTGGACCGCGAGATCAGCTGGCTCGACTTCAACGCCCGCGTCCTCGAACTGGCGGAGGATCCCGACCTGTTCCTCCTGGAGCGCGTGAACTTCCTGTCCATCTTCGCCTCCAACCTCGACGAGTTCTTCATGGTGCGCGTGGCCGGCCTGAAGCGCCGGATCGCCACCGGCCTGGCCGTGCCGTCCGCCGCAGGCCTCAGCCCGATCGAGCAGCTCGAGAAGATCATGCAGGACGGCTACCAGCTGCAGCAGCGCCACGCGGCCGTGTTCGCCGAGCACATCCGGCCCGCGCTCGCCGCGGAGCAGATCCACCTGACCACGTGGGCGGAGCTCGACGAGACCGCACGGGCCGAACTGCACAAGATGTTCGGCGAGAAGGTCTTCCCGATCCTCACGCCGCTCGCCGTCGACCCGGCTCACCCCTTCCCCTACATCTCCGGGCTGTCGCTGAACCTCGCCGTCGTGGTGCGCAATCCCGTCAGCCAGAAGGAGCTCTTCGCCCGCGTCAAGGTACCGGACCAGCTGCCCCGCCTCATATCGGTGGACGGTCCCCGAGCCGGCAACGTGGCCGGGCGGATCGCACGCTTCATCCCGCTCGAGGAGGTCATCGCCGTCCACCTCGACCAGCTCTTCCCCGGCATGGAGGTCCTCGAGCACCACCTGTTCCGTGTCACGCGCAACGAGGACCTCGAGGTGGAGGAGGACGACGCCGAGAACCTTCTGCAGGCCCTCGAGAAGGAGCTCCTGCGCCGCCGGTTCGGTCCGCCCGTACGCCTGGAGGTGACCACGGACATCAACCCGAGCATCCGTGCGCTGCTGTCCCGCGAACTCGGCGTCGAGGAGGACGAGGTCTACACCCTCCCCGCCCCCCTGGACCTCCGGGGCCTCAGCGTGATCGCGGGGATCGACCGCGGCGACCTCCACTACCCGAAGCACGTCGCGCACACGAGCCGCCACCTCAACGAGAGCGAGACCTCGAAGGCCGCCAACGTCTTCGCGGCCATGCGTCGCAGGGACATCCTGCTGCACCACCCGTACGACTCGTTCTCGACGTCGGTGCAGGCGTTCCTCGAGCAGGCCGCCGCCGATCCCAAGGTGCAGGCCATCAAGCAGACGCTCTACAGGACGTCGGGCGACTCCCCCATCGTGGATGCCCTGATCGACGCCGCCGAGGCGGGCAAGCAGGTACTGGCCCTCGTGGAGATCAAGGCCCGCTTCGACGAGCAGGCCAACATCTCGTGGGCGCGCAAGCTGGAGCAGGCCGGCGTCCACGTGGTGTACGGCATCGTGGGCCTCAAGACGCACTGCAAGCTCTCGCTCGTGGTGCGGCAGGAGATCGACGGGCTGCGCCGCTACTGTCATATCGGCACGGGCAACTACCACCCGCGCACCGCCCGGTACTACGAGGACCTCGGCCTGCTCACCGCCAACGAGCAGGTGGGCCAGGACCTCTCGCGCCTGTTCAACCAGCTCTCCGGATACGCTCCGAAGTCCACCTTCAAGCGCCTGCTCGTCGCACCGCGCTCGGTCCGCTCGGGGCTGATCGACCGCATCGAGCGGGAGATCGCCAACAAGCAGGCAGGTCGGGCCGCCCGCGTGGTCATCAAGGTCAACTCGATGGTGGACGAGGCGATCATCGACTCCCTCTACCGTGCGTCGCAGGCCGGCGTGACGGTGGACGTGATCGTCCGCGGCATCTGCTCGGTGCGTCCCGGCGTCCCCGGCCTCAGCGAAAACGTCACCGTACGCTCCGTCCTGGGCCGCTTCCTGGAGCACTCGCGCGTCTTCGCCTTCGCCAACGGCGGCGACCCGGCGGTCTTCATCGGTTCCGCGGACATGATGCACCGCAACCTGGACCGTCGTGTCGAAGCCCTCGTGCAGCTCAGCGCGCCCGAGGACATCTCCTACCTGATGAACCTCATGGACCGCTACATGAACCCCGAGGTCTCGAGCTGGCACCTGGACGAGAGCGGATGCTGGACACGTCACCACAAGGACGACGACGGCGCCCCCCTCGAGGACATCCAGTCCTGGCTGCTCGCCTCCAGGTCCCGGCAGCGAGCGGTGTCACGCCGCTGATGGCCGCACCGACAGTCGACTCCGCCTCCGCCCAGGGCAGTGGCGAGATCATCGCCGCCGGGACGCTGTGCTGGCGCATCGAGAAGGGCAGGCTCGAGGTCCTGATCATCCACCGGCCCCGCTACCGGGACTGGTCATGGCCGAAGGGCAAGCTCGATCCGGGCGAGACGACGCCGGAGTGCGCCGTCCGCGAGACCATGGAGGAGGTGGGACTGAGCGTCAAGCTCGGCATCCCCCTCGCCACCATCAGCTACCCCGTGACGTCGGGCCAGAAGGTCGTCCAGTACTGGGCGGCCAGGGCCGAACGCCCGCGGCCCACCCCGGACGGCAAGGAGGTGGACCGGGTGCGGTGGGTGCGGCCGGAGACTGCGCGTGACCTGCTGAGCAACCCGTCCGACGTCGAACCCCTCGACGCCCTCGTCGCAGCCCACGAAGCGAAGGACCTGCAGACCTGGTCCCTGATCGTGGTCCGGCACGCGAAGGCGAAGCCGCGATCCTCGTGGAGCAGGGCGGAGGGTGAGCGCCCCCTCGCCGCCACGGGCCGGCGGCAGGCCATCGCGGTGAGCCGCCTGCTCCAGGCATGGAACCCGGAGCGCGTGGTGAGCAGCCCGTGGGACCGGTGCGTCCAGACCATCTCCCCCTACGTCAACCAGCGCAGGGCGAAGCTCAAGCTCGTCGACGCCCTCACCGAGCACGACGCCGCCCGCAGGCCCGGGCGTACGCGGTCCGCCGTCGAGCGGGTGTTCGACAAGCGTCGGCCGGTGGCGCTGTGCACCCATCGGCCCGTCCTGCCGCTCGTGTTCTCGGTCCTGGGGAACCACATGGCGGCCGCGTTGCAGGAGCTCCTGCCCATCGACGACCCGTATCTCGCTCCCGGCGAGGCGGTGATCTGCCAGGTCAGCAGCCTGAACCAGGGGCGGATCGTCTCGGTGGAGCAGTTCCGCGCCTACGATGACTGACCCGAGGGCCTGTCGGACACGCCGGGATCGCAGCCTCCGCTGGTGAGGACTCCGCCCTCCGGGCGCCGGGACCAGTGGCTTCTCGTCGCGCCGCCTGGTGCTCCTCGTCCGTCTGTCCTCCCCGGCGGACCGCGGTCGACGTGCACCCACCCGTCGAGGACGAGCAGTTCACGTGGCGTCAGCGCCGATACCGCCGCAGTTCACATCCCGTTCACCCCCTTCATCTACTGTCGGGGGCTGATGCACGGACCGGCACCGACGACAGGAATGCACCCATGGCCGATGTGAAGGCCCTCGTGCGGGGACTCGCACCGCACGAGATCGAGCAGATCCACCGGATCGGGCCTGCCGGACCGCTGACGCCGAAGCTCCTGCACGCCATCGATCGCGCAGCCGGTGGCCCCGGCGAGGGCCGCGGCTACTACGTGTACGGGCGGGCCGCCGACAGCGACCGTCCACGACCGTTCGTGCTGCGCGACGACGTCTGCGCCGAGCTGTTCGGACGGGTCCACTAGGGACGGCGCACGGGGCGGCGTCGTCGGCGTGTGGCCCAGCGGCCGTGCCTCCGGGGACGATGGTGACATGAGGTCCTCTCCCCGCGCACCGGACGCCGTTCCACCGGCCGGCCCTCCGGCGGCTGTGGCGCTGCGGCTGCACGGCATCGGTCCCGAACTCCCGCCCGCCGCCTCGATGCTCCGGCTGCTCGACGACGTCGAACGCTCGCGGGCAGTGCGCATCGAACCCGCGCACTCCACCTCCTTCATCGCCGGCAGGTACCTCCTGCGCCTCTTCGTCGCCGACCTGCTCGGAGTGCAGGCAGAACTCCTCGCGTCGCGGTTCACGTGTCCGGTCTGCGGACCGGACGGCGTTCCCGACCACGGACGGCCGGAGTACCTCCTCGACGACGAACAGGTGCCGCTGGCCCTCAGCCTGTCCAGAGCCGGCGGGTTCGTGCTGCTGGGAGCGCTGGACCCGCGTGCGTCAGGACCGGGAGGGGTACCGGGTGCCGGTTCCGGACCGGCGGGGGCTACAGGTCCCGGTGCAGGCCGCACCCCACACGCGCGTCTCGGCGTCGACCTCGCCGCCGTCACGGCGCTGGACTTCGACGGCTTCGACGCCGTGGCCCTGACACCGGAGGAGCTGCTCGCCGTCGGAGCGCTTCCCGTCGGGGATCAGGGCACCGAGCGCGCACGGCTGTGGACCCGCAAGGAAGCCCTCGTCAAGGCACTGGGCACGGGCTTCACCGATCGTGATCCCGGCGCGGTCGAGGTGTTGCACGACCGTCGTATCGGCGACCTCCAGTCCGTCGACGGTGTGCCACTCGAACCCCTGGGGCTGGTGGCCGCTCTCGCCGTGATCGCATGAGGGATTGCGCGAGGGACCCCGGGAGGCGTCCCTGCGCGATGCCGTGAGACGACACGTGAAGGATCGTCCCGGGGATCATGCGGGGCGCATCCCCGGCCTCACAGGGCGGGGAGCGCCTCCGAGAACAGCCACGGCGTGAGCAAGCCCTCCACCTGTACGCCCGGAAGCAGTCGTACGGCGAGCGCGACGAAGTCGGGCGTGGTGGCCGTCCCGAAGCGGTACTCCCCGGACCACGCGCCCAGCAGCGCGAAGAAGGCGTCGTCACCCGCGGCCCTGCGGAGCGCATGCAGCGTGAGGGCGCCGCGCTTGTAGACGCGATCGTCGAACATGTCCGCAGCACCGGGGTCGCCGATCACGAGGTCCTGGGGCTTCACCCCGAGGCGCTGGTGCGTGGCTCGCGCGTGGGTCTCCGCCGTCGTCGACCCGCTGGCCTCGGACCAGATCCACTCGGCATAGCAGGCGAAGCCCTCGTGCAGCCAGATGTCCTGCCATCGTGCTGCCGTGACCGCGTTGCCGAACCACTGATGGGCGAGCTCGTGGGCGATCAGCCGCTGCGCCTCCCAGCCCTGGTCGAGGTGGTTGCGGCCGATGATCGAGAGCGTCTGGGCCTCGAGCGGGATCTCCAGGTCGTCGTCGGCCACCACCACGAGGTACTGGGGGTAGGGGTAGGGCCCGAAGCGCTGCTCGAACACGGACATCATCTCGTGGTGCCGGGCCAGCGACGCCTTGGCGGCCGGCGCCAGGGTCGGCGGCACGGCGGCGTACTGCGGCACGGGGCTCCCCGGCTCCCGCGGCACCGCATGGCCGGGCAGGCCGACGGCGGGCCGCGAGGGATCGTTCAGTGCCACGAGGTCGTAGCGTCCTATCTGCACCGTGGCGAGGTAGGTGGCCATCGGTTCCGCCTGTTCGTACACCCAGGTGGTCCGGCTGGACCTGGCGATGCGCGAGACGAGCACGCCGTTGCAGATGGCCCTGTACCCGGAATCCGTCGTAGCCGTGAACCGGTAGGACGCCTTCTGCGAGGGATGGTCGTTGCAGGGGAACCAGGACGGTGCCCCGGTGGGCTGCCCGGCCACGAGGACGCCGTCGGTCAGCTCCTCCCATCCCACCTCGCCCCATGTGCCGGAGATCGGCGCGGGGTTGCCCTCGTACCGGATGTCGAGCCGGAACTCGGCGTCGTCGGGCACAGGATCCCTGAACGCGATGACGAGCTTGCCGTTGCGGTCCTTGAAGGAACGGACACGGGCGGTGTCCGAGGTGACCTTGGTGGTGCGGAGCCCGCTGAGGTCGAGCTCGAGCTGGTGCAGCTCCCTGTGGGCGGTCAGCGTGAGGACGGCGCGGCCGGCCAGGCGGTTGCTCAGGAGCTTGTAGTCGAGCGTGAGGTCGTAGTGCACCACACGGTAGGAGGTGCTGCCGTTGGTCGGTGTGTACGGATCAGGGGCGAAGCTCTCGGGGCTGCTGCTCACGCACCGTCTCCCGGGCCCGACCAGAAACTGACCGGATTCCCCATCCAGTAGGTGCCTGCAGGGACGGTCTCGCCGCGCATCACGAGCGACGCCGGCCCCACGGTGGCTCCCGCGTCGATCTGCGCGGCGGGCAGGATCACGCTGTGGGGGCCGAGGGTGGCTCCAGCAGCGAGCTCCACGGTGTCCATGCTCATGATCCTGTCATGGAAGAGATGGGTCTGCACCACGCATCCCCGGTTGACTGTGGACCCCGAGCCGAGCGTCACCAGGTCGGCCTCGGGCAGCCAGTAGCTCTCGCACCACACGCCGGAGCCGATCTTCGAGCCCAGGGCCCGCAGCCACCACACCAGCGCCGGCGTGCCGCTGGCCGCCCGCGCGAACCAGGGTGCGCTGACGCTCTCGATGAAGGTGTCCACCACCTCGTTGCGCCAGATGAAGGAGCTCCACAGCGGGTGTTCACCCGCCGTGATCCGTCCGACCAGCAGCCACTTCGCGACGACGGCGCTCCCGGCCGCGACCGCACCGAGCACCATGAACACCACACCGCTCAACAGGGCCGCCACGAGGTACCCGCCCTGAAGCGCGAGCGCGTCGAAGACCACGAGGGCGGCGGCGCCGATCATCACGGTGAGGATGATCGGCACCACGCGGCAGACCTCCCAGAAGCCGCGGGCCGTCTTCAGGCGCCGGGACGGTTCGAAGGTCCTGCTCTGGTCGCCCGTGACGGCGAGCCGGCGCAGGCGCGACGGCGGGCTGCCCAGCCAGGAGCTACCGGCCTTGGCCTTCGCGGGCGTGGCCGACAGCACGGCGACGAGTGAGTTCTTGGGCACACGGCGCCCCGCCGACGTCATACCGGAGTTGCCGAGGAACGCACGGCGTCCGATCTTCGCGGGCGCGATCCGCAGGTAACCGCCGCCGAGTTCGTACGAGGCCACCATGGTGTCGTCGGCGAGGAACGCACCCTCGTTGATGGTGGTCATCTTCGGGATCAGCAGCACGGTGGAGGCCTCGACATTGCGGCCCACCCGCGCCCCGAGGAGCCGGAGCCACACAGGTGTGAACAGGCTCGCGTAGAGCGGGAAGAGCAGGTCCCGCGCCATGTCGAGGGTGCGCTCGGTGGCCCAGATCTGCCAGCCCATCCGGCTGTGCGCCGGGTAGTGGCCCTCCCCCAGCCCGATCCCCAGCAGCCTCACCGTCGCCAGCACGAGGACGGCGTTGACCACGAACCACAGGACCGCTGCGAGGACCACGGGACCCACCAGGGACGGCAGGGCGGCCGAGAGCGACGGCTCTCCCTGCAGTGCCGCCACGACGGGCAGCGCTGCGACGACGGCCGCGGCGTACGGGATGAGTGCGAGCGCGCCCGACGCCGCAGCGAACGCCGCGAAGGACAGGCGGGAGCGCAGCGGCGAGCGCGCGGGCAGGGTGTCCGGCCACTCGTGCTTCGCCCTGCCGGCCCGGGTGGCGGGCGAGCCCGAGAAGAGCTGACCCGACCTGACGGTGCCATGGACGGCGGAGCCCGGGGCCACCTCGGCCCCGGTACCGATGCGCGCTCCCGGCATCAGGGTGCTGCGTGCACCGACCACGGCGCCCGCACCCACCGAGATGGCCCCGATGTGGACGCGGTCGCCGTCGATCCACCACCCCGAGAGGTCCACCTCCGGTTCCACGGAGGCCCCGGCCTCGAGCGTGAGCAGGCCGGTGACAGGCGGGACGGAGTGGAGGTCCACGTCGGGGCCGATGCTCGCGCCGAGCGCCCGCGCGTACACGGGCACCCAGGGTGCGCTGGCGAGGCCGACCGCACCCACGCTGTCCGAGATCTGTTCGGCGAGCCAGAGCCTCAGGTGCACCCTGCCGGACCGGGGGTAGACACCGGGCCGTACGCCGCGCAGCAGGATGCGGGCGGCGAGGACGGACAGCGCCATGCGGCCGAACGGGCTGACGAAGACGAGCCACGACGCCACTACCCACCACCAGGACAGGGTCGGAGCTGCCGTGAGGACCCCGAGTCCTGCAAGGACGTTGTTCGCGATCATCGCGTAGGTCAGCCAGCGCATGCCCGCGAGGAACTGCAGCGGGATGCCCATGAGCGTCTGGAAGACCTGTGACTTGCGGGCCGTGTGGCGCACCGCCCGTTCCGGCGCGGCGGGCTGCTCGTCGCCGTCGCCCGTGCCCGCGGCGAATGCGGCGAGGGCGGCGAGCCGGGGGTGCGCGTAGATGTCGGCGACCGTGACGACCGGGTAGCGCGTGCGGATCAGCGAGACGAGCCGGGCCGCGGCGAGGGATCCGCCGCCGTGCAGGAAGAAGTCGGCGTCCTCGTCGGCCGGTACCGTGCCCAGGACGGCGGCCCACTGGTCCGCGATCCACTGCACGCGGGGGTCGAGGTCCTCGATGCTGCCCGGAGCGCCGGGGTCGCCGACGCCGGCGAGGGGCCAGGGCAGGGCGTTCCGGTCCACCTTGCCGCTCGTCTTGGTGGGCAGTGCACCGGTGACGGTCAGCAGCGGTACCAGGGCCGCGGGCAGTGCGTCGGCCAGGAGGGTGCGCAGCGCCGGCAGGTCGGGATCGGCTCCGGCCGGCACGAGGTAGCCGACGAGGATCTGGTTGCCCGACGGCGTCGACCGGACGGCTGCGGCCGCGCCGGCGATCCCCGGCAGCGCCTGCAGGGCGGCGTCAACCTCGCCGAGCTCGATACGCCGGCCGCCGAGCTTCACCTGGTCGTCGGCACGTCCCACGAAGACGAGTCCGGCAGCGTGGAGCTGGACGAGGTCGCCCGAACGGTACGCCCGCTCCCATCCGAGGGTCGGCATCGGTGCGTACTTCTCGGCGTCCTTGGCGGGATCCAGGTAGCGGGCCAGGCCCACTCCGCCGATGATCAGTTCGCCCGTGCCGCCCTCCGCCACGGGCATGCCGGACTCGTCGACGACGGCCAGGTCCCACCCGTCCAGCGGCAGGCCGATACGCACGGGGCCCTGGCGGCCGAGGCGTGCTGCGCAGGCGACGACCGTCGCCTCGGTGGGACCGTAGGTGTTCCACACCTCGCGGTCGTGGACCGCCAGGCGTTGGGCGAGCTCGGGCGGGCAGGCCTCACCGCCGAAGATGAGGAGGCGCACGTTCTCGAGGGAGTCGGCGGGCCACAGCGCAGCGAGCGTGGGCACCGTGGACACGACCGTGATCCCCCGGGCGATGAGCCAGGGACCGAGATCGACGCCGGTGCGCACGAGCGCACGGGGCGCCGGCACGAGACACGCACCGTTCCGCCAGGCGAGCCACATCTCCTCGCAGGACGCATCGAACGCCACGGACAGGCCCGCGAGTACGCGGTCGGCGGGTCCGATCGGATCACGCTGCAGGAACAGGCGCGCCTCGGCGTCGACGAAGGCGGCAGCGGAGCGGTGCGTGACCGCCACACCCTTCGGCGTCCCCGTGGACCCGGAGGTGAAGATGACCCAGGCGTCGTCATCGGGCGTCGGGGCGCCCGCGCCTCCCCGGCGCCCGCCCGTTCCGGTGGTCACCGACAGTCCCTGCCCGACGACGGCGGCAGCACGGGATTCGGCGAAGACCACGCGTGCGCGCTCGTCGGGATCGTCGGCGTCGACCGGCACGTAGGCGGCGCCTGCGGTGAGCACACCCAGGATCGCGATGTAGAGCTCGTTGGTGCCCGAGGGGATACGCACCCCCACGGTGTCCCCGCGTCCCACTCCCGCATCGTGCAAACGGGCCGCGAACTGTTCGGCGGCGACGACCAGCTCGGCGTAGCTCAGATCCGAGGTGCCGTCGTCGAGCGCCGAGGCGCTGGGGTGTTCGGCGGCCGTGGCACGGAGGATGTCGAGGAGCGTGCGGGGCGTCGGGGCGAGCGCGGACGCGGCGAACTGCGCGGAGGAGGGCTTTGCCTCGGTCGCGGGCGGAGGTGTGGTCACAGTCGGGATTCTTCCGGTGGAATGTGAACGGCAGGTGACCTGCGCCGGCCGTCCGTACACGGGCTCCGGGGAAGTCTACCGGGGGTACGGCGGCAACCCCCGGCTTCGCGTTCGTCCTAGACTTGCGGGGTGAGCACTCCCATCCCCACCCCGTACGAGGACCTGCTGCGCGACGTGATGGCGAACGGCGCGGCGAAGAGCGACAGGACGGGCACCGGCACCCGGAGCGTCTTCGGCCGGCAGCTGCGGTTCGATCTCAGCGAGTCCTTCCCGCTCATCACCACCAAGCGCGTGCACTTCAAGTCCGTGGCGCTCGAGCTGCTCTGGTTCCTCCGCGGTGATTCGAACGTCCGCTGGCTGCAGGAGCGCGGCGTCTCCATCTGGAACGAGTGGGCCGACGACGACGGCGAGCTCGGTCCGGTCTACGGCGTCCAGTGGCGCTCGTGGCCCACGCCCGACGGCGGGCACATCGACCAGATCGCCCAGGTGGTCGAAGCCCTGAAGACCAATCCGGACTCGCGCCGTCACCTCGTCTCGGCGTGGAACGTCTCCGAGATCTCCAGCATGGCGCTGCCTCCCTGCCACGTGTTCTTCCAGTTCTACGTGACGCCCGGCGTGGACGGCGGTCCAGGCAGGCTCTCCTGTCAGCTGTACCAGCGGTCGGCCGACACGTTCCTCGGTGTCCCCTTCAACATCGCGTCCTACGCACTGCTCACCCTCATGGTGGCGCAGCAGACCGGGCTCGAGCCCGGCGAGTTCATCTGGACCGGCGGCGACGTCCACGTCTACGACAACCATGTGGAGCAGGTCGCGGAGCAGCTGTCCCGGGAGCCGTACCCGTACCCGCGGATCGAGCTGAAGCGGAAGCCAGCCAGCATCTTCGACTACGCACTGGAGGACTTCGAAGTGGTCGACTACCAGCACCACCCCACGATCAAGGCACCGGTGGCGGTATGACCGAGGCCCGCACGCTCAGCGTGGCCGACGCCGTCACGTCGCGTCCCGTGATCGGCCTGATCTGGGCGCAGACCGAGAACGGCGTGATCGGCCGGGACGGCGGCATCCCCTGGCACGTGCCCGAGGACATGGCGCACTTCAAGGCCACGACGACGGGGCATCCCGTCATCATGGGCCGTCGGACCTGGGAGTCCTTCCCCCCGGCGTTCCGGCCGCTGCCGGATCGTACGAACATCGTCATCTCCAGCTCCGGAGTGGACCTGCCGGGTGCCGTCGTCGTCGATTCGCTCGATGCCGCGTTCCACGCCGCCCGGGCCAGTCCCGGATCGGAGGAGATCTGGGTGATCGGCGGAGGCCGTGTCTACGCCGACGCCATGGAGCGGGCGGATGCGGCGCTGGTCACCGTCGTCGAGTCCACGGTCGACGGCGACACCGTTGCTCCGGCCCTCGGAACCGACTGGGCGCTCGCGGCGCTGTCGCCCGAATCGGGGTGGCTCGAGTCCTCGAAGGGGCCCCGGTACCGCATCAGTCTCTGGACCAGGACGCCCGAGGAGCCGGCCGGGCGACAGGGCGTCGCCTGAACGGAGTGCCGGGAGAGTCGTCCGGGTGCCGGGAGAGTCGTCCGGGTGCCGGGGCAGTTTCCGGTCGCCGGATCGGACCACAGAAGCCGCGAGGACCGGTCAGCCGTCGGGTCGGTCGCCGGGGCGGTGAGGCGTTGAGGTGGTGAGACGTGAGTCAATCCGAGCCGTCGGGAGCACCATCCGGCACCCCCTGAGGCGTGAGGGTAAGGATGGGCAGGTCGCCGTCCGTCTCGATCGCATCTCCACCGCCGTTGCGGCTGTGGTAGCCGGAGGAGAAATGCCGGATCGTGCGCACGTCGGCCCTCGACCTCAGACTGGTCACCACCCAGTCCCGTTCGTCGTCGGTCCGGGCGGCAACCCGGTGGGTCACCTGGAAGGTGAACAGGGACAGTCCGACGCTGCGGTCGAACGTCGCGGCCCCCACGAGGTCGACGTCGAACCCGCCAGGAAGGATCCACCCCGGCGGACAGGTCCAGAAGCGCACGTGGTGCCGTTGCCACGGAGTGCCGGCGACCTCCTGCTCGAAAGCGAGGTCCTGCTTCCGGCCGAAGACGAAGAGCGGACTCACCGGGGCGGACGGGTAGCTGCGGCGCAGCACCGACGCGGTGATGATCCGCAGGCTGGTGCGGAGCGTCAGGGGGTCGGCCTCGATCCACCCGGCGGACAGCATGGCGGCCCGTAGATCCGGGACCGTACCGATGACGGCCAGGTTGACCGGATCGCCGAGGAGTCCGTCCGCCGTGCGGGTCCTCCCGATGAAGTAGTCGGGGACGTAGACGCGGGTCAGCAGCCTGTTGATCCGCGGTACGAGGACGTAGGCGGCCAGGGCCCAGATGATCACGAACACCCACGGCTGGCGAACGCCGTCATCCACCTCTTCGAGGAAGAGCGCGTAAATCGCCCAGCCGGAAAGTACTACCGCCAGGAGGAAGAAGAGGCGCTGGGCGAGGAGCACCACGGTGCTGGCAAGGTGTCCTGATCCTCGTCCGGTACCGCCCCTGCGAGCGCGTGGCGCCTCGTTCATCCGCCTATCCTAGGTCCGGGTGCAGGGCTAGGCTCGGACCGTGCAGCGCCCCGACGACGCCGAACCACCGGATCGACAGGACCTCAGGTCCCGGTACAGGCTGCTGCTCACGCGAGGGGACTCGACCGATCGGACCGTGTTCTTCAGCGACGCCGTGTTCGCCATCGCCATGACCCTTCTGGTCCTCGACCTGGAGGTACCCGGTGGTCTTCCGGAGGACCAGGTCGGCGCCGCGCTCGTGGGGCAACTCCCGCACTTCCTCTCCTTCGTCCTCAGCTTCGCGGTCCTCGGCAGTGCCTGGCTGAACCACCACCGGAAGTTCAGTGTGATCGTCCGGTACGACTTCCGGCTGCAGGTCCTGAACCTGCTGCTGCTCTTCTTCGTGGCCTTGCTCCCGTTGCCGACCACTCTGCTCAGCGAGTACGGCGGGGCGTCCTCGCCCTGGCCGGTGGCTCTCTACGCGACGGTGGTCGCGGGTGTCTACTCGATGCTGAACCTGGTATGGGCATATGCGTGGCGGGCGAGGCTCATGGCGTCGGTCGTGGACCGGGACCTCTACCGGTACGTGCTGCGGGCGCTGCTCCCCGTACCGCTGGTGTTCGCCGCGACCATCCCGCTGGCCTTCCTCGTTCCCGGGATCGCCATGTTCGTGTGGCTGCTGATCATCCCGGCCGACATCGTAGTCCATCGGGTGATCAACGCGCCGGTCGCGGCGTCCCCAGACGGGCTCCCCGGGGCGACGTGAGGACCGGGCGATGCGTCCCCCGTCGGTTGGCGCGGTCCGGCACCTCGGTCCAGCGCTTCTGCCCGACGCGTCTGCCCACCACCTCTCCCCAGCGCCGCGGAGGCGGTCTCGCACCCCGCTGCCTGTCAGGACTACAGCAGGCGGGCGAGGCGCCAGTCACAAAGCGGTCGCTCCGGCCGTCCGACGCCTAAACTGGAGGGCATGACTTCAGCACCCGAGAGCTCCGCCCTGCCGTCCGTCGGATTCGTGGGCTGGCGCGGCATGGTGGGCTCGGTCCTCATGCAGCGGCTCCAGGACGAGGGCGACTTCGCCCGCGTCAATCCCGTGTTCTTCTCGACGTCGGCCGCAGGTGGGGCGGCGCCGTCGTTCGCAGAGGGTGCTGGAACGTTGCAGGACGCGTACGACGTCGAGACCCTCGCCAAGCTGCCGATCATCGTCACAGCGCAGGGCGGCGACTACACCTCCGAGGTCTACCCCAAGCTACGTGACGCGGGATGGTCGGGCCTGTGGCTCGACGCTGCATCCACCCTGCGGATGGAGCAGGACAGCGTGATCGTGCTGGATCCCGTCAACCGGTCCGCCATCGATGCCGGCCTCGCGAACGGCGTGCGGGACTTCATCGGCGGCAACTGCACGGTCTCGTGCATGCTCATGGGTCTGGGCGGGCTCTTCCGCAACGGGCTGGTGGAGTGGGGCACCTCGATGACCTACCAGGCGGCGTCGGGTGGTGGAGCACGTCATATGCGCGAACTCCTGAACCAGTTCGGTGCGCTCCACGGGACCGTCGCCATGAACCTCGACGACCCGGCGTCGGCGATCCTCGACATCGACCGGGCCATCCTCGCCAAGCAACGTCACCCGAGCCTCGAGGCCTCCCAGTTCGGTGTCCCCCTGGCCGGCTCCGTCATCCCCTGGATCGACAGCGACCTCGGCAACGGCCAGTCGAAGGAGGAGTGGAAGGCCGGAGCGGAGACCAACAAGATTCTCGGGACTGACACCCGTATCCCCTTCGACGGTCTCTGCGTCCGTGTGGGGGCCATGAGGTCGCACTCACAGGCACTGACCCTGAAGCTGACGCAGGACCTCCCTGTCGATGAGATCGAATCGATCATCGCAGCGGACAACGAATGGGTGCGCGTCATCCCGAACACGAAGGCGGAGACGCTTGCAGGCCTCACCCCTGTTGCAGCTACCGGTTCCCTCGACATCCCGGTGGGACGTATCCGCAAACTCGAGATGGGTCCCGAGTACATCAGCGCCTTCACCGTCGGCGACCAGCTGCTCTGGGGTGCGGCCGAGCCACTCCGGCGCATGCTCATGATCGCCACCGGGAACCTCTAGGTAGGGTCTCCCGGGCGCACGCTTCGTTGCTGTGACATGATCTGACAGCAGCGCTGCACTGCTCTTCCGTCGTGGAGGATGGCGGCGATACTGGGATCATGCGCATGGACGAGATCCTCGACGAGATCAGGGCATTCGACGGGGTGGTGGAGGTGGCGCCCCGAGAGGGTGATGGAGCCCCGCAGATCGCCTGGGGCGACCACTTCTTCTACTACTCTCCGGACGGAACCGTCCCGCAGCACACCCAGCCCTACGCGACGATCGTCACCAAGGACTATCCCGACGACACGCGGTCGAACCTCGATGCGGAGGGCAGGTGGCGGTTGAACATCCACGTCGGGTCGGCAAAGGCTCGGCAGTTGGTGAGGGACAGCGCCAGCGGAGTCGACGCCAGTGGAGACAGCGCCAGTGGTATCGACGCCAGCGATGTCGGGTCCAGTGGTGTCGACTTCAGTGAGGTGGACACGATCCTGCCTCACCCGGTCTACGGTCACCTCGGCTGGATTGCGATCGTGAATCCTGGTCAGCGGGTGGGGGCAGCAGTGCTGGAACTCCTGCACGACGCCCATGAGGACGAGCGACGCCGGGTCGAACGTCGCGCGTAGGTGAGCCATCTGGCGTCCGTCGGCGTCATGTCGACACCGTCCCTGGCGCGGTGAGCACGTCGGGCCGGACGTTCCAGTACCTGTTCCGTCGGGTCGTGGTGCCGTGTCGGGCGAGGTGTCGTGGTGGGGTGAACCAAGGCATGCCGTTGCGGGACGCGACCGTCCATTGGCCCTGATGGATGGTGTGGTGGTGATGGGCGCAGAGCAGTACTCCATTGTCGATGCTGGTATTGCCGCCGTGTGCCCACGGTGTGATGTGGTGTGCTTCGCACCAGCTGGCGGGAACGGTGCAGTCGGGGAACGCGCACCCGATGTCCCGGGCGACGAGGGCGCGGCGCAGGTGGGGCGGGAATAGGCGGTTTGCGCGGCCGAGATCCAGGACCTGTCCGTCACCGCCGAGCACGAGCGGGATGATGTCGGCGTCACACGCGAGGCGTCGGACACTTCGGGCGCTCATCTGCTCGGCGAAGACAGCACGTCCGGGTCTGGACCTGATGCCGGACCCGGACCAAGCCTCGGCTCCTGGCCAAGCGCCAGCACTGCCACCGGTCCCACCTGCGTTGTCGGCGCTGGCAGTGCTGCCGGCGCTGACTGAGCTGTCGATGCTGGCCGTGCTGCCGGCGCTGACTGAGCTGCCGATGCCGGCTGCGCTGCCTTCGCTACCGGTGGTGAGGTCGGCTAGGAGGTCCCGGTAGTCGATCGTGACCATGACCTGGGGCCGGTGACCTCCGGTCGCAGGCAGTTGCGTACCGGAGAGGGCGATCCGGCAGGCACCGACCAGCCCGTCGAGCATGCGCTGCGCCCTGGTTCCAGCCTCCGGTCCGCCGTACACCGACGGTGATCCACCTGATCCAGCCCCACTCCCCGCATTTGCCGCACTCCCAGCGAGATCCTGTGCAGACGTGGTGTTTCCCGCGAAGTAGACATCATGATCGGGCCGGGTCCCGCTGCCGGACCGGCCATCGCGGGGGCTCCGAGGATTGGTGGCGGTGTTTATGACCGTGGCGAGGTGCTCGAACTGCTCGTCCGTAGCGCCGATCTCCAGCATGTGCAGCCCGTGGCGTCGGCCCCGAAGGAACACACCCTGCCGGGCGCGCAGGATCTTCTCGGTGGGTTCCTGTCCGTCCTGGTCGAGCACTGCCTCCCAGTAGCGGGTGACGGACCGCAGGACCTCTTCGTCGGACTCGATCGCCTGCAGGGTGAGCTGACGTTCCATCTGGACGAGTTGCTCGTCGACGGCGACGCAGCGGACCCTGTCCACCGCGGCACAGATGATCGTCGCCGCCCGCCCACTGACCTCGCCCGAACCGACGGCGATGCTCAGGGTCTGCAGTGGCGGATCCAGAGAGGCCCCGGAAACGGAGGTACCGGGCAGGACATTCTGGGCCAACACCAGGCGGCGCTTCGCTTCGGCCCGACTGATACCTAGCTTTGCCCGCAGATACTGGGCACATCTCTGTGCCGGTCGTTCACCGGAAGTGGCGCCCGAGCCCGCGCCGATGTCAGCGGCGGATATCGCTGGTCCTTCGGGTGCCTGCGCCGTCGATGATGGAAGGGAGCTGGACCCCAGGCGCTGCTCCGCCGAAGCAAGATCGAAGTCCCTGGCCATGCCTGCGGTGATGACCTGCAAGTGATCGACGATCCGCGAGATGTCCTCGACCTCCACGAGAACCTGCACCGCCTGTCTCGTGGAGAGTATCCGACCTGAGCTCATCAGCCGGTCGGCCGCCCGTACCAGAGCGGCCCGTACCGAACCCAGGGGAACGTCTGCCCCTAGAAACCCCTCAGTCTCCGAAGACGCCTGGGCGTCCACAGATCCCTCGCTCTGCAAAGATGCGTCGATCACCTGGCGTCCGCGAGCTGTCGGAGATGTAGCGGCTCGAAGGGACGATCCGGACTTCGCCGACACACCAGATCTCAAGGAGACGTCTGTTTCCTGGAGGTCCTCGACCGGTGCTGTAGCCATACCCGAACTTATCGAACACACGTTCTACCATGGGGCCAGGCCGACCCGTATGTGGACAAATTCCGGTCCTTCATCGACGCACCCGAACCGTGCCCCATGCAGACAGGGCAACCGAAGCGCGGCATCCCCCGACTCGACCCGATAACGTCGGAGGGCCCGTGCAGGATGGGCGCATGGATTCCGTGAACGCAGACACCATCCTCCGGCGCTTCTTCGCCGTGAGCGGTCATGTGCAGCATCCCGAGAGCCTGCTGCGGTACGAGCGCGTCCAGACCCACCTCCGCGACTACCTCGAGCAGGTCGCCGCAGTCAGGCTGACCGACGCCGAGCAGGAGTTGCTCGCCCTGGAGCGGCAGTTCGGGACCGAGAGCCCCTATGCCCAGGTCATGGGTGCGCGGGATCTGCTCCATGCCCTCCCGGACTTCCTCGCCGTCCCACAGCTCCTCCCGGACTTCCATGATCGGCTCGCACAGATCAGCGTGGCCTCGCGCCTTGCCCAGTGGCTGTGTTCACGCCGACTCGTCGAGCGCGAGGACAGCTGGCACGACGTCGTGCTGACGCGCGCTGCCGCCGAGCAGGCCCGCAGGTCACCCGCGCTCTAGGAGCGTGGGTGTGGGACGGCCGGCGACCAAGGACCGTCGCACCCGCAACCGACCCAGGAGGACCGCTGTCGCTCACCCGCTCGCAGGGGGACGACAGACTCCGGGGACCTACAGGACGCAGCCGATGAGCAGCGGTTCCGGCTCCAGGCGGATGCCGAACGCGTTCTCCACACCGTCCCGCACCAGCCGCGCGACCGAGAGGAGATCCGACGTCGAGGCTTCTCCCCTGTTGGTGACGGCAAGCGTGTGCTTCGTCGACAGGGACGCCCTGCCACCCGCCGCAGTGTGCGCGTCGTCGTCCCCGAGCCCGTAGCCCTTCGAGAACCCGGCATGCTCGATCAGCCACGCGGCACTGAGCTTCACGTGCCCCTCGGTACCGGAGGGGTACCGGGGGGCGTCGACCGGTAGGGTGTCCGCAACGGCCTGCGGGACGATCGGGTTGGTGAAGAAGGAGCCGGTGCTGCGGGTGTCCGGATCGGCCGCGTCGAGCACCATGCCCTTCCCCCGGCGCAGCTTCAGCACCTCGCGCCGCACGTCGTTGGCGTAGGCCCGTGCGCCCACCTCGACGCCCAGGGCCCGCGCGAGTTCCGCATAGCGGATGGGCTTGCTCAGACGACCCAGTCCGAGCTGGAACTCGACCGACAGCACTACGTAGCGCGGCGAGCCGTCCACCGTGGTGCGCTTCAGGAGGGAGTCCCGGTAGCCGAACTTCAGCTCGAAGTTGGTGAAGCTCTTGATCCTGTCGGTCTCGCGGTCGAACGTCCGCACCGTGGCGATGGTCTGGGAGACATCGGCACCGTAGGCACCGACATTCTGCACGGGAGTGGCTCCTGTGGAACCCGGGATGCCCGAGAGCGCCTCGAGCCCCGAGAACGCGTGCATCACGGTGTAGCGGACGAGGTCGTCCCAGTCGTGCCCGGCTTGGACGTTGACCATGACGCCGCCACAGGTGGCGTCGTCGTCGTTGACCGTGAAGCCCGTGGATGCGATGCGCACCACGGTGCCGTCGAAGCCGTCGTCACCGATCAGCAGGTTGGAGCCGCCGCTGATGATGAGCAGTGGCTCCCCCGCGCCATCGGCGGCACGGACGGCCTCGATGATGCCCTGCTCGGTCGATGCCCCGACGAGCTTGTGCGCAGGGCCTCCGACGCGCGCGGTCGTCAGGTCGGCCAACCGGGTACCGGTCACAGGTGCGGTCATCGCAGCCTCACCACGGCCTGGGCTTTCACGAGGACTTTCTGCCCCGCGAACGTCACTGTGAGGTCGATGCGTGCGGTGGACGCCTCCGCGTCCACTGCCCCGACGACTCCCGTCACCTCGACGACTGCACCCGGCTCGCCGGGCTGCGCTGTGGTGTCCTCGACGATGACGGGCTTGGTGAAGCGCGTCTGGTAGTCGACGACGGCGGCCGGGTCGCCGATCCAGTCGGTCACGAGCTGGACCGCGGCACCCATGGTGAACATGCCGTGGGCGATGACGCCGGGAAGCCCTACGCCCTCGGCGAAGGCCTGGTTCCAGTGGATCGGATTGAAGTCTCCCGACGCCCCTGCGTAGCGCACCAGGTCCTGCCGGGTGATCCCGATGGTGGACGAGCCGATCTGCTGCCCCACCTCGAGGGTGGTGGTCGATACTGCCATGGCTACTGCTCCTCTCCGCGAACGAGGATGGACGAGGTGGTCGTGGCGGCGCGCTCGCCGTCGATGGTGGAGATCTCGGCGCGCGTCGTGATCATCGCTCCCCCGCCCATGGCCCGCACCTGGTCCACGTGCAGTTCGGCGACGAGCTGGTCGCCCGCGATGATCGGGCGATGATGGATGAATCGCTGGTCCGCATGGACCACCCGCGTGAAGTCGATGCCGGCGCTCGGATCATTGATGAGCTGCGCGTCGGCGCGCTGGGCGATGATGATGGCGAAGGTGGGCGGCGCCACCAGGTCGGCGTGGCCGAGCGCTGCCGCGGCTTCGACGTCGTAGTGCGCGGGATGGGTCGCCTTGACGGCCCGGGCGAAGTCCCGGATGGCCTCGCGACCCACGGCATAGGGCTCTCCCGCGGCGTAGCTGCGGCCCTGCAGGTCTGGGTCGATGGTCATGGATCCTCCGTGGGAAGCGGCGTAGGGGTACTGGGACAGTCGGATGGGGCGGCGGGGCACGCCGAGGGCCGGCAGGGGGTCAGCGCTGGTCCTTGATGCGGCGCCGGACGTCACGCGAGCGGACCACCATGCCCGCCAGGTGGCACACCATCCCGACCACGATGACCGGGATGCCGGTGAACACGAGTGCGCCCTGGTCGGTGGCGGCCCCGACGACCGCGACGAGGATGCCGATCGCCGTGGTCACCAGTGCGGAGACCACCAGCTTGCGGTACAGGTCCGAGCCGGTCTCCCAGGGCGTATTCAGCATTGTCCGATTCTACTGCCGCGGCGAGGGAAGCTGCTCAGAACAGCGCCTCCTGGACGGCGGGGACACGCGTGCTGAAGTCGCCGAACTGCAGACGCCTGCCCTTGAGCTGGGCGAGATCGGCGACGAAGAGGAGATCCGTGCCGTCGATCGCGACGATCGCCGAGGAGCCGAGGACCTCACGGAGAACGAACCCGTGCTGCCCCCGCTCCAGCGGTTCCGGGTAGGGCTGCAGGCCGCCGTAGCGCAGCACCGCGGACCAGGACGACGGCGGCTCGAACTCCTCGTGCACCACTTCGAAGCCCTCGACGTCCACGCCGCCCTGCAGCAGTCCCCTGCTCGCCAGGGCGAAGCCGTCGTTGATCCGCTCGAGCTGCGCCAGCGGCAGGGGCGCACACAGGGAGGCGGCCTTCGTCGCTGAGCGCACGGCCTGCGGGAGACCCACGCTCCGGGTGACCTCGTCCTCGAGGATGCGTACCACCCGCCCGTCGTCGGCATGCGCGACGAACTGTGCCACCACCGCGCCCTGCTCCACGAGCCGCCCGCGCTTCCTGGGGTCCGAGGCGGTACCGACCTTCGTTGAACCGTCCGCGAAGGTCGCGACATACAACCAGTGGGGCTGGTCGAGGTAGCGCTTCAGCCCTGCGGGGGCGATACCGGACCGGTGGATGTCGTGCATGAAGCGGACGTCGTCCTGGGCGAAGCACCGTCCGCACTGGTGGCTCCGTGCAGCCGGTGCCTGGTCCACGCATGGCACCCAGGTGCGGTCGTCCCGCCCGTGGACGCGATGGAAGCCCAGGCAGTAGCGCCCGGTGGCGACCACCTCGAACCCGAGCCGGGAGCCCGATGCGAGGGAGACGTCGCGCAGGCCGAGCTCCCCATCGGGTGCATCGCCGGCAGGCTCCGAAGGCACCTCGCGGAGGACCAGGACAGGCTCGGTGCCGTGCCAGGTCACACCGCTGCAGAGGTAGGTGGAGGTCACGGTGCAAGCCTAGGCGCGGCCACCCCCACTATCGGTCCGGGCACCCGACCTCAGGCGAGCACTTCGCTGAGGTCGTAGGCCGCCGGGATCTCCAGCTGCTCGAAGGTGCACGAGCGGGCCTCCCGGTCAGGCCGCCACCGGTCGAACTGGACGGTGTGCCGGAACCGGCTGCCCTCCATCTGGTCGTACCGCACCTCGACCACCCGGCGGGGATACAGACGGATGTAGGACACGTCCCTCGCGGAGGCGAAACGGCTGCGGTCGGTCTCGCCGAGCTCGGGTTCGCCGTCGTCGTTCCTCATCACATCGGCATCGAGTTCCTCGACGAGCTCCAGGCGCCGCGCGTCCGGGAACGCCGAGATGCCGCCGACGTTGCGCAGCTCGCCGTCGTCGTCGTACAGGCCGAGCAGCAGCGACCCGACACCCCTGCCGGACTTGTGCACGCGGTACCCGAGCACCACGGTGTCGGCGCTGCGGTGGTGCTTGACCTTGAGCATGCGCCGCTTGTTCGGCTCGTACGGCGCCGCCAGCGGTTTCGCGACCACGCCGTCGAGGCCGGCGCCCTCGAACTCGACGAGCCAGCGGCGCGCCAGCGCGACATCGGGCGTGACCTGCGACAGGTGCACCGGCGCCGAGAAGGACTTCCCGAGCACGGCGAGCGCCCTGCGCCGCTCGCTGAAGGGGAGGCCCGTCAGGTCGTCGTCACCGGTGGCGAGCAGGTCGAAGGCCACGAACGACGACGGCGTCTGGCCGGCCAGGAGGCGTACCCGGCTCTCGGCCGGATGGATGCGCTGGGACAGCGCCTCCCAGTCCAGGCGTTCCGCGCCGGGTTCGCCCCGGCGCACCACGATCTCCCCGTCCACGACGCAGCGTGCCGGCAGGTTCTCCAGCAGGGCCTCGACGAGTTCGGGGAAGTACCGGGTCAGCATCTTGGAGCCGCGGCTGCCGATCTCGCAGGTGCCGTCCTCGATCTTCACGATCGCCCGGAATCCGTCCCACTTCGGTTCGTACAGCAGACCGCCAGGGGTGCTATCGGGTTCGGGTACGGCGTCGACCGCCTTCGCGAGCATCGGCTGGACGGGGAACGGGAGGTCGGTCATGTCCTGATCGTGCCGTACCGGCAGGGTGGTTGGCTACGCGGTCGCGACCCGGGATGCGATGAGACAGCCCGGACCGCAGCCCCGCCGCTGCGCCTAGGCCGTCTGGCCCTCGTGCGGGCCTTCGGCGATCTCCTCGAGCAGCTTGTCGTTGAAGGCCTCGAGGTCGCCCGGGTGGCGACTCGTGACGAGACCCTGGTCGACGACGACCTCCTCGTCGCTCCAGTTGGCTCCGGCGTTCTTCAGATCGGTGGCGAGCGTGTGGTACGAGGTCAGGTCACGGCCGCTGACCACCCCGGCCTCGATGAGCAGCCAGGGTCCGTGGCAGATGGAGGCCACGGGCTTGTGCTGCTCGAAGAAGGCCCGGGTGAAGGCCTGGGCATCCTTGTCGACCCGGATGAAGTCGGCGTTCACCACCCCGCCCGGCAGGACGAGGGCGTCGTAGTCGTCGGCGTTCGCGTCGGCGACCGCGAGGTCCACCTCGAACGTCTCGCCCTTATCGATACCGTCGAAGCCCTGCAGCGTCCCGGTCTTGGGCGAGACGAGCGTGGGGACCCCACCGGCCTCCTTCACCGCGTTCCAGGGACTCGTGAGCTCTATCTGCTCGACTCCGTCCGTGAGCAGGAATGCGACCTTCTTGCCTGAGATGTCGTGTTCGGACATGCTGTTCTCCCTTGCGTAGAGCGTGCGTGTCGTACCGCTTCCAGCCTAGGAACCAGCCAAACGATAAGCAAGCTGACTAATGCCGTTCGGGCCCGCCGGAGTGGTCCACTACGGTGGCCCGTCACGGCCGCCCTCACAACCGCTTCGGCCGTGCCCGTACATGCATCCTCTCGCCCTGCTGACCGAAGAGGCTGATGAGCTCGACCGGCTTCCCGTCCGCACTGGCGAACCAGTGAGGGGTGCGGGTGTCGAACTCGGCTGCCTCGCCGGGGCCGAGCACGAAGTCGTTGTCGGCGAGCACGAGCCGCAGGGAGCCATCCAGGATGTAGAGCCATTCGTAGCCCTCGTGCACCTGCAGTTCGGGCTCCGTGCCGCGCGCGTCCCCCGCGAGCACCATCTTGTATGCCTGCAGCCCGCCGGGGCGCCGGGTCAGGGGGATGGCCGTCATCCCGTGGTGCGTGATGGGGCGCAGATGGACACGGGGATCACCGGTGGGCGGTGCGCCGACGAGATCATCGAGCGGGACGCCGTACAACTGGGCGATGGGCAGCAGGAGCTCGAGATTGGGGCGCCGCTGTCCCGATTCCAGCCGGGAGAGCGTGCTGACCGATACGCCCGATGCCGCGGACACCTCCCCGAGTGTCAGGTTGCGCTGGGCACGGAGGGCCCGGAGTCGGGGGCCGACGGCATCCAGGACGGCGTCCAGATTCGAAGTCATGCACCTAGTTTGCCATACCAGCAAGAAAGTTTGCCATCGCTCGGAATCCTCTCGATGCTGGATCCATCAGCAGAAGAGAAGGGACCAGAACATGACATTTTCCAGCCGACCCGTGCAGGACCGCTACGACGTCGTCGTCGTCGGCGGTGGAGCCGCCGGCCTGAGCGCCGCCGTCACCTTGGGCCGCGCACTGCGCACCGTGCTCGTCGTCGACGGCGGCCGACCACGCAACGCTGCCGCCCAGGGGGTGCACGGCTTCCTGACGCGCGAGGGCATGAGCCCGCAGGCACTGCTCGACGCCGGCCGGGCCGAGGCGGAGTCCTACGGGGCCGCGATCGTCGACGGCGAGGCCCTCGCCGTGCAGCGCGGCAGCGCCGGCTTCGAGGTGGAACTGGCCGATGGGCGGATCGTGGGCGGCCGACGGCTGCTCGTCGCCTCCGGCCTGTCCGACGGCCTGCCCGCCGTCCCCGGCCTGCGTGAACAGTGGGGCGCCGGCGTCGTGCACTGCCCGTACTGCCACGGCTACGAGATCCGCGGACGCCGCATCGGCGTGCTGGGCACGGGCCCCCTCTCCGTGCACCAGACCCTCCTGTTCTGTCAGTGGTCCGACGACATCACGCTCTTCCTCAACGACGCGGTGACGCCCACCGAGGAGGAGTGGGACCGGCTGGCCGCGCGATCCATCCGCGTGGTCGACGGCGTCGTGGCCGCCGTCGACGCGACCGACGGCGTCCTCACGGGCGTGACGTTGCAGGGCGGCACCGTCTTCGAGCTGCACGCTCTCGCCGTCGGGACCCGCATGGAGGCCCGTGCCTCCCTGCTCGAACCGCTGGGACTCGCACTGCAGGATCATCCGTCGGGGATGGGCCGGTTCCTCGAGGCCGGCCCCATGGGCACCACCGCGATACCGGGCGTCTACGTCGCAGGCAACGTCTCGAACCTCGCCGCACAGGTGATCGTCGCCGCGGCGGAAGGCACCATGGCGGCCGCAGCGATCAATGCGGACCTCGTCGCGGAGGAGACCGCATGGGCCGTCGAGGGCCACCATGGCCCGTTCTCGGCGTCGGGAGAGGCCGACGTCTCGCAACGAGTGCTTGGCGTACGCCGGTACGGGATCGATGATGGCCTGGGTGGACGCACGGACGCGCCTGCCACCGCGGATCAGGAGGACGAGGTGCGCCGTGCTGGTTGAGTACACGCAGGAATACTGGGACGACCGTTACCGGCAGCGCGCGAAGATCTGGAGCGGTCGGCCGAACCGGCAGCTCGTCCCCGCGGTCGAGGACCTGCCGCCGGGCAGGGCGCTCGACGTCGGCTGCGGTGAAGGTGCGGACGCCGTCTGGCTCGCGTCGCAGGGATGGACCGTCCTGGCGGTCGACGTCTCCGAGGTGGCCCTCTCCCGCGGCCGCGCGCATGCCACCGAACTCGGGGAACCGGTTGCGGACCGCGTGGAGTGGCGGCAGGTGGACCTCCTGGCCGGTCAGGACCTCCGCGGCGGCCAGGACCTCGTCTCCATCCAGTTCCTGCACCTACCCGAGCCACACCGCTCCCGGATCTTCGGCTCCCTGGCCGGCCTCGTGGGTATCGGTGGCACCCTGCTGATCGTCGCCCACGACCCGTCGGACCTCCACTCCGGGGTGGGACGGCCGCACCAGGCCGACCTCTTCTACACGCCCCAGCAGATCGCGGACCTGCTCGACGACTCCTGGGACATCCGGGTGCGCGAATCGCGCCCACGGGTGGAACGTACGCCGGACGGGCGCGACGTGACGATCAGTGACGCCGTGCTCCAGGCCGTGCGCCTGCGCTGACGAGCAAGGACCCGGGCGGGACGGGGCACCGCATGCGCTCCCACCGGTCGTCTCGGTAGCCTCGGACGCATGCAGTGGATCACCGAGAACTACGTGAACTTCGCCAGCGTGATCGACGACGTGACGCTGGCGCAGAACAGGATGACGAGCTCCATGCCGTTCGTGCAGCCGCACCTCGCCTCGATGCCCGACGCCCACCTCGGCCTCGGTTGCGCCGTGGGGTCGGTCCTGCCGACCCTCGGCGCGATCATCCCCGCCGCGGTCGGCGTGGACATCGGCTGCGGGATGGTCGCCGTCCGCACCGGCCACACGGCGCAGGATGTGGCACGCCTCGACCGCCGGACCCTACGGGAGGCCATCGAACGGGCAGTCCCTCTCTCGGCCGGCAACAACAACAAGCGGGTGAGCGCATCGGCGGGGCCCCGCATCGACGCTCTCGAGCAGGACGCCCTGTCCGCCGGGTTCGACCCGGCCGGCTACGTGAAGCAGTGGAGGCTGCAGCTCGGCACTCTGGGCTCGGGCAACCACTTCATCGAGGTGTCCCTCGACGAGGAGGACACCGTCTGGCTGTTCCTCCACTCGGGGTCGAGGGGCATCGGGAACCGGATCGCCCAGCACCACATCATGATGGCGCAGGACTACTGCGCGAAGCGATCCATCCGCCTCCCGCACAAGGACCTCGCCTACCTCGAGGAGGGCACGCCCGAGTTCGACCGCTACATCAGCGAACTCCTGTGGGCCCAGAAGTTCGCGCTGCTCAACCGCGAGGAGATGATGGACCGCGTGGTCCGGCAGTTCACGGACTGGGTGGCCGGACCGGTCCACGAGCGTGAGCGCATCAACTGCCACCACAACTACACCCAGCGCGAGACGCACTACGGCAAGGACGTCTGGCTCTCGCGCAAGGGCGCCATCGCCGCGGACCCCGGCCGCCCCGGCCTCATCCCCGGCTCGATGGGTACCCGCTCCTACGTGGTCACCGGCAGGGGCAACAGGGAGTCGATGAACTCCGCACCGCATGGAGCCGGCCGCGAGTACTCCCGCACCAAGGCCCGCAGGACGTTCACCCAGGACCAGCTCCGGGCGGCGATGCGCGGTATCGAGTTCAGGGACACTCCCGCCTTCCTCGATGAGATCCCGGCGGCCTACAAGGACATCGACGTCGTCATGCAGGACGCGCGTGACCTCGTGGAGATCCGCCACACGCTCCGCCAGATCATCAACGTCAAGGGCGATTGAGCGGCACGGCGGATGATGGGAGTGGCCGCGGTTAGGCTGACGCCATGTCCGTCCCGACCGCGACCCGTCCCGTCGAGCCGATCCTCGTGGAGGTAGCGGCGTCGGATCCCCAGTGGTGGGAGATCGTGGGCGCGCTGGGGCCCTTCGCCATCCTGCTCGCGGCGGTCCTGGCCACGGTATCGGCCTTCGCAACGCTGAACCAGCGGGCGACGGCGGATCGGGCTTCCCTCGAGCAGAAGAGACGCGCGGACGACCGCGCCGAGTGGTGGCGACGCACCCAGTGGGCCATCGACGCGGCCACGTCCCTGGACCCCGTACGCCAGGAGGCGGGCGTGGAGGCCTTGCTGCAGCTCTCCTACAGCGAGCTGGCGACCGAGGAGGACCGGCTCATTCTCGATGCCATCTGGGTGAGCAACCCCGTGGCCAATCCGGAGGATCCCAGCGCTGGACTGCCCGACGGCGGTGCCGGAGAATGAGACGAGGACCAGCGATCGGAGGAGGGGCCATGACCGACACAGCACGAGCGCGGAAAGCGCCGGCCGGACAGGCGGCCACTCGGCGACCCGCCGACACCCCCCGGGTGACAGCGGCGAAGGCACGGCTCAGGGTAGCCCTCGACCAGCAGCTCGGCCGCGACACCCCGCAGTCCGTCAAGGACGTGGCAGCGGGCAAGCGCTGACGCGGACAGGCGACGACGCCCGGCAGGATGGGCCCGACGCGCCGGACCCCTGTCCGACCGTGATGTTCGAAACGGGTCGGTTACGGATTCGCCACTTCGTCGACGATGATCTGGATGACTTCGCGGCACTCTGCGCGGATCCCGCGGTGATGCGGTTCGTCGGTGACGGGACGACACTGGACAGAGCGGACGTCGCCCGCTGGATCCGCATCTGCCAGGAGAAATACGCGACGCGCGGATACGGCACCTCGGCCGTCATGGAACGGGAGACCGGCGCGTTCGTCGGATACTGCGGCGTGGTCAGGCCTCCGGATCAGGACTTCGACGAACTGATCTATGTCCTCCACAGGAGGTCCTGGGGCAAGGGATACGCCACCGAGGTCGGGAGGGCGATGCTGGCTCATGTCTTCGACGTCTCCACTCTCTCCTCGATCTCCGCGACCATCGATCCGCACAAGGATCAGTCGAAGCGGGTAACGGCCAGGATCGGGATGGTGCAGGCCCCGTGTTCCGACGACTCCATGAGCTACTGGGTCATCGGACGGCCGACGGGCAGGCTGTCCTCCGCTCCCTGACGGTTACGGGAACCACTCCGCGCATCGCTCCGGGCTGACCGATCGCCGCTTGTACATCCTGATGGGCGAGGCCCTCCATCGAGCGTCCTGACCTGTGGTCGCCCCAGTGCAGTTCGAGAAGACGTCCTCCAGTGGTGATCGTCCGATGTCCTCAACGGCGTCACCTCCTCACCATCCACACGATAATGTCGGTTATCGTGTGACCATGACCCTCAGAACGCAGGTAACGGAATATGCCAATGGACTGTGGCATGCCCGAACGCTTGGGGCATGGAAGTCATCGCTTGCCAGGTCGCCGCATACGCTCCGCGCGTACACCCGAGGCATCGAACAGTTCTGTCTGTGGCTCGACGATCACGGGTTGGACTTGCTCGGCGTGGAGGGGGTGCACGTGGACGATTACCGGCACACACTCACCGGCGCACCCGCCACCGCAGCACAGAAACTGGCCGCGGTTTCAAGCTTCTACCGCTACGCCGTGTCTGCGGGTATCACAACCACCAATCCTGTGGACTTCGTCCGGCGGCCCACGGTGACTGCCGATTCCACCGCTACACAGGGCCTGACGGAGGACCAGGCGCGCGCCCTGCTGGACGCAGCACGAGCGGACGGCCCTCGGTCCCACGCGCTGGTGAGCTTGCTCCTGTTCACCGGGATACGTCTCGGTGAAGCGCTCAGCGCCAACACTTCGGACTACGGGCACGACGCCGGGCACCGGGCGCTGATCCTTCAGCGCAGGAGCGGCACCCAGGCCAAGGTCGCCGTTCCGCCTCCCGCCGTTGACGCTCTGACTGCCTACCTCGGGACCACCGGGCGAGAGCTGGTGGCGGCGGCAGACTCGGGTCCGCCACTTTTCACCACGGCCACAGGCAGGCGCTGGGCACCTTCGGAGGCATTCCGGACTGTGCAGCGGCTGGCCCGCCTCGCGCGCATCGAAGGCCGGATCAGCCCCCATAACTTGAGACGTGCCTTCGCAAGCATCGCCCTGAACGCAGGGACTACTCTGCATGATCTTCAGGACAGCATGGGCCACGCAGATCCACGCACAACGCGCCGGTACGACCGAGCGCGACACGACCCCATGAACTCAGTCGGATACACCGTGGCAAAAGCGCTCGTTCATTGATGGCGTGCCGCTTCTGAACTCGAATCGATCAGGCCGGACCCTGCGTTTCCATATCGACACGCGACGTCGGCGAGCCCGCTCCTGAAATGCGGTTTCACACCCCTGAAGTATTTCGCATTCCTCTTACCTGATTACCGGATCATTCACTCTGCGGGCTGCTACCAGCACTCGGTGGAATTTATACCGAATACGTTCGTTTCAGCAGCACCAGAACTCCGATATTGATTTGGTCAGTCCTTGGTGCCAGGGCGGAGCGCGGGTATCCGTTGGACTATTCGCGGCCCCTAGCCCGCGCCTCGGCCTGCTGCTCGCGTCCGAGCTCCACCAGGCGATCGTCGTCGATCCTGTTGCCCTTGAACTCGATGACGGCGCCCTCCACTTCGTCGACGAAGGCCTTCGCAGCGCCTACCGCACCGAGCGAGATCTCTTGCTTCGGCGCTTCCGGAACGACGGCGATGCTCGCATCGTCACAACCCTCCGCTCCGACGTCGTCGTGCCTTGCACGCGCACCGTTCACATGCCGGACGCAGAGCCCGGCGACCTCGCGAGCATGGGCGTGCATCACCGAGTGGGCTGCGCCCTCGATCTCGACGACGTCGACCGCGTGGGGGAATACACTGCTCAACTGTGTGACCCACGGGCGTGGACATACCGCGTCGTGCTCGCCGCGGATGACGAGCGTCGACGCGCGCACGCGAGCGGCCGTCCGCTCGATCGGATAGGACATCATCCGCGGCAGGATCTTGAAGAACCAGCCGAACCCGCACGTCAGGTAGGCGACCACGGCGAGGAGCTTCACCCGGAAGGGCTCATGGAAACTCGCCAGCAGGAAACGAAGGGCCTGCACGGGGACGGTGCGGGCCGATGCGTCGATGACAGGACTGATCAGGACGAGAGTGGTGAGCTCGGGGCGCGCCGCAACGAGATCGGTGCAGATCTGCGTGCCCATCGAATGCCCGACGATCACGGGATCCTCAAGCCCGAGATCGTCGATGGCCTTGCCGACGAGCTCCGCGAACTGACTGATCGACATGGCGCGGCGTGCGTGCGGCACGCCGCCGAATCCTGGCAGGTCAAGAGCATGTACGGGCCCGAACTGCATGAGGTGCGGGGCGAGTTGCTCGAAGTAGTGCGAGGACACCCCGATACCCGAGACGAGGATGAACGGCCTGTCGCCCACCTCCCCAACCGAACTCACCCGTGCCCAGACACCATCGCCCTGAATCCTCCGCACGACGATGTCCGGGCGTGGATCCGACTTCTCACTTCTCGTCACATCCCATTGTCCTATGGAACGCCGGGAAGTCCGATCGCGGAGTTCGGGGCTGGCGCGCGTCCTGCCGGGTGGGCGTGCGACAGCTTGTCTGGTGAGGACATGCATCCTCCGGTTCATCGCTCAGGAGGTACTAGTAATACGACGAACAAGACACTTCGGGGTGAGACGGCTTTCCGAGACAGTGCATGCCCCGAGTTTCTGCAGTATTTCGCGGGCTCAGGATCCTTCAACGGGTGCTGTCGAATCGCGAAGCCACCAGCAGATGTTGCGATACCCCACGTGCGGCCTGCGGGTGGGATACACACCCGGTCCATGGGGTTATCGCGCGCCTTCGGCAGTACTTAGGATTCGATCAAGTACAAGTACTCTGCATTCTCGAGCGCGAGACGGGATCACCTCACCGCCGCCATGAGCTCCGCCAGTATGGGCTTGGTTTCACTTTCCCTGCGGTCACAAGGTGGGAACTGGCGATGAGCCTTCCATCACCTCATGATTCTCCATAGCGGTATCAAGGTCGCTAATGAGGGCGTCCACGGCGTCTTCGGGGAGCGGTTGCAGGACCACAGGTGAGCTTGGATTCGAGGTGTCATCCTGGTCCGCGATCCATCGTGTGACGCTCTCAGCGGTGAGGGGCTTGCTGTAGTGGTAGCCCTGGGCGAGGTCGCAACCGAGCGTAAGCAGCGTGGATCGTTGGTGATCGGTCTCGACTCCTTCGGCGACGGCTCTGATGCCCACGGCGTGGGCTAGTTGGATACAGCTCGAGACGATGGCGCTGTCACCGTCATTGCTGCCCAGTCCGCTGACGAAGGACCGGTCGATCTTGAGTTCATCGATAGGGAAGTCTTTGAGGTAGGTCAGGCTCGCGTACCCGGTTCCAAAGTCATCGATTGCCAGCCCGACGCCCATCGCTTTCAGGGTTGTGAGTACCTTGAGGGCCACCGCTGGGCTTTCCATAAGCGCTGTCTCAGTGATTTCCAGTGTCAGAAGGTGCGGGTCGAAGTCATGCCGGGTCAGGGTGGTCGCAACGGTGTCGACGAGGTGCGGATCGAGGAGTTGACGGGTGGAGAGGTTCACCGCGACCCCGACGGGAGCGCACCCCGGTGTTCCGGGATTCCACAGTCTGCCTTGCTGTACCGCTTCCTCGAGAACCCAGGCGCCCAGTGCTCGGATAAGCCCGGATTCTTCGGCAAGGTCGATGAAGTCGATGGGTTGCAGGAGCCCTCGCGTTGGGTGTTCCCAACGCACCAGGGCCTCGACGCCGTTGATGACGTTGGTAGCGATGTCCACCCGTGGCTGGTAGTGCACGCGCAGCTGCCCGGTTCTGATGCCATGACGGAGTTCGCCGAGCAGACGCATTCTGTTAGCGGCCGGGTCGCCTTGGGAGGGGTCGTGCACATCCCAGATATTGCGCCCCCGGGCTTTCGCCCGGTACATGGCAATGTCTGCGTGGCGCAGCAGCTGAGTCCCATCCGTGCCGTCGCTGTCGGTGAGGGCGATGCCGATGCTGGCCGAACAGATGATTTCCAGGCCTTCGATCACCAGAGACCTGTTCACGGTTTCGAGCAGCCGCTCGGCCAGCGCAGTCGCGTCCGACAGGGTAGAAACATGCTCGACGACGACGAACTCGTCGCCGGAGAGCCGGGCGACGGTGCCTGTCGACCGCACAGCTGAGGAGAGCCGCTGCGCAACAATGGTGAGCAGCTCGTCGCCTGCGTTGTGGCCGAGACTGTCGTTGACCGCTTTGAAGTGATCGAGATCAACGAACAGGACGGCCACTTCCTTACCAGAGGGACTTTCCGCGAGTTCACGGGTGAGGATGGAGGCCAAGCCGGCGCGGTTCGGCAACCCGGTCAGTGAGTCGTGAAGCGCCAGGTGCTGCAGACCGGCCTCGGCACGAAGGCTCCTCGCCTCGGACTCCTCTGCGCGCCTGCGAGCAGCAACGAGTTCCAGTTCGTGCTTTCGGCGTTCATGGGCACTGAAGATGATGACTCGGATCTCGGTGCCGCCGTCCGGGCCGGGAGCACTGACGGCGGTGAGCAATGCGGCTTTACGCTTTCCTGTTGCGTCGATGATCTCCAGTGACACCTCGGACACGGACCCGGCGAGTTGCATACGAGGGACACTGTTCGTCGCGTGGAGGAGCCGGTCCCCGACCGGCAGCAGCTGAGGAAGCGGCATGCCGAGGACATCGCTGCTCCTGTATCCCGTCCAGGTCAGGAACGTGTCATTGACCGCGGTGATCGTCCATGTGTCATCAGTGAGCAAGTAGCCGCAGGGCGCCTGCTGGTACAGCCGCTCGTAGTCTGTCTCGCCGGTCACGAGGGATCCGACTGCAGGTACTGCAGGATGGCCCGTGCCGTCTCTTCCGGGGCGCTGGCCTGGGGCACATGGCCGGTGGCTTTGAGCCCGACGAGCGTGCTTCCCGCCAGCTGATCATGGAGGTAGCGGCCTACTTCCGGCGGCGCGAGCAGATCTTCGGAGCACTGAAGGATTAGCGCCGGAACGCTTACGTCCTTCAGATCTGCGCGGATGTCCGAGAGGAAGGTGACGCGGGCAAAATTGCGGGCCGTGTCGGGGTTCGTGCGGCAGAAACTTGCCTCGAGCTCCCCGGTCAACTCGGGCGCGCCAGGGTTACCCATCACGATCGGGGCGAGAGCGGCCGCCCAGGCGAAGTAGTTGCTGTCGAGCGATTCCAGGAGCTCATGGATGTCCTCCTGCGTGAAGCCACCAACATAACTTTCCGACGGATCATTGATATACGACGCCGACGGCGCCACCAGGATCAGCCGACGAAATGTCTCGGGGTTCGCTACCGCAGCCTTGATCGCCATCATCGCCGCAACACTGTGAGCCACAAGAACCACGTCCCGGAGCTCGAGCGCCTCGCACACAGCGAGCAGATCCGCGACATAACCGTCGAGGGTGGAATACCTTCCCGGCTCATAGAAAGCGAGGTCGGACTGGCCCGATCCCATATGGTCGAACGACACCACTCGAAACCGGTCCTCGAAGAAGGGGACGACCCGGTGCCACATGTTCTGGTCGCAGCCGAACCCGTGGGCGAACAGCACCACAGGACCATCCGGCCGGCCGCCCACGGTGACGTTATGCCGGTCGATGACGCTCAAGGTATCAACGCTCAAAACTGGCGCTCCTCCTGACTCGGTGAGATAGGCAGCACAACAGAAGGCACCGCTACTGGTTACTATCGGCAACCACCCGATAGCCGTCAGCGAAACTGAACCACCCAGGGAACGAGCTGATGAAACCCGAAAAGCCGCTGAGAATCCCATCCAACCGCGGACAACCTCGACCGATCAATGCATCGTCGCATCTCGTATTCACGCCAGATTACTCTGTACCGCAAAGGCGACCTCCGACCCGATCGCCAGCAGCGCCTCGACAAGGTACTACGGGCTTGAAACATGTCCCCATCAGTTCGACGTTTCCAGCAGCGCACCGACCGGAACCAGCGTCCGTCCGGGTCCACACCACATCACCCGGCCAGAAGCGACGAAGAGAGAACTGCGGGGAAGCGACCCACATGAAGTCGAGTGTGGAGAGTGAAGGCGAGGGTGGAGGTTGAACCACCCGTTGGCCGAGCTGTCCGCTCGAGGAGGGTGTTCTAGTGAGTCATTTGGGCGGTGAGGGCCTGGTACTCGGGGTGGTCCGCGAGGAATGAGAAGGCCATCGGGCACTGCGGGATGAGGCTCAGGCGTCGTTTGTGCGCATTGAGCACGATGTGGCGCATCAGGGTCATATCCATGCCTTGATCGCGGAAGACAGGGTGCTCGACCCCGTCGGTCAGCACTATTCGCCTCCCTTGCATCGTGTACTTGACGTGCACGGCGAGGTGGCCGTCGATGAGCAGTTCGAACCGTCCGTACAAAGGGTTGTCGCGGAACGCCTCCCTGAGCTGGAACACAGGAGCGCGATCGACCGCCTGCCGCTCCCGGATGTCGAGTTCCCCGGCGATCATCTCATAGCACTCGATCGCCCCGGTGGGCGGGTAATCCTTGTCCAGGAGCAGGTATGCACGGTTCGCCAGGATCCGCAGGTGTCTTGTCGACAGGCCCCTGATGTCATCAGCGGACAGGGATTCCACGGCAAGGTCGGCGCCCTGACCGTGGGGCGTAGCGCCCGCCTGGGCAACACGACGGTCGGTAAAGGGGCCGGAAGAGGAGCCCTGGAGGGGATTGGCAAGGGGGTCGATGCGCGGCACGGCGCTATCAGATACATCGAGGTTGAGGGACGAGGTGGGCCGCGTGAGGTCGGGCCGGGCAGGGTTCACGAGTTCGGTCATGACTGTTCCTGTGTTTGTCAGAAACCTGGCCTGTGGCTGGACCGCGGTGTCTGATGAGCCTAACGGGAGTAGACCTGAAAGGACAGTAGGCCCGTTCGACGGCATCACAACATCACCACATCATCCGCCACTGTTTCACCACATCCGGGGCCACAACCGGGGCCAGTAGCTGATCCCCCGAAGGAGAATGCCTGAAATCTAGGGCAACGCGGCGCGATCCGGCCCGACGCGCCAACAATTCGACAGCTATCAGGAGAGTCGTGCGCCCATCCTGTTGTGCGTTCTTCGACTGGCGCAAGGGTTCGCCGTCGGCGGCGAATGGGGAAGGGCGGTGATCATCGCGGTCGAGAACGCACCCAAGGGCAGGCGAGGTTTCTACGGGTCCTGGCCCCAGATCGGCGTGTCCTGTGGGCTCCTGCTCGGCACCGTCGCTGTTGCAGCCGCAGCGGCAATTTCCGGCGACCAGTTCGAGACCTGGGGGTGGCATGTGCCGTTCCTCCTCAGCGTCATCCTGGCCGCGGTCGGGCTCTACATCCGCCTCAATGCCGCTGAGAGCCCCGAGTTCCTCGCCGAGAAGGCGAAGATGGAAAAGAACAACGTCCAGCAGAAGGCCCCCTTGAGGGTGCTCCTCGCCCATCACCGCAAGCCGCTATTGATCACGATCTTCGGTCGGTTCGCGGAGGCAGGCAATTACTACCTGTTCACCGTCTTCGTCCTCTCCTACGTCACCACCTCGCTCGAGGTCCCCCGTCAGTACGGGCTCACGGCCGTGATGATCGGCTCGGTATTGAACATCATCATGATCCCCGTCTTCGGTCGCTTCTCGGACAGGATCGGCCGCAAGATGACGTTCTTCTCGGCGGGACGGCGATCATCATCACGGCGTGGCCGATCTTCGAGCTCATCCAAACGGGCGAGCAGTGGGCGATCATCCTCGGTATCGCCCTGTTCCTCGCCCTCGGACACGCACTCGTCTACGCGCCACTACCGGCCCTCTACTGTGAACTGTTCCCCACCGCCATCCGGTACTCGGGCATCTCCATCGGCTACCAGATGCCCTCCATCCTGCTAGCCGGATTCATGGCCGCCCTGGCTGGCGCGCTGGTCCTATGGACCGGTGGGACACACTTCGTTGTCCTGATCATCATCGTGAGCACAGCGATCGCCATGCTCTCCATCTCCTTCGCCAAGGAAACCAAAGATGTGGACTTGTCCAACGTCGACCAAAAGGAACCAGCCACCACCAGCTAGTACCAGCAACACCTGCTCGGGTGCACGCCAATGCACGCTTCCAACGATAAAATGACGGCCGCCGCCGAAAGCTCCTGGCTTCCCGCGGCGGCCACACTTTCCTCAAGCGGCCACTCCTATGGGAACGCTTTGCTGCGTTATCTTCCGACTAGGTGCGGCGATTCGCGTCAATATCCTGGTTGCAAACAGTCCTCAGGTTATCGGTGTCGGAAAGCCGACTGGTCTTCTGGGCCGAGCCCATTTGATTACCACAGTGATGTACGAGGTGAGCTCAGATGTGGACGAACAAGGGGAACCAAGCAGTGGTCCTTGCCTTGCTCCGGCTGGTGGTCCCGTAGGGAGCCGCGCAGGGTTCAGGAGACGAATTTGTACCCCACACCGCGGACGGCGATGATATGGCGTGGCGTCGTGGGGTCGGCGTCACCCGGTCATAGGGCAGGCAGCGTCATAATAGTTCGTCTTCGAGGGCTTGGCGTGCCTCTGGGTCAACCGGGCCGAAGAGGATCGCGGCGTCGGCGAGGCTTTGTATCTGCGGGCCGGTGGACCGCCGCTCCATGCCGGAACTCACTGTCCACGTCTCCAGCACGTTCTTACCCACCCGGTGCTCTATGGTCAGATCCGGCAAAGCATCTTCCAGGCGTGCATAACAGTCACGGGCTTCGCTCTCGGTGTCAAAGGTAAACGACACCCGATGCGACAATCCAAGAAGCGGCATGCACCTTAGTGTTCCACCGGCAAGCAGACAGTGAACATATGCTTTGCAACCCAAACCCGGCAGCGCCTTCATCAGTACACGGTGGTAGTGAGACCACGGCCCACCGGCCGCGGGCCTGCACCAGGTCACTGAGCGTTCTGTTAGGTCGCTTCCGGCGCCCTGGTGTCCCACGCGGTGACCGTGGATCCGTCTGTGATGACTGCGAAGTCCTCGCATATGGTCGTTGCCCTGCTGACGGCATCCTTGGGGATCCAGTTCTGCAACTCGATCGTCCCCTCGGCCATGTCGATGGCTTTCGCATACGTCGATTGCTTCTCGCGATTCGCGTCTGTGAACGCTGCGCAGGAGGACAGCGTCACCATTGACACCAGGTGACACCACCGGTGACGGACATGCGGACAAAGGACGGGACGGACGTGCTGTTCACTGGAGAAGCTCCTTATGAGGATGATGGCACTTCTCACTCTCATCCACATCACGAACCAATACATCGCCCCAGAGCCGAGCCGCCCTCCTACCCTGGTCGCAGCACGGGCCGCGCATCACCCTCCAAGCCCTCGCCCAGAACGTGAGCGGGACGATCCGTCTACTCATTTCCTGAATTGAGATAACCCCGGAGGCGTATCGCATCACACGCTGATGGCAGAGTGCTCCTGCGGAAAGGATCGAGGTAGATCGACGAAAGGCAACCCTCATGCACACCGATGCCGTAGGCAACGCAAAGTCGTGGGAACTGCGTCTTCCAAACTGGGCGAAGGGCAGGTTTCAGGTGAGCTCGCGAGTTCGTCCGATTGATGATGGATGGCAAAAGCTCGACGTCAATGCGTCCTGGACGACGTCAGCCTTAGTTCCGTCCGGCAACCGGACCAGGCGCACGTAGTGGGTTTTTCAAACGACCAAGGTCCTGACAGTCGATGGGCACACATGCATGACGAGGTTGCCTTCCCAGTGACCTACCTAGGTTCGCTATTCAGTATGACCGTGGCGGAACGTACGGCTGATGGCGTTGCTGATCTGGAAGAGTCTGATCCATATCAGGAACCGCTGGAGCGGGTGCAGGACTGGGCTGAGGATGGACCGCCAACCCTGGTGTGTGGACCAGGCCATGGTGGTGCTGAGCTGGGTCCCGCCTTTGGTGGGAGCGAGATCGAAGATCATGGTGATGGGAAGCCTGGTGTCCACGTCGGGGTAGGTGAAGCGCCACGCAACGTGATTGCCGTGTTCAGCCTGCAGGAGCTCGAGTGTCCGCCGACGGAATTTCTCGTGCACCTTCAGTGGCCTGCCGTCCGGGTGGGTGGTCCGTGCGTGTGCCATCCACACACCACCTGCCGGTCCTGCTCCATCAGCGGGCTGTGTGCCCTTGGCATGCGTAGGGGCGAGATCCGCGCCAGTGGTGAAGCCGTCGATAGCGCCGATGGCCGGTTCCCATTCCGGCACCCGGGCAGGATCGGACAGCAACGCCCAGACCTCATCGACCGGTGCCGGGATGAACGACGCATTGACCCCCCGAAGCTCACCCCGCCGACGCGTCGGGGCGACCAAAGCGATTGGCGCCGGCGCCGGCGTTCGATCGAGTTCGGCCAGGACCGCCGATGGTGTTGTGCCCAACCCACCTAGGAGTTCCCTGATCAGCCCACTGGGTTCGTCCAGCAGTTCACGCAACACAGCGTCAGCGTCTGCCGTCCTGCCTTTCTTGCCGGCCCGCTCGATGAGTTTCAGGGCACGCTTTGACCATTCGTACCCGCCGGTTTCATGGAACACGATGTCCCCCGAAGGCGGAAGGGAGGCCGTGATTCCAAGGGATGCTATTTGTTTCTTTTGGTAATCCTCCACGGCAGCGCGGGCGCTTCCGATAGTGATGCCCAGTTCGCGAAGCGCCCGACCCGCGGGCTGGTCACTGAGCACCAACGCGAGGAACAGGTCCTCGAGATCCGCTTCCCGCAAGCCCCTCCGGGAAGCTTCCTCCATCGCTGTGAGCGAGAGGGACTGGCTCGTGGCTGCAAATCGGGTGAATCTGCTCATGCTCGCCTCCTGGGGCCGAGGATCGAAGGATCAATGCGCTTGGAGTACTTCTTGTGCACGGCCTGGCGGGTGACCCCGAGAGCATCAGCAATCTGCTGCCAACTCATCCCGGCCCGCAAAGCGGCCTCGACCTGACGCAATTCCAACGAGTCCGCCAGAACCCGCAGCGACGCCACGGCCCGTAGTCCAGCCTGCGGATCCGTTGTATCCGCCGCGGCAACCGCTACCTGTGATGACTCCACGTTGTCAACCTAGGTTGCTGCCGACAGTTCTGTCAACCTAGGTTGCTCATGAGTGGCGCACTGATCTGGACCCGAACGCTCAATGACCTTTACGGACACGGCCCCGCCGTGACGGGTTGCCCCTAGGTACAGGTCCTTTCGGTGTCGCGAAAATTTAAGGCTTTACGAGACACGTGCACGGGCCGAGCGCCGAACGTGCACTCCCCCGCGTTTACAGGCCGGCCGGTGTCTTGGAAACTCGTCTCGCTGTATTTCGTCTGCAGCACAGCGAGCCGGCCTCCTGACCACGGTAATAGTGAAAACTGATCGCGGATCCGGTGTGGCTCTCTGTCCACTTGACGCAGTCCTTGGGCTGCTGTCCTTCACATGACCTGTCCACCGGCCCGCGATCGCTTGACGTGCTAACGGGTATGGCTTGATAGGAGCCTGATCAGATCCCTTTACCGTATTGCCTGCTCGTCCTGGCTACGTGGAGACCCGTCTCCATCGAAAGGCAGTCATGTCAGATGCTGGAACGCAAGAACCTCGTGTTGTGGTGGGAATCGACACACACTCGGACACTCACCACGTCGCCGTCGTCACTGAATACGGGAAGCCCCTGGCTGACCAGGGATTTCCAACGACAGCGGCAGGACACCGGGAAGCCTTCACCTTCATTACAGGGTTCGGGCTAGTCCTGCAGGTCGGGATGGAGGGCACTGGCACCTACGGAGCAGCACTCACGAAAATCCTGCAGGGCAAAGGAATGCAGGTCATCGAGGTGAACCGTCCGAATCGTCAGCAGCGCCGGCTCAAGGGCAAGACCGACTCTCTGGACGCCTACCGCGCCGCCCACTCCGTCATTGCGGGCATGAGTACCGCGGTCCCGAAAGCCAAGGACGGCCCCGTTGAGTGTCTACGTGTCCTCCGGGCATCTCGGGGTTCCGCGATTAAGTCGCGGAATGCGACGATCAATCAGATCAAGGGCCTGTTGGTCTCTGCACCAGAGGCTCTGCGGTCCAAGTACCAAGGCCTGACAACGGGGACCATGATCGAGATAATGGTCCGGTCTCGGCCCTCCGGGCACCTGGCGGACCCCTCCTACGTGACAGCACGAGTGTTGAAGGCACTGGCCGTCCGATACCAGCACCTGAGCGCTGAGATCGAGGACGTGAATGCGCAGCTGCAGGACATCTCGGAGTCCTACGCGCCGATGCTGCAGCAATTGACCGGCGTCGGCACGGATGTCGCTTCCCAGCTACTCGTCACGTTCGGCGACAACCAAGAACGAGTGGGAAACGAAGCCCAATTTGCAGCACTGACAGGTGCAGCCCCCGTTCCCGCCTCGTCAGGCAAAACAAGCCGTCACAGGCTGAGCCGTGGCGGCGACAGGCAAGCCAACTGCGCACTGCACCACATCGTGCTCGTGCGCATGAACATCCACCGGAAGACAAAGGACTACGTCACCAAACGGACCGAGGAAGGCAAGAGTAAGCGGGAGATCATACGGTGTCTCAAGCGCTACGTTGCCCGGGAGGTCTACCGTCAGATCACCCATCCGGTCCCGGCACCACCAGTCCTCGATTTACGCCCGCTCCGCCACTCACTCGGGATGACCTTGCAGCAGGCAGCCACGGATCTCCAAACGTGGCCCTCTACAATCTCACGCCTCGAGCGCGGCAAGATGCGTGATGATGAGCTCCTGGACCGATACCGAACCGGGTTGCATCAACGAGCATGATTGGTCACCTATTTTCTGGTGTTTGAGTTCATGGTGGAGCGCTACGTTTGAGAATCGGCGAACACCAGGAAAGCACTTCGAACACTGGGTCTCCGTAGGTGATCATGCTGAACTTAGTCATGCCGCGTTCACGCCTAGGTGTACTGGTCTTCATGGCCGTTGTCACGACCATGCTTACTGGGTGCCAGTCGCCCGCGGAACGTACGCTGAACGATATTCAGTTCGAGGCACGTTCCGGTCACGACTCCACTGGTGAGCTGACATGGATCGCCGACCACCCAGTCAGGTGGAGGATGGAGCTAAGAAACGGCGAGGACACCGTGATGATCGGTCCGCCGTGCGGCGCCATTCAGGCACAGGCCGACGTCACGTCCACCGAGATACGCGTCGACATGAATCGCGCGGCTATCGCCGCCATTGCTTGTGAAGAGCCAGTGGCCAGCATGGACCGGTGGGTCCATACCTTCATCGGTGAGCCCATCACCTACACCTGGGACGAGGACGTGCTCACGATGACCAACAACAACGGAAGCCTCACCTTCCGACGAGCAGAAACGACGTAAGCCAACCTCCGCAATGTCGACTGGTCCAGGTTTGACAGTTATAGGAGCGTCCTGTGCACGGCACAAGCTCCCTACGCTCCGCTGCTTGTCCCGCACACACCTGGACAGTAGGAACCAGCGGCCCACCCGCACCCACCACCTCACCGACACTAGGCAGATCGCCTCGAGCGAGCGGTAGGCGTGCACAGCCTCCTACCAGCGTGATCGTGAACAGCACGAGCTGGTCGATCCAGCGTGGTCGATGGGGCTATCGGCGGCATTGGAGGCCGTGAAGATGAGGTCGACCGTAACTGCATGTTGGTCATCCACCTGTGGCCAGATGGAGCCCGAAGGGTGGAGCTCAACGCCGTCCACCTATGGGTGAGCTCCGGCGCCCTCGTGGTCTCTGGACGGCTGTGCAGGCGCAAGACGCTCTACATGCGCTGATTTGTAGAAATATAGATCTATCGAGATCTGTAGCGCGTGGTTGGAGATGGACGGCGCGTGGCCGTTAGCCGATTTGCTTACAGACGATGTGCGATCATCTGGTCAACTCAGCACGTCTCGTACGCCCTACAACTGGGGGTGGCGACTCTAGGCGTGTTCAGGGTGCAGCGTCGCATCTGCATCGGTTTCAATCCACCCGGTGAACGTGGTCGCGAGGTGAGCCCGAGTGGGAGAGGCACAGAATGGGCCTGCCGCGGCAGCCGCGGTTTCATCCAGAGGGGCGACACGGATGAGCCGGAAAGGCTCATCTCCAGCGCGGGCTCTGATGGTGACGGCATTACCGGCCCTGCTAAGCCGCACTGTGACTTCCCGGTTAATCCACTCGGGGACAGGTGCCACTGACCAGTCGGAGACCCCATGTGTGACGACGGCACCAACCTGTGGGATGCCGTCGGACACCTCCACGCCGGCTTTGATCCACACAGATTCCGAGACGTGCAGATAGATCCCTGCCTGGTCGAACTGCTCGGTGTAATCCAAAAGGAATGAGACCTCTACCGCGCCTTCTACGGGGAACGGTGCCAGCAGGGCGTGCGCGCTGTCATGGACGAAGCCGTAGGAGGTGTGCCTCCAGGCGTCACTGTTCTCGGCTGCGGTTACCAGCAGAGTCCGGCCATCAGCGACCACGCTCACGGGCGGGTTGCGCCACGTACCCCGGTTCCATACATCGTGGGCTTCTCCAGTTGCTGGTGTCACGTCACATCCCCCACATCGGTCGCTCAATTCATCAGCTCTATTCAAGCAGTGGCACATCCGATAAGACGGTGAGGGTGCCGCTGAGGGAGCCCTCAGCGGGAATGCCAACGGCCGGCGTTAGGGTGACTCCTCATGCCGCCTCATGTGTTCCTGGGCAGCAGCATGCATGGTGCGGAACTTCTCGCCTGACTCCACGGCCGCAACAACAGCCGTGTCCTCATCACGCTGAAGTGCGTTGATGACGTCCTGGGGCAAGTCGTTCTCGGCGGCGAGGTACCACCGCGCGACAGGTGATCCCGAGCGCACGATCCGACGGGCGCGATCATGCTCCACCGGAAGACCCTCCGACGGAGTGTCGAGGCGCTCGATTTGGAAGTGCAGGTGCGGCGGTGCACGGTAGCGTCCTGGCTGATAGGCGGGACTGACGTTCAGCGAGATCCGGGCCGGACCGCCGCTCCACATGACCCAGTCAGGCCCAAGCCCGTTCCACTCTGCCCAGCGAGGGTCGTCCAGTGACCAGGTCGGCCAGCCGGGGCCAATCCCGTGACGGGACACACCTGCGAGCCGATCGAGTCGTCGCGCAAGGTCCTGGCCTGCTGTGAAGACCGTTGCCGCGTCCTCGTCGGTCAGGAAGACCGCGAGATTTGGTGCGTGATCCGAGGAAAGCAATGACCAGGGCGGTTCATCAGGGCAGTGCCAGTGTCCTCCGTCGATTGAGCGGATCCAGCCTGTCGCGCCGATTTCGGCTGCGAGGGAGTCGGCGTCGGAGAGTAAATGTCCCACCACCGCCGAATGACTCAAGGACAGTACTTTGTCGAGAACTGCGTCGGTCGTCATCCCGCTAGTCAGTCAGCAAGCTCTCCACGTGTCAATGAGCTCACCGGAAGGCGATCCTCTGGTGAACGCGAGCTCGCACGTAGGGTGAACAGATGAATGTGGGGGCGGATGTGCTGTTGGCAGGGCCTCGTGGGAGACGCTTGTGCCTGCAACTGGTGACGGAGCTGTACCCGTCGATCAGGTCCGCCGTGTTCTGGCTCGCCCATGATCTAGATCCGGGCAGGGGAACGTCCCGAGTACTGCTGACTGCCGCCTCTGGCGACGACGCTGAGATGCCGCCGCGGCCTACCCTTGCTGATCTCATCGCCGCGCTGGCCTCGTTCGATGTCATGCGGGCTGGGCCCGAGGCCATCGATCGCGCGTTGGCTGAGGCGGTCGACACGTCCCGGCCCTGGCAGGAACCGGACGGGGAGGACGTCCTCGCGGCGATTCCCGAGGTGACAGCTGCCCTCGCCCCACTCGCCCACCACATCATCACGTCACCCTCCAGTCAGTGGTGGTCGCACGACCGGCAACTCGAGCAATGGGCCATCGACTGGCGATCACCCGATGATCCAGCACCTCTACCCCGGGAACCATCACCAGCCCTGGCTGCGTGGGCCAGTGAGGCTCGAGCCGAGGAGTCTCGGGCCGATGCGGAGCGGCCCCGAGATCCTCACGCCCCCTGGTCGGGTACGTGGTGGTCCTTCCCGCAAGGAACCCTGCACACGGTCGGGCGGATACCGCTGGGCCTGAAGCTCATCGAGGACTCCTTCCGCGAGGAGCACGCAACCGTGATCCCCGTGCGCGGTACCGGCCGCACCTACGAAATACGCAGTGGTGAGGACTGGGTGTCCCTGTGCCGTGAACACCCCTTGGAAGTCACCGCGTCCCGACGTCATGACTGGTTCCGTTGCACCGGACACGATGGCAGGTGGGTGATTCCGGACTGGGAAAAGGTCGCGGAGCGGTGGGACGCGGTGCACCTGACAACCCTGGCGTACCTCACGAGCGCCAACTGTCCGCTGCACGTCGACGCCGACACGTCTACTGTCATCGCCGGGTGGAACCCCGACACGACCATCTGGCTGACCGAAGCCGCACGCGAGTGGGAAGACCCACGCCAGCACTGGCAACGCTCTACCAATCAAGAGACCTGGACAAGAACCATCAGCTAGTCCGCCGGACGCCTTTAAGCCTGTCCCGCAGGAAGATGGTTCACCGGACGCTCCCTTTCGTGGCACATGACGCAAGCTGCCCCCTGTCACTGAGGTGACAGGGGGCAGTATGTTCAGAGGCTGGGCACCGTTCCCAATCGTTCGCACCGAAGCTGGTGACCTTCGCCCTCCTGAGGTTCTTAACCGGCGTAGCCCTCGGTGGAATCACCCCGACCGTCGTTGCAACCATTCGACGCCTCGTGCCCGACACCAGCGTCGGATTATTTCTCGGCTACTACGGTGTCCGCCCAGTACCTCGGACAGGTCACCGGCACCGGCGATCAAGTGAATAGGGTCTGCATGTCTCTTAGATCGAATTGCCGGGCCACAGCGATCGCACTTTGGGGTCCGAGGTGTGGATCTGCGCCGGCCCGGAGCAGAGCGCTGACTATTCCCGCATCGCAGCGGAACGTCGCGGCTGCGAGTGCGGTCTGACCCATGTCATTTACCCGGCTGGTGTCCGCGCTTGCACTGAGGAGCGCTGATACCGTGTCTGCCCGTCGATTGTACGCCGCGAGGATGAGCAGTGTGTCGCCTCGAGAGTTCGTCAGGTTCACTGGGATACCCGAACTCACAAGGCTCATGAGCTCATCAGTGTGTCCCTCCCTTGCGAGCTCGAAAACCGAGTCCAGGAACTGCAGTTCGGCGTCGGTGAAGTCGGGCTTCGCCCTAGTTTCGTTCATCTTGCCCGCGCCCTCTCGCCCGAATTCATACCCTTGAACCTCCGCTAGTACGCCGCGAATGGCCCCGCAGGCGGTGCCTGCGTGACGAAGCTATCAACAAGCCAGGCTCCGCCGACTGACACAAAGCCGAACGTAACAGAACCCGCCACCATCGGATAGAAGTGGAACATAGAAACCGGTTCCGCTACAAGAATCAGCCACTTCTCGTGTGAGTCGCAGCGGTAAGTGGCGCGAAGGTCGCAACGCTTTATGGCCGATCGCTTGATTCCGCAGAACCGTCCGTATCCGACACGGTTACGAGCGGGGAACTGGGATGTGGCGGCCGCGTGCCGGGGTGTTTCACACGGTTTGCGCGTTATGGAGTGAGCGTTTGCGTGTGTAGGCGCGTGCGGCGCGGACCCGGTCGCCGCAGCGAGTGGAGCACCATTGCCGTCGGGCGTGGGTGCGGACGAAGAACCGCTGGCAGGGGTCCGCTTCGCAGGGAGCGAGCTGCGGGGCCTGTTCGCCGGTGAGCAGCGAGGCGGCGTCGTCGGCAATCACGGCCATGACGTGTTCCACGACCTGGGTCACGGGATGTTCGGCGCGACGGCTGAAGCCGGACTGCATGTCGAACCGCAGTAGCAGAGCGCCGGGGGCGCATCGTTATCGACCGCGTACGCGCAGTAGCCCTGGTCGTCGTTCATCACCCCTACGAAGTAGGCGACCTGATGCTGCTCAGCGACCTTCCTGACCGAGTCGGCATTCACGCTCTCATCGATGACGACGTCTGGTAACCGGTCCTCAGCGGCGGCCTCCCGATCCAAGGCCGCGATGCCGTATTCGGCACTACTGCATCCGCTGATCACGATCAGCGTTGAAACCAGGACTGTTGCCGCTGCTGCCTGCTTGAAGTGCATGATCGTCCCCCTCGATAACCGCCACAGCATTACCTGGTGATGACGCTACCAACGGGCGCAGGCACATCTGATGCGTGACTGGAAGTGCAACAGCACCATCCCGCAGGAGGATCCTCGTGTGCCCAGGCTGCCGCCGCGTCCGAGGTGTTGCGGGCGGAGCGCCAGCGACAACCCTGGGAGCACTGGAACCTGAGACCGTGCGAGGCATTGATGAACGACGCGCAGTGATCGGCGGCATCGTACTCCCGGTCGAAGCCAGCTCCCCTATGGACATGCATCCCCGACCATGCACACGCAGGTAACCCGATCCTGCCCTGATCCCGCGACGTCTACCCGTCGTAGCGAGCATCGGCCTACTCGCCGGTGTTGACCGCGCTTGTGCAGTGGTGACTCCGCTCCACGCGTTACTTGGGAAACCCTCTCAGCTCGCTTCTGGTGCTCTGGTGTCCCATGCGGTAATCGTTGATCCGTCCGCGATAACAGCGAAGTCGCCACACAGAGTTGTTGCCTGACTGGCGGCGTCCTCGGGCATCCACTCCGCCTCGAGCTGTGGTGCCGACGGCGCGGTGGCTGCGTCCTCACACTGTGCGGGAAGCTGCCCGCCCGGCAGGGTGAAGCGGGTAATCGGGCGGGCTTCGGCCGTCGTGCTGAACTTGATCTTCACGTCAGTCGCCTCTCTCGGAATCCAGTTCTGCAACTCAATGGTCCCCTCGTCCATATCACTGGCCTTGGCATAGGACGATTCCTTCTCGTGGCTCGGGTCACTGAGCCCCGCGCAGGAGGACAACGTCACCATCGACAGGAAAGCGAATCCGCCGATCATGAAGCGGCGGGGAAAGGACTGCAGGGACGTGCTATTCACGGACGAACTCCTTGGAAGACTGAAATGTGCGCTTTCCACTCTTGTCCCGACAAGCAGCCGGCGCATCGCACCCAGAGACGACCAGCCCTCCTACCCTGGTCGCACAAGGGTGCACCGCCCCTCTCGGGAAAACCTCCCCCACTCGCAGTCGAGGGTGACTCACCACTCCCTCCCAGGGCGGAGGGCCATTATGAGTAGGTCGCACCAAGCCCCGATGTGGGCAGACGTCACAGCTAGAAGCATGGAGGCAATGACAACGAAAGGTACCTCCATGGACAATCCGGCATCCCGCACCAGGAGCATCCTGAACCTCCTCAAAGTGCTCCTGATTACCACCCTCACCCCGTCGGGCACGTGGATGACACTGCTTGAAGAGGTTCCCCGGGAGCGACGCGTCACATTGACCTCACCCCCATCCCGTACTGGCCGGCAGGCGAAGGGAATAAAGCGCGGACGACACGTGCGTACCAACCAGCGGCCCCATCACGCACACAGGGCCACGCGGCCATCAGTCACCGCATGCTCGACCCCACTGACGTCCACCATCTGACATAGCGCCCAACACGCCACTGATGGCATCAGGAGCAAGGAGTGATTGCTGCTCTTGTAAATCCTCGCGGTAAGGATGGAAAATCAAACGCACCAAGCCCATGACCACGAGCACAGCTGACGTCACTCGAGTCCGAACCAGCATCGGGCCTGAACCTGAATACGCGGGTATTCGGCAGTCACCTCGACGCCGACCTCCATGAAGAGTTTCCTCCACCGGAGTCCCCGTGGCCGCTACGCAGAACACCTCGGAAAGCCTGGACTTGGCTGTCAAGCGGACGCTCGTGGGTGGTATTCAGAGGTTGAGGGTCCGTCCCAGGATGGCGTGTGCGGTGTCGGCCAGACTCGGGCGCCTTCGTAGGCGGTTCAGCACAGGGTCCATGAGCAGGTTTTCTAAGGAGCGCATCGAAACGTACCGGAGTGGTTCGACTTGCTCGGAAAGGTCTTCTGATCCAGAAAAGGTGCGTCACCTAGGATCATGCAGGAAAACCGGGCGCGCACTCAGGATCCCGTTGCGGTTCACCTCCATGGGTGTGGGGTATACCCGCCCGTATCGGATGATCCCGTCCTGCAGCGCCTTGTCCGGAATCTACTGGACCTATAGGGAAGCGATGCGACGGGTGAACACATCGCTCCTACCGCGCATACTCGACCCGCAGCACGAGGGCTTTGAGGGCTTCGTCAGCGCAGATGCTGAGGAGCGCGAACAGATCCTGGAATGCCGCGTGATTCATCGGCTCCACGAGTTGACCCTCCATGACTAGTCGGTCACACCGGGCTTCCGTATTCCCGCCCGGTAAGCGAGGCTACCGGACGCAAATGGCCCTGGCTTTGGTGAAATACGTCCACGAAGCCGCTTTGCACCGCGATGACCGCGAGTTCGACCCGGCTGAAGACTCCCATGGTGGTCATGATCCGAGCCAGGTCCGCTTTGATGGTGGCGACGCTGACGTGAAGGAGCTTGGCGATCTCTGCATTTGTGTAGCCTTTGACTACTTCCCGCAGGATGGTGGTCTCCCGGCCGGAGAGGGAGCGAAGGCGTGCAGCTACTTTGGGGCTGACTGGTTGCGGGCCTGGGTCGGACCGGGTCTCGTGATGGAGGGAAGTCACGTGGCCGCCGTGGTGCACGATGCGCAAGGTTGCGCCGATGTCTTGAAGACAGTCCCCGCCTGCGATGAGGATTCCCTCGAGGCGCGTCTGGCGGGTTGCCATGAGCTGCACAGCGAGGGCTTCATCGGTCAGGACCACGATCTTCAGCGACTCGTTGATGGCACGAGCAGCTCGGGCGACCCGTCTCACATCCGCTTCGGTGTTGGCGCTGAAGAGGAGCACGTCAGGGGTTTCGGCTGTAATCGCTGCCATCGTGGAGGACTCATCGGCACTTGTGCCGATGACGGTGATGAACGAACAGGGTTTGAGAAGCTGCCGTAACCCGGCGATCGTCAGGACGTCCTTTGACGCCAGATGGACCTTCACATAGTTCTGAGACCGTGCTGCAATGCGCATGTTCCCCCACCTGCCCCCCCGGGCGGCCGACGCTGGCCACGTGTTCAGTGTGCCTGACCACTCGGGTACTTTCCACCGATTACTCAGGCTACTTAGTAGCCGTTCGGCTAAAGATGTCTAGCCGCGTGGCCGTGGCGCCCGCTCCAGGGGTGGTGTGGCATAAGACCTAGGACACGTTTACAGGAAATTCTCAGGTCTCTCAGCCGATTCTCAGGTTCAACGGCGTCCTGCTGGCTCGCTTTACTCAGGAAAGCATTCTTCAAAGGGGAAACATCGTCATGGCTCAGCACAACCGACTTCTTGCCGCAGGTTCGACCGCCGCTCTCGTAGCTGGCGGTCTTTTCTTTACCGCGGCCCCGGCTTCGGCCGCACCGAATACCGCAGAGTGCCTCGCTGCCCAGGACCTGTTTTGGGCGGCTTTGGCTAACGCCGAGACGGACCAGGCGCTCTCGGATGAGTTGGGAGCAGCTCTTCAGGCCGTGCTCGTTGCCCTGGCCGAGCGTGACGCGCTCGTTGCGGCCGTTCCCGGTGACATAGAGGACGCTCAAGCCGCCTTGGACGCGGCGCTGATCGTTCTGGCCGACGCGCAGGCTGACGCCGAAGGAGCTCAAGAGGTCCTCGACGACGCGGAAGAGGATCAGGAACCCCTTGACCAGGCCGTAGGGGACGCACGAATCGATCTCGACATCGCAGTGCGGGCCCTTGCCGATGCGCAGGCCGATGTTGACGCCGCAGTGACGGCGCGGGCGAACGCTGTAACCCTTCTGGCGCAGCTTGAGGCTGACGTCGTAGCCGCTGAGAACAAGGTCACGATCGCCGTCGGTGTTCTGGCCGACCTGAACGCTGACGTCAATGCCGCCCGGGATGCCCTCGACGACGCGGAGGAAGACCAGGTGGCTCTGGACGCCGCTGTGGACGTCGCGCAGGACGCCCTCGACGCCGCCGAGGAAGACCAGGAAGCCCTCGATACCGCTGTCGCGACAGCGCGAGTGAATCTTCTTGCTGCCGAGGAAGACCAGGAGCCCTCGACGCCGCTGTCCTCGCTGCGCAGCTCAACGTCAACCGCGCGGAGGAAGCCCAGCTCGGTTTGAACGCGGCTGTCACCGCCGCAGAGACAAACCTTGCCACTGTCATCGCGGCGCAGGTCGGACTGAATGCCGCCGTCGTGACCGCGGAAGGCAATCTCGCCAATGCCATCGCTGCCCGGCCCGTCCTGGCAGGTAACGCCGCCGATCTCACGCTCCGGCTCGATGCTGCAGTAGCGGCCCTTCCCGGGTTGCAGGCCGCCGTCGACGTCGCCGCCGCGAATGTGACCATTGGTGCCAACACCGTCAGTGGACTGCAGGCCGAAGCCAACATCGCCGCTGGGGTTCTGAACGAAGCACTTGCCATCCAGGCCGGAGTGATCGCTCAAGCTCAGGGCGCCGTCAACGTAGCCAGCCAGAACGCCGCCGCCACGAACACGGCAGTCCTCACTGCGCAGGCCAATCTGGCCCTTGCGGTCGGGACCGGAGATCAGGCACTGATCAATGCCGCAGCAGCAGCCCTCGACCAGGCCAACGCGAACAACGCCGCAGCACTGACTGTCCTAGCGACCGCACAAGCAACCCTGGTGGCCGTGTCCGTGGACTCCCCGGCTGTCGTCGCCGCCCGCGTGAATCTCGCAGCAGCCACAACGGCTCTGGCCGGTGCCCAGCTGACGCTTGGCGGTCTGCAGGCCACGCTCGTCGCGGCCGTGAACGCCGATACCGCAGGCGAGACTCTCGTGGCGAACCTTCGGGCGGAGCTCGGCCTCGCCAATGGTGCTGTGGTCGCGAATGAGCAGGCCATCATCGCACTGGGGATCGAACTCGATGATGCCCGGACCGATGCGGCCGCCAATGTGCAGGCCACCGCCGCTCTCCGGGATATCCTCGCCGATGCGCAGGCCGATCAGGCTGAAGGCATCAGGACGATCGAGGCCCTCCAAATCACCCTCAATGTGGCCCTCGGTGAGCAAGCCGACGGTGCAGAGAGAATTGCGGCCCTGCGGGCAACCCTCGACGCAGCCATCGCACTCCAGGGCGAAGGCACCGCGAGAATCACAGCCCTGCGGGCAACCCTCGACGCAGCCATCGCACTCCAGGGCGAAGGCACCGCAAGGATCACAGCCCTGCAGGCGACCCTTGACGCTCTCGAGGACGACCGGGACGCCGCAGCAGTAATCCTCGCCGATCTGCGCATCGAACTCAGGGATGCTCTCGCCGTACAGGCTCAGGCTGAAGTGGACATCGACCTGGACGCCCTGCAGGAGGACATCGACGACGCCCGCGCAGCACAGGTACGTATCCAAGCGGGAATCGATCTGGTCGCCCTACGGGCTTCCCTCGCCACGGCCGTCGCAGCAGCGGCTGAAGGACAAGCCGACGTCGACGCGGCTCAGTCCGATCTCGATGCCGCCCTGATTGCGTTGGCCGCCGCCGAGGATCGTGTTGACGAAGCCCGCGACGCACTGGCCGCGGCCGCGAACCTCGAGGCGATCATCGCTGCCAACGCACGCTTGACTGCCGCAGTCGCGGCAGCGAACGAGATCCGCATCGATGCCGACGCGATCAGCATCGACCTCGGTGCCCTCGAAGACCTCTTCGACGCCGCGATCGTCGCCTGCTCCGGCACGATCACGATCGACATCGACATCGACATCGATGGGGACGGCAACGTCGAGATCATCGTCGGTGGCGGAACCGGCACCGGAATCGGTGGCGGAATCATCACCGGCACCGGCGGAACCGGCGGCCAGGGCTCGACGCTCTCCAGTGCCAACCGCGGCATGAACGTCCAGACCGGCACCGCAGTGGAGAGCACCTCCGACAGCGGAGTCCCCCTGGGCGGAATGCTCGCCGCCAGCTTCGGTCTCCTCGCTGCAGCCGGCGTCTGGGCACGCCGCTCACTCAAGATGAACGACCAGTAACCCCCCTCTCCCCCGAGAGCACTCTGATGAAGTAGATTCTCCGGCCCCGTTGAGCAGCCCCACCCTGCGAAACGGGGCCGGACCACTTCACACCCAAACCCACGAGCCAAGGACACCATGGAGCAGCAACCCCAGCAGCCCCACATTCGAGATGAACGGGAAGCGAGGAATCCCCTTCCACCCGGGTCGGCCAAGTCCCGCCGACCGCGCTGGCTGGCGTTGCCCCTGATTGCTGGAACAGGACTCGCCCTCGCTGTTGCCGTGATACCGCCAACCGCATCGGAGGGATCACCCGGAACAGACCCGTCCAGCAGCATCTCGGCCCCGGCAACACCCGTACAACCCGGCACAACCGACCCCACCGACCCGCCACCTGACGGGTCAGCACAACCTGCAACGGGTGACATCTCATCGCCGGCTGGGGGGTCGACCCCAACGCCCGAGGCTTCTCCAACCACTCCCACACTCTCGAACGATGCGTCGGCATCACAACCCTTGGCACTGAAGTTCCCGGCCGCAGACATCGACATGGCCATCCTGGCCCTGACTCCCAGCGCGACCGAACTCGCATCGCAACAACTAGTCCCCCCACTCACTCTCGACGCCTACTGGCTCACCCCCTACGGATCCCCGGGACCCAAATCAGCTGACACTACCTACATCGTCGGGCACAGCTGGGACGGCAAGGACGCCCCCTTCAACCGACTCAGCGACAAATCCCTGCTCGGCTCCGAGTTCACCCTGACCATCCAAGGAGGCGCGATCACCTACGTCGTGGACTCGGTCATCACCCACGACAAAGACACCCTCAAAGACAGCGACATCTGGAACGTCACCCCCCACCGTGTCGTCCTCATCAGCTGCTACACCGAAGATCCCTGGGGCAAGAACGTCGTCATCACCGCCCTACCCAAAAGCACCTGAAATGGCCTCGGCTCTATACCGACAGGGGTGCAGGTCTCAGATCCCCAGGGAGATTGTGCGCAGTAAAACCTGAGAGGTCGGGTTCAAGGCCGGCCATCGGTGGGTACGCTGCCGGGCTGCCGACCCTGGCGTACCTGATACTTGCCGTCCCATACCCCATACGCTCGTCAGAGGCTTTCTTCTGTTTCGGTGAGAATGACCGATATGAGACACGATAGGGACAAAGAACTTCCCGCCGATGCTGAGAACGGCTGGATCGACCGGGGCCTCACCACTCATCCTGCCAGGTAGTGGTGCATCGACCGGTTGAGACCGCCATCGTTCATCGAGACGCACTCCAGCGGGCCACAACCCGATTCAGCGGGCAATCGGGTCCGTCTCCCCCACGGGGTTGGTCCGACAAGTGAAAGCGGTTCCTCGCATCTACAACCCGCTCGTTGGAAAGTCATCCACTTGGGGCGGGTGGAACCCGAAGGGTGGAGCTCACAGCCGTGCACCTGTGGTCGAGTCGGCGGCCTTCGCACCTGTGGTTAGGATGGGGAATCCTTTGACGTCCGGCTGGTCTCGGAGCTGGTGTTGGGTTGGCATCGAAAAAGGTGAGGTCCGAACCAGATCCTGCCCCGGAGAACCATGACCAGCATCAGTGCAGCCAATACGAACTTCAGGGACTACCGGATCGTGCGCCTGGACAGGTGTGCGGTCTTCGTATCCCTGGCGCGGCCCATGTGCATCACGGAGGAGGACGCCCTCAGGATTCTGCACGAGAGCTTCGAACTCACCCAGCACCGCCAGTACGTCGTCCTGGTCGACGTGAGCATGACCATCGATGTCTCACCTGAGGCCCGGCGGGTGTTCTCCTCCGCCCGGAACATCCTGGTCGCTGCGATGCTCGGCAGCACGCCCATGGATCGGATGCTGTCCGCCCCATACGAGCACGCCGTCTACCCTTGCGAGTACTTCACCGACAAGGACGAAGCACTTCTATGGTTGCGCCTCATGCACGACACGCTCTGCCAGGACCCGGTCGAGCACACCCTCAGCCTCACCATCGACCTCGACCCTTTCAGAACCCGCCCTCAATCGTTCCCCTCGTATTCGGGTACCTGAGCGCCAGGTTCATGTCGCTTCATGATCGTCGGGTGTGGTGAGTTCGGGGATGCTGCCGACGAGGGTTCCGCTGACGGTGAGTTCTTCTGCGACGTCGACGGGTTTGCTGTTCGGATCCTCCGTACTGGACGACCGGACGTCCTCACGCTTCACCGCGTCGACCAACCTCGTCTCGTTCAGGACCCCTCAGCCTTCCACTACCCGGCGCCGTTGACCAGAGCAACAGACCAGAGACCTCAGTTCCCCGGCTTTGCTTGCCGGCACGTGTCCACTGTCCCGGCGTCAAGGATTCCCCGGTCCCGATGCGCGGGTGTTTACCAGCGTCGGCGGCGGCACTACCTTGGGGGCATCCGGGTGAGCCCAGTCCATCCGCTCAGCACTGCAAACGGACTCTCCTGGTATCTGTCCGAACCGGTCACAGCGCCCGCCCTCAGGTGGAGCGTGCAAGGAAGGAAACCACCATGGCACAGAACCTGAATCAACCCGTCACCGACGACAGCATCAAGGTCCGCCAACTCAGCCACTACCAATTCAGCTGGGTAGCCGGCGACCCGGGCCAGCCCGGCTCCTGGACCCTGCAACTGGTCCTCGACCAGGGAGCATGGGAGGAAGTTCTCACCATCGACGCCGATGATGCAGACAACCTCCAGGACCTGCTCTCCACCGCCGAGACCGTGTACTACGACGTGCAACGCCGAACCCTGATGTTCGGCACCACTGAAGCCGGCCACCACTAGTCAGAGACGTTCACGGAATGCGGACTGCTAGCGAGAGGGACATGCTCTGACAGGGGAAGGGGCGGACCCAGCGCCCCTTCCCTTCCCGCACCACTTCCCGGTCGCAGGCCTCAGCAGGCACTAGGAGGCCCGCCTGGATCCCGTATCTCCTCCGCTTCGGCCGCCAGTTCCTGGAGCTGCAGATCGATTACGGCTCAAGCTCGCCCTTCTCGACATCGGTGCGAGCCTTGGCGTAGGCGCTGGCGATGTAGCCCTCGAGCTTGAAGCGTTCGATGCGCCACTGGCCGCGGCCGCCGATCTGGATAGCCGGCAGGTCCCCTGACTGGATAAGTCCGCGGATGGTGTTGTGCTTTGTGTTCAGCTCATCAGCGACCTGCTGCAGGGTGAGGAACCGCAGCGGCCTGGGCTGCTCCTCGACGGGGTGGTCTGTCATGTACCCAGCATCCCAGCTCCCGGACACCGCATCGCGTATTGGCGAGGAAACGAGCGAAGGCGGATCTCGCGCCTCAGGGTTTCCGAAGTGCCGTTCGATCGAGTGAGATACAAGAAGACCCCCGGAATCTCGCGGATTCCGGGGGTCTTTGCTGTAGCGGTGGTGGGACTCGATCCCACGACCTCACGATTATGAGTCGTGCGCTCTAACCAGCTGAGCTACACCGCCCTAAATGAGGTTGCCCGCACCGATCCTAGGATCGTCACGGGCCCCTCATTCATGAGCCCCCCACCGGAATCGATCCGGTGACCTCGTTCTTACCAAGAACGCGCTCTACCACTGAGCTAGGGGGGCAACAGCAAGAAACTTTACCAGTACCCTGCCGCTGGTGCGAAATCGACAGCCGCCCCGGAGGACGGACCCCTGATCCCGCGTCGGACCCGTGCGGGGCACGGGTCCGACGGGGTTGGTCAGCTAGGTCCTACCACTGCTCGGACTGGGCGCTGGAACGTCCCGAGCCGGCTCCGGCACCCTTGCCCTGGCGGGGCTTGCGGTTCGCCTCGCCCGAGAACCGGGTGTCGCCGTCGCGCTTCGGGAAATCCTTCTTGAAGGGCTTCTTGAACTCGCCCGCACCGCGGTTGCCTGCGGGCTTGCGGCCCTTGTCGAGCTCGAGGTGGATGAGCTCGCCACCGATGCGCGTCTTGGACAGCGCACGCAGCTGGTCCTTGGAGAGGTCAGCCGGCAGCTCCACCAGGCTGTGGTCCGCACGGATGTCGATGCCGCCGATCTGCGCGGACGAGATACCGCCCTCGTTCGCGATGGCACCGACGATCGAGCCCGGCATCACGCGCTGGCGACGACCCACCGCGATGCGGTAGGTGGCGTTGCCCTCGGTGAGAGTGCGCGTGGGGCCACGCGACCCGAACGCGTCCTTGCGGCCCTCGGAGCGCTCACGCTGCCCGGCGGGCGCCACAGGGATGTCCTGCACGAGGATCGGCTGGCCACCCTGCGCCATGACGGCCAGTGCAGCAGCGATCTCCGCAGCGGGCACGTCGTGCTCCTGCTCGTAGTTCGCGATCAGTTCGCGGAACAGGGACACGTCCTCCGTGGCGAGCGTCTGCGTGATCTTCTCCGCGAACTTGCCGAGGCGCAGCTCATTGATCGTTGCCGTGGAGGGCAGCTGCATCTGCTCGACGGGCTGGCGCGTGGCCTTCTCGATCGAACGCAGCAGGTACTTCTCGCGCGGCGTGATGAAGAGGATCGCGTCGCCCGAACGGCCCGCACGGCCCGTGCGGCCGATGCGGTGCACGTAGGACTCGGTGTCGTGCGGGATGTCGTAGTTCACGACGAGCGAGATGCGCTCCACATCGAGGCCACGGGCGGCGACGTCCGTGGCGACGAGGATGTCGATCTTGCCTTCACGCAGGGCCTCGACGGTGCGCTCACGCTGCTGCTGGGGGATGTCTCCGTTGATGGCTGCAGCCGAGAAGCCCCGTGAACGCAACTTGTCCGCCAGGTCTTCGGTAGCCATCTTGGTGCGGACGAAGGCGATGATGCCGTCGTAGTCCTCCACCTCGAGGATGCGGGTCATCGCGTCCAGCTTGTGCGGGCCCATGACCTGCAGGTAGCGCTGGCGCGTGTTGGTGCCCGTCGTGGTCTTGCCCTTGACCGAGATCTCGGCCGGATCGTTCAGGTACTTCTTGGCGATGCGGCGGATGGCGGGGGGCATGGTCGCGGAGAACAGTGCAACCTGCTTCTCCGCCGGCGTCGAGGAGAGGATCTTCTCGACATCCTCGGCGAAGCCCATGCGCAGCATCTCGTCGGCCTCGTCGAGCACCACGTACTCGAGGTTGGAGAGATCCAGTGATCCCTTCTCGATGTGGTCGATCACGCGGCCGGGGGTGCCCACGACGACCTGCGCACCGCGGCGCAGCCCGGTGAGCTGGGGACCGTAGGGCGATCCACCGTAGACGGGCAGGACGGTGAAGCCCTCCATGTGCTTGGCGTAGGACGTGAAGGCCTCGGCCACCTGCAGTGCGAGCTCACGGGTTGGTGCGAGCACCAGGACCTGCGTGTTCTTGCTGGGGCCGCCGTTGACGTCGGCGAGCTCGGCCATCTTCGACAGCGCGGGGATGGCGAACGCGGCGGTCTTGCCGGTACCGGTCTGCGCGAGGCCGACGACGTCCCGGCCCTCGAGCAGCGCGGGGATCGTGGCGGCCTGGATGGGCGAGGGCGTCTCGTAACCGACGTCGGACAGGGCCGCGAGGACGCGGCCGTCGAGGTTCAGGTCGGTGAAGCGGACGGTGACGGCGTCGTCGGACTCGACGGCGGGAACCGCTGCGGTCGACTCGGCGTCAGGAGTGATGTCGGTGGTGTTCTCGGACAGGTTTTCAGGCACGGGAAGAGTCCTCCAGGTAGGTGCCGGACGGCCTGGCGGGAGACCGCAGGGCCGAATGAACATAGAAATCCGGCACTGTTTCAATCCCGCGGCAGGACTTCCTGTCACACCTGCTCGCTGCTCTCTCAGCAGTGATGTGTGACTTTTCTTCTAGCCGGCGCTCCCTGATGAATCTGCTCGCGAGTCTGCGCTCCGAGCCCCAACACAACCAATCCGGCCCAAGGGGCGGACGTAAAGGGAATACCGGTGTGGGGGATGGAACAAGTCTACGGCACACCCGCTCCATCCGCGGACGGGGGACGACCACGGACAGGTGATGTTCGGCACGTCAGGCCGAAGGGGCCACCTGCGACGTCCTCAGCCCCTGCAGGGCCGCCTTGCGCACCTGCGGGGTGAGGGCGAAGTGTCCCGCGGCCGCGGCATCGAGCAGGATACGGGCCTGTTCCTCGTCGAGGCCCCCGTACACCTGGGCAGCCGTGATGCCGTGGGCGGGGACGACGACCCGGCGGATGGCATCGCCCGCCGTGATGCTGCCCTTCGTCACGACACTGAGGTACGTGCCCACGCGGTTGGCCTCGGCGAAGCGCCGGACCCATGACCGCTCCCCCAGGTACCGCGCGAAATTCACGCAGGGGGTACGCGGCATGGTCACCTCGAGCACCACCTGCTCACCGACGGCCCAGCGCTCACCGATCACGGCCCGGGAGGCGTCGATCCCTGCCACCCGGAGGTTCTCCCCGAAGAGGCCCGGCCGGACGTCGCGTCCCAGTTCGCGGGCCCAGAAATCGGCGTCGTCCTGCGCATAGGCGTAAAGGGCCTTCGTGGCACCGCCGTGGTGCTTGCGGCTGGCCTGGATGTCGCCGGTGAGCCCCAGCGGATGCACGTTCACCGGGCCCTGGATCGGGCGCTTGTCGATGGCCGTCACGCCGGTGGCGTCCTTCGTGGGCAGCAACTCGTGCACGCGACAGACTGCCAGGAGGGTGCCAGTGGTCATGGCGACCATCCTATGCGGCGTCGCGCGCTCCCGGTCCGCCCTGTCACGGTTCGAAGCGGTAGCCCATACCGCTCTCAGTGACGAAGTAGCGGGGAGCGCCCGGGTCGCGCTCGAGCTTCTTGCGCAGCTGCGCCATGTAGACGCGGAGGTACTGCACGTCCTTGGCGTAGGCGGGCCCCCACACGTCCAGCAGCAGTTGCTGCTGCGAGACGAGCCTGCCCGGGTGCGCGATCAGCCGGTCGACGATCTTCCACTCGGTGGGCGTCAGCCGGACGTCCTTCCCGTCCCTGACCACGCGCCGCGCCCCGGCGTCGAGGGTGAAGTCGGGGGTCTCGATGACGGGCGCATCGGCCTCGACGGCGGCCCGCCGTGCTGCCGCCCGGAGCCGCGCCAGCAGTTCGTCGAGGCCGAAGGGCTTCGTCACGTAGTCGTCGGCGCCGGCGTCGAGGGCCTCCACCTTGTCCTGTGACCCGTGCCGGGCCGACAGCACGATGATGTGCACCTGGGACCAGCCACGGATCCGGCGGATGACCTCCACGCCGTCGAGGTCGGGCAGCCCCAGGTCCAGCACGATGATGTCCGGATGGTGCTCGGACGCCGCCGCCAGGGCGGTCTCGCCGTCGACCGCCGCCACGCACTGGTAGCCGTAGGCGCGCAGGTTGATCTCGAGCGCGCGGAGGAGCTGCGGTTCGTCGTCGACCACCAGGACGCGGGTCACTGGCCGGCTCCCGTCGAGATGGGCAGGCGGATCACGAGGGTCAGGCCGCCGCCCGGCGTCTGCTCGGCGTCGAGCACTCCGCCCATTACCTCGGTGAACCCCTTGGCCACGGCCAGGCCGAGCCCTACACCGGCTCCCGATGGGGCGTCGTCGAGGCGCTGGAACGGGCGGAACATGGCAGCGACGTCGTCCCTGGACACACCGTGCCCGTGGTCGATCACCCGCAGCTCGCTGGCCGGGAAACCGTTGACGAGGGCCTTGCCGGTGCCTCCGACGGACGCGGTCACCTCGATCGGCGCGTCGGGCGCGTATTTCACCGCGTTCTCCACGATGTTCGCCAGCACGCGCTCCAGCAGACCGGGATCGGCTTCGATGGCCGGCAGGTTCGGCGGGATCGTGACGCGGACGCGGTCCCCGGACACGTTCGCGAGCGCTGGCCCGACGACGTCGGACCACCGCAGCGGGCGCACGTGCGGGTTCACGGCGTCACCCGTGATGCGCGACATGTCGAGCAGGTTGTTGACCAGCGCGTCGAGCCGGTCGGAGTAGTCCTCGATGGTCGCGAGCAGCTCGTCCTCGTCCTCCTGGGAGAAGGTGACGTCCGGCGAACGGAGGCTGCTCACGGCGAGCTTGATGCCGGCCAGCGGGGTGCGGAGGTCGTGGGAGACCGAGCGCAGGATCGCCGTGCGCATGACGTTGCCCTCGACGAGCCTGCGGTTGGTCCGGGTGCTCGCGAGGAGTTCCTGGCGCTGGAGCATCGACCGCAGCTGCCCGGCGAAGGCGGTGAGCAGACCGCGATCCCGTGCCGACAGCTGGTGTCCGTACAGCGCGAGGACGAAACCGCCGTCGACCGGCTCCGTGGTCGTGGCGCCCTCCAGGGTCCAGCGGTCGGCCGGGGCCCCGGGGTGAGGACGGACGGTGCTCCCGCTGCGCGGGTGCGCGATCGCCTCCCGACCCGGCCGGGTGCTGCTGGGCGGCGGCCCGCTCTCCCCACTGAGTGGCGGCGCGTCCTCGGCGCGGACGGCGAGGGCCGTACGCTCCATCGCGCCTGCTGGTGCCGCCGGGCCGCCGGCGTCGTCGCCCACCGGTTCTGCCGGTCCGAACAGGGCCACCGCATCGACGTCGAACTGGCTCTGGACGTGGCGCAGGAAACCCTGCAGCGTGTCCTCCTCCGCCAGGGCCCCCCGCGCCAGCTCACCGAGCAACCCGGCCTCCTGCTGGGCCAGGACCGCTTCGCGCGAGCGGCGTGCCGAGAGCCCGACGACGAGCGACACCGTCACCGCGACGGCGATGAAGATCAGCACCGTGATCACGTTCTCGGGATCGGAGATCTCGAGCGAGCCGAAGGGCTCCGTGGAGGTGTAGATCAGGATGACGCTGCTCCACAGCGCTGCCAGCAGCGCGGACCAGAGCCCTCCGATCAGCGCGACGGCGATGACGCCCGCGAGCTGGAAGAGGACGTCGACGGCGAGCAGCGAGTTGCCCGCCGAGAACACTGCTGCCTCGAGCAGCAGGGGCAGGACGAGCGCGACGGCGCAGCCCGCGACGACGCGCGGTCGGCTGACGGGAGCCGCGAGGGTGCGCCGGGCCGCCGGGTCCATCAGAGGGTGCGGGGGCCGGGGACGTCAGGGTGGCGTCCGATGGCGGTCGCCCGCGTCCGCCCGACCGGCAGGGGCGCCCTGGCTCCGGCTGCTGATCCCCCCTCGACGGTCCCCGCACCGGGCCGGGCCTGCAGCGTGCGTGACAGCAGGACCCAGAAGACCGTGATCGCGAGCGCGCAGAACACTCCTGCGCTGGAGGCCATGAGCCAGCCGGTGGTCAGCTGGGAATTGAGGTCTCCGGCACCGAACAGCAGGCCGATCGTCTTCGGAGAGTAGATGAAGACCAGGAGGGTCACCACGAAGAGGGCGGCCGCCGTCGTCCGGTACGCCCGCAGCTCGGCGGGCAGCCCGCCGGCCTGGCCGGCGAGGACCGCCAGGACCACCACGATCCACACCCAGTGGTGGGACCACGAGATGGGCGAGATGAGCAGCATGAGCAGCGCCGTCATCGCGATGGGCAGGAACCGGTCCCCGCGCCGCGTCGAGGTCCGGATGATGGACGCGGTGGCCGCGACGAGCAGGAGGGAGACCACGAGCCACGGGAGGGTGGAGGGGAAATCAGGCCCCAGGAAGTGGAGGATGGCGCCGCGGACCGAGAGGTTGTCGACATAGCCCTCGCCGCCGATCCGCCCCGTGTCGCGCAGCATCTGCAGCCAGTACGTCGTCGACTCGGCCGGCAGGAGGAGGAAACCGACCGCGATGGTGCCGAAGAATCCCGCCCCCATGGTGAACAGCTGCTTCCACTCGCCGCGCACGAGGAAGTACAGACCGAAGACCAGGGGTGTCAGCTTGATGCCGGCGGCGATCCCGGTGAGCAGGCCCGTCGGCATCCTCCGGTGAGGCCCCGAGAGGAGGTCGGCGGCGATCATGGCGAAGAGCAGGATGTTGACCTGGGAGAAGGCCATCGTCTCCCGCCACGGCCCGAGCAGGCAGACCAGGCCGGTCCCTGCGACGGCCAGCGGCAGCGCCGTGGGGTGCGCCACCACGTCCCGCAGGGCACGGAAGCCGCCGAGGTACCGCATGACGAGCAGGGACGTGGCGGCCGCGATGAGCACGGACAGACCTACGAAGAGCAGGGCCCCGGTCTCGGCGCTCACGAGCGTCAGGACGGTGAACGCCAGAGCCGCGAACGGCGGATACGTGAACAGGAGCGAGCCCTTGCCCTCACCGAAGGACCGCGTGTAGAGCGAGCCGTCGCCGTCGACCACCGACTGCCCGCCCATGCGGTAGACCCGGAAATCGAGACCGATGAAGTCGGCCCAGGCGAAGGCCCAGAGGCCGAGCGCCGCGGCCACGATCACCGAGGCGACGAGGCCCAGCGCCCGGACGGTCGCCGGGTTGCTGCGCTGGCTCATACTTTCCTTCCGGAGGACGTGGTGCTCGTACCGGCCCGGTGGGGCCCCGGGAACGGCTCATCCAGTGTAGGCATGGCGCCGGGCCACCTCCCGGGTGCGCGGTATGTTGGAAATCACTCTGCCCTCCCGTGAAAGGCCCATGCACCGATGCCCTCCCCCAGCGGAACCACTCCCCCCGCGCGCGCCACAGCCATCACGAACGCGCACGTCGTCCCGATCGACGGCGAGCCGTTCGACGGCACCGTCGTCGTCGAGGACGGCCGCATCACCGCCCTCGGTGCGTCGGTCGCGGTACCCGACGGCGCCGACGTCATCGACGCGGGTGGCAAGTGGCTGCTCCCCGGCTTCGTCGACGCGCACGTCCACCTCGGCACGCACGAGGAGGGTGAGGGCGCGGCCGGCGACGACACCAACGAGATGACCGAGCCGAACACGGCCGGCGTCCGCGCGATCGACGCCATCAACCCCTACGACCCCGGGTTCGACGACGCCCTCGCCGGCGGCGTGACCACGGTCAACGTGAATCCCGGTTCCGGCAACCCGATCGGCGGCCTCGCCGTCGCCCTCCACACGCACGGACGCTACCTCGAGGAGATGGTGCTCCGCTCCCCCAGCGGCCTGAAGTCCGCCCTCGGCGAGAACCCCAAGCGCGTGTACGGTGCCAAGAACAAGATGCCGTCCACCCGCCTCGGCACGGCGCTCGTGATCCGCGAGGCGTTCATGAAGGCCCAGAACTACATGGGCAAGGCCGAGGACAACGCCCGTGATCCGCACCTCGAGGCACTCGCCATGGTGCTGCGCCGCGAGATCCCCTGGCGCCAGCACGCACACCGCGCGGACGACATCGCGACAGCCCTGCGCATCGCCGACGAGTTCGGGTACGACCTCGTCCTCGACCACGGCACAGAGGCGCACCTGCTCGGTGACGTGCTGGCGGAACGCGGGACCCCCGTGCTGATCGGCCCCCTCTTCACCACGAAGTCCAAGGTGGAGCTGCGCGGCCGCTCGATCGCCAACCCGGGCAAGCTCGCGCGGGCGGGTGTGGAGATCTCGATCATCACCGACCACCCCGTCATCCCGATCAATTTCCTGGTGCACCAGGCCACCCTGGCGATCAAGGAGGGTCTGGACCGGGAGACGGCGCTGCGCTCGATCACGATCAACCCCGCGAAGGTCCTCGGGCTCGCCGACCGCCTCGGGTCGCTCGCCGTCGGCAAGGACGCGGACCTGGTGCTGTGGAGCGGCGACCCGCTCGACGTCATGCAGCGCGCCCTGCAGGTGTGGATCAGCGGCACGGAGGTCTACTCCTACGACGTCGAGACCCGCAGCGGCACCGTCGCTCCTCGGGGCTAGGCGCCACCCTTGCCGAAGCTCCTGCCACCGCGGCCGTTCACGCTGCGCGCCGCGATCGTCCTGTGGCTCGCGGTCGCGCTGCTCCTGCTCGTCGCAGCGGGCACGTTCATCACCTCGGCCGCCGTGCAGGACCTCGACCGCGCGGGGTTCATCGGACTCGGTGCGCTCTTCGGGGCGCTCGCCGTCCTCCAGCTGCTCCTCCTGCTCCCGCTGCGGCGGGGCAGGAGGAGCGCCCGGGAGGTCCTGAGCACCATCGGCATCATCGTCGGCGTCCCGATCATCGTGCGCGGGACGCCCGGGCTGTCCCTGATCGCCGGGGCGATGCTGGTCGCGGTACTGCTCATGTGGCTGCCGCAGAGCAGCGACTACTTCCAGCTGACCCAGCCGAAGGCCAGGAAGCGCTTCCGCCTGCCGGGCGCGCGCTGACCCGCGGCTGCATCCCCGAGCCGACCCGTCGATGAACAGCCGATGGACAGCAGGTAAATTAGTGTTGAACGAGTAGCAGAGCGCTACTGGGCTCCCATGCGCCCCGGGGACGGGTCGGATGGAGAGGGTGTTCGGGGAGCACCGGGCATCGCGAACGCGAGGTGGTGCAGTGGCTGGCCGGATTCTTTCCGCGACCCGACGGGGCGGCGTCGTCCTGGGCGGCATCGTGGTCTACGTCCTGATCTGGGCGGGGCTCGCACTGCTCAGCGCCGCCATCGGCATCCGCCTCTACTGGGGTCAGATCTCCGTGAGCCAGATGCTCCTGAACCTCGTCTCCGTGGAGACCGACGGCGGGGGCGGAGCAATCGTGTGGACCGGTATCCTGGCGGTCGGCGTCGCTCCCCTGTTCCTCACCTCGGCGATCGCACTCTGGCAGCACCGGCGGCGCCGCAAGCGCCGCCTGGCCGGCGACGGCGCAGGTCCCCGTCGCTCCCCCTGGCTCATGCGCTCCGTCTCCACCGCGCTGGTGGGGGCTGTCGCCGTGGGCGGCACCACTGCCTTCGCCACCGCCGTGGGCATGAGGGACTACATCGAAGCGGCGAACTCCGAGCACGACCTCGGCGACTACTACGTGGAACCCGCCGTCACCAGCGACGAGCACCGGCGCAACCTCGTGCTGATCTACCTCGAGTCCGGCGAGGCCACCCTCGCGGACGACCAGCTCTTCGAGAAGGACGCCTTCGCCTCCCTGAAGCAGTCCACTCCGGCCGCGGAGGGCTGGCAGAGCGTGGAGGACCTCCGGCAGTACAAGGGCGGCGGCTGGACGATGGCGGGCCTCACCGCCACCCAGTGCGGCGTCCCGCTGAAGGGCACCGGCTCCTCGAGCAGCGGCGATACCACCGATGAGCTCGACGGCGGGACCGACACCTACCTCGGTGGGGCCACCTGCCTGGGCGACGTCCTGGAGACGCACGGCTACACCAGCGTCTTCCTGGGTGGCGCCAACTCCTCCTTCGCAGGGAAGGACACGTTCCTGCGCAGCCACGGCTACTCCCAGGTGAAGGGCCTCTCCGAGTGGCGCGCCGCCGGAGAGGCGGAGGAGAACTTCCGCCGCGACTGGGGCTTGAGTGACGAACGTCTCCTGGCTCACGCCAAGGACGAGATCGACCGGCTGCACGCCGGGTCGGAGCGGACCGGCCGGCCGTTCAACCTCTCCCTGCTGACGCTGGACACCCACGAGCCGGTGCACGTCTACCCCTCCTGCACCGTGGACACGCAGCAGGAGGTCACCTCCGTGTTCGCCTGCTCCCTCGCCCAGGTGGCCGGGTTCGTGGAGCACATGGAGGCGAAGGGGTACCTCGAGGACACCGCCGTGGTGATCATGGGCGACCATCTCAAGCACATGAGTGCCGGCGACGCCTTCCACGCGCAGCTCGACCACCACGACAACCGCACCATCTTCAACCGGATCCGCGTCCCGGGCGGGGACGAGGACGTCGCACTGCGCCCCGGCGTGGACCAGCTGAGCATGTACCCCACAATCCTGGAGGCCGCTGGCCTGACACTGGAGGATTCCGAGGCAGGACTGGGGGTGTCCGCCTTCGTCCCGACGGTCCCGGACGGTTCCGCCCAGGCGCTGGACCCGGTGCTGTACGACGAACTGCTGGACTCGCACTCCCCCGCGTTCTACGCGGAGGCGTGGGCGGCCGGGGCCGCCACGCAGTAGCACGACATACGAAAGGCCCCTCCCGAAGGAGGGGCCTTTCGCCGTAGGGGCCTAGCGCAGGGCCGAGAGGGCCTGCTCGAGATCCCCGATCAGGTCCTCGATGTCCTCGATGCCGACGGACAGGCGGATGAGGTTCTCCGGTACCGCCAGCTCGGTGCCCTTGACGGAGGCGTGCGTCATGTCGGACGGGTAGTTCATGAGCGACTCGATGCCGCCCAGGGATTCGGCGAGCAGGAAGACGTGCGTGGACTCGGCGACCTTCTTCGCGGCCTCGGCACCGCCCTTGAAGGTCACGGAGATCATGCCGCCGAAGTCCTTCATCTGTGCCGAGGCGAGCTCGTGGCCCGGGTGTTCCGGCAGTCCGGGGTAGTAGACGCGCTCCACCTCGTCCTGCTCCAGCAGCCAGCGCGCGATCGCCGTCGCGTTGGAGGAGTGACGGTCCATGCGGACCCCGAGGGTCTTCAGCCCGCGCGTGGTGAGCCAGGCCTCCATCGGCGCGGAGACGGCGCCCACGGCGAACTGCACGAAGCCGATCTTCTCGGCCAGTTCGTCGTCGTCCACCACCACGGCACCGCCGCTGGCGTCCGAGTGGCCGCCGATGTACTTGGTGGTCGAGTGCACGACGACGTCGGCGCCGAACGTGAGCGGCTGCTGCAGGTAGGGCGACGCGAAGGTGTTGTCGACCACGAGGAGGGCACCGGCGTCGTGCGCGAGCTGGGCCGTCGCGGCGATGTCGGTGATCTTCATCATCGGGTTCGACGGCGTCTCGACCCACACCATCTTCGTGTTGTTCGCGGCGATGGCGGCCCGGAGGGCGTCGGGGTCGGCCATGTCGACGGCGGTGTTGGTGATGCCCCACTGGGACAGGACGCGGTCGATCAGGCGGTAGGTGCCACCGTACGCGTCGTTGCCGAGGACGATGTGGTCGCCCGGCCGGAGGGCGGCCCGGATCAGGGCGTCCTCGGCGGCAAGTCCCGACGAGAAACTGTACGCATGCTTGCCGCCCTCAAGTGCGGCGAGCTGCACCTGCAGCGCGTCACGCGTCGGGTTGCCGCCACGGCCGTACTCGTAGCCGTTGCGCAGCCGGCCGATGCCGTCCTGCGCGAAGGTGGTGGTCTGGTACAGAGGCGGGATCACCGCTCCCGTGGCGGGATCGGGGGTCTGGCCGGCGTGGACGGCGCGGGTGTTGAAGCCCTGGGCGGAGTGGGTCACGATGCTCCTGGAATCCGGTGGTGGTTACTTACTCATGTATGTCAGCAAGTCGTGGTGCGTAAGAATTCCCACCGGCGAGCCGACGGACGTCACCATCAGCGTGTCGCTGTCCTGGAGGCGCTCGCGTGCCGTGGCGACGGATTCGAGCGACCCGATGAGGGGCAGCTTCGCATCCATGTGCTCGGAGATCTTGTCCGTCAGCTTCGCCTCGCCGTGGAAGATCTTCGCGGTCAGGGACCGCTCGTGCACCGAGCCCAGCACCTCTCCCAACTTCACGGGGGGTTCCTGCGACAGCACGGGGATGTTGGAGACGCCGTACTGGTCCATGATCGCGATGACGTCGCGCACGGTCTCTGCGGGGTGCGTGTGCACCAGGTCCGGCAGCGACCCGTTCTTCGTGCGCAGCACCTCGCCGACCCTGGCTTCCTCACCGCTGTCCAGGAAACCGTAGGAGCTCATCCAGTCGTCGTTGAAGATCTTGCCGAGGTAGCCGCGGCCGCCGTCGGGCAGGAGCACCACCACGACGTCGTCCTCGGTGAGGTCCTTCGCGACGCGCAGCGCGGCGACGACGGCCATGCCGCACGAGCCGCCGACCAGCAGGCCCTCCTCGCGGGCGAGGCGCCGGGTCATCTCGAAGCTCTCGGCGTCGGTGACGGCGAGGATCTCGTCGGGAACTGAAGGGTCGTAGGAGTCGGGCCACATGTCCTCGCCGACGCCCTCCACGAAGTAGGGACGCCCGGTGCCGCCCGAGTAGATGGAGCCCTCCGGATCGGCGCCGACGATGCGCACCGGGCCGCCCTCGCGGTCCGCCGAGACCTCCTTGAGGTAGCGGCCGGTACCGGTGATCGTGCCGCCGGTGCCCACGCCGGTCACGAAGTGCGTCAGCGTGCCGTCGGTGTCGTTCCAGATCTCGGGGCCGGTGGTCTCGTAGTGGCTGAGCGGGCCGTTGGGATTGGAGAACTGGTCGGGTTTGTACGCGCCGGGGATCTCCCGGACCAGTCGGTCGGACACGCCGTAGTAGGACTGGGGGCTGTCGGGTGAGACGGCGGTGGGGGTGACCACGACCTCCGCGCCGTAGGCCTTCAGGACGTTGCGCTTGTCCTCGCCCACCTTGTCCGGCACCACGAAGACGCACTTGTAGCCGCGCTGCTGGGCCACGAGGGCGAGCCCCACGCCGGTGTTGCCCGAGGTCGGTTCCACGATGGTGCCACCGGGCTTGATCCTGCCCTCGGCTTCCGCGGCGTCGATGATCTTCGCCGCGATGCGGTCCTTCACCGACCCGCCCGGATTGAGGTATTCGACTTTCGCGAGCACGGTGGCCCTGATGCCCTCGGTGACGGAGTTGAGCTTGACCAGCGGGGTGTTGCCGATCAGGTCAACGATGGAATTGGCGTATCTCATGGGTACAACGCTACCGGCTGGCACCGTGTCCTCCCGCGCCGCCGTTACGCCGTGGGACGCGGGAGGCGCTACGCCTGCCACCCCGATGATCGTGCGATACTTTCCCGCGGAACGGAGGAGCCCTTGACTCGTCGCACCGCCCTGCGTGCGGTCCTGCCGGCCCTCGCGGTGGCCTGCGTGGTCGGCGGGCTGCTGCCCGGCCCCGACCTCGCGGAGCTGTGGACCCGGATCTGGCCGATCCTGCTCTTCGTGACCGCGATGACCGTCGTCACGGACCTCCTGTTCTACGCCGGGGTCTTCGAACGGGTGATCTCGGCCTCGGCACGCCTCGCGCGCGGCCGCGTCCTCGCACTGTGGCTCGTCACGGTGCTCCTTGCCGTGTCCTGCACCGTCTTCTTCTCGCTGGACACGACGGCGGTCCTGCTCACGCCGCTCGTGGTGCTCCTCGCGCGCCGGGCGGGATTGCCGCCGTTGCCGTTCGCCATCACGATCGTGTGGCTTGCCAACACGGCGTCGCTGCTCCTCCCGGTGTCCAATCTCACCAACCTGCTCGTACAGGAGGAGCTGCAGCTGAGTCCGGCCGCGTTCGCGGGTCTGGTCCACGGACCGGCGATCGTCGGCGTCGCCCTGCCGTGCCTCGTCCTGTACCTGCTGTTCCGGCGTCAGCTCTCCGAGAGCTTCTCCCCCGCACCACCGCGCGCGGCCGAGGACCGGGTGCTGCTGCGCTGCGGCTACGCCGTCCTCGCGCTCCTCCTCCCCGCCCTGGTCAGCGGCATCCCCGTGGCCCTGAGCGCGAGCGCGGCCGCCGTCGTCCTGGCCGTCCTCTTCGCGATCCGACGGCGGGACGTGCTGACCATCCGGCTGATTCCCGTCAAACCGCTCCTGCTCGCCCTCAGCCTCTTCGTGCTCGTCACCGCAGCGCACGCGCAGGGGCTGGACGCCTTCGTCTCGCCGCTCGCCGGAGAGGGGGAGGGGTTGACGGACCTGCTGCGGCTCGCCGCCGTCGGTGCGGCCGGCGCCAACGCAGTGAACAATCTTCCGGCCTACCTCGCCCTGGAACCGGTGGCCGGGTCCCCGCTGCGCCTCGCAGCGCTGCTGATCGGGGTGAACCTCGCGCCGCTCGTCACGCCGTGGGGCTCGCTCGCGACGCTGCTCTGGGCCGAACGGCTCCGCTCGCTCGGCATCACCATCCGGTGGGTGCCGTTCGCCGTGGCCGGGTTGCTGGTCACCGCCGTGGTGCTGCCGGCGGCCGTGGTCGTGCTGTGGGTGCTGGGAGCGGGAGCCTAGGCTGGAACGACATGCCGCCCGTCGACGAGGAGACCCGACCATGACGAACACCTACAGGATCGCGGTCATCGCGGGCGACGGGATCGGCAAGGAGGTCATGCCGGAGGGGCTGCGGTCGCTCCGGGCGGCGGCGGACAGGTACGGGTTCGCGGTGGACGCCGTCGAGTTCGACTACGCGAGTGCCGAGTACTACCTAAAGCACGGGCAGATGCTGCCCGACGGCTGGTTCGAGGAGCTACGGGGCTTCGACGCGATCTTCTTCGGTGCGGTGGGATGGCCCGATGTGGTCCCGGACCACGTGTCCCTGTGGGGCAGCCTGCTGCAGTTCCGGCGCCACTTCGACCAGTACGTCAACCTGCGCCCCGTGCGCCTGCTGCCGGGGATCACCAGCCCGCTGGCGGGCCGGGAGCCTGGCGACGTGGACTTCTACGTGGTCCGCGAGAACACCGAGGGCGAGTACTCGAGCGTGGGCGGCAGGATGTTCGAGGGTACCGACCGCGAGACGGTGATCCAGGACACCGTCATGACGCGCACGGGGGTGGACAGGATCCTCCGGTACGCCTTCGACCTCGCGCGGAAGCGGGAGAAGAAGCACCTGACCTCGGCGACGAAGAGCAACGGCATCTCCATCACCATGCCCTACTGGGACGAGCGGGTGGAGGCGATGGCGGCGGGGTACGACGACGTCCGCACCGACAAGTTCCACATCGACATCCTGTGCGCGAACTTCGTGCTCCACCCCGATTGGTTCGATGTCGTCGTGGCCAGCAATCTCTTCGGCGACATCCTCTCCGACCTCGGGCCCGCCTGCACCGGGACCATCGGCGTGGCACCCAGCGGCAACATCAACCCCGACCGCACCTTCCCGAGCCTGTTCGAGCCGGTCCACGGGTCCGCCCCGGACATCGCGGGCCAGGGCATCGCGAATCCGGTGGGACAGATCTGGAGCGCCTCCATGATGCTGGAGCACCTCGGCGAGACGGAGGCCGCGGCCGGGATCCTCGCGGCGATCGAGTCGGTGCTCGCCACCGGCGGCCGGGCACTGACCCGGGACCTCGGAGGAACGGGCACGACGGCGTCGCTGGGTGCGACGATCGCGTCCGCCGTCGCGGGCACCTCCTAGCGCCCCGTGCCCTCGGCGGAGAGCTCCCACTGGCGGGCTCCCGCCCCGGCTGCGCCGAGGGACTCGACCACGCTGCGCGTGCGCTCCCGGACGGCTGCCTCGTGCTCGGGTGACGAGCACGCGCCGACGGGCCGGTCGGGGGCGAGCGAACACCAGCGATAGGGCCCGGCGACGATGAGGGACGGCAACCAGTCGAGCCCGGAGACCGTCCAGGTCCCCCCGTCGTCCCGGCTGAAGCGGGCCCTGACCATCAGGCCCTCGTTGTTGACCGCGTAGGTCGGGGACAGCTCCGTCACCCCGTTCCCCAGCCCGTACACGATCCACCTGCCGTTGTACCTCTCGATGGGCAGGACCGAGTGGGTGTGGTGTCCGTAGACGAAGTCCACCTGCTCGCTGTCGGCGAGCGCACGTGCCACCTCGGTCTGCTGTGCGTTGGGGACCGAGGCGTATTCGTCCCCGGCGTGCAGTGCCGCGAGCACGATGTCCGCGCCCTGGGCCCTGGCGGCCCGGGCCTTCGCGATCATCGCCGGTGCGTCGAGCATGTCCACCCGCCAGGGCTGGTCGGCGACGAGCCCGTTCAGTCCGTAGGTGGCTGCGATGACCGCCACCCGTGCCTCCGGCAGGTCGAGGATCAGGATCTCCTGCGCGTCCGCGGCGCCGGCGTAGGACCCTGTGTGGTCGAGGCCCGCCGCCTCCAGGGCGACAAGCGTCCGCTCCACGCCCTCCGTGCCCTGGTCCAGGGAGTGGTTGCTGGCCGTGGTGCAGGCGTCGTAGCCGACCTCCCTGGCGGCGCCGACGATCTGCGGGGGGACGTTGAACCGCGGGTACCCCGCGAACGGTCCTCCGGCCGAGGCCACGGGCGTCTCGAGGTGGCAGATGCCCAGGGTGGCGGCCGAGAGGTAGGGGCGCTGCCCCGCGAGCAGCGGCTCGAAATCGAGCGGATACCCACCCGTCGCGGCCGCGTCCACTGCGGCCTGGTCCCACAGCTGGGGATGCACGAGGAGGTCGCCCGTGAGGACGACACTGACGCAGTCCGTGCAGGCGACGGGAGACGGCATCGGGGTCGGCGTGGGCGCCGGCGACGCCAGGTCCCGGGCCTCCGCCGGTGGTGCCGGGCTCTGTCGGGCGTCCTCGGCCCCGTTCCCCGTGCACCCGCCGCACAGCAGGACCGACCACAGGAGGACGACAACACGTATGCCCGTCCCCGGGAGGTGACGCCGCTGCCCGGCCGCAGGCAGGGAGGAGCCACTCGCTCCACCCCTGCGTGACTCGGCCATCTGCTGGTCCTCACGATTCCACCGGATGCCCGATGCTACTCCCGGGAAGGCGAGGCGGGACACGCCGTGGGCGCTCTGCCGGACCCGCGCACCGTGACACCATTGGACGCATGACCATCGCCCCCGCCGTCGTGCCGTCGGGTGCCGAGGCCGCGGAGTGGACCCCCGACGGCCCGTACAACCTCGCAGGAACGGTCGGCACCCTGCAGTGCGGGCCGTACGACCCCTCCTTCATAGTCCAGGGCCCCGACCACTGGCTCGCGTACCGCACCGCGGACGGGCCCGTCACCCTGGCCCTGCGGCAGCGCGGCCCGCTCAACGACTGCCGGGTGCAGGCGACGGCGTGGGGACCCGGGGCGGCGCGCGCCCTCGAGTCGGTGCCGCGCCTGCTCGGCGCGGACGACGACTGGAGCGCGTTCGACAGTGCCGCGTTCGCGTCGACACTGCCCGACCTCGCCCGCAAGGGCCGGTACCTCAACCCGGGACTGCGCCTGCCCGCGTCGGGCCGCATGCTGGACACGATCGTCAGGGCGATCCTCGAGCAGAAGGTCACCAACCTCGAGGCGAAGCGCTCGTGGCGTTACCTGCTGACCCGCTACGGGGATCCCGCTCCCGGTGCCGGTGAATGCGCGCCCGCGGGACTCCGCCTCCCCCCGACGCCCGAGCAGTGGCGCCGCATCCCCTCCTGGGAGTGGCACAAGGCCGGCGTCGACGCGAAACGCTCCACCACCATCCTCAAGGCTGCCCTCGTGGCCAGCGGCCTCGAACGCCTCGGCTCCCAGCCCGGCGGTGACACGGTGCGGGCGGGCCTGCGGTCGGTTCCCGGCATCGGCGTGTGGACCGTCGCGGAGGTGGTGCAGCGGACGCACGGCTGCCCCGATTCCATCTCCGTGGGTGACTACCACCTGGCGGCCTACGTGGGCGCGGCGCTCACGGGACGCCGCACCGACGACGCCGGGATGATCGAGCTGCTCAGGCCGTGGAAGGGACAGCGGCAGCGCGTGGTCCGCTCCCTGTACGCGAGCGGGTTCCGCAAGCAGGCCTACGGGCCGCGCCTGACCCCGGAGGATCATCGCCACCGCTAGGGTTGGAGCATGAGCCGACCAGTAGACGTCACCGCAGTGTTCACCCCGCTCGACGGCGAGTTCTTCCGCGTGAAGCTCGCCCTGGACATCGCCATCGAGCAGGTGGTGCAGGAGCCCGGGTGCATCCGCTACGAGATCACCGACGCACAGCAGGACCGCATCGTCCTCACCGAGCAGTGGGAGTCCACCGAGCTGCTCGACACACACCTGCGCGGACCCGCCGTCCAGGACCTCGGCGAATCCCTCAGCGCACTGCTTGCCCGGCCCGCAGAGGTGGTCCGCTCGGACCAGGCGGCCTGACGGCAGCACGGAAGAAGCCCCGCACTCGGCGAGTGCGGGGCTTTTCGGTTCCAGGGACGGCCTGAGCGCGTCTACAGCGCCTCTACTGCGCGTCGCGGGCGGAGGCGCCCTCCTGCTGCTGGGCGATCTGCTCGTGGACGGCCTTCATGTCCAGGCCCTTGACGGCATCGACGAGTTCGCCGAACTGGGTCGCGTTGAGGGCACCGGGCTGCGAGAAGACGAGGACCTTCTCGCGGAACGCCATGAGCGTGGGGATCGAGGTGATCCCGGCGGCCGCGGCGAGCGACTGCTCGGCCTCGGTGTCCACCTTCGCGAAGGTGACGTCCTCGTGCTGCTGCGACACGGCGTCGTACACCGGCGCGAACTGCTTGCACGGCCCACACCAGTCGGCCCAGAAGTCAACGAACACGATGTCGTTGCCCTCGATGGTTTCCGGGAAGCTTGCCTCGGTGATATTGATTGTCGACATCCCTTAACGCTAGCGACCCCACCATGCCCTTGTCAGGCCTGTTCGCTACCGATGAAGAATACGCACGCTCGAGAGATACCCGGAGGCACATGTGGAGGACCCGCACGATCTGGCACGATTCGTCGAGGCGCAGGACGCGCACGGCACCTACGACCAGGCCCTGGCCGAGCTGCAGCGCGGCCGCAAGACGAGCCACTGGATGTGGTTCGTCTTCCCCCAGATCGCCGGGCTCGGGAGCAGCCCGACATCCGTACGGTACGCCGTGGCGTCCCTCGACGAGGCACGCGCCTACCTCTCGCACCCGGTGCTCGGGCCCCGGCTGATGGAGAGCGTCCACGCGCTCCTCAATCTGGACGGCAGCGATCCGGTCGCAGTGCTCGGCGGGATCGACGCCCGTAAACTGCAGTCCTCCATGACGCTCTTCGGCCGGGCCGCACCCCAGGAGCCGTGGTTCACGGCCGTCCTGGACCGCTACTTCGCCGGCGAGGAGGACGGGGCGACGACGTCGATCCTGGCAGGGTGACGCGGAAGCGTGGCAGGCCCGCGGCGTCAGTGGCCCGCGGGCGCCGCGCGACGGTTCAGCCCCTGGCGTTGAGCCTGTCGATGATCGGCAGGGCCGCGGCGAGCATGGCGCGGTCGTCGTCGTCGAGCTGGTCGAGCAGAGCGGCCACGCGCTCGTTGCGCCGTTGGCTCGCCGCCTCCCACGCCTCGCGGCCCCTCTCCGTGAGCTGCACGAGGACGGCGCGCGAGTCGGTGGGGTCCGCCTCCCGGCTGACCAGTCCTGCCTGCTCGAGCTTGATGATCTGCTCGGTGGCGGACGGCACCCGGATCCCGAGGTTCGCGGCGACGCGGCTCACGCGGAGGGGCTCCTCCGCCGCCATGCTGAGCGTGCTCATCTGCATGGTCGTCAGCTCCCCGTCGCCGTCCATGGAACGGCTGAGGTAGACGGCGTGGCGCAGCGTCGTGCGGAAGGCCTGCGCGAGGGCCAGCAGTCGGACGTCCGTCGCGGAAGAGTTCATAGTTAGGCAGCCTAACATTTTGGGGTCGTGACGGCAAGGTGCGATGTCGCCGCGTCGGAGCTAGCGTGGGGTGGAGCGACGGGAGGGGACCATGCAGGACGGGGCAAGCGGCGTCGGCGTGGGCGACACCCTCGCCTTCCTCGCCGGGAGATGGTCCACGCGCCGCGAACTGCTCGACCGCACCACGGGCGTGACGGGCATCTTCACCGGCATCACCGCCTTCACCCCCGACGGCGACGGACTGCGGTGGGACGAGGAGGGCACCGTCGCGTGGCCGCACTTCGAGGGCCCGGCGTCGCGCTCCTATCGGATCAGCGCAGCGGGCGCCGTGGCGACCGTGCACTTCGTCGACGGCCGTGTCCTCTGCCGGCTCGACCTCCGCAGCGGCACGAGCCGGGACGAACACGCCTGCCCTCCCGACACCTACCGCGTGCAGTTCACGGTCACCTCCCCCAGCACCATCGACTACACCTGGGATGTCACCGGCCCGTCGAAGGACCAGTTGCTCACGACGGCGCTGACGCGGCAGTGATACGGCAGGTCCCGGTGCCGGCTACGCTCAGGCCCTCGACCGCCGGCTGGTGCTGCGTGCCGCCTCCAGCGGCCGGCGCTTGAGGGCCGGCAGTTCGAACAGCAGATTGACGGAGGCGTGCTCCCTCGTCGAGTACACCCACGCCAAGCCCAGCGGCACACCGACGCCGACCACCAGCAGCACCGGCACGAGCCAGGTACCGGCGATCCCGAGGGCGTCGGCGAGGGCGAGCGTGAGCATGATCGGGCCGAGGTGCGCCACGTAGAAGACGAGCGAATAGCGCCCCACGAACTCGAGGACCGCCGTCGCACGGTGCGTGCCGAGCCGAGGGAAGACCCAGCACACGACGCCGAGTGCCCCCACCACGCCCCAGGCGAACTCGCCCCGGTACAGCACCTCCCGGCCGGCCACGTTGAGGGCTCCCACGGTGACCGCGGACGCCGCCGCCAGCGCCAGTACCCAGGGCCTCCCGATGAACCGCTCCACGAGCTGCGCATGCCCGGCACACCATGCCCCGAAGAAGAAGAACGCCGCGAGGAAGGCCAGGGTCTCGGGCCTGCCGCCGTCGGGCAGCAGGAAGGAGAGCAGAAGGCCCACACCGGCGGGGACCAGCGGTGGAACGCGCCGCAGCGGGTAGGCGACCGCATAGAACACGAGGATGAACCACAGGTACCAGAGGTAGGTCGGCGAGAGGTAGAAGATCTGCGCGATCCCCTCGGGGCCGAAGTCGCCGCTCGCCGCGAGCAGGATCACCGACCAGAGGACGTACGGCCATGCGACCATCGAGACCTTGCCGGCGAAGTACGTCCGCCCGGACTTGGCGAGCGACTGCGGCAGCAGGAACCCCGAGAGGAACATGAGCACGGGCATGCGGAAGGGTTCCAGGAACAGGTTGACCTGGTCCAGCCCGGGAGTGGGTCCGACGGCGACGCGGAGGGCCTCCCCCGCGTGGAGCACGACGACGAGCAGGATGGCGACGCCGCGCAGGCTGTCGAGCCATCCGACCCGTGTACTCCCCGAAACGACGATCACGACCTCCCAGCCATCCTGTCCACTCTAAGCAGGCTTACCGACATTTCGTTGAGCGCCCCCGTGCGGATGGGCCGGAGGTCGAGTAGTTGACGGCAGCGCCGACCGTCCCCGCACCGTCGACGCGGCTCGATCCGTTCGCCGTGCCCGTCCGACGGTCATGTGAGCCGGCCTTCGCCTACTCCTCGGTGTGGACGCACCTGCTCGAGCGGCCTCCGGAACACGCGGCCGTCCGTCGTCGCGACACCGGAGCGGCGCACCTGTTCCTGCGGCAGCGCCTACCTGTCACGCCGAGACTCGTCCTCACCGGCTGACGGACCCGCCTGCGCCCCTGGAGGTGCCGTCGTGGGCAGGGCATCCCGCCACCTCCTGCAGTACCCGGTACCGGAGCATCGACGGCAGAAGGCGCGTGCCGGTGAGGAGGCGGCGTCCGATGCCTTCCCTCCAGCGGGCCGGGCCGGGAATACGAACGGCCGGCACCTCCCCTGATTCCCAGTGGAAGTACCGGCCGTTCCTTGCTGTGGCAGATGAGGGATTCGAACCCCCGTAGGCGTTGCCAGCTGATTTACAGTCAGCCCCCTTTGGCCGCTCGGGTAATCTGCCGAACGTCTTCACAGGAAGACCGCCCGCAGCAAGCGCGGGCAAGACAACTTTACCCACAAACCGCCCCGGACACGAATCGGGCCACGGGTCACAGGCCTGCGGCCACCCGGCGCTCGATCTGCGCGTAGAAGCCGTCCGCCTGTTCCGGGGTGACCATCCGCAGCAGGACAGCCTGATCGAGGTCCGCCCGGACGCCCGCGAGCCGCTCCTCCGCCGACGGCGTGGAGCTCGTGACGGCGACGGGCGAGGCGACCGTCACGGCCGCCGCCGAGTCGAGCCCGAGGATGATGTCGCCCGCCTCGTAGTCGGCCGTGTCCGTGCCCGTGGCCACCACCCGCGGTGGCACGGCGAGCGCCGGGGCGGCCGTGAACCCCGTCAGGGACGCCGCGCCGGCGGCGGCGAGGAACGACCCCGCCACGGCCTTCCGGAGTCGGACCTGATAGCGGCGGCGTGGCATCTCGGACATGGAGCTCCTTCGAGGGCGGTGGCGTGATTCCCACCGTGCCACCCGAGTGTGTGCGCGTCCCCGGCGCTCCCTGAGCGCCGGCTGTGAACAGCCCGCGCCGCCGCAGAGGCGTTACGGATAGTCTTGATGGCAAGAAACCCAACCACCCCTAGGAGGCATCGTGGCGAGCGAATCCACGTTCGACGTCGTAAGCAAAGTGGACAAGCAGGAGGTCGCCAATGCGCTGAACCAGGCGCAGAAGGAGATCGCGCAGCGGTACGACTTCAAGGGCGTCGGCGCCGAGGTGGACTTCAGCGGCGAGAAGATCCTCATGAAGGCGAACTCGGAGGAGCGCGTGATGGCCGTGCTCGACGTCCTGCAGTCCAAGATGATCAAGCGCGGCATCTCGCTGAAGTCGCTGGACACCGGCGAGCCCTACCCCTCGGGCAAGGAATTCCGCCTCGAGACCTCCATCAAGGAGGGGATCGCTCAGGACATCGCGAAGAAGATCAACAAGCTCATCCGCGACGAGGGGCCCAAGGGCGTCAAGTCGCAGATCCAGGGCGATGAGCTGCGCGTCAGCTCGAAGTCCCGCGACGACCTCCAGGAGACGATGGCGCTGCTCCGGAACTTCGACGAGGCGGACCTCCAGTTCGTGAACATGCGCTGACCCGTTCGGAGACACCCGGACATGACGACGGCGGCCCCACCTGTGCGAGGTGGGGCCGCCGTCGTCGTCGGGGTGCTCAGCCGGTCGGGCGTCCGGCCATGCCCTCGAGGCGCGCGATGCGCTGGTCCATCGGCGGGTGGGTCGCGAAGAGGCGGTTCATGCCGCCTCCCTTGAACGGGTTCGCGATCATGAGGTGCGAGGTGTTCACGAGGCGCTGGTCCTGCGGCAGCGGTGCACGCTGCGTGCCGCTCGCGAGCTTGCGGAGGGCGGAGGCGAGTGCCAGGGGGTCGTCCGTGAGGATCGCGCCGTCCTCGTCGGCGTCGAACTCGCGGGTGCGGCCGATCGCGGTCTGGATGAGGCCCGCGGCCAGCGGTGCGAGGAAGGCGAGCAGCAGTGCTGCGATGGGGTTGCCGCCCTGGCCCCGGTTGCCGCCCATCATGCCCGTGAAGGCGAACATCTGCGCCACCGAGGTGATGACGCCGGCCACGGCGGCGGCGATGGACCCGGTGAGGATGTCGCGGTTGTAGACGTGCATGAGCTCGTGCCCGAGGACGCCGCGCAGCTCGCGCTCGTCGAGCAGCTCGAGGATGCCCTGCGTGCAGCAGACCGCCGAGTTCTCGGGGTTACGGCCCGTCGCGAAGGCGTTCGGAGCCATCGTCGGGGAGATGTAGAGCCGGGGCATGGGCTTGCCGGCCCGCGTGCTGAGCTCCCTCACGATCCGGTACATGGCCGGCGCCTGCTGCTCCGTCACCTCGACGGCGCGCATGCTGCGGATCGCGATCTTGTCGCTGTTCCAGTAGCTGTAGGCGATCGACCCGACGCCGAGCAGGGCGAAGACCCAGATGAACATCGAGCTGCCGGTGGCCCCCGCGATGACGGCGCCGAACACGAGGAAGATGCCCATGAGGGCGCCGAACAACAACGCCGTCTTGGCACCGTTGAAATGGTTGTGCACTGAGATCTCCTTGCTGGTGGAGGCCGTGCGGCCCGTCAGTACAACGGAGGGTCGCAGGTGCCTGTTCCCTTCATCGTACGGGGACAGGTAAGAGCCCTGGCGGGCGCGCAGGCTCAGGGCTCGGGCGTGCGGGAGTCGTACTGCAGGAAGCGCGGCTGCCGGCGGGCGACGACGAGAACCAGGACGGCACAGGCGATCCCTCCGACGACGGCGGTCCACCCCTCCCCCAGCCAGGAGGCCTGGCCACCGGCCACCATGTCGCCCAGCCGCGGACCACCCGCGACGACGACGATGAACACGCCCTGCAGCCGTCCGCGCATGGCGTCCGGGGTGGCGGACTGCAGGATGGTGTTCCGGAAGACGCTGCTGATGGAGTCCGCGATGCCCGCCAGGACGAGGCAGACCGCGGCGGGCAGCACCCAGACCGATAGCTCGCCCTCGCCGGGTGCCGGCAGGGAGGACGAGCCGGCCATCACGACGACGAGCCCGAAACCGGCCACCGACGCACCCCAGCCCACGATCGACCAGATCACGGCCTGGCCGTGCTTGTGGATGCGGCCCAGCGGGCCGGAGAACAGCCCGGCCAGTACCGACCCGAAGGCCGCGGAGGCCAGCAGGATGCCGACGGTCAGCTCACCTCCGCCGATGAGCACCGCGCCGACCGCGGGAAGCAGGGCCCGCGGCTGGGCCAGGACCATGGCGACGAGGTCCACGATGAAGGTCATGCGGATGTTCGGCCGCGTGCCGAGGAAGCGGAAGCCCTCGAGCACCGTCGCGAGGCCCGCCCGTCGGGTGGGTCCCTCGGGTGGCAGGGCCGGCAGGCGGTAGACGGCCCACAGCGCGAAGGTGAAGGTGACGACGTCGACCGTGTAGGTCCAGGCGTAGCCCACCTGAGCCACGAGCACTCCCGCGAGCAACGGACCCACGGTGAATGCGAGGCCGAACGTGATCATGCTCAGGGCATTGGCCGCGGGCAGCAGTTCCGGCCGGACGAGCCGCGGGATGATCGAGCTCCTCGTGGGCTGGTTGATGCCGGCCGCGCCCGACTGGATGGCGACGAGGATGTAGAGCAGCCAGACGCTGTCCACGCCGATCCATGCCTGCGCCGCGATGGCCATGGTGGTGGCCCACAGTGCGAACCCCGAGTACAGCGCGACCGTTCGGCGGTCCTGGGCGTCGGCGATCGCCCCGCCGTACAGGCCCGCGACCACGAGGGGCACGAGGGCGAAGAGGCTGAGCAGGCCCACGCTGAACGTGGACTGCGTGAGGGAGTAGATCTGCAGGCTGACGGCCACGATCGTGAGCTGCGTCCCGATGGCCGAGAGCGCCGTGCCGATGTACAGCCTCCGGAACGCCGGGGACTCCTTCAGCGGGGTGATGTCGGCGAGGAGTCGTGGCACGGCACGAGTCTAGCTCCGGAGTGATTCGCCCTGGCAACGAGTCGGGGTACCCGGGGGGCCAACCCGCCGTCGGGAGAAGCACGCCCATGAGCGGCCGCAGGGACAGCCCCGCGGGTCAGGCTCCTTCGACGGCGTCGCGCTCCCCCGCCGCGATCGCGCGGTCGATCTCCTGCAGCACGCGCTTGTCCGCGATCGGCCGGAAGTGACCCATGGTCTCGAGCTGCACGTTGCGGGCGCCCTGCACGAAGCTGCCACCCGGGATGTGCGGATCGAACCGGCCGTAGATGGACGTGATGTGCTCGTTCAGCTCGAGGTGCCCCAGCAGGGACTGCAGGGTCCGGTTCTGCGGCGAGAACGCACGGATGCTCGGCAGGAAGAAGAAGTTCGCGTAGACGGACCCGGAGAAGGGCGTGTTCACGGCCACGAGGCGGCTGATCCGCGGCGAGACACTGGACATGGTCATGAGGAACTTGCCGATCAGGCCGCCCTTGCTGTGCGCGACGACGACGACGTCGGTCAGCTCGTGCTCCTCGAGGTAGCCGGCGGCGAGCTGCGCCATCGCGGCCACGGTGCCGCGGTTGTAGCCGAGCTTCCGCACGACATGGACCGGGTGCCCGGCCCGGTACAGGTGGTCGGCGACCGGCCGCATGAACTGCCAGGTCTCGTAGATCCCGGGGATCAGGAGCACGGGCACCTTGCCTTCGGGCGCCCCCGGGGCGGGGGTCAGGTATCGCGCAGGGTCCACCCTGAACAGGAAGCCGTGCACCTGCCAGAAGCCGACGTACGCATAGTCCAGCACCCAGGCCCGGGCGCGTCTGAAGAGATCCACCCTGTCCACGGTACCGACCGCATGCGCGGCGTGGGGCGCAAGTTAGCAGCGCCTTGTTATGAGTTCCTCACAACTACTGATTGACTGAAGCAATGATGTACACCGCCGCGACACCCGAGGCCCGGGAGGCCCGCTGGACCGCCGCCCTGCATGCCGCCGACCGGCGCGTGACGCGCCAGCGCCTCGCCGTCCTCGCCGCCGTCGAGCGGTTGCCGCACGCCACGGCCGACGACGCCGCGAGCGCCGTCCGCGCCGACCTGCCGCACATCACCGTGCAATCCGTCTACGTGATCCTGGCCGACCTCACCGACATCGACCTGCTGCGCCGCATCGCGACGCCCCACTCCCCCGCCCGGTACGAGACGCGCGTGGGCGACAACCACCACCACGCCGTCTGCACCGGGTGCGGCCGGATCGAGGACGTGGACTGCGCCGTCGGGCACGCACCCTGCCTGACCCCCGAGTGGGCGCCCGGCGCCTCCCGCATGACCATCCGGATCGCGGAGGTCCTGTATCAGGGCCTCTGCGACGACTGCCGTCCGGCAGCCCCCAGCCACCAACCATCCGAACCCCAGGAATAGGAGCAGCATGTCCGCCAGCTTCAGCACCACGCAGTCCGGCGCCCCCGTCGTCGATGACAGCAACTCGTCGGCCCTCGGCCCCGACGGCGCCATCCCGTTGACCGATCACTACCTCATCGAGAAGCTCGCGCAGTTCAACCGGGAGCGCGTCCCCGAGCGTGTGGTCCACGCCAAGGGCGGCGGAGCGTTCGGTGTCTTCGAGACCACCGAGGACGTCAGCATGTACACGCGCGCCGCGCTCTTCCAGAAGGGCACGACGACGGAGACCCTCCTCCGCTTCTCCTCCGTGGCGGGCGAGCAGGGCTCCCCCGACACATGGCGCGACCCCCGCGGCTTCGCGCTCAAGTTCTACACCTCCGAGGGCAACTACGATCTCGTGGGCAACAACACCCCGGTGTTCTTCATCCGCGACGGCATCAAGTTCCCGGACTTCATCCACTCGCAGAAGCGCCTGCCCGGCACCAACCTGCGGGACGCCGACATGCAGTGGGACTTCTGGACCCTCAGCCCCGAGTCGGCCCACCAGGTGACCTGGCTCATGGGTGACCGCGGCCTGCCGAACTCGTGGCGCACCATGAACGGCTACGGCTCGCACACCTATATGTGGATCAACGAGTCCGACGAGAAGTTCTGGGTGAAGTACCACTTCAAGTCCAACCAGGGCCACGAGGTGCTGACGGTCGACGAGGCCGAGTCGCTCGCGGGCTCGGACGCCGACCACCACCTGCGCGACCTCTCGGAGAACATCGCCAGGGGCAACCACCCGAGCTGGGACCTGAAGGTCCAGATCATGCCCTACGACGACGCCAAGACGTATCGATTCAACCCGTTCGACCTCACGAAGGTGTGGCCGCAGGGTGACTACCCGCTGATTCCAGTCGGCCGGCTCACGCTGAACCGCAACCCGGAGAACTACTTCGCGCAGATCGAGCAGGCCACGTTCGCGCCGTCGAACTTCGTGCCGGGCATCGCCGCCAGCCCCGACCGCATGCTGCAGGCACGCATCTTCTCCTACGCGGACGCACACCGCTACCGCGTGGGCACCAACCATGCACAGCTGCCCGTGAACATGCCGAAGAACGAGGTGCGCAACTACTCCAAGGACGGCGCGGCGCGCTACCACTTCAACGCGGCGTCCACACCCGTGTACGCCCCGAACTCCGTCGGCGGCCCCGCCGCGGATCCCGCCCGGTACGGCGCGCACGGCGGCTGGGAGAACGACGGCGACCTCGTCCGCGCGGCCCATTCGCTGCATACCGAGGACGACGACTTCGGCCAGGCCGGGACGCTGTACCGCGAGGTGTTCGACGACGCGCAGCGTGCACGCTTCCTCGAGACCATCACGGGCGCCGTCGGCGGTGTGCAGAGCGACGAGATCCGCGCGCGGGCCATCCAGTACTGGGCGAACGTCGATGCCGAGCTCGGCGCGAAGCTGGCCGCGAACCTCGGCCGCGGCATCGCGCCCGCCACGGAGTCCGAGGCCGCGCTCTACTAGAGCGGCCCGGGTCACCGGTGCACACGGGAAGGGCGGACCCGCGGGTCCGCCCTTCCTGCGTCCGGCGGCGGGATCAGCCGCGCTCGACGGCGATCCAGAGCGCACCCCTGCCGGCCTCGCCGTCGTCGGACGTCTCCGTGACGGCGAGGATCTCGGGGGCCGGCACCACGCGGTACGGGTTGGACGGGAACCACTCTCCGAAGGCGTCGGCCCAGGCCTGCTGCAACGCAGCGTGGAACCCGGATTCCGCCTCGATCTCGAACACCACCCAGGTGTGTCCGGGGACCTCGACCACGTCGAGGTCCCCGGGCAGGTCCGCCGCCGACCGGCGGGTCGCGACCCCGTACAGGTAGTGGAACTCGCTGCCGTCGGCCCGGTCCTCGGTGAAGTCGCTCGACGCCGAGAACGGCCCGCCGGGTTCTGGCATGTCGCCGAGCCCCGCGAGCCGGTCGGCGAGCGACGGCGGCAGTGCCCGGTGGAAGGCGATCATGGCCGGGTTGGGGCCTCGGTACACCAGGGGGATCCTCGTCCCGGCGCCGACGAGGCGGAACGGGTCGAGTGCGGTGACGCGGTGGCGCATGAGTGTGCTCCCTTCGATGGGATGGAACCGCAGGCGGGGCTGCGAGCGGAGAGTGGCTCCGGGCTGCCGTGCCTGCTCCGGGGTCAGCCCGTGCACCGCGGTGAACGCGCGCCGGAAGCCGTCCACGGATCCGTAGGCGTAGCGCAGGGCCACCTCCTCGAGCGGCAAACCGCCGAGCACGTCGGCCGCCGCTACGCTCATCCGGCGGCGACGGATGTACTCCGATACCGGCATGCCCGCGAGCACGGAGAACACCCGGCGGAAGTGGTACTCCGAGGTGAGCGTGAGCCGTGCGAGTTCGACGACGTCGACCTGCTGGGTCAGTTGCTCGTCGATGAGGGCGATGGCCTCGTTCCAGCGGGTGAGCATCCTGCCCCTTCCTGTTCTCCGGATGTCCCCAGCGTAGGAGGCCCCGGCCGGTTCCCGCCCGACGATCCGTGCCCGATCCGTCCGACGACCGTCACGGTCCCTGCCCTCGGTTGGGGAACGGTGCCCGGCAGTGCGAGACTGCACACGGGAGCGCCGACACGGGTGGGCGCTGATCAAGGGGGCACCACCGTGGATGACTTCACACTCCTGCACGACGCAGGGATCCTGGAGGTCCTCTGGCGGCCGGGCATCAGCATCGGTCCGGCGGAGCTCGACGTCCTCGCGAACACGATCACGCACGTCCCGCGCTGGCATTGGGCGCCGATGCTCGTCCACCTCGACCTCATCCGGCACATCACGCCGCCCGCGCGGCAGATGCTCGTCGCCTACCGCCACCTGGGACCCATCGCGCTGACCGGGAGCGATCCGGTGGACCGGGTCCTCGCGGCCTTCATCGCTCAGTCCCGCAGCCGGACCCGCTACTTCCCCGATACCGAGGACGCCCGGATCTGGCTCTTCTCCGTGGGTATGTCGGCAGGACTCCAGCCCGCGCCCTCGTGAGGTCAGGGCCTGGTGATGAAGCCGTTGTCCACCATGAAGTCGAAGGCGACGTCGGCGGGCTCCTCGCCCTCGACGTCGACCTGCAGGTTCATGCGGCGCAGCGCCTCGTCCGTGAGGACCGGCGCGATCGAGCCCATCACCTCCTGGAGTTCCGGGAACTCCTCGAGCGTCTCCCCGAAGTACACGGGGGCGGCGTTGTAGGCGGGGAAGAACCCGCGATCGTCCTCGAGGAGGGTCAGCCCCAGGGCATCGATGCGTCCATCGGTCGCGAAGACCTCGCCGAAGTTGCACGCCCCGGTGTCGGTGGCCCCGTAGATGGCCCCGGTGTCGTAGATGCCGATGTTGCCGTCGGGCACGCCCGTCGGCGCGCCGCGTTCGAGCCCGTAATGCTCCAGCATGGGCGTCATGCCGTCGGCGCGTGAATTGAACTCCGCCTCCACGCAGAACGTCCTCTGCTCGGGCGGCAGCTGCGCCAGTCCCGACATGGTGGTGATGCCGCCGAGCTCCGGGATCGCCTCGGTCCGCACGGCCATGGCGTACGTGTTGTTCAGCGGCGCCGGTTCGCCCCAGACGAGGCCGTTGGGTACGTCGGCATCGCGCACCGCCGTCCACTGCTCCCGCTGGTCCGGGATACCCGCTTCCTTCCCCAGGAACGCGAGCCACGCCGTGCCGGTGTACTCCCACGTCAGGTCGGCCTCGCCCGAGAGGACGAGGTCGCGGGCAGGCTGTGAGCCCGGCGCGTTGGTCAGATCGGTGACCTCGAAGCCGGCGGCCTGGGCGGCCAGGACGGAGATCTTCCCGAGGATCAGCTGCTCCGAGAAGTTCTTGGAGGTCACGGTGAGCGGGGCGCCGTCCACGCCGTCGATCGGCTGGATGGAGCCAGGGCCGGCGTCCGGCACGTAGGACGTGGCGGGTTGCAGGCCGCACCCGGCCAGGAGAAGACCGGCGACGGCAGCGCCGACCAGGGCGGCCGCGCGGCGCGGACGGCATCCGGTGCGGACGGGCCTCACGCGAGCCCCTTGGGCCGGGCCAGGAGTTCGACCACGCGGCCCACCCAGTCCACGAGCAGGGCCAGGAGCGCGACGATCACGGCGCCCGCGATGAGGACGCGGGACAGATTGAGGTTCACCCCGGTGGTGATGAGGATGCCCAGCCCACCGCCGTTGATGAACGTCGAGAGGGCCGCGGTTCCGACGAGCAGGACCAGCGCGGTGCGGATCCCGGCGAGCATGATGGGCACCGCCAGCGGGAGCTCCACGCGCAGGAGGACCGCTGCGGCGCTCATGCCCATCCCCCGTCCGGCCTCGACGAGACGGGGATCGACCTGGCCGATCCCCACCATGGTGTTCCGGAGGACCGGCAGGAGCGCGTAGACCACGAGTGCCACCACGGCCGTGCGGAAGCCGAAGCCGAGCCAGGCGGCGAGCAGGACGACGAGCCCGATCGCGGGCGCCGACTGCCCCAGGTTCACGACGGCGAGCACGGGCCCGGCGACCCGCCGGAACGGCCGGCGGGTGAGGAGGATGCCGAGCGGCACGGCGACCACCAGTACGATCGCCGCAGCCAGCAGTGTCAGCGCCAGGTGCTCGCCCGTGTAGACGAGCAGTGAGGCGGGGTTGAGGGTGATCTGCTCCGTGGCCGTCAGCTCGGCCGAGAGGAGCCAGGCGGCCAGCACGAGGCCGGCCAGGATGATGCCTGCGAGTTGCCGGAGCAGCGGGAGCCAGCTGCGATCGCGACTGACGAGCGTATCGGCCGTTCCGCCGGGCAGGGCATCAGTGCCGGCCGACGCCGTCGGGCCTTGTGCCGTGCCGGCAGCGACGACGCCCGGTCGCTCACTCACCGCCGGCACCCCTGTCCGCGGACCGCAGGGGCGCCGTCCCGTCGTGCGGTCCGTCGAGCGCGGTGAGCGCTCCGGTGTTGATACCGACGGGCTTGCCCTCGGCGTGGGAGGTCCGCGCCCGGGCATGGGCCTGGCTCATGGCCACCATGATCGTCTCGACATCCACGACGCCGCGGAAGCTGTCCCGCCCGCCGGTGACGAGCGCCGCCCCGACACTCGAGACGAGCATGATGTCCAGGGCGTCGTTCAGGGTGGCGCGCTCGCCGACCACGGGCAGGCGTGGATCCCTGGTGCTGCCGATGCGCTCGAGCCGCGCGAGCTGACGTCGCGACAGCCACTGAAGCGGCCGGTTGCGGCCGTCGATGATGACGGCGTGGTCGTGGCCCTGCTGGTCGAGGCGCGAGAGGACGTCGGAGCTGAGGTCGCCCGGCGACGCGGTGACGGCGGATTGCAGCTCGACCTCGTTGACGCGCGTCAGGGTCAGTTGCTTCAGGCCGGCGCCGGCGCCGATGAAGTTCTCGACGAACTCGTTGGCCGGCTCGGCGAGGATGCGTTCGGGGGTGTCGTACTGCACCAGCTGCGCACCCTCGGTGAAGATGGCGATCCAGTCCCCGAGCTTGACGGCCTCGTCGAAGTCATGGGTGACGCAGACGATCGTCTTCTGCAGTTCCTTCTGGATGCTGATGAGCTCGTCCTGGAGACGCACCCGGGTGATGGGGTCCACGGCACCGAAGGGCTCGTCCATGAGCAGCACGGGCGGGTCCGCCGCGAGCGCTCGGGCCACGCCGACGCGCTGCTGCTGCCCGCCGGAGAGCTCCCGGGGGAACCTGTCGCGGTACTGGGCCGGATCGAGGGAGACGAGTTCCAGGAGTTCGTCCACGCGGGCCGCGACGCGGTCCTTGCTCCAGCCGAGCATCTTCGGGACGATCGCGATGTTGGTCGCGACGGTCATGTGGGGGAACAGGCCGCCGGCCTGGATGACGTACCCGATCCGTCGCCGCAGGTCGTCGCCGTTGATCCCGGTGACGTCGTCGCCGTCGAGCACGATGCGGCCCTCGGTGGGCTCGATCAGGCGGTTGATCATCTTCAGGGTGGTGGTCTTGCCGCAGCCCGAGGGACCCACCAGCATGACGATCTTGCCGGCCGGGATCTCCATCGTGAGGCCGTCCACCGCAGCCTTCGCCTGGCCGGGATACCGCTTGCTGACCTGGTCGAGCAGGATGCTCGCCCCGGTGATGACGGATGCCGGATCGGTGGATGCCGTGGCGGGGATGTTGTCAGACACGGATACCTCGCGGGATCGTGAGCCGGCCGAGGCCGACGAGGAGGAGATCGAGCACCACGGCAAGGATGATGACCGCGATGATGCCGGTGGCCACCGACTCGAGGGCGTTGGCACCGCCGAGCCGTGCGAGCCCCGTGAAGATGAACCCGCCGAGGCCCGGCCCGAGGGCGTACGCGGTGATCGCGGCGATGCCCATGACCATCTGCGCCGAGACGCGCACCCCGGCCAGGATGACCGGCCAGGCCATGGGGAGCTCGACGCGCCGGAAGGTCTGGAAGCGGCTCAGGCCGACGCCGCGCGCCGACTCGATCACCGCGCCGTCGATGCCGGTCAGGCCGACGACGGCGTTGCGCAGGATCGGCAGCACGGCGAAGAACACCACCACGATCACGGCCGGTGCCACACCGAAGCCGAACAGCGGGATCAGGAGTCCCACGAGGGCGAAGCCGGGGATGGTCAGGCCGGTTGCGGAGACGCTGTTCGCGACGGCGGTGAGTGCAGGGCTGCGATAGACGAGCGCGGCGATCACGACCGCCAGGACGGTGGCAAGGATGAGGCTCTGCACCACGAGGGAGAAGTGCTGCCAGCTGGCGAAGAGGATCTGGCCGAACCTGCTGCTCACGTACTCGATCACCGTGCACCCCCCTCGTCGCGGCCGTACCGACTGCCCTGTCACACTCCGGATCGGACCTGGCAGGCCGGACCGTAAGCACACTGATGATCCAACGGTACCGGACGGCGGAGACGAATGGGGGACGAAGTCGTCCCGCCTCCCGGGCACGACGACCACGCGCCGACGGAGTCGGGCACGGGCCGCACGACGCATCGACGTCCGTAACACAGCGCCTTCCGGGCCTTCACTCCGCCGGGTTTCTGTGCTTTCCTTCACATCCACCGGGCCCCCGCCGATCCGCCCGATCCGCCGGTGATAGCTTGCGGCCATGGACACACGAGCACCCCGCGCGGACCCGGACGTCGACGACGGCATCGTCCGGCACTCGGTCCTGGAGGACGTCTTGGGGATGGTCACGGGTACGTTCACGGTGTCCCTCGGCCTGTTCCTGCTCAAGGCCAGCGGCGCAGTCACCGGTGGGACGGCGGGCCTCGCCCTGCTCCTGAGCTACATGGGCGGGCTGCCCTTCGGTCTGCTGTTCTTCGCCGTCAACATCCCGTTCTTCGCCCTGGCGGTGTGGAAGAAGGGGTGGGACTTCACGCTGCGCACCATGGCCGCGGTCGCGCTCGTCGCGGGGCTGTCCGACCTCCGCCCGATCGCCCTCGGCACCCTGACCCTCGATCCGCTCTACGCGGCCCTCGGCGGGAACCTGCTGGCCGGCGTCGGGCTCCTCATCCTCTTCCGCCACAAGGCGAGCCTCGGGGGCTTCAACATCCTGGCCCTGATCCTGCAGGAGCGGCTCGGCTGGCGTGCGGGCTACATCCAGATGGCACTCGACACCACCGTGGTCCTCGCCGCCCTCACCGTCGTGGCGCCCGCGAGCGTCCTGCTGTCCGCCGTCGGTGCCGTGGTGCTGAACCTCGTGGTGGCCCTGAACCACCGGCCCGGTCGCTACCTCGGCGCGTAGCGCACGCTCGAAGGGGCTGCTGTTCCCGCCGTGGAGTCACTAGACTCACGAAAGGAATGGGGGAAGGTATGGAGGCACCACAGGCACGGTTCTCCCTGCGGCATGAGAAGTCCCTCCTCCAGGTGCACTGGGCGCCGTCGCTCGTGCTCCACGACTCCGACGGCGAACTGCTGACGGCGCAGATCGTCCGCGCCGTGCCCGGGCGCCGCGTCCACCTCCTGATGTTCCTCAACGGCATGACGGCACTGAGCCAGGACGCACTGTCCTACTTCGCGCGGCGCGCGCCGCTGTCCGCCGTCGCGCTCGTGGGACCGTCGGTCCTGGACCAGCCGCTGGTCGAGCTGTACCTGGAGGTCTACCGGCCCCCGTTCCCGGTGGGCTATTTCGACCACGGGGCAGCGGCACGTGCGTGGCTCGCGTGCCAGCCGCCCCTCGAGGCCCGGGCCCAGCGGCACTGAGGTCCTCGTGCTGCCGCGCCGTGCATGGGATACCCGAAGCGGACGGCATGGACCGAAGCATCACCTGGGCGACAGGAGGAATCCGTGGAGGAATCGATGGCGGGACCGCGTGTCCGGGCTGCGACGTACGTGCTGCGGGGGCAGGGTGCCGCGCGCGAGGTCCTGGTGTTCGACCACGTCCACCATCCCGAGGCCGGGACGCAGGTACCCGGGGGCGGGGTGGACCCCGGCGAGACGCTCGACGCCGCCGCCCGGCGCGAGGTGCTCGAGGAGACCGGCCTCGTCCTCGCCGGACCCCTGACCGCGGTCGGCGTCGTGCAGTCGACGGCGGACATCGGCCCCGGTTCCATCACCGTGTTCTTCGCGTCGGAGACGGACGAACCCCGGGCCTCCTGGGAGCACCGGGTCACCGGCGGCACGGGCGGGACCCCGGAGCCCGGCGCTGACACCGGGCTCCTGTTCCGCTGCTACTTCGTGCCGCTGTCCCTGGCCGCGGGTGCCAGGGACAACCACCACTTCAGCTGCGTGCACCTGCTGGGATGATGCCGGTCCACGCTAGACGGGGACGGCGGCCTTCTCCTCCTCGTCGCGCCCGTCGCGCCCGCCGTGACCGGCGCCGTCCCCGGTCCCCCCGCCCTCGCCGCGGAGCAGCTTGGCCCCTTCGACGTCGACGTCCGGCAGGATCCGCTCCAGCCAGGCAGGCAGCCACCAGGCACGCCTGCCCAGCAGGTACATGGCCGCCGGGACCAGCGTCATGCGCACCACGAAGGCATCGAGCAGCACGCCGAACGCGAGCCCGAAACCGATCGGCCGCACCATGGCCAGGTGCGAGAACACGAAGCCGGCGAACACGGAGACCATGATGATCGCCGCGGCCGTGACCACCCGCGCACCATGGCTGAAGCCGATCCGGACCGCAGCCTTCGGGTCGTCGCCGTGGACGTACGCCTCCCGCATGCCGGAGACCAGGAACATCTGGTAGTCCATGGCCAGGCCGAACAGCACACCGATCAGGATGATCGGCAGGAAACTCAGGATGGGCCCGGGATTGGTCACCCCGAAGATTCCGCCCAGCCAGCCCCACTGGTAGATCGCGACCGTCGCGCCGAAGCTGGCCAGCAGCGACAGCAGGAACCCTGCCGTCGCGATGACAGGCACCAGGATGGAGCGGAAGACCAGCAGGAGCAGGATCAGGGACAGCCCGACCACGATCCCGAGATACAGCGGCAGCGCCTCCATGAGCTTGGCGGAGACGTCGATGTTCGCCGCTGTCTGCCCGGTCACGGCGATCGGGACGCCCGTCTGCTCCTCGATCTCACCCGTCGCGGCGCGGAGGTCCCGGACGAGGTTCTCCGTGGTCTCGCTCGCCGGGCCCTCCTCCGGGATGACCTGGAAGATGGCCGTGCGGCCGTCCTCGCTCACGGTCGCGGGCACCGAGGCGGCGACGTCCGGCACCTCGCGCAGGAGGTCGTTGACGTCCAGCCGCAGCGCGGTGAGCTCGGCCTCGTCGGAGGTCTCGGGCAGGGATCCGACGACGATCAGCGGCCCGTTGGTGCCGGCGCCGAACTTCTCACCGATGGCACTGTAGGCCTGGAACGCCGTCGAGTCGGCCGGCTCGGTGCCGCCGTCGGGCAGGCCCACGCGCAGTTGCGCCGCGGGGATGGCGATGACCCCGAGCAGGACCACGCCGGCAAGGACCGTCAGCACGGGCTTCCGGGTGACGAGGCCACCCCAGCCGGCGCCGGCCGCCGCGCGGGCGTCGGCCAGGGACGCGCCCGTCTCCGTGTCGATGGGAGCGGCGGCCGAGTGCTTGGGGCCGTGGGCCTTCGCCCAGCGGCGCTTCGAGATGATGCGGGGCCCCATGAGGGCGAGCAGGGCGGGCGTGAGGGTCAGTGCCACGAGCACGGACACCGCGACGGTACCGGCCGCGGACAGGCCCATGACGGTCAGGAACGGCAGCCCGGGCACCGCCAGTGCCGCCAGCGCCACGATCACCGTGATGCCGGCGAAGAGGACGGCGTTGCCCGCAGTGCCGGTGGCCCGGGCGATCGACTCCTGCATCCCCATGCCACGGAGTAGTTGAGTGCGGTGCCGGTTCACGATGAACAGCGAGTAGTCGATGCCCACGGCGAGGCCGAGCATCAGGGCGAGGACCGGCGAGATGCTGTTCATCTCGATCAGGCCGGACAGCGCGAAGGTGAGGCCCACGCCCACGCCGACGCCGATGATCGCCATGAGCAGCGGCAGCCCGGCAGCGACGAGGGTGCCGAGCATGAGGATGAGCACGATGGCGGCGACGGCCAGGCCGATCGCCTCGGTGGCGCCGACGATGCCGGAGACGTCCTCGACGATCTCCTTGCTGTAGTCGACCGTCACGCCGGAGGACTCGGCACCCGCGGCCTCCTCCTGCACGGCCTCGCGCAGTTCCGGCGACACCCCGTTGATCTGCTGCTCGAACTGGACGCTGGCCACCGCGGTGGTGCCGTCCTCGGACACCAGGCGTACACCGGAGCCGGCATCGAGCTGCCGCTCGGCGAGGTCGAGTTCGGTGCTGCCGGATTCGAACTGCTCACGCCCTGCCTCGAGCTGGGTCCTGCTGGCATCGAGCTGCGCCTGGCCCTGCGCGAGCTGCTGCTCCGTGGCCGCGGCCTGTGCCGGCGGGAGCTGCGAGCGGGCCTGCTCGAACTGCGCGCGCTGGGCGTCGAGCTGCGCCTGGCCCTGCTCGAGCTGCGCCTCGCCGGCGGTCAGCTGCTGCTCGCTCGCTGCGAGCTGGTCGCGGCCCGCTTCCAGCTCGGAGGTGCCGGACGCCACCTGGTCCGCGACGGCGAAGGGATCGACGACACCGCGCACGCCGTCGAGCTCGGCGATCGCTGCGAGCGCCGACTCGACGCCCTCGCGCTGGTCCGCCGAGAAGGCGGCGCCGTCCTCGGTGGTGAAGACCACCGTGCCCGTCCCGCCGACGGCTTCCGGCAGTTCCTGCCGCAGCCGGTCGGAGATGCGCTGGGACTCGGTGCCCGGGATGGTGAAGTTGTTCGTCAGCGTGCCGGAGAACGCCACGGCGGCAGCGCCCACGGCGAGCATGATCGCAAGCCACGCGGAGACCACCCACCAGCGCCGTCGAAACGCGAACGAGCCGAGACGGTAGAGCAGAAAAGCCATCGAAGAGTCCTAGCGGGAAGGGGTGGAGGGGTTCAGGCTGCAGGCGCGACAGGGCTGTCGGAGAATCCGTCGCGCAGCATGGTCAGGGCCGAGAGGATCCGCCCCTCGAGCTGCTGCCCCGAGTCCTCGGCGGACTCGGGGGTGTTCGCGGCCCAGTCGCGCATGGCCGCCTTGGTGCAGGACAGCACACTGCCGACCAGCGCCGTGAGGTACAGGCTGGAGGCGCCCGCACCGAGGCGCGCGCGCAGCCCGTCGGCGATCCGGGTCTCGGCACGCTCCCACGAGTGCAGCTGCGCGCGCAGGAGGTCCGGGTTGGTGCTGGCCATGCGGAAGAGCTCGCCGTGCTGGGACAGCCCTTCCATGCGGGTGGTCTCGGTGAACGCACGGATGATGGAGTCGAACAGGGGTTCGTCCTCCGGCATCCGACCGAAGACCTCGAGGGCGAGGTCGAGGAAGCCGTCCGTGCGCACGGTCAGGGCGTCCTCGGCGCTGTGGAAGTAGTTGAAGAACGTGCGGCGGGAGACGCCGGCCCGTTCGGCGATCTGGTCCACGGTGAACGACCCCGGCCCCACGGACAGGGCGAGGTCGAAGGCCGCGTCCACGATGGCGCGCCGCGTGTCGATCTTGTTCTGCTCGCGGCGGCCCAGCGGCTCGGCGTTGTCGGTCGTTTCCAGCACGGTCCCAGCCTAGGCAGAATCTTGCACACCGTGCAACAAAGCGTCGGTCCAGGCCCCCTCCCCATGCGCCGCCGGTGCGGCGTACTCTTGCCGGGGCACGCTCCCCTCTCCGAAAGGCGACCCCATGAAGACCATCACCCTCGGCTCCGGCCTCGACGTCTCACGACTCGGGCTCGGCTGCATGGGCATGTCGGCGTTCTACACGGGCAGCGGCACGGACGACGCCGGTTCGATCGCCACCCTCCACCGGGCCCTCGACCTCGGCGTCACCTTCTTCGACACCGCGGAGATCTACGGCCCCTACACCAATGAGGAACTGCTCGGCCGGGCGTTCAGGGGCAGGCGCGACGACGTCGTGCTGGCGACGAAGTTCGGCACCATCCGCCACACCGCGGACGACGCCCGGGGCCTCGACGGAAGCCCGGAGAACGTGCGCCTCTCCCTCGAGGGCTCGCTGCGGCGGCTGGGGACCGACTACGTCGACCTCTACTACCAGCACCGCATGGACCCGTCCGTACCCGTCGAGGACACCATGGGCGCCCTGGCCGAGCTCGTGCAGGAGGGCAAGATCCGGCACATCGGCCTGTCCGAGGCGGCGCCCGCCACGATCCGCAGGGCACATGCCGTGCACCCGGTCACGGCGCTGCAGACCGAGTACTCGCTGTGGAGCCGGGACCCGGAGCGCGAACTCCTCCCCCTCGTGCGCGAACTCGGCATCGGCTTCGTGCCCTACTCACCGCTCGGCCGCGGCTTCCTCACCGGGACCATCCGCTCGGTCGACCAGCTCGACGAGTCCGACTTCCGCCGCAACAACCCCCGCTTCGCGGGCGAGAACCTGCAGGCCAACATCCGCATCGTGGAGCAGGTGGACGACGTCGCCCGGCACTTGGACGCCACCCCGGGCCAGGTGGCCCTCGCATGGCTCCTGGCTCAGGGCCCGGACATCGCCCCGATCCCGGGCACCAAGCAGGTGCGCTACCTCGAGGAGAACGTGGCCGCGGATGCGCTCGAACTCTCGGAGGAGCACCTCGCACAGCTCGCCGCCGTCGCCGCCCCCGTAGGTGACCGCTACGAGGACATGTCCGGAGTCGACCGTTAGCGGAGCGGCACGGGCGCCGCGACCGCTGTCCTCCCGCTCCTCCGGTGGTGCCGCCCGTGGCGGTTCCTCGCGGACCCGCTCGTCACGGCGGTCCGTGACACGCTCAGGCTGCAGCAGCACGGGATCACCGGGTGGGGTGCCGTCCTGTCAGTCCTTGCTCCGCCGCCGCATCGGGAAGCTGCCCGTGGTCGCCAGTTCGTCGGCGACCACCAGGAGCTTCAGGTTCATCCTGGTGGACACCTGCACCAGCATGATGAAGGCCTGACTGGCCGTGATGCCGTACCGCTCCATGAGGATGCCCTTGGCCTGACCGATCAGGTCCCGGGTCGCCACGGCATCCTTGAACTGGTGGAGCTTCTGCGCATCGGCGAAGGCGACGGCGGCGTGGCTCGCGATCAGCCAGCCCACGTAGTCGGACTCCTCGGTGAACGCATGGGCGGAGCGCCCCACCAGGTTCAGCGCCCCGAGGTTGTCCCCCTCGACGAAGAGCTGGAAGCACAGCATGCTGCCGGCGCCGGCCGCCGCGGCTCCTGCCGAGAACCTGGGCCATCGGCTCTCGGCGCGCATGTCCGGCACGGAGACCGTCTGTTCGTCGTAGACCGCGCTCATGCACGGGCCTTCCCTCGTGCGCTCCTGGAGCTGGTCGAGGGTCCGTGCGAGCTCTCCCGAGGGCGCCCGGGACTGCACCCTGTGGCGTCCCGCCACCAGGGTGATCGAAGCCTCGTCGGCGCCCGGCACCAGGGTGACCGCGGTGCGCACCAGCTGCTCGAGGACAGCGTCCTCGGAGGTCTCCCGCTGCAGGGATCGGGCGAGGTCGCTCAGTCGGCCCGCGATGTCGTCCTGCGGTATGACCCAGTTGTCGTCGTGCAGGTCGTGCCCGTCCTCCATGGCCATGACGGCCCTCCTGCTTCACGCCGCGACGCGCCCGGGGCGGTCGGACGCCCGGTCTGTCAGAGACCGCAACCGTACCAGCGACTCCCGTCCAGCACCTAAGGTTCACTGGGGGCTGTACTATCGGAGGATGGGTTCGCATCACCACGTACCACCAGGGACGGCGGGCCGTGGCCCCCTGGCCACTGCCCTCGCCATCACGCTCGCCGTCTTCGTGCTCCAGATCGTAGGGGCGTGGTGGACCGGCAGCCTCGCGCTGCTCTTCGACTCCGTTCATGTCCTGACCGATGCGGCCGGTCTCGCCATGGCCCTGGGCGCGGCCACGCTCTCGGTCCGTCCCGCGACCCCCAGGCGGTCCTGGGGGTTCCGGCGTGCCGAGGTGATCGCCGCCCTGCTGCAGGCAGCGTTCCTGCTGGCCGTCGGGGCCTACGTGCTGATCGAGGGTGTGCGGCGGCTGGTCACGCCGGAGGACGTCGCCGCTCCGGGGATGATCGTGTTCGGGGCCGTCGGCCTGGTCGGCAACCTCGCCGCTCTCGCGGTCCTGTCCCGGCACCGCTCGGCCGGCTTCAACCTGCGGGCCGCTTTCCTCGAGGTGCTCAACGACGCCCTGGGCTCCGTGGCCGTCATCGTCGCGGCCGTCGTCATCACGCTGACGGGCTGGATGCGGGCCGATGCCGTCGTGGCCATCCTGATCGGCGCCCTGATCGTCCCTCGGACCGTGAAGCTGCTGCGCGAGACCATCGATGTCCTGCTGGAGTCCACCCCGGCCGGTATCGACCTCGAGGAGGTGCGCGCGCACATCGCACGCCTGCCGCAGGTGCGGGACGTCCACGACCTGCACATCACGCAGATCGCCACCGGCCTGCCCGTGCTGACGGCGCACATCGTGGTGGACGACGCCTGCTACCGCGACGGATCGGCGCACGCCGTCCTCGACCAGCTCCAGGAGTGCGTGATGGGGCACTTCGAGGTCAGCATCGACCACTGCACCTTCCAGATCGAGCCCCTTGCCCATGTCCCGCACGAGACGGAGCTGAGCCACTGATGCTGCAGACCCTGACCTCCACCCCGGTGCTGCAGCGGGTGGGTACCGCGCTCTCCGATCCGACGCGCGTGCGCATCCTGGTGGCGCTGCGGGACGCGCCGGCCTATCCGAGCGAGCTCGCCGGGATGCTCGGGGTCAGCCGCCAGAGCCTGTCCAACCACCTCGCGTGCCTGCGCGGGTGCGGCCTCGTGGTGTCGGTCGCGGAGGGCCGGCGCTCCCGCTACGAGCTCGTCGACCCCAAGCTCGGCCACGCGCTGACCGACCTCCTGGGGATCGTGCTCGCGGTGGACCCCGACCACGACGGCTCCGCCGGGCACGATCACCGCACGTACGCGAAGGAGCCGGCGCACCCTGCGCCGGCCCCTTCGACCGCGCCGGCGCCCTAGCCCTCCGGCTGCCCCATGAGGCGTGAGCGGATCAGGAACCTCTTCCCCTCCGGGGCCTCGACCGAGAAGCCGCTCCCCCTGCCCGGGACGACGTCGACCGTGAGGTGCGTGTGGCGCCAGTACTCGAACTGCTCCCGCGACATCCAGAACTCGATGAGTCGCGGCCCGTCATCGGCCGTCCCCGGCTGGGCGACCGCGCCGGGGCCTCCAGCACCGGACGAGATGTCGAGGACTCCCAGCAGCACGTCCGCCTCGGCGGTGAGGAACTCGCCCGCCGGGTAGCACATCGGTGACGAGCCGTCACAGCAGCCGCCGGACTGGTGGAACATCAGCGGCCCATGGATCAGCCACAGCTTGTCCAGCAGTTCGACGGCGCTGTCGGTGAGCGCCACCCGGGAGAAGGTCTCCCCCTGGATGGTCACCGAGGCTTCGACGGTCATCGTGCCTCCTAGAAGAACCCGAGCTTGGATTCGGAGTAGCTCACCAGCAGGTTCTTGGTCTGCTGGTAGTGGTCGAGCATCATGGCGTGGTTCTCGCGGCCGATGCCCGAGGACTTGTACCCGCCGAACGCCGCTCCCGCGGGGTAGGCGTGGTAGTTGTTCACCCATACCCGGCCGGCCTGGATCTCGCGCCCTGCACGGTAGGCGATGTTGCCGTTCCTCGACCACACGCCGGCACCGAGACCGTAGAGGGTGTCGTTGGCGATCTCCAGGGCTTCCGCGTAGTCGTTGAAGCGCGTGACCGAGACCACCGGGCCGAAGATCTCCTCCTGGAACACGCGCATGCTGTTGGTGCCCTCGAACACCGTGGGCTTCACGTAGTAGCCCTCGGCGAGGTCGCCGTCGAGCACGTTGCGCTCGCCGCCGATGAGCACCTTCGCGCCCTCCTGCCGGCCGATGTCCATGTAGGAGAGGATCTTCTCGAGCTGGTCGTTCGAGGCCTGGGCTCCCACCTGCGTGTCGGTGTCGAGCGGGTTGCCCTGCACCATCTTCTCCACGCGTGCGATCGCATCGCTCATGAACGAGTCGTAGATGGAGCCCTGCACCAGCGCACGCGACGGGCACGTGCACACCTCGCCCTGGTTGAGGGCGAAGAGCGCGAAGCCCTCGAGCGCCTTGTCGTAGAAGGAGTCGTTGCTGTCCGCGACGTCCGAGAAGAAGATGTTGGGGCTCTTGCCGCCGAGCTCCAGGGTGACCGGGATCAGGTTCTGGCTCGCGTACTGGCTGATCAGGCGGCCCGTGGTGGTCTCGCCGGTGAAGGCGATCTTGCGGATGCGCTTGCTCGACGCCAGGGGCTTGCCGGCCTCCACACCGAAGCCGTTGACCACGTTCACCACGCCCGCGGGAAGGAGGTCGCTGATCAGCTCCATGAGCACGAGGATGGACGACGGCGTCTGCTCGGCAGGCTTCAGCACGACGGCGTTGCCTGCGGCGATGGCGGGGGCGAGCTTCCAGACCGCCATGAGGATGGGGAAGTTCCACGGGATGATCTGCCCGACGACACCGAGCGGCTCGTGGTAGTGGTAGGCCGTCATGTCCTCGTCGAGCTGGGACAGGTGACCCTCCTGGGCGCGGATGGCGCCGGCGAAGTAGCGGAAGTGGTCGACGGCCAGGGGCAGGTCCGCCGCGAGGGTCTCCCGGACGGGCTTGCCGTTCTCCCAGGTCTCGGCCACCGCGAGCATCTCGAGGTTCTCCTCCATGCGGTCCGCGATCCGGTTGAGGACCAGCGCCCTCTCTGCGGCAGGGGTCTTGCCCCATGCCGGGGCGGCCTTGTGCGCCGCGTCGAGTGCCAGTTCGATGTCCTCGGCCGTGCCCCGCGCCACCTCGCAGAACGCCTTGCCCGTCACCGGCGAGATGTTCTCGAAATACTGGCCCTTGATGGGTGGAGCCCACTCGCCGCCGATCCAGTTCTCGTACCGCGGCTTGAAACTGACCTTCGATCCGTCCTGGCCTGGCTGGGCGTAAACAGTCATCGTGTGCAACTCCTTGAACTCCGTGGATGCAGGACGTCGTCGTCCCTGCTGGACAGCGTAGGAGGGCGAAGGTTGCATCGACGTTGCATGGTCCAGGGGTCGGGCAGGCAGGACTGCCGGGGCCGTTCCGATCCGCACCGGAGGGCCACGGACCGGCCCTGCGCCGTGCAGTCGCGGTTCAGCTACCCCTGGCCGCCGGCGGGCGCTGCGATCTCCTCTGTCGGCTGCACCGGCGAGGCGGGGACGGCCGGCACCGCCGGGCCTGCAGGCATCGCTGGTGCTGTGTCGACAGGAGCAGGTTCCGGCGTGGTCTCCGGGGTGGTCGGCGTCTCGGGGTCCTCGCAGGCGGGGTCCGCGGGATCGGTCTCCCCGGGGGCGGGCTCCGTACCCGGCGCGGGCTCGACGGCGGCGTCGGCAGGCAACCCTGCCGGTGCAGACGCGGCATCCGCGACCCGTACGGGCTCGGCGCCGGGTGCGGGCTCCGTGCCCGGCTTCGCTGCAGCGCCGTCACCCGGTACGTCCGGCGTCGACCCGTCGGGCTCCGGCTCCGAAGGATCTGTGTCGCAGGAAGGCTTCGGGGCGGGGTCCGGAGTGGGGGCGGCCGGATCTGCGTCGACCGGCGGCGCGGACGGGGCCTCGCCTGAAGGAACGTCGGCTGGCGGCGCAGGCGGAGTCTGGCCGGGCGGGGTGTCGGCCGGTGTGGATCCGGGAGGCGTGGTCTCCTTCGCGGGCTCCGCCGGTGTCGAACCGGTCGTGCCGCCCATGGTGCCCGTGGTGCCGCCCGTCGTGCCGCCCGCCGTGGTGCCCTTCGTGGGGTCCGTCGGCGTCGAACCGGTGCCGCCCGTGGTGCCCTTCGTGGGGTCCGTCGGCGTCGAACCGGTGCCGCCCGTGGTGCCCTTCGTGGGGTCCGTCGGCGTCGAACCGGTGCCGCCCGTGGTGCCCTTCGTGGGGTCCGTCGGCGTCGAACCGGTGCCGCCCGTGGTGCCGCCCGTCGTGGTGCCCTTCGTGGGGTCCGTCGGCGTCGAGCCAGGGCTGCCGCCCGTGGTGCCGCCCGCCGTGGTGCCCTTCGTGGGGTCCGTCGGCGTCGAGCCAGGGCTGCCGCCCGTCGTCGTGCCACCCGTCGCGCCACCCGTCGCGCCACCGTTGGTGCTGCCCGTCGTGCCGGTCGTGCCACCCGTGATGCCCGCGTCCGGCGTCGTCGGCTTCTGCCGATCAGGCTGGACCGTCGCCGGGACCTTGGGCGTCTGCGGTGCGGCCGGTGTCTCCGGGACGTGGGGCCTCCCCACCGTATCGGGAACGGACGGACCATCACCGCGAGGCGATTCCTGGCCCGCTGCTCCCTCACGCGTCGCGGGCTCGTCGTCGTGCTCGTCCGCGGAGGCGTCGGCGCTTCCCGAGAACCCGGACGCCGAAGGGAGGTCGCCCCACGAAGGCGCCGGCAGGTCCGAACGGGTGGAGGACTGCGCCCAGGAGGGGATGTCGGCGGCGGCGATACCGCCGGGGGTGAAGTCCTTCAGCTCGCCCTTGCGGGCTGTGTGCTGCGAGGGGACCAGCTTCCATCGCAGGGGGTCGACGTGCTCGCCGTTGAGGATGGTCTCGAAGTGCAGGTGGCATCCGGTCGAGGATCCGGAGGTGCCGATCTCGGCGATCGCCTCTCCCCCGTTCACGGTGTCGCCCTGCGCCACCGAGATGCCCTGCAGGTGGTTGTAGCTCGTGATCAGGCCGTTGCCGTGGTCCACCTCCACACGGTTGCCGCCGCCCCACAGGTGCCAGCCCACGGCGCGGACGGTGCCGGCGTCGGCCGCGTACACCGGCGTGCCGCAGGGCGCGGAGTAGTCCTGGCCCGTATGGAACTCCCCGGCCTCCCCGGTGATGGGGCTTGTCCGCAGACCGAACGCGGAGGTGGGGACGAGACCCTCGAGCGGTGCGAAGAGTGCACCGACCTCCGGGCGCGCGGCCATGCCTGCCGCCCTTCCGCCGTCGGCCGCGGCGTCACCCGACACCCTGGGCCCTGCGGGATCGAACGGGTCCAGCGCGTCGGACCGGTCCAGTGGCAGGAGCAGCGAGGAGCCGACGATCCCTGTGGGTCGTGCATCAGCCGACGCGAACGCTCCGGAGCCCCGCACGTCCTCGGGGACCGAGGCCGCGGCAGCTTCCCACGATTGCGGGACGATGCCCTGAAAGCCGACGAAACACACGACCATCGCCAGGCTCGCGTTCCTCTTCGTGCGCGAGGTACGGGCACCCGGTCCTGGCACCCTTGTGCTGCCCCGGTGCTGTCCTGCCTGCGTCACGAGATTCCCCTTGTAGATCTGTCGCGGACGGTGCCGCTGGTCCGGCGGATGTCGCGCCGTCCCCGGTACCGAGGCACCACGGACAACGTTAGCCCGGTCACGGCACCTTTTCGACGGATCATTGCGATTCGCTAACGAAACTTCGGAGAACTTGAGGCTAACGATGGTGGAGCCCCGAGTTCGGCCTCGAGCCACTCGGTGTGCGCGACGACGGCGGCACGGCGCGGGGACCGTCCGGGCAGGACCCGCAGCGCGAGCTGCCAGGCCTCGGCGTCGTACTCCGCTTCGGGGAGCGCGAGGTAGTCCAGCACCGTGTCCGGCGCGCCGTCGGTCAGGACGGCGTCCCGCAGGAGTGTGGACACCTCGCTCCGCAGGCGCGTGATGGCCGGGGCCTGCGACCGGGGAAGGACGGGGCCGCGGTAGATGGCGAGCGCCATGCGGTGCGCGCCCCGGTGCAGGTAGTTCAGCACCTGCACCGCGTCCACGACCAGCTCCGCCGGCAGACGGTAGGGGCGGGACTGCGGCACGATCGCCGTCCCGTGCTCCGCGAGGACCTTGCGGAGCCGCAGCATCTCGGCACGGACCGTGGTGCCCGACGCATCCTCGGGATACGCCATGGTGGCCAGCTGGTCCGCGGTGAGGCCCTCGGGGTGCAGGGCCAGCAGCGTCAGCAGTTCCGCGTGCCGGAGGCTGAGCTCGAGCGCCGCTCCCCCCGCGTGCACCACTCCGTGGTCCGCGCCGAGGATCTGCAGGCTGTTGCGGTACAGGGCGGTCGGCGTACGTGCAGCCCTGCCACGCCTCGTCCTCGTCCTCGGCAGGCGACCCTGCAGCCGGTGGATGCTCAGTTGCGCCTCTGCCGCCGCGACGGTGGCCTCGACGAGGGACAGCGTGTGGGTGGCCACGGCATCGGCGGTCCCGGTGATGTCGACGACGCCGAGGACCGTGCCCGAGTCCGGATCGTGCAGCGGTACCGCGGTGCAGCTCCACGGATGGACCTGGGGGCTGAAGTGCTCGGCCCCCGCGATCTGCACGCTGCGCTCCAGGGCCAGCGCAGTGCCCGGGGCACTCGTGCCCACGGTGGCCTCCGACCAGTCCGCTCCGGGGACGAACAGCATCCCCTCCGCCCGGCGCCGCAGTTCGCGGTCGCCGTCGACCCACAGGAGCCTGCCGTTCTCGTCACCGACCGCCACGAGCATGCCTGAATCGAGGCTGGGCTGGACGAGCAGGCGGTGGATGACGGGCATGATCGCTGCCAGTGGGTGAGCCTGCCGGTAGGCCTCGAGTTCCTCCTCGGAGCAGAACAGGCGTGCGCTCGCAGTGGCCGGGTTGGGCAGGAAGGTCAGGGACCGGAGCCACGATTCACGCACCATCCCTCGCAGGTTGCCGTCGAGGCCCTCGCCCTGGCTCAGTGCCTCGTGGGCGGCCCGTGCCTTCCGCTGCACGACGACGGAGGACAGCTCCGCTACGGGGATGGAACGGGACGACGTCATCGGCACTCCGCTTCGTGGGCTGTCCCGCATGGCAGCGTGGGACAGGTCACAGTGTAGCGGGACTACTCTCCCCGAGAAATGGTCACCATGTCCTCACGCGGTACGAGTTTCACGCGCTCGCGGACGAGTTCGGCGTTGCCCGAGGTGTTGACGAAGTTCGCACCGAGCTTCAGCTCGTGCCCGTCCAGCCTCAGCCAGCCGTCCCAGGTGGTGTAGCGGACGCCGCGCTCCTCGAGGAGCGCGATGATGGCACCCTCGGACGGGTCCTCGGCGGGAGGCAGGTTGAGCCGGTCCTCGAGCAGGAACCCGATGGTCTCGAGAGCATCGCCCTTGGTGTGCCCGATGAGGCCGACCGGCCCGCGCTTGATCCAGCCGGTCGCGTAGATGCCGGGCACGGGCTGCCCCTCCTCGTCGATCACGCGCCCGCCCTCGTTGGGGATGACACCCCGCTGCTCGTCGAAGCCGACCTCGGGCAGCTCGGAGCCGAAGTAGCCGATGGCCCGATAAACCGCCTGGACCGGGTAGTCGATGATCTCCCCGGTGCCGCGGACGCTGCCGTCACCGGTGAGCTCGGTGCGCTCGAACTTCATGCCGGCGACCCTGCCGGGCGTCTCGGGCGAGTCGTGGATCTCCACGGGCGAGTGGAGGAAATGGAGGTGCAGCCGCCGCGACGCACCCGTCGGCTCGTCCTCGACCAGCCAGTTGGTGAGCGTCTTGACCATGGTCTTGGTCTGGTTGTTCGACGCGATCTGCTCCTCGGAGCCGGCGTCGAAGTCGAAGTCCTCGGGGTACAGGACGATGTCGACGTCCCGCGAGTGGGAGAGCTCGCGAAGCTCCAGCGGAGTGAACTTGACCTGCGCGGGGCCCCGGCGCCCGAAGACGTGCACGTCGGTGACGGGCGAGGCCTTCAGCCCCTGGTAGACGTTGTCCGGGATCTCGGTCGACAGGAGGTCGTCGGCGTGCTTGGACAGGATGCGCGCGACGTCGAGGGCCACGTTGCCGTTGCCGATCACCGCGATCTCCCTGGCATCCAGCGGCCAGTCGCGGCTGACGTCGGGGTGTCCGTCGTACCAGGAGACGAAGTCGGCGCCCCCGAAGGACCCTTCGAGTTCGACGCCCGGGATGGGCAGGTCCGCATCCCTGATGGCGCCGGTCGCGAAGATGACGGCGTCGTAGAAGCGGCGGAAGTCCGAGAGCGTGAGGTCCCGGCCGTAGTTGACGTTGCCCAGGAAGCGGATGTCGCCGCGGTCGAGCACCTTGTGCAGGGCGTTGACGATGCCCTTGATCCGCGGGTGATCAGGTGCCACCCCGTAGCGGATCAGGCCGTAGGGTGCCGGGTACTGGTCGAACAGGTCGATGCTGACGGCGAAGTCGCCGCCCTGGACCTCGTTCGACTTCGTCAGGATGTCGGCGGCGTAGACGCCTGCCGGACCGGCGCCGATGATCGCGACCCGCAGCGGTCGTGCCGCAGCTGAGGTAGACACTGATGAGCCTTCTTCCCGGGATGATCCTGGTGGATACGGTGGCGCGGAATAAGCGCACACTTCTCTATTCTAAATGCCGACGGGCAGCCCGGTCCAAACCTGTGGCGGGGATCTCCTACGGACCCGCGAGCGGGAATAAAGGGGCCATCCAACCCGTTGCCTCACGTCGTGAGCGGACCAGGCGTGACCCCCAGTCGGCCGGTGCGGAGCGAGAACTCCGTCGGCATCCTCTTCGGCATCGGCGCCTACGGGTTGTGGGGGCTCCTCCCGCTGTACTTCCTCGTCCTCGCGCCGGCCGGTCCGGTGGAGATCGTGGCCAACCGCGTGGTCTGGTCGCTCGTCTTCTGTGCCATCCTGCTCACCGTCCTGCGGTCCTGGCGGCCGGTGATCACCGCCCTGCGCTCTCCGAGGATCACCGGGACCCTCACGGTCGCGGCGCTGCTGATCGCCGTGAACTGGCTGGTCTACACCTACGGCGTCACCTCCGGCCAGGCCATCGAGGCCGCGCTCGGCTACTTCATCAACCCGATCGTCTCGGTCCTGCTGGGCGTGATCGTGCTGCGCGAGAGGCTGCGGCCCCTGCAGTGGATCGCGATCGGCATGGGAGTGCTGGCGGTGGTCGTGCTGGCCGTCGGCTACGGCTCCGTGCCGTGGATCGCCCTGACCCTGGCGTTCTCCTTCGGCCTGTACGGATTCGTGAAGAAGAAGGTCGGCTCGCGCGTCGATGCGGTGTCGAGCCTCAGCATCGAGACCGCGGTCCTGGCGCCGATAGCCGCGGCGGTCATGCTGTGGCTCGGATCTGCCGGCAAGGCGACACTCGTGACGGAGGGGGCGGGCCACTTCTGGATCATGGTCGCGTCGGGCGTCATCACCGCCGTACCCCTCATCTTCTTCGGGGCCGCCGCCCGCCGCCTGCCGCTGACCACCATCGGGCTCCTGCAGTACCTGGCCCCCGTGCTCCAGTTCCTCCTCGCGCTGCTGGTCCTCGGCGAGGAGATGCCGTTCGAGCGGTGGATCGGCTTCAGCCTCGTGTGGGTGGCCCTCATCCTCCTCACGATCGACATGCTCCGGACGGTGCACCGCCAGCCGAAGGTCGCGAAGCCCGCGGACGCGGTCGACGCCCCGGCCTGACGTCGCCGGATCAGCGTTCGTCCACGCCCCAGGGCCGCCCGTACCCCTCCAGCCCGTCGGCGGTCGGCAGGGGTGCGTCCGGCACCGCCGCCGTCAGGTAGGCCGAATTGAGCCGTGAGAGCAGACCGACCAGCCCGACGACGTCGGCGCTGTCCCAGCCCTCCAGTTGCGCTCGGAAGTGCCGCTGCCGCTCCTGCCGAGCCCGGTCCACCCGGCGCCTCCCCTCCTGGGTCAGGGAGACCGGGCGTGACCGCTCGTCGCCCATCGCCTCCCCGCGCTCGATCAGGCCGAGGCGCTGCAGTGCCGCGACGTGGCCGCTGACGGCCGGCGTGCCCATGCCGAGTGTCGCCGCGAGATCGGTCACCCTGCTCGGGCCGAGCGCGCGCACCGCGCACAGCACGCTGTAGGCCGCGGGTTCCATGGACGGATCCACCCCGCGGGCGAGCGCACGGCAGACCCGCTGCTCGCTGCGGCACACGGCTGCGGCCTCGCGCTCGACGGCGTCGAGCGCGGTCCGTCGCACCCGGCCCGGCACCCCGCGGGATCTACCCATGGCCGAATAGTAGGCATGCACGGGCACGGACGGGCTCCGGACCCGCAGCATGACCTACTGTGACGTCCCCGGCAGGCCCGGACCGGCGCACCGGGACATCCGCTACCGGCGCGGGGCGTACCCGCGCGTCAGGATCTCCTGCCGGAAGAACGCCGGGTTGATGCGCGACCACACCAGCATGAGCACCGCGCCCAGGAGGATCACGCCGATCCCGAGGACGAACACCATGCCGACCCCGAACAGCTCGGACCCGGACCCGTACTCCGGGTCCATCGAGTCGATGGCCGTCTTGACGAACATCACGAGCAGGATCACCCCTCCCAGCAGCGGCGCCAGGAACTTGAGGAGGATGTTCCGGACGCCCGCGAAGGCCTGTGCCCGGAAGTACCACACGCACGCCAGGGCGGTGATGCCGTAGTAGAAGCAGATCATCAGGCCGAGCGCGGTGATGGTGTCCCACAGCGCGTTCTCGGACACGAGGCGCGTGAACACGTAGAACCCGGCGGCCGCGAGCGCCGCGGCGACGGTCGCGTAGCTGGGCGACTTGTGCTGCGGGCTGATGCGCCCGTACCCCTTCGGCAGGGCGCTGTAGTGGCCCATGGCGAGGAGCGTGCGTGCGGGCGAGACGAAGGTGGACTGCAGGGAGGCCGCCGAGGAGCTGAGGACCGCCATGGACATCAGGATGGCGAAGGGGCCCATGACCGGGCCGGCGAGCGTCGCGAAGATGCTCTCCTGGTTGTCCGGGTTGCCCGCGCCGAGTTCGCCGTCGCCCACGCCGGCGTAGGCGAGGGTGGCGAGCGCGACGGTGAGGTAGATGACCACGATCACGACGACGGTCAGGGCCCCTGCGCGGCCCGGCGTCCGGCCGGGGTCGGTGGTCTCCTCGTTCATCGTGAGCGTCACGTCCCAGCCCCAGTAGATGAAGATCGAGAGCGAGACGCCGGCGGCGAAGGCGGAGAAGGAGCCGACGGCGAAGGGATTGAACCACTCGGCGCTGATGCTCGTGGCGTCGAAGGCGGTGCCGTTGGCCACGTGGATGAAGGCGGCGATGGCGAACCATGCGAGGACCACGAGCTGGAAGGTCACGAGCACGTACTGGACCGTCTTCGTGGCCTGCATCCCGCGGTAGGAGATGTAGCAGGCGAGGGCGATGAACACGAGCGTCGTCGCGATGTTCACCGGCAGGTTCAGTGTGAGGTCCGCGATCGCGGGATCGCCCAGGACCTGCGAGATCAGCAGGTAGAAGAAGTCGACGGCCACGGCGGCGAGGTTGGACAGCACGATGACGGTTGCGGCGATGAGCCCCCATCCGCCCATCCAGCCGACCCAGGGGCCGAAGGCGCGCGTGGCCCAGGTGAAGGAGGTCCCGGAGTCGGGCATGGCGCTGTTCAGCTCCCGGTAGCCGAGGGCCACGAGCAGCATGGGGATGAAGCCGATAAGGAAGATCGCCGGGAGGTTGACCCCCACCTCGGCGACCGTGGGCCCGAGGGCCGCGGTCAGGGTGTAGGCGGGGGCCACACAGGACACCCCGATGACCACGGCGCCCAGCAGCCCGACGGTCCCCGAATCGAGGCCCTTCCTGCTGAGTCCGGTTCCCCTCTGTGTTGTCTCGTCGATACTCATACGTCCGCCTCCGTGGGTAAGGCGCCCGGACCTGAGGTGGTGCCGGGCGTTGCGTACGTACGCGGGACGACGACCATGGGGATGGTCAGCGTACGCAGGATCTTCGCCGCGGTGGACCCGAGGAAGATCCGCGCATGTTGCGCGAGGCGGCTGGAACCGACCAGCAGCACCTCCCCCTCGTCCCACGCCATGGTCTCGATGGCGTCCTCGATGGAGGAGCCCCGGGCGGTCTCGACGCTCACACGCCCGCCGGCCGCGAGTGACGACGCCGCCTCCGCCAGCCGCCGGTTCGCCTCCTCCTCCGCGTTCCCGGCATCGGACTGGCCGGCGTCGAGCGCGATGAGGGACACGAGGCGCAGCGGCAGGCCCCGGCGGCGGGCGGAGGACACGGCGACGGAAATGACGGCGTCGGCCCCCGCCCGGCGGCCCACCGCGCAGGTCAGGCGCGTGACGGGGTCGGTCCGGCGGTAGTCGCTCGGCGCGAGGGCCATGGGCACGGGGGATGCGTGGAGCAGGCTGCGCGCCACGTTGCCCACGCTGAACCGGCCGGCGAGTCCGCGCGAGCTGGCGCCGATCACGATCAGGGACGCCTCGGTGTCCTCGGCGGCGCGGATGAGGCCCTCCGCGTTCGATTCGGCCCGCATCACGACGCCGCGGGCCGTGACGTCGTCGGGCACGAGGGCGAGCCCCTCGTCCATCCATTCCCGCATCTGCTCGGACAGGAGGGTGTCGAAGCCCTTGTCCGGCGGGTACGTGCCCGCGTAGAGCGAGTGCTCGGGTGTCACGAGGACGAGGTCCAGGCTCGCCTCCTGGCGCCGGGCGAGGGCGACGGCGAGGCAGACGGCGTCGTGGCCGCGCGCGTCCGCCGTGTAGCCGACGATGTAACGCATGGTCATGCCTCCTTGGCCGTGCCGGTGGACTGGAGGCCGGAGGCGAGCGCACGGTGCAGCTGGTCGGCGGTGCGCTGCCCCATGCGGATGGCGCCGTCCACGTGCTGGTAGCCCTCGGCCGCGATGTCCGAGCACGACCAGTGGATGGGACCGACGGGCCTTCGCTGGTCGCGGCCGTAGCGGTGCAGCCCGCCGAGATCGTAGCTGGAGGCGTAGGCGCCGCGGGTCCACTCCTCGGACGCCCAGTCCGACTCGTAGTACACCTCGGGCTCGAGAGCCTGCGGACCGAGGAAACCCGCGATCGAGGCCAGGATGCGCTCCCGGCGCTCGTGCGGTGCGAGCTCGAACATGGCGTCCGCCTTCTCGTCGGAGACGAAGGCCACGAGGGTGCCGCGCGGGTCCTCGAAGTTGGAGTTGTCGTAGACCTCCTGCACGATCGAATCGGCGCTGAAGCCCGTGCCCGAGAGGCCCTCCTCGCGCCAGAACGGCGTGGCGTAGACGGCGTGCACCTTGATCACGAGCCCCAGCGACTGGTGCTGGTGCATCTGGTGCTGGCGGCGCGGCAGCGGCGGCTCGTAGCTGATGCGCGAGTACAGGTTGGGCGGGACGGCGACGACGGCGTAGCGCGCGTGCACCGTCGTCGTGTCGGAGACGACGGTGACCCCCTCGACGGTGTCCTGCCCGTCCATGCCGCTCCAGCGGAGGGTCCGCACAGGGCTCGAGAGGATCACGTCCTCCCCCAGATCGGCCGCCATGCGCTCGGAGACGGACTGCATGCCGCCGACCACGCGGCGGTCGAGGATGAAGTCCTCGTCCACGAGGTTGGAAAAGGACCCGGCGGTCGCCGCCATGAGGATCGCCTGCAGCGCGGAGAAGGAGTGCGCCGGTTTGGTGAGCATCCCGCCGGCGATGAAGAGGCCGATGTTGTCGCAGGCCTCCTCGTCGTCGGACTGGCGGCGCAACCAGTGGTGAAAGGAGATCGTGTCGAGGGCACGCGCGTCCGGGTGGTTCCAGGGATCCTCCGGGCCCGCCTCTTCCACGAGGCGGTCAAGGATACCGATGAGCCGCGTCATCTCCTCGCGGGTGTAGTCACCGACGGGGAACATCTCCCCCGAGTACCGCACCGGCCTGCCGTCCGGGCCGATGTACACGGAGTCACCGTCGCGATAGCGCGGGAACGTGTCGAGACCCAGTTCGTCGAGGAGTCCGATGAGGGCCGTCTGGTCCGGCGACACCCACTGGCCGCCGACCTCGAGGACGGCGCCGTCGACGACGTCCGTGTGGGTCCGACCGCCCACGCGGTCCCGTGCCTCGAGGACGGCGACCGAATGGCCCGCCTTCGTGAGCTCGCGTGCTGCGGTCAGGCCCGAGGGGCCCGCTCCGATGATGACGACGTCCCGCTCGATGATGTCCATGGAATCCTCCTCGGCCCGGTGACACGGGCCACAAAATGAATGACGTTCATTATTTGGCTTTATCATAGCCATGGGCGCTCCCGGAGGGAAGGGAACGGCCGCCACGACGGCACAGCACCGGGAAGCAGGATCGATGACCGCAGCAACCCCAGCACCGCGGCGTGCAGGGCGACCCCCTCGAAGCCTCCTCTCGAAGGAGCGCATCACCACGGCGGCCCTCGACCTCATCGCAGCCGAGGGCTACGAGGGCCTCACGATGTCCGCCGTCGCGCGACGGCTGCGCGTGGCCCCGTCCGCGCTGTACAACCACGCGGGCTCCAAGCGGGAGGTGCTCGGCTGGGTGCAGGACCACGTCATGACCATGGTCGACGTCGGCGCCTTCGCCGACGAACCGTGGGACGAGGCCGTGCGGCAGTGGGCGTGGTCGTACCGGGGGATCTTCGCCCGGCACGCACCGCTCGTCCCCGTCATCGCCGTGCTGCCCGTCACCGATGCCCCGGCGACCCTGCGGATGTACGAGGAGGTGGCCCGCGGATTCCTGGGGGCGGGGTGGCCCGAGGACCGGATCGTGCCCGCGATCGTGGCCCTGGAGTCGTTCATCTACGGCTCGGCCCTCGATGTCACGGCACCGGGCGACATCTTCGACTCAGGCGCCCTGGCGGACCGGTTCCCCGTGTTCACCGCTGCGGTCCGCCGTGCAGCGGAGACCTCCGGAGCGGAGGGTGCCGCCGACGCCGCGTTCCGCACGGGCCTCGACGGCATGATCGCGGGGCTCCGCCAGCAGCTGGCGGCCTGCTCGCGGGCGGGGACCGAGCCGGGAGGATCGCCATCCTGCTGATTGCTAAACGGCCTAGCTTTACGGATCACAAAGTAGCTGTTACGGTCAGTGGACGGTCAAGCAACGGCCCCCACTTCTGATCACCCGAGGCTATCCATGACTGTTGCTCCGCTTTCCCTGACCGGCACCCATCAGGACGAAGAGCGTGCCGCCACGAGCACCACGCCTGACCTGCACGCCGTGGATTTCGCCCCGGCGACCGGCGTCGCCGAACCGCTCACCCCCGAGGTCCCCGACCTTCCGTTCGACCTCTCCGCGGTCTCCACCCGCGAACTGCGCATCCTCTGCAACCAGCTCTACCGGGTGCTCGACACCGACTACCCGCCCTACGGCGTCCAGGACGACTACGAGACCGTGGTCGCCGTGCTCGACAGCCGCCGGGCGCGCGCCGCGGAGCAGACCGAGAGCGGGAAGCTGCGCGAGAAGTTCCGCGACAACCCGGCGAGCTCGCGCTTCGAGCTGTTCCACGACGGCACCATGGTCGGCTACGTGAAGTACGACATGCGGGCCGGCCGTATCCGCCTGCTGGAGACCGTGGTGGGGCCCGATCATTCCCGGTCAGGCCTGGAACCCGTCCTCGTCCGCGAGGCCCTGCTCAGCGCCCACCGCCGCCGCCTCGCCCCCGTCCCCTACTGCAGGCACGCCCAGGCCTTCCTGGCGGAGAACCCGCAGTTCCGCGCGCTCATCCCGGTCGGCTGACCTCGCCCGTTCCGACACGACGACGGAGGCCCCGCAGCATCGCTGCGGGGCCTCCGTCGTCCTCGTCGCGCGTACGGACGGTCAGCCGGCATCGACCGAGCGGATCGCGCGCTCGAGCACGTCGAGGCCGTCGGCCAGCAGTTCGTCGGTGATGACCAGCGGCGGCAGCAGGCGGATCACGTTGCCGTAGGTGCCGCAGGTCAGGATGATGACACCCTCGCGCAGGCACTGCGCGGCGATGGCCTTCGTGGCCTCGGCGTTGGGCGCCTTGCCGCCCTGCTCCACGAACTCGATCGCGAGCATGGCACCGCGCCCACGGAGCTCGCCGATGATGCTGTGCTCCCCCAGATCGGCCTGGAGGGCGGCGAAGCGCTTCGTCACCAGCTCCTCGATGTGGCGGGCGCGTCCGGCGAGGTCCTGCTCCTTCATCGTACGGATCGCGCCGAGTGCGGCCGCGCAGGCCACGGGATTGCCGCCGTAGGTGCCGCCGAGCCCGCCGGCGTGGACGGCGTCGAGCAGATCCGCCCGGCCCGTGATGGCCGAGAGCGGCATGCCGCCGGCGATGCCCTTCGCCATGGTGATGATGTCGGGCACCACACCCTCATGGTTCACGGCGAACCACTCACCCGTGCGGCAGAAACCCGACTGCACCTCGTCGGCGATGAACACCACGCCGTTGGCGGTGGCCCACTCGGCGAGGGCCGGGAGGAACCCGTCGGCGGGCACAATGAAGCCGCCCTCGCCCTGCACGGGCTCGATGATGATCGCGGCGACCGATTCGGCACCGATCTGCTTCTCGATCATGGTGATGGCCCGCCGGGCCGCCTCGGGACCCGTGATGGCCGGGTTCTCCTCGCGGAACGGATAGCTCATCGGCACGCGGTAGATCTCCGGCGCGAAGGGGCCGAAGTTCGTCTTGTAGGGCATGGCCTTCGCGGTGAGCGCCATGGTCAGGTTCGTGCGGCCATGGTAGGCGTGGTCGAAGGCGACGACGGCGTCCCTGCCGGTGGCGAGGCGTGCCACCTTCACGGCATTCTCCACGGCCTCCGCGCCCGAGTTGAACAGGACGGTCCGCTTCTCGAAGTCCCCGGGCGTCAGCTCCGCGAGCTGCTCGGCGACGGCCACGTAGCCCTCGTAGGGCGTCACCATGAAGCACGTGTGGGTGAAGTGCTCCACCTGCTCCTTGACGGCGCCGACGACGGCCGGGTCCGAGGCGCCGACGCTCGTCACGGCGATGCCTGATCCGAGGTCGATGAAGGAGTTGCCGTCGACGTCGTGGATGATGCCGCCGTCGGCGTCCGCCACGTAGACGGGCACGCCGGAGGCGACGCCCTTGGCGACGACGGCGGCGCGGCGCGCGGCCAGCTCGGTGGACCTGGGGCCCGGGAAGTCTCCGGTGATACGGCGCTTCTGCTCGAGCCGGAAGCCCGGTGCGGAGATGCCGGAGGAGGTTGCGAAAGTGGTCATGTGGGGTTCCTTGTCTGGAGGGGACGCTAGGCGTCCAGCACGCTCATGACGTGCTTGATGCGGGTGTAGTCCTCCACGCCGTACATGGAGAGGTCCTTGCCGTAGCCGGAGTTCTTGAAGCCGCCGTGGGGCATCTCGGCGGTGAGCATGATGTGCGTGTTGATCCACACGGCGCCGAAGTCGAGGTCGCGGGAGACCCGCATCGCGGTGCCGTGATCGGTGGTCCAGACGCTGGAGGCGAGGGCGTAGTCCACCCCGTTGGCCAGCTCCACGGCCTCCTCCTCGGTGGCGAAGGTCTGCACCGTGACGATCGGGCCGAACGTCTCCTGCTGCACCACCGGGTCGTCCTGGCGGGCACCGGTGATGATCGTGGGCTCGAAGAAGTAGCCCTTGTCACCGGCGCGCCTGCCCCCGGTCGCGATGCTGCAGTGGGCCGGCAGCGCCTCGATGACGGCGTTGACGGCGTTGAAGTGGTTGATGTTGTTGAGCGGGCCGAAGTAGTTCTCGGAGTCGTCGGCGCTGCCCGTCCTCAGCGTGGCCGTGTGCTCCACCATCGCGGCGACGAACTCGTCGTGGGCCTGCTCCTGCACGAGGATCCGCGTGATGGCCGTGCAGTCCTGGCCCGCGTTGAAGAACGCGAACTCCGCGATCGCCGCGGCGCTCTTCTTCAGGTCGGCATCCGCGAAGACGACGGCGGGCGCCTTGCCCCCGAGCTCGAGGTGCGCGCGCTTGAGGCCCTTCGCGGCAGTGGTGGCGACGGCGATGCCGGCCCGGACGGAGCCCGTGATGGACACGAGGCCCGGGACGGGGTGCTCGATCATGGCGGCACCGGTCTCCCCCGTGCCCAGCACCACGTTCAGGACGCCGTCGGGCAGGATGCCCTGCGTGAGCCGCGCGAGCACGAGGGTGGACTCGGGGGTGGTGTCGCTGGGCTTCAGGACCACGGTGTTGCCGGCGGCGAGTGCCGGCCCGATCTTCCAGATGGCCATGAGGAACGGGTAGTTCCACGGCGCCACCTGCGCGACGACGCCGATGGGCTCCCGCCGCACGTACGAGGTGTGGCCCTCGAGGTACTCGCCGGCGGACTTGCCCTCGAGGACGCGCGCGGCGCCGGCGAAGAACCGCAGCTGGTCGGCACCGACGGCCACCTCCTCGGCGGCGATCATCTCCCGCACCTGGCCCGTGTTGCGGTGCTGCGCCTCGACGAGCTCGTCGCTCGCGGCCTCAACGGCGTCGGCGAGCTTGAGCAGCATGAGCTGGCGCTGGCTCGGGGTGGTCCGCTTCCAGGTGGTGAAGGCACGCGCTGCAGCCTTCATGGCGTCGTCGACGTCGGCGGGCGAGGACACGGGCGACTGCGCGACCACTTCGCCATTGGTCGGGTTCACGATGTCCAGGAGCTCGGTGCCGGCGGGCGTCACGAATGCGCCGTCGATGTAGTTCTGAAGGGTCTCAGCCACGCTGCAGTGCCTTTCACGAGGTCGGACCCGCGGAGGGACCGGACGCATCCGGCACGCGGGTATCGGTAGAACGGTACCGGGGGAACGCACACCGGGCCACGGATACCTGCACAGGCGACCCGAGGGTCCGCCGTGCAGGAGCACAGCACCCTAGGCTTGTCGTATGGCCATCACTCTCACGGATCTCCTCTCCGACGCGGCGCTCGGGCTCGTCCCGGAGGGCCGGTCGGAGGCTCCTCCCCAGCCCATCCAGTGGGTCGCGGTGACGGAGCTGGCCGATCCGCGACCGTTCCTCAATGGCGCCGAGGTGGTCCTGACCACCGGGGTACGGCTCACCACGGGCGCCGCGCAGCGGGCCTTCGTGCGACGGGCACATGAGGCGGGGGCGCTCGCCATCGGTTTCGGTGTCGGCCTCACGCACCGGCGGATCCCCGCCGCACTGCTCGCCGAGGCGGACGACGTCGGCCTGCCCGCCTTCAGCGTGCCCTACGAGGTTCCCTTCATCGCCATCGGCAAGACGGTGGCCGACGCCCTGTCCGCCGACCGCTACGCGGGGCTGGAGGACCTCCTCCGGGGGCACGCCGTCCTGGCCTCGGCCCTGCTCGGACCGGGCGGCCTCGGGGCCCTGCTCGGGGAGCTCGCCCGTATGCTCGGCACCGACGTCGCGCTGTTCCAGTACGGGGCGCGCATCGCGGGCGCCTCCGGTCCCGGCACCGCCGACCCGGAGGGGGACTGGCACCGGCTGCCGGTCGCCACCGGGCTGAAGGACCGCTGCATCCTCGCCATCGCGGAGCCCTACGGACGCGCCGCCGTGGTGGACTACGCGCAGAATCTCATCTCCGTGGAGCTGACGAACCAGGCCCGGAACCGGACAGGCACCCGGACCGCCGTCGGCCAGCTCCTCGAGGACGTGGTGCGCGGCACGCTCGCGGGAGCGGAGGCGGCCGCGCGGCTCGCGGGGGCCGGGATCGACACCGCGCTGAGGCACAGCGTGCTGATCGTCGACGTCGCCTCCGGCCAGCGGCGGGCGCTTCGGACGCTGCCCCTGCCCGACGGCTGGGACGGGGCGTCGGCCGGCCTCGTCGACGACCGCCTGGTACTCGTGCCCCCTGCCACGGGCGCACCCGATCCGGCCCGGCTCGGCCGTTACCTCCACGGAGCCGGCCTCACGGCCCGCATCGGCGTCGGCGGAGCGTACGCCCAGCCCAACGGGTTGCGGTGGAGCTACTTCGAGGCTCGCGAGGCGCTGCAGCGGGGGCAGTCGCTCAACGTGGCCGACCGCCTGAGCCTGACCTCCCTGCTCATGACCAGCGCCGACGTACCCCTCTCCGACCTCGCGACGGAGACCCTGCAGCCGCTGGAGGCCTTCGACGCGGCCCACGGCACGAACCTCCTGCCCACCCTGGAGCGGTACCTCGACCTCGACGGCTCGGTGGCCGCCGTCGCCGCTGGACTGGGGCTCCACCGCAACACCGTCCGCTACCGCCTGCAGCAGGTCGTCACACTCACCGGGTACGACCCCGCGGTCACCGCGGACCGCGTGCACCTCTACCTCGCGCTGCGCATCCGCGCCCTCGGCTGATGCCCCTGCTCCGCGACCCATCTCCCGGAGGTGGCGACTCCGAACGAGGTGAACCACGACACCCGACCGCTGCATGGAATAGTTTGATCACCACGCACCGGTCTCACAGTTCTTCGGGGGTTTCCATGTCACTGCTCCATGCCGACGCGGCGGAGCTGCACGAGCTCGCCCGCCAGGCGGTCCTGCAGGAGTACCGTCTCCCCTACGGGGAGGCCGACGGCACCCCCGTGGACAGGCTCGAGTACGAGACGCCTCCGGAACTGCTCAACCTGGTGAAGCTCGCCGTCCGGGTCAGCGGCATGGACGCGGGCGTCATCAACATCATCACGGCCGACCAGCAGCACCAGATCGCCGCCGTCGGCGTGGACCCGGCGGTGTGCTCGCGGGACGACTCCATGTGCTCCAGGGTGTTCACGTCGGGGTCCATCACCGCCCTCGCGGACGCGTCCTGCGATCCGCGCTTCGCCGACAACCCCTTCGTCAACGGAGGGATCGCCCGCGTCCGGTCCTACGCGTCGGTCCCCCTCGTCACGCGGGAGGGCCACGCCCTGGGCTCGCTGTGCGTGTTCTCCCCCCGGGTGCTCGCCTTCGACGCCGGGCAGCACGAGGGCCTCGAGATCCTCGCACGGCAGGTCGTGGAGGTCCTCGAACTGCAGTTCACGACGCGCCGGCTCGTCGAGGCCCTCGAGGTGGTGCGCCGCAGCAACGAGGACCTCGCGAGCTTCGCGGCCCGCGTGAGCCATGACCTGAAGAACCCCCTGACCGCGATCCTCGGGTACGCCGAACTCAGCGAACAGGACGACGAGGTCGAGCCCTCCGGTCCGGCGGCGCGCTACCTCAGCATCATCCGCGGCAGCGCCAGCCGCATGCTGTCCACGGTGGAGGACGTCCTCGAGTTCTCGCGCATCGGCGGGGCGATCAGCCGGCGCGAGGTACGCCTGAGCACGCTCATGAACGCCGTGCTGCAGGATGTCCTTCCGCTCACCAGCGCCTCCGACGCCGTCATCACGGTGCAGGACGCGCTCCTGTCCGTGGACCGGGCGCAGGTCACCGCCCTCCTGCAGAACCTCGTGTCCAACGCCATCAAGTACTCCACGCCCGGAAGCCCTCCGCGCATCGAGGTCGTGGCGAGCGTGGGCGAGGCCCAGATGCTGCGCGTGATCGACCACGGCAAGGGCATCGATCCCGCCGACCGCCAGCGGGTGCTCGAGCCGCTCGTGCGCCTGTACCGCGAGGGGGATCCTGCCGGCAACGGGATCGGCCTGGCGACGTGCGCCCGGATCGCGGACGCCCACGAGGGCTCGATCACCGTGTCGGAGACCCCGGGTGGCGGGACCACGGTGACGGTGCACCTCGGGCCGGCCGCCTGACCCTACCGGGCCTGGAGCTGCCGGTCCTGGTCGATGTGCGCGACCGGGAGCCGGAACGTGAAGATGGAGCCCTGCCCCTCGGCACTGCGGCAGGTGATGGTCCCCCCGTGCCGCTCCACGATCGCCTTCGAGATGGCGAGCCCGAGCCCCACCCCCGGGATGGCGGCGTTGCGGGCCGCGGAGGTCCGGAAGAACTTCGAGAACACACCCTTCAGCTCCTCCGGCGACATACCGGTGCCCTCGTCCGTGACGCTGCACTCCACCTCGCCGTCGACCTCCGCGGCGCGGACCGTCACGCGCCCCCCTGCGGGTGAGTACTTGATGGCGTTCGAGAGCAGGTTGTCGAGCACCTGACCGATCCGCGACGAGTCGCACAGCGCCACGAGGCCCGGAGCCGTCAGGTCGTCGAGGCGCACCAGCGGGTTGCTGTTGCGCTCCTGCGCCGTGGCCACCCGCCGGCCCACGAGGTCGGAGAAGTCGGTGGGCACCGGCACGATCTCGGGCGGACCCTCCGCCGTGGTCAGCAGGTCCACCACCAGCTTGTGCAGGCGCTCGGAATTGCGCGAGACGACCTCCAGCCCGGAGGCCACTTCCGGGTCGAGGTCCGGCGTGGTGGTCAGCAGCTCCAGGTAGCCGCGGATCGCGGTGAGCGGTGTCCGCAGCTCGTGGGACACCGTCGCCATGAACTCGTCCTTGGCGTTGAGGGCGGCGACGAGCTCGGTGACGTCGCTGAAGGTCACCACGGACCCCTCGCGCGTGCCCGCCTGGTTGGTCATCAGGCGCGACGACGTCGAGAGGACACGCTGTCCCGGCTGCTCCCCCCACCACAGCAGGTAGTCGGAGAACACCTGCCCCTCCGCGGCTCGCCGGGTGGGGCGCCGGACTGCGGGCATGACCGTCTCCCCGTCCTGCAGGTAGATGTGGAGGTCCTCCTCGGCCGTGTCCCCGGACCCGCCTGCGAGGGCCCGGAACGCCTCGAGCTTCCGGTTGGCGAGGACCGGCCGGCCCGTCTCGTCCACGGCGATCAGGCCGACGTCGAGGCTGTTGACCACGGTGTCCAGGAGTCGTTCGCGGCGCGCGCTGTCCTCGAGGAGCACCTGCAGGGCGCGGTCCTTCTCCTCGACCACCTCCTGCTGGGCCATCATGCTCGCCGTCATCACGCGGATGGTCACGCCGATCGCGAGCATGATGAAGGGCAGCAGGATGGACTGCGTGAGCGACGACGAATTGACCTCCGCATCGGTGACGAACACGGGTACCCAGACCACGCTGAGCGCTCCCAGGAACCCGGCCGTGAGGGCAGCCCGCGGGAAGAGGCCGGAGGCGGCCAGCCAGATCACCGGGAACACGGTGAGGAGCCCCACGCCCGTGATGACGGTCCCGGCGCCGTAGCGCATGAGCCCGATGGGGATGAAATCCAGCAGCGGGATGACGAGGAAGCTCGCATGCGGGAGGCGGTCCCAGGGAACGAGCACGCACACGGCCAGCAGGACGGCCTGCAGGGCCACGCCGATGAGGAAGGAGCGGCTCTCGAACAGGTCGGGGTGGAACAGTGCGCCGCCCGCGATGATCAGCACCACCGTCAGGGAGAGCGGGAGCTGGGACAGGATGACGCGCGCCCGGAGGGACAGCTCGTGGAACTGTCGCGTGTTGAGCGTCAGGTAAGAGAGCACCTTGTCCATCTGCGGCTGTTTCCCTGTCCGTCGTCGAGTTGCTCCACCCCTGCCTGACGGGCTGCGAGCCCCGGCCCCCCAGCCACAGGATAACGCGGCAGCCCCTTGTTCCCGGGGGGAAGCAGCGCTCCGCCCCTCAAGATCGCATCAAGTTCAGCGCAACGGACCGGTGGTTCCGGCCGGCGACCGCCACGGGTCCGGGGCATGCTGCCGAGTAGCGTTTAATGAGCATCATGACTGTCGCCCCAGAGGTTCGCCGTGCACTGGTTGTCGAGGACGACGGCGACATCCGGGGATTGCTCGTCCAGGTCCTGAAGCGGGAGGGCTTCCAGGTGAGTGAGGCGGCGACCGCGCGCGAGGGTCTGGAGAAGGCGCGGGCCGGTACCGACCTCATCACGCTCGACCTCAACCTCCCGGACGGCGACGGAGTGGATCTGTGCCGGGAGGTGCGCACCTTCTCCGATGCATACATCCTCATGATCACGGCGCGCACCGATGAGATCGAGCGCCTCACGGGCCTCGAGACCGGCGCGGACGACTACATCTCCAAGCCCTTCAGCCCGCGCGAGCTCGTGGCTCGCGTGAACACGCTGTTCCGTCGCCAGAGTCGGCAGGCCGCGGTGGACATCGCCAACGCGGATGATCGGCTGCGGGCCGCGGAGGTGCAGCAGAATCTGCTTCCCCGCGACAAGCTCACACTCCGCGACTACGTGCTCGCGGGGCGGTTCCGGCCATCGAGGAGCGTCGGTGGGGACTTCTACGACTGGTACAGCACACCGGAGGGGTTGCACCTGACGGTCGCCGACGCCATGGGCAAGGGCATGGGGGCAGCACTGGTCGCGGCGACGGTGCGGGCGACCCTCCGGTCCGTCGCGAGGCAGCCGGGCATCGAGACCGCGTTCGCCACGGCGGCTCGCGCGACGGAAGCCGATCTCGAACAGACGAACTCCTTCGTCACGCTCTTCCACGGCCGCCTCGATGCGGCGACCGGTGTCGTCGACTACGTCGATGCCGGCCACGGACTCGCGCTGCACGTCGCAGCGGACGGTAGTGCGACACGGCTGCCCTCGGCCGGGCCGCCGGTCGGAGCATGGCCTGACCAGAAGTGGCGCGCAGGGGTGGTCCGTCTCGGACCCGGGGACCAGTTGGCCATCGTCAGCGACGGCCTCCTGGATATCTACGAGACGGTCGAGCAGTTCACGGAGGCGGTGGCGGACGTGGTGACGGCGGCTGCCAGCGCCGAGGCTGCCTGCGCAGCCCTGCTGGACCGGGCCGATGTCCCGGAGGTCGCCGATGACGTGACCGTCGTCATCCTGAGGCGTTCCGCGGACTGACCAGCATGCACCCGGGCGGCTGAGTGCCGTGATCAGTGAGATCGGCGCCGAACCGATCGACCCGCTCCCCGACCTCGATCCGCCGTCGGGGCCGGCCTTCCCGGACGACGGGACGCTGCAGGACGACGAGTCGGGCCGGGGACTCGCCATGATCCGTGCACTCGTCACCACCGTCACGGTCGAACGCCAGGACGACACCAATGTATGGGTCCTGTCCCGGGACTCCGGCGCAGCCTGACCGCCACCCGGCTCCTGGGACGTGCTTCGGGCGGCGCTGCCGGCGCCTAGGGCAGCGCCGGTCGCCCGAGGAACGCGGCGATATCGGCGTAGACCTCCCGGGACTCCGGGAGGCGGGGGAACGCCGGGAAGACGTGGAAGCCGCCCGGGTAGACCCTCAGGGTGACGTCCGCCCCCGCCGCTACCGCGCGGTCGCGGAACACCGTGGCGTCGGCCATGCACACGTCGCGCGTCCCCTGGTAGATCCGCGTGGCCGGGACCGCGGCGAGCAGGTCCGCGGGCGCGCAGGCCGGGCTCACGAGCGGCGTCCTGGGGTCGTCACCGCCGGACCACCAGAGCCCGGCCCGCACCCCGCCGGGCACGGAGAGCATGGGATCCACGGCGTCGTACCGGGGGATCTCGGGGTTGGTGCCCGTGACGTCGAGCCAGGGCGAGAAGGCGACGACGCGGCCGGGTGCGGGCAGCCCGGCGTCACGGAAGGCCCAGGTCTGGGCGACGGCGAGTGCCCCGCCCGCGGAATCCCCCATCAGCGTGACGTCCTGCGGCTCGGCCGTGGCGAGGACGTCCCGGTAGACCGAGACCAGGTAGGGGAACGCCTCACGGTAGGTGCTCTCGGGTGCCAGGCGGTAGAGGGGCACCGTCACGGCCGCGCCGGTGCGCTTGGTGAGCTGCGCGATGATCCACCAGTGCGGGCGGGCCAGTTCGTTGATGTAGATGCCGCCGTGCGTGTAGATGATGTGCGAGCGCGTGGCACCGAGCAGGGGCCGGACGGTGATGGTGCGGACGCCGTCGATCCGCTTCTCCTGGATGGTGTGCGTCTGCTTGAACGTCCAGGGGATCGCGGCCACCGAGGGGTACGTGCGGTCCGGGTATCTGGCGTTCACCCAGTCGGTGCCGCTGAGGTGCTTCTTGGTCGGCAGGAGGCCGATCAGGCGTGAGGCCACGCGCATCGCCCGCGAGCCGTCCTGCGCGCTCGGTCCCACCGTCTCCGTGCCTGCTGCGTGTCCGCTCGTCATGGGGCCAGCCTAGTGCCGGGCGTCGCGTCGCCGCCCGGTCGTGCGGCGTCGGCACGGGGTCCGGGCAGCCTCTGTCATGCTGGTCGGGGCCCCGATGCCCGGACGCGGCCGCGCGCCGGCTCGCGGCACGACCGCCCGCCGAAGGAAGAGATGGATACCGCTTCGCACATCGCCCTCGCCGCCGATCTCCTCGGCGTCTTCTTCTTCGCCGTCTCCGGCTCGCTCCTGGCGGCTCGCAAGGGCTTCGACATCGTCGGATCGCTCCTCCTCGCCTCCCTCGCTTCGCTCGGGGGTGGTGTGGCCCGCGACCTCATCATCGACGTGCCGCCGGCCGCGTTCACCGATCCGGCGTACCTGCTGCCCCCGCTGCTGGCCACCGTCCTGGTCTACTTCGTCTTCTCCGGCGTGGAGCGGGTCAAGCGCGTGCTGGTCGTCTTCGACGCCGCCGGACTGGCCCTGTTCTGCATCACGGGCACCATCAAGGCGCTCGAGGTCGGCCTCAACCCGGTGTCCGCCGTCCTGCTGGGTGTCACCACCGCCGTGGGCGGCGGCCTGCTGCGCGATGTCGTCGCGAACGAGATCCCGCAGCTCTTCGACCCACGCGACATCTACGCCCTCCCCGCGATGCTCGGTGCCGTCATCGTCACCGTCCTGTACCTGACGGACTCCTTCACGCTCGTCACCGGCACGATCGCCGCGTCGCTCGTGTTCTCCTTCCGGGTGCTCGCCTGGCGGTACGGATGGCATGCGCCGCTCGCAGCACGGAGTCCGGCGACGCAGAAGTAGCCCGTGTGCCGAGGGCGTCGGGCTAGGATGGGAGGACCCCCCACCACCACTCCTGGAGTACCCGTGACCGAGCTGTTTTCCGATAGATTCCGCGCCCTGGTGCCCCAGTACTTCGAGGACGAGTGGGCCGAGGAGGACGGATTGTCCGAGGAGGAACTCGCCGACCTCCTCGAGGGCAAGGACTTCGAGCTCCCGCTGGCCCTCCACGAGTTCTACCGGGCCGTCGGCGCTACCGAGGACATCATGGAGGCGTTCCACTTCTTCTGGGACCCCGACGAGCTCGAGATCGAGGACGGCTTCCTGCTGTTCCTCGAGGACGAGGACGAGCAGTTCACGTGGGGCATGAGGGCCGACCAGCTGGACGTCCCCGATCCGATCGTGTGGCGGCGCAACAACGCCCGCGGGGAATGGCAGAGCGAGGAGGGCACCTTCACCGAGTACGTGCTCGACCTGTTCGAGTGGGTGTTCGAGGAGGACGAGGAGAACTGATGGAGTTCGCCCACCACGCGCCCGCGGGCTACCGGTGCCCCTTCTGCGACCTGGCGCGCGGGGACTTCAGCAACGCCGGGAACCTGTGCCGCCCGGGCGACGTCATCCACTCGGACGACCTGGTACTGGCCTTCATCGCCTCCCACGGCTTCGAGCCCAACCCCGGCCACGTGCTCGTCACACCGCGGGAGCACGTCGAGCTGCTGTACGAACTGCCCGACGACGTCGCGGCCCGCATCATGACCCTCACCCGCGACATCGCGATCGCGATCAAGCTCGCCTGGGCCCCGGACGGCATCTCGACGCGGCAGCACAACGAGCCCGCCGGCAGCCAGCACGTCTGGCACTACCACCAGCACGTGCTGCCCCGCTGGCACGACGACGGCTTCTACTTCACGCCGAAGCGGCCCATCGTGGATCCCGCGGTCCGGGCGCGGAAGGCCGACGAGCTGAGGGCGTTCCTCCCCCGGTAGGCCCATCCGGCACCGTCGTCGTTCCTGGTTCTCGACGACTCGGCCGCGCCACGTCCCGGGACGCTCCGGGCACAGGGGCGGTACGCCGGGGAAGCCGGTACGACGGCGGGCGGGGCTAGACGTCCCTGCTGACCACGGCCTGCGCGAAACTCTCCAGCGCCTGCTTCACCACGCTGTCGGGCAGCGGCGCGAGGGCGGCGACGGCGGCGTCCGCCCACTGCTGCGCCACGGCCCAGGCCTCCTGCGTCTGCGGGTGCGAGCGCACCGCGGCCACCGCCTCCGCGAGGGCCTCGTCGCTGGAGAGGTCGCCGTCCACGAGCGCGACGACGTCGGCCGCGGACCGGTCCCCGGCCGCGGCGGCGCGGCGCAGCAGGATGACAGGCAGGGTGGGGACGCCCTCGCGGAGGTCGGTGCCGGGAGCCTTGCCCGACTTCACCTTCAGGCCCGTGACGTCGATGACGTCGTCGGCGAGCTGGAACGCGACGCCGACCTTCTCGCCGTAGGACACCATGACGTCCACGACCTCCCGCGGAGCGTCCGCGAAGATCGCGCCGAGCTGACCCGAGGCCGCCACGAGCGAGCCGGTCTTGTCGGCGATCACGGACAGGTAATGCTCGAGGTCGTCCTGGCCCTCGCGCGGCCCGACGGTCTCGTGCAGCTGGCCGAGGCACAGCCGCTCGAAGGTGCGGGCCTGGATGCCGAGGGCCTCGCCGCCGAGCTCCGACACGAGGATCGAGGCCCGGGCGAAGATGAGGTCGCCGGTGAGGATGGCCACGGAGTTGCCCCACACCTCGTGCGCCGTCGGGGCACCGCGGCGGTAGGGCGCGGAGTCCATGACGTCGTCGTGGTACAGCGTGGCGAGGTGCGTCAGCTCGACGACGACGGCGGCCTGGACCACCTTGGCGCCGGCCGGGTTACCGAGGTGGGAGGCGAGGATCGTCAGGAGGGGCCGGATGCGCTTGCCGCCGGCCTCGACGAGATGCCGGCTCGTGGCGTCGGCGAGGGGATCGGAGTTGCTGATGGCCCCGCGGAGCTGCTTCTCCACCTCGGCGAGGCAGGACGAGACGGACGGGCCCAGCTCCGGGTCCTCGGCGATGAGGGCGAAGCCGGGAGGCAGACGCAGCGCGTCGGCGTCGTCCGGGACGTCCGCCGTGTCCAGCGCGCTGCCATGGCCCACGCTGGTCCACCCGGGATTGAAGGAGTGTGTCACCGTCTAAGCCTAACGAAGTGGGGCGGCGCTTTGCGCACGCAGATAGGCCGCCAGCGACGGCTGGTTGGACGTGGGCGGGACGAGGGACTCGAGCAGATGGATGACGCGGTCCTCGAAGCCCCGGCCGCCGGTGTCCGTCAGGTTGGCGAGCATGCGGACCACGAAGCGCATGAGCACCGGGACCGGCATCCCCGTGCGCAGCGCCAGCGACATGACCGCGGGCTTGCCGATCAGCTGGGCGAACACGCGTCCGAGCGTGAAATGGCTCCCCCACTGCCCGCGCACGTACGGGGCGTAGCCGGACAGGACCTGGTCCCGGCCGAGCTGCGAGCCCACGCCCTGCGCCCGCTCGATGAACTCGGCCGCGTAGCGGGCGGACTCCATGGCGTAGGAGATCCCCTCGCCGTTGAACGGGGACACCATGCCGCCGGCGTCGCCGAGCAGCAGCAGGCCGGGGCTGTAGTGCGGTGTGCGGTTGAAGCCCATGGGCAGCGCCGCGCCCCGGATCTCGCCCACCATGTTCTCGGGCGTGAAGCCCCACTCGGCGGGCATGCCCGCCGTCCAGTCGCGCAGGACCTGCTTGTAGTCCAGCTTGCCGAACTCCGCCGACGAGTTGAGGATTCCCAGCCCCACATTGGACGTGCCGTCGCCCACGCCGAAGACCCAGCCGTAGCCGGGCAGCGGCCTGCCGGTGGCGTCGGGCAGCTCCAGCCAGCCCTCCATCCAGTCGTCGTCCGTGCGCGGGCTCGTGAAGTACGTGCGGACGGCGACGCCGAGGGGCCGGTCGTCGCGCTTCTGCATCCCGAGGCTGACGGCGGTGCGTGTGGAGTTGCCGTCGGCCGCGAGCACGACGTCGGCCGTGAACGTGCGCGTCTCGCCCGTCCTGCGGCCGTCGGCGTCGAGCAGGTTCGCCGTCACCCCGGTGACCCGGCCTGCGTCGTCGCGCAGCGCGGTGGTCACGGAATGGCCCTCGAGGATCGTGGCGCCGGCGGCGCGGGCGTGCTGCGCGAGGGCGTCGTCGAAACCGAGGCGGGTACGGACGAGCCCGTAGTCGGGGAAGTCGCTCAGCTCGGGCCACGGCACCTCCACGGTGCGCCGGCCGGCGATGAGGCGGAGGCCCCTGGTGCGGCGCCACCCCTCGCTCTCGTCGTGCGGCAGGCCGAGCAGCTGCAGCTCGCGGGTGGCACGGGGCGTCAGGCCGTCGCCGCACACCTTCTCGCGGGGGAACCAGGTCTTCTCGAGGACCGTGACCTCGATGCCCGCGCTCGCGAGGTAGTACGCCGCGGTGGATCCCGCCGGGCCCGCACCGACGATCAGGACGGTCATCTACGCGGCCGCAGACGTACGGCGCAGGCGGACCTGGCCGGGCAGCAACGGCTCCTCGCCCGGTGCTGCCGGCGCCTTGGTGGCGCGGTGCACGGCGACGATTCCTCCGTTGAGATTCCGGTACTCGACGTCGTTCCAGCCGCTCTCGCCCAGCCACGCGGCGAGCTCGTCCTGGTTCGGCCAGGCACGGATGGACTCGGCCAGGTAGACGTAGGCGTCGGGGTTGGAGCTGACCTTCCGGGCGATCGCCGGCAGGGCCCGCATCAGGTACTCGGTGTAGGTGGTGCGCCACAGCGCCACCGTGGGCTGCGAGAACTCGGCGATGACGAGGCGGCCGCCCGGCCGCGTGACGCGCAGCATCTCGGCGAGCGCCTTCTTCGGCTCGTTGACGTTGCGGAGGCCGAAGGAGATGGTCGAGGCGTCGAAGGAGTTGTCCGCGAACGGCAGGTTCGTCGCGTCGCCGGCCACGAAGGAGATGTCCGGGCGCCTGCGCTTGCCCACCTTCAGCATGCCGAGGGAGAAGTCGCATGCGACGACGTCGATCCCCGCGTCGGCGTAGGGCTCGCTCGAGGTGCCGGTGCCAGCGGCGAGATCCAGCACGCGCTGGCCGGGCTCGGCACCGACGGCGTCGACGACGATCCGGCGCCAGCGGCGCGTCTGCCCCATCGACAGGACGTCGTTGACGACGTCGTAGCGGGGCGCCACGTCGTCGAACATGGCTGCCACTTCGTCAGGACGCTTCTCCAGCGATGCACGGTTCACCCCGTCATTGTCTCAAACAACGGGGATGCACCTAATCACCCCGGGTTCGGCACGATGCCGCGGAGTACGCTTGAAGCATCATGAGCACACCGTCCCTCACCGCGCTGCCGCCTGCGCCCGGACACTCCCGCGGCCTCCGCAGCATCACGGTGGCGCGTGGCACCATCGATCCCCAGGCGGGCCTCCTCGAGTACGTGGTCCGCAACGACGCCCATACCTGGATCCGCCGCGGCGGCGGGCTGGTCGCCTACGGCGAGACCGCACGCTTCACCGTCACCGGCCCCGACCGTTTCACGCAGGCCCAGGAGTGGTGGCGCCGCGAGCTCGCCGGCGCGGAGGTGCAGGACGAGCTCGCCGTCCCCGGCTCCGGCCTGATCGCCTTCGGCTCCTTCGCCTTCTCCAAGACCTCCCTCCACGAATCGCGCCTGATCGTCCCGGAGGTGGTGGTCGGCTGCAGCGAGGGGATGAGCTGGCTCACCTACATCACGGACGACGCCGAGGCCGAGCTGACCGCCGAGGCGGCCGAGGCCGCCCTCGCCGCCTACCTCATGGAGCCCGACGCCGACCGCTCCCCCGGCCCCGATGACAGCCTCGGCCCGGGCGTGCTCACCGAGGACCAGTACAAGGTGGCCGTCGCCGAGGGCGTCAAGCACGTGCGGGCGGGCGAGCTGAGCAAGCTCGTGCTGGCGCGCGACATCGTGGCGAACCTCGCCACGCCCGTGGCCACCGCGCAGGTGCTGCGCGAGCTCGCCGTGCGGTACGAGGACTGCTGGACGTACGCCGTGGACGGCCTGATCGGCTCGACGCCGGAGATGCTCATCAAGGTGGAGAACAGCACCGCGCGGGCGCGCGTGCTCGCCGGCACCCTGGACCGGGCCAACGCACCCGCGGGCGACCCCGACTACCCCACGCGGGTGCTCGCCGGGTCGGAGAAGCAGCTCCACGAGCACCAGATCGCCATCGACTCGCTCACCGAGACGCTCGAGCCCTTCACGAGCTCCATGACCTCGCACAGCGAGCCCTTCGTCCTGCAGCTGCCCAACGTGTGGCACCTGGCCTCCGACGTCACGGCGCGGCTGGCGGTCGACGACGACGGCCAGGTGCCGACGTCGCTGGCCCTGGTGCAGGCGCTGCATCCCACCGCCGCGGTGTGCGGCACGCCGACCACGGTGGCCGGGGCGCTCATCCGCGAACTCGAACACCTCCAGCGCGGCCCCTACGCGGGACCCGTGGGCTGGATCGATGCCGGGGGCAACGGCGAGTGGGGCATCGCGCTGCGCGGCGCCGTCGTCGAGACCCCCACCCGGGTACGGCTGTACGCGGGGTGCGGGATCGTCGAGGGCTCCCAGCCCGAGGCCGAGCTGGCGGAGACGTGGAGCAAGTTCCGGCCCATGATCGAGGCCCTCGGCCTGTCCCGCGGAGACGGGCCGCGGCGGTGATCGGGGGGCAACAGCCGTAGCCCGTGATGCACTTCCTGCATTCGTCGTTAGAATCAGCAGGACATTTTTCACCTGCATCCCGTCTGCCCTAGTGAGGAACCCATGCTTTCCAAGAAACCCGCAATGCTGGCCGCCCTGGCCGCCGGCGCCCTTGCCCTGAGCGCGTGTGGTGGAGGCTCCGACGACGCCGGCTCCGCTGAGGCGAGCGGCCTGGACCTCGTGTCCGAGGGCACCCTGACCGTCTGCTCGGACATCCCCTACCCGCCGTTCGAGTACGAGGAGAACGGCGAGTACACCGGGTTCGACATGGATCTCATGAAGGAGATCGCCTCCGGCATGGGCCTCGAGCTCGCCGTCCAGGATGTCGGCTTCGACGGCCTGCAGAGCGGCGCCGTCCTCGGTGCCCGCCAGTGCGACATCGGCGCCAGCGCCGTCACCATCACCGAGGAACGCCAGGCCAACCTCGCGTTCTCGGACCCGTACTACGACTCGCTCCAGTCGATCCTCGTGCCGACCGATTCCGACATCGCCTCGATCGACGACCTCGCCGGCAAGCAGGTGGGCGTCCAGCAGGGCACCACCGGCGCAACCCATGCGGCGGAGAAGGCCCCCGAGGCCGAACTGGTCCAGTTCCCCTCCGACGCCGAGATGTACGCCGCCATCCAGGCCGGCAACGTCGACGCCCTGCTGCAGGACCTGCCGGTGAACCTCGGCCACACCGAGGACGGCGCCTTCACGATCGCCGAGGAACTCCCCACCGACGAGCAGTACGGGTTCATCATGTCCAAGGAGGGCAGCGAGGAGCTCGTCGCCGCCGTCAACGAGCAGCTCACCGCGCTGCGCGACAACGGCAAGTACCAGGAAATCTACGACTCCTACTTCGCGGAGTAACACGCCCCCTACCCGTGCGGCGCCGGCAGTCCTCGACGCCGGTGCCGCACGGGTGCAACCTCCCGAAGGAAGGTAGTCCCCCCGCGTGAAACGATCGACACGCAGACGCCTCATCCAGGGCGTCCTCTACGCGGTGTTCGCTGCCGTCGTCCTGTTCGTCATCCTGTCCGCCGACTGGGGCACCATCCAGCCCTACTTCTTCAATCCGGACATCGCCGCCGCCGTGTTCCCCGAGATCCTCACGATCGCGGCGAGGAACACGGTCATCTACACGGCCATCGCGTTCGTCGGCGGCCTCCTGCTGGGCCTCCTGCTCGCCCTCATGAAACTCTCCCCGGTCCTGCCGTACCGATGGCTCGCCACCGGCTACATCGAGCTCTTCCGGGGGCTTCCCGCCCTGCTGGTCATCTTCGGCTTCGCCTACGCCATCCCCATCGCGTTCCAGTGGCGCCCGCCCGGCGGCAACGCGGGCGCGGGCCTGATCGCCCTGATCATCGTCTCCGCCGCCTACATCGCGGAGACCATCCGCGCGGGTATCGAAGCGGTGCCCAAGGGTCAGGTGGAGGCTGCACGGTCCCTGGGCATGAACTCCGCGTGGACCATGGTGACCGTCGTCCTGCCCCAGGCCTTCCGGATCATCACCCCGCCGCTGACCAACGAGCTCGTGATCCTCATCAAGGACACCTCCCTCCTGTTCATCGCGGGCATGGCCATCGGCGACCGCGAGCTGACGACGTTCGCCCGCGACGCACTCACCAACCAGGCCAATGCGACGCCGCTCGTCGTCGCCGCGCTGCTGTACCTGGTCATCACGCTGCCGCTGACCCAGCTCGTCGCGAAGCTCGAACGACACAACAAGAGAGGCCGGTGATCCCTGTGGCCCATCCGGCAACAGGCGCTGCGGCAGTCCCCGCGATCGAGATCCGGGCGCTGCACAAGTCCTTCGGCAGCAACGAGGTGCTCAAGGGCATCGACTTCCACGTGGACCAGGGCGAAGTGGTGTGCGTGATCGGCCCGTCCGGTTCGGGCAAGTCCACCCTGCTGCGCTGCGTGAACCGGCTCGAGGAGCCCACCAGCGGCACCGTCATGGTGGAGGGCGTGGACATCACGGACAGTGAGACCGATCTCGACGGCGTCCGGACGCGCATCGGGATGGTCTTCCAGCAGTTCAACCTCTTCCCCCACCTGACCGTGCTGAGGAACCTCACCCTCGCACAGCAGCGCGCCAAGAAGCGGGGCAGGGCCGAGGCCACCACGATCGCGCAGCGAAACCTCGAGAAGGTGGGACTGGCGGAGAAGGCCGACGCCTTCCCCGCCCAGCTATCCGGCGGCCAGCAGCAGCGCGTCGCCATCGCCCGCGCACTGTCCATGGACCCGGACATGATGCTCTTCGACGAGCCCACCAGCGCCCTCGATCCCGAGCTCGTGGGCGACGTGCTCGAGGTCATGAAGCAGCTGGCCCGGGAGGGCATGACGATGATGGTCGTCACCCACGAGATGGGCTTCGCCCGCGAGGTCGGCGACCGCGTGGTCTTCATGGACGGCGGCGTGGTGGTGGAGCAGGGCAGGCCCGAGGACGTCCTCGGCGACCCGCAGCACGAGCGCACCAGGCTGTTCCTCTCGAAGGTGCTCTGAGGCCCTACCGGGTGAGCGTGTCCGCCACCGCCCGGCGGATGCGTGCATGCAGGTCCCGGAGAGTGCTGCGCTCGGCGCGCACCTCGACGATGGAGCGGCCCGTGATGGTCCGCTCCATCGCCGTATCCAGCTCCTCGAGCGTCGTCACCCGCTGGAAGGGCACGCCGTGCGCCCCTGCCAGCGCCGCCAGATCGACGGAGTGCGGGGTGCCGAAGAGGCGTTCGACGACGGCGCCGTAGCGCGCCGTCGTCGTCTCCGCCCCGTGCTCCAGGAGACCGAAGATCCCGCCGCCGGCGTCGTTGAGGACCACGATCTGCAGGTCCGGCTGCGCCTCGCCGCTGCCGAGGAGCAGGCCGCCGGCGTCGTGCAGGAACGTCACGTCGCCCAGGAGGGCGCGGGTCGGGATGCCCGCGGCGAGCGCCACCCCGGTGGCCGTCGAGACGGTGCCGTCGATCCCGGCGAGCCCGCGGTTGGCGAAGACCTCCAGCGGATGCCAGTCGGCGGCGGCTACGAGGTCCACGTCGCGGATGGGATTGGAGGAGCCGAGCACCAGGTTGCCGTCGGTGTGCTCCCAGACGGCGTCCGCCACGTGCAGCCCGGTGAGGCCGTCCTCGCCGGCGAGGAGGGACTGGATGGCGGCCTCGGCGGCGGCGCCGGCCTCCCGCCAGGACCGCAGCCAGCCGTCCCCGCCGCGGCCCGCGAACGCCAGCAGCTCGGGCAGGGTGTCGATGATGCGCTCGGTGCGCCGGCCCTCCTCGAACCAGGCCACGGGCTCGGGCAGGTACAGGGCGTGCTCGACGTCGGGCCGGGCCAGCAGCGCGGTGACGGGACGGGACAGCGTGGGGCGGCCGAACACCACCACGCGCGTGACGGCGGGCCCGAGGTGCTCGAGCAGCAGCCGGTAGGGCGCGATGGCGCTGCTGCCGAAGCGGGCGTTCGACGACGGCTCGGCGAGCAGCGGGAGGTCGAGATGGGCAGCGAAGACGGCCGCGAGTTCCCCCGCCCCGTGTCCGGCGACGACGACGGTCCTGCCGGCCGTGCCTGTGCTGACATCCGTGGGGCCGGTGCTGCTGTCCCCGGCGCCGCCCGCCGTCCCCTCGGCCCCCGCCGCCCCGTCGGCGGTGGACGCACCGATGGTGCGGAGGCGTCCGTCCCCCGCGGCGCCGTGGCGCCCTCCCCCGTGCACCTGCGCCCCGGCAGCGTCGGGGTCTGCACCGTCAGGCACCAGCGGGTCCCGGAAGGCGAGGTTGAGGTGCACCGGTCCGGGTGCACCCGAGGGCATGCCCTGCTCGGGCCGCCCGACGGCGGCGCGCAGTGCCGCCGCGACGGGCAACGCGGGGTCCTCACCGGCCGCGACGTCGATGCCGGCACGGACGTGCACACCGAACAGGCCCGGCTGCACCGTGGTCTGGTTGGCCCCGGTCCCCCGGAGCTCGGCGGGCCGGTCCGCGGACACGACGACCAGCGGCACCGCCGCGTGGTTCGCCTCCATGACGGCCGGCAGGAGTTCGCCCACCGCGGTCCCCGACGTCGTCACGACGGCGGCCGGGCGCTGCCCGCCGAGCGCCAGGCCCAGGGCGGTGAAGGCACCGGCGCGCTCGTCGATGCGCACGTGCAGCCGCACCAGGCCGGCCGCCTCGGCGTCGGCCAGCGCGTACGCGAGGGGCGCGCTGCGGGATCCGGGCGCGACGACGACGTCGGTGACGCCCCCGTCCACGAGGGCGCGGACGGCGCGTGCGGCCGAGGTGGCGGAATCGAGGGGCACGGACGGGGTGGCTGCTGGTTCTGTCACGTGTCCATCCTTCCACCCGGACACGGATGCACCCCCGGCCGGAGACGGGGGTGCATCAGGTGGGGTCCCGTGCCTCCGCCGTCCGGGCCGTACGGACCCGGGACGGCGGGCAGGCGGTCCTAGGCGCGGAAGACCTGCACCACGGAGGGGCGCGGAAGGGCGGCCTCGCCCTTGCCGGGAACCGCGCCGGCCGGCACGTAGTCGGGGAAGAGCGAGTTCTGCGCCCCCCACTTCCCGTCCTCGCCGGGGTGCTGCACGGCGACGAAGACGGTGCCGTCCTGGTCGTGGATGACCGGGCCGCAGGTCTCGGCGTCACGTGGGACGGCGAGGAACTGCTCGACGCGGCCGCGCTCCGCGCCCTCGAGCTGCACCTTGAACAGCCCGTCGTTGAACCCGATGGTGCTCGGCTGGCCGTCCGTCGAGATCCAGAGGTTGCCCTCGGAGTCGAAGGCCACATTGTCCGGGCAGGAGATCGGCGAGACCTTGTCCTTCGGGTAGCCGCCGAAGTAGGTGGCGGGGTTGCGGGCCGGATCGCCGCACACCAGGAGCAGATTCCAGGTGAAGCGGGTCCCCGTCGCGTTGCCGCCCGCCTCGGTGAGCTCCACGACGTGGCCGTCGCGGTTGGCCGTGCGCGGATTGGCCTCGTCCGCCACGGCTGCGGTGCCGACTCCGCGGTTGGTGTTGTTGGTGCAGGCGACATAGACCTTGCCCGTGGCGGGGTTCGGCTCGACGTCCTCGCAGCGGTCCATCTTCGTGGCACCCATCTTGTCCGCCGCGAGGCGGGTGAAGACGGCGACCTCGGCGGCGCTCATGCCCGCCACCACGGACCTGTTGTCGACGAGCAGCGGCAGCCACTCGCCGACGCCGTCGAAGGCACCGTCCGAGGGGAGCGTGCCGGTGCCGTCGATCTCGGCCACCGAGTTGCCCTGGAAACGCGCCACGTAGAGGGAGCCCTCGCTCAGCAGCGTCATGTTGGCCCTGCGAGCGGCAGGGCTGGTGCCCGGCTGGACCCTGTTCTTCGACACGAACTTGTACAGGTAGTCGAAGCGCTCGTCGTCGCCCATGTACGCCACCACGCGGCCGTCGGAGGCGACGGTCACATTGGCGCCCTCGTGCTTGAAGCGTCCCAGCGCCGAGTGCTTCTTCGGGGTGGACGTCGGATCGAAGGGGTCCACCTCCACGATGTACCCGAAGCGGTGCTTCTCGTTCTCGTACCCCGCGTTGCGGGTGTCCCAGCGTGCCTCGTCGATCTCCCAGCCGCGTGCCGTCGGCTTGCTGGTGATGCCGTAGCGCCGGTCGCCGTCGCTGGTGCCGGCTGCCACGAAGTAGCCGTTGAAGTTCTCCTCGCCGGAGAGGATGGTGCCCCACGGCGTGGTGCCGCCGGCGCAGTTGCCCAGGGTACCGAGGATGCTGCGGCCGGCGGGGTCGTCCTTGGTCTTCAGCAGGTCCGATCCGGCGGCGGGGCCGGTGACCTCGTACGGGGTGGTGGTCAGGTAGCGGCGGTTGAGCGGCGCGCCCTGCACGTAGGACCACGGCTTGTTCTTGTTCTTGCGCTCGAGTTCGACGACGGACAGGCCGTGGGCGGCCTTGCCGATGCCCCGCACCTCGGCGGCGGGCAGCGTCGGCGGCACCATGATGTTCTCGTTGGTGTACTCGTGGTTGGCGAACAGCACCGCGCGGCGGCCCTTGCTGCCCTCGATCTCGATGACGTCCGTGTAGTCGCAGTTGTACCCGAACTGCAGGGCCTGCGCCGCTGCGGTCTGGTTGTTCGGATCGAAGGCCGGCGAGGTGCGGAAGAGGGGGTCACCCCAGCGGATGACCGGGTTCCAGTCGTAGCCCTGGGGCACGGTCATGTCGTCCACGAGGGCGTCCACGGGGGCGATCGGGTCGAAGGGCAGGTTGCTCTTCAGGTACCCCTTGCCGGGCGGCGGTGCTGCCACGGCCGTGCCGGCACCCGTCTGGGAGGTGACGAGCAGCGTCAGCGCGCCTACGGCGCCTGCGCCGAGGGCACTGCGGCGCGAGAACTCACGCGAGACGATGTCGCGGAAGTAGTTGTTGCTCGACGTGTTGCAGACGGCATCGGAGCACGCATTGTCACACTTGAGCGCGCAGGTGACGGCACTGCGCTTCCCCTTCGTGTGGCCGAGCATGGGCAGCAGGCGGCGCGTGGTGTCAGTCATGGGGGGTGGTACCTCTCAACAGGATGAACGGCGTTCGCCCCCACCCTGCCGAGAGCACCTGAACAGCCGAGGTGCCGCCCGGTGAACACCGCGTGAACGCGGCCCGAACAGGACCCGCTCGCCCCGCGGCCACCCGGCCCGCCGGCAGACCCGCGTCCGGGGCCCCTTCGATCCCGCGACCTCCCGTGCGAGGGAGCGGCCCGACTCAGTCCGCGAGGACGGCGTGGGCGCGCCCGAGCCGCTCGAGCCACCACTGCGCCCTGTCCGGTGCGGCCGCGAAGCGCTCCAGCAGGCCCTCGGAGACCTCGACCTCCCGTACCGGGAGCCGGCCGCCCTCGGGCACGAGGGAGTGGTGGGTGACATCGCCCGCCATGAGGGACACCGTGGCGAGCCCGCAGGCGAAGGGCAGGTCGGGCAGTGTTGCGGCGAGGGCCACGCCGGCCCGGATGCCCACGGAGGTGTCCAGCGCCGAGCTGATCACCGCGGGCAGCCCTGCGGCGTCGATGATCCCGAGGGCCCTCCGGACACCGCCGAGGGGTGGCGCCTTGATGACGAGGAGGTCCGCGGCGTCCTCCCGTGCGACGAGCAGCGGGTCCTCCTGCCGCCGCACGCTCTCGTCGGCGGCGACGAGGACCTCCTCGCCGCGGCGCCGCAGCTCGAGCCGGACGGCCCGCAGCCCGGCGATGTCCGCCACGGGCTGCTCCACGTACTGCAGGTTGAAGGGGCCCAGGGCCTCGAGGGCCTCGAGCGCCCCGTCCTGCGTCCAGCCGCCGTTGGCATCGACCTTGATGCCGGCGTCGGGCAGGAGCCTCCGCACCTCCGCGACCCGCGCGACGTCATCCGCCAGTCCCTGCCCCTTCTCGGCGACCTTGACCTTGACCGCGTCCACGGCCCCGAAACGGGCCAGCACATCCTCCACCTCGCGCGGCCCGACGGCGGGGACCGTCGCGTTGACGGGGACGGACGTGCGGACCGGGTCCGGGAACCCCTGCCACGCCGCCTCCACCGCGCACGCGAGCCAGGGCGCTGACTCGGCGTCGTCGTACTCCAGGAAGGGACAGAACTCCCCCCAGCCGGCGGGTCCGCGCAGCAGGAGCGCCTCGCGCACGAGGACGCCGCGGAAGCGGACGCGCATGGGGACCGAGACGACGCGCGCGGATGCGGCGAGTTCCTCGAGGGGAGGCAGGGGCGGGTTCGGGTGCACGACCTCAGGCTACGGGAGGCCGGGAACGGTCAGCGGGGGGTCACGGGATGATGACGGGACGCGCAGGATCGTGTGGAAGCATGGAGGGATATGTCGTCGCAACGAACCTCCACGGGACCGGACCGGGCAGCACGCTCACCGCTGCTGTTCGTGCTGGCGGCCGTGGCCTGCGCGGCGGCCCTCGGCTGGACGTACTGGGCGTTCGTCCGCACCACCACGGGCCAGTTCGCTGACGAGTCCGCGTGGCGCGAGGCAGGGGTGGCGGCACCCGAGAGCCAGGGGCCGTTCCTTCGGTTCCTCGACACGCTGCCCGCCATCTCCGTGGTCCTCGCCGCCGCTGCGATCCTCTTCGTCGCGTTCCGTCGCCGGCGGTACGGCGCGGCGGCGGTCGCCGTCGCGGTCATCCTGGCCTCGAACCTGACCACGCAGCTCCTCAAGAACGTGGTCTTCGACCGGCCGGACCGCGGCGTCGCGACCCTGGCCTTCAATTCATTACCCTCCGGACATACAACCCTCGCGGCATCGGCTGCCGCGGCCGTCTTCATCATCGCGCCGCCGCGCTGGCGACCGGTCACCGCGGCGGCAGGCGGCGCGTACTCGGTCCTCGCGGGGGCGGCGACCTTCATCAACCTGTGGCACCGCCCGGCAGACGTCGTCGCCGCCCTCCTGGTGGTGGGTGCCTGGACGCTCCTGGGAGGCCTGGTGATCCTGCGGACAGGCCATGGCTGGAACAGCTGGGACGGCTTCGGCGGGCACTGGGCGTCGTCCCGTGGCTGGCTGGTGCTGTGCTGGTGCGCAGGGCTCGGCAGCCTGGCCGTGTCCGCGGCACTCTACGCCTCCGTGCATGTGATCGGCCCGGCGTCCGAGCCCGGGACGGCGACAGTGCCCCTGTTCTTCTGGTGGGGCCTCGGCTGGATCGTCGGGGTCGGTTTCACCCTCTCGGCCGCCGCGGGCTGGCTCTTCGCAGCACAGGCCGGCAGGACCGCGGACCGGGCGCAGCTCCCTTAACACCCCGCGGGTCCCTCCGCACGGAATTTTCCCTGCGGCGCCCTGCCGTTGAAGCATCGGCGAGACGGTGCAACGCTGACCGGACAAGCGACGGAAAGAGGCGACCGATGAAAGCCATGGTGTACCGCGGGCCCTACAAGATCCGGGTCGAGGACAAGCCGATGCCGAAGATCGAGCACCCGAACGACGCCATCATCAAGGTGACGACCGCGGCGATCTGCGGCTCAGACCTGCACCTCTACCACGGGCTCATGCCGGACACGCGGATCGGCCACACGTTCGGCCACGAGTTCATCGGCGTGGTCGAGGAGGTAGGGCCGTCGGTGCAGAACCTGAAGCGCGGCGACCGCGTGATGGTCCCCTTCAACATCTACTGCGGCTCCTGCTACTTCTGCGCGCGTGGCCTCTACTCCAACTGCCACAACGTGAACCCGAACGCGACGGCGGTGGGCGGCATCTACGGCTACTCGCACACCACCGGCGGGTACGACGGCGGGCAGGCGGAGTTCGTGCGCGTGCCGTTCGCCGACGTCGGGCCCACGATCATCCCGGACTGGATGGACAGCGAGGACGCCGTGCTGCTCACGGACGCCCTGGCCACCGGGTACTTCGGTGCGCAGCTCGGCAGCATCGCCGAGGGTGACACGGTGATCGTGTTCGGCGCAGGCCCCGTGGGCCTCTACGCCGCGAAGTCCTCCTGGCTCATGGGGGCCGGCCGCGTGATCGTCATCGACCATCTCGAGTACCGGCTCGAGAAGGCACGCACCTTCGCCCACGCCGAGACCTTCAACTTCGCGGAGTACGACGACATCATCGTCGAGATGAAGAGGACCACCGACTTCCTCGGCGCCGACGTGGTGATCGACGCCGTCGGCGCCGAGGCGGACGGCAACTTCATCCAGCAGGTCACGGGCACCAAGCTCAAGCTCCAGGGCGGCTCGCCCATCGCCCTGAACTGGGCCATCGACTCCGCGCGCAAGGGAGGGACGGTGTCCGTCGTCGGCGCCTACGGTCCCATCTTCAGTGCGGTCAAGTTCGGTGACGCCCTCAACAAGGGACTCACGCTGCGCATGAACCAGACACCGGTGAAGCGGCAGTGGCCCCGCCTCTTCGAGCACATCCAGAACGGCTACCTGAAGCCCAACGACATCGTGACGCACCGGATCCCGCTCGAGGACATCGCCGAGGGGTACCACATGTTCTCGGCGAAGCTCGACAACTGCATCAAGACGCTCATCATCGCGAACCCCAGCTAGGAGACCACCATGGCAGCATCCGGGCCTTCGACGCCCTACGTCGCGAACAAACCCAAGGACATCCCCACCGCCGAGGCGTTGCGCGCACGGATCCCCGGGTGGGGCGTGGACCTCGACCGGAAGGACCGTCCGTCCTACCCCCGCGAGATCTACGACCCCGAGGGCACCGGCGCCCACTGGGACTACCCCGACGAGCAGCCGGACAGCGAGGGCCGGGAGCGGTCCATCGAGCACGGTCAGCTCACGCCCGTCTTCGGGACGAGCGTTCCGCTCCACGGCGTCTCGGGCAGCATCCGGCGCTACGCCTACCGCTACAGCGAGGGCCGCGCGGCACACTGGCTGCTGCTGCTGCTCGGCGACCGCGTGGAAGCCTGGGGCGCTCATGCGAGCTCCTTCGTGACGCTCCGCCCCGACAACCCGATCACCGAGACGGGCGTCCTGTCCGAGGGCCGGAGGCACGGCATCGCATCGCGCCTCGGCAAGAAGCGGGTGGACGTCAACCACCAGTGGATCGACCCGATCGTCGTGGCGGGGCCCTGGGTGGCGGCGTCCGCGGGAGCCGTGCTGGCGGTGCGTGCCATCACCCGTCGCGGGCGGCGCTGAGGAGGGTTCGCCCGGGTCAGCGCGTCCTCGCCGGTTCCGCGGAACCCGGGGCGGCCCGTGGGATCCAGTACCAGAGCACGCCGGCGCCGAGGAATCCGAGAACCGCCGTGGACCAGATGCCTGCCGAGAGGGTGGCGAGGGCCGTTACGAGGGCGAGCAGGGCCGGCCCGCCCATGGTGCCGAAGTCGGTGAGCAGGCGCCAGATACCGAGGAACTGCGGGCGTCCGGGTGAGGGCGACAGGTCCGCGCCGAGCGTCATGACGATGCCCGAGCCGATCCCGTTGCCGAAGCCGATGAGCAGCGCGACCAGGAGCAGTCCTACGGCGTCGTCGGTGAGGGGCAGCAGTGTGAGGGCCGTTCCCATGATGAGCATGCACGGCACGGCGATCCAGCGGCGGCCCTTCACGTCCATGACCTTGCCCGAGGGGTAGAAGATCAGCATGTCGATGGCGCCGGACAGCCCGTAGATCACCGCGGTGGCCGAGGCGTCGAGCCCGATGTCCTCCGCCCAGAGGGGCAGGACGGCCTGGCGGGTGGCACGGACGGCCGCGATGAGCAGCACCCCGATCCCCACGGTCACGAAGATCCGGACATGGCTGCGCATGACCGAACGCACCGTCGGCGCGAGGACGGCCTCCAGCGCGGCCCCGCCGGGCCTCGAGGATGCGCCCCGGGCCGGCACGTCGAGTTCGGGGACCCGCCAGCTGAGGGCGGCAGCGACGAGGCTCGCGACGCCTCCCACCCAGTACGCGCCGTCGAGCCCCAGGCCGCTCATGGCCAGCGCCGCGGCGAAGGGGCCGGCGAAGACGCCGATCCGCGTGACCCCGCCGAGCGTGGAGAGCGCCCGTGCGCGGAAGTGCGGGGGCACGGCCTCGGTCAGGTAGCTCTGGCGCGCGAGTCCGAAGACCGCGCCCGCCATCCCCACCATGAAGACGGCTGCGGCGAAGACCGGCAGGGTGGGGGCTGCGAGCGCCAGGAACATCGCCGCCGCACACCAGAGCGCCGCCCCCACGAGCGCCTTCCGCTCCCCGAAGCGCGTGGCGATCAGGGTGGCGGGGACGTTCGTGACGAGGGAGCCGATACCGGACAGCGTGATGACCAGTGCCGCGGTGGCCACGTCGGCGCCGAGGTCACGGGCGGTGAGCGCTATGACGGGCAGGATGGCCCCGGTGGCCACTCCGTAGAACAGCGACGGACCGTACGCTCCCACCGCGATCGCGCGCAGATCGAAGGTTTCCTTGGGCACCGTTCCAGCCTAGTCCGAGGAACGGAGCGCGGAGAGGCCGCTCTGGACAGCGCCCGGCAGGTGCAATACCTTTCTTCGTACCGTGCTTTCGTCTCGGCTCTCCTCGGGCCTCCTCGTACCTCCCCCGTACGAACCTTCCTTCCCGCCGATCCGGCGCGCGACACCTACGCGGGAGTACCGCATGGCTACACCCACCTCAGGCTTCACCGGCAGGCGGCAGAACCGGGACACGGACCTCCCGCCGGGCCAGTACCTCACCGGCAGCTTCCCCGTGATGTCCGCGGGCCCCACGCCCCGGGTCTCCCTCGCGGACTGGACCTTCCGGATCGCCGCGGGCCCCGGCCGGACCCACCTGTGGAACTGGCCGCAGTTGCAGGCCCTGCCGCAGGAGGACATCACCACGGACATCCACTGCGTGACGCACTGGTCGAAGGTCGGTACCACCTGGCGCGGCGTTTCCCTCGACACCCTGTTCGAGGACGTCGGGTCCGACGCCGAGTACTCCATGGTGCACTCCTACGGCGGCTACACCACCAACGTCCCGCTCGCCGATCTCCTCGACGGCAGGGCCTGGATCGTCCACGAGTTCGACGGCGAGGCCCTCCCTCCCGCGCACGGCGGCCCGGCCCGGCTGCTGGTGCCTCACCTGTACTTCTGGAAGAGCGCGAAGTGGGTCAGCGGGATCCACCTCATGGACCAGGACTCGCCGGGCTTCTGGGAGACCAACGGATACAACATGTACGGTGACCCCTGGCGTGAGGAACGCTACTGGTGAGGCGCTCATGGCAGACCGCCGAGGTCAGTTCCACGCGCCCCGAGACCGCCCGTGCACGGACGCTGAGACTGCGTCTCCCCGACGTCGTCACCGGTGTCCCCGGTCAGCACGTGGACCTGCGGCTCACGGCCGAGGACGGCTACCAGGCCGTGCGCTCGTACTCCGTGGCGGCGTGGGTGCCGCCGCGCGAGCTGGAACTCACGGTCGAGGAGCTCGACGACGGCGAGGTGTCGCCCTTCCTGGTCGGCGTCCTGTCCGTGGGCGATCAGCTGGAGGTCCGCGGTCCGGTGGGCGGGTGGTTCACCTGGACTCCGGACCGGGCGGGTCCGCTGCAGCTGATCGCCGGAGGCTCGGGGGTGGTTCCCCTGATGGCGATGCTCCGGTCCCATTCCGAGGCACGTTCGGCGGTGCCGGTCCGCCTGCTGTATTCGGTGCGCAGTCCCGATGCCGTGTTCTACCGGGGCGAGCTCGCCGTGATCGGCCAGGAGAACACCCAGGTCATGATCGACATCGCGTACTCCCGTGAGGCGCCCGACGGCCGGCCGGCCGGTCGGCTCACGCACGAGGCCGTGACGGCGTCCTGCTTCCCGCCCTCCGACGCGCCGTCGGTCTACATCTGCGGCTCGACGGGCTTCGTCGAGACCGTCGCTGCGTGGCTCGTGGAGGACGGGCACGACGCCGGGCGGATCCGCACCGAACGCTACGGAGGATAGGAAGGGACAGCCATGGACGACACCCGGCACCACCCCCTCGACCAGGAACACCTCGACGGCAACGCCCTCGCCGGGGCCCTCGAGCAGTTCGTCTCCGATCTCACCAGTGCGGAGTGCACGTGCGCGGGATGCGGCTCCTCGGCTCCCCTGGCCGCGGCCCTGCTCTACGCGAAGGCACCGGGAATGGTCCTGCGCTGTCCCACCTGCACCGGGGTGCTCCTCTGCCTCACCGACCAGGGCGGGCGGCAGGTCCTCACCGTCGACGGCGTCCGCCATCTCGTCATCGGCAAGCCCTGACGGTCTACTCCCCGCCGCCGTCCCCCGCGCCGTCGAAGCCGGACAGGTCCGTTTGCGGCCCACCGGCGGCCACGCAGGTGTTGGTCTGGCCCGAGTCCCCGGCCCGCAGGATGGCGGGGTCCTCGTAGCCGGGCAGGGCGTCGTCGGGTCGGCTCCACGCCACCGCCTCGCCCGGGTCCGGTGCGCGTCCGTCGTCGACGGGCGGCACACGGACGGCGGTATCCGCGCCGGGCGGCTCGTCCGCGACCACGGACACCTGCAGGGGCACGGCCGCCCCGACGCCGTCGCTCATCGCCATGGGATCCTCCTCACCGGGGACACCCGTGTGTCCCGTGTTCCGATCGTCCCTGCTCCGACGTTCCTGTCAAGAGGGGTGCGGACCGCTGCATGGAGAAGGCCCGTTCCGCCGGGGCCGGTCGGGTCTAGCCGGCGAGGAGTCCGATCGCGAGGCCGAGTCCGGCCGCCACCGTGGCCGCCACCGCGGTCCCCGCACCCGCAAGGAGCGCCGCCCCGGGGTGACCGGTGCGGAGCAGGCGTACCGTCTCGCTGCTCGCCGTGCTGAACGTGGTGTAGCCGCCCAGGAAGCCCGTCCCGCCGATCAGCGTCCATGCGGGCGGAAGGGCCGTGGCCAGGACGAGCCCCGTCAGCAGCCCGAGCAGCAGCGACCCGCTGATGTTCACCGTCATGGTGCCGATCGGGACCACGCCGCGCAGCGACGAGCGCAGGACGCCGTCGAGCACGAAGCGCGCCACCGCCCCGAGCCCGCCGGCGATACCGATCATCAGCACGACACCGACGCTCACGATTGTGCTCCCGACGGCGTGCCCCGCCCGCTCCGCGGCCGACGGCGGAGGCGGGTCGCGAGGGCGACGCCCGCCGCCGTCGCCACGAGCCCGATCAGCACGGACACGGCGAGGTAGGCCACGCCCTCGGCCGCACGGCCGGAGCCGGCCAGGAGCGCGGAGTCGACGGCGAGCGCGCTATAGGTGGTGAATCCGCCGAGGAAGCCCGTGCCGAGCAGCAGGCGCAGCGCACGACGGCGCCCCGCATCGGGACCGCCGAGCGCGAGTGCCTCGAGCAGGAAGCCCAGGGCGAGGGCACCGGCGATGTTGATGAGGAGGATCCCGAGGGGAAGTCCCGCCGGTGCCGGAAGGGCCTCGGCGAGGCCGAAGCGGGCGAGCGTCCCGGCCATGCCGCCGCAGAACACGAGCAGGAGGTAGGCGGGCCGGAGATGCGGCGGCGTGCTGTCGGGTGACGGACGCGGCCGTTCCCCCGGCTCAGGCGACATGCTGCGCGAGGAGGTCCAGGGTGCCGTTCCGCGCGTCCTCTGCCGCGGCGGGCGGGTATGCGACGCGGTCGGTGTCGTCGAAGAAGGCACGCCCGGCACCGCGGTACTTCTCGGCTGTGACGTCGACGCCCGCCGCCGGCACTACCGTCATGAGCGCTTCGTCGTCCTTCCCGTAAAAGGTGAGGACGGGCGCCTCGATGCGGCCGAGGTCGACGGAGGGGCTCATCCGCCTAGGCTGGCACGCTTCCTGATGCTGCGCCAACCACCGGCACGATTGGTGGCGATGATCGACCGGAGGATCTCCCGCAGTGCGGCTTCGTCGAGCGGGCCGTTCTCGTACAGTGCGACCGTCCGGCCCGTCGTGTTGGTATGTCCACCGGTGATGATGCCCCGGGGGTCCGGCGCCAGCCCGCCGTCGTACAGGAACACGTTGACGTGGTCCTTCGCGGCGAGCAGCGCGCAGACGTTGCCCTCGAGGACGAAGTAGGGCTGGCGGGTGCGCTTGATCGTCTCCTCGACCCCCGGGTCCGCCTCGTGCACGAGGCGTCGGACGGTGCGGCAGATCTCCTGCTGCCACGGGGGCAGGGCTGCGATGTAGTCGTCGATCCGGGGGTCGGGCGCCGCTGGCATGCAGACAGTGTGCCAGCGGCGGGTGCTGGTCGGAAGGGGGCACCTGCACCTGGGCTACTGTGTGCGGGTGCACCTACCCACGCCGCCCAGCCTGCCCGCCCTGCCCGGCGGTGTCGGTATGCGCCTGCTCGAGGCCGCGGATCCCCCCGCCCTCGCCCGCGCGTACCGGGACGACCGCGAGCAGTCGGCGCCCTGGGAACCGGCCCGCGACGACGCGTTCTTCACGCCCGAGGGCCAGGCTGCAGTGGTCGCACGGCGGCTCGAGGCACGGGCCGCGGGTACCGACGTCCCGTGGGTCATCGTCGTGGAGGACCGCATCATCGGCACCATCACCCTGAACGGTATCGTCAGGGGTCCCCTCCTCAGCGGCCATGTCGGTTACTGGGTGGACTCCCGGTTCCAGGGCCGAGGCATCTGTTCGGCGGCGCTCGCGTCGGTGCTGCAGCATGCCCGGGAAGAGCTCGGGCTGCACCGCGTCCAGGCCTCGGTGATGCCCCGGAACGCGCCCTCGCAGGCGGTCCTGCATCGCGCCGGCTTCACGCTGATCGGTCTGGCGCCGTCGTACCTGCGCATCGCCGGCGCCTGGGAGGACCACCTGCTGTACCAGCGCATCCTGCACTGACCGCCCCGGGTGCACCGACCGCGTGCGCCGGGAACCGACACGGCCACGGCCGGAGGGAGGCGCACCGCGCCTCGGGGAGTACTATCGGTGCCACCACCATCAGTCAACGACGACGGACGTGTGATGACCCGGTTCCTTGTCCCACTCGGCATGCTCAGCATCTCCCTCGGCCTCCTGGCCCTGTTCGCCGGCGCCCGCGGCTACCCGCTGCTCCTGATCGCCGCCGGCGGTATCGTCCTCGGGGTGTCGTGCTTCCACCGCGGAGGAGGATCCGCAGCCCTCCGGCCCTCGGAGGATCCCGCGACGGTCGAGTTCTCGATGCCTCCCGTCGGCTCCTGCCCGCCCGAGCGGCTGCGCGACGCCCGCGAACTCGCCGCGCGCGTGGTCGAGTCCTCGGCGACCACCGGAGCGCACGGGCGGCAGCGACGGTGACGGGGCCCGCCTCCGTCCGGAGAGCCCGGTGAGGTGCGTCCTCGTTCTCGGTGCCACGGGCTGACGCGGCAGGACGAGCCCGACCTGCTCGCGATGCCGTAGGGATGACGTCCCGCGGCCCGTCGGGCTGCGGCCGCACCAACCACCCGTCCATCCACCCGTCCCTCCGCCCGTGCTGCCGCACGGGCGTGGAACAGGAGCCGGTCCCCTCCCGTTGAACCGTGTATCCCCTTCTGGAAGGCCTACCCTGCGCATCGTCCTCACCGGCATCGACGGCTCCGGCAAGAGCACGGCAGCCCGTGATCTCACGCGTACCATCGAGGCCCGGGGCGGCTCCGCGATCCTGCTGAGGAATCCTGCCGGTCGCCGGACGATGGCTGCCTGGTGGGCGGCACTGGGCCGGACGCCCGGACCTCGCGTGCAGGACGCCCTGGAGACCGTGACGCGCGTGGTCAATGTGCTCGTGAACGAGGTGCGGCTCCGCGACTTCGATGGCGTCGTCGTCCTCGATCGCGGGCTCGAGTGCCAGCTCGCGCTGCGGGAGGCGCGCGGCCTTCCGCGCGGCGTCATCGTGCCCTGGCTGCAGCGCGTACTGCCCGCTGCCGACGTCGTCGCGCACTTCGAACTCCCGGTCGACGTCGCGCTGGAACGGATCCGCCGGCGCGCCACGGACGACGAGAGCCCTGCCGGACTCGCGTCCCTGGCCGCAGGCTACCGGCGCCTGCCCGCATACGGGTCCTTCACCCTGGTCGATGCCTCGGCGGACCGCGAATCGGTCATGCGCTTCCTGCTGGGCCTGGTCCCGGACGGCGCCGCGGGAGATGCTCCACCAGGAAGGGCCCCGGCGGCTACAGCGCGGTGATGGTCCAGCCGGTCCGGTGCGTCCCGCCCGGTTCGAGGACCACGAGGTCCTCACCCGTGGTGAAGGCTCCGGGCGGGCAGGTCATGGGTTCGACGGCGAGGCCCAGGCGCGTGCTCTCGGGCTTCAGCGGGAGGTCGGCGGTGTGGATCTGCACCCACGGGCAGCTCTCGTCCCACACCACGGCGCTCCCGGTCCCGTGTGCGGGATCGGTGACCCGGACGGTGGTCCGGCCGGAGTCGTCCCGCGTGAGGTCGGTGAAGGCGTGGTCGATCTGGACGTCGGCGAGCGGATGCGCCGTGCGGAAGTCGAAGGGCGTCCCGGCCACGGGCTCCTTCGCCACGGGCAGCAGGCGGTCGGGCGTGACGGTCAGGACCGTGGCGGCGGGGAGTTCGAGCACCCATTCGTCCAGCGGCGACGGCCCTGCGACGAGGTACGGGTGGGGGCAGACACCGTAGGGGGCCCGCCGGTCGCCGGTGTTGACCGCCGTGACGTCCGTGCGGAAGCCCTCGGCGCCGACGCTGAACCGCGCCTCGAGGGAGACCTCGAAGGGATAGGCGTCCGTCGGCGCGATGACGCACGTGAGCGTCACCGCGGAGGCGGTGTGGTCCACGAGGGTCCAGGGGACGTCGAACACGAGCCCGTGGAGCGCCGTCGCGCGTTCGGGTTCATTGATCGGCAGTTCGTAGGAGGAGCCGTCGAACGAGTAGCGGCCGTCGGCGATGCGGTTGGGCCATGGGGCCACGAAGGCGCCCCGGAAGTTGGGCATCTCCTCGTCGGCTCCGAAGCCGACGACCAGGGGCCGGCCCTCGTAGGTGAGTTCCCGGACGGCGGCACCGAGACCGAGGACGACGGCCGTGTAGCCGCCGCCCTCGATCCTGTAGTCGGGAGAGGTCATACGAGGCTCAGGGCCGTCCATGACACAGGGGGCAGCGTGACGGTGACGGCGCCGCCGTCGAGCGTCGCCGAGGTGTTGGGCTTCATGGTCACGCGCTCCGGCTCCTCGAGGGTGTTCTTCGCATACACGTCCGTATCGTACAGGGACTGTGCATCCACCGAACTGAAACCGCTGAGCGCCTCGATGTCGATGGTCACGGTGATCTCCTCGGTCTGCGAGCGGTTGACGAGGAACACGGCTGCGGCGCCGGTGGCGTCGTCGTGCGTGGCCACGGCATCGACGAGCGACACCTCGCCGTACTCGCCGGTCTCGTAGGTGCCGGCGTCGAGCTTGAGTTCGAGCACCGAACCCTGCGCCAGCTCGGAGGTGATGGCGAAGGGGAAGAACGTGGTCTGGCGCCATGCCGGTCCGCCCGGCTCCGTCATGATGGGGGCGATCACGTTGACGAGCTGCGCGAGCGACGCCGAGGTGACACGGTCGGCGTGCTTGAGCAGCGAGATCATGAGGTTGCCGAACACGACGGCGTCCGCCACGGAGTAGCAGTCCTCGAGCAGGCGCGGTGCCACGGGCCAGTTGTCGAGCCCCTGGATCTTGTCGACGTTCTCGAAGCGGCTGATGTACCAGACGTTCCATTCGTCGAAGGAGATGTTGATGGTCTTCGAGCTGCCACGGACGGCCTTCACGTGGTCGGCGGTGGCGACCACGGACTCGATGAAGTGGTCCATGTCGACGGCGGACGCGAGGAACGAGCCGAGGTCGCCGTTCTTCTCCTCGTAGTAGGCGTGGCAGGAGATGTAGTCGACGTCGTCGTAGGTGTGTGAGAGGACCACGCGCTCCCACTCCCCGAAGGTCGGCATGTGGGCGCTGGAGGAACCGCAGGCCACGAGCTCGATCGACGGGTCCAGCTGGCGCATGGCCTTCGCCGTGCGGGACGCGATCTTGCCGTAGTCGTCCGCGGAGCGGTGCCCGAGCTGCCAGGGTCCGTCCATCTCGTTGCCGAGGCACCAGATCTTCACGGCGAACGGATCGGGCCGCCCGTTGGCCATGCGCTGCTCCGACAGCGCCGTGCCCTTGGGCAGGTTCGAGTACTCCAGGAGCTCGAGTGCCTCGGAGGTGCCGCGGGTGCCGAGGTTCACGGCGAGCATGAGCTCGCTGTCCACCTTCTGCAGCCAGGAGGCGAACTCGTGCAGGCCCACCTGGTTGGTCTCCGTGGAGTGCCAGGCGAGGTCCAGCCGTGTGGGGCGCTCCTCGCGCGGGCCCACGCTGTCCTCCCAGCGGAAGCCCGAGACGAAGTTGCCGCCGGGGTAGCGGATGGTGGAGACGCCCATCTCCTTCACGAGCTCGATGACGTCCTGGCGGAAGCCCTCGTCGTCGGCGGTCGCGTGGCCGGGCTCGTAGATGCCGTCGTACACGTGGCGGCCGAGGTGCTCGACGAAGCCGCCGAAGACGTTGCGGTTGATCGGGCCTACGGTGAAGGAGGGGTCGAGGGTGAGGCGTGCGTTCTGCATCAAACTACTTTCTCTGCGTGGTGACATGGCTCGGGGACGGAGTGTGCGCTATTTGAGCGAGCCCAGCGACAGACCGCCCTGCCAGTACTTCTGGAGGGAGAGGAACGCGATGATCAGCGGGATGATCGAGATGAAGGCTCCCGTGGTGATGAGGTTCCACAGGGCCTCGCCACCGCTGCCGGCGTTCGAGAGTGCCTGCCAGCCGTTGAGGCCCACGGTGACCGGGAGCAGCAGCGGATCGCTGAGGACCGCCAGCGGCAGGAAGAAGTTGTTCCAGGTCCCGACGACGGAGAGGAGCAGCACCGTGACGATGGCCGGGCGCAGCAGCGGCAGGGCGATCTGGAAGAAGGTGCGGATCTCGCCCGCGCCGTCGATCCGGGCGGCATCGAGCAGCTCGTCCGGCACCGCCTCCTGGGCGAACACCCTCATGAGGTACACGCCGAAGGGGCTGAGGAGCGAGGGCAGGATGACGGCCCAGATGGTGTTGACCAGGCCCACCGAGCTGAGCAGGACGAAGGTGGGGATGACCAGGGCCGTCAGCGGGACCATGACCGCGCCGAGCAGGATGCCGAAGAAGGCGGTCCGGCCGCGGAAGTTGTACTTCGCGAAGCCGTACCCGGCGAGGACGGCGAGGATGGTCGCACCCACTCCGCCCGAAATCGCGTACAGGAACGAGTTCCCGAGCCAGCGCCAGTAGATCCCGTCCTGGCGTTCGAACAGTCCCTGCACGTTGCTGAAGAAGTGGAACTCGTTGTCGAACCAGAGCGGTCCGCCGGAGCCACCGAAGAGACCGGCGGTATCCTTCGTGCTCGCGACGGTCAGCCACCAGATGGGGGTGACGAAGTAGATGACGAGGATGAGCAGGAAGATGTGGGACCCGATGCGCGGGCCTCCGTTGCGGGCGCGGTTGCGTGCGCCGGAACCGCGGACCTTCCGGCCACTGTCGCGCTGCTTCGGGGTGTCTGTGACGAGTGCCATGGCTTATTTCAGTCCGCTCTGCTTGCGGGTCAGGAAGAGGAAGAAGAACGAGAACACGAAGACCACGATGCCGAGCGCGAAGGAGATCGCTGAGGCGTAGTTGAACTGGCTGTAGGAGAACGCCAGGGAGAAGGCGTACATGTTGGGCGTGTACGACGTCGGTATGGCGCCCTGGGCGACGGCCCTCAGCACCTGTGGTTCTGTGAAGAACTGCAGTGTCCCGATCAGGGCGAAGATCACCACCATGACGAGCGAGGACGAGATCATGGGGATCTTGATGCGCGTCGCGATCTGCCGGTCGGAAGCGCCGTCGAGGACGGCCGCCTCGTAGATGCCCGGGTCGATGCCCCTGAGCGCTGCGTAGATGATGATCATGTAGTAGCCGGCCCACTGCCAGGTCACGATGTTCACGAGGCTGCCGAAGATGTTGCTCTGCGCCAGGAACTCTGGCGCCGCCAGGCCGAAGATCGCGAAGATGTCACTCGCCGGGCCGAAGCGGGGACTGTAGAGGAACCCCCACATGAGCGCTCCGATGACCACCGGTACGGCGTACGGGATGAAGATCATCAGGCGCGAGAACTTGGAAGCCCAGGTGGCGAGGTTGTCGAGGACCAGGGCCGCGACCAGAGCCACGATCATCTGCGCCGGGATCATGATGAGTGCGAACTTCGCGACGGTCCCGAGCCCCTGGAGGAAGATCGGGTCCGTGAACGCCTTGACGTAGTTGTCGGCACCCACGAACTTGTTCCCGGTGGCCAGCGTGCTCGTGAAGAGGCTCATCCTGAAGGCGTAGACCAGGGGCAGGATGAGGAAGGTCAGGAAGATGAGGGCGAAGGGCGCCACGAACAGCCAGCCCCAACGCTGCCTGCGCCGGTAGCTTCTGTCCGGTCGGTGCTTGACCTGCTGGGATGCCTCGGCGCTGTGTGACGACGTCGGCGCGGTGGTCGTGGCCATGGTGTCTTTCCTCGAGCTGTGGGACGGATGTGCGGTGGACGGGGTCCACGGGACCGGTCCGGGTGGGCGCCCGCGCTGTGGCGGACGCCCTACCCCGGACGGCTACTTGATGGTGAAGCCCTGCTCGGTCGCGTACTGCTCGAGCGATGCCTGGAGGTCGTCGAGCGCCTGGCTCGCGTCCTTCTCACCCTGGACCATCGCGTAGATCTGGACGGTCAGCTGGTCGTAGGCGTAGTTCTGGAAGGGGCTGAAAGTAGCGCCCTCGTAGCCGGCGGCCGCCTCGAGGAACACGTCCTTGTTGATCTGCTGTCCGCCGAAGAACTCGTACTCCTTGTCGGCGAACTCGGGCGAGTCCAGAACCGGCGCATAGGACGGGAAGAGTGCTCCCTTGTCGACGCCGAGGTTCATGCCTTCCTCGTTACCGAAGATGCCCATCGCGACCTTCGCGGCGAGTTCCTTGTCCTTCGCCTGTTCCGTCACGGCGAACGTGGAACCGCCCCAGTTCACCTGGACCGGGTTGGCGGCGTCCCACTGCGGGAGCGGAGCCGCACGCCAGACGGCATCCGGATCGGCGTCGGACAGACCCTGCAGGTAACCGGGGCCCCAGGCGGCGGCGAGGTAGACCGCATAGGAGCCGTCGACGAGCTTGGTGTTGTAGTCCGCGGTGAAGGCGTCATCCGTCGCGACGAGTCCGTCCTTCACGAGGCCGTCCCAGTACTCCAGGACCTTCTTGGCGCCCTCGTCGTTGACCTTGATGCCGATCTCCTGCGGGTTCGCGGAGTCGTATTCGAAGGGAACGGAGCCTGCCTGCGCGAACAGGGCCTGATTGAAGGCGCGTCCGTTGGTCGGGAAGTCGGCGATCACCGCGCCGTTGCCCGATGCCTTCAGCTTCTCGGCTGCGGCCTGGAACTCCTCCCACGTGGTGGGTACGGCGATACCCGCGGCGTCGAAGATGTCCTGGCGGTAGAGCATGCCCATGGGTCCGCCGTCGACGGGGATCGCGTACACGGCGTCGCCGCTGGAGGCGTCCTCCCATGCACCCTCGGCGTAGTCGGCCTTGACGTCGTTCGCGCCGAACTCCGTCAGGTCCACGAGCGCGTCACGGATCGTGAAGCTGGAGAGCACCTCGGACTCGAGCTGGATGACGTCGGGAGCGCCCGAACCGGACTCGATGGACGTCGAGAACTTGGTGTACTCGTCATTGCCCTGGCCGGCGTTCGTCCAGCAGATCTGGACGTCGTCGTTGGCATTGTTGAACTGGTCGACGACCTCGTTGAATGCGGGGTACCAGGCCCACACGGTCACCTGGGGTGCCTCGGCGTTGACGATGGTGTTGGTGCAGGAGGCGGCCTCCGAGCCGCTTCCCCCGCCACTTCCGTTTCCTCCGGAGCAGCCGGTCAGTGCTACGGCAGTGGCGGCGACGATGCCTGCCGATGCCAGGAACTTGGCTTTCATATCTCTTGCTTCCTCTCGCGGTGATCTTCCACCGTGGTCCGCCCCGAGGGCGGCCGGTCCGGGTGCTGCAGGGAGGAGGATCACCGGGGCGCAACGTCGTGCGCCCGCTCGAATCTTCCTTGATCCGGGCCCGTCCTCCTGCAGGGCCGTCTCGCCGGGCGAGAGGTTCCGCAAGTGCCGGTTCCGTCATTTACATCGTTGTAGGTAAACGTTGTAGAAGAAGCATGCCGAGTGACCCATGACACTGTCAAGCGGTCGTGGCGAAAATTGCGCCGCCGATGGGAACGTCACCCGGGCAGGGCCGAGGACTCACGCTCGATGACCTCGAAGCGGGCCTCGAGTTCGCGCGGCGGGAGGTCCGCGTCGCGTCCGGAGATCCGCTCCTGCAGCACCCGGACGGCGGTATCGGCGATCTCGTCGCGGCCCGGATCGATGGTGGAGAGCGTGGGCAGGGAGTACCTGCCCTCGTCGAGGTCGTCGAAGCCGATGACGGCGACGTCGTCGGGGATACGCCGTCCGGCCTCCTGCAGCACGCGCATGGCGCCGAGCGCCAGGGTGTCGTTCATGCCGAACATGGCGTCGAACTCCACGCCCGTCTCGAGCAGCTCCCGCATGGAGGTGGCACCGTTGGAGCGGTGCCAGAACGTCGTGTAGGCCACGAGGTCGGGGTCGAACGGGATGTTCGCCTCCTCGAGCGCCTGCTGATAGCCGCGGAGCCGGAGCCCGGCCGAGCCGATGACCTCCCCGCGGTGTCCGCCGACGACGGCGATGCGGCGCCGGCCCTTCGACAGCAGGTGGGCGGTGGCGGCACGTGCGGACTCCACATTGCTCATCGTCACGTGGTCCGTGGGCCCGCCGAAGATGCGTTCGCCGAGCAGCACGAGCGGGAAGTTCACCCTGAGGTGGTGTGCGTCCTCGTTGGACATGCCGAGCGGACTGAACAGCAGGCCGTCCGTCATCTGGAGCCGGGGGCTCGAGAGGATCTCGAGCTCGTGGTCGCGATCCCCCCCTGTCTGCTCGATCAGGACCTTGAGCCCCCGCCGCTCCGCGGCCTTGATGATCGAGTCTGCCAGTTCCGCGAAGTAGCTCAGCGAGAGCTCGGGGACGGCGAGGCCGATCACGCCGGTGCGGCCCGAGCGCAGGCTGCGCGCGGAGAGGTTGGGGCTGTAGCCGAGTTCGGAGATGGCGTCCATGACGCGCTGCTTCGTCTCCGCGCGGATGTGCTCGTAGTCGTTGATGACGTTCGAGACGGTCTTGATGGAGACGCCGGCCACCAGTGCGACGTCCTTCAGTGTGGCCGCCATGCCGCTCCCTCGGGTCCTGCCGTGCTGTCCTGCACCTCACGGGTGAGGTGAGTCTACAACGTTGTAGGATGGGCGGGCATCTGCCGGCAGTGTTGCCGCAGCCTCCGATTCCGCCATCCGGCACCGGCCAGACAGGGACCACCATGATCGAGGAACAGGTAAGGGACACGCTCAACTGGGCGGGTAACTACGAGTACCGAGCCAGCGCGATCGAGCACCCCACCTCGCTCGCCGACCTCCAGCGGGCGGTGTCAGGATCCACGCGCGTTCGCGCGCTCGGCTCGCGCCACTCCTTCAACGATATCGCCGACACCCCCGGGACGCTCGTGTCACTCGACGTCCTCGATCCCGCGGTCGGGATCGACGAGGCGGCGCTCACCGTCACGGTCGGTGCGGGCGTCCGGTACGGCGTCCTGGCAGGGCACCTGCAGCGCCGTGGATTCGCGCTGCACAACCTGGCGTCGCTCCCCCACATCTCGATCGGCGGAGCCGTCGCGACCGCCACCCACGGCTCGGGGAACGCGAACGGCAATCTCGCCACCGCCGTCGTCGGGCTGGAGATCGTCACCGCCTCCGGCGACGTCCTGGCCGTGGCCGAGGGCGACGACGGCTTCGACGGCATGGTGGTGGGTCTCGGCGCGCTGGGGGTCGTCCACCGCGTGACGCTGCGCATCGAACCGACCTTCGAGGTACGCCAGGACGTCTTCCTGGACGTCCCGTGGGACGCGGTGCTGGCGGACTACGACGCCGCGACCTCCTCCGCCTACAGCGTCAGCCTGTTCACCGACTGGTCCGGCGACACCATCGGCCAGGCCTGGCTGAAGAGCCGTGTCGACAGCGACTCACCCGCTCCGTCCTCGTTCTACGGCGGGAAGGCGGCGGACCGTGCGTACCACCCGGTACCCGGCGTGGCGGCCGACCACTGCACGCAGCAGCTCGGCGTGCCCGGACCGTGGTCGGACCGGCTCGCACACTTCAGGCTCGCTTTCACTCCCAGCAACGGCGAGGAGCTGCAGAGCGAGTACCTCGTGGGCCGGGAGCACGCCGTCGCCGCGATCCAGGCCATGCGGTCCCTCGCGCCGCGGATCTCCCCCCTGCTGCAGGTGTCCGAGGTGCGCTCCATGGCGGCCGACGGGCTGTGGCTCAGCAACAACTACGGCCGGGACGGGATCGGGCTCCACTTCACGTGGAAGCCGCTGCAGCCGGAGGTCGAAGCACTCCTGCCCGAGCTCGAGGCCGCCCTCGCGCCGTTCGCCGCCCGGCCGCACTGGGGCAAGCTGTTCGCGGCGGACGCCGCGCAGCTGGCACCGCTGTACCCGCGGTTCGAGGACTTCCGAACCCTCGCCCGCCGCCTAGACCCCGAGGGGAAGTTCCGCAACGACTTCCTCGACCGCACGGTGTTCGGGACGACCGCCTGAGGACGACCGCCTGACCGGCGCCGCCACGACCGGCTCCGCAGGGTGCCGTGGCACACCGCGCCTCCAGCGGCGCGTGCTAGTGCTTGCGCTTCAGCCAGCTCCAGTGCGCGAGGGTGCGCAGGCGGGTGAGCAGTACCCGCGACTGCTCGGGGCCGTACGGCAGGAGCGGGATGGCCTTTGTCATGTCCACCGACGCCTCGTCCATCGCGAGCCTCGTCACCCGGATGGCGCTGCGCATCTTGTTCATCTGCGTGACCACCTCCTCGACGGTCATGGGCTCGCCGTGACCGGGCACGAAGACGTCATAGAGGTCCTCCAGGGCCGCCATCTTGCCGAGGGTACGCACCCAGTCCGTGGGGAACGAGTCCTCGAAGGCCGGATCGGCGCCCTCCTCCACGAGGTCCCCGGCGAACAGGACGCTGCCCGCTCCGACCAGGAGGTCGTGGTCGGTGTGGCCGCGCCCGAGGTGGAACAGCGTGACGGACAGGACACCGAGGTCGAGGTCCACGGGTTTGCCCTCCACCAGCCGGTTGGCGGGGAGGATCGCGGCGTGCGCGCCGTCGCCGGCGCCCATGGCGGGTTCGACGGCGGTGACCAGTGCCCGCTGCTCCTCGCCGTTCTCGGCCTGCACCTCGCTGCACCGCGACGTCGCCCAGAACTCCTCGACACCCTGGGCGGCGAAGTAGCTGTTGCCGAAGAAGTGGTCGGCATGGGCATGCGTGGTGACGACGATGAGCGGAAGCCCGGTCACGTCCCGCACATGGGAGTAGATCTCGGCTGCACTCACGGGCCCGGCTCCGGTGTCCACGACGAGGGCCCGCTCCGTACCGACCACCAGACCGACGTTCAGCCGGAACCCGGCGGTGGGCAGCATATGGATGCCCGGCGCGAGTTCACGCCAGGGGCTGCGGGTCTCGGCACGGGGGACGTCGGTGGTCATGGATTCCTCTCGCGGACTGCAGGGGTTCCAGTCTAGGTCGGCACGGAGGGGGCCGGGTGGGACGCGGCATGCGCCCGCGAGCCGGGAGGCGCAGGCGTGTATCGGAGCGGGTCAGGCGACGACGGCGTCCGGCCGGCGCCCCGGGCGCTAGGGCACGCGGAACAGCGGCAATGCGATGTTGACCAGCGGTCCGATGAGGAGCGCGAACGCCACGGTGCCGAGGCCCACGGACCCGCCCAGCAGCCAGCCGAGCAGCAGCACGGTTCCCTCGATGGCCGTGCGGACGAGCCAGACCGGCAGGCCGAACCGCGCGTGGACGCCGGTCATGAGACCGTCGCGCGGACCCGGGCCGAGGCGGGCCCCGATGTAGAGGCCGCTCGCAACGGCCAGCAGCACGAGCCCGCCCGTGAACAGCAGGATCCGCGCCCACAGCTGCGTGGGCTCGCTCAGGAGCGTGAGCCCCACCTCGGCGCTCGGACCCACGAGCAGGACGTTGAGGACGGTCCCGATCCCCGGCCGCTGCCGCAGCGGGATCCACAGGAGCAGCACGATCACCCCGATGATGTTGGTCATGAACCCGAACGGGATACCGGTCTGCAGCGATCCGCCCTGGGCGAGGACGTCCCACGGGGACACCCCGAGGGTGGCGCGGATCATCATCGCGAGCGAGAAGCCGTAGAGGAACAGGCCGAGGAGGAGCTGCAGGCCGCGCCGGGCACCGAGGAACGTCATTCCTCCAGTAGAGCCGTGGATTGGCCTTACTTCAAGGTGCCAATTGTGGCATCGTGGCCTCATGCTGGTCCTTCCCGCCCGTCGTCTCGCCGTCGAACTGGGTACCTGGCGCACCGCGGGGCCCGCCTATGCCGCCCTCGCCGACCGCATCCGGCTCCTCACCCTCGACGGCCGCGTCCCCCTGGGCACCCGCCTCCCGGCCGAGCGGGAACTCGCGACGCAGCTCGCCGTCAGCAGGACCACCGTGGCCGCGGCCTACGCCCGCCTGAGGGCTGCCGGCTACCTCGAGAGCACGCGTGGCTCCGGCAGCGTGATCGCCATGCCGGGACGGGGCGCGCCGGAGCACGACGACGGCGGCGCCGGCGTCGTGCTCGACTTCAGCAAGGCGGCCCTCCCGGCCGCTCCGCAGGTCGGAGAGGCGGCTGCGAGGGCGGCCGCCGAACTGCCCGCGTACCTCAACGGCAACGGCTACGACCCCCTCGGGCTCCCCCGGCTGCGCCAGGCCCTCGCGGACCGGTACGCGGGACGCGGGGTCCCGACGTCGCCGGACCAGGTCATGGTGACCCTCGGAGCGCAGCACGCCATCTCGCTCGTGGCGCGCATGGTCCTGCCCCGCACCGGCACCGCGCTGGTCGAGGCACCGAGCTACCCGCACGCGTACGAGGCCCTCCGCTCGGCCGGGCGCCGCCTGGTCCCCGTGTCCGTCGACGCCGCGCAGGGCTGGGACGACGACGGCCTCGAGCAGGCGTTCCGGCGCGGACACCCGGCGCTGGCCTACCTGATGCCCGACTTCCACAACCCCACCGGTGCCGTCATGCCCGTGCAGCAGCGCGAGCGCCTGATGGCGGCTGCGGGCCGTGAGGGCACGGTGGTCGTCGCCGACGAGACGATGGCCGAACTGAGGATCGACGGTGACGCCGATCTCCCGTTGGCTGCCTTCGGGCCCGCCGTACTGATCGGGTCCATGGGCAAGACCGTGTGGGGCGGACTGCGCATCGGCTGGATCCGGGCGGACGAGGACATGATCCGCCGGCTCGTGCAGTCCAGGTACGCGCACGACCTCGGGACGCCCATCCTCGAGCAGCTCATCGCGCTCGAGATGCTGGGGACCTACGACGAGCTGCTGCGGTTCCGCGCCAGGCAGCTCGCCGAGGGCCGCAGGGACCTCGCCGCACTGCTCCGGGAGGCCCTGCCGGGCTGGGAGGTGCCACACGTCCGGGGCGGGCTCTGCACGTGGGTCGACCTCGGTGCGCCGGTCAGCTCGCAGCTGGCCCTGGCCGCCCGCGACCGCGGCCTGCTGCTGGGCGCAGGGCCCCGCTTCGGCCCGGGCGGGGTCTTCGAGCGGTTCCTGCGGGTGCCGTTCAGCTACCCGTTGGAGGACACGCGGCGGGCCGTGGGCATCCTCGCCTCCGCGTGGCTGTCCCTCGAGGGGATGGCGCCTGTGCGCGACGACTTCGCGCCGGCACTCGTGTGACCGGGCCGTGGACAACCTCGCCTCCGCGTGGCTGTCCCTCGGGGGGACGGCGCCTGTGCGCGACGGCCTCGCGCGTGCACCCGTGTGGCCGGACCGGCATCAGGCCGCCGGGCGCCCGCCGTCGAGGTGTGCCGCCAGGTAGCGGGCCGTGACGCTGGTACCCGCTCCGAGAGCGGCGACCTCGCGCGGGGTGCCGGTCGCGACGATCAGCCCGCCCGCCGACCCGCCGCCGGGGCCGAGGTCGATCACCCAGTCCGCGGCCGCCACGACCGCCATCGTGTGCTCCACCACGACCACCGTGTTGCCGGCCTCCACCAGCTTCCGCAGCTGTGCGAGGAGCAGGACGACGTCCGCGGGATGCAGGCCCGTGGTCGGCTCGTCCAGCAGGTACAGGGCGTGCCCGCGCCGAGCACGCTGCAGCTCGGTGGCGAGCTTGATGCGCTGCGCCTCTCCCCCGGACAGTTCGGTGGCCGGCTGGCCCAGCCGCAGGTACCCGAGCCCCACCTCCTGCAGCGTGGCGAGAGAACGCGCCGCGGCCGGGAGGTCCGTGAGGAACAGGGCGGCGTCGTCGACCGTCATCCCGAGGACGTCCGCTACGGTGCGCCCCCGGAGCAGGACCGTCAGCGTCTCCTCGTTGTAGCGGGCACCGTGGCAGGCCGGGCAGGGCCCGTAGCTCCCGGGGAGGAACAGGAGCTCGACCGCCACGAAGCCCTCACCCTGGCAGGTCTCGCACCGGCCGCCCTGCACGTTGAAGGAGAAGCGGCCGGCGCCGAACCCCTTCGACCTCGCCTCGGGTGTGGCTGCGAAGGCCTTCCGCACCGCGTCGAAGAGCCCGGTGTAGGTCGCGAGGTTGGAGCGCGGTGTCCGACCGATCGGTTTCTGGTCCACACTGACCAGCCGGTCGATGCTCTCCAGTCCGCGGACGCGCCCGACGACGGTGGGCGGGGCATCGCCGTCGTCGGGCGTCCCGTCCGTGGGTGTCTCGTCGCGCACGCGGGCTCCCACCGCCTCGGCGAGGACCCTGCCCACCAGCGTGGACTTGCCCGAGCCGGAGACGCCGGTCACCGCTGTCAGGACTCCCACCGGGATGTCGGCGTCGAGCCCCCGGAGGTTGTGGCGGTGGATGCCTTCGAGCCGCAGCCAGCCCGCCGGTTCCCGCGGCTCATCCTGTCCAGTACCGGCCGGGGCGGTCCGGGCCAGGAAGGGTGCCGTCACGGATGCGGGCACATCGGCGAGCCCGTCGGCCGGACCGCTGTAGACGATCCTGCCACCGCCCTCCCCTGCCGCCGGCCCGACATCGACGATCCAGTCCGAGCGCCGGACGACGTCCATGTTGTGCTCGACCACGAAGACGGTGTTGCCCGCGTCCTTCAGGGCCTCGAGGACGGCGAGGAGCGGCTCGACATCGGCCGGGTGCAGGCCTGCCGACGGTTCGTCGAGCACGTAGACCACGCCGAACAGGCCGGAACGGAGCTGTGTCGCGATGCGCAGGCGCTGCATCTCACCGGGTGAGAGCGTCGGCGTCGAACGGTTCAGGCTGAGGTACCCCAGCCCGAGGTCCACCAGGACGCCGAGCCGCTGGACGAGGTCCCTCGTGATGGTCACGGACACCTCGGTACCCTCGCCCGAGGTGGACGACCGGTGTGCCGCCGTCGGCCGCTCGATGCTCGCCGCAGGTCGGAGATGGGCGGCCAGGTCCTCCAGTGGCAGGGCATTCGTCTCGGCGATCGAGAGCCCGGCGAACGTCACGGCGAGCGCTTCCGGGCGCAGTCCGCTGCCGCCGCACAGTCCGCAGGGACCGGACTCCATGAACGGCAGCACACGGTCGCGCATCTGCTGGCTCTTGGAGTCATGGAGGGTGTGCATCACATAGCTCTTGGCGCTCCAGAATCGCCCCTTGTAGGGCTTGGCCACGCGGTCGCGCTGCGGCGTGACTTGGACGACGGGCTGCTCCTCGGTGAACAGGAGCCAGGTGCGAGCCTCCTGGGGGAGATCCCGCCACGGGACGTCGATGTCGTGGCCGAGTTCGCTGACGACGTCGCGGAGGTTCTTGCCCTGCCAGGCACCGGGCCAGGCGGCGATGGCACCCTCCCGGATGGTCAGCGACGGGTCCGGGACGAGGGTCTGCTCGGTGACGTCGCGTGCCACACCGAGCCCGTGGCAGCGGGGACACGCACCGGCGGCCGTATTGGGCGAGAAGGCGTCGGACTCCAGCCTGTCGGCGGCGTCGGCCGGATACGTCCCGGCACGTGAGTACAGCATCCGCAGCGAGTTCGAGAGCGTCGTGAGCGTGCCGACGGTGGAACGCACGCTCGGGGTACCGCGGCGCTGCTGCAGGGCGACGGCGGGAGGGAGTCCGGTGATCGATCCGACGTGGGGTGTGTGGCCCTGCTGGATGAGCCGGCGGGCGTAGGGAGCCACCGATTCCAGGTAGCGGCGCTGGGCCTCCGCATAGATCGTCCCGAAGGCCAGCGAGGACTTCCCTGACCCGGACACACCGGTGAAGGCCACCACGGCGTCACGCGGGCAGTCCACGTCGACTCCGCGCAGATTGTTCTCGCTGGCACCACGTACCTGGACGAACCCGTCGCGGATACCGGTCTCGCCGAGGGCGTCGTTCATCGTTTCGGTCACCGTCCCCACCCTACGGTCCGGCGGCCCGGGGAAGGGCGCAGGTTCCGGACCGGCCCGACGACGCCCGGGTGCGCGGACCCGCAACCGGGACGGATACGCGTCGAGGGTGCACGGACGGTCCGGCCCTGTAGGCTCCGAATGCCGAACCGCTCGTCCTTCACGGCGGGCACTCGGCTCTGCGTCGCTCCCTCCGACCGGAAGGAGCGATGTGTCATGTGTGGCCGTCACCTCGGGGGAAGGGACCTTCATGGAGCGCCGAACGTTCGTCGCAGCGATCGTCGCGGGCGGTATGAGCATCGGGCTGGCCGGCTGCACGCCACCCTCGCGCATCCTCACCGAAGCTCCGCGGGCGGCAGGACCGACGGGCCCTCCGCATCCGGCGCCCACTCCCTCTCCAGCGGCACCGGCACCCGTACCACCGCCCGTTCCGCCGTCGCCCGCCGTGACGAAGGTGCCGCTGCCCGCAGGCGTGATCACGGGCCTGCCCACCTCCGAGCCGGTCCTCGCGTGGACGGTCGACGACGGGTCCGACGCCGAGGTGGTCCGGCTCTACATCGAGTTCGCCCGGACGAGCGGAACGCGCCTGACCTTCTTCCTCAACGGGTCCTACCCCGGGTGGACCGAGCACGCCGAGCTGCTCAAACCGCTGGTGGCCTCCGGTCAGGTGCAACTGGGCAACCACACCTGGTCCCATGCCGCCCTCACCCACCTCGATGACGCGGGCATCGTCGCCGAACTCCAGCGGAACCATGACTTCATCGTCTCGACCTACGGCGTCGATCCGCGCCCCTACTACCGGCCCCCCTTCGGATACCGCGACCGGCGGACCGACGCAGCGGCAGCCTCGATCGGCTACACCTGTCCCGCCATGTGGTACGGATCCCTGGCCGATTCGGACCTCCGCTCCGAGCAGGAGATCCTCGGCCTCGCCGACCGGTGGTTCCTGCCCGCCCACATCGTGATCGGGCACCTGAACTTCCTCCCGGTCACGAGGGTCTTCCCGCAGCTTCAGCAGCTCATCGCCGATCGCGGACTGATCCCGGTGACCCTCGACGACGTCTTCGAGCACTGAACGGCCGTCGCAGGCACTGGAGGTACCCACGACGGCCGCTCAGCGCCGCATCGCTCACGCTCGGCATCGCGGCGGGTGGGACCTACGCCCTACAGCGACATCCGCTACACCCTGGCGTGGCGGCGCCGCTACACCTTCGCGTGGTGACGCCGGACCGCGTAGGTCCCGCCCGCTGCGGCCGCGAGCACCAGACCTCCACCGAGGGCGATCATGCCCACCGACGTCGAGGACGTCTCGACGACGGCACCGGTGTTCGCCCCACCGGAGGGCAGCGCGCCCACCTGGGTCTTCAGGAGCGTGCCACACAGTGCGGGCGCGGTGGCCCCGGCTGGTAGTGCCGGGTCCAGGTCGCTGGGCGCATTGAAGGCTTCCGCCGTCGACGGGGTGGTGGCGGGATCCAGACCGTGGACGTTGAAGACCGCCCGGCCGGCCTCGAGTTCCGCCAGCGTCGTGGCATCGACGGTGAAGGTGCGCTGGATGACGTAGGACCCGCCCTGCCCGGCGAGCTGGAGGTTCAGGGCCTCCGCAGGAGTCGTCGGCCCGGAGGTTGTCACCGTCGCCAGGATCCCACCGTAGCCGGGGGCACTCTCGGTGACGCTGATGATCCCGTCGGCGTTCGTATCAGCAGCGGGGGTCGGGCAGACCCCGGCCGCGCCACCGTGGATGTGCTGCACGTGGGGGTACGGGGCACCCTGGAACGTCTCGGCCAGACCGGACACCTGCAGGTTGACCGTGGCCTGGTCACCCACGACGTCCACGGTGACGGTGCCCGTGCCCGTTGTCCCGTTGAGCTGACCGAGGGTCGAGGAGTAGCTGCCATCGGCGGCCATGGCCGGAGCCCCTGCCAGTGCGACGGCGCTGATGGCGAGGGCGGGTGCTGCTAGGAGGCGCATCTTGTTCATGGGATTCGTATCCTTCACTGTGCGGTGAGGGCGGATCCGTCGTCGGATCCACCGTGGTGCTACTCGAGCGCTTCGTCGCGAACTTGCACTGTCCATCCAGCAGATACTGATTCTGATGTCGCCGCGGCGCAGCTTCCTCGTGTTCCATCCTCCCCCCAGGAGTGTCCACCGGGACAGAGGTTGCCGCTCAAGCGCCCGCACTCTACAATCCTTGCGCGCTCGCTCCTTCCCACTCCCGTGCCTTCCACCCCTTGCTCATCGACCGGTCTCGAGCAATGCGACAGTGGGTGAAGAGTGCCGCCGCTCCGGCCGTCGCTCGAGGCGAAGGCGCCTGCTCCCCACGACGTCCCAGCACCGCCGACGGCAGTACGCCCGCAGTGCGCGCAGGCGGACCGTCGTCGCCGACCCATGCCGGATCCCTGGTTCAGACGGCCCGGTGACAATGGGCTGCACGGGGCCATCTACGCGAGTATCGGACCGATCTCGGATCAATGCCCGTCGAATCGTATGCATCGCCCGAGCTATCGGGCACAGCAACGTGGTACACCTACGCTCGACATGACTCCAGGTGGTCATCACCCATGCCCGTTGCGTAGCCGCGGACCGGCAGGATGATCACGGAGGGCGCGCGCCACACCTTGCGAAACCTCATGACGGGCCTTTGTCAGCAACCGCCGCGGGCCTGCAGGACGCATTCCATGCCGACACGGTCCGCGAGCAATGGCCCGCCGGCGAGGATCCAGCTGTCAGAGATCCGCGAGCATGGCGCCCGGATCCTCCATCGCGTCGGCGACGAACCTCAGGAAGCCCCCTGCAGTGCCACCGTCACAGACACGGTGATCGAACGCGAGCGTCAGCTCCGTGACCTTCCGCACCGCGAGCTGCCCGTCGACCACCCACGGGCGGTCGATGATCCGGCCCATGCCGAGGATCGCCGACTCGGGGTAGTTGATGATCGCCGCACTGCCATCCACGCCGAACACCCCGTAGTTGTTCAGCGTGAACGTACCGGAGGACAGGTCCGACGGCGTCGCCTTGCCCTCCCTGGCGAGGCCCGCCAGCCGGCGGATCTCGGCGTCGAGCTCCCGCGCGGACATCGTGTCCGCACGGCGGACACTGGGCACCACGAGGCCGCGGTCCGTCTGCGCCGCGATGCCGAGGTTGACGCCGTCCACGCGTACCAGTTCCTGGCTCCCGCCGTCGCCGGTCTCGATCCTGCTGTTGAGTTCCGGGTACCGGGCCAGGCCTGCGACCACGAAGCGCGCCACGAAGGACAGGATCCCGGGTACGGCGTCGGACGTCCTCCGCTTCATCGCTGCGCGGAGCTCGACGAGGGCTGTCACGTCGACATCCACCCAGACCGTGGCCTCGGGGATCTCGCGTCGGCTGCGGGACATCGCCTCGGCGATCGTCCGGCGGACACCACGAAGGGGCGTGCGCTCGAGGACCGCAAGACCGGACCTGGCATCGCGCTCCGCGGACCCGGGTTCCGCAGCGTCTCCGGGCCGCCCTGCGGGCGGCGACGAGGAAGCCGCCTGCGAAGCGACGTCGGAGGCCTGCGGACGCGCAGCGATCGCCGCTTCGACGTCCCGGCGCAGGATCAGCCCCTCCTCCCCCGATCCGCGCACATCCTCCAGGCGCAGTCCATGCTCACGTGCCAGTTTCCGCACCAGGGGCGAGACGCACAGGGTCGCCGCGCCTGCCGGGGAGACGTCGGAGGTGGATGCGGGCGACGCAGGCTCCCCGGATGCCGGCGCAGCGGCGGGCGCCGCGACGGCGGTCTCCGGCGTCGTTCCCGCCGGACGCACCGCAGCACCCTTGCGCGGACGACGTCGTCCGCCCGTGAGTCCTCCGGGCGTGCCGTAGCCGATCAGTACGTTGCCGGAGCCCTCGCTCGTCGTCGGCTCACCGCCTTCGTGCGTCGCCGCCGTGGGCACCCCGGCGTCCTCACGCAGCGCGGACGCAGCGGCAGCGACAGCAGGTGCCGCATCCGAGGCGAGCCCGAACGAAGTACCTGCAGGTGGCGCCTCGGATCCTTCCGGCCGGACGGACAGGAACGGCGCCCCGACGTCGAGCACCTCACCGGGCCGGCCGTGCAGGACGGCCACGGTGCCGGCGAAGGGCGAGGGGACCTCCACCACGGACTTGGCGGTCTCCACTTCGGCAACCGGCTGGTCGACGGCCACGGCATCACCCTCGGCGACGAGCCAGGACACGAGTTCGGCCTCGGTCAGACCTTCACCGAGGTCGGGCAGGGCGAACACGAGGAGGGCCGCATTCACGGCAGGGGCGCTCATGGTCAGTCCTCCCACTGCAGGCTGTCCACCGCATCGAGGATGCGATCCACGCTCGGCAGGTAGAAGTGCTCGAGCTTGGGCGAGGGATACGGGATGTCGAAGCCGGTGACCCGCAGCACCGGCGCTGCGAGCGAGTGGAAGCAGCGCTCCTGGACGCGGGCGACGATCTCCGAGGCCACGGACGCGAAGCCGGGAGCCTCCGCGACCACCACGGCGCGCCCGGTCCTGCGGACGCTCGCGCAGACGGTCTCGTCGTCGAACGGGACGATCGACCGGAGGTCGATGACCTCGATGGAGCGACCCTCCTCGGCGGCCGCAGCAGCAGCCGCGAGCGCCGTCGGGACGGATGGTCCGTAGCTGATCAGGGTCGCGTCGGTCCCGGGGCGGGCGACGACGGCGCGTCCGATCCGGCGCGGGGCCTCCCCATCGTCGTAGGTGCGGCGGAGCTCGGCGAGGTCCACCTCCTCCTTGGACCAGTAGAGCTTCTTGGGCTCGAGGAACACCACCGGGTCCGGGGACGCGATGGCCTCGCGCAGCATGAAGTAGGCGTCGCGGACCGTCGCGGGGGCGAGCACCGTGAGGCCCGGCGTGTGGGCGTAGTAGGCCTCGGACGAGTCGCAGTGGTGCTCCACACCACCGATGCCACCGGCATAGGGGATGCGGATGACGATCGGCAGGCGCACCTTGCCCTTGGTCCGGTTCGGCATCTTGGCGACGTGGCTGACCACCTGCTCGAACGCCGGGTAGGCGAACGCGTCGAACTGCATCTCGACGACGGGCTTCATGCCGTTCATCGCCATGCCCACGGCCATGCCCATGATGCCGGACTCCGCGAGCGGCGTGTCGAAGCAGCGCTCCTCGCCGAAGCGGGCGGTCAGACCGTCGGTGATGCGGAAGACGCCGCCCAGCGGGCCCACGTCCTCCCCGAACATGAGGACGGCCGCGTCGGCCTCCATGGCGTCTGCGAGGGCCGCGTTCAGCGCCTTCGCGAACGTCGTGGCCCTGGGTGCGGGTGCCGCACCGGCGTCGGGCAGGGTGGTGCCGGGCGCGGGAGCTTCCGTGGTCTGCGTCATCGCTGGTCCCCCTCCATCGAACCGTCGGTCCCGGCCGCTGCTGCGTCCGCGTCCCGTGCCAGTTCCTCGCGCAGCAGTGCTGCCTGTTCGCGCAACTGCGATGTCTTCTCCGTGTACACGTACTCGAAGAGCTCTGTCGGGTTCACTTCGACCTCCGTGTTGAGTCCCTTGCGGATGACCGCCGCGGTCGCGTCCGCGTCGGCGGCGAACGCCTGCTCGCTCTCCTCCGTCAGCAGGTCCAGCGTCTTCAGGTACGTGCGCATCCGCAGGATCGGGTCCTTCAGCACCCACCGCTCGACGTCGTCGGCGGAGCGGTAGCGCGTGGCGTCGTCGGCGTTGGTGTGCGCCTGCATGCGGTAGGTGTGGGCCTCGACCAGCGAGGGCCCGCCTCCGTCGCGTGCCCTGTCCACGGCGGCTCCGAGCACGGCGAGAAGAGCCGCGAGGTCGTTGCCGTCCACGCGCTCCCCCGGCATGCCGTAGCCGATGGCCTTGTGCGCCAGCGAGGGAGCCACGGTCTGGTTCTTCAGCGGCACGGAGATCGCGAACTCGTTGTTCTGGACGAAGAAGACCACGGGGACGTGGAACACGGCGGCGAAGTTCAGGGCCTCGTGGAAGTCGCCCTCGCTCGTCGCGCCGTCACCGCACATGGCCAGGACCACCGTGGACTCGCCGCGGAGCTTCGCCGCATGGGCGACGCCGACCGCGTGCAGCAGCTGCGTGGCGAGCGGCGTGGCCTGCGTCGCCACGCGGTGTTCGTGGGGGTCGTAGCCTGCGTGCCAGTCGCCGCGCAGCAGCGTCAGGACCTCGAGGGGATCGACACCGCGCGTGATGACGGCGACGGTGTCGCGGTACGTGGGGAACAGCCAGTCCTCGTCCCCGAGGACGACGGCGGCGGCGACCTGGCACGCCTCCTGCCCGTGGGAGGACGGATAGACCGCCAGGCGTCCCTGCCGGACGAGGGCGTTGGCCTGGTCGTTGATGCGGCGGCCGGCGATCAGACGACCGTAGGCACCGAGCAGGCGGTCGCCGTCGGGGAGGGGGTAGCGGTCGTCCGGGTGCGGGTGCCCCTCCGGGTCCACCAGCTGCACGGGTTCCGGTGAGGGAAGCAGGGCGTGCGCCGCCGTCGAGGGCGTGCCACCGGCCGCCCCGCCCATGCGGCGCCCGCGTCCTTCGTTTGTTGCCGTACTCATTCCGCCTCCATCACGGGCCGCGGGAGCGGCACCTGTCCCAGTTGGAGCGGTAGCTCCGACGCTGGATGCTGTGTAGGTCCAGTATGGTCAGCGGGCGCCTTTTGTATCCACGGCGTCCGGAAATTCTGGATCAGAACGTTCCACACGCGGTATTCTGTGGACGAATTGTTGAATGTGACCTGCATTACGCGAAGGAGCGTGGACACGTGGTGGACGGGAACCTCGACGACGTCGATCGGAAGATCCTGGCGGAGCTGACGAGGGACGGCCGGCAGTCCGTCACCTCGGTGGCGGAGCGGGTCCACATCTCCCGCGCGCACGCGTACTCGCGCATCGCGAAGCTCACCGAGGACGGCGTCCTGACACGGTTCACGGCGATCATCGATCCCCTGAAGGCCGGCCTGCGGTCCTCCGCCTACGTGACCCTGAAGGTGCGGCAGCATTCCTGGCGGGAGCTCCGGGAGAACCTCCGGAGCGTGCCGGAGATCCACCACATCGCGCTCGTGGGCGGTGACTTCGACGTCATCCTCCTGGTGCGCGCGGAGGACAACGTGGGGCTGCGGCGCGTCATCTTCGATCAGCTGCAGTCCATGCCGGGCGTGCTCGACACCCAGACGTTCCTGGTCTTCGAGGACCTCGACACGCGGTGACGCGCCCTGCGGACACCGGCTGAAGCGACGGACTCAGCCGCCGAAGCGCGGTGCCCGCTTCTCCCGGAACGCCTCGAGGCCCTCACGGTAGTCGTCCGAGGCGCCGAGCACCCCCTGGACGTCGTTCTCCCCGCGGATGGCTTCCCACAGCCCGAGCCGCTCGTCACGGATCCTCCCCACGAGCTGCTTGGAGGCGACGAGCGCCTGCAGCGGGCCGTTGGCCGCCCTCGCCGCCTTGGTCCGCGTCAGCTCGAGCAGGTCGGCCGCGGGGACGGCCCGGCTGAAGAGGCCTCCGACAACGGCCTCGGCCCCGGTCATGAGGTCTCCCGTGTACATGAGGTCGAGGGCCCGGTGCGCGCCGAGCCGCTCCGTGAACAGCCAGTGCCCGCCGGAGTCGAGGACGAGCCCCAGGTTGGCGAACGGGGAGCCGATCTTCGCGTCCTCCGCGACGTACACCACGTCCGTGGCGATGAGCAGACCCAGGCCGACGCCGAGGCACGCGCCCTGCGCGGCGGCGAAGGTCGGTGCCGGGAAGTCCGCCATCGTCCGCAGCAAAGGGGTCAGCGTGGCGTCGAGGAAGCCGTAGGCGTCATCGGACCCGGGCTCGATCGACCCGAGATTCCGGCCCGCGCAGAACGCCCGTCCCTCCCCGCGGAGCACGAGGGCCCGGACGGTCCCCTCGCGCACCCCGGCGGCGGCGGCGTCGTAGGCGCCGGCGAGGTCGGCGAGCGCCTGCTCGTCCACGGCGTTGAGCCGGTACGGGGCGTCCAGCACCACCTCGGCGATGCCGTCCGCGATGGTCAACCGGACCATGCCCGCGGCGGAGCCGGTCGACGCTGGGATCCCGGGCTGTGCAGACATGGAGCGCTCCTAGGCGTCGTAGTCGACCGCGACGGCGTCGCTGGTGGGGTGGGCCTGGCACGTGAGGACGAAGCCGGCGGCGACCTCGTCGGGCTCGAGGGCGTAGTTCTCCTCCATGGCCACCGTCCCCTCGACGACCTTCGCACGGCACGTCCCGCACACTCCGCCTGCGCAGGCGAAGGGGACGTCGGGGCGCACCCTCAGCGCCGCGTTGAGGATCGACTCGCGCGCATGGGTGGGGCTCTGCACGGAGCCCTGGAGTCCGTCGAGGTTGAAGGAGATGGTGTAGTTCTGCCCGGCGGCGTCCGGCACCACGGGCCGGCCGATGCTTCCTTCGGGCCGGGTGGGCTCCCCTGTGGTGAACAGCTCGAACCGCACAGCGTCCGCAGCCACGCCCCGCTCGGCCAGGAAGTCCCGGCACAGCTGCACGAGCTCGAAGGGCCCGCAGAGGAACCATTCGTCCACGCGGTCCGGCGCGATGACGGTGCCGAGCAGCTTCTCCAGCTTCTCGGCGTCGATCCTCCCCGAGAGCAGCGGCGAGATGCGCTGTTCACGGGACAGGACGTGGTGGACCGCGAAGCGGGAGGGGTAGCGGTCCTTCAGGTCCGCGAGTTCCTCGAGGAACATGACGTCCATCGCGGCCCGGTTCGCGTAGACGAGGTCGAAGCGAACGTTCGGGCCGCTCGCGAGCATGGACCGGGCGATGGAGATGACCGGGGTGATACCGGACCCCGCCGCGACGGCGACGAGGGAGGCGGCCTGCTGCCCCGGCGTCGTGCGCGGGGTGAACTGTCCGAGCGGGCTCATGACCTGCAGCGTGTCCCCGGCCTTCAGGGACTCGTTGACCCAGGTGGAGAAGACCCCGCCGAGGTCACGCTTGACCGCGACGCGCAGTTCGCCCGGCCGCGGGTCGGCGCAGATCGAGTAGCTGCGCCTCACGTCCTTCGGCTCACCGTCGACCTCGAGCGTGGTCCGCAGGGCCACGTACTGCCCGGGGAGATAGTCGTACTCGTCCTGCAGGTCCGGGGGGACGTCGAGCACGACCTCGACGGCGTCCTCCGTCAGGCGGCGGACGTCGCGCACGGTGAGGGTGTGGAAGGAGCTCCGCCGCTTGGTCGAGGGGGCGAGGACGACGGCCATCAGTGCACCTTGAAGTAGTCGAAGGGTTCCCTGCAGGCATTGCAGACGTACAGGGCCTTGCAGGAGGTGGATCCGAAGCGCGTCATCTCACGGGTGTCCAGCGACGAGCACTGGGGGCACTTCACGCTCAGCCCGATGCGCACGGGCCCGGCAGCGGCCTTCCCCGTGGGCGGCGCGATGCCGTACCGCGCCAGCTTGGCCCTGCCGTCGTCGCTGAGCCAGTCGGTGGTCCAGGCGGGCGAGAGCGTGAGGCGGACGGCGACGTCGTCGTACCCGGCGCTCCGGAGCGCTGCGGTGACGTCGTCGCGGATGGCGTCCATCGCGGGGCAACCCGAGTAGGTGGGCGTGATGGTCACCTGCACCTGGCCCGTCTCGGCCACGTGTGCCTCACGCAGCACGCCGAGGTCCTCGATGGTGAGCACCGGGATCTCGGGGTCGCAGACCGTTGCCGCGATGTCCCAGACGGCGGCGTCGGGGCCCGCGGCGGGGCGCAGGTCGGCGACCATCACCAGGAGGCTCCGGGATGCTCGCGCGCGAGCACCTGCAGCTCGGCCAGGATGTAGCCGAGGTGCTCGCTGTGCCGGCCGAGCCGTCCGCCACCCACCGCACCGGGCACGGCAGGGAGTTCGAGTTCGGCCTCGCCGAGGACGGCCTGCAGCGCGGCGTCGAACGGCGCACGGAGGCTGCTCGGGCGGACGCCGGCGTCGCCGAGCTCGTCGATCAGCGGGTAGTCGGTGAACAGCTCGTCGATGTAGGGCCCGGTCAGGGTGAGTCCGGCGATCATCCGGCGGCGCGATTCGTCGGTGCCGAGCGCGAGGCGGAGCACCCACTGGATGCTGTGGTCCCGGTGGTAGTCGACCTCCTTGACCGCCTTCGCGGCGATCGCGGCGAGCGTCGCATCGGTCGAGTGGACGAGCCGCGAGTACAGCTCCCACTGGTACAGGGCGACGATGAGCTGCCGCGCGATCGTCCGCGCGAAGTCGCCGTTGGGCTGCTCCACGAGGTGCACGGAGCGGAACTCCGGCTCGCGGCGGAAGTAGGCGAGGTCGTCCTCGGTCCTTCCCCAGGCGCGTCCGGCGTAGGTCAGGAAGGACCGCGCGTGACCGATCTGGTCGAGGGCGATGTTGGCGAGCGCCACGTCCTCCTCGAGCTCGGGCGCGCGGGAGATCCACCAGCCGAGGCGCTGCGCGAGGATGAGGGCGTCGTCGCCGAGCCACAGCGCGTACTGCGCGACGGCGTGGTCCGGCGCCGCCTCCTGGAGCGCGATGTCCTCGGGTCGCAGCGCGTTGCCCGGCGTGATGCGTGTGGCGCTGGCGTTGGCCTCGCTCACAGGTGCTTCACCCCTTCGCTCTTCGTGTAGTACGTGGCGTGGCGGTAGTCCTTGCCCTGCGGCGACTCGAAGAAGCTGTCCTTCGCATCGGGATCACTCGTGATGATCGACGACGCCGGCACCACCCACAGGCTCACGCCCTCGTTGCGTCGCGTGTACAGGTCACGGGCGTTGCGGACCGCCATCTCGGCGTCCGGCGCGTGCAGCGAGCCCGCGTGGACGTGCGAGAGACCGCGCGAGGACCGTACGAAGACCTCCCAGAGCGGCCATGCGACGCGTTCTTCCTGCAGGCCGCTCGACGGTGCGGTCGCGCCGTCATCGCCCGTCGTCGATCCGCCGGTCACCTAGGCCGCCTGCGCGGTCTTGAGGGCCTGCTTCCGCGCGTAGGCTGCCGCGGCCTCGCGGACCCAGGCGCCCTCCTCGTGGGCCTCCCGGCGTCGTTCGAGGCGCTGGGCGTTGCACGGCCCGCGGCCGGCGAGGACCTCCCTGAACTCGTTCCAGTCCAGCGGCCCGTGCTCCCAGCGGCCGGCCTCCTCGTTGTAGCGGACGTCCTCGTCCGGCAGGTCGAGCCCGAGGACCCTGATCTGCTCGACCATCATGCCCACGAAGCGGGAGCGCAGCTCGTCGTTGGAGAAGCGCTTGATCTTCCACTCCATGGACTTCTGCGAGTTGGGGGATTCCTCGTCCGGGGGGCCGAACATCATGAGCGACGGCGCGTACCAGCGGTTCACGGCGTCCTGCGCCATGGCGCGCTGCTCGGGGGTGCCGTTCGCCAGTTCGAGCAGGATCTCGAAGCCCTGCCGCTGGTGGAACGACTCCTCCTTGCAGATGCGGACCATCGCGCGTCCGTAGGGCCCGTAGGAGGCACGGCAGAGGGGCACCTGGTTGCAGATCGCGGCCCCGTCGACGAGCCAGCCGATGGCTCCGATGTCCGCCCACGTCAGGACGGGGTAGTTGAAGATGCTCGAGTAGCGGGCCTTGCCCGCGATGAGGTCCTCGGTCATCTTGTCGCGCGGCGTCCCGAGCGTCTCGGCGGCGGAATAGAGGTAGAGGCCGTGGCCCGCCTCGTCCTGCACTTTGGCCATCAGGACGGCCTTGCGCTTGAGCGAGGGCGCCCGGGTGATCCAGTTGGCCTCGGGCTGCATTCCGATGATCTCAGAGTGCGCGTGCTGGGAGATCTGGCGCGTGAGCGACTTGCGGTAGTCCGCGGGCATCCAATCCCGCGGCTCGATCCGGGAGTCCCGGGCGATGAGCTCGTCGAAGAGCCGCTCACCGACCTCGTGATCCGTGGGGGCTTCCGCGTCAATGGCCGTACTCGTCATCGTGCCTGCCTCGCTCGTCTGGACTTCCGGTTTAATTACCGACCGTTCGTTCAGTATAGGGAGTGCTGCTCGGGACGGTCAACGGTCGGCCGACCGAACGGTCGTGCAAAAATGGCAGCATGACCGTCGCCGACCCCACGCCGCCCCCCACGCGCCGGGGGCGCCCGGGCTACGACCAGCGGTCGGTCCTCGCCGTGGCCGTCACGGCCTTCAACCGGCACGGGTACGAGGCGACGTCGATGGGGATGCTGGCCGAGGACCTCGGCCTCAGCAAGTCGGCCATCTACCACCACGTCCCGTCCAAGGGCGACCTCCTGCGGCTCGCGCTCGACCACGCGCTCGGCGGGCTGGAGGCGGTGCTCTCCGCACCCCGGGCCTCCGCCGGAGCCGCCGACGCGCGCCTGGAGTTCGTCCTGCGCGGCACCATCGCCGTCCTGACCGAGCGGCTCCCCTTCGTGACCCTGCTCCTGCGGCTGCGGGGGAACACGGAGGTGGAGCGCGAGGCCCTGGAGCGACGGCGTGCGTTCGACCGCGAGGTGGCCGCGCTGGTCGACGCCGCACGCCGCGAGGGTTCCATCCGCAGCGACATCGACCCGCGCACCACTGCGCGCCTCATCTTCGGGACCATCAATTCGATCGTCGAGTGGTACCGGCCGGGCGGACCGCTGACCGCGGAGAAGCTCGCCGACGACGTCATCCTCATGGTGTTCGACGGGCTGCACCGCCGCTAGCGGCGCCGGTGTCGGAGGGGCAGTCGCTACTTCTGCACGAGGGTCAGGACGTCGTAGGTCGCCACGATCTCGTCGTCCTGGTTGTGGAGCACGGCGTCCCAGGCCACCTCGCCGTACTCGTCCGTCTCGCGCGGCGTGATGCGCTTGGCGGTCAGGGTCACACGGATCGAGTCCCCTGCGGCGACCGGCGTGATGAAGCGCAGGTTCTCCAGGCCGTAGTTCGCCAGGACGGGCCCGGGCGCGGGATCCACGAACAGCCCGGCGCCCCACGACAGCAGCAGGTACCCGTGCGCCACGATGCCAGGGAAGAACGGGTTGGCCGCCGCGGCCTCCTCGTCGGTGTGGGCGTAGAAGGTGTCGCCCGTCGTCTCGGCGAACGCACTGATGTCCTCGAGGGTCACCTGGCGCAGCTCGGAGCGGACGGCGTCACCGATGCGCAGCGTCGCGAGGTCCTTGCGGAACGGGTGGACGTCGTCGAACCGGCGGTCCGCGCCCGTGTGCCACTCCCCCGTGATGCTCGTGAGCATGTTCGGCGAGCCCTGCACCGCGGTGCGCTGCATGTGGTGCACCACCGAGCGCATGCCGCCGAGCTCCTCGCCCCCGCCTGCGCGCCCGGGTCCGCCGTGCACGAGGTGCGGGACGGGCGAGCCGTGGCCCGTGGACGTCCGCGCGTCCTCACGGTTGAGGATCAGGACCCGGCCGTGGTGCGCCGCGATCCCGAGTACGAGTTCCTGCGCCACCGCGGGATCATTGGTGCAGACGGTGGCCACGAGGGACCCCGAGCCGAGGGCCGCGAGGCGGACGGCGTGGGGGAGGTCGTCGTAGCCGATGACGGACGCTACCGGCCCGAAGGCCTCCACCGAGTGCAGGGCTCCCGCTTCGACGTCCTTCCAGGTGAGCAGGACGGGCTCCATGAAGGCTCCTCCCGGCGCCTTGCCGGTGGTGTTGTCCGCGAGCACGACGTCGGGCGCGTCCAGGGACCCGAAGGCCACGGACGCGCCGCCGGAGATCAGCTCCCGCACGGCTTCCTGCACGCCCTCGAGCTGCGCGAGCGACGCGAGCGCGCCCATCGTCACGCCCTCGGCCCGCGGATCACCGAGCGTCACCCGGGAGCGGATCCGCTCGCCGGCTGCCCGGACGACGTCGTCGACCAGCGCCTCGGGCACGATGGACCGGCGGATGCTCGTGCACTTCTGGCCCGCCTTCACGGTCATCTCCGTGACCAGGGACTTCACGAAAGCGTCGAACTCGGGCGTGCCGGGGACGGCGTCGGGACCGAGGATCGCGGCGTTCAGGGAGTCGGTCTCGCAGGTGAAGCGCACCCCGCCGCGCTCCACGGAGGGGTGGGACTTCAGGTGGTTGGCGGTCGACGCCGAGCCGGTGAAGGACACGAGGTCCCGGTAGTCGAGGTGGTCGAGGATGTCCCGTGCGGGCCCGGACACGAGCTGCAGCGCGCCCGCCGGCAGGATCGCGGACTCGACGACGAGCTTCACGACGGCGGCGGTCAGGAATCCGGTGGGCGTGGCCGGCTTCACGATGGTCGGCACCCCGGCGAGGAACGCGGGCGCGAGCTTCTCGAGCATGCCCCACACGGGGAAGTTGAAGGCGTTGATCTGGACGGCGACGCCGGGGATGCGCGTGTGGATGTGCGTGCCGAGGAAGGAGCCGTCCCTGGAGAGCACCTCGGGCGGTCCGTCGACGATCACGTGGGAGTTGGGCAGTTCGCGGCGCCCCTTCGAGCCGAACGTGAAAAGTACGCCGATGCCGCCGTCGATGTCCACCATGGAGTCCACCTTCGTGGCGCCGGTCTTGGCGGACAGCTCGTACAGGGGTTCGCGGTGCGCATTCAGGTACTGGGCCAGCTCCTTGAGCTTCAGGGCTCGCTCATGGAACGTGAAGCGCCCGAGCTCCGCCTGACCCGTGGTCCGCGCGAAGCGGACGGCGACGGCGGTGTCGATACCGGCCGTACTGACGACGGCGAGCTCCTCACCGGTACTGGCGTCGCGGACCACCGTGCCGTCGGCATCCGCGGCCGTCCGCTCGGGCGTCCACCAGGCATCCTCGATGAAGCTGGGGACGACGTCGATCTGTACTCGTTCCGGGGCGGTGGTCATGTCCGCTCGCCTTTCACTGGTGCTGCTGGGATGAGGGTGGGAGGAGTCGGGTCAGGGGGCGGACGGCGGGGCGTCGTCCCAGTCGAAGAAGCCCCTGCCGCTCTTGCGCCCGAGGTCGCCGCAGGCCACCTTCTCGCGCAGGATCGCGGGCGGGGTGAAGCGCGGGCCGAGGGTCGACGCGAGGTACTCGGCGATGCCGAGGCGGACGTCGAGCCCCACGATGTCGGTGGTGCGGAGCGGCCCGACGGGGTGCTTGTAGCCGAGGACCATCGCGGCGTCGATGTCCTCCGCGCTCGCCACGCCCTCCTCGAGCATCCGCATGGCCTCGAGGGCGATGGCGACCCCGAGTCTCGAACTCGCGAATCCCGGGGTGTCGCGTACGACGACGGGCGTCTTGCCGAGCGTCGCCACCCAGGACCGCGCCGCCGACTCGAGCTCCCCGGACGTCCGGCCCCCGAGGACCACCTCGATGAGGGTCGACGCCGGCACGGGATTGAAGAAGTGCAGACCGCAGAACCGGTCGGGACGCTGCAGGGCGTCGGCGAGCGCGTCCACCGAGAGGGAGGACGTGTTCGTCGCAAGCCATGCGGCGTCGTCGAGCACGTCCTCGACCGCACGCAGCGCCTGCCGCTTCAGGGCGAGGTCCTCGGGCACGGCCTCGACGACGAGGCCGCACGAGGAGAACTCGGCGTAGTCCGTGGACACCGCCACGCGGCGGGTGAGGCCCGCCAGCGGTTCCGCGGTCGTGCCCCGGTCCACGCTGCGCGCGAGGGCCTGCGTGACGCGGGCGAGGCCGGCGTCCGCCGAGGCGTCGTCGCGCTCGACGACGACGACGCCCGACCCGGCGAGGCAGAACGCGTGCGCGATGCCGGCGCCCATCCGGCCGCCGCCGAGGACGCCGACGCGCGCGGGGACATTCCGGCCGAGGTCGGTGCTCATGAGCTCTTCCTCCGGTCCAGGAACCGCTGCATGCGGTCGAACTTGGCCTCGGACTCGAAGAGGACGGCCTGCGCGAGCTGGTCGATCATCGGATGGGCCTCCCTGGGTGCATGGAACACGCTCTTGGTGATGCGGACCGCGAGAGGGTCCTGCCGGCCGATGCGGTCCGCGAGGTCGTGGGCCGCCTGCAGAAGGTCCTCGGGCGCGTGGATCGCCGTGATGAGCCTCGCCTCGAGAGCCTCCTCGGCCGTGAGGATGCGCCCGGCGAGCAGGATCTCCTTGGCGAGCGGCTCCCCCACGAGCTCCTTCAGCCGCCAGGTGGCTCCGGCGGCCGGGAGGATGCCGAGGCCCGTCTCGGGGTTGCCGATCTTCAGGCGTGGCGTCCCGATCCGGAAGTCCGCGGCGAAGGCGAGCTCCGCCCCACCGCCGAGCGCGTACCCGTCGAGGGCGGCGACGACCGGCATGGGCAGATCCGCGATGCGCGCGAAGAGCGTGGAGTTGATGCCCGCGAGGGCGTCGTCGCGCCGCCGCTCGCGCAGTTCGGCGATGTCGGCGCCCGAGGCGAAGACGCCGTCGGACCCGGTGAGGATCAGGATGCGGGGCGACTGCTCGAGGTCCGCGCAGACGGCGTGCAGGTCGTCGACCATCTGCCGGTCGATGGCGTTGCGGGCCTCCGGCCGGTGCAGTTCCACGACGAGGACATTCGAGCCGGTGCCCTCGGTGACTTTCAGCGAGGACGGCATCAGACACCCTCGAGGAGCATCGCTGTGCCCTGGCCCACGCCGACGCACATGGTCGCGAGGCCGAGGCGGCGCGAGGGTCCGGCGAGCTCGCGCTCCATCCGGCCGAGCAGGGTGACGGCGATCCGTGCCCCCGACGAGCCGAGGGGATGGCCGAGGGCGATCGCCCCGCCGTCGCGGTTGACCATGCCTTCGTCGAGCCCGAGGCGCCGGATGCACGCGAGGGACTGCGTGGCGAAGGCCTCGTTGAGCTCGACGGCGCCGAGGTCGGCGACCGACAGGCCGGCCCGCTCGAGGACCTTATGCGTCGCGGGCACGGGGCCGATGCCCATGATCTCCGGCGGGACGCCCGCCGACGCCCCGTCCAGGATGCGCGCACGCGGCGTCAGCCCGTGGCGCTCGAGGGCGGCCTCCGAGGCGACGATGACGGCCGAGGCGCCGTCGTTGAGCGAGCTCGAGTTGCCGGCCGTGACGATCCCGTCCGGCCGGACGACGGGGCGGAGCCCCGCCAGGACCTCGAGGGTCGTGTCGGCGCGGGGCCCCTCGTCGGTGTCGACGGAGGACGACGTCCTGCCGCGGTTCACCTGCACGGCCACGATCTCGTCGGCGAAGCGACCGGCCCCGATGGCGGCGAGCGCGCGCTGGTGGGAGCGGAGCGCGAAGGCGTCGGCGTCGTCGCGCGTGATCCTGTCCAGTGCCGCGAGCTCCTCCGCCGTCTCGGGCATGGAGTAGGTGACCTTGTCCCGCGCGGCGAGCTTCGGATTGGTGAAGCGCCAGCCGATCGAGGTGTCGACCACGGCGCCGGGCTTGGCGAAGGCCTTCTCGGGCTTCTCCATGACCCAGGGCGCGCGGCTCATCGACTCGACGCCGCCCGCGATCACGATGTCCGCGGCGCCGGCCTTCACCATGTGGGAGGCCATGATGATGGCCGAGAGCCCGGAGGCGCAGAGCCGGTTCACCGTGATACCGGGGACGGTGTCCGGGAAGTCCGCGAGCAGTGCTGCGAGCCGTGCGACGTTCCGGTTCTCCTCGCCGGCGCCGTTGGCGTTGCCGAGGATCACCTCGTCCACGGCGGCCGGGTCGAGGCCCGCGCGCTGGACCACGGAGGTGAGCACGAGCGCCGCGAGGTCGTCCGGCCGCACGCTCGAGAGCGCTCCGCCGTACCGGCCCACCGGGGTGCGGACACCTCCCACCAGGAAAGCCTCGGCCATGGTCGTCTCCCTCGTCGTCGCAGGTCCTGTCCGCACTGAGCCGGACGAATTACCGAACGTTCGTTCTGTAAAGGCCCGCTCCAGAATTGCACGGCTCCCCGGCACGGTCAACCGCCCGCCCGCGCAAGCGGGGACGAGGACCCGCGGAGTCGCTGGAGCCCGGACGGGCGGTGGCAAGATGGGAGCCATGACCGCTGACACCGCCCGCATACGTATCCCGGTACCTGCTCCCGCACAGAAGGTGCCCTTCGAACGCACCCACCACGGCGACACCTTCGTGGACTCCTACGAGTGGATGCGCGACAAGGAGAGCCCCGAGCTGATCGGGTACCTGAAGCGCGAGAACGAGTACACGGAGGCGGTCACGCAGCACCAGAAACCGCTGCGCGAGGCCATCTTCACCGAGATCAAGAGCCGGACGCAGGAGACCGACCTCTCCGTCCCCGCCCGCAAGAAGGGCTGGTGGTACTACTCGCGTACCGAGGAGGGCAAGCAGTACGGCATCCAGTGCCGCGTGGCCGCGCAGGACACCGGCGACCTGGCACGCGACTGGACGCCGCCCGAGGTGGTGCCCGGGCGTCCCGTGGCGGGCGAGCAGGTCATGCTCGACGGCAACGAGCTCGCCGAGGGCAAGCCGTTCTTCTCCCTGGGCGGGCTGTCCGTGACCGAGGACGGCACACTGCTCGCCTACTGCGAGGACAACGCGGGCGACGAGCGCTTCACCCTGCGTATCAAGGACCTCGCGACCGGCGACCTCCTCCCGGACGAGATCCCGGACGTCTTCTACGGGCTGTCCTTCTCCCCCGACGGGACCCGCGTCTACTACACCGTCGTCGACGACTCGTGGCGCCCCTACCAGGTGCGCTCGCACACCCTCGGCACCCCGGTGGCCGACGACGTCGTCGTGTACCAGGAGGACGACGTCGCCATGTGGACGGGTTTCGAGGTCTCCGCCGACCGCACGCAGCTCCTCATCAGCATCGGCTGCTCCGAGTACAGCGAGTACCGCGTCCTGGACCTCGCGCACCCCGAAGCCGGCCTCACGCTGTTGATCTCCCGCGACGAACGCGTCCTGTACGACGCCGAACCGCTCACCATCGACGGCGTACCGCACTACCTGCTGACCCACGACCGCGACGCGAAGAACTCCATGGTGAGCCTCGTCGCGGCGGGCGAGTTCTCCAGGCCGCTCGCCGACCAGAACTGGACGACGGTCATCCCCCACGACGACGCCGTGCGCATCAACGGCATCTCCGTCACGCGGACCCACCTGGTGCTCTCGGTCCGGAAGGACACCATCGAGCGAGTCCAGGTCCTCCCGCTGGCCGGCCTCGGCACGCCCGACCAGGCGCTGCCGGCCGAACCGGACTTCGACGAGGAGCTGTTCACGAGCAACCTCGCCAACGCCGAGTTCGACTCCCCGATCATCCGGCTGTCCTACACGTCCTACCTCAGGCCGCCGCGCGTCTACGACTACGTGCTCGCGGACGGCTCGCTGGAGCTGCGCAAGGAGACCGAGGTGCGCGGCGGCTACGATCCTGGCGCGTACGTGGCCGAGCGCCACTGGGCCCCCGCCGCCGACGGGACGCTGGTCCCCCTCTCGGTGGTGCGCCGGGCGGAGCTCGGCCCGGACGGCACCAACCCCGCGGTGATCTACGCGTACGGCAGCTACGAGGTCAGCATGGATCCGGCGTTCTCGGTGGCCCGCCTCTCCCTCCTGGACCGCGGCGTCGTCTTCGTCGTCGCGCACATCCGCGGCGGCGGGGAGATGGGGCGCAGCTGGTACGAGCAGGGCAAGAAGCTCGCGAAGAAGAACACGTTCACGGACTTCGTCGACGCCACGACCTACCTCGCCGACTCGGGCTGGGCCGACGCCGGCCGGATCGCCGCGATGGGCGGTTCCGCGGGAGGCCTGCTCATGGGCGCCGTCGCGAACCTTGCGCCGGAGAAGTACCGCGCGATCGTGGCGCAGGTGCCCTTCGTGGACGCCCTGACCACCATCCTCGACCCGGAGCTGCCGCTCTCGGCGCTCGAGTGGGAGGAGTGGGGCAACCCGATCACCGACCCCGAGGTGTACCGGTACATGAAGGACTACACCCCGTACGAGAACGTGCGTCCCGTGGCGTACCCGCGGATCGCCGCGGTCACGAGCTACAACGACACGCGCGTGCTGTACGTGGAACCCGCGAAGTGGGTCGCGCAGCTGCGCGAGACGGCCACGGGGACGGAGCCGATCGTGCTGAAGACCGAGATGGACGGCGGCCACGGAGGCGCCAGCGGGCGCTACTCCCGCTGGCGCGATGTCGCGTGGGACTACGCGTTCGCCGCGGACGCCGTGGGCGCCACGGAGGTGCTCGCGCGTTCCACCAGTTCCGTGGAGTAGATGACGGGCTCCGGGTGCGAGCCCGGGGCCTCGATCTCCTCGAGGAGCATCGCGCCGGCCTTCACGGCCATCTCGACCATGGGCTGCGTGATGGTGGTGAGCGGCGTCGGCGCGGTCTCCGCGACGGCGTGGTTGTCGTAGCCGACCAGCGCGACGTCCCCGGGCACGGTCCTGCCGGCGGCCTGCAGCGCCTCCAGCACGCCGAGCGCCATGAGGTCGGAGGCCGCGAAGATGCCGTCGATGTCCGGGTGCTCGGCGATCAGCCGGCGCGCCGCGGCGGCCGCCCCGTCCGTGGTGAAGTCGGCGTGGACCACGGGCCCCTCGGGGAGTCCCGCCTCGGCCAGGCCCGTCCTCCAGCCGCGGAGGCGGTCGACGGCGGCGGTCATGTCGGCCGGCCCCGCCACCGTCGCCAGGCGGCGGCGGCCGATCCCCGCGAGATGCTGTGCCGCCAGGCGTCCGCCGCCCAGGTTGTCGGTGTCCACATACGTCACCTCGGAGCCCGCGTCCCACGGCCGCCCGATGAAGATGGTGGGGAGGCCGGTCTCGGCCAGCGATCTCGCCCACGAGTCGGCCTCGTGGTGCGAGACCACGATCGCCCCGTCCACGTGCCCGCCGCGCAGGTAGCGCAGCGTGCGGGACGAGTCGTCGTCGGTCCGCGACATCAGCAGCACCAGCTGCACGTCGGTCTCCCGGAGTGCCTCCGTGATGCCGGTGATGACGACGGCGAAGAAGGGATCCATCATGACGCGGACGTCCGGCTCCGGGATGACCAGGGCGATCGACGACGTCCGCCGCGTCACGAGGCTGCGGGCCGCCCGGTTGGGGATGTACCCGAGGTCGAGGACGGCGCGGTCCACCGCCGCCTGGGCCTCCGGGCTGACGCGGTCGCCTCCGTTGATGGCGCGGGAGGCGGTGGACCGCGACACCCCGGCGGCCACGGCGAGGTCCTCGAGGGTGGGGCTCGAGCGTGGTGCGACCTGACGCAGCGGCCGGGGTGAGGACGTCTTCATCACACCGACAATACGACACCCGCCTGCTCGGCGTCCGGCGAGGAGACGCCCGGCACCGTGTTCGTGGCCGCCAGGCGGGAGTACCAGAGGGCGCTCGCCTTCGGGGTGCGTTCCTGCGTCTCGTAGTCCACACGGACGAGCCCGAAGCGCTGGTGGTAGCCCCAGGCCCACTCGAAGTTGTCGAGGAGCGACCACGCCAGGTAGCCACGGAGGTCCACGCCGTCGTCGATGGCGTCCTTCATGGCCCGCACGTGGACGTCGAAGAAGCCCAGGCGGTCCTGATCGTCCACGAAGCCGGTCTCGTCGGCGACGTCGTTGTAGGCGGCACCGTTCTCCGTGATGTAGATCGGGATGCCCGCGGGCCCGGTGTACTCGTCCTGCAGCCGGTTGAGCAGGCGGCGGAGCCCGTCGGGCTGCACCTCCCAGTCCATGGCCGTGACGGGCAGGCCGCGCGGCACCGAGCGGACGCCGTGCGCCGCCACGTAGGGCGAGGAGACGGCACGCTCGAGCGGCGCGTGGCCCTCCTGCGGTGTCGCCTCCCCGGACGGCGTCGTGGTGACGGCTTCACCGTGGTAGTAGTTCACGCCCAGCACGTCGATCGGCGTGCCGATGATCTCGAGATCGCCCTCGCGGATGTAGTCGGCCATGCCCAGGTGCTCGACGTCCCGGAGGACGTCCTCCGGGTAGGCGCCGCGCAGCACGGGATCGAGGAAGATGCGGTTGAACTGCCCGTCGATGCGGCGGGCGGCATCGCGGTCCTCCTCGCTGGCCGGGTCCAGGGGATCCGGCACGGTGAGGTTCAGCGTGATGCCGAGCGTGGCGTCCGCGTCCCGGCGGCGCAGCTCCTGCGTCGCCAGCCCGTGCCCGAGCAGGAGGTGGTGCGCCGCGGCGAGGGCCGCCGTCGGCTCCTGCCGCCCGGGGGCGTGCACGCCGGCCGCGTAGCCGAGGAACGCCGCGCACCAGGGCTCGTTCAGGGTGGTCCAGATCCGCACCCGGTCCCCCAGGGCCTCGTGCATCACCGCGGCGTACTCGGCGAACCGGTAGGCGGTGTCGCGGTTGGTCCAGCCGCCCTCGTCCTCGAGGGCCTGGGGCAGGTCCCAGTGGTACAGGGTGAGCCAGGGCTTGATACCCGCCTCGAGCAGCCGGTCCACGAGGTCCGAGTAGAAACGGATGCCCTCCGTGTTCGGCGTGACCCCGTCCGCCATGCAGCGGGACCACGACGTCGAGAAGCGGTACGCCTGCAGGTTGAGGCTCTTCATGAGCGCCACGTCGTCGGCCGACCGGTGGTAGTGGTCGCACGCCACGTCGCCGTTGTGTGCGTCGGCCACCGCCCCGGGGACGCGGGAGAACGTGTCCCAGATGGACGGCCCCCGGCCGCCCTCCTGGGCGGCGCCCTCGATCTGGTACGCGGCGGTCGCCGCGCCCCAGAGGAAGCCCTCGGGGAAGGTGATGTCGGTGCTGCTCATCCTTTGACTGCTCCTTGCATGATTCCTGATACGAGTTGACGACCCGCCACCGCGAAGAGCAGCAGCAGGGGGATGGTGGAGAGCACGGCTCCGGCGAGCACGATCGAGTAGTCGACGAAGTGCGCTGCCTGGAGCAGCTGCAGTGCCACCGGGAGGGTCGGGTTGGACGGGTCCAGCACGATGAAGGGCCAGAAGAAGTTGGTCCACGTCGCGACGAACGTGAAGAGCGCGAGCATCGCGGCGGCCGGCCGGGCGGCCGGGAGGCCGACGTACCAGAACGCCTGGATCATGGACGCGCCGTCGATCCGGACGGCCTCGATGAGCTCGTCCGGCAGTGCGTCCCGCAGGTACTGCGTCATCCAGAAGACGCCGAAGGCGGTGACGACGCCGGGTACGATCACGGCCCAGAGCGAACCGGTCCAGCCCAGCTTAGCCATGACGATGAACAGCGGCACCACGCCGAGCTGGGTGGGCACCGCCATGGTGGCGATCACGAAGACCAGGAGGCCCTTGCTCCCGCGGAAGCGGAGCTTGGCGAAGGCGAACCCGGCGAGGGTCGAGAACAGCACCACGGACAGCGCCGTGACGGTGGAGACGATGATGCTGTTGCCGAGCGCCTTCCAGAACGGGATGGTGTCGAGGACACTGGCCGCGTTGGCGAGGAAGTTGCCGCCCGGCACCAGGGGGACGCCCTTGCTGATGACCGAGCTGTCATGGCTTCCCACCAGGAAGGACCACCAGAGCGGGAACAGCGAACCGAGGATCACGGCCCCCAGGAAGCCGTAGGTCAGGAAACCCGGCCGGCGCATGGTGCCGCCCGGCGCCCCGCGGCGCCGGGAGCCGACGCCCCGCTGGGCTGCGCGTGCGGCCCCCTTGCCCGCGGTCTGTTCGATCATGGGGATGGAGCTCATCGTCGGCCTCCCTGGCTGGCGATACGGCGGGTGATGAGGAAGTTGGCCATCGCGATGAGGACGATGATCAGGAACAGCAGCCACGCCACGGCGGAAGCCCTGCCGAAGTTGCGCTGCCCCCAGCCGAGCTCCCAGATGTACATGGTGAGCGTCTGCCACTGGCGGTCCGCGCCGCCGAGGCCCGCCTGGTCGAACACGCGTGCCTCGTCGAAGATCTGGAGGCCGCCGATGGTCGCGGTGATGACCACGAAGATGATGGTCGGCCGGAGCATCGGGACGGTGACGGAGAAGAACTGGCGGAGCCGTCCGGCGCCGTCGATCGTCGCCGCCTCGTAGACGTCCCGGGGGATGGCCTGCATGGCGGCGAGGAAGATCAGGGCGTTGTAGCCCGTCCAGCGGAAATTCACCATGGTGGCGATCGCCGCGTGACTCGCGAGCGAGTCGGAGTGCCAGCGGACCGGGTCCAGCCCTACCCCCGTCAACAGTTCGTTGAACAGGCCGGCCTGGTCAGCGAAGAGGTTGTTGAAGATCAACCCGACGGCCACGGGGGCCACCACGAAGGGGACGAGGACGCCCATCCTCCAGAACGTCTTGGCCCGGAGGTTCGCGTCGAGCACCGCCGCGATGGCGATGGCGAGGACGACCTGCGGGACGGACGAGAGGAGGAAGATGCTGAACGTATTGCCCACCGCGTTCCAGAAGAACGGCTGCGCGAGCACGAACTCGTAGTTCTCCAGCCCCGTGAACTTGCCCTGTCCCCCGATGAGGTTCCAGGTGTGGAGCGAGACCCATGCCGTGTACAGCAGGGGGAACAGGCCCGTGATCGCGAAGAGGAGGAAGAACGGCGAGATGTAGAGATACGGAGACAGCTTGACGTCCCATTTCGACACCTTCTGGGAGAAGGCCAGCCGCTTCACGCTCCTGTCGCGCGAGGCCCGCTGGTGCGAGTTGGGGGGTGGGGATTGGACCCGGTCCGTGACTGCCATTGGCTACAGAGCGCCTACAGCGGTGACGAACTTCTCCCAGGAGGAGGCGGGGTCGTCGGTCTTGTCGACGTCGACGCGGGTCAGCGCCTGCTGCATGGCGTCGTTGATGGGGAAGTACTTGGGACCCTTGAACGGCCGGATGTCGATCGCGTTGGCGCGATTGGCGAGAATCTCACCGGTCGGGGCGTCGTTGAAGAACGCATTGGTCTGGCCCAGCAGCGTTTCGCTCTCGAGTGCGTCGACCTGGCTGGGGAACGTCCCCTTCGACTCGAAGGCCTTGATCTGCTGCTCCGGGGCGGTGAGCCACTCGGCGAGCTTCTTGGCCTCGGCCTGGTTGGCGCCCTGAGCGGGGACGGTCAGGTAGGAGCCGCCCCAGTTGCCGCCGCCGCCGGGGAAGACATCGGCGATGTCCCAGCCCTCGACGCCCTCGGCGTTGCCCTCGATGATGCCGAGCATCCAGCCCGGGCAGAGCTTCGTCGCGAAGGCGTCCGACTGGAAGCTGGCCACCCAGTCGTCCTCCCACTGCGTCAGGTGCGCGGAGAGGCCGTCGGTGACGGAGGCTTGCAGGACCTGCTCGTAGATGTCCTTGACCTCGGAGTTCTCCGTGGCGATGACCGTGCCCTCGTTGTCCTCGTACGCGTTCTCGACCTGGTTGATCATGCCCTGGTAGGTGGCTCCGGCGGAGTCGAACCATGCCGTGCCGCCACTCGCCGCGACGAACTTCTTGCCGGCGTCGAAGTAGTCCTGCCAGGAGCCGTCGAGCATGTCGGCGACGGACTCGCGGTCGCTCGGGAGCCCGGCCTTCTCGAACAGGTCGGCGCGGTAGCACACGGCCTGCGGTCCGGCATCGGTACCGTAGCCGATCAGCTGACCGTCCTCGGTGGTGGCGGCCTCGGTCTTCCAGTCGAGCCAGCGCCCCTCCACGGCGGGATCGCTGAGGTCCGCGAACTGGTCGGAGTACTGGAGCAGCTCCGGCAGCCAGTCCATTTCGATGCCCTCGATGTCCGAGAGACCGGAGCCGGCGGCGAGCCTCGTGGTGAGGTTGTCACGGGCCTCGTTGGAGGTCGCGGCCTTCTTGTGCTCGATCGTGACGTTGGGGTTGAGCTCCTCGTATTCCTTGAAGAGCTCCTCGTAGCCGAATTCGTTGAACGTGCCGACCGACAGGGTGACGTCCTCGGTGCCGGTCTCGCCTTCGACGCCGGCGTTGTCCGAACCGCCGGAGCCGCAGGCGGTGAGAGCCAGGGCGAGGCATGCCGCCGCGGCGGAAAGTGCGGTGATACGTGCTCTGCTGTGCACGGGTGACTCCTTTGTCAGGTTGGATCCCGCCGCCGTGTGCAGCGGGTTCTGGGTGGTACTTCCTGGAGCACTGTGTCCGGACGGGACGCGGGCCGGGCCCTCGACGGGGTCGGTTCCAGGATCGGAGTGGCGTCGATGGACCCGGGAAGCACCCCGGGCCCACCGCCGATAGGAGGTGGTCACAGCCCGAGGCCGGATTCCCACCGGCGGATCACTTCCGGTGGGAGCGCTCTCACGCTGTCGGTCCATCCTGATTGTGACATGGCGCACTGTCAAGTGAGAGCGCTTCCACAGGCGCGCCCATCCTGTGCCTTCGGGCGTTTCCGCAGGTCAGGCGGCCATCCGGAGACCGCGCGTGATCCGATTGTTATGCCGCGCCAGGTCAGCGGGGCGCCCGGTGCACCGCTAGAGTGGCGGACGACACCCTCGTCCCCAGCCAGGAGTACCCGCACGATGACGCACGAGCCATCTACCCCGTGGACCATCACGCTCGGAGAGCTGGACGAGAAGATGGGCGTGACCATCCTGGAGCAGTCGGTCGAGCGGGTGGTCGCGACCATGCCGGTGGCCGGCAACCGCCAGTCCTTCGGGCTCCTGCACGGTGGCGCCTCCCTCGCGGTGGGCGAGGCCGTCGGTTCGTGGGCCGCCGTGATCCATGCCTCGACGCTCGGGAAGACGGCGGTGGGGGTGGACGTCTCGGCGACCCACCACAAGGGCGCCCGGGAGGGGACGGTCACCATCACGGCGACCCCCATCCACCTGGGCCGCACCCTCACCACCCACGAGGTGCTCCTCACCGACGAGGCCGGGCAGCGGCTGTGCACCCTGCGCATCACCAACCTGCTCCTCGACAAACAGGCTCATCGGCGTACCGTTTAGCCATGAGTCCGATGAAGCACTCCAGCATGAGGAACGGCGCCCGTCTTGCCGCCGTCGCCGCGACCGTCGCCGCACTGCTCGGCGGTGCAGCCGGACCGGTAGCAGCCCACCCCAAGGATCCCGTCTCCTACGTCGCGCTCGGCGACTCCTATGCCTCCGGATTCGGTGCGGGCTCCTACCAGAACGCCTGCGGGCAGTCGCCCCTCGGCCTGCCCGGCCTCCTCGACGCCAAGCGGAAGGTGGAGCTGGTCGCCAACGCCACCTGCGCCGGCGCCAAGGTGGCGACGGAGGCCGGCGGCGCCGTCGACCTGCCGGAGCAGGTCGGTCAGGTCGACGATCTGCTGTCCTCGGATACCGATCTGGTCACCATCTCGGCAGGCGGCAACGATGCCGGCTTCGCCGAACTGGCGGCGGTGTGCGCCACCCAGCTCCCGGAGGTCTGCGCACAGGCGATCGCGGCGACGAACACCACGACGCTGCCCGCCCTGGCCGGGAACCTCGACATCCTCTACGGGCAGATCCGCGCCGAGGCACCGGACGCCACCGTCGTCGTCACCGGCTACCCGCACCTGTTCTCGCCCGAGTTCGGGAACGAGGTCATCTTCTCCTCTCCCGATTCCGGGGACGTGGTCTTCCCCCTGGCCTCGCAGGTGGCGTTCAATGTCGGTACGGACGCCCTCAACACCCTCATCCGAACCCGCGCCGAGGCATACGGCTTCGTGTTCGTGGACGTGGTGCCGGCCTTCGACGCACACGGCCTCGGCTCGCCCCGCCCGTGGATCACCTTCCAGCCCGGCGCCGCCGACAACCTGCACCCCACAGCCAGGGGCTACCGCTCCGGGTACTACCCCGCGGTCCGCAGCGCCGTCGCCCTCTCCAGGCTCGACCACTAGGCCCGGCCGACGCGACGCGAGCCGCCCGGTCCTGGCCGCGCGGCTAGACTCGACGGGTGACTTCAGAGCTCCCCGCCAAGGTATCCGACATCTTCGATCCCAGCCGCTGGCGCATCGTCACGGGCTTCGAGGACTTCACGGACCTGACGTACCACCGCCAGGTGGACCGCGACGCCGACGGCACCGTGGTGCGCGACCTCCCCACGGTACGCATCGCCTTCGACCGTCCCGAGGTACGCAACGCGTTCCGCCCCGGCACGGTCGACGAACTCTACCGGGCCCTCGACCACGCCCGCATGAGCCCCGACGTCGCCACGGTCCTCCTCACCGGCAACGGCCCCAGCCCCCGTGACGGCGGCCATTCCTTCTGCTCCGGCGGCGACCAGCGCATCCGCGGCCGGGACGGCTACCGGTACGCCGAGGGTGAGACCCGGGAGACCATCGACCCGGCGCGGGCCGGGCGCCTGCACATCCTCGAGGTCCAGCGGCTCATCCGCACCATGCCCAAGGTGGTCATCGCCGTCGTCAACGGCTGGGCCGCCGGCGGCGGACACAGCCTGCACGTCGTCGCGGACCTGACCATCGCCTCCGCGCAGCACGGCCGGTTCAAGCAGACCGACGCCACGGTGGGCAGCTTCGACGCCGGGTACGGCTCGGCGCTGCTGGCCCGTCAGATCGGGCAGAAGAAGGCACGGGAGATCTTCTTCCTGGCACGCGAGTACTCCGCGCAGGACATGGTGGAGATGGGCGCGGTGAACGAGGCCGTGGACCATGCAGCGCTGGAGGAGACGGCGCTCGCCTACGCGGCGGATATCGCCCGCCAGAGCCCCCAGGCGATCCGCATGCTGAAGTTCGCCTTCAACCTCGCTGACGACGGCCTGGCCGGACAGCAGGTTTTCGCGGGCGAGGCGACACGCCTGGCCTACATGACGGACGAGGCGGTGGAGGGCAAGGAGGCGTTCCTCGAGAAGCGCGCCCCCGACTGGTCCTCGTTCCCCTACTACTTCTAGGAGCGGCGTGGAACTCCTGCCCGTCCATACGCCCGACGGCTTCGACCCGCTCGGACTGCTGAAGCCCCTCGCCGCAGCCCTCGCGGGTGAAGGCCCCGCCGTCGCACCCCACGTGCTGCCGGACCAGTCCTTCGACGGCGCGCTGCCCAACGACGAGATCGCCGCCGTGATCAGCACCTCCGGTTCCACGGGGGTCCCGAAGCAGACGATGCTCAGCGTCGACGCCCTCGCCGCGTCCGCCATGGGAACCGCGTTCGCGCTCAAGGCCGAGGGCCAGTGGCTCCTGACGCTCCCCGTGCACTACGTCGCCGGATTCCAGGTGCTCGTGCGGTCCCTGTTCGCCGGGACGCAGCCCTGGGTCATGGACACCACCGGGGGTTTCACGCCCGCCGCCTTCACCGAGGCCGCGGCGGAACTGACGGACCGGGTGCGCCTCACCTCCCTGGTCCCCACGCAGCTCCACCGGCTGCTGGCCGATCCGGTGCCGGAGACCCTCCGGGTGCTGCGCCGCTTCGACGCGATCCTCCTCGGAGGTGCACCGGCCGGCGCCACCCTGCGGGCCCTCGCGCGCAGCCAGGACCTGAAGGTCGTCGAGACCTACGGCATGAGCGAGACCTGCGGCGGATGCGTCTACGACGGCACTCCGCTGGACGGCGTCGAACTCCGCTCGGTGGACGGACGGCTGCGCATCGGCGGGGCGGTGCTGGCCGACGGCTACTTCGACGCCCCGGGGCTCACCGAGGAGAAGTTCGTCTTCAATTCGGGTGAGCGCTGGTTCGTCACCGACGACGCCGGCGACGTCGCCTCCGACGGGTCGGTCACCGTCCACGGACGGCTCGACGACGTCATCGTCACCGGTGCCCTGAAGGTCTCGGCGCGGCGTGTGTCCGATGTCATCGAAGCGCTGCCGGGCGTGGAGCAGGCCCTCGTGCTCGGTATCCCGAGCCCGGAGTGGGGCTCCGCCGTGGCCGCGGCCGTCGTGGGTGACGTCGACGCCGAGGTCGTCCGGCAGGCCGTCCATGTGGAACTGGGCGCGCACGCCGTCCCGAAGGCCATCGTGACCCTCGACGCCCTCCCCCTCCTGCCGGGCGGCAAGCCCGACCGCCTCACCATCTCCACGCTGCTCGAACGCGCCTAGGCGTCCCGTTCGATCTCCGCCCGACCCGACGAAAAGGACCCCTCAGTGGCGACTGCCGCCCAGTGGCTCGAAGGAGCCCGCCCCCGCACGCTGCCCATGGCCTTCGCCCCCGTGATCATCGGCAGTGCGGCCGCCTTCGGGCTCGGCTCGTTCCGGCCGCTCAACGCGGTGCTCGCGGGGACCGTCTCGGTGCTGCTGCAGGTCGGCGTGAATTACGCGAACGACTACTCGGACGGCATCCGCGGCACGGACAACGAGCGTGTGGGTCCGCTGCGCCTGACGGGGTCCGGGGCGGCCCGGCCGCAGCAGGTGAAGAACGCGGCGTTCGCCTGCTTCGGCCTCGCCGTGCTCGCCGGCCTGGCGCTGATCGTGCTGTCGCAGGCCTGGGTGCTGCTGCTGGTGGGCGTGGGCTGCATCGCCGCCGCGTGGGGATACACCGGAGGCAAGAACCCCTACGGGTATCTCGGACTCGGCGACCTGTTCGTGTTCGTGTTCTTCGGGCTCGTCGCCACGCTGGGAACCACCTTCACGCAGGCGGACCGGCTCAGTGGAGCCGCCTGGATCGGCGCGATCAGTACGGGCCTGATCGCCACGGCGCTGCTGATAGCCAACAACGTGCGCGACATCCCCACGGACTCCGCGGTGGGCAAGCGGACCCTCGCGGTACGGCTCGGCGACACCCCCGCGCGGATCAGCTACGTCATGATGCTCGCCGCGGCCATCCTGCTGCCGCTGTTCCTGAGCTACGACTACCCCTGGATGCTGCTCGTCCTGCTGCTCGTCCCGGCGTGCATCATGCCGAGCCGGCTGATGCTCCAGGGCACACAGCGCAGGAGCCTGATCCCGGTGCTGAAGCAGACGGGTCTGATCAGTCTGGCGTTTAGCGTCCTGTTCACGGCGGGAATCGTGGTGACGACACTCCGGGCCTGAACGAGGACCTCAGGGTCCGCTCAGGCCGCGTCGCGGCGCGGCTTGCGGTCGGCGTTCACCGGTGTATTGGGGTCCAAAGCGTCCTCGGCGGCGGCGTCGTCGAGCTCCACAGCGGTGCGGACGGGTGGAGCGCCCGGCGTGAGGCGGCGCTGCAGGGTCGTCGCGGCGGCATCGCGGAGGTCCCGGGCGAAGAGGTACGTCACGCACCATGCGAGAATCGCAGCGACCACCGCGGACAGGAAGAGTCCGAGGCCCAGCAGCACGCATGCAACGTAGAAGACGATGATCAGCAGCAGGCGCAGGGCAGTGAATTTGAGGAAGGCCACTCTCCAAGTTTACTCGCCTACAATTGGCGCATGCCCCGCCTCCTGCTCATAGCCGCGATCCTGGGGGTCGCCGTCGTCATCTACGCGTTGATCGATTGCGTCATGAGCCGAAAACACGAAGTACGGAGCATCTCCAAGACCGCGTGGTTCGTCACCATCCTCGTCCTGCCGCTCATCGGTGCGGGAATGTGGTTCCTGTTCGGCCGTCCGCGCAAGCAGGGACCGTCGGGCCCGCGGCGGCCCGCACCCCGGAAGCCCACCGCGCCCGACGACGATCCCGCCTTTCTGCAGAATCTCGAGGCCCAGCGCTGGCAGAGGGCCCGCGAGGAGGAGCGGCGTCGGCGCGAGCAGGAGCAGAAGGAACGCGAGGCGAAGGCCCGCGAGACCGGCAAGAACCCTCCTGTGCGGGACGACAAGCACGACGGCGAGGGAGACGACGCCGGCCCCGGACCCACGGGCGCCCACCACCCCTGACGGCTCGGGACCGGCCTGCGCCGGGCCCACGCGTGCCGGTGCATTCCCCCGGACATCGAAGAGCCCCGCGGCGGCTGCCGCGGGGCTCTTCCGTCCGGTCGGGAGGACTCAGCCTGCGTAGCTGTGCAGTCCCGAGAAGTAGATGTTCACGATCGTGAAGTTGAAGACGATGCAGAGGTAGCCGACGATCGACAGCCACGCTGCGCGCGTCCCCGTCCAGCCGCGGGTGGCGCGGGCGTGGAGGTAGCCGGCGTAGACGGTCCAGATGACGAAGGTCCATACCTCCTTGGTGTCCCAGCCCCAGTAGCGGCCCCAGGCCTGCTCGGCCCAGATCGCACCCGCCATGAGGGTGAAGGTCCAGCCCACGAAGGCGATGGCGTTCAGGCGGTAGGACAGGTTCTCGAGGCTGAGGGCGGACGGCACCAGGCGGAGGAACTTGGCGGTGTCGGCCTTGCCCGCCAGGAGCTTGGCCTCGCGGGAGGTCTGCAGGAGCTGCAGCACCGACATCGCGAACGTGATGGTGAACATCGCCGAGGACGCGACGGCGATGGAGACGTGGACCACCAGCCAGTAGCTCTGCAGGGCCGGGATCAGGTTGGCGACGGGCGTCGGGAAACCGACGGTCGCGGCACAGAGCATGATGACCACGAGTCCCACCACGAAGGACCCGACGAAGCGCAGGTCCTTGCGGGTGAGCGTGACGAGGAAGATGACGGCGACGAGGAAGGCGCCCGTGGTGCAGAACTCGTACATGTTGCCCCACGGCACGCGGTGGGCGGCGACGCCGCGGGTGACCACGGCGGTGCCGTGGATCAGCGCTGCCAGGACCGTCAGCGCGACGGCGATCCGCGCCCGTCCGCGGCGGGGCCCTGCCCCGTAGTCCATGGAGTCGTCGGCCGTGGCGGGCACGGTGGCGGCCGACGTCGACCCTGTTCCGCGCGCCCCGACGCCCGCGAGAGTGCGCGCGGGCGCATCGGCCCGGGCGAGGCGCGTCTCGAGCGTGCTGATGGTCGTGCTCGACTTCACGAGGTCGAGGACGAAGAACACGAGGGCCACCATGTAGGCGATGGAGGCCAGCAGCATGAACAGCTCACTGGCCTGCCCGAGCTCGGCGTTGACTGGTACTGGCATCAGTTGTCCTTTGCGTTGTGGTGCGACTGCCCCGAGCCGGCTGCCGACGACGCGGCCTCCTGCTCCCTATGGTCCCCCGTGGTGCCGGACGCGACCAACCAGTGGTCCGCCAGCAGTTTCCCGACGGCCTGGCCCTCGGCGGCGAGCCGGTGGTCCTCGCCGCGTGCCAGCAGGCCGTACTCCAGCATGATGCGCCCGTCGGGGTGCTCACCGGTCCGCACCCACAGCCTGCGGCGCCCGATGAACAGGGACGCGGTGAGGCCGAGGAGCGCGAGCGTGGAGAACACGAGGGCTCCCACTTCGCCCGGGTCGTGGTGGATGTCGAGGGCGACGTAGCGCTTGAGCCCGTCGAAGGTGATCGAACCCTTGCCCTCGGGCAGGTCGTAGGTCTGGCCGACGCCGAGCACGATCCCGCCGGCGTCGTTGTTCCGGCTGTTCAGCTCGGTCAGGTTCTCCGTGTCGAGGACGTAGACGTTCTCCGGGGTGCCGTCGTCCAGACCGAGGTCCCCGTAGTAGGAGTTGAGGTTGAGCTGCGGGTTGAACGGGTCCGGGTCCCGCGAGAAGGACACACCGTCCTCGTCGACGAAGGCCGTGGGGAGGAAGAACCCCACGAAGCCGAGCTGCTCCGGCCGGGCGTCGGGCGCCTTGATGACGATCAGGGACGTGTAGAGGCCGTCGGACGGGACCGACACCACAGGCCCCTGCGACGCGACATTGCCCTCGCCATCGCGCACCGTCACGACGGGCGCGTACCCGTTGCCGACGAGGTAAACGTTGGTCCCGCCGATGCTGAGCGGCTCGTTGACCTTGAGGACCTGCTGCTCCTCGTCCCGGCCCGGGCCGTCCTGCGTGGTGAGCTCGGCGGTGAAGTCCAGCGGCTGGCCGTAGTGGCTCTCCTGCTCGCGGTCGAAGCGGACGTCGAAGGAGTCGAGGCGGAGGGAGTAGGGCTCGAGCCGGTCGTCGGAGAAGTTGGACCCCGGACTGAAGCTGTCGTAACCGATGAGGGTGTTGACGAAGCTGTCGCCCTCCACGACGACCTTCTGACCGTTGTAGCCGAACAGCCCGCCGACGGCCACCGAGACGAGCACCCCGATCAGTGAGGTGTGGAAGACGAGGTTCCCGAGCTCCTTGGCGAGGCCGCGCTCGGCGCCGACCGACGGGCGGTCGGTCCCGGCGTCGCGCACGTCGACGCGGTAGCCGCGCTTCTTCAGCAGCACCGCGGCCTGCTCGGCGGCGGACGACGGCGTCAGTCCGGCCTCCCGCGCGCGATCCGCGGGCACCTCGAGCGTGCCGTAGACGGGCAGGCGGGAGAGCCGCCTGGGCGTGCGCGGCGGCTTCGAGCGGACCGCCCTGAAGTGCGCGATCGCGCGGGGAACCACGCAGCCGATCAGCGAGACGAAGAGCAGGAGGTAGATGGCCGAGAACCACACCGACGAGTAGACGTCGAAGAGCTGGAACCAGTCGAGCACGGGCCCGGTGTCCGGGTTGTCCTGGAGGTACTGCGTGACGACGGCGGGGTTCGCGGGCCGCTGCGGGAACAGCGAGCCCGGAACAGCCGCGACGGCGAGCAGCAGGAGCAGGAACAGCGCTGTCCGCATGCTCGTCAGCTGCGTCCAGGCCCAGCGCAGCGTGCCGAAGAACCCGAGCGAGGGCAGGACGACGTCGGACGCGGCACCCGCGGCGCCCGCCCTGTCCCTCGTGTCCTGCGAGACGTCCTGCTTCACTGTGCCCTTCCCCTCGATGACGATCCGTCGTGGCGTGATGCGGCCCCGCATGCCATGGTGCGTGTCATATCGGCAGCACCACGGTGCCGATCAGCAGATCCTGCAGCTGCGTGATCAGCAGGTTCCAGACGCCGCTCACCATGAGCACGCCGACGAGCACCAGCATGCCGCCTCCTGCCCGCTGCAGCAGGAGCCGGTGCCGTCGGAAGAAGGCGAGCGCCCCCATCCCGCGGCGCACGCCGAGCGCGATCAGCAGGAACGGCAGGCCGAGGCCCAGGCAGTAGACGAAGGTCAGCACGGCGCCCTTGAGCGCCGTCGCGTCGTCACCGGAGATCGCCAGCAGCTGGACCGCGCCGAGCGTCGGGCCGATGCAGGGCGCCCAGCCGAGGCCGAAGGTGACGCCGAGCAGTGGGGCGCCCAGGAGTCCTGCCGGAACCCTGGCGTGCACCCGGCTCTCCCGCTGGAACCAGGAGAGGCCGCCCATGAAGACGACGCCCAGCAGGATCACGACGACGCCGAACACCTGGATGAGCCATCCCTGCGAGACGCGCAGGAAGGATCCGAGCTGCCCGAACAGCGTGCCGTAGGCCATGAACACCGCCGAGAACCCGAGGACGAACAGGCCGATGCCGGCCACCATGCGCCCCCTCCTCTGCTTCTCGAGGTCCACGCCGGTCAGCCCGGTGACGTACCCGAGGTAGCCGGGCACCAGTGGCAGGACGCAGGGCGAGGCGAAGGACACCAGGCCGGCCAGCAGGGCGACCGGCAGGGCGAGGAGCATCGAGCCGTTGAGGACGGTGTCGGCGAAGCCGTTCCCGGCGGCGAGTGGCACGGATGCGATGAGCGATCCTGCCTGCGGGGCGGCCAGGAGGCTCATGGGCGGGGCGCGGCCGACGCGCTACTCGGCGAGGGCATCGCTGATCAGGGCCTTGAGTGTGCCGCGGTCCGCGAGCCCGAGGATCCGCGCGGAGACCCGTCCCTCGCGGTCGAGGACGATCGTCGTGGGGACCGCCTGCGGTGGCACGTACTGCGTCATGTCGAGCAGCACCCGGCCGTCCTTGTCGTCGAAGCTGGCGTAGGGGATGTCGAAGCTGCGCTCGAACGCCTCGGCGGTCGCACGCTCGTCCCGGATGTTCACGCCGTAGAAGGCGGCGCCCTGCGGCTCGTACTCGTCATGGAGCGAGACGAGGTCGGGCGCCTCCTCACGGCACGGGGCACAGGAGGCGTACCAGAAGTTGAGGACGGTGACCTGGCCCTTCCAGTCGGCGCTGGAGACGGACGTGCCGTCGAACAGCGCACCGGAGACCTCGACCGGCTCTCCCCTCTCGGCGTACTCGGTGACTGATCCGTCGCCCGCGATGTAGTTCTTGCCGTCGCCCGCGGCGGCCTGCTGCGCGAGGGGGTCCTCGGCGGCGCAGGACGTGACTCCGAGGGAGACCGGCACGGTGAAGGCCAGCGCCATGCCCAGCTTGAGCAGGAACCGGCGCTTCGGGGGACGGTTGCTTGGTGTCACGGCTTCTTCCGTTGATTTCTACGTCGTGTAGTAATTCTATTACGCCCCGGGGACATTCGCCGCACCGGGCAGCAGATCGGCACACGGCTCGACGTAGCTCACACGCTGGATCGTGTCGCCCACGAACTCGAGCGACGTGATGGAGGTGAGGGTGCATTCGCGCTGACGGGGGTCGTGCCACAGGCGCCTGTTCTCCGCGGCGAGCCGCGTGACCCAGATCGGGAGCTGGTGACTGACGAGGATGGCTTCCGCGGGCCGGTCCGGGGCATCCCCGGCCAGCTCGATGGCCTGCCGGCGTGCATCCTGCACTCCTGCGAGGACGCGCTCGGCCTGCCGGGTGTAGGGCTCTCCCCACGAGGGCCGGAATGGGTTGACGAGGAGAGGCCAGTAGCGGGGCTGGCGGAGCCTGCTCCGGATCCGCGACATGCCCTCGAAGCGGTTCTCCGCCTCGATGATGCGCTCGTCGGTGATGATGCCGAGACCGAGCGCGTCCGCGACGGGCTGCGCGGTCTCCTGGGCACGGGTGAGCGGGGACGCCACGAGGTGCACGATATTGGCGCCGTCGTCCCGCCGCCGTTCGAAGTGGTCGGCCATCTGGGCGGCCATGCGGCGCCCCAGCTCGGAGAGATGGAACTCGGGAAGCCGTCCGTAGAGGACGCCGTCGGGGTTGTGGACCTCACCGTGGCGCACCAGGTGGACGGTTGATCGCTGCATCCTCCCAGTTTCCCGCATGCGCGTCCGCGAGGGCGAATCGCCCGGATTCCTTCCGCTGAGGGCGTTCAGTTGAACCTTTGAGGAAAGTGTGGAATAAAACATGCATACGCATGCTTATCTATCCCGTACCGACCGCCCAGCCTCACAGGAGTTCATCATGACCGTTCCCTCAAGCCTCACCACCGGCACCTGGTCCTTCGATCCCGCACACAGCGAGGTCGGGTTCAGCGTCCGCCACGCCGGCATCAGCAAGGTGCGCGGCGCCTTCCGCGACGTCGACGCCTCCCTCACCGTAGGGTCCTCCCTCGAGGATTCCAGCATCTCGGCGACCATCCGGACCGCATCCTTCACCTCCGGCGACGAGAACCGCGACGCCCACGTCAAGGGCGCGGACTTCTTCGACGTCGAGGAGTTCCCCGAGATGACGTTCGTGTCCACCTCGCACGAGGGCTCGGGCGAGACCTACCGGATCAACGGTGACCTCACCATCCGCGGCATCACCCGCCCCGTGGTCCTCGACGCCGAGTTCAACGGCGTGGCAGTGGACCCCTTCGGCGCCACCCGCGCCGGCGTCTCCGCCTCGACGAGCATCTCCCGCAAGGACTTCGGCCTCACCTGGAACGCAGCCCTCGAAGCCGGCGGCGTCCTCGTGGGCGACAAGGTGACCATCACGATCGACGCGGCATTCGTGGCACCTGCCGCCGTCGCTGCCTGATCCGTCCCACACCGACATGAGGCGGCCCCGCGCCGCCCGTTCCACGCCCTGGCCGGCGCCGTCCTCCCGACGGCGCCGGCCGTCTGCGTCGAGCCCTGTTGTCTCCGGTGGCCGACGAACTTAGTCTTGCAGCGACCCCATCCACGCTGGGCGCGTCCATGGGGGCACCGGCGGAAGGATGACCGAATGAGAGCGCAACGGAGGACGCCGCGATGAGCACGCCACAGGACAACCCGGGAACCGGACAGAACGACGGCCGGGGATGGAACCCGCCCGGCGCGGACGGGAGCAGCCAGCCGAGCCCGTACAGCCAGCAGAGCCCCTACGGCTACCAGGCGGCTCAGCCCTCGGGCTATGCCTATCCCACGTCGGCCGGCGCTGCCGGACCCGTGGAGAAGGGGCCGGCACCCAAGGAGGTCATGAGGGCCTACTACCTGATCCTGGCTGCGGGCGTGCTCTACCTGCTGTCCTCGCTCATCTCCGCCCTGACCACCGAGGTGCCCGACGTGGCCGGCGGGTCGTTCGGCCTGGGGCTGACGGTGGTCTTCGCCGTCCTCTTCGCTGCCGTCTACGTGGTCCTCGCGATCTTCATCCGCAAGGGCCAGAACTGGGCGCGCATCACCGCGACCGTGCTCGCCGCGCTGAACGTGGTGATCACGCTCGGCACCCTGCTCCTGCTGCCGCTCGCGAGTCAGGCGGCCGCGGCCGGCGGACAGACGATGCCCGAGACACCGGCGCTGTCGATGGCGCTCAGCGTGCTCGTGATGCTGGTCGGGGCCGCCGGCGTCGTGATGACCTACCTCAAGCCCGCGCGGCCCTACTTCGCGCCGCAGAGGCTCGGGTACTGAGCCGGGCGGCCGCGCTTCCTACTGGGCGCGGGAGATCGGACCGAGGTCCGGCTCCTGCGCCCTCTGCGCGTGGTAGGCGAGGATCTGCAGCTCCGTGGACATGTCCACCTTGCGCAGCTGGACGTGCGGCGGTACCTGCAGCACCACGGGCGCGAAGCTGAGGATGCTCGAGATGCCGGCGGCCACGAGCCTGTCGCACAGTTCCTGCGCCACGGACCCGGGCACCGAGAGGACCGCCATATTGGTCCGCGTCCGCTCCAGCACCGCTTCCAGCTCGCTGATCGCACTGACCCGCAGGTACCCGACCTCGGTGCCGACGACCAGCTGGTCCGCGTCGAAGAGCGCCACGATCTCGAATCCCCGCGACACGAACCCCGAGTACCCTGCGAGCGCGCGGCCGAGGTTGCCCGCACCGATGATGGCCACGCGCCAGTCGAGGGTCAGTCCGAGCGCGATCGAGATCTGCCGGTTGAGGACCTGGACGTCGTAGCCGACTCCGCGCGTGCCGTAGGACCCGAGGTAGGAGAGGTCCTTCCGCAGCATCGGCGAGTTCACGCCGGCGGCGTCCGCCAGCTCCTCGGAGGACACGCGTTCGGTCCCCTCGGCAAGGAGGGAGTTGAGTGCCCTCAGGTAGATGGTGAGGCGGGCCACCGACGCGGGCGGGATGTGGCGTGCCCCGTCACCCACGGGGCGTAGGCCTGGCATGTCCGGCGTTGTCACTGTCATCGGCTCCGTCGCTAGCGCCACCGTCCGCGATGGACGGGCGGATACTCCGGACCTCGTCGTCGGGGCGGGAGTATCACCACTGTATGCCGACGGCGCGGGGCCACCAAGCCGGTGAAGCGGCGCCCGCCCAGGGCTCAGCCGCCCGGCGGCCGCGACAGGAGCCGACGCAGCCTGGCCTCGTCGATGGACCAGAAATCGCGCTGCACGCCGTCGATGAACAGGACGGGCAACTCCTCGGCGAACCGCACCCCCAGCGCGGGCGCCTGGGTGACCGACAGCTCCTGCCAGCCCACCCCGACATCGGCTGTCACACGCGCGACGACGATCCGTGCGTCCTCGCAGAGGTGGCACTCGGGGCGGGTCAGGAGCACGACGCCCGGACCCGGCATCTCGGCGGGTGATTCCATGCTCCCACCGTACTGCCGCGCCGCAGCGGGGGCCCGGGGGCGAACAACTACACTCGGAACATGCCGGACGCCGCCCGGGGCACGCAGCCCCTCCCAGAGCCGCCGGTACCGTCACAGGGCGAAGCGGCGTTCTTCGACGTCGACAACACACTGATGCGTGGCGCGAGCCTGTTCCACGTGGCCCGCAAGATGTACCAGCGGAGGGCGTTCACCCTGCGGTTCGCCGCCGGCCTCGCGTGGAAGCAGCTGCGGTTCATCATGCGCGGCGAGACCATGACGGACGTCAACTCGGTGCGGGACGCGGCGCTCGCCTTCGCGATCGGCATCGCCCACGAGGACATCCTGGCGCTCGGTGAGGAGGTCTACGACGAGATGATCGCGTCGAAGATCTGGCCCGGCGCCCGCGCCCTGGCCGAGCAGCACCTCTCCTCCGGCCGCCAGGTCTGGCTCGTGACGGGAACGCCGGTGGAGGTGGCGGGCGTCATCTCCAGCCGCCTCGGGCTGACCGGCGCCCTCGGCACGGTGGGCGAGGTCGCGGAGGGCCTCTACACGGGCAAGCTGGTGGGCGAATTCCTGCACGGGCCCGCCAAGGCCGCCGCCGTGCTGGAACTCGCGGAACGCGAGGACCTCGACCTCGCACGCTGCTGGGGCTACAGCGACTCCTACAACGACATCCCCCTGCTGACCGTCGTCGGCCACCCCGTGGCCATCAACCCCGACAACAGGCTCCGACGCCACGCGCGGGCCAACAACTGGCCGGTCTACGACTTCCGCAGCGGCCGCCGCGCGGCGACGTTCGGGCTGCGCGCGGCCACCGTCGCCGGCTCCATCTACGGGCTGTGGCGCGGCTTCTCACGGTTCAGGAGCCGCTGACGGGCCGGCAGCCGCCCACCCCGGGAACGACGACGGCCCGGCTCCCCTGCCACGAGGGCGGAGATCCGGGCCGGTCGGCTCCGGCGTGACGCCGGATGCTGGCTACTTCTTGTTGCGGCGCTGGTGGCGCGTCTTGCGAAGCAGCTTGCGGTGCTTCTTCTTGGCCATACGCTTGCGGCGCTTCTTGATAACTGAACCCATAGAGTCCTCACAGACTGTCGTGGTGCCAGCACGGACCACGGCCGGAAGCCGGAGACCCGCACTGGTGGCGAATGGCGTGTGCCTGCTGGCAGTTGCCCGGATGATGCAATAAGTCGAGCGGGCGAGAAGCCCGCCCAAAACGCTCCTTAACAGGGTACATCCGTTTGGAGAACGGACCGGACGGCCACCAGCGGCTCAAGCGCTCTCCGTCTGGCCGTCCACCTGGGCGTTGCGGAGGAACTCGCCCACGGCGGATCCCGGGACGCGGTAGGAGCGGCCGAACTGAACGGCCGGCAGGTCCCCGGCGTGGACGAGCCGGTACACGGTCATCTTCGACACGCGCAGGAGATCGGCCACTTCCGCGACCGTCAGGAACTGCACATCCGAGAAGTTGTTCCCGTCCGCCATCACACCACTTTTCCTTCACATGGGGGCCAGCGCTTCACCCGACCGGCATCGAGGAGCGTACCCCTCGAGCGACCGCTCGGCGTGTCGCCTTGTGGCACGGGGATGATCCGCCTAAGGATCCACTGTAGTGGCTGATGTTATCCAAGTGAAAGAGACGGGCAGCCCGTGCATCTCCGCATCAGGACTGCTACGAGGAGGGGTCGCGACGGCGCCGCAACTGCGAGAGCAGGTCCGCGGCCCGCTCGGCCGCCCGGCCCATGGTCCTGCCGATGGGGGGCCTCGGGGCGTCGACCCCGGCGGGTTCCGGTGCCACGAGGATCTCGGTGGCCAGCACCTCGGCTTCCGCCGCGTCCGGATCCGCCGCCGCGATCGCCTCGGACACCGTCTCCAGCGCCGATCCGGCCCGGTCCTGCTGCCCTGTGTCGGGAACTCCCGGGGCGGGACCGGATGAACCCTCCGCGTCGAATCCGGCGAGCCACTCGCGCACGTGGCCGAGGGGTGCGGTGTCCAGCGAGTAGTAGCGCTTCTGGCCCTGGGCCCTCATCGTCACCAGTCCCGCCTCACGCAGGACCTTGAGGTGCTTGGACACCGTCGGCTGGCTCACCTGCAGCTCGATCACGAGCTCCCCCACCGCCCTGTCGCCGTCACGCAGGGTCCTGAGGATCTGCCTGCGCGTGCCTTCGGCGATGACGGCGAATACATCATCGATTCCCATCCGCCCACCCTAGCGATATATACGCCCGACGGCATCATGCGTCGGAAGGCGGGTCAGTCGAACCAGGGGTCGAGGCCGTGCAGCGGGAAGACCGCTTTCCGCGTGGCCATCACGGTGCGGTCCAGGTCGTCGTTCGGGTCGTAGCCGACCTCCCAGGAACGCCACCAGGTGTCCGCCCCGTCACCCATGAGGCCCGGGGTGTCCACGCCGTGCCGCTCGAGCACGTACTCCCGCCAGGCGGCGGGGACCGGGGTCCTCGGTCCGGTCGCCGCTTCGGCCGCGACAGCCACGAGCAGGGCCCAGGAGCGCGGCACCACGCTGGTGAGGGCGTACCCGCCGCCGCCGGTGGCGATCCATCGTCCTCCGCAGAGGCGGTCCGCGAGCTCCCGCACGCCCAGCATCATCGCGTGCTGGGCGTCGACGCTGACCCGCAGGTTGGTGAGGGGATCCTCGCGGTGGGAGTCGCACCCGTGCTGGCTCACGATGACGTCCGGCGCGAAGGCCTCCGCCAGCTGCGGCACGACGGCGTGGAACGCCCTCAGGACCGCCGCATCCCCGGACAGCGTGGGCAGGGCGACATTCACCGCATACCCCTCGGCGCCGGGCCCCCCGGTCTCGTTGGCGAACCCCGTCCCGGGGAAGAGACTCATGCCCGTCTCGTGCAGGGAGATGGTGAGGACGCGGCGGTCGTCCCAGAAGATGCTCTGCGTACCGTCTCCGTGATGGGCGTCGACGTCGACGTAGAGGACCCGCTGCGCACCGCGGTCGAGCAGACGCTGGATCGAGGCCGCCGTGTCGTTGTAGATGCAGAACCCACTGGCCCGCGACCGGGCGGCATGGTGCATCCCCCCGCCGAAGTTGACCGCCCGCACGGCCGTGCCCTGCAGCAGCGCCTCGGCAGCGGCGAGCGAGCCGCCCGCGAGGCGGGCACTGGCCTCGTGCATGCCGGCGAACGCCGGGTTGTCCTCGGTGCCGAGACCCTTGGCTGCATCGGAGGCGTCCGGGTTGCTGCTCACGTGCCGCACCGCGCTGATGTAGTCCGCGCTGTGGACCGTCGCCAGCTCCTCGTCGGAGGCGACGAACGGAGGGGCGACCGCCACCTGCCGGAGATCGAGCAGGCCGCACTCGCGCATGAGCCGGGCCGTGAGATGCAGTCTCTCCGGGTTCATGGGGTGCTGGCCGCCGAAGTCGTAGGACAGCATGGATTCGTCCCAGACGACCTGGAGGGGAACCGCGGACCCGGAGTGCGTAGACATTGCAGCAAGGCTACGCGATGGGCGATATTCCGGTGTCGCGCACCGGGAGAGTGCTTTACTACTGCAGGAAGTATTTTTTTCGGCCCGCTTCGGCGGAAGGACCAGCAAACGGGGCAGAGCGGGCGTCAATGCTAAGTCAACAGCCACGGTGGCTGAAGGACGATCGGAACGGATACGTCAGGCTGCTGGCCTCGATCCGGGACTTCATCGACTCCTTCGCGAACAGCTCACCCGCACGCCTCGCCCTCCTCATCTTCACCGCCGTCATCCTCGTCTTCACGGTGCTGCTGAGCCTGCCCGTGGCGTCCAGCGACCGGCAGGTCACACCCCTGCACGACGCCTTCTTCACCGCGGTGTCGGCGGTGTGCGTCACGGGCCTCACCGTCGTGTCCACCGCCACGCACTGGTCCTTCTTCGGCCAGCTGGTGATCCTGCTCGGCATCTTCATCGGCGGACTGGGCACCCTGACCCTCGCCTCCCTCCTCGCGCTGATCGTGAGCAAGCGGCTCGGCGTGCGCGGCAAACTGCTGGCCCAGGAAGCGCTGAACAACGCCAGCCGCCTCGGCGAGATCGGCACGCTCCTGCGGATCGTCATCACCACGTCGGTGCTGATCGAGATCGTCCTCGCCGTCGTCCTGATACCCCGGTTCATGATCCTCGGGGAACCCTGGTGGCAGGCGCTCTGGCACGGCATCTTCTACTCCATCTCCGCCTTCAACAACGCCGGTTTCACCCCCCACAGCGATGGCCTGGTGCCCTACGAGACGGACCTGTGGATCCTGACCCCGCTCATGGCCGGGGTGTTCCTGGGCAGCCTCGGCTTCCCGGTGATCATGGTCCTCGTCCAGGTGCGCCACCGCTTCAGCAAGTGGACGCTGCACGCCAAGCTCACGGTGTCGGTGTCGCTGATCCTCCTGGTGGCCGGGACCTTCGCCTGGGGCTTCCTCGAGTGGGAGAACGACCGCACCATCGCGAACCTCGGCGTCGTCGACAAGTCCATCCATGCCCTCTTCGCCTCGGTCATGACCCGCTCCGGCGGGTTCAACCTCGTGGACCAGAACGACATGACGACGACGACGATGCTCCTGACGGACGCCCTCATGTTCGCAGGCGGGGGTTCCGCCTCCACCGCCGGCGGGATCAAGGTGACCACCATCGCCGTCATGTTCCTCGCCATCGTGGCCGAGGCCCGCGGCGACGCGGACGTCCGCGCGTGGGGCCGGACCATCCCCTCCGGGGTGATGCGCGTGGCCATCTCGGTCATCTTCATGGGCGCCACGCTCGTCCTGATCGGCAGCGGCCTGCTGCTGCGCATGACGGACGAGCCGCTCGACAAGGTGGTGTTCGAGGTCATCTCCGCCTTCGCGACCTGCGGCCTCAGTACCAACCTCAGCGCGGAACTGCCGCCGGAGGGCAAGTACGTCCTGTCCGCCCTGATGTTCGCAGGGCGCATGGGCACCATCACCCTCGCCTCGGCCCTCGCGCTGAGGCAACGCAGCACGCTCTACCGCTACCCAGACGAGAGGCCGATCATTGGCTGAAAGACCCGCCCACAACGCACCCGTCCTCGTGATCGGCCTCGGCCGCTTCGGCGCGGCCACCGCCGAACAGCTCGTGCGGCAGGGCCGCGAAGTGCTCGCCATCGAGCGGGACCCGCAGCTCGTGCAGAAATTCGCAGGCATCCTCACCCACGTGGTCGAGGCCGATGCGACGAACCTCGACTCGCTCCGCCAGCTCGGCGCCCAGGAGTTCTCGGCCGCCGTCGTGGGAGTGGGCACCTCGATCGAGTCCAGTGTGCTGATCACGGCAAACCTCGTGGACCTCGGCATCGACCACCTCTGGGTCAAGGCCATCACGCCCTCCCACGGCAAGATCCTCAAGCGCATCGGCGCCAACCACGTGATCTACCCCGAGGCCGACGCCGGGCAGCGCGCCGCTCACCTCGTGGGCGGCCGGATGCTGGACTTCATCGAGTTCGACGACGGCTTCGCGATCGTGAAGATGTACCCGCCCAAGGAGACCCAGGGCTTCACCCTCGCGGAGTCCTCCGTGCGTTCCAAGTACGGCGTCACGGTGGTCGGCGTGAAGTCGCCGGGCGAGGACTTCACCTACGCGCGTCCCGACACCAAGGTGTCCGGCCGCGACATGCTGATCGTCTCCGGACACGTGGACCTGCTCGAGCGCTTTGCCGGCCGGCCCTGACGTGCCCGGTGCGGACCTCCGGCGGGCGACGGGGACGAGCACGTCCGGGGGGATGCGCCGACGCGTATCCCTCGGAGGCGCGCCGACGACGGCGCAGCGCCGTCGCGGACCCCTCGGCGCGATGGCAGCGGTGGGCGGTGCCCTCGTGCTCGCCGTCGTCGTCCTCGCGGCGCAGATCCACGGGCTCGACCTCGCGGTGTACCGCGAGGGCGCGCTGGCGCTGCTCGGGCTGGCCGGGGACAAGGAGCTGTACGACGACGCGCTCGTGCAGACGGACACCCGCGGGCTGCCGTTCACGTACCCGCCGTTCGCCGCGATCCTCTTCGTGCCGCTCGCGCTGCTCCCGGAGGCGGTAGCCCTCGGGATCGTCACGGCGCTCTCGTGCGCCTGCCTCGTCGGGGTGGCCGTCGTCGTCGTGCGGTACCTGCGGTCCGCCGGCCCCGGCGCACAGGGGAACACCGCTCCACGCAGTGCCTGGGGCATGCCTGTCGCGGTCCTGGCGGCGATGCTGCTGATCGGCATCAGCGGGCCGTGGCGGGAGGGCCTCGGCTTCGGCCAGGTCAATGCGCTGCTGATGGTGCTGATCCTCGCCGACCTGCTCCGCTCCACCCGCCTGCCCTCTGGAGTCCTGATCGGCGTCGCCGCGGGCATCAAGCTCACGCCGCTCGCCTTCGGCCTCGTGTTCCTCGCGCGGCGCGACTGGCGCTCGCTCGCGTGGATGGCGGCGTCGTTCGCCTCGACGGTCGCCCTCGGGTGGCTCCTAGCGCCCCGCGAGTCGGTGGTCTTCTGGCTGGATGCCCTGTTCGACGCCTCCCGGGTAGGAGCGACGGCGGACCTCTACAACGTGTCGCTGAACTCGATCGTCGCCCAGTCCGGGCTGCCCGAGACCCTCCAGGGGCCCGCCTGGCTGCTCGCGTCCCTGGGCGTCGTGGCCGTGGGCTACCTCGCCATCCGCCGCGCGGACCGCGAGGGCGACTCCCTGCGTGCCGTCACGGCCAACGCCGTCGTGATGCTCGCGATCTCGCCCATCTCGTGGTTCCACCACTGGGTGTGGATCGCCCTCCTCTTCCCGGTCGGCCACGTCTTCGCCCGATCCCGGAGGGGACCCCGCCGCGCCCTGAGCCGGGCGCTGCTCGGTGCCCTCGTCCCCGTGATGATGTTCTCCTCGATCACCGTCACCCTGACGCTCACGGGCACGGTCTCGGGCGAGGGTCCGCTGCCGCTGCGGCTGTTCACGGGTCTCGGCGTGGTCCTGCCGGTCGCGCTGCTGACGGTCTGGGCCCTGCCGGTCCGGTCCGCACAGCCCGTCAGGACTGCGACGGTTCCGCGAGCTCGCGCGTGATCGCGGCGGCCCTCGCCGTCGCGGCCCGTGCGCCGTCGGCGACGACACGCGTCAGGCCTCGCGCCTCGAAGGTCTCGATGGCCGCCTGGGTGGTGCCGTTGGGGCTCGTGACGGCCCGTCGGAGGCCTGCGGCGTCGGCGCCGTCCTCGGCGAGCATGAAGCCCGCTCCCGCGACGGTCTCCCGGGCGATGAGCGTGGAGAGATCGGCATCGAGGCCCAGCTCGACGCCGGCGGCGGCCATGGCCTCGGCCAGGTAGAACGCGTACGCAGGGCCGGAACCGCTGACGGCCGAGAGGGCGTCCACCTGGTCCTCGGGGATCTCGACGACCGTGCCTGCGGGCCGCAGGAGGTCACGGGCCTGCGCCATGAGCTCCGGGCCGGCGGCGGATCCGGCCGAGATGGACAGCACGCCCCTGCCCAGCCTCGAGGGCGTGTTGGGCATCGAGCGGATGACGGGCTGGCCCGCGGGCAGCGCGGCCTCGATCATGGCGATGGACACGGCGGCGGCGACGCTCACGACGACGGCGGACGGCTGCAGGCCCGGCGCGATCTCCCGGGCGAGCGGGACGATGCCCACGGGCTTCACGCCCAGCACGACGACGTCTGCCTCCCGCACCGCCGAGGTGTTCGCGGCGTCGTCGTCGGACGTGGCGCGTGCGTCCACCCCGTACCGCTCCCTCAGTTCGGCGGCCCGTTCGCTCCGGCGCACGGTGGCGGTGACCTGCGCAGGGTCGAGACCGGCGGTCAGCAGCCCGGCGAGGATGGATTCGTTCATGGATCCGCACCCGAGGAAGGCGATGCGCTGTGTGGCGTGGAGGGTCATGGCTTCATCCTGCCACGGGCACTTCCAGCCTTCTCCCAGCATCCTCGGTGTTGCCGCACAAGCAGGAGCCCTAGGGTTGAGAACACCTCATAAGGGTGCGAGTGAGGCCGGAATTCCTGATCCGGTCCGGCGCCGGTGGCACCAGATGATCCCCCCAACATCTGGACCGTCCACCGGCGCCATCCCTGTCTGAGGGTGGTCCCGGGAGTCGGCCCCTGGTGCGCTGCTCGGGATACCGTCCGGGATCCGCGCCTCCCACGCCTCAGTGGCCCAGGTGCTCCCGCGCGAACCGCAGCGTCTGTGCGAGCCATTCCTCGCGCTCCCCTGCGGCGCGGGCGCGCCGTGTGCTGACCTCCACCGCGACGACGCCGTCCCACCCCGCCCCGGCGAGGTGGCCGAGGGCCTCGGCGCACCGCTGCTGCCCCTGCCCCGGCAGCAGGTGCTCGTCCTTGCCGTTGGGCGTCCCGTCCGTGAGGTGCACGTGGGCGAGCCTTCCCCCGAGGGCGCGGATCTCCTCGTAGGAGTCCATGCCGGCGATCGCCGCGTGGGAGAAGTCCCAGGTGATGCGCTCGTAGGGCTCCGGGATGGGGTTCCAGTGCGGCAGGTAGGCCTTCGCCTCACGACCCCTGACCTTCCAGGGGTACATGTTCTCGACGGCGATCTCCACGCCGTACTCCGCCGCGACGCGCGCGATCCCCTCGGGGAACTCCTCGGCGTAGCCGGTCTGCCAGCGGAAGGGCGGGTGGGTGACCACGGTCCGGGCGCCCACTTCGGCGGCCATCGCCGCGGACAGCTCGATCTTCGTCCAGGCCTTGCCCCACACCTGCTGCGTCAGGAGCAGGGTCGGCGCGTGGATCGCGAAGATCGGCATGCCGTACCGCTCACTGAGGACGGCGAGCTGGTCGGGGTCCTGGCTCACCGAGTTGTTGGTGACCATGACCTCCACGCCGTCGTAGCCGAGGTCCTGCGCCAAGGCGAAGGCGTCGTGCACCGCCAGCGGGTAGACGGAGGCGCTGGACAGGGCCACGGGGATGGCGCGCGGAGCGCCGTCGGACTCGGCCACGTCAGGCTCCCTGGGGCAGGGAGGTGCGCCGCAGCGAGTCGAGCTGGGCATGCCCCACCCCGGCGCCCTGCAGCGGCTCGTCCGCGTCGAACATCTTGGCGTCGAAGCGCCGCAGCAGCAGACCCTCGCGCAGCGCCCAGGGGCAGATGTCCATGGAGGGCACGTTGAACAGTTCGAGTGCGCACTCGGCCACGAGAGCACCGGCGAGGACCTGCGGCGCCCGCAGCTCGGAGACGCCGTCGAGGTTCATGCGGTCCGCGGAGCTCATCGCGGCCAGCCGCTTGGTCCACAGGGAGAGGTCCTCGAGGCGCAGCTCACGTCGCACGAACGGCCCGGCGGCCGATGGTGCCGCCCCGGCGATGCGCGCCAGGGACCGGAACGTCTTCGAGGTGCCCGCGACCAGATGCGGCTCCCCCAGGTGCGCGAACCGGGGCACTGCCTCGCGGAGCGTCGCCCTGATGTAGCGGCGCAGCTCCTTCACGCTCTTCGCCGACGGCGGGTCCTTGGTCAGCCAGTCACGCGTGAGCCTGCCGGCACCCAGCGGCACGGACAGCGCCACCTCCGGCAGTTCGTCGGTCCCCATCGCCATCTCGAAGGAGCCGCCCCCGATGTCCAGGTTCAGGATGGACTCCGCACCCCAGCCGTACCAGCGGCGGACGGCCTGGAAGGTCACCGCCGCCTCCTGGTCGCCCGAGAGCTCCTGGAGGTCCACGCCGGTCTCCTCCCGCACACGGGTGAGGACCTCACGGCCGTTGCCGGCCTCGCGGATCGCGGAGGTGCAGAAAGCGAGGAAGTCCTCGGCGTCGTGCCCCGCGGCGAACGCACGGGCCTCCCGGACGAAACCGACGAGCTCGTCCTGTCCCTCCCGTGAGATGCTGCCGTCCTCGTCGAGATAGGCCACCAGCTGCAGGGGCTTCTTATGGGACGCGAACGGCACCGGGCGGCCACCCGGGTGGGCATCCACCAGCAGCAGATGGACCGTGTTCGACCCGATGTCCAGTACACCTAACCGCATTGCTCCCGCGCTTCCAGCTCATCCCCCGCTTGTGTGTGTCTGTTCATACCGCGCAACGGGCTACTTCCCTGCAGCGACCTTGCGCTTCGCGGGTGCCCGCCGGGTGGTCTTCTTCGGCGCCGGACCCTTGGCCCGCTTCTCGGCGAGCATGTCGATCGCCTGCTCGCGCGTCAGCTCCTCGATGGCCATCGAGCCGGGCACCGTGATGTTGGTGACACCGTCCGTGATGTAGGGCCCGAAACGGCCGTCCTTCACCACGATGGGCTTCTCGCTCACCGGGTCCTCGCCGAACTCGGCAAGCGGCGGCGTGACCGTCCGTCCGGCGCGCTGCTTGGGCTGCGCGTAGATCTCCAGGGCCTGCTCGAGGGTGATCGTGAAGATCTCCTCCTCCGAGCCGATGGAGCGCGAGTCGCTGCCCTTCTTCAGGTAGGGCCCGAAGCGGCCGTTCTGCACCGTGATCTCCTTGCCGTCCTCGTCCGTGCCGAGCACGCGCGGGAGGTTCATGAGCCTCAGGGCGTCCTCGAGCGTGACGGTGTCCACCGACATGGACTTGAAGAGCGAGCCCGTGCGCGGCTTGACCTTCGCGGGCTTCTTCGGCGGCTTGGGCTTGCCGTTCTTGTAGTACTCGACCGGCTGGTTGGCGAGATCCTCCGCGGTGGGCTCCGGGATCAGCTCGATCACGTACGGCCCGTAGCGGCCGTCGCGGGCCACGATGGTACGCCCGGTCTCCGGGTCGGTCCCGAGCACGCGCTCCTGCGAGGTGGGCGCCTCCATCAGCTCGAGGGCCTTCTCGACCGTCAGCTCGTCCGGCGCGAGGTCCTCGGGGACGTTGGCACGCTGCGGTTCGGTACCCTCGGGGGCATCCGCCGGCAGCGGCTTCTCGAGGTACGGGCCGAACTTGCCGACGCGCAGGGTAATGCCCTCCGCGATCTCCACGGAGTTGATGCTCCGCGCGTCGATCTCGCCGAGCTCGGCGACGATCGTGTGCAGGCCGGTGTCCTTGCGGTCGCCGTAGTAGAAGTGGTTGAGCCACTCCACCCGACCCGCCTCGCCACGGGAGATGCGGTCGAGGTCCTCCTCGAGCTCCGCCGTGAAGTCGTAGTCGACGTAGTCGTTGAAGTGCTCCTCGAGCAGGCGCACCACCGAGAACGCGATCCAGCTCGGCACGAGCGCCTGACCCCGGGAGCTGACGTAGCCGCGGTCCATGATCGTGGACATCGTCGCGGCGTAGGTGGAGGGGCGCCCGATGCCGCGCTCGTCGAGCACCTTCACGAGCGACGCCTCGGTGTAGCGCGGGGGCGGCGAGGTCTCGTGGCCCACGGCCTCGATCGCCGTCGCGCCCAGCGCGTCGCCCTTGGCGACGTTGGGCAGGCGCGTGCCCTGGGCGTCGTCGTCCGTCCCGTCCTCGGTGCGGTCGGCGTCACGGCCCTCCTCGTAGGCGGCGAGGAAGCCGCGGAAGGTGATGACCGTGCCGGAGGCGGCGAACTCGGCATCGCGGCCGTCGGCGCTCCGGGCGCCCAGGCGCAGCGACGCCGTCGAACCCTTCGCATCCGCCATCTGGGAGGCGACGGTGCGCTTCCAGATCAGTTCGTACAGGCGGAACTCGTCGCCGCGCAGCGACTGCGCCACCTGGGCGGGGGTGCGGAAGGAGTCACCCGCGGGACGGATGGCCTCGTGGGCCTCCTGCGCGTTCTTGGCCTTGCCCTTGTAGACGCGGCGGGACTCCGGGACGTACTCGGGACCGTACAGCTCCGACGCCTGGCGGCGCGCGGCGTTGATGGCCTGGTCCGAGAGCGCCGAGGAGTCGGTACGCATGTAGGTGATGTAGCCGTTCTCGTACAGGCGCTGCGCCACCTGCATGGTGACCTTGGAGCTGAAGCGCAGCTTGCGGGCCGCCTCCTGCTGCAGCGTCGAGGTGGTGAACGGGGCGGCGGGACGGCGCGTGTAGGGCTTGGTCTCGAGGGACCGGACCTCGAACGCGGCGCTCTCCAGGCCGGTGGCGAGCGAGCGCGCGGCGTCGCCGTCGAGCCGGACCACGTTGGCAGCCTTCAGCTCGCCACGGTCGGAGAAGTCCTTGCCGGAGGCGATGCGGCGGCCGTCGACGGCGACGAGCTTGGCCGGGAAGGCGCTGCCCTTGGAGGTGTCCTCGGGCGTGAAGGTGCCGGTGAGGTCCCAGTACGACGCCGCGCGGAACGCCATGCGCTCGCGTTCGCGCTCGACGACCAGGCGCGTGGCCACCGACTGCACGCGGCCGGCGGACAGACCGCGGGCCACCTTGCGCCAGAGCACGGGCGAGATCTCGTAGCCGTAGAGGCGGTCGAGGATACGCCGGGTCTCCTGGGCGTCGACCATGGGGATGTCGACCTCGCGCAGCTCCCCGAGGGCGCGGGTGACGGCCTCCTTGGTGATCTCGCCGAAGGTCAGGCGGTACACGGGGACCTTCGGCTTCAGGACCTGCAGCAGGTGCCACGCGATGGCTTCGCCCTCGCGGTCGGCGTCGGTGGCGAGGTAGAGCTCGTCGGCGTCCTTCAGGGCCGCCTTGAGTTCCGCGACGGTCTTCCGCTTCTCCGGGGAAACGACGTAGTACGGCTCGAAATCCTTGTCCAGATCCACCGCGAACTTGCCCACGGAGGACTTCTTTAGCTCGGCGGGGAGATCGGAGGGCTGCGGGAGGTCGCGGATGTGCCCCATGGACGCCGCGACCTGGAAACCCTCGCCGAGATAGCCCGAGATGCTCTTGATCTTGCTGGGGGACTCAACGATGACGAGCTTCTTGCCGTGCTTCTTGTCCGTGGCCTTGGTCGGCACTTCTCTCCTATATATACGGGGCGATGCCGCGGCAGGGTGGTGGGCATCCGGTCGGGATCCCTCTGCTGGGCCTCAACTCACAGTATGCGTCATGAGTACCTGCACAAGGGTAGCCGCTGGTTTCAGGGGACCGGAATCAGGAAGCCCTCGCGGATGAGCTGCTCGACATCGACCAGCAGTCCCGCCGTGAACGCCGCATCGGGCCGCTCCAGGAGCATCGCGAGGGCGCCTGCGATCTGACCGGCGGTGAGGTCGCCGTCGCACGCGGACACGAATCCGGCGAGCTCGGTGCTGAGCAGCGTTGTGCGCCGGAGGCCGGCGCCCTGCCGCAGCAGGATCACGCCCGGGTGCTCCGCGCCGGGCCGCTGGTGCCGTTCCTCGGTGACGTCGTCGGCGACGAGCAGGAACGCGTCCGCGATACCGGTGCCCGATGCCGCCTGCTCCGTGTGGGCGGCGAGCCAGTCCCCGCGCCCAACGGCGGCCGCCAGGTGCGGACCCACGGGCTGTTCGATCTCGTGCGTGATCTCCTCGAGCGTCACCCGCACGACGTCGCGCCGGTCCCGCGGGCGCCGCAGCCACACCGAGCCGAAACCGATGCCCTCGACGTCGCGCGCGGCGAAGTCCGCGAGATAGGCGGCGAAGCTCTCCAGGTAGGCATCCCGGTCCCGGTTCTCGGCGGCATCCCGCAGCCACGTCTCGGCGTACTGCACGGGTGTCAGCTGCTCGCGCTGGATGATCCAGGCGTCGACGCCGGGAGGCACGAAGCCGCGGATGCGGCGCTCCCACGCGGTGCCCTCGGTGATCTCCCAGTTGCCGAGCAGCTGCGCCACGCCGCCCGGCGCGAGGATCCCTGGGAGGTCCCGGATCAGGGTCGACACGACGGCGTCGCCGGCGAGGCCGCCGTCGCGGTAGGTGTACGACTCCGTCGGGTCGCCCGTGCGCGGGGTGATCACGAACGGCGGATTGGACACCACGAGCCCGAACCGCTCCCCCGCCACCGGCTCGAGCAGGCTCCCGAGGCGGAGGCTGACCCGCTCGCCGAGGTGCAGCGGGTCGAGATCCAGGGCCGGCGCGTTCAGCAGGAGGTTGAAGCGGGCGAAGGCCAGCGCGCGGTCGGAGACGTCGGTCAGGGTGACGTGGCGGGCGTGCGACAGGAGGTGGAAGGCCTGGATGCCGCTGCCGGTGCCGAGGTCCAGGGCCCGGTCCACCGGCGCCCTCATCACGGTCTGCGCCAGCGTCAGGGACGCGCCTCCGATCCCGAGGACGTGGTCGTGGCGCAGCGGACCCGGCCGCTGTTCGGACCCGAGGTCGCTGGCCACCCAGAGGTTGCCTCCGACGTCCGAGCCGTAGGGGCGCAGTTCGACGGTGGCGCGCCAGGGGTCCGGGGTTCCGCCGTGGTTCCGCCCGCCTGCCGGGGATTCCCGGGGAGCGTCACCGGGCGCGTCGGACGGCGCCGCGGCGGGATCGCCCGGCACCCGCTCGATGAGCCGGAGCTTCTCGAGTCCGGCGACGCCGATGCCCGGGAAGGCCGCCTGCAGATCGTCCGTCGCCACGGTCTCGCCGAGGAGCCACAGCAGCACGGGGACGGCACGTGCTCCGGCTCCGCGTCCGGTCCCGCCGTTGCCGCCCTCGCTGCCGGTCTCGTCGTTGCCGGCCTCGCCGTAGGTCTCGTCGTTGCCGGCCTCGTCGTCGTGCCCGTCCTCGCTGAGGAGACGCCGACCCTCCAGCAGCGCGGGTGCCAGCTGCCCGCGGCCCAGCGCCGTGTACGCGGCGCTGCCGAGAAGCGCTTCGACGCCGTCGACCGTGTAGTCGAGCACCGTCAGATCCCCGGCGAGCGCCTCGAGCGCGGCCGGGTCGTCGCTGGAGGGCGCGGAGGGGACGTCGTCGTCGAACTCCCCGTACGCGGCGGTGACCGGCATCAGGCGGCGCCCGCTGCCGTCGCCTCGGCCTCGTCCGACTCGCACCCCTGCGGGCAGCGCAGCGTCACCGGATCGGCGGCACATCCGGCGCAGTACAGGGTCAGGTTGCGGCACGCGGGATCCGAGCAGTTCTCGAAGGTGTTCGTGGGGGCCCCACACCTGACGCATCGTCCGAGGGTCACGGCGTCATCGCTGAACTCGAGGTGCATGCGCTTGTCGAACACGTAGAGGGACCCCTCCCAGAGCCCGCCGTCGCGGTACTTCTCGCCGTAGCGGACGATCCCGCCGTCGAGCTGGTAGACCTCCTGGAAACCGCGGTTGACCATGAGGCTGGAGAGCACCTCGCAGCGGATCCCGCCGGTGCAGTAGGTGACCACGGGCTTGTCCTTGAGGTCGTCGTACTTGCCCGAGTCGAGCTCGCGGACGAAGTCATGGGTGGTCCGCACGTCGGGCACCACGGCGCCCTTGAACCGCCCGATCTGCGCCTCGAAAGCGTTCCGGCCGTCGAAGAAGACCACCTCCTCCCCCGCTGCGCGCTTCGCGTCGACCAGGGCGTGCAGTTCCTCGGGCGCCAGATGCGTGCCACCGCCCACCACACCGTTCTCGTCGACCTCCAGTTCGCCGGGGGCGCCGAAGGAGACGATCTCGTCGCGGACCTTGACGCTCAGCCGCGGGAAGTCATCGGCTCCGCCGTCGGACCATTTGATCTCCATGCCCTTGAACGCCGGGTACTCACGCGTGGTCTTCACGTATTGCTTGACGGCGCCGATCTCGCCACCGACGGTGCCGTTGATGCCGTCCTTGGAGATGAGGATCCTCCCGCGTAGCCCCCACTTCTCGCAGAGGGCGCGCTGCCACAGCCGGATGGCCTCGGGATCGGGCAGCGGGGCAAAGGCGTAATAGAGCGCAATACGGTTCATCGACACGGCTTAAAGCCTACTTCGCGTCTCAAAACCGTAACCCTCGCGGCCGCCTATGTGCATCGTCCCCGCCGAGAACTAGGGTGCAGCACATGGGCGCAGAAGCAGACAGGGAACTCCTCCGGACCTGGATCACCGGGTGGTCCGCATGCAGGGGCTACGAACCGCACGACGACGGCCGCACGACGTCCGTGCTCCTGACGGACCAGCAGAACCGGACGGAGCATTTCCTCTTCGAGCCCACCGACGAGCTGCTGCTCGACGTGGCATCGGAGCTCCGGCAGGATCCCCTGCGCGTGCTGACCGTCGTCACCAACCGGATGCAGGCCCTGATCGACGCCACCGCGCCGCTCGGCACGCGCGTGACCGACCGCCGGCAGTCCCTGATGCGCGTCGACATGGACGGGCAGGACGTCGAGGACCCGCGGCCTCCCGGTGACGGCTTCGCCCTGGAACGCACCCGCGAGGGATCCTGCCGCCGCGTCACGGTCCATGCCGACGGGGTCCTGGCGGCCCGGGGGTCCGTCTCCGTGGTGGACGAGTACGCGGTCTACGACCGCATCGTCACCGAGGAACGCTTCCGGCGCCGCGGGCTGGCCAGTTACGTCATGCGGGATCTCACCGCCGCGGTCATGGAGGACGATGTCACCTCCGGGCTGCTCATGGCCTCCGCCGACGGACGGGCGCTCTACGAATTCCTCGGCTGGCAGCACCTGGCCGACGTGTTCGTCATCAGAGGATAAGCGCCGTTCCCGGGGTCCCCGGCCGGGCGCCGATGGGACAATTGCGGCGTGGCTGCGCACGACTCCCTCATCCCCCTGCTCGGGGGCGGACCAGAACCCGAGCAGCTGCTGCATGTCCGGGAGATCCCTGCCCGGGACGCCGAGCATGCGCCCTGGCCGGAGTGGGCCCACCCCGACGTCGTCTCCGCCTTCACCCTGCGCGGCGTCCGCGAGCCCTGGCGCCACCAGGTGGAAGGCGCCACCTCCGCCCATGAGGGATCGCACACCATCATCGCCACGGGCACCGCGTCCGGGAAATCGCTGTGCTACCAGCTGCCGGTGCTCGACGAGATCCACCGCAGTGAACTGGCGAGCCGCGCGACGCTCGCCCCGAACGGGTCGGTGGCTCTCTACCTCGCGCCCACGAAGGCGCTCGCCGCCGACCAGCTCTCGGCGATCAACGCGCTGAAGCTGCCCACCGTGCGCGCCGAGACGTACGACGGCGACACGGAATCGGGCGCACGGCGCTGGATCCGCGATCACGCCAACCTGGTCCTCGCGAACCCCGACATGCTGCACTACGGCATCCTGCCCAACCACACGTGGTGGGCGCGGTTCTTCCGTCGGCTCAAGTACGTGGTCATCGACGAGGCGCACAGCTACCGGGGCGTGTTCGGGTCCCACGTCGCGAACCTCCTGCGGCGCCTGCGGCGGATCTGCGCGAGCTACGGGGCGCACCCCGTGTTCATCGGGGCGTCCGCCACCTCGGCCTCACCGGCCGCCTCCTTCGGCCGGCTGATCGGCGCCCCCGTGCAGGCGGTCGACCAGGACAGCTCCCCGCACGGCTCCACCACCGTGGCCTTCTGGGAACCGCAGCTCACCGGGATGAAGGGCGAGAACGGTGCCCCCTCCCGACGGACGGTCATCGCGGAGACGTCCGACCTCCTCGCCAATCTCGTGTCCTCGCAGGTGAGGACCATCGCGTTCATCAAGTCGAGGCGCGGCGCGGAGAGCATCGCGCAGACCTCCCGGCGGATGCTCGAGGACGTGCACCCGAGCCTGCCGCACCGCATCGCCGCGTACCGCTCGGGTTACCTACCGGAGGAGCGGCGGGCCCTCGAGGCGTCGCTGCGCAGCGGGGAGCTGCTGGGCGTGGCCAGTACCTCGGCGCTGGAGCTGGGGATCGACATCTCGGGCCTCGACGCCGTCCTCGTGGCCGGCTGGCCGGGCACCCGTGCCTCGCTCATGCAGCAGATCGGCAGGGCCGGGCGGTCGGGCCAGGACGCCATCGCCGCATTCGTCGCCAGCGACGATCCCCTCGACACCTATCTCGTGCACCATCCGGAGGCAGTGTTCGACCTCGCCGTCGAGGCCACCGTGTTCGACCCCTCCAATCCGTACGTGCTCGGCCCGCACCTGTGCTCCGCGGCAGCCGAACTGCCGCTGACGGAGGCGGACCTCGGTCTCTTCGGGGCGACGTCGGAGGACCTGCTCGGGACCCTGTGCGAGCAGGGGTTCCTCCGGCGCCGGCCCGCGGGCTGGTTCTGGACCCACCCCCAGAGCGCTGCGGCCATGGTGAACCTCAGGGCGGACGGAGGCGGGCCGATCAACATCGTGGAGGCGGATTCCGGTGCTCTGCTCGGCACGATGGATTCGCCGCAGAGCCACTACCAGGCGCATCCCGGGGCGGTGTACGTCCACCAGGGGCGCACGTACGTGGTGCAGGAACTCAACGAGCAGGACCACTGCGCCGTGGTGGCCCGGGCGCATCCCGACTACTACACCCAGGCGCGGGACGTCACGCAGATCGAGGTGATCGGACGGGACGTCAGCGCGCTGTGGGGCGGGGTGCTCGCGAACTTCGGGGACGTGAAGGTCACCACCCAGGTGGTCTCCTTCCAGCGCAAGGCGTTCTCCTCCAACGAGATCCTGGGTGAGGAGCCTTTGGAGCTCGGGGCCCGGGACCTGTTCACGAAGAGCGTGTGGTTCGAGATCAGCCCGGAGCTCCTCGAGGCGGAGGGAATCCTCGCGGAGGAGCTGCCCGGTGCGCTCCACGCCGCCGAGCACGCAGCGATCGGGCTGCTGCCACTCGTGGCCTCGAGCGACCGGTGGGACATCGGCGGCGTGTCGACGGCGCTGCACGCCGACACAGGCCTGCCGACCATCTTCGTGTACGACGGGCATCCCGGCGGGGCGGGGTTCGCCGAGCGCGGGTTCGAGGCCGCCCGCACCTGGCTGGCGGCGACCCGCGACGCCATCGAGGCGTGCGAGTGCGAGTCCGGCTGCCCCTCCTGTGTGCAGTCCCCCAAGTGCGGCAACCGGAACAACCCGCTGAGCAAGGGCGGAGCCGTGGCGGTGCTGTCCCTCATCCTCAACCAGGCGGCCGGGGCGTCCGCCGACGGGGTCGCAGCCTCGCAACTGCGCTCCTGACGGTTCCCTCCCACCGCCCCCGCGCCGCGACAGGCCGCGGTGCACCCGCTCACGGCGGCGGTCCCGCCCTCGCCGCACCGACGGCGTCGGGCAGCAAGCCGGTGCTGCTGACCGACACGCGGACCACGACCGTCCCCGGGCCGGTCCCACCGACGGAACACTCCCGCACCGCGGCACCCTGGCGTCGCGCGACCGCCTCCGCGGCCGAGCAGGGGTCGTCTGCGGTGAGGCCCCGGGCGGCGTCGGCGGCCGCCAGGGCGGCCAGGTCGGCGGCTGTCGCCGCCTTCGAGGCCGCCGTCGTGGCCTGCAGCAGGAGGGCCGCCGATGCGATGAGAAGGAGCGCCAACACTGCGAGTCCTGCCATCAGCAGCGTCCCGGCTCCGTTCTCGGCGTCCAGGCCCTGCTGCCCGCTCCGTGATACCGGTGGCCTACCCATGATGTTCCTCCCTGCCCGATGCCGAGGCATGCAGCTCGATGCCCATCAGCTCGACGAACGGACCCTCGACCCGTGACCGTACCTCGACGGTCGCCCAGCCCGATCCGGAGACGACCCGCGCCGACGCTCCGCGTCCGGCGAGGCGCTGCACCGTCTGTTCCACGGATGCGTTGCTCTCGCCCCGCATGACCTCACGGGCGCCTGCACGTGCCGCTTCCTCCAGCCGCAGCTGCACGGTGCCGACGTGGGCCGTACCCAGGAGGAGAGCGAGCAGGAGGACCAGGGCGGGCAACACTACGGCGACCTCGGCGGTGATCGACCCCTGCTGCGCCCGGTCCGATCCGCGGACCCGCGATCCGCATGTGCCCGCCCCGCACGCCGACGAGCGGTGCGCCGACGTCCGACAGGGGACTCGCTGGACGCCGTCGCTGACGGCCGACCCGCCCCGGCCACCGCTCATCAGCCGAAGCTGAGCGCCGAGGTGATCAGGGACATCAGGAGTCCCCTGACCTCACCGCTGGACAGGACCGCGACGAGGAGGGCGGCGAACCCCACCGCGGCGAGCGTGGCGATCGCGTATTCGGCAGTCGCCATCCCGGCTTCCCGGTCCACCGGCGCGTTCCTGCTCCGGCGGATCACCTGCTCGTTCGACCTCCGCCGTCGCGCCTCCTCGCGGCGGGCGGACCGGGTGCCGCCGGATGCACCGGCGGCAGACGACCCGGAACCGCTCCCCCAGGAACGGTCTCCGGTGCTGACGGGCTGCGCGGGCAGAAGGACCGAGCGGGGCTGCGGCACGGGGCACGCGGCCGGGCTGTCGGTGACCTGCCCGCCTGCCCCTGCAGCCTCTTCGTGCGCCGGCCGAGCCGACCCGCGCCCGGGATCCGCCGTGCGGCTCGTGACGCCCTCCGGAACCGGGCCGGTCGGGAGGCGGACGGCGCCCCTGATGCCGGCGTCGGGGTCCTGCAGTGCCGGATCCCCGGTCTCCCTCTGGTGCAATCGCTGTGCCATGACGTCTCCTTTTCATCGACGTGGAATGCGGTCCACGTGGCGGAAGCGACGGTCGTCGCAGGACCAACTCTGGCGGTGCCACACCTGGTACCGGACGAGGTACCGGGCTAAGTGGATAACCATCCGCCACCCGGACAGCACCGTCAGAGCGCCGGCAGGAGACCCAGCACGACGGGTACCACGCCCAGGCAGATGAAGGCCGGCAGGGAGCACAGACCGAGCGGCAGGACGAGCTGCACGCCCAGGGCGGCAGCCTTCCTGTCGATCTCGCGGTTGTGCCGGCGTCGTAGCTGGGCGGCGTGGGCATGCAGGAGTGCCGCCGACGGGGCCCCCGTGGAGGTGGCGAAGCGAAGGCCTTCGCGGACCTCCGCGACGCACCGCCGCGGATAGGGACCGCCGCGCTCTCGCCGGCGGAGCACCGGGCGTCCTGCCGCGGGTGTGCCCGCACCTCCTTCGCCGACGTCCCAGGCCGCCTCCCACGACGCGCCCAGGAGTCGCGCAGCATGGACGCGGCCCAGGGGCGAACCCACCTCGGGCTCGCAGGCGCCGGCGATGACCGAGAGGGCGCTCTCGACCGATGCCCCGGATGACAGCAGCACCGCCAGCAGATCGAGCATGAGCGGCGCGTCCCGGATGCCCCGCCCCTCCCGCTGTTCCGCCGCCGGTCGGGGACGCGACCCGGAGCGGCCCGACGGGAGAGCCAGGACGAAGGCACCGGCGGCGAGCAGGACGGATACGGTCAGCCCCGCCGTCACGGATCACCTCCGGCCCGTCGCACGAGGGCGCCGGACCAGATCCGCGACACGATCATGAGCAGGAGGCCCGCGGCAAGGGCCAGCCGCCCGAGGAACGACCCCAGCAGTACCTCCAGCGAATTCAGGCCGAGGGCGAACCCGAGGAACAACCCGACGGCCGGCAGCCAGGCGAGCAGGACGACGGTCGCCCGAGGACCGGCCAGGGCTGTCTCCCGCGCCGAGAGGCCCTCGAGATCGGCGTCGAGCTGCGCCGCGTATCGTTCGAGGATCCCGGCCAGGGGCGCCCCGCTCCGCTCGGCGACGACCAGGCATCCGACCAGGTCCACCCACAGCCGGTCGGTCTGCGCCCGCGTCCTCCCCGCACCGGCGAGGCCGGTGCCCCCGGTGGCCTGGCGCAGCGCATCGGGAATGCCCAGACCGAGTTCGGCGGCTCGACGCGCCGTCCCGATCACCGGCAGGGCCTCCACCGCGAATGTGCTCCGGCGGTCGGCGTACACGCTCTCCATGTCCGCCCACAGGGTGTGGGGCGGGCGTCCCGCCCGAAGGAGCCCGGCCAGTTGGTGGACGAACAGCGGAAGCTCGTGGGGGTCGACGGCGGTGCGTCGCCCGCCGTATCGGGCCCTGGTCCCGCCATGACCGGGCATCCTCGATGACAGGGGACCGCGCAGGCCCTCGCCGGCCGGTGCGCAGGCCCGCCCCGCCGGTCTGCTCCCGGTCGGTGCGGCCCGGGACAGTGAGAGGATCACGCCGGAGCCCGCCAGGAGGAGCGCCACCATCAGCCCTGTCACGGCACGCCACGGCCTGCACACGGCCGCCCGGGCTCGGACGCGGGCACCGGTCCGGGCCAGCCCACGCGGTGGGCGAAGTCGTCCCAGCCCGCGGCACGGCGGCAGCCCGCTCCTGAGTCGACGAGGACGGGCCGGACCATCAGACCCGGCGATCCGCCGCGCTCCAGCAGACTGAGGCTCTCCACACGACGGCCCTGCCGGTCGCGCACGATATGGACCACGACGTCGACCGCGCTGGCCGCCTGCAGCGCGAGCGCGTCCTGCGTCAGGCCGGCGAGAGCCGCGAGCGCGCTCAACCGCGCCGGTACCGCCTCGGCGGAGTTCGCGTGGATGGTCGCCCCTCCGCCGTCGTGTCCGGTATTCATCGCCGCCAGCAGTTCACGGACCTCAGCGCCCCTGCACTCGCCGACCACGAGCCGGTCGGGCCGCATCCGCAGGGCCTGCCGGACGAGCTCGGTGAGGTCCAGCACTCCTGCACCCTCGAGATTGCCGTGGCGGGACTGGAGCCCCACGGTGTGCGGGTGCGCGGGATTCAGCTCGGCGGCGTCCTCGACCAGCACGACGCGTTCGGTAGGATCCGCCAGCCCGAGGAGCGCGGACAGGAGCGTGGTCTTGCCCGTCCCCGTCGCTCCGCTGACGAGGAAGTTCAGGCGGCTCCGCATCATCAGGGCGAGGGCGTCGGCCATCGCAGGCGCCACGGTCCCGTTGGCGGTGAGCTCGGTCAGGGAGAAGACCCGCGGGCGCCTGACGCGGATGGACAGCAGGGTGCCCGCCGTCGAGATGGGAGGCAGGACGGCGTGGACCCTGAGCCCGTCGAGGCGGACGTCCACGGCGGGACACCCGTCGTCGAGGCGCCGCCCTCCGGCCGCCACGAGGCGGACGGCCAGGGCCCGGACCTCACCGTCCGTGGAGAAGACGCGGCCGACCCGCCGGAGCCCGGCGTCGCCGTCGACCCACACGTCGTCGGGGCCGTTGACGAGGATGTCCGTGATGGACTCCTCGGCGAGGAGGTGCTCGAGCGGCCCGAGTCCCTTGAGTTCGGCCCGCACCCTGTCCAGCGCCGACAGGGTGCCCTCCGAGCCGAGCAGCCTCCCGCTCGAACCCACCGCGTCGGCGAACGCCGCGCCGGTCGCCCGGACATCACCGGCCAGGACCGCCCTGCGGACCGAGTCCACCATCGATGCTGCCCCGGGATCACCGGCCGACGACGCCCCGGTGTCCGTCGAACCGCGTGTGCCGGAGCGGGCCGGCGCGTGCCCGGGGGTGGAGCGCAGCTGACGCCTCGTGGGTGCGTCCTGTCCGCCGTCACCGCTCATCCTGCACGCTCGAGGCCGGTACAGACGGAGGCGACGAGCGTCCGTGCCTTCCGCGGCAGGGGGAACCCCAGCATCCTGCCACCGGCTTCGGCCCCGGAGGCTCCACGCACGAACGGCAGGTACGGCAGGGGCCCCGGTCGCCCGATGACCTCCGCCAGATGCCACGCGTCGAGTCCCTCGAGCACGGGCCCGCGCAGCACCACGGTCGTGGGCAGGGAACCGTGCGCCGACAGGACACCTCCCAGGGCCGTGAGGCTGCGTGGTCGGGACGGCACGAGGACCACGAGCTGATCGCACAGGGACGTCAGGGCGGAGGACGCGGGCAGGCTGCCGAGGTCCACGACGCTGACGTCGAACGCGCTGCGGGCGGCCTCCAGGGTGGCGGCAGCGGATTCCATGCCGTGCTCCGCGCCGTTCCCGGCACCACCGGAGTGGGACAGTACCGCGAGCTTCCCCTCGGCGGGCAGCGCGGACACCAGCTGGTCCGGGTTGAGCGTCCCCCGGAGGTCCTGCAGGTCATTCCACCGCACGCCGGGGCGTTCCTCCATGCCCAGGGCGAGATCCAGTCCGCCGGCCAGCGGCTGACCGTCGACGAGCAGGGTGGAGTTGCCCCGGCGGGCCAGGGTGCGCGCGCACCAGAAGGCGAGGGTACTGACGCCGCATCCTCCGGCCGTGCCGACGAAGCCCACCACCGCCCCGGTGGCAGCCGGGTTCACGCGCCGGCCGATGTGTTCGGCGAGCCACGCCGTGCCCTGGGGCAGGATGACGACGCGGGAGGATGCCAGGCGGGCGGCGGTCCCCCACGCCGCCGATTCGTGGTCCGCAGCCCCCACCACGATGACCTCCCGATGCCCTGCCACCCCCGCCTCGGCCTGTTCCGGACCGACGAGCAGCACGGCCGGATCCAGGGGGAGAGCGGCTGCGAGGCTCTCGACGAAGAGCGGGGAGACGCCCGCTGCGGCGCCGACGCGCGCCACCTGGTCCCGCACGTCCTGCGAGCCGCCCGCGAGGACCACGGGCCGCCGGCCTGCGGTGGGGATCCAGGTCTGCTGCCTCATGCCCCAACCCTCGCCGCGTGGGTCCGGAGCGCGCGACCGGATCGCCGCTATGTGGACAATCCGCTGATTGCAGGAATGACACCGCCACCGCCGACAATATGGACATGTACATCGCTGTCGCGCCCCTCCCGCCGGACCACGGCGGCGACCGCGACGGCAGCGCGACGCTTGCGCTGCAGCGCCTCGGATCCGACGGAGCACCGATGGGCTCCCCGCTGGTCGTCGACCGGAGCGGTCTCGCCCCGGCCGTCGCCGAGGCCGAGCGCGGGCGCCCCCGCTGGGTGTGGAACAGCACGCGGTCCTGGTACCTCGACCTGCTGGCTGCGGGCGTCGACGTGGACCGGTGCTGGGACCTCGCGCTGACGCGCGCCTTGCTCGCCAACTCGCCGTCGTGCCGGCCTTCCCCCTACATCGATTCCCTGCGGGCGACGGCCCAGACGGACGACGGCACGGAACCACCCCGGCTCTCGCTGCCGCCCCTGCCGCCGGCCCCCAACCAGCACTCCCTGTTCGACGAACCGCAGGCGCCCACGGGTCCGTTCCTGGACGACGTCGTCGAGCAGTTCGGCCACCAGCTCGCCGCCGTAGCGGCCGCGTCGCAGCCCGCGCGCCTGAACCTGCTCGTCGCAGCCGAATCGGCGGGTGCGCTCATCGCCGCCGAGATGGAGCACTGGGGTCTCCCCTGGCGCAGGGACATCCACGAGGAACTGCTCGAGAGGAGCCTGGGACCGCGGCCCGCGGAGGGTGTGCGGCCCGCGGAACTGGAGCGGCTCGCGGGAGAGCTGCGGGCCGCGCTGGGGAACCCGACGCTCAACCCGGACTCGCCGCAGGAGCTCCTGCGGGCCCTGCACCGGGCCGGGATCGAGGTGAGGACGACGCGCTCCTGGGAGCTGGAGCGACAGCAGCACCCAGCCATCGGACCGCTCCTCGAGTACAAGAAGCTGTCCCGGCTCGCGACCGCCAACGGCTGGAACTGGCTCGACACCTGGGTGCACGACGGCCGCTTCCGCCCCGAGTACGTGGTGGGCGGCGTCGTGTCGGGCCGCTGGGCGTCCCGCGGCGGGGGCGCCCTCCAGATCCCCCGGCAGGTGCGCGACGCCGTCCGACCCGACGAGGGCCACGCCTTCCTCGTCGCCGATGCGGCGCAACTGGAACCCCGGGTACTGGCGGCCCTCGGGCGGGATTCGTCGCTCGCGGCAGCGGCGCGCGGCAGGGACCTGTACCAGGGGATCGCCGACCAGGGGTTCGGCGGCGACCGCTCGAAGGCGAAGCTCGCGATGCTCGGCGCGATGTACGGAGCGACGAGCGGGGAGTCCGGCAGGCTGATGCCCCAGCTGACCCGCGCCTACCCCCGCGCCATCGGCGTCGTGGAGGCCGCCGCACGGGCCGGGGAGGCGGGCGACGGCGTCGCGAGCCACCTCGGCCGCGGGTGTCCTCCCGCGTCGGAGGAGTGGCGGGCGAGGCAGCGCACGACGACGGCGGAGGAACAGCGCCGGGCGGACGGTGCCGCACGCGCCCGGGGCCGTTTCACCCGGAACTTCGTGGTGCAGGCCTCCGCGGCGGAATGGGCCCTGTGCTGGCTCGCGGAGATCCGCCGACGCCTGGCGGGCAGCGGCATCCCGGCACCGAGGAGCCGTATGGCCTTCTTCCTCCACGACGAGGTGGTGCTGCACGTCCCGGCGGACCGGACGGCGGAGGCAGCAGCCATCCTGGAGGACGCGGCGCGCGCGGCGACGGGCCTGATGTTCGGGCCCATCCCCATCGAGTTCTCGATCTCCACGGTCACCGTCGCGTCCTACGCCGACGCGAAGTGAGGAAGCGGCTCACAGGGGCGCAGGGATCTCCCGCGACGGGTCCCACGGCCTCGTCCAGCCGAGCCCGTCGAACATCGTGTCCAGCAGCAGGGCCGTGAACCCCCAGATCACGGCGTCCGGGGTGAGGAAGGCCGGCGTGCGGCTGACGAACCCGTCCCGCCGCACCACCGCCGTCCTCCGGTGCGCCGGATCGAGCAGCAGGCCCACCGGGGACCGGAAGACCGCCTCCGATTCCGCCCGGTCCACCGCGTGGACCGGGGACTGCTCGGCCCACCAGGCGACGACGGGCGTGACCACGAAGTTGCTGACGGGGAGCCCGACCTCCGGCAGCGTCCCCACGATCTCGACGCCGGCAGGGTCCAGCCCGGTCTCCTCCTGCGCCTCGCGGAGGGCCGCGGCACTCTCATCCGGGTCCTGCGGGTCGATGGCACCGCCGGGGAATGCCACCTGGCCGGGGTGGTTGGACAGGGTGCTCGACCGCATGACGAACAGGATGTCGAGATCGTCGCGCTCGACGCTCCCCGGATCCGCACCGGACGCGACGCCGTCGCGTGGGCCCACCAGGACCAGCACCGCCGCACGGCGGCTCTTCGCGGGATCGAGGGTGGCGAACTGCCAGCCACCGGGCCGGACGAAGGTCGAACCAGGAGCAGCCTTCGACCGCACCCATGCCGCCAGTTCGTCGTAGGCGGTCGCGGCAGGAGGCCTAGGCACCCAGACCGTGCCCGGCCTCACGGAGCTCGGCACGGGACCGACCGGCACGCATGAGCTTCAGCAGCTCCTCCCGGCCCGGCGCGAGTTCGTACTTGAGGAGCTTCGCGGCCTTCATCGGATCCGTCTCCCCCTCACCGAAGGACGGGCACAGGGCGGCAACGGGACAGACGCCGCAGGCCGGCTTCCTGGCATGGCAGATCCGCCGGCCGTGGAACACCACGCGGTTGGACAACGAGGTCCAGTCGCTGCGCTCGAAGAGGGCGGCGACGTCCATCTCCACCTTCACCGGGTCCTCGGACGTGGTCCAGCGGAACCGGCGGGCGAGCCGCCCGAAGTGAGTATCGACGGTGATTCCCGGGGCACCGAAGGCGTTCCCGAGGACCACATTGGCCGTCTTGCGGCCCACGCCGGGCAGCGTGACGAGGTCCTCGAGCCGGTCCGGCACCTCGCCGTCGAACTCGTCCACGAGGCGGCGCGACAATGCGAGGAGACTGTTGGCCTTGGCCCGGTAGAAGCCGGTGGGCCGGAGGATCTCCTGCAGTTCCGGTTCGTCGGCCTCCGACAGGGCCTGGGCGTCGGGATAGCGCTCGAACAGGACGGGCGTGGTGAGGTTGACCCGCACGTCGGTGGTCTGCGCGGACAGCACGGTCGCCACGAGCAGCTCGAACGGGTTGCGGAAGTCGAGCTCGGCGACTGCGTACGGGTAGGTGTCCCCCAGGATCCTGTTGATCTTCCGTGCCCTGCGTTTGAGGGCGACGGGCGACTCCTCGTCCACCTTCGTCTTCCTGCCTGCCACGTGCGGGTCTCCTCTCGACGGGACGGAACGGACTCCGCCGGGCTGTGGCGGGGCGGGATGTCAGTCGCGGGGTGCGCGCTCGATGTTGCGCAGGTCCCGCAGGATGCCGACGGCACCGGTGCGCTTGTCCTGGACCAGGAACTCACCACCGCGGTCCTCGATGCCCACCTCCCAGTCGCCGGGCTGCAGCCGGAAGACCTCCCGGCCGGTCTGCTCGTCGTACACCGGACGGGGGGAACCGACGGCGAACCAGAAGGCCTCGACCACGGGCTCCTCATCGGCCGAACGGGTCGCCGTGATGGGCTCCTGCCGGCCCCGCTCGTCGGTGGAGTAGTCGGCAGCGGATTCGCCCGAGGAATCAGCCGAGGAGTCGGCGGACTCGTACGTCCGCGTCGAGTCGTCCCGAACGACGTCGTGGACCCGCGTCTCCTCGGCCGGTACGACCTCGGCCTGGCCGGAGGTGGAGTCGGCGGAGCTCCGGTGTGCGTCCGCCCCGTGGTCGTCCGGTGCCTGGCCGACGGCGTGGGCGCCGCCGGCCTGCTCCTGCGCGGTATGCGTCGACAGCCCGGAGTCCTGTCCCGAGCGGATGGGCGCCGGAGCCTCATCGGCCTGCGGGGCCCGCAACGTCGAGGAGTCCCGCTCCATGCCGGACTGGCCCGACGCAGCAGCACCGGCACCCACGGCACCGGCCCCGCCCGCACCGTACAGACCCGCGCCGTTCTGGCGGACCGCCGCGGCGGCAGGGTTGATGCCCGCCTGGCCGCCCTGGACCGGGCGGGAGACCACGGGATCGGAGCCCGTCCCGGGTGCATCCCCGGCCGTCCTCGCGGGCTTGGGCGGCTTCGGCGGGCGGGGCTGTGCAGCGGTGATCGGACGGGCCGCGGTGCGGGCGGGCACCTCCGGCCTGTCGGCGAAGTCGTTCTTGATCCCGGGCAGGAACGGCCCGACGACGGTCGCGGCCAGCATGCCCAGCGAACCGATCAGGGCCACGAGGGGTCCCACGTGGAACGCGGTGACGGTCTGCAGGAAGAAGTAGGTCGATGCGAGCACCGCCGCGACCGATGCGAACTGGTCCACGGACAGCGAGCCGACGCGGAGTCCGGCGCTCCCCAGGCGGCGGCCTGCGAGCAGCGCCAGGGCGATCACGGGCAGCAGGATGCCGATACCGATGAAGAAGAGGGAGGCACTGCTCCAGAAGTTGGTGTAGAGGATCCTGCCGCCGATGAAGGGCAGCAGGGTACCGATGAAGACGAGCGCGGCGCCTGCACCGAAGACCACTTCCCGCAGGGTGAACGGTCCTGCCAGGGCCTTGCTCGGCCCCGGAGGCGCGCCCTGCGGTGTCCCGGGCGCGGAGGTGCCGGTCACCGACGTACCGGTGCCCGAGCCGTCCGACGGGACGCCGTCGCCCCGGGCGGGATCCGGTCGGAATCCGGCCGATGTGACGCCGGTGGCGCCCCGGCCATCGGATGCTTCGGTCATGGTGTGCTCCCGTATGTAGCGATGGTCGCCCGCGGCCGTCGGCCGCCGGTGTTGGATACCTGCTTCCACCCTAGCCACCGCCTCCTACCTTCTCCACCGACCACACCGCCGAGGACACCACCGAGGACGCCACCGAGGACAGCACCGAGGAGCTCCGGCGCCGGGCGCCGCTCACCGCACAATCACCCCACCTCGGCTAGGCCCTGTGACCCGGGGCACACAGGACGGGGAGAACTCGATAGTGTTCCCTTGGACCTGTCACCGACCACGTCACAAAGGGGTAGACCATGACCGCCGAACGCCAGGGCGACGCCTTCGAGAACCTGCTGCACGAGGAACGCCGCTTCCCGCCCAGCGCGGAGTTCGCCGCGAACGCCGTCGCGCAGCCGTCCCTCTACGACGAGGCGCGCGAGCAGGGCACGGAGTTCTGGGCGAAGCAGGCGCGCGAGCTCCTCACCTGGGACCAGGACTTCACGCAGACCCTCGACTGGTCGGACGCACCGTTCGCCAAGTGGTTCGTGGGCGGCACCGTGAACGCGGCCTACAACGCGCTCGACCGCCATGTGGAGGCCGGCCGCGGCGAGCGGGTCGCGATCCACTTCGAGGGTGAACCCGGCGACACCCGCACCATCACCTACGCGGACCTCACCCGTGAGGTGAAGAAGGCGGCCAACGCGTTCGAGTCCCTGGGCGTGCAGAAGGGCGACCGCGTGGCGGTGTACCTGCCCATGATCCCGGAGGCCGTCATCACGATGCTCGCCTGCGCGAGGATCGGTGCCGTGCACTCCGTGGTCTTCGGCGGGTTCTCGGCCGACGCCCTCCGCAGCCGTATCGACGACGCCGAGGCCAAGCTCGTCGTCACCTCCGACGGCACGTACCGCCGTGGCAAGCCGAGCGCCCTCAAGCCCGCCGTCGACGGCGCCCTCGAGCGCGAGGGCCACAGCGTCTCCAACGTGGTGGTGGTCCGCCGCAACAACGAGCCGGTCGAGTGGACCGAGGGCCGCGACCTGTGGTGGCACGACGTCGTCGACACCGCCCCGGACGAACACACCGCCGTGGCCCACGACGCGGAGCATCCCCTGTTCATCCTCTACACCTCCGGGACCACCGGGAAGCCGAAGGGCATCCTGCACACCACGGGCGGGTACCTCACGCAGACCGCGTTCACCCACCGGAACACCTTCGACCTGCGCCCGGAGACCGACGTCTTCTGGTGCACCGCGGACATCGGCTGGGTCACGGGGCACAGCTACGTCGCGTACGCGCCGCTGGTGAACGGCGCCACGCAGCTCATGTACGAGGGGACGCCGGACACGCCGCACCAGGGACGCTGGTGGGAACTGATCGAGAAGTACAAGGTGTCCATCCTCTACACGGCACCCACGGCCATCCGCACGTTCATGAAGTGGGGCCGCGACATCCCCAAGAAGTACGACCTCTCCTCGATCCGCGTCCTCGGCTCCGTCGGGGAACCCATCAACCCCGAGGCGTGGATGTGGTACCGCGAGGTCATCGGCGGCGGCAACGTCCCGATCGTGGACACCTGGTGGCAGACCGAGACCGGCGCGCAGATGATCACGCCGATGCCCGGTGTGACCGCGACGAAGCCGGGCTCCGCCCAGGTGGCCGTGCCCGGGATCGCCATCGACGTCGTCGACGAGATGGGCGTCCCGGTACCGAACGGCTCCGGCGGGTACCTGGTCATCCGCGAACCGTGGCCGTCGATGCTGCGCGGTATCTGGGGTGATCCCCAGCGCTTCAGGGACACGTACTGGTCGCGCTTCGACGCCATGTACTTCGCCGGCGACGGCGCCAAGAAGGACAGCGACGGTGACATCTGGCTCCTGGGCAGGGTGGACGACGTCATGAACATCTCCGGCCACCGCCTCTCGACCACCGAGATCGAGTCGGCGCTCGTGAGCCACCCGTCGGTGGCGGAGGCCGCCGTCGTCGGGGCGAGCGACGAGACCACCGGGGAGGCAGTGGTCGCGTTCGTGATCCTGCGCGGCTCGGCGAAGGACGACGACGACATCGTCACCACGCTGCGCAACCACGTGGGCAAGGAGATCGGGCCCATCGCGAAGCCGCGGAACATCCTGGTGGTCCCCGAGCTGCCGAAGACGCGCAGCGGCAAGATCATGCGCCGCCTGCTCAAGGACGTCGCGGAGGGCCGGGAGGTCGGCGACGCCACCACGCTGTCCGATCCGACGATCATGCAGCAGATCGCCGTCTCGCTGCGGAAGTAGCCGGACATACCAGAGGCCCCCGCGAGTGCGGGGGCCTCTGGCATGTCCGGGGCACTCAGCCGATCGTGGCGTCGACCGTGACCTCGATGTTGCCGCGCGTGGCGTTGGAGTACGGGCACACCTGGTGGGCCCGCTCGACGAGCGCGTCGGCCGTCTCCTGGTCCACTCCGCCGATCTCGGCGTGCAGGGCGACCGCGAGCTGGAACGCCCCGCCGTCGACCGGGTTGATGCTCACCTCGGCGGTGACGGCGGTGTCGCTGATCGTCGCCTTGCTGCGGCTCGCGACGAGCTTGAGGGCGCTGTGGAAGCAGGCGGCGTAGCCGAGGGCGAAGAGCTGCTCGGGGTTCGTCGCGCCGCCGGCACCGCCCATCTCCTTCGGGACCGCGAGATCGACGACGAGCTGCCCGTCGTCCGTGTGCGCCTTGCCGTTGCGTCCGTCGCCGGTCGCGGTGGCCACCGCCGTGTAGAGAGCACCCATACCTGTGTCCGTCCTTCCGTCGCGGGGCGCCTGGCAGCTCCCCTCCGACTTAGTAGACTAACTAGTAACTCTAGTGGGATCAAACGATGGAACCGGCTTGACAGAGAATGGAGCATGATGAGCGCCCAGCCCCCCGTGCGGGATCGGATCCTCGCCTCGGCGACCACGTTGTTCGACGCCACGAGCATCCGTTCGGTGAGCGCAGACAAGGTCATCGCCGATGCCGGGACCACCAAGGTGACGTTCTACCGGCACTTCCCGACCAAGGACCACCTCGTGGTCGCCTACCTGGAGGACCAGCTCGCGCGGCTGCAGGCCGCCATCGGGAGGGAACGCGCGGACGGGCTCGATGCGTGCACCGTCCTGCTCCACCTGGCCGCGGCCAACGGGGACGCCGCGTGCCGCCCTGGCTTCCGGGGGTGCACCTTCATCAACGCCGCCGCCGAGTACCCGGCGGACGGCATGGTCCGGACCGCCGTCGGGCGCTACCGGGCCTGGTTGCACGGGGTCGTCGCCGAACTGCTGGCCGAGCTGGGTGTGGGCCGGCCCGACGCCGTGGCGGACCAGCTCATCATGCTGCGCGACGGCGCCATGGTGTACGGCTTCATGGGGGACCCGAGCGCCGTCACGGACTCCCTCGTCACGGCCGGGCGGGCCATCGTCGCCGCCCACCTCGACGCGCCACTGTCCGCCTGACACCACCGGCCCCTCCCGCACAGGTGGGCGCCGTGTGCCACCGGTGTGATGTTCGTCCTGAAACATGGCTCCCGGGCGGCCACGAGAGGATGATTTCAGCGTGTCCACAACCGTCCAGCAGCCCCCCGTCACGAATCCACGCATGGCCCGCCGCGTCGCCGGCGCCTCCTTCGTCGGAACGGCCCTCGAGTCCTACGACTTCTACGTCTTCGGCACCGCCGCCGCACTCGTGTTCAACGTCGTCTTCTTCACCGAGCAGGATCCCCTGGCCGGGACCCTCTCGGCCTTCCTGGTGTTCGCCATGGGGTTCGTCGCCCGCCCGCTCGGCGCCATCCTCTTCGGCCACCTCGGGGACCGGATCGGCCGCAAGCGAACCCTGATCTGGACCATCACCCTCATGGGCCTCGCGACGGGGACCGTGGGCCTGCTGCCCGACTACAACACCATCGGCATCTGGGCGCCCATCATCCTCACGGCGCTGCGCTTCCTGCAGGGACTCTCCCTGGGTGGCGAGTGGGGCGGCTCCATCCTCATCGCGACCGAGCACGCCGAGCCCCGCAAGCGGGCGCTGTACGCATCCATCCCCCAGCTCGGATCCCCCGTGGGCACCATGCTGATCTCGGCCATCTTCCTGGTGCTCGCCGTCGCGGCCCCCGACATCATGACCACCTGGGGCTGGCGCATCCCGTTCCTGCTCGCCTTCCCCTTCCTCGCGATCGCCATCTACCTGCGGCTCGCCATCGACGAGACGCCCGTCTTCCAGGAGGCCAGCCGGAGGCACGCACTCCCCCGCGTCCCCCTCCTCGAGGTCCTGAAGTCGCAGCCGGTCGCCATCCTGGTCGCGATCGCCGCCGCCGTGCTGGGGATCGGATCCTACTTCCTGATGGTCACCTACACGCAGGCCTACGGCACGGGGACCCTCGGGCTGTCGCAGGAGACCGTGCTGAATGCGGCCCTCGTGGGCTCCGTCCTGCAGCTGATCACCATCCCCGCGTTCGGCTACCTCGCGATGCGCATCGGATCGGCGAAGGTGGTGGCGGGCGGCGCCCTCGGCACCGCCCTGATCGCCTTCCCCCTGTACTGGGTCATCAGCATCGCCACGGAGCCGATGTACATCGCCGCGATCATCCTCGGCGGCATCCTGCCGACCGCGAGCTGGGCGGCACTCGGCGGGCTCATGGCGGATCTCTTCCGGCCGGAGACGGCGTTCACCGCGCTCTCCTTCGCCTACAGCATCGCCGCGATCATCGCGGGCTTCGCGCCCTCCATCACGCAGCGCTTCGGCATCGCGACGGAGGGTGCCTGGTGGCATCCCGGCGTCGTCCTCGCGGTGATGAGCCTCGTGACGGCCGCGGGTGCGATCGGAGCGGTGCATCTGCGGAATGCGCAGCAGATGGATGCCGGCGCGCGTACGGCATAGTGGGGGCATGACCCCGCGCACCCCGAGCATCCTCGTGATCAACGGACCCAACCTGAACCTGCTCGGTACCAGGGAGCCCGACGTGTACGGGACGGCGACGCTCGACGACGTCGTCCGCCTCGCCGCGGACACGGCACGCGGGCGCGGCTGCACCGCATCCGCGCTGCAGTCCAACCACGAGGGCGAGATCATCGACGCGATCCACGCGGCGCGGTCCACGGCGGACGGGATCGTCATCAACGCCGGAGCGTTCACGCACACCTCGATCGCCATCCGCGACGCGCTCGCCGCCGTCGGACTGCCCGTGGTGGAGGTGCACATCAGCAACGTGCACCGGCGTGAGGAGTTCAGGCACTCCTCCTACATCTCCGGCGTCGCCGACGCCGTGATCGTCGGCGCCGGCATCGACGGCTACCGCCTGGCGGTGGACCACCTGGCCGCCCGCCTGGCCGCCGCCGGATCGGACGCGGCATCGTTCCCGAAAAGTTAGCGCTGCCGCTGCTGCGAGCGCCGCTCCGCACCTCCCCATAGGGCACGATGGTGCTATGACGGACATCACTCCTGACGCGCGCGCTACCGCCCAGCCCGAGAACCCCGACGCACCCCTGCTCGAGGTGCGGAACCTGGCGGTGAGCTTCCGCACGACGCACGGGGAGGTCCATGCCGTCGAGGACGCGAGCTTCACCCTCCGGCGCGGCAGTGCTCTGGCTATCGTCGGGGAGTCGGGCTCGGGCAAGTCGACGACGGCGATGGCCTGCATCGGCCTGCTGCCCGGCAACGGCCGCGTGACCTCCGGCAGCATCCTGTTCGAGGGCGAGGACCTCACCACGCTGCCGGAAGCGAAGATGCGCTCCATCCGCGGCCGGGCGATCGGCCTCGTCCCGCAGGACCCGATGTCCAACCTGAACCCCGTGACGAAGATCGGCACGCAGGTCGCCGAGACCCTCCTGGTGCACGGGATGGCCACCAGGAAGAACGTCAAGCAGCGCGTCATCGAGGTCCTCACCGCCGCCGGGCTGCCCGACGCCGGGGAGCGCGCGAAGCAGTACCCGCACGAGTTCTCCGGCGGCATGCGGCAGCGGGCGCTGATCGCGATCGGCCTCGCCTGCCAGCCGCGGCTCCTCATCGCGGACGAACCGACGTCCGCGCTCGACGTCACCGTGCAGCGCACCATCCTCGACCAGATCGAGATGATGACGGAGCAGCTCGGCACGTCGGTCCTGCTCATCACGCACGACCTCGGGCTCGCCGCCGAACGCGCCTCGCAGCTCGTGGTGATGCACCGTGGACGCGTGGTCGAGACAGGACCCGCGGAGCAGCTGCTCAACGACCCGCAGCACCCCTACACGCAGTCGCTCGTCCGCGCGGCGCCCAGCGTCGCCGCGGTCCGCCTGCGTCCCGGCGCGTTCACGGCGGATGCGGCGTCGCGCCTGAAGCTCGCCGAAGCGGTCTTCGCCGAACACGAAGCCGGGCACGACGGCCCGGTACCGACCGACGCTCCCGTTCCCAATCCCGCCGATAAGGGCGTCTCAGCAGGTGCTCCCCGCGCCACCGCCGGCGCGCACGCGGCGACGACGTCGTCCGACCGACCGCTGGAGCCCTCCGGTGCCGCCGCTCCTGCGACTCCTGCCGCTCCCCCGAACATCGTGGAGATCCGCGACCTCACGAAGATCTACAAGCGCCGTGGCAGCAAGGACGACTTCTACGCGGCGAAGAACGTCACGCTCGACGTTCCCCGAGGGCAGACGGTGGCGATCGTCGGGGAATCGGGGTCCGGCAAGACCACGACCGCGCGGATGCTGCTGAAACTGATCGAACCGACGTCGGGCACCATGACCTTCGACGGCATGGACGTGGCCACGCTCGACAAGGCGCAGCTCAACGACTTCCGCCAGCGCGTGCAGCCGATCTTCCAGGACCCGTACTCCTCGCTGAACCCGATGTTCACGATCGAACGCATCGTGGAGGAGCCGCTCAACGCGTACAAGCGCGGCTCCAAGAAGGAACGCTCGGCGCGGGTCCGCGAACTGATGGACCAGGTCTCCTTGCCGCAGAACGCCCTACGGCGGTACCCGGCGGAGCTCTCCGGCGGCCAGCGGCAGCGCGTAGCAATCGCGAGGGCCCTTGCACTGCAGCCCGAGCTGATCGTGTGCGACGAACCGGTCTCCGCCCTCGACGTCCTGGTGCAGGCACAGATCCTGAAACTCCTCGGCGACCTCCAGTCCGAACTCGGTTTGAGCTACCTGTTCATCTCGCACGACCTCGCCGTGGTGCGCCTCATCTCGGACTACGTCTGCGTGATGAAGGACGGCGAGCTGGTGGAGGCAGCGAGCTCCGAGGAGGTCTTCCAGAACCCCCGCCACCCGTACACGCGCCGATTGCTCGCCTCCATCCCTGGCAACGAGCTCAACATCGGTAAGGAACTCGCGTCCTGATCGTCGCCACCTGCGGTCGAAGGCCCCACGGAGCTTTCGACCGCGCCGCGGGTTGATCGTTGAGACCTACGCGAAGCGCCCGGAGATCGGGCCGGCCGCGTCGCTGCGGCTCCGGGCCGCCATAAACGGTCACACCCTGTACCGGAACGGGATGCCCGCCTAGATTGGCGGGACACCACGACGGCGGAGGACAGGATGAGCGAGCAGCGCACCATAGGCGGAGTAACCACGATGGCGGAGGGGTGGTCGGAGCTGCGAGTGGCGGACTGGCAGGACACGCAGGCGACGCTCCATATGTGGCTCCAGGTGGTGGGAAAGATCCGGATGGCACATGCGCCGCTGGTCAACCACTGGTGGCAGGTGCCGCTGTACGTCACCCCGAGGGGCCTCGGGACGTCCTCCATCCCCTACCGTGCCGGGATGTTCGATATCGAGTTCGACGTCGTGGCCCACCGGTTGCTCGTCCGGAGCAGCTCCGGGGAGGACCGCACGGTGCCCCTCGAGCCGCAGTCCGTCGCCGCATTCCATGAACAGACGATGGCGGCACTGACGGAACTCGGGATCGAGGCGCCCATCCGGCCGGTCCCCACCGAGGTGGATCCAGCCGTCCCGTTCGCCGAGGACCATCAGCACGCGTCCTACGACGGGGCCGCCGTCACAGCCTTCTGGCGACAATTGATGCAGGCCGAACGCGTTCTCACGCTCTTCCGGGCGGAGTTCCTCGGCAAGGTCAGTCCCGTGCACTTCTTCTGGGGCGCCATGGATCTCGCCTGCACGCGCTTCTCCGGCAGGCCCGCGCCGCTCCACCCCGGCGGCGCCCCGAACTGCGCGGACTGGGTCATGCAGGAGGGCTACTCGCACGAACTGTCCAGCTGCGGGTTCTGGCCCGGCGGCGGCGAGGAGGGTGCGTTCTACTCCTACGCGTATCCCGAGCCGGAGGGCTACCGCGACGCCGTCATCGACGTCGAGGGCGCGTTCTACAGTGCGGAGTACCGCCAGTTCCTGCTGCCCTACGAGGCCGTCCGCACCGCCCCGGACCCCGACGCCACGCTGCTCGCCTTCCTGCGTGCCACGTACGGCGCCGCCGCGACCACAGGCGGCTGGGACCCCGATCTCCTCGTCGATCCGCACAGGCTGGACGTCCACGCACGCTAGTTCCAGGGGCATACGGAAGCGGCCACCGATCCGGAGGTCGATGGCCGCTCGCGTGGGGTGGACTACTTCCTGCGGGTCTTCGGGTCGAGGGCCTCGCGCAGGGACTCACCCAGCAGGGTGAACCCGAGCGCCGTGATGGCGATGCAGGCGCCGGGGAGGAAGGCGAGCTGCGGCGCGACCGAGAGCTCGGCCTGTGCGTAGGTCAGCATGCGCCCCCACTCCGCGGCCTGGGGCAGTCCGCCGCCGAGGCCGAGGAAGGACAGCGCGGCCGCATCGATGACGGCGGTCGCCAGCGTCAGGGTGGCCTGCACGATCAGCGGCCCCATGCTGTTGGGCAGCAGGTGGCTCATGGTGATCGTCCGGCGGCTGAGCCCGAGGGTCTGCGCCGCCAGGATGTAGTCGGCGCCCCGCTGCGAGAGCATCGAGGAGCGCAGGAGACGCGCGAAGATCGGGATCTGGGAGACGCCGATGGCGATCATGATCGCGTAGGAGCTCTGGCCCAGCACTGCGGCGATGCTCACGGCGAGCAGCAGGTTCGGCACGGAGAGCAGGATGTCCACGAAGCGCATGATGACGTTGTCCACCCAGCCGCCGAGACCGCCCGCCAGGACACCGAGCAGCATGCCGCCCGCGAGCCCGAGCGCCGTCGAGACCACGCCGATGAGCAGGGATGCCTGGGCGCCCCAGATCAGCTTGCTCAGCACGTCCCCGCCGAAGCGGTCCAGGCCCAGCGGGAAGCCGTCGATCTCCCCGGGTCTGGGGATGGTGGTGGGGGTGATCGACGTCCGCCCGGGGAGGTCGTCCCCGCCGTACGGCGCGAGGATCGGAGCGAGGATCGCCACGAGCAGGAAGAGCCCGATGATGACGGCGCCCACGATGGCCTGCGGGTTCCTGCGCAGCCCGAGGAAGGCGTCCTTCCAGAGGCCGGTGCCGCGCCCGGCGTCGATCGCGGGATCGGTGGGTGCCGCGGAGCCGTCGGCGGCGGGAGGCAGGATGGTACTCATTGCACACGCACCCTCGGGTCGATGACGGAGTAGGACAGGTCCACGATCAGGTTGATCAGGGCGTACAGGATCGCGATGAAGATGATGAAACCCTGGAGCACGGGGTAGTCCAGGCCGAAGATCGCGTCGCGCAGGAACCGGCCGATCCCGTTGAACGCGAAGACCGTCTCGGTCAGGACCGCTCCCGAGATCAGCAGGCCCAGCTGCAGGCCGATGGTCGTGACGACCGGGAGCATGGCGTTCCGCAGGATGAAGCTGCCCCTGATGGAGCGCTCCATGAGGCCCTTCGCACGGGCCGTGCGGACGTAGTCCGCGTTCTGTACCTCGAGGACCGAGGCCCGCGTGATGCGGACGATGATCGCGAGCGGGATGGTGCCCAGCGCCAGCCCGGGGAGGATCAGGTGCAGGACGGCGTCCCAGGCGGCATCCCACTCCCCCGTGAGTATCCCGTCGAGTACATAGAAGTCGGTGAAGTGGGTGGCGTCGATGCGCGGATTCTGCCGACCGTCGGGGGGCAGGATGGACCACTGGATGGCGAAGAGGTACTTGAGGATGAACGCCAGGAAGAACACCGGGACGGTGATGCCGATGAGGCTCAGCACCACGGAACTGTGATCGAGGAAACGCCCGTAGTGCCGCGCGGCGAGGTAGCCGAGCGGGACGCCGACGCCGATGGCGAAGATGAGGGCGACGATGGTGAGTTCGATCGTCGCGGGGAACCGGGTGGCGAATTCTTCCAGGACGGGCCGTCCCGTATTGATCGACACCCCGAAATCGCCCTGCAGCAGCTTGCCCATATATGTGAAGTACTGGACAAGGAGCGGGCGGTCGAACCCGTACAGCTCGTTGACCCGGGCGATGGCATCGGGCGTGGCCTTCTCGCCGAGCAGTGCGGTCGCCGGACCGCCGGGGAGACTGCGTACCCAGAGGAACAGCAGGACGGACAGGCCGAACAGGGTGGGTATGAGCAGCGCTAGCCGCTTACCGATGACGCGTAACACTGGGGATCCTTCCGGGTCGACCGGCGCGGGCCGGACAGGGGTAGTACAGCAGGGTGGAGCCGGTCCCGGGACCGGGACCGGCTCCACACGGGTACTGCTGCTACTCGCTCAGCTCGATGTTGCTGAAGACCTCGTCATTGACGGGGCTCGCCGGGTAGGAGGTGACGCGCTCGTTGAACGCCAGCGAAGGAGCCGGGTGCGCCAGCGGGATGGCCGGGATGAACTCGGAGATCTGCTGGTTGATCTCCTCGTACGCCTTCGTCTGCTCGTCGCGGTCGCTCATGCCGCGTGCCTCATCAAGTGCGGAGAACAGCTCGGGGTTGCTGAAGCCGAATTCCGGCTTCTCCCGGCCGAAGAACACGCCGATGAAGTTGTCGGTGTCGTTGTAGTCGCCGGTCCAGCCGAGCAGGTGCAGGCCGTGGTCCTCGGTTCCCTGGACCTGGTCGAGGTAGTCGGGGGACCAGGCGGCGGGTGATGGGGTGACGGTGATCCCGACATCGGCCAGCTGGGCCTGGAGGTTGGTGAAGACCTGTTCCGGGGTGGGCATGTAGGGGCGCGAGACGTTCGTCGGGTAGTTGAACTGGATCTCGAACCCGTCGGGATAGCCTGCTTCGGCGAGGAGCTCCTTGGCCTTCTCCGGATCGAAGTCGTACGTCTCGACCTCTTCGTTGTAGCCGTCGACGACATCGGGGATGAACTGGGTTGCGACCTTGGTGCCTTCGGGAAGGGTCTGGCTGACCAGTGCTTCCTTGTCGATGGCGTAGGCGATGGCTTCGCGAACCTTGGGGTCGGCGAGCTGCTCGACCTTGTGGTTGAAGCCCAGGTACAGGATGGTGAACGGGTCGCGGGCGACGACGTTGTAGCCGGCGTCCTTCAGCGACTGGGTGTCGGCGGGTGCGACGAGGTCGTAGCCGTCGATGGTTCCAGCCTCGAGGGCCTGCCGGCGGGCCTGCGGGTCGTCGATGATCCGGAAGATCGTTTCGGTAATCTGTCCCTTCTCTCCCCAGTAGTCCTCGAAGATCGAGAGTTCGACCTGCTGTCCGACGTTCCAGGAATCGAACTTGAAGGGGCCGGTGCCGACGGGGTGGCCCGTTGCGTACTCGCTCTGCTGCGGCGCCTCAGCGGAGCCGCCGATCTCGTCGGCCTTGTACTGCTCGAGGGCCGTGGGGCTCTGCATGGCGAAGGCCGGGAGGGACAGTGCGGGAATGAACCCGGCGAAGGGCTTGGCGAGCGTGACGGTGGCCTCGTTGTCGCCGTCGACCTCGCAGGACTCGTAGATGGCATTCTCGGGCTTGTCGGCGAAGCCGCGGAACAGGTTGTTGTAGTAGTAGGACACGGTCTCGGCCTGCTGGAGGCCCGTCCAGTTGTACCACCGGTCGAAGTTGAAGCAGACCGCGTCGGCGTTGAAATCGGTTCCGTCGTGGAACTTGACGCCTTCCCTCAGGGTGAAGGCCGTCGACAGGCCGTCCTCGGAGGTCTCCCACGACTCGGCGAGCAGGGGCTCGGGGTCGGCGGTGCCTTCCTTGACGCCGACAAGCCCCTCGAAGATCTGGCGGCTGACACGGAAGGACTCGCCGTCGCTGGCGAAGGCCGGGTCGAGGGACTTCGGGTCGGCGGATGCTGCGAAGACGAAGGTGGAGTCGACGGCGGTGTCGCCCTCACCCTCGGCGCCCGTGTTCTCCTCGCGCTGGCTCTGCACGCAGCCGGTGAGGAGGAGTGCTGCGATGGAGAATCCTGCTGTGAGCGCCGCGCGTTTCCTCGCGAAACCTGCGCCGCGCACGGATGTGCCTCGGTTAGACATAAGTGCTCCTGGTGGACGAGTGATTCCTACCGGATCTACCGGCAGCCGTGGGACCACGGCGGCGAGCGCGCTGATCCGTGTGACGAGCCTAACTTCCGGGAGGGCCCGTAACAGTATTTCGGGGGCCGGAGTGGTTACGATTTGGCATCATGCGCAGCCCGGCGGTTGCGGGTTACACCGGGGAAATACCTGCGAAACGGGAGGATCGATGAGCGGGACAGAAATGACGACATCCGCGCGCTACCGGCGCTTCGCGGAGACCGACGCCCGTGGGTACTCACCCCTGTACGACGAGTGGTGCACGGGTGTGAGCGACGACGACGAGGTCCTCGCCCTGCTCGACTCCCTTCCGCCGGCGCGCCGCCAGCCGGTCCTGTTCCTCGGCGCGGCCCGCTTCGCCGGGGTGCCCCTCGGGGGCTACCGCGCCTTCCGCTCGTTCGTCGTCGGGCACTGGGAGGAGATACGCCACGTCATGGAGACGCGAACCACCCAGACGAACGAGGCGGGGCGCTGCGCCGTCCTGCTGCCGAGTCTCGCCGCGATCAGCACCGGGGAGGGCAGGCCGCTGGCACTCATCGAGGTCGGCGCGTCGGCGGGCGCGTGCCTCTTCCCCGACCGGTATGCGTACGCCTACTCCCCCGGCCCGACCCTCACGCCCGCTGCGGGCTCCCCGGTCCCGCCCCTCGCGTGCTCGGTGACCGGGGCCGTCCCGCTCCCGTCGGCGCTTCCCGCCGTCACCTGGCGCGCGGGTATCGACCTGAACCCGCTCGACGCGGGGGATGCGGATGACGTGCGGTGGCTCGAGGCCCTCGTCTGGCCCGAGCACGGCTTCCGCGCCGAGCGCCTCAGGGCCGCGCTGGGTGTGGTGCGGGAGGACCCGCCGCTGCTCGTGCGTGGCGACCTCAACGAGCAGCTCCTGCCCCTCATCGGGCGCGCACCGTCCGACGCCGTCGTCGTCGTGTTCCACAGTGCCGTCCTCGCGTACCTCGACGCCGAGGGCCGGCAGCGGTTCCGCGACACAATGCTGCGGCTCGCAGCGGACCGGGACCGCCCCCTGCACTGGCTGTCGCACGAGGGCGCCGGCACGCTCGACGGGGTGCCCGGCGCCCTGGAGAGGGTGGCGGGTGAGGAGGACGGCAGGTTCGTGCTGCAGCACAACGGTCGGTCGGTCGCGCGCACCGGGCCGCACGGGCAATCGATCGAATGGCTCTGAAGCGCCGGCCGCACCGGGCCGGGACTTCCCGGTCCGCGCCGCGGGCGCAGGCGCTGCCCGACGGACCGGTGCTCCCGGAGGAGGCTGCTGGTACTCTGACCCCACCCGGCCGCGAATCGCCGATACCGGGCCGTCCCGCCGGATCCGGTCGGCCCGAGATCGTCGTGGGCTCGGCCGTGTCCTGAGTGGTGCGACGACGACCCCGGAGGCGAGGACCGCGATGAGCTACATCATCGGGCGTGAGGACGATTTCGACTTCCTGTCCGCCGAGTACGCCGCCCTGCACGCCGACTCCGGGGCTACGTCGTTCCAGCACGGCGTCTGGCTGCACCGCCTCTACACCACGCTGGCTCCGGCCCGGGGCGCCCGACCGGTCGTGGTGACCGTTCGGCGGGAGACCGACCGGGGGCTGGTGCTGGTGCTGCCGCTGGTCCGCGTCGGCAGGGCCGTCCGTACGCTCACCTTCGCCGACCTCGGAGTGGCGGACTACAACGCCGCCGTCGTCCCGCAACCGGTGCTGGTGGAACTCTCGCGTCGTCCGGAGGTCGTCGCCGGGATCCGTCGCACGCTCGGGGGCTTCGACCTGCTCCGCGTGGACCGCGTCGTGGGCTCCCCCGACGCGATGGCCGCGCTGCTGGGCGGTGCGCTCGTGCGCCGCCACCACTACGACACCCACCTGATGACCCTGGAGGGCACCCCGGAAGCGTGGCGCGGGACCCTGGACGCGGCGTTCGTGCGGCACCTCGAGCGCAAGTACAAGCGTCTGCGCCCCAAGGGCGAGCGGGTCCTGCGCGTGGTGACGGCCGCCGCCGAGGTCGAGCCCCTGATGCGGAGGATGCGCGCCTTCCGGTCGGCCCGTTTCGCCGAACGGCGCGGCGTGGACCTCGTGCAGGACGATGCCACCTTTGCCTTCTACCAGGCCGTCGCCGAGGACAGCGTGCGCCTCGGAGGCCCGGGACGGCTCGTCGTGCTGGACGTCGGAGCCGAGCCGGTCGCGATCGCCCTCGATCTGGTGGAGCCCGACCGGGAACTGTTCCTGCTCGTGGGCTACGACGTCGAACGTCTCCGGAACTACTCGCTCGGGCTCCTGATCGTCGACGGCCTGGTGCAGGACGCCATCCGCCGGGGCAAGTCCTACTTCGACCTCACGGTGGGTGACGAACCGTACAAGTCCGACTTCGCCGCGCGGTCCGTGCCGCTCCATCAGTTACGGGTGCCCCGGACGATGCGGGGCCGCGCGGCGATGGTCTCCGCCGACGGTCTCCTCGCTGCGCGGCGTGCCGCGAAGCGCGTGCTGCTGGCGGTGGAGGCACGGCGTGCGCGGAAGGCGGCCCGGCCGACGCGCTCCGATGACGGTGCGGGATCAGCGACGCCCGCGCAGTCCCAGGCGCAGTGAGTGCCGCACCATGCGGGCCACCAGGTGCGCCGGGGTGTCCCGGGGGCTGATGTAGCAGCGCGGCAGGGTGAACCGGTCGCCCGGGTCGTAGTCCCCGATCACGCACCCGTGGTCGTACCCGGACGCACGGACGGCACCGGTGGCGGCCTCGTCGAACTCGCCGTACGGGTAGCAGAAGCTCGCGACTCCGGTCTGCAGGACGTCCTGCAGGACCTCCCGGCTTCCACTGATCTCCTCGACCAGGGAGTCGGCACCGACACCGCGCAGGTGGGGATGGGTCATGGTGTGGCTGCCGACCTCCTGCCCCGCAGCGGCGACGGCACGCACCTGATCGGCGTCGAGAAGACCGAGCCGGGGGCCGTCGTCCCACTCGTTGGTGCCGCCGAGCCCACCGGCCACCACATAGAGCGTGCTGCTCATGCCGTGGCGCTGCAGGGCCGGGAGGGCGTGCTCGAGGTAGTCGGTGTAGCCATCGTCGAACGTGAGGCCGACGAGGCGGCGTGCCTCCCCGCGTTCGCCCGCGCGCAGCAACTCGGACAGCGACACCCCGCGTAACCCCAGTCGCCGCAGCAGTCCCAGGTGCCGGTCCAGCCGGTCCGGGTGGACCCGCAACCGGTGCGGATCCGGCAGGCGGGACGGGCTGATCGAGTGGTACATGAACACCGGCGGCGTGGCCAGTCGTGTCCGCCCCGTGCGTGCGGTTGATTCCTGGGACAACGCAGTTCCCCCTGATCCGAGAGCGAGCCGTGCGGTGAAAGCGTAGCAGCGGGGTCTGCCCTAGCCTCGGGCGCACTGCCCGGCCGAGACGGCCTCGGCCAGATCGGGCGCGCTCTCGGCGATGGGGCGCAGTTCCTCGAGGGACAATGCGTACCCGACGGGCGCATCGGCCGTGGACTTCGCGAAGACGACGCCGGCCACGCGGCCCTGCAGATCCAGCAGGGGTCCGCCGGAGTTCCCCTGCTGGACGTTCGCGGCGAGGCTGTAGACCTGGAGCGGCTGCGGCTCGGCGCCGTAGATGTTGTTGACGAGCACGGGTGACAGGCCCTGGACGCTCGCGGGCTGGATCCGGTAGGGGCCGCCCGCGGGGTAGCCGGCGAACGCCGCCGTCGTCCCGTTGTCCAGTTCCTGGCCGAGCGGCAACGGAGCGGCCCGCAGGTCGTCGACGGCGATCACGGCGATGTCGCGGGCCGTGTCGAGCTGCACCACCCGACCGGGCAGCGCACCGCCGCCGGGGACCTCCACGACGGGCTCGTCCACACCGGCGACGACGTGCGCGTTGGTGATCACCCGTCCCGGTGCGACGACGAATCCGGAGCCGGTCTGGTTCTGGCCGCACTGGAAGGCCGTCCCGGTGATGCGGACCACCGACGCGGCGGCGGCGGCGAGTTCCGGGGTGTCCACAGAGGCGTCGGGCACAGCGGCCGGCGTCGCGGGTCCCACGCTCTCGAGGATGGTGGGGATGCCGTCGTCGACCGCGATGGTGCGCAGTTGCGCCATCCAGGTGCGTACGGGACCGGGTGTGGCCGTGTCGATCGCCCGGATCACCTGCGAGGACGCGATCTGCTGGGACAGGAAGGGGACGCCGAGGGTCCCGACGCCGAAGGCGAGCATCGACAGGACGAGCGCCGCGACGACGACGTTCACGACGCCGCCGAGGATGCGGTCGATGATGCGCAGCGGCGGGACGTCGGACCACCGGCGGATGGACGCCCCGAGCGCCGATCCGACGGCCTGACCGACGATGATGAGCACCACCACCGTGCCGATCACGGCGATCAGGCGCCACGGGTTGTCGGGGACCCACGCGCTGACGAGGGGGATGGCGAAGAACGCGGCGACGGCCCCGGCGACGAAGCCCGCGATGCCGCCGAGGGTGACGAGGAAGCCGTTGCGGAGCCCTGTCACGAGGTAGCCGAGGAGGACCACGACCAGGACGAGGTCGAGGAGCGTGAACCCCGCGAGGCTGAATTCCGGCACGAACGTTCTCCCTGGCTCTGGACGGCGGGAGAACGGCGTGCATCCCGACACTGCGAGCGATTCTAGCGGCGCGTCATGGGAAGAGCGTGGGAGTACGGTCCCGAGCCGCTGGATGCGGGCCTCCCGGCAGTGATCGAAGTGTGTATCAGTCGTCACATCCGCTCCGGTACGGCAAGATGGACAGGAGAAGACAGCGGGGACAGCCGCGGAACGACACCACGCATCAGGAGAATTCATGGACATCGAGGTACTGCGCCGGGCACCCCTCTTCGCATCACTGGGAGACGACGTCTTCGCGGCGCTGACGGACGAGCTCATCGAGGTGGATCTCCCCCGCGGTTCGTCGGTCTTCCGTGAGGGGGACCAGGGCGACCAGCTGTACTTCATCGTCTCCGGCAAGATCAAGCTCGGACGCACCGCCCAGGACGGGCGCGAGAACCTCCTCGCGATCCTGGGCCCGGGTGAGCTGTTCGGCGAGATGGCATTGTTCGATCCGAGTCCCCGCACCGCGACCGCGACCGCCGTGTCCGAGACGCGCCTCGCCGGGCTGAAGAACGAGGACCTCCGGGCCCTGCTCGAGACACGCCCCGAGGTGTCGGCCCAGCTGCTGCAGGCCCTTGCCCGCCGCCTCCGCCGCACCAACGAGTCGCTCGCCGACCTGGTCTTCTCCGACGTCCCCGGGCGCGTGGCGAAGGCCCTGCTGGATCTGGCGGACCGCTTCGGCCGGCCGGCCACCGACGGCATCCTCGTGGCGCACGAACTCACGCAGGAGGAGCTCGCGCAGCTCGTCGGGGCGTCCCGCGAGACGGTCAACAAGGCCCTCGCCGAGTTCGTCCAGCGCGGCTGGCTCCGCCTCGAGGCGCGCGCCGTCGTCATCCTCGACATCCAGCGCCTGCGCCAGCGCAGCCGCTGAGGTCCGGATGGCGGAAGGCACCCGCCGCCGGCGGGTGCCTTCCGCCATCCGGGTGGGGGTGTCAGCTGGGTGGCCTGACGCCGCCATCCGGGTGGGCGCGTCAGCGCCCCCGCTGCACCGATCCGCCCTCGGTGAGCTTGGGGCACTCGACCTGGAGCACGAGATCGCCGTCGTGCTCCTCGAGCTGCGGGTGGTACAGCTTCACCGGGCGCTTGTGGGAGAGATAGGCGATACAGCCGCGCGAGGAGCCGATCTTCTCCAGGATGATCTCGACCGCCGGCACCGCCAGCTCGCTCAGGGTGCGGCCCACCGTGTTCGGCTGGCCCACCTCGTCGCCGAGCCGGGTGGTGTCGCGGTCGGCGATCTCCTGGGCCGCCCAGCGCCACTGTCCCCAGACGCCCTTGCTCGCGAGGATGCTCGGCTCCTGGTTCACGGGCTGCGCCGCGGCGAAGTAGTGGGTGTCGAAGCGGCGGTGCGCGAAGTCGGGGGTGACCCAGTGCGAGATCGGCTTGATGAGGTCGGTCCGGACGCCGAGGCCGCGACGGCCGAGGATGTCCGCGAAGCGGCACTCGCCCTCGTTGATGGCCTCGCGCGCCTTCATCCACTCCTTCACCTGCGTGCCCTCGACGAGGGACGACGCATCGGGACCGGCGAGCAGGACGCCGGTCTCCTCGAACAGCTCCCGGATGGCGCACAGCACGTGCCGGCGGGCCACGCGGTGGTCCTCGACGCCGAGGGTCTTCGCCCACATCGACGGCGTGGGCCCGAACCAGCGCAGCTCGTCGTCGTCGGACTCCTCGATGCTCCCGCCCGGGAACCCGAGGACGCCCAGGGGCGACTGCCCGCGCCGGTAGGACAGGTAGGTCTCCGTGCCGATCGCGCTGTCGCGCAGGAGGACCACGGACGACGCCGGCCGGGCCTTCAGCGGTGTGCGCTCCCCGTGTTCGATCCAGCTCTGCGCCGCCGTGCGCTGGTCCGGGGCCACAGGGAAGAACCGGGTGCTGAGACGGTCCACGGCCTAGACGAACTCCGCGATGACCTCGACCTCGACGGGCGAGTCGAGGGGGAGGACGGCCACGCCGACGGCGGACCGGGCATGCACCCCGGCATCACCGAGGACGGCGCCGAGCAGCTCGGACGCTCCGTTGATCACGGCGGGCTGACCGGTGAACGAGGGATCGGATGCCACGTATCCGACGACCTTCACGATCCGCGTGATGCGGTCGAGGTCCCCGATCTGGCTCTTGATCGCGGCGAGGGCGTTCACGGCGCAGGCGGCTGCGAGGGACGCCGCCGCTGCGGCGTCGACGTCGGCCCCGACCTTGCCCGTGGCTGTGAGTTTGCCCCCAATGAAGGGCAGCTGGCCCGAGGTGTACACGTGGCTGCCGGTGACGACGGCCGGGACGTAGGAGGCCACCGGGGGGACCACGTCGGGAAGGGCGATGCCGAGGTCCGAGAGGCGTGCCTCGACGGCGGAAACCGCCGTATCTCCAGCAGGCACTGCTAGCTCTTCTCCCTCTTGAGGTACGCCACGAGGCCGTTCCCGTCCGGTCCGGGGACCACCTGCACGAGCTCCCACCCGTCCTCGCCCCACTGGTCGAGGATCTGCTTCGTCGCATGGATGATGAGCGGAATCGTGGAGTACTCCCATTTCGTCATGAGGAAAGCCTAGCGCGTGCTTGTAAACTGGAATAATGGCTGCGCGCAAATCACCCCTCTTCGACACGGCAACCACCCTCGGCAAGATCATTGCATTCCTCGGGATCAGTGGGCTCGCGGGTGTGCTCGCCGCGGGCCTCCTCGTGCCCGTGGCTGCCGCCGCGGGTACGGGCGCCTCCGCCTCCCTCCAGTTCTTCGAGGAACTGCCGGCCGAGCTGGAGCGCGAGGCACTCGCCCAGCCGACCAACATCCTGGCCGCGGACGGATCGCTCATCGCGACCCTCTACGAGGAGAACCGCCAGCCCGTCACCCTCGATCAGGTGTCCCCGTACATGAAGGACGCCCTGATCGCGATCGAGGACTACCGCTACTACGACCACGGCGGCGTGGATCTCGAGGGCATCCTCGGCGCGATCGCCAGCAACGTGTCGAGCGGCACCCAGCGCGGGGCATCGACCCTCACGCAGCAGTTCGTCACGAACACCCTGAACGACTCGGCCCGCCAGAACGGCGGGGAGGTCACGCTCAACGGCGGCGGCAAGTCCGTCGGCGACAAGCTCCGCGAGATGAAGCTGGCCATCGCCGTCGAGAAGGAGCTCAGCAAGGACGAGATCCTCGAGGGCTACCTCAACATCGTGCAGTTCAGCGGCACGAGCTACGGTGTGCAGGCCGCGTCAAAGTACTTCTTCAGCGTGGACGCCAAGGATCTGTCCATCCCGCAGAGCGCCCTGCTGGCGGGCCTCGTCAACGGCCCGAGCTACTACAGCCCCACGGAGAACCCCGAACGGTCCCTCGAGCGGCGCAACCTCGTGCTCAACGCCATGCTCGTGCACGGCAAGATCACGCAGGAGGAGTACGACGCCGCCGTCGCCACGGATCTCGGCCTCAATGTCACCCCGACGCTGAGCGGTTGCGTCGGCGCCGCCCAGGCCCCGTACTTCTGCGACTACGTCACGCACCTCATCCTCAACGACCCCGCCTACGGCGAGACGGTGGAGCAGCGCAGGAAGGTGCTGAACCGGTCCGGCCTCACCATCAAAACCACGCTCGACTCCCGCGTCCAGGCGGCCGCACAGACCGCGATCAACGAGACCGCGAACCCCGACAGCACCGACGGCGCGGTGGGCCACTCCATGGTGAGCCTCGACCCCAAGACGGGGAACATCCTGTCGATGGGCCAGAACACGCGCTACATGCCCGGAGAGGCACCCGGCGACTCGGTCCTCAACTTCAACGTGGACCAGTACCAGGGCGGCGATCCCGCGAAGAGCCTCGGCGGCGTCGGCGGATTCCAGCCCGGGTCGACCTTCAAGCCCTTCACGGTCGCCGCGTGGGTGGATTCCGGCCGCTCCCTGAACACGGCCATCGACGGCCGCAAGCGCGTCTACCCCGAGGGCGACAAGTGGCCTGCGAGCTGCCTCCCCGGCGGCTCCTACACCGTCCTCAGTGACGACGGCAAGGGCTACTCCCCGCAGAACTACGGGGACACGAACTACGGCACTTTCACCGTCCTGCGAGGACTGGCCCAGTCCTACAACACCATCACGATGGAGACCGCCCGCCAGCTCGACATGTGCAAGATCTTCAGCATGGCGAACGACATGGGCATCCACAACGGCAAGAGTGCCAGCGGCGAGGAGGAGAGCCTCGACGTCCTCGCGCCAGGACTCATCGGCGGCGTGCAGGACGTCGCACCGCTCTCCATGGCGACGGCGTACGGAGGATTCGCGGCCGAGGGCAGTGTCTGCCAGCCGCGGGCCATCACCGAGGTGACCGCCGCGGACGGCACCAGCTACCCGGTAGCCCCCGTGACCTGCAAGCAGGCGATCTCCAAGGAGACCGCCCAGGGCGTCAACTACGCCACCCAGGAGGTCATCAAGAGCGGTTCGGGCCAGCTCCTCGAGTTCGGGGACATCCCCATGGCCGGCAAGACCGGCACCAACGACCAGCGCTCGCAGACCTGGTTCATGGGCTACAACTCGGGCATGGTCACCGCGAGCTGGATCGGCAACTGGAAGGAGGGCAACACCTCCCTGAGCGGCCTGCAGATCGGCGGGCGCACCTACCCGGAGATCGACGGTTCGCTGATCGCCGCCCCGTCATGGGCACGCTTCATGCAGCAGATCCCCGGCCTGTACGTCGGCACGCCCTTCGCCAACCCTCCGGCTGCCATGATCAACGGCACCCAGCGCGGGACCAACCCCACCCGCCCCACCACACCCGCCACCCCGGGCGCCGGGACGAACACCGGTGGAACTGGCACCGGCGGTACCACCGGTGGTACCACTGGAGGAACCGGCGGCGCTGCCGGCAACAACGGCAACGGAGGCAACGGCTAGCGTGAAATCGACTTCTACATCCCGGAGCGGGGCACCGCTCGGCTGGGCGGCAGGCCTCACCCTGACCACGGCGGCCGCAACCCTCGCCTACGCCTCGACCGTCGAGCGCACGCTGTACCAGGTGCGGGAGGAGACCCTCCCCATCCTCCCGCAGGGCTCCTCTCCCCTACGCGTGCTGCACCTGTCCGACATCCACATGGTCCCCGGGCAGAAGTCGAAGGCGAACTGGCTCTCCAGCCTCGCGAGCCTGAAGCCCGACCTCGTGGTCAACACGGGTGACAACCTGAGCTCCAGGAAAGCCCTGGGACCGCTGCTCGAGGCGCTGGAACCCCTCCTGGGGGTGCCGGGCGTCTTCGTTCCCGGGTCCAACGACTACTACGCCCCCGTGTTCAAGAACCCGCTGCGGTACTTCGCCGGCCCGTCCATCGCGCCGAAGGCGTCGGAGCCCCAGGACCTCCCGTGGGCGGACATGTTCAGCGCCTTCGGTGCTGCCGGCTGGGTGGACCTGACCAACCGGGCGCAGTCCGTCGGCTTCGGAGGCCTCCGCATCGACTTCACCGGTGTGGACGATCCGCACCTGGGCCGTGACCGCTATGTGCCCTACCCCGCGGGCAGCAGCACCTCCGCCGAGGCGCCCCACATCCGGGTGGCCGTGGCACACGCCCCCTACCAGCGCGTGCTGGACTACTTCACCGACGGCGGAGCGGACCTGATCCTCGCCGGCCACACGCACGGCGGCCAGGTGTGCGTGCCCGGCTACGGTGCCCTGGTCAGCAACTGCGACCTGCCCACCTGGCGGGCTCGCGGGCTCACGCAGTGGGAGCACGACGGCCGCTCCGTGCCGCTCAACGTCTCGGCCGGCATCGGGACATCGCGTTTCGCGCCGATCCGGTTCGCCTGCCGGCCGGAAGCCGTGCTCCTGACGCTTACCCCCCGGAGCGCGCGTTAGCCACTGCTTCCTGCTTCTTCGGATTCCCGTAACGTGATCGGCGTTACAGCCCTGCTGGCCTAGGATGGTTGCTGAGGGACACCAACCACCATCGATCACCGAAGAGATGGCATGAAGCACCAGAACACACTGCGGGAATCGCTCGGGCGGCTCTATCCGCACGTCCGCCCCATCCTTCCGCGACTCCTCCTCGGCCTGCTCTGCGCCCTCGGCGCGAGCGTCATGGCCCTCGCCATCCCCCAGGTGCTGCGCATCCTCATCAACGACGCGCTGGCCGAGGGCGGCTCCGCCCGCACCGTCTGGATCGCGTCCGGCGTCGTGCTGCTCCTGGGGGTCCTCGAGGCCGCCTTCGTGGCGCTGCGCCGCCAGTTCGTCATCACACCGGCGACGGCTGTGGAGACGAACATGCGCACCTCGTTCTACCGGCACCTGCAGGACCTGACGGTCGAGTTCCACGACCGCTGGGGCAGCGGCCAGCTCCTCTCCCGCGCCATGAGCGACCTCAACCTGATGCGGCGCTGGATGGCCTTCGGCCTCATCATGCTCGTGGTGACCTCGCTGACCGTGGTGATGGGCGTCGTCGTCATGTTCTTCATGAGCTGGGTCTTGGCCCTGATCTTCGTCGCGGCCGCCGTGCCGCTCATGGTCTACGGCTACCGTTTCCGTACGTCCTACAGCCGTGTCTCCCGCAAGAGCCAGGACCAGGCCGGCGACCTCGCGACGACGGTCGAGGAGTCGGTGCACGGCATCCGCGTGCTGAAGGCGTTCGGTCGCAGCGGCGAGGCCCTGGAGGACTTCGAGGAGCAGGCCGAGGAACTGCGCCGGACCGAGATCTTCAAGGCGCGGTCCCTCGCGAACTTCTCCATGATCGTCACCCTGCTGCCGGAGCTCGCGCTCGGTGCGTCCCTCGTCGTCGGGATCACCCTCGCGGCGAGCGGTGACGTCTCCATCGGCGCGCTCGTGGCCTTCTTCGCCACGGCGGCAGCGGTGGCGGGTCCCGTGGAGTTCATCGGCCCTCTGCTGGCCATGACGTTCACGGCGAAGACGGCCATCGACCGGCACTACGAGGTCATGGAGTCGGAGAACACCATCACCGATCCGGCGTCGCCCGTGCACCTCCGGGCACCCCGGGGCGACCTGGTGTTCGACGCCGTCCACTTCCGCTACCCCGACGCACAGGACGACGCCGGCGACGTCCTCGACGGCATCGACCTGCGGCTGCGGGCCGGCGAGACCATGGCGCTCGTCGGCGTCACGGGCTGCGGCAAGAGCACCCTGCTCCAGCTCGTCCCGCGCCTGTACGACGTCACGTCAGGCAGCATCAGCATCGACGGCGTGGACCTGCGCGCCCTCACGCTCGGGGAGCTGCGCACGCTCGTCGCCGTCGCGTTCGAGGACACCACGCTGTTCTCGAACTCCGTGCGCGACAACGTGCTCATGGGCTCCGACGCCACCGGCGCGGACGCCGAGAGGATCCTCGCCGAGGCGCTCGATGTGGCGCAGGCCCAGTTCGCCCACGAGCTGCCCGACGGGCTCGACACCCTCATCGGCGAGGAGGGGCTCAGCCTCTCCGGCGGCCAGCGCCAGCGCATCGCCCTCGCACGCGCGATCGCCGCCCAGCCCACGGTGCTCGTCCTCGACGACCCGCTCTCGGCGCTCGATGTCGCCACGGAGGAACGCGTCTCGGAGGGGCTGCGCGCGGTGCTCACCACCACCACGACGCTCATCGTCGCACACCGGCCCTCCACGGTGGCCCTGGCGGACCGGGTGGCGCTGCTGCAGGACGGGCGGGTGGCCGATGTCGGGACGCACTCCGAACTGCTCGCCCGCAACGACCACTACCGCTACGTCATCGCGAGCCTCGACGACGAGGAGATCGCGCAGCTGGGACGCACCGTCCCGCCCCTGCAGCAACCCGCGCACGACGACGAGGAGGCGCTGGCATGAGCCGCACCACGGCAGCAACGGGCGGGGCGCCGAAGGACGGAGCCGGCACCACCTCCGCCGGCGTGCTCAACGAGGACGACGTCCTGCTCGACCGGGCGCAGAGCAGGTCGGTCCGCTCGCGGTCCTTCCGGCTCCTGGGTTCCCTCATCCGGCCCAACCGCCGGCAGTTCGTCTGGACCGTCCTGCTGGTCGTGATCTCGCAGGCGGCCCGTGTGGCCGGACCGGCGATCATCGCGCTCGGCATCGACCGCGCCCTGCCCGCCCTGATCGCGGGCGATCCGCTCCTGCTGTGGGTGGCCGGCGGGACGTACTTCCTCGCCGCCGTGCTCGCCTCCGTGCTGACCGCGGGCTATGTCCGCGCGACGGCGCAGCTCAGCCAGGCCATGCTGCTGGACCTGCGCCTGCGGGTGTTCCGTCATACCCAGCGGCTGAGCCTCGAGTTCCACGAGAAGTACACCTCGGGGCGCATCATCTCCCGCCAGACCTCGGACCTCGAGGCCCTGCGCGAACTGCTGGACTCGGGCGTCAGCTCCCTGGCCTCGGGCGCCATCTTCATGCTCTTCACGGCGGCCACGATCTTCGCCCTGGACTGGCGGACCGGCTTCCTCATCCTCGCCGCCGCCGTGCCCATGTTCCTCCTGGCACGCTGGTACCAGAAGCACTCCCAGATCGCGTACCGCGAGTCCCGGGTGGTGTCGGCGAAGCTGATCGTCCACTTCATCGAGACGATGACCGGCATCCGCGCCGTCAAGGCCTTCCGTCGCGAGGCGGTCAACGCCCGGCGCTACGACGACCTCGCGGAGGACTACCGCAGGGTCACCGTCCGCTCCATCAACCTCAACGGCGTCTTCCAGCCCGGCCTCGTGCTGATCGGCAACGTGACCGTCGCCGTCGTGCTGGTGTCCGGCGGTTTCCGGGTGCTCGGCGGCACGCTCGAGGTGGGTGCCCTCCTGGCCCTGCTGCTCTACAGCAAGCGCTTCTTCCAGCCCGTGGACCAGATGGCCATGTTCTACAACTCGTTCCAGTCGGCCGCCGCGGCACTCGAGAAGGTCTCGGGCCTGCTCGAGGAGGTCCCCACCGTCCGGCCCCCGAAGCACCCGGTGTCCCTGCCGCACCCTCGCGGTGCCGTCGAGTTCCACGACGTCTCGTTCCGGTACGGGAACGGCCCGGTGGTGCTGCCCATCATGGACCTGGCCATCGGTGCCGGACAGACCGTCGCCCTCGTGGGCCAGACGGGTGCCGGCAAGTCCACGCTGGCCAAGCTGATCGCGCGTTTCTACGACGTGTCCGAGGGCAGCCTGACGCTCGACGGCGTGGACCTGCGGGACCTCGCCCCGAAGGACCTGCGGCGCGCCGTCGTCATGGTGACACAGGAGGCGTTCCTCTTCAGCGGATCCGTGGCGGACAACATCGCCCTCGGCAAGCCCGAGGCGAGCCGTGAGGAGATCGTCGCGGCTGCGCGGGCCGTCGGAGCCGAGAAATTCATCCTCGACCTGCCGGAGGGCTTCGACACGGACGTGAACAAGCGCGGCGGCCGTGTCTCGGCCGGGCAGCGGCAGCTCATCAGCTTCGCCCGCGCGTTCCTCGCCGACCCGGCGGTCCTGATCCTCGACGAGGCGACGTCGTCGCTCGACATCCCGAGCGAGCGCCTGGTGCAGGAGGGCCTCCAGAAGCTCCTCGGCAACCGGACGGCCCTGATCATCGCGCACCGGCTCTCCACCGTGGCGATCGCGGACCGCGTGCTCGTGGTGCACGGCGGCGAGGTGGTGGAGGACGGCACGCCTGCCGAGCTGATCGGCGGGACGGGCCGTTTCGCGACCCTTCATGCGGCGTGGAAGGACTCCCTGGTGTGAGCTCCGGGCCCGGTTTTCCTCGCCGCTGATCCTCGGCTATCCTTGGACAGTTGCGGTTCGGGTGGTTCGGCCTTCCGGGTGCAGCATCGGGGTGTGGCGCAGCTTGGTAGCGCGCGTCGTTCGGGACGACGAGGTCGCAGGTTCAAATCCTGTCACCCCGACCATCTGGAAGAGGCCCGCCGGCAGCAGCCGGCGGGCCTCTTCCATGTCCCGGCTGCCGTCAGCGTGCGGGAACCGTCACCACCTCGTACCCGTCCGGATCGACTGCCCCGAACTTCGCGTTGGCGAGCGCCAGGGTGTTGCCGAACAGCGCCACCGTGGTGGGGACGTCGAAGAGCGGACTGGTGATGACGTCCTCCACCTCGCCGCTGGTGAGGTCCTTCGACAGGTCGATCCTGCTGACCTGGTTGATCCTGTTCTGCACCGCATACAGGGTGTCCCCCTTGGCAAGGATGCCGTCGACGTTGGGCAGCGCGCCCGTGGCGATGTCCGCGCTCCGGCCCGTCGTGGGGTCCACGGTGTAGAGGGCCTGGTTGGCCGAGTGGGCCACGATCAGCGTCCTGCCGCGATCCACCGAGGTGATGCCGTTGAGGTTGAATCCCGGCGTCACCGCTGCTGCAGGTCCCGACAGGGCGATCGTGGTCGGTGCGCCGAGCACTCCCTTCCGCCCCACCGGGATGAAGTAGAGCTCCGCGCTGCGTGAGTTGGTGAAGTAGGCGCCGTCCGGGGTGAGCGTGACGTCGTTGATGAAGGCGTCCCCGGTGGCCAGTCGGAAGTCCGCCACCTCGGCGCCGGTGCGGGTGTCGTAGACGTACGCGTGGCCCGTCGCTCCGCCCGAGACGAAGAGGAGGTCGTTGCGGATGTCGGCCTTGAGGCCGACGGCGGCCCTGCCCTCGGGTGCGTCGATGAACAGGGCTGCGGTGCCCTTCCGGATGTCACCGCGGAAGATGTCACCGCGGCCGAGATCGCCGGCGTAGAACGTGGAGCCCCTCCCCTCGGCGACGCCCTCGGCCGACGAGGCGCCCGGAAGCGGGATGCTGGTGCCCTGGTGCCGCGAGGCGGACACCGGGGTCTGGGGCGACGGCGGTGCGGCGACCGCGCCGGCCGCCGGCAGCAGGAGGGCGCCCGCGGCGACGACGGCGACGACTGCGCGGGTCCGGGTAGGGGTACGGGATGATCGGCGGGTGTGCTGGATGGGATTCACTGTGCTCCTCGAAGGTTCGACGCCGGTCGTCGCCCTGAGGGTCCGCACGGCGCAGTGTCGGATCAAGCTGTGTCGGATCGAGCTGGGCCGGGAGACGTGATCATCGTGAACGTCGGCCGCCTCCGGCCCGGCACCGGTTGGAGCCGGGCCGAAACGATAACGATCCGTCCGCGGTCATCGTCCCCCGGACCACCGCAGCGGCCTGTCGCCCGCCGTCGTTCGTGGTTCCTGCCGCACGGAGAGGTGTGGAGCGCGTGACGGCGCACGAACGGCCGCCGCGCCGGATGAACCGGGAACGACGGCGAGCGCCGAGGCAGCCGAGGACGCGTCAGGCGAAGGTGCGGCCGGTCAGCCGCTCGTACGCCTCGATGTAGCGGGCGCGCGTGCGCTCGACGACGTCGTCGGGCAGCGCCGGCGGCTCCGACCGCCGGTCCCAGCCCGCGGCGTCGGAGGTGAGCCAGTCGCGCACGAACTGCTTGTCGAACGAGGGCTGTGCCTGCCCGGGCGCGTAGAGCGCGGCGTCCCAGAAGCGCGAGGAGTCCGGCGTCAGGACCTCGTCGCCCAGCGTGATCCGGCCCGTCGCGGGGTCGAGGCCGAACTCCACCTTGGTGTCCGCGAGGATGATCCCGCGCTCCCGGGCGATGGCCTCGGCACGCGCGTAGATGTCCAGGGTGAGCGCGCGGAGCTGGGCCGCGGCGTCGTCGCCCACGGTCATGACGACGGCGTCGTAGGTGATGTTCTCGTCGTGCTCGCCCACCTCCGCCTTGGCCGAGGGCGTGAAGAGCGCGGGCTCCAGGCGGGATCCGTCCACGAGCCCCTCGGGCAGCGGCAGCGAGCAGACCGTCCGGGACGCCCGGTACTCGAGCAGCCCGCTGCCGGTGAGGTAGCCGCGGGCGATGCACTCGATCGGGTACATGACGAGGTTCCGGCAGATCATCGCCCGCCCCTCCACCTCGGCGGGTACGCCGCCCGCCACATCGGAGGCGATGACGTGGTTCGGGATGCCGGACAGACGCTCGAACCACCACAGGCTGAGCTGCGTCAGCACGCGCCCCTTGTCGGGGATGGCGGTGGCCAGGACGTGGTCGTAGGCGCTGATGCGGTCGCTGGCGACCACGAGCACGACGTCGTCGGACCCGTCCTCCCGCTCGTACAGGTCACGGACCTTGCCCGAGTAGACGTGCCGCCAGCCCGGCAGCTCCGGGTGCGCCGGCGCGAAGCCGCTCATACCGACGCCGCCGGACCGGTGACGGCGACCTCGGCGCGGGAGGCCCGGAGGGCGATGTCCGAGCGGGACTGCCCGCCCTCGAGCTCGATCAGGGACAGGCCCTCGTAGGCCGTGGACCGCGCGTCCCCGAGGGAGTCCCCGAGGCCGACCACGGCGAGGACCCGCCCGCCGGAGCTGACCACCTTGCCGTCCCGCAGCGCAGTACCGGCATGCAGTACGTGCGCGCCGTCCACCCTCGCGGCCTTCTTCAGGCCCCGGACGCGTCGTCCGGTCGCGGGGGCATCGGGATAGTTCTCGGACGCGAGGACGACGGCGACGGCCGCCTGCGGCGACCACACGAGCGGGTCGATCTGGTCGAGGGTGCCCTTGGCGGCCGCGAGCAGCACGCCTCCGAGCGGCGTCACCAGCCGGGCGAGGACGGCCTGGGTCTCGGGGTCGCCGAACCGTGCGTTGAACTCGATGACGCGCATCCCGCGCGAGGTGAGGGCGAGCCCCACGTAGAGGACCCCGGCGAAGGGTGTCCCGCGGTGGGCCATCTCGTCGACGACGGGCTGTGCCACGCGGGTGAGGACCTCCTCGACGAGCGTCGCCGGTACCCATTCCAGCGGCGAGTAGGCGCCCATGCCGCCGGTGTTCGGCCCCTGGTCGCCGTCGTGGATGCGCTTGAAGTCCTGGGCAGGTGCGAGCGGCACCACGGTGTGCCCGTCGGAGAGGACGAACAGCGAGACCTCGGGGCCGTCGAGGAATTCCTCGATCACCACGGTGCCGCCGGCCTCGAAGCACGCGGAGGCGTGGGCACGGGCGGCGTCGAGGTCGTCGGTGACCACCACCCCCTTGCCCGCGGCGAGCCCGTCGTCCTTCACCACGTAGGGGGCGCCGAAGGTGCACAGCGCCTCGTTCGCCTCCTCATCGGTGGCGGCGACGCGTGCCATCGCGGTGGGCACGCCGGCGGCCGCCATGACCTGCTTGGCGAAGGCCTTCGACGCCTCGAGCTGGGCGGCGGCCTTCGTGGGGCCGAAGACGGGGATGCCGGCGTCGAGCAGCGCATCGGCGACGCCGGCCGCGAGCGGGGCCTCGGGGCCGACGACCACGAGATCGGAGCCGAGTGTGCGGGCGAGGTCGGTGACGACGGCGGGATCGTTGGCGTCGACGTCGTGCACGGGGACGTCCTCGGCGATGCCCGCGTTGCCGGGAGCGGCGTGCACCTCCCGGACGAAGGGGTCGGCCAGCAGGGCCCGGACGATGGCGTGTTCGCGGCCCCCGGGGCCCAGCACAAGAACCTTCACAGTAGGACAGCGTACTGGAGGGGGCGGTGCCGACCCAGATTCCTGCGTCCGTTCGATGTCACATGAAGGACCCGTCGGCGCCGCAGGAACACCCGGCCGGCATCCGGTCCTGGCGCCCGCTACCCATACCCCCTCCGTGCCTCTCCGAATACTTGCCATGAGCAACTCCACCCAGCCCCGCCGCGGTACGTCCCTCCTCGCCGCCCTGGCCGGGATCGTCGCGGCCGGCGTGGTGCTCGGGATCGCCGAACTCGCCGGTGCCTTCTTCCGCGCCAGTGCCACCCCGGTGGTCGCGATGGGCTCCACCTTCATCGACTTCACCCCGCCGTGGATGAAGGATTTCGCGATCGACACGTTCGGCACCAACGACAAGCTGGCCCTGCTGGTCGGCATGGCCGTCACCATCGCGCTCCTGGCCGCCGTCCTCGGCGTCGTGGCCTTCCGGAGGTGGGTCCTCGGCGCGGCCGGCGTCCTGCTCATGGGTGCCATCATCCTGGCCTGCGTCCTGACCCGCGCCGGTGCCTCCGTGGCGGATGCGCTGCCGACCGTCGCCGGCACCGCTGCGGGCCTGTTCGCACTCCGCTGGCTCACCAGGCGCCTGCGGTCCGCCGTCGCCGATCCCGGCGCCGAGCCGGCACTCGTCGAGAGCCGGCCGCACACCCCCTCGCGTCGCGGGTTCTTCGCGGCCGCGGGCGTGACCGCCGTCGTCGCCGCGGCGGCCGCGGGTGGCGGGCGCCTCCTCGCCGGTGCCCGTAACAACGTGGCCGCGGTGCGCAGCGGCCTGCAGTTCCCCGCTCCGGCCAGCCCTGCGCCGGCCCTTCCTGCCGGCGTGCAGTCCCCCGTCGCGGGCGTGACACCCTTCGTCACCCCGAACGCGGACTTCTACCGCATCGACACCGCGCTCAGCGTCCCGCAGCTCAGCACCGAGGACTGGGTCCTGCGCGTGCACGGCATGGTGGAGGAGGAGTTCGAGCTCTCGTACCAGGACCTCCTCGACGCGGACCTGATCGAACGCCATGTCACCCTCACGTGCGTCTCCAACCCGGTGGGCGGGGACCTCGCCGGCAACGCGAAGTGGCTCGGCTATCCGCTGCGCGAGGTCCTCGCCCGGGCCAGGCCCCTCGACGGGGCGGACATGGTGCTGTCCACGAGCTCGGACGGCTTCAGCGCCTCCACCCCCCTGCCCGTGCTGCAGGACGACCGCGACGCCATCCTCGCCATCGCCATGAACGGGGAACCGCTGCCCGTGGAACACGGGTTCCCCGTCCGCATGGTGGTGCCCGGGCTCTACGGCTACGTGTCCGCCACCAAGTGGGTGGTGGACCTCGAGGTGACCCGCTTCGCGGATCGGACGGCGTACTGGACGGACCGCGGCTGGGCCGAGCAGGGCCCCATCAAGACGATGGCCCGCGTCGAGGTCCCGAAGCCCTTCGCGACGCTCGACGCCGGCACGGTCGGGATCGGCGGCGTCGCCTGGTCCCAGCAGCGGGGCATCACCGAGGTCGAGGTCTCCGTCGACGGCGGTGACTGGGAGTCCGTCACGCTCGCCGCCGAGGCGTCCGTGGACACCTGGCGCCAGTGGTCGCACCAGCTGACCCTCGAACCCGGACCTCACACCCTCCGCGCGCGGGCGACCGACGGCGTCGACGGCCTGCAGACCGATGAGCGTGCGGATACCGTCCCGGACGGGGCCTCCGGCTGGCAGACCGTGCAGTTCAGCGTGAAATAGCGCGTCCCGAGCCGGGAGTGACGACGCTCCCCCAGGTCTGCGCCCACCGGATGTCCGTTCCCTCCGGTGGGCGCAGTTGCGCCGGCTCACCGCCCGGGCGGGACGGTCCCTCCGGCGAGGGGCCGGCCGGACCCGTGCTGCGCCCGAAGGCGGCACCCCGAGTAGGGAATACTGGACGCATGCCCTCCACCTTCACTACGGCCGACGCCGTGGACTTCGCGGTCCTGGAACGCAACGGCTTCATCGAGTCCCGCCACGTGGGTGCCGCCGTCGTGCTCGCCGCCGACGGCTCCGTCGTGACCGAACTCGGCGACATCACCAGCCCGGTCTTCCCGCGCTCCACCCTCAAGCCGTTCCAGGCGCTCGCCAGCATGAAGGCCGGCGTGCCCCTGCGCGGCCCCCAGGTGGCTCTGGCCGCCGCCAGCCACGTGGCCGGCATCGAGCACATGGACGTGGTGCGCACGATGCTCGACGCCGCCGGCGTCACCGAGGAGCACCTCCAGTGCCCCGAGGACTGGCCGCAGGACGAGGAGGCCCGCAACGGGCTCGTGCGCAGCGGAAAGGGCAAGCAGCGCATCGCGTTCAACTGCTCGGGCAAGCACGCCGCCTTCCTGTGGGCCTGCACGGAGAACGGCTGGGACACCGCCACGTACCTCGAGCCCACGCATCCGTTGCAGCGCTCGGTGGCATCGGTCATCGAGGAGTACACGGAGGAATCGGTGGCGGCCTGGGGCGTGGACGGCTGCGGCGCCCCCGTGGCCGCCGTCTCGCTGACAGGCCTCGCGCGCGGCATCGGCAGGATCGCCAAGGCGCCGTCGGACAAGCACGCCGACGCCCGCGCCGCGACGATCGCCACCGCGATGCTCGACTACCCGTGGGCGGTGCACGGCAACGGCATGGAGAACTCGGTGGTCATGGAGGACCTCGGGATCCTCGCCAAGAGCGGCGCGGAGGGTGTCCTCGTCCTGGGCGCGCCCACCGGGGCATCCCTGGCCCTGAAGGTCCTGGACGGCAATTCCCGGGCGGCGACCCTCGTGGGCCTGACCCTCTTCGCAGCCTCCGGCGCGATCGACGCGGAGAAGGTGAGCGCGGTCCTCGAGAAGGTCGTCCCACCGATCCTCGGCGGCGGACGTCCCGTCGGCAGCCTGCGGCTCGCCGCGCCCGTCATGGCGCTGCTCGACTAGGACCGGCGGCACCATGGCACGACGACGCATCACCCCCGAGGACGGGCACCGGGCACTGCATCGGGTGGCCGACGGCTCGGCCGTCCGCGCGGACCTCGCGACCGCCGTCCGCTTCACCCTCGAGGAGCTCGCCGAGCTGGCCCCCGGCAACAGCGTGGAGGTGCGGGTGCCGCCCTTCGGCGTGACCCAGTGCGTCGAGGGCCCGCGCCACACGCGAGGTACTCCCCCGAACGTCGTCGAGACGGATGCCGCCACCTGGCTCGCCCTGATCGCGGGCACGACGGACTGGCCCGCGGCGGTCGCGGCGGGCAGGGTCGCGGCGTCGGGCCAGCGCGCGGACCTCAGCGCCTGGCTCCCCCTGTTCGGGCGTACCGCGTGACCACCGACCGGTCCCTGGGCTCGAGACGAACGGGCGGCCCCGGAACGGGATCGACCGCGGCACCGACGGCAGTACCCGCGCCGCCACCGACGGAAGCACCGGCCCCGCGCCCGACCGCGCCACCGACGACCGAGCCCGCCCACGGGACCGACTCCTCCCGCGGGCAGTCCCTGCCCCGTCGCGCCCTCGCAGCAGTCCGCCGCCAGCCCGCCGCCGCGTGGCTGACCGGGCTCGCTGCGGCCGCCCTCTACACGGTCTTCTCCGTCACCCAGTGGAACCAGCTCGGCTCGCCGTCCTGGGACCTCGGGATCTTCACGCAGCTCGCGAAGGCGTATGCCGGTCTCGGCGCCCCGATCGTGCCCATCAAGGGCGAGGGCTTCAACCTGCTCGGCGACCACTTCCACCCGTTACTGGTGCTGCTCGCGCCCGCCTACGCCATCGCGCCGTCGGGTCTGACCCTGCTGATCGTGCAGAACCTCCTCTTCGGCCTCTCGGTGGCCGTGGTCACCCGGGCGGGGACGCGGCTGATCGGGACGGTCGCGGGCATCGCCGTCGGGACCGCCTACGCCCTCTCCTGGGGACTGCAGTCGGCGGTCGCCGCCCAGTTCCACGAGATCGCCTTCGCCGTCCCCCTCCTGGCCCTCAGCCTCGAGGCCGTGCTGCGGCGGCGTGTGGTGCCCGCCGTCGTGTGGGGCGGGCTGCTCGTCTTCGTCAAGGAGGACCTCGGGCTGACCGTCCTGGCCCTCGGACTGGTGATCGCCTGGCGGCTGCGCACGGTCGTCGGGCTGTGGTTGGCCGCATGGGGCGCGCTGTGGCTGATCCTCTCGGTCCGCCTGATCCTGCCCGCGCTCAACGCCGCGGGCCAGTACGACTACTCCGACCGGATCGACGTCGGTGCGATGCTCGGCGACCCCGCGGGCGCCGTCGCCGGCCTCCTCGCCGGCACGGCGAAGTACCAGACGCTGCTGTTGCTGCTGCTCGCCGGCGGCCTCCTGTTCCTCCGCTCCCCGCTCGGCCTCGTCCTGCTGCCCACCCTCCTGTGGCGGTTCGCCTCGAGCGAGGAGTGGTACTGGGGTCCCGACTGGCACTACAGCGCGGTCCTCATGCCCGTGCTCTTCCTCGCCCTGATCGACGGCGTGCAGCACCTCAGGAGGAGCCCCCGCGCCTGGCTCCGCGGCACCGCGCCGGCAGGTGTCGCCGCCGCCGTCGTCGCGTGCCTCGTGCTGCTGCCGGCCCAGAAGTTCGCCGTCCTCGCCGAACCGGAGACCTACCGGCAGTCCGAGCGCTGGGACGCCGCCCACCGCATGATGGACCTCATCCCCGCCGGTGCCACCGTGGAGAGCGGCGTGGTGCTCATGGCCTACCTCGTCCCCGAGGCACGCGTGTACTGGCTCGGCAACACGAACCCGGCGCCCGAGTACCTGATCGTCGACGCCGACGACTGGAGCTGGGGCGCCACCCGTCCGGTCGACGCCGAGGCCCACGCCGAGCAGCACTATCCGGGGACCGACTACACGCTCGTGTTCAGCGAGGCGGGCTACCAGCTCGTCGAGCAGCGACGCTGACGCCCGGTAGCCTTAAACCATGACCTCCGAGCCGTCCAGCAGCACCCCCGAGCAGCCGAACAGCACCCCCGACACCCGCGGCGCAGTACCGGCGGACGGGCAGCCCACCCCCGCGGACAGGATCGAGCCCGTCCGTGACGCAGCTCCCCCCGCGTCCGCCTCCCGTGAGGTGACCATCCGCCGGGCGCCGAAGTTCGTCCCCTTCATGCTGCTGGGGGCGCTCGCCGGCTTCCTCGTGGCGCTCGTGGTCGCCTACACGGGGCCGGAGGATCCCACCCTCACGCGCGAGTCGATCCTCGGTTTCTTCACCGTCGCGTTCGCCCTGCCCGGCCTTCTGCTCGCCGCCCTGCTGGTGCTCGTCATCGACCGGCGCAGCATCAGGCGCGCCGAGCGCGCCCGCGCCGAGCGGACGTACGACGACGGCGCCTGATCAGCTCCCGGCCTCCCGCCGGGAGACGCGTCGCCAGGAACGCTAACGGTGTGTCCCCGCCGGGCGATAGTAGGCAGCGGTGTCCGACAGGACAGCAGACCGTTCGGCCAGGGAAGAGGGACACACCATGAAGGCATTCGCCTGCGGAGACGTCGTGCCGGGCTGCGACGCCCGCTGGGTCTGCAGCACCGATGACGAGATCCTCGCCGCCGTTGGCGCACATGCCGCATCCGCCCACGGACTGACCGACATAACGCCCGAACTCGTCGGCGCGGTCCGCGGCAGCATCGTCGCTGCTTGATCCTGCTGCATCCTCCCGCCGTGCCGGCCACGCACCAGCACCAGGACCACGGCCTACCCGGGGCCGCGGAGCTGGCCCGTGCCTGTACGGGCGAGGGCATGGCCTCCTGGTACCAGCCGATCATCGACACGGCACGCGGCACCGTGGTGGGCTACGAGGCGCTCGCGCGGTTCCCCGGCTACACGGAGAAGAACCCGGAGGTGTGGTTCGCGGCCGCGCAGCATGCCGGGCGTGCCGCCGACCTCGAGGCTGCCGCCCTGCGCAGCGCGTTCGCCCACCGCGGGACCCTGCCCGCGAACTGCTTCCTCACCGTCAACGTGTCCCCCCACCTGCTTCCGTCGCCCGTCGTGCAGGCCGTCTGGGCCGACCAGGGGCACCTGGGCGGGGTGATCGTGGAACTGACCGAGCAGACGCCGATCGACTCGTACCTCGAACTGGAGCCGTTCCTCCACGCCCTGCGCGCCGCGGGGGCATTGATCGCGGTCGACGACGCCGGATCCGGGTACGCCGGCCTGCAGCACCTGCTCACGCTGCGGCCCTCCGTGATCAAGCTGGACCGTGAGCTGGTCCGCGATGTCGACGTCGACGAGGCCAGACGCGCCCTGATCGAGATGCTCGGGCTGTTCGCGAGCAGGGTGGACGCCTGGATCCTCGCGGAGGGCATCGAGAGGGTCGAGGAACTCGACACCCTCGCCGCCCTGGGGGTCCCGCTCGTCCAGGGCTACCTGCTGGGGCGCCCGGCGCCGCCCTGGCAGGCGCTCGACCTCGATGTCGCGCTGCGCCTCTCGACCCGCTCCCCCACCTCGCAGGCCTCCACCGTGCGCGGCGTCGTCGAACCGGTGGCCACCGCGGCATCACCGCGCGCCGCGGCGGCGCTCTTCGCGGCCAAGCCGTTCCTCACCGACGTCGTGCTCCTCGACAATCGCAGGCCCGTGGCCGTCCTGTCCGAGGAGGAGGCACGCCTGGGGGTCGTGACCGCCGGACTCGTGGTGAATGTGGACACCCCCGTGGACGAGGCGCTGCAACGATCGATCACGCGGGACAGGAGCACCCGGTTCGCCCCGCTGCTCGTCACCGACAACGCGGGCCGCTTCGTGGGCATCGCGCGCCTGGAACGTCTGATCGGGCGGCTCGCAGGCAACCCGCCCGCCCCGTCCGCCTGACCGATGGCAACCCGGCCGGGGCTCCGGACCGGCGCGGGCGGCGCCCGCACACCGTGAGAGAATGGCCGCATGGTGCGCGGTGACGGACAACTCTCCCACGATCTTCTTCCCGGCGAGAAGGGACCACAGGATGCCTGCGGTGTCTTCGGCGTCTGGGCGCCCGGCGAGGAGGTGGCCAAACTCGCGTACTACGGTCTGTACGCCCTGCAGCACCGCGGCCAGGAATCGGCGGGCATCGCCACGAGCGACGGCCGTCGCATCAACGTCTACAAGGACATGGGCCTGGTGTCCCAGGTCTTCGACGAGTCCACGCTGAACACGCTGGCCGGCCATATCGCCGTCGGCCACTGCCGGTACTCCACCACCGGCTCCTCGCACTGGGCCAACGCCCAGCCCACGCTCGGCGCCACCGCCGCCGGCACCGTGGCCCTCGCCCACAACGGCAATCTCACCAACTCCGCCGAGCTCTACCAGATGGTCCTCGCCCGCCACGGCAAGCCCCGCGCCGGGGAGCTCGCGCAGGGCAACACCACCGACACCGCCCTCGTCACCGCGCTCCTCGGCGGTGACGACGACCGTTCGCTCGAGCAGACGGCCCTGGAGCTGCTGCCGAGCATCCGCGGGGCCTTCTGCTTCGTCTTCATGGACGAGGGCACGCTCTACGCCGCACGCGACCCCTACGGCGTGCGCCCCCTCGTCCTCGGCCGCCTCGAGCGCGGGTGGGTGGTCGCCTCGGAGCAGGCGGCCCTCGCCACGGTCGGCGCGAGCTACATCCGGGAGATCGAGCCCGGCGAGTTCATCGCCATCGACGAGGACGGCGTGCGCAGCAGCCGCTTCGCCCCGCCGAGCCCTGCAGGCTGCGTCTTCGAGTACGTGTACCTGGCCCGGCCCGACGCCGCGATCGCCGGGCGCTCCGTGTACGAGGCGCGCGTGGAGATGGGACGGCAGCTGGCCCGCGAGAATTCGGCCGCGGCGGACATCGTGATCCCGGTCCCGGAGTCCGGCACCCCCGCCGCCGTGGGCTTCGCGGAGGAGTCCGGCATCCCCTTCGCCCACGGCTTCGTGAAGAACGCGTACGTGGGCCGTACGTTCATCCAGCCCAGCCAGACGCTGCGGCAGCTCGGCATCCGCCTCAAGCTCAACGCCCTCGAGTCAGTGATCCGCGGCAAGCGCATCATCGTGGTCGACGACTCCATCGTCCGCGGCAACACGCAGCGCGCCGTCGTGCGGATGCTGCGTGAGGCCGGGGCCGCCGAGGTGCACGTCAAGATCTCCTCGCCGCCGGTGCGCTGGCCCTGCTTCTACGGCATCGACTTCGCGTCCCGCGCGGAGCTGATCGCCAACGGTGCCGCGATCGACGAGATCAGCAAGTCCATCGGCGCCGACAGCCTCGCGTACATCTCCGAGGACGGCATGATCGACGCGACGCAGCAGCCCCGCGAGCGCCTGTGCACGGCCTGCTTCACCGGGAAGTACCCCATCGAACTGCCCGACACCGACCGTCTGGGCAAGAACCTCCTCGAGCGGCTCGACCCCGCGGACAAGGCGGGAGCCACAGGATGCGATCCCGGCCCCGATGCCGAGTTCGAAGCCGTCCTGACTGCCGAAGACAAGAAAGAGCGGGTATGAGCGTGTCCGGTCCCATCACGTACGCCAGCGCAGGAGTGGACGTCGAGGCGGGTGACCGCGCCGTCGAGCTCATGAAGGACGCCGTGCGCGCGACGCACGGCGAGCAGGTCATCGGCGGGGTGGGCGGCTTCGCCGGGCTCTTCGACGTCTCACGCCTGCTCACCTACACGCGGCCGCTGCTGGCGACGTCGACCGACGGCGTGGGCACCAAGGTGGCGATCGCGCAGGCCATGGACATCCACGACACCATCGGCTTCGACCTCGTGGGCATGGTGGTCGACGACATCGTGGTGGTCGGCGCGGAGCCGCTGTTCATGACGGACTACATCGCGTGCGGGAAGGTGGTCCCGGAGCGCATCGCGGACATCGTCCGCGGCATCGCGGCAGGCTGCTCGGCCGCCGGCACGGCCCTCGTGGGCGGGGAGACGGCGGAGCACCCGGGCCTGCTCGGCGAGCACGAGTACGATGTCGCCGGCGCCGCCACGGGCGTGGTCGAGGCCGACCGCGTGCTCGGCCCCGAGCGCGTCCGCGCGGGCGACGTCGTGATCGCGATGGCGTCCTCGGGCCTCCACTCCAACGGCTACTCCCTGGTGCGCCGCGTCATCAACCAGGCCGGCTGGGCGCTGGACCGGCAGGTGTCCGAACTCGGGCGCACGCTCGGCGAGGAACTCCTCGAGCCCACACGCATCTACGCCGCGGACTGCCTCGCGCTGACCCGCGACGACGCCGCCCAGGTGCACGGCTTCAGCCACGTCACCGGGGGCGGGCTCGCGGCGAACCTCGCCCGCGTGCTGCCCCGCGGGCTCGAGGCCACCGTGGACCGCTCCACCTGGGAACTCCCGCCCGTCTTCACGCTCGTGGCGCAGCTCGGGAACGTCCCGCTGCCGGATCTCGAGCGGACACTGAACCTCGGAGTGGGCATGGTCGCGATCGTCGGTGCCTCCGGCGCCGACGCCGCCCTCGCGCGCCTCACCGCGGCGGGCGTGCCCTCCTGGGTGATGGGCAGCGTACAGGCCGCGGGCACCGGGGCCACCGACGGACCCGACTACGTGCAGGGCGCCAAGGGCGTGGACGGCGGATCGGTGCGGCTGCTCGGCGCCTACGCCTGACCGGTACGACGAAGCCCCTGCCCTCCGAGGAGGACAGGGGCTTCGGCGTGCCGGGGAACGGTCAGGGCTTCCCGGGCTGCTTGCGCGTCACGACGACGTCGAACGAGCTGGTGCGGGTGTTGCCCGCCTCGTCCGTCGCTGTGCAGGTGACCGTCGTGACACCGATGACGAAGCGCGAGCCCGGTGCAGGGTCGCAGGTCAGCGGCACCACGCCGTCGAGGGTGTCGATGGCCGACGGCAGCGTGTACTTCACCTTCGCGCCGCTCGCACCGTTGGAGACGGTCCGGACGTCGGACTGGTCGGCGATCCGCGGTGCCAGCACATCGGCCGGCCGGGCGGGCAGCCGGGCCGGGTCGACGATGCCCCAGTAGGCCGGGGTGACCTGCAGGTCGTCGTCGAAGGGCAGCGGCTGCTCCCAGGGCCGGGCCATCGGCCACGTCCGCAGCCAGGTGCGGGCATTGCTGATGCCCCAGAACGTCACCGAGTCGACGGACTCGTTGTGCTCACGCAGCATCGCGAACAGGTCCCGGTAGTAGTAGCCCACCTCGGCCGCCGCGTCCTCGTCGTCCTCGAAGGCAGGGCTGTACGGATCCTGCGGGGCACCGCTGACGTCGGCGCCCTGGTTCTCCGTGGAGGCGTTCACGTCGAGTTCGGTGATGGCCTGCAGGAGGTCGGGGTTCAGGCGCTCCACCGCCACGATGGAGTCCTCGAGCCACTCCACCGGCCGGGCGACGTCGACGTGGGCCTGGTGCCCCACGCCGTCGATCGGCACGTTCCGCGCCTCGAGCGCGCTGATCAGCGAGAGGTAGTCGGTCCGCTTCTCCGGCATCTCCGTGTTGTAGTCGTTGATGAACAGGGCCGCGTCCGGGAAGTAGCGGTCCGCCAGGCGGAAGGCCTCGTCCACGAATCCCTCGCCGAGCACCTGGAACCACCGGCTGTCCCGCATGTCGTGCGGATTGGCGGTGTCGCCGTCGGCGATGACCTCGTTGACCACGTCCCACGCCCAGATGGGGCTGTCCCCGTCGGGGTAGCGTGCGTCGATGTGGTCGGCGATGCCCTTGATGTGGGCCTCCATGCGCGCCTTCAGCAGTGCCTGGTCGGCGGGGCTGTTCGTCAGGTCGCGGGTGCCGTCCTTGAAGAACCACGCCGGTGTCTGCGAGTGCCACGCGAGGACGTGCCCGTACACCTCGATGCCGTTGGCGTCGGCGAAGTCGAGCAGCTGGTCCAGCTGGGCGAAGGAGAACTGGCCTTCGACCGGCTGGACGCTCTCGGGCTTGCCCGCGTTCTCGGGGGTGAAGGCGTTGTAGTGCTTGCGGACGAGGTCCGCTGCCGTGCCCACCGTCTCCCGGGCATCGATGGCAACGCCGACGTGCTCGATCCCGTCCGCCCCGAGGACGTCCTTGAGCCCGGGGACATCGGTCTGGATCGGCTTCTCGCCGAACGGGGCGAGGCTGAAGTCGTCGAGGAGGAAGTCGACGCCCACGGGGCCCTCGACGTAGACCTGGACCCTGTCGGCCGCCGCCCCGAGGGTGTAGGTGCCCTTCAGCTGCGTCCAGCCGTCGGCGGTGACGGATGCCGCGGCACCGGCCACGCCCTCGTACGCACTCGCGCCGCCGTTGTCGCGCTGCACGGACACCTTGAGGGAGGCGGCTGACTGGCCCGGAGCGAGCTTCGCCCAGACCGACACCTCCATCGCCGACCCCACGGGGAGTCCGGCGGTGACGTCGAGGGCCGCGCCGTGCCAGGGCTGGGTGCGGCCCGTGACGAGCAGGCTGCCGGTCCCGGTCCGGGCGTCGCTGCCGGCGCCTACCTGCACGCCGTCACCCCGGGGCGTCCAGCCGTCGGTGCCGGTCTCGAAGCCGCTGGTGATCCCGGTCGTCTGCCCGATGCCTGCACCACCGCTCGGGAGCGTGAAGGTCCAGCCCTCGGCCAGCTTCTCGGTCACCACCGTCGTCACGGCCCTGACCGTGGCGGTTCGGTCGCCGCCGCCGTCGTGCGCGAGCACCACCGCGCCGGGCGTGAACGCCGTGCGGAGGTTCTCCGTCAGGGTGGCCTCGCCGAGGTCGTTGCCGTCCCAGTCGAAGATGACGTTGCCGAGGCCCAGCGGCTGCATGCCGAGGGCCGCCGCCACCTCACCCGTGATGCCCCAGCTGCCGTTCGGCGCCCGGAAGTACGGCACCTGCAGCATGGGATCGCCCGCGGCGGCACGGATGATGCGGAGGTTCTCCTTCAGGTCCGCCTCGACCTGCGCCTGCGTCCACGAGCCCATGTCCGCGTAGGACGTGCCGTGGTTGCACAGCGTGTGCCCTTCGGCGACGATGCGCCGGAGCAGGTCCGCACCGCCGTCCGCCTGCACGTTCTGCCCGATGACGCAGAAGGTCGCCGTGATGCCCCTGGACTTCAGGAGGTCGAGGACCGCGGCGGTCTCGCCGGGGTTGGGGCCGTCGTCGAAGGTGAGGGCGACGACGTTCCCGGTGCCGCGGGCCGTGGCGAGGGGCGTGGTGGTGGGGTCGGTGGCCCCGCCGGGGATGAAGGCCGGGTCCGGGGTGGGCTGCCAGGCCCCGCCGTCGCCCGGCCCGGCGGTACCGGTGATCACGACGTCGTCCACGAGGTAGTCGTAGGGGGCACCGAGGTCTCCTGTCCCGAGGTAGGCGCGCAGCGTGGCCGGGTCGGCACCGGCAGGGGCATTGAACGTGCCGCTCACCGTGGTCCACGCGTCGGCCGAGACCGTGGTGTTGCCCACCCAGCTGTAGGCGGGCTCGACGACGAAGCGTGCCGACGTCGTCGTGCCGGCGGCGGCGGACAGCTTCACCTGCGCGGAGAACGAATAGGTGCCACCCGCCTGCAGGAGGTTGGCCGGCGTCTTCACGCCGTCGTAGTCATTGGTCCTGCCCTTCACCAGCAGGGCCTTGTCGCCGTCGGCGTCGATCACCGACAGGGTGGCCCCTCCGTTCTGGACCAGCGGCCCGAAGGCGCCGTCCTCGAAGTCCTCGGTGAGGAGCACTGCTGGCTCCTCGGCGTTCGCCGGTAGCGCCAGGGCGCCGGCCCCGGCCACCAGGCCGAAAGCCGTGGCGCCCGCGATCAGACAACGTCGTCTCATGGTTCTTCCTGTTCTGTCGTCGATCGTCGGGTCAGCGGTTTCCGCGCCCGGGGGACGCCTGCTCCAGGGTGTCCTGGAGCGCGTAGTAGGCGGGCTTGCGGGTGAAGTCGTTCCACATGACGGTCGCCTCGCCCTCGCCGCTGAAGAACACGGGCACCCAGGAGTACTTGTCGGTGAAGCCCCAGATGGTGAAGGAGTTGCACTCCTCGACAGCGACGCAGGCCTCGAGGGCCCGCTGGTAGTAGCTCGCCTGCGTCGCGAGCTGGGCTTCGGTGGGCGACGTTCCCGCGGCCACGTCCATGCGTACGTCGATCTCGGTGATCGCCGTCTCGAGACCGAGGTCGTCGAAGCGCTGCAGGTTGGCCTGCAGGTCACCCGGGAACCCGTAACGGGTGCTGAGGTGGCCCTGGATGGCGAAGCCGTCCACCGGCACTCCCTGGGCCTGCAGCCGTGGGATCAGTTCGAGGTAGGCGTTGCTCTTCGCGTTGATGCTCTCCACGCCGTAGTCGTTGAAGAACAGCTTGGCCTTCGGGTCCGCCTCGTGTGCCCAGCGGAACGCATCGGCGATGATGTCGGGGCCGAGTTCGCGGATCCAGATGTTGTCGGTGGTGCGCAGCGTGCCGTTGTCGTTGAAGATCTCGTTGGCGACGTCCCACTGCTGGATCCTGCCGGCGTAGCGGCCCACCACGGTCTGGATGTGGTCCTTGAGGATGGCGCGCAGCTCGCCCTTGGTGAAGTCGCCCTCCTCGAGCCAGGCCGGGTTCTGGCTGTGCCAGAACAGGGTGTGTCCGCGGACCACCTGCTTGTTCTGCCGTGCGAACTCCACGATCGCGTCCATCTCCGCGAAGCGGTAGGTGCCCTGCTCCGGGTGGACGAATTCCCATTTGAGCTGGTTCTCGGGTGAGACGGAGCTGAACTCGGCAGCGAGACGCTTCCGGTATTCCTGGTCGAAGGTGAAGGGGTCGGGGTAGGGCTGTGTCTCGTGATGGCCGCCGCCCGCGACGGCCGTGCCGATCTCGAGGTCCCTCGGGGCCACCCAGCGCAGGGTGTCCTTCCTGTCGATCCCCTTCTCGATCCCCGGGGCGCGGGACGGTTGGGACGCTGCGTGGGCGGGAACAGCCACGGGAAGGATCATCGCGGTTGCGAGGACTGCGGCGGCGAGGGATGAACGAACCTGCATGAGCTCTCCTTTGAGGTACCTGAGGTGCGGAGACCGAAACTCCGATCAGGGATTTCCGGAAGTTTCCGGAAATGCCGTTGCTGTAGGTTAGGAACATCGCGCCCGGAAGGTCAAGGGGCGAATTCCGCTCCGGGGATGCAGTACTGCAGCGTCGGTGCCCCGAGGAGGACGACGTGCAGGACAGCGCCCAGCCGGCAGTGACGATCTCCGCCATCGCCTCCGCGGCCGGCGTGTCCGTCCCCACCGTGTCCCGCGTCCTCAACGGCAGGTCCGATGTCGCACCCGCGACGCGCGAGCGGGTGGAGGCGCTGCTGCGCGAGTACGGCTACCGGCGCCGCGGCACCGCGGCGCCCGCCCCGTCGGGACTCGTGGACCTCGTGTTCAACGATCTCGACAGCCCCTGGGCGGTCGAGATCATCCGGGGGGTCGAGGAGGCCCTCAACGCGGAGGGTCTGTCCGTGGTGGTGTCCGCCATCCACCGGCGCGGTGGCACCGATTCCACGCGCAAGTGGCTGGACACGCTGGCGGACAGGGCGAGCGACGGCGCCATCCTGGTCACCACCGACCTCGACTCCTTCCTGCACGCCGAGCTTCAGCGCCTTCATCTCCCGGTGATCGTGATCGACCCCGCCGGCGTCCCGGATCTCGAGGTGCCCACCATCGGGGCGACGAACTGGACGGGCGCCGTGACCGCCACCGAGCACCTGATCCAGCAGAACCACCGGCGCATCGGCTTCGTGGCCGGACGGCCGGGCCTCTGGTGCAGTCGCGCACGCCTCGACGGCTACCGAGCGGGCCTCGACGCGGCCGGCCTCCCCTTCGACCCCGCGCTCGTGATCACCGGCGACTTCGACTACGCCTCCGGCTTCGCCGCGGGCGTGCAGCTCCTGGAACGGGAGGATCGCCCGAGTGCGATCTTCGCGGCGAGCGACCAGATGGCCCTCGGCGTCTACGAGGCGGCGCGCCAGCAGGGCATGCGCATCCCCGACGACCTCAGCGTGATCGGCTTCGACGACCTGCCCGAGGCGTCCTGGGCCTCCCCACCCCTGACGACGGTGCGTCAGCCGCTGTCCGAGATGGGGATGCTCGCGGCGCGCACGCTCGTGCGGCTGATGCGCGGTGAGGCGGTGGAGAGTCCGCGCATCGAGCTCTCCACGAAACTCGTCCCCCGCTCGAGCGTCCGGGCCCTGGGTCTCTGAGCGGATCTCCCCGCACTCCTTCCATCGGGGGCGCAAGAACTATTTTGCGGCTTGACTCTGCCCGCAAACCTAATATGTTTGTAACGGCAACATATTGATCACACACCCTCTGGAGCACTCAATGACGATCGAGCCCACCCGTGACGACAAATTCTCCTTCGGACTCTGGACGGTGGGCTGGGAGGCCCAGGACCAGTTCGGCTCCGCGACCCGCGCGCCCCTCGACGTGGTCGAGGCCGTCAATCGCCTGAGCGACCTCGGCGCCTACGGCCTCACCTTCCACGACGACGACCTCTTCCCCTTCGGCTGCTCCGCGGCGGAACGGCAGGCGCAGATCGACCGGCTGAAGGGCGCCCTCGAATCGACCGGCCTGATCGTCCCGATGGTCACCACGAACCTGTTCAGCCACCCCGTCTTCAAGGACGGCGGCTTCACCAGCAACGACCGCGGCGTCCGCCGCTTCGCCCTGCGCAAGGTGCTGGACAACATCGATCTCGCCGCCGAACTCGGCGCGCAGACCTTCGTCATGTGGGGCGGGCGCGAAGGCAGCGAGTACGACGCCGCCAAGGACATCCGCGGCGCCCTCGAGCGGTACCGCGAAGCCGTGAACCTGCTCGGCGACTACGTCACCGACAAGGGCTACGACATCCGCTTCGCCATCGAGCCGAAGCCCAACGAGCCCCGCGGCGACATCCTCCTGCCCACGCTGGGACACGCGATGGCCTTCATCGAGACGCTCGAGCGCCCCGAACTGGTCGGCATCAATCCGGAGACCGGACACGAGCAGATGGCGGGACTGAACTTCACGCACGGTATCGCGCAGGCCCTCTACCAGGGCAAGCTGTTCCACATCGACCTCAACGGCCAGCGGAGCATCAAGTTCGACCAGGACCTCGTGTTCGGTCACGGTGACCTGCAGAACGCCTTCTCGCTCGTCGACCTCCTGGAGAACGGCGGCCCGGCCGGAGGCCCGGCCTATGACGGCCCCCGCCACTTCGACTACAAGCCGAGCCGCACGGAGGACATGGACGGCGTATGGGACTCGGCGTCCGCCAACATGCAGACCTACCTCCTGCTCAAGGAGCGCGCAGCCGCCTTCCGTGCGGACCCCGAGGTGCAGAACGCACTCGAGGCCTCGCGCGTCTCCGAGATCAACGAGCCCACGCTCAACGAGGGCGAGGGCTACGAGGCCCTTCGCGCGGACCGCTCCTCCTACGAGGACTTCGACGCCGACGCCTACTACAACGGCAAGGGCTTCGGGTTCGTGAAGTTGCAGCAGCTCTTCATCGAGCACCTGCTCGGGGCCCGCTGACCCATGGCCCTGGTCACGGGCGTCGACTCCTCGACGCAGAGCTGCAAGGTCGTCGTCGTCGACACCCGGACCGGCGCCGCGGCGCGTACGGGCCGGGCCTCCCACCCCAACGGTACCGAGGTGGACCCGGAGGCGTGGTGGCAGGCCCTGCTCGGCGCCCTGGAAGCCGGCGACGGCCTCGGGGACGACGTCGACGCCCTCTCGATCGCGGGCCAGCAGCACGGCATGGTGCTGCTGGGCCGCGACGGCCGCGTCCTGCGGGATGCACTGCTGTGGAACGACACCCGGTCCGCAGCCGCCGCACAGGACCTGATCGCCGAGCTCGGCGTCGACGATCTCGTGACCCGGACCGGGTCCGCCCCCGTGGCGTCCTTCACGGGGACGAAGGTGCGATGGGTGCGCGACGCCGAGCCCGACGTCGTCCCGGCCATCGCCGCCGTCGCACTCCCCCACGACTGGCTGACCTGGCGGCTGCGCGGCTTCGGGCCCGAGGGCGAGTCGCCCCTCGGCCCGGTGCTCGAGGAACTGGTCACCGACCGCTCGGATGCGAGCGGCACCGGGTACTGGAGCCCGGCGGGTAACGGGTACGACCTCGACCTCTTCGAGCGGATGCTCGGCCGTCCAGCCCGGGAGGCGCGTGGCCAGGGGGTGAGCGGAGGAGATCCGGAGGCGGTGGTCCTCCCGCGCGTGCTGCCGGCGGACGCCACCGCCGGCGTCGTGCACGCCTCCTTCCTCGCGTCGGATCACCGTATCCTCCTCGGCGCCGGCGCCGGCGACAACGCCGGGGCGGCACTGGGCCTCGGCACGGAGGAGGGCGACGTCGTCGTGTCGCTGGGCACCAGCGGCACGGTCTTCGCCGTCGCCGCCGACCCCGTGGCCGACGCGTCGGGCACCGTGGCGGGCTTCGCCGACGCGAGCGGACTGTTCCTCCCCCTCGTGGCGACGCTGAACGCCGCGCGTGTCCTGTCCTCTGTGGCGGGCATGCTGGGGGTGGACCACGACGGCTTCGCGGAGCTGGCCCGGGCTGCCGCACCCGGCGCGGGCGGCGTCGTCCTCGTCCCGTACTTCGAGGGTGAGCGCACACCGAACCTGCCGACGGCCAAGGCGAGCTTCCACAACCTCAGCATCGCCTCGGGCACGCGCGAGAACCTGGCGCGGGCGGCGATCGAGGGGATGCTCTGCGGGCTCGCCGACGCCCTGGATGCGGTGCGCGCGGCCGGAGTCCTGCCGCGGCACCTGCTGCTGATCGGCGGTGCCGCGCAGAACGCGGCGGTGCAGGACGTCGCCGCGCAGGTGTTCGACCTGCCGGTGCGCATCCCAGCGCCCGGCGAGTACGTGGCCCGGGGTGCAGCCGTCCAGGCCGCCTGGGCACTGACGGGCTCCAGGCCGCTCTGGTCCGTGGAGACCGTGGAGGACCGCGCCGTCGACCACCGACCGGTCATCCGCGAGCAGTACCGGACGGCCGTGGGATCGCTCCGGTTCCAGGCCTCGACCTCGGGGGGAATGATGCCCGGGATGTGATGACTCGGGGGTGAACGCATCTCGACGGTCTGAGTGCACTTCACAAATTCGGTGGGACCGGCGAGGGTCTCGCACTCCGCTGGGCGGTGATCTGGTTGACTTGGGGCATTGCTGTCCGCAGGGGATCGCATGAAGGGGGACATAGATCGTGGACATGACATCTGCTCTGAAGGGGTGCGCGCTGGCAGCAGCTGTACTCGTAGGTGCTGCAACGGCTGCAGTAGCGGCGCCGGTTGCACCCAATCCGGACTTCGTCCCCTTCGATCAGGCGACCATCGTGGACCCCGCCAGTGTCACTCCGGGGAAGGGAGGGCTGCTCACGGCGGACGGGACCAACCTGTGTGCCATCAACCCCTATGGCATCGCTTACCCCGATGGCACGTATCCCTGTTTCGCCGGCTTCACCAATTTCGGGATTCCCGGCTCCCGCTATCCGATCGATCCGCCCGTCCTGGTGCCTTTCGATCAGGCCACCGTCGTCGATCCGAAGACCGTGACGATCGTCCCGGGCGGCGTCATCACCGCCGATGGGGCCGATCTCTGCACGGACGACCCTGGCAGCATCGTGTTCCCTGACGGCCGCTACCCCTGCTACATCGGCTTCGTCCAGACCTACGGCGTGAATCCGACACCGGAGGACGGCATCTACGAGACCCCACAGGTAGCCCAGCTACCGGTCGGTGGCGCCGATACCGGTGTTTCGGATGTCGGCCGCAGCGACACGACCACCGGAGCCATGCTGGGCGCCGGCCTGCTCGGCATGGGAATGCTCGCCGCGGGCACCATGCTCGGGCTGCGGACCCGACGTCACCCCTAAAACCGAATCTCCGCGACCCACCTCGGCGACCGCCAGGGGGTTCCGGGGCTTCCTAGTGGGTTGATCGAGGCGGCAGCAGGCTGACGCACTCACCTCGGAGCGGTGTGAGAATCGCTTCGGCGAGGTCCTCCAGCTGCTCGAGCTGCCTGTCATCGAGAAGCCCGAACACCCGGGCGCGGACTTCCGCTACATAGCCGGGCTCCACCTCGGCCAGAAGAAGCGCCCCCGCCTGCGTCAGCCTGGCCAGGGTCTTCCGCGCGTCCGAGGGATCCGCGCTGCGGGTCAGGAGGCCTCGTTTCTCCAACCGGCCGACGATCCGCGACAGGTGTGACGGCGTCACGCTCGCGGTGGCAGCAAGGCGACTCATGTGGATCTCACGAGCCTCGCTGAGCGACAGACAGCGCAGCACCCCGTACTCGGCGTGGCTGAGGTCCGCGGATCGCTCCAGGTAGGCATCCAGCTCCGCGGGCAGCCACATCATCACGCCCACCAGCAGTGACCAGGTCCGGTCCTGCTGCGGTGGGAGGCGATCTGCTGCAGACATGATCCCATCGTACTGGTACTTGCCGCGGAAACGACTTCGGGCTAGCGTTACTTTCCGCAGCAAGTACTGACTGCATCGTGCCTCCAGAAAGCAGAATCTCCATGCGCGCTGTCCGTTTCCACTCGTACGGTACCCCCGACGTTCTCGTCGTCGAGGACGCCCCCGAACCTCATGCGGGTGGGGGTTCGGTCCGGATCAGGGTGCATGCCACGAGCGTGAACCCGATCGACGTCCTCCTGCGCGCCGGCCATCTCGTGCAGTTCCTGCCGCTGCCCCTGCCCGCCATCCCGGGCCGGGACGCTGTCGGCATCGTGGACGAGGTCGGCCCGGATGTGACGGACACACAGGTGGGTGACGTCGTGTTCGGCCTGGGCGGGATCAGCGATACCACGGCAGAGTTCGCAGTGCTGACCGCCTGGAGCAGCGTCCCTCCGGGCTGGTCGACGGCCGAGGCTGCCGCAGCAGGGCTCGCGTCCGCCACCGCGGCGGGTGCTCTTGAAGCACTGGGTGACCTCGACGGCCGGACGCTCCTCATCGAAGGCGCTTCAGGCGCCGTGGGCAGCGCCGCCGCAGCATTCGCCCTCGCCGCCGGAGCCACCGTCATCGGCACAGGACGCGAGAGCAATCACCCGTACCTCGAGGCACTCGGTGTTCTCCCCACGGTGTACGGTCCGGGGCTGGCCGAGCGCGTCGGCATCCTCGCGCCGCGCGGTGTGGATGCAGCCCTGCATTCCGCCCCCTCCAGCTCGCTGCCGGACCTGCTGGGCATCGTCGGCGACCCCTCGCGGGTCGTCACCGTCATCGACGACCAGGGAGCTGCGCGCCTCGGTCTCAGGAAGATCGACGCCCGCAACGATTCGACCCTCCTGCGGTACGCAGCCGCGCTGGGGCAGGAAGGGCTCTACACGCCCCGCGTCGACCATGAGCTGTCCCTGGTGGACATCGTCACAGCACATACCCTCGCCGAAGAGGGCAGTGGCAAGGTGGTCATCACACAGCCCTGATCTCCGGTCCACAGACCGAACCCCCGACGGGCCTCATCCGTCGGCGAGGCCCCTGGGACGTCATTCGGACTGCTTCGGACGCCGCCGAGCCGACCACGCAGAGCCCGACGACGAAAGAGGCGCCACCCCGATGGGGTGGCGCCTCTTCTCGGTGGAGCGTGACGGTCAGATGCCGGCCTGGTGGTTGATGCCGACCTGGTCGACCTTGCGGTGGAAGCTCATGCCGGCCTTGCCGCCGAGGATCGCGCCGATCAGGGGGACGAGGACGGCGATCGCCAGGGCGATCAAACCGCTGGCGGTCAGCAGGCTGCCGTCGACGGGGATGCTCGGGGCGCCGCCGATGCTGGACAGGACGTTGAACCGGTCACCGGCGAGAGCGGCGAGGATCGCGACGACGATCGCGATGATAATGCCCCACAGCCACACGGCCACGCCCTGCTTCACACCGTCGAAGCGGGCCATGCGGCCGGCGACGTAGCCGCCGCAGTAGTAGGCCACGAAGAGGATGATCGCCAGGACGATCCCGCTGACGATACCGATGGTCTGTGCGTTCTCCTGCGCCTGGTTCGCGGCGTCGGAGGCGCCGCTGGTGTTCGCAGCTCCCACGCCGGCACCGATCGCCGTCGCCAGGGCGCTGAGGATCACGGTCAGGCCGATGGCCGTGAGCCAGCCGAAGAACGCGGACCCGAACTTGATGCCGCCGAAGCGTTCCTTCTGCGCAGCGACGACGTCATTGCGTCTGCTCCTCGGGGTGCTCGCTCCCGCTGTGTTGTCTGATGCCATGATGGTGCTCCTCGGTTGGGATGATCGCGGTGGCCACACTGGTGCTGCCGACGGAGAATCATCAGTCTGCTTACTACCGTGACCGACCGCCCCCCTCCTCGCAAGTCCTTTGTTTTGCCCGCAGTGCAACAACCCGACGCCCCTCCGCTCCGATGCGTGTCTGGAGCGGTCCACACCCTTCCTGAAGGCTGAACATCGACCGCAAAGAGATAGTAAGGGGGCTTGTTATCCTTTTGTGGCTTGCCTAGAGTGAGGCGGGAGTGCAGTCCCCCACTGCATGATCACGGTTGCACATGCTAGGAGCACTACATGATCACCTCGAAGGACCTCGACCGCCTGACCACCGGCAAAGGCACGGTCTACACGAACGACGGCGACAAGCTCGGTTCGATCGGCGAGATGTACGTCGACGACAGCACCGGGCAGCCGAGCTGGGTCACCGTCAACACCGGACTCTTCGGCACGAAGGAGACCTTCGTGCCGCTGCAGGACGCCTCGTCCGACGGCAACGACCTGCGCGTCCCCTATGCCAAGAGCCTCGTGAAGGATGCCCCGTCCGTCGAGCGCGACGGCCACCTGAGCCCGGAGGAGGAGGAGCGCCTCTATCGGCACTACAGCCTGGGTTCCGGTACGACGACCACGACGACCACCTCCGACCAGGGGCGTGAGGCTCCCGGCTTCCAGCCCGGTGACGAGAAGGTGGACCGCTCGGAGAGCCGTGGAGTCGTGGGCCACGACACCTCCGGACCCACGACCGACGACGCGATGACGCGCTCCAAGGAAGAGCTCCGCGTCGGCACCCAGACGCACGAGACGGGCAGGGCGCGCCTGCGCAAGCACGTGGTGACGGAGAACGTCAGCCAGACGGTCCCCGTGAGCCACGAGGAGGTCCGGGTGGAGCGCGAGCCGATCACGGACGCGAACCGCGGCGATGCCTACGACGGGCCGGCCATCAGCGAGGAGGAGCACGAGGTCATCCTGACCGAGGAGCGCCCTGTCGTCGAGAAGGAGGCCGTCCCCGTGGAGCGCGTGCGCCTGGACAAGGAGACGGTCACCGAGCAGCAGACCGTCACCGAGCAGGTACGCGAGGAGCGCATCGAGACCGAGGGCGACGGCACCAGCCGCTGACCCGGTAATCGTCTGACACCGCTTGACCGAAGGGCGCGCCGGACACGGCGCGCCCTTCGCCGTGCATCCGGCGCCCGACACACCCAGGACGCGCCATGGCCCGCTCCCGAAGGAGTGGGCCATGGCCCTGCGGGCCTCCGGCAGATGTGGTCAGAGAGTCCTCAGAGTGCGACCACTTGCACGTCGCAGTGCAGCCGGCGCGTGTGGTCGACCCGCCGGACGCTTCCGGTCAGGGTCAGCGGCAGCGCCGCCCGGATGTCACCGCTCGACGCTCCGAGTCGCAGCTCGAGCGCACCGGGCTCGACGATCCGCGCCCCGTCCCGACCGGTGAAGGACGTGACGTCGGCAGGGACGGTGAAGGCCACGCGCGTCGAGGACCCCGCCGCGAGCTGCACCCGGGCGTAGCCGATCAGCCGCTGCACGGGTCGCACGACGGACGCCACGGGATCGTGCACGTACAGCTGCACAACCTCGACGCCGTCGCGCTCCCCCGCGTTCGTCACGATGACCTCGATGCCGGCTTCGCCGTCGGTGGTGGCGGCATCCGCCGTCGACGACGCACCGGTCCACGTGAAGTGGGTGTAGCCGAGGCCGTGGCCGAAGGGGAACGCGGCCGTCGGGTCGATGTTCGACACCCCGCTGGACTGCGCCAGGGGCGCCGCGAGGTAGGTGGACGGCTGTGCGCCCGGCGACCCCGGGATGCTGACCGGGAGGCGGCCCGCGGGGTTGAGCCGTCCGCTGAGCACTCCGGCGACGGCACCCGCACCCTCCTCGCCGGGGAAGAAACCCTGGACGATCGCCGCCGCGTCGGTCGCCGCGGACCCGAGCGCATACGGGCGCCCGGTGAGCAGCACGACGACGACGGGCTTGCCCGTGGCGAGCAGATGCTCGAGGAGCTGCTGCTGGACGCCCGGCAGGTCCAGCGACTCGGCGTCGCAGCCCTCACCGCTGGTCCCTCTGCCGAAGAGTCCGGCACGGTCACCGAGGACGGCGACGACGACGTCGGAGCCGCGCGCGACGGCGAGGGCCTCGTCGAAGCCCGTGGTCGCGGTGCCGTCGATGGTGCAGCCGGCCGCCGTCGTGATCTCGCTGCCCGGGAACTCGTCGCGGAGAGCCTCGGCGACGGTGGGGATGCTCAGTCCCAGGTCGACGTCGGGGTGCTGTTCGCCGACGTGGGCCGGGAAGGAGTAGCAGCCCAAAAAGGCGCGGTGGGTATCGGCATTGGGCCCGATCAGGGCGATGCGCGGGGCCTGCGCCAGCGGGAGCACTCCGGCGTTGCGGACCAGGACGATCGACTGCTCCGCCAGCTGCCGGGCGATGTCCCGGTTGCCCGCGGAATCGAGGTCGACGGGTGCCTCACCCGCGAGCGCCGACGGTACGGGCGACCAGTCCGCGTCGAGCAGTCCGAGGTCCAGCTTCTGCCGCAGGACACGGCGGAGGGCGCGGTCGACGAGCGCCTCGTCGAGGGTACCGCCCTCGATCTCGGCGACGAGGTGGTCCCCGAAGGTGTGCACGGTGGGCAGTTCGACGTCGACGCCGGCGGTCAGCGCGGCGGCGGCAGCCTCGCCGAGGGTCCCCGCGACGCGGTGGAGCTCCTTGAGGAAGGCGATGCCGAAGTAGTCCGCGACGACCGTGCCGTCGAAGCCCCACGTGTCGCGCAGCAGCGAGGTCAGGAGCGAGGCGTCGGCCGCGGTCGGCACGCCGTCGATGTCGGTGTAGGCGTGCATGACGGAGCGGACGCCGGACTCACGGACAGCCATCTCGAACGGCGGCAGGAGCACGTCGGCGCGCTCCCGCTCCCCGATCGACACGGGGGCGAGGTTGCGCCCTGCCTTCGAGGCCGAGTACCCCACGAAGTGCTTCAGCGTCGCGACCACCCCCGCCCGCTCGAGGCCCTGCACGTACGCCGTCGCGACGGTCCCGATCAGGTACGGGTCCTCGCCGATGGTCTCCTCGACCCGGCCCCAGCGGGCGTCGCGGACGACGTCGAGCACGGGGGCGAGACCCTGATGGACGCCGACCGAGCGGAGATCCGCGCCGATGGCGCCCGCCATCGTCCGCACGAGGTCGGGGTTGAACGTGGCACCCCATGCGAGGGGCACCGGGTATGCGGTCGCCTTCCAGGCTGCGAAGCCGGCGAGGCACTCCTCGTGGACGAGGGCCGGGATCCCGAAGCGGTTGGCCGACGCGATGCGCTCCTGCGTACGCTGCAGCGACAGGGCGCCCAGCCGCGGATCGACCGGTGCCGTGCCGAAGGGTCGCGTGAGCTGCCCGAGGCCGTGGGGCAGGAGTTCGTCGAGGTCGACGGCCTCGTTCATCTCGTGCTGGTGCGGGGCGACCTCGCCGCCCTCGGTGTTGGCACCCACCCACACGCCGACCAGCTGGGCGACCTTCTCGCGGAGGGTCATCGCCCCGATCAGCGCGTTGACGCGTGCCTCGGGTGCGGCCCCGCCGTCCCGCCAGGGGGCGTCGTTCAGTGTTGTCTCAGTCATGATCACTTTCCGCCAGCGCCCATGAGGCCCTGGACAAGCGCGCGTCGCGCGAAGAGGTAGACGAGCAGGACGGGCACCATCGAGAGCGTCACCGCGGCGAGCAGCCCCGGGATGTTGATGCCGTACTGCGTCTGGAAGTTGAACAGGCCGAGGGTCACCACGCGGGTGCTCTCGGACTGGGTGAGGATCAGGGGGAACAGGAACCCGTTCCACGCCTGCAGGGCGGAGAAGACGGCGATCGTGGAGATCCCGCCCTTGGACAGGGGCAGCACCAGCCGGAAGAACGCCCGGGCCGGACTCGCGCCGTCCATGGCCATCGCCTCGTACAGCTCGCCGGTGATGTCGCGCATGGTCCCGCTCAGGATCAGGGTGCAGATCGGCAGCGCGAACGCGGCGGTGGGCAGGATGATGCCGAGCAGGTTGTCGTACAGACCCACGGCGTTGATCAGGTAGAACACCGGCACGATCACGGCCTGCGCGGGGATGGCGAGGCCCAGGAGGAAGAAGCGGAACACGAAGGACGCCGCCCGGCTCCGGCTGCGCACGATCGCGTAGCTGAGCGGCGGCACGAGCAGGAGGACGATGGCGACCACGCCGACGGTCACCACGACCGTATTGAGGAAGTACCGGCCGAAGCCGCTCGTGATCGCGTCCGCGTAGTTCTGCAGCGTGAAGCTCGTCGGGAAGGACAGCGGACCGTTGTCCCCGAACTCCTCACGTGTCTGGAAGGTGCCCGAGAGCATCACGTACAGCGGGATGGCGACGATCAGCAGCCAGATGAACGAGCCGATACCGGCGAAATAGTTGGGGCGTGTCTTCATCAGAGGCCTTCCAGCGAGCTGTTCATCTTGTCGTAGCCGGACACCTTGACCACCACGAGGGAGATGAGGGTCGCGACGACGACGAGCACGAGGGCGATCGCGCTGCCGACGCCGAAGTCGAAGCTCTGGAACGCCTCCTGGTACATGTAGAAGGCGGTGATGGTGGTGTCGGTACCGGGGCCGCCGTTGGTCAGGATGAGCACGGTCTCGAAGGTCGTCAGGCCACCGACCACCATCAGGATGATCGAGGTGATGGCGGTGTTGCGGAGCTGCGGCAGGGTGATCGAGAAGAACTGGCGCATCATGCCCGCGCCGTCGATCGACGCCGCCTGGTACAGCACGGGCGGGATGCCCTTGGCGGCACCCTGGTAGATGAGGGTGTGGAAGGGCGTGAACTGCCACATGCCGACGAAGATGAGGACGCCGATCGCCCCGGCCTGCGTGCCGAGCAGGTTGCCGTCACCGAAGAGCCAGGGCAGCTGCCCCGGGAGGCCGAAGTTCGGATCGAGCAGGGCCCGCCACAGCACGGAGATGGCGGCCGAGGACAGCAGCAGCGGTATGAAGTAGATGGCGCTGAGCACGGCGCGGTTGCGCTGGTGGCCGGCAGCCCAGACGCCGAGCAGGATGCTCAGCGGTGTCTGCGTGACCACGCCGAGCACGATGAAGAGCAGGCTGAGCCAGAGGCTCTTGAGCATCACGGGGTCGGCGATGAGCGTCTCCCAGTTCTCGAGCCCCACGAACTCCGGGTCACCGAGGCCGCTCCACGAGGTGAAGGACAGGACGGCGACAGCGGCCAGCGGCACGAGCGCGAAGAGCGCGAAGAAGATGGTGGCGGGCAGGGCCCAGGCGAAGCCGGGGCGCCCCACGGAGGAGGTGCCCGGGCGGGCCGGGCGGCTCGTGGTGGAGCCGCCCGGCCCTGCCTGCCTGCGGGTTGCAAGCGTTGTCATGACGTGGTCCTACAGGCTCTGCATGGCCTTGATGAAGCCGTCTTCATCGATCTGGCCGCTGAAGAACTGGGACACGGCCGTGTGGATGGTGACGGTCGCCTCCGGGGGGTACGCCTGATCCCAGGAGAGCTGGAAGTGGGGCGCGTTCTTCACGAGGTCGAACTGGTACTTCGCGTACTCGGGGTTGGAGGCCTCATCGAGGAACTCCTCCGTGTTGGTGGTGGTGGGCAGGTTGCCGATGGCGATCTGCTCCTGCACGAACTCGTCGGAGTACATGAGCTTCAGGAACTCGGCGGCCTCTTCGGGGTACCGGGTGTCCTTGTGGACCGAGTAGAAGTTGTTCGTGTTGCCCGCGAGGTTGTGGGGGTCGCCCTTGCCACCCTCGATCTCCGGGAACTCGCTGTAGCTGAGCACGTTCTCCGCGAACTCGGGGTTGGCATCGAGGTGGGTCGCGTAGGCCCAGGAACCCATGAGTTCGAAGCCCGCCCGGCCGCTGGAGAGCAGGGTGGGCGAACCGCCGTCGGTGAACTTGACGGAGTCGAAGTTGGTGCCGAAGGCGCCGGCGTCGATGAGTTCGCGCAGCTTGCCGAGCGCCTCGCGGCTCTCCTCGGAATCCCACACCTCGGTGTCGCCGTCGAGCGCGGCCTGGAAGAGACTCTCCCCTGCCACGCGGTCGAACACGTACTGGAACCACATCTGGGTGGGCCACTGGTCGGCGCCGCCGAGCGCGATCGGGGTCACACCGGCCGCCTTCAGCTTCTCGACATCCTCCAGCAGTTCGTCCCAGGTGGCGGGAGGCGCGTCGATGCCGGCCTGCTTCAGCACCTCGGAGTTGTTGAAGAGCATCACGGGCTGGGTGCCGCGCATGGGGACGCCGTAGCTCTTGCCGTCGATCTGCGCCGTCTCGAAGACCGAGGGCAGGAAGGCGTCCTTGAGCTGCGGGTCCTCCTCGATGAAGTCGTCGAGGGGCAGCAGCAGGTCGGCCTTCACGAAGTTCGCGATGCTTCCACCGCCCCAGTTGAAGAAGACGTCGGGGGCGGAATCGGTGTCGATGATGGTCTGCAGCTTGGTCTGGTAGTCGGCACCGGGGATCGTGTCGAGCACGACCTTCACGTCCGACGTCTCGTTGAACTTGGCGACCATCGCCTCCTCGACCTTGTTGCTCGCGTCACCGTAGACGGCCACGTGCAGTTCGTTCTCGGGTCGGCTCGATGCGTCGCCGCCTCCTCCGCCGCATCCGGCGAGGGTCAGGCCGAGCATCATGACCGCGGTGCCCGCGAGACTGCGGGACATCCAGGTTCGGTTGTTCATCGTTGAACGCCTCTCGAAAGTTTCGATCGTAAGATCGAAAGTGTTGTAATGCGTCGAGTGTATGTAGCGCTCCTCCGGAAGTGCAAGGCCAGCTGTGCAACGGGTCACATTCTGCGACGAACGGTGTCCCGTGCCCCGCCGATGCGCGGGGGTAAGCTATGGCTCATGTCGATTCCGGCGGACGAACCGCGCGTCACCCTCGCCCAGCTCGCCACCAAGGCAGGGGTCTCCCTCTCCACCATCTCCAAGGTTCTCAACGGTCGCACCGACGTGTCGCCGAAAACCCGGGCGAAAGTTGAGGAGCTCCTCGAGGAGCACGGCTACCGGCGGCGGAAGGTCTCCACCGCCAAGGCAGGACTCGTGGAACTCGTGTTCCACGAACTGGAGAGTGCCTGGGCGCTCGAGCTCATCCGTGGGGTGGAGAACGTGGCCCGCAACCACGGCCTGAGCGTCGTCCTCACGGAGACCGGCTCGCGGCACGCACCCGGTCCGGCGTGGATCGAGGGCGTCATGTCGCGGCGGCCCGCCGGCGTGGTCCTCGTGTTCTCGGAACTGCCCCAGGACTTCCGCGCCAAGCTGGACGCCCGTTCCATTCCGTTCGTGATCATCGACCCGGCCGGCGACCCGTCCCCCGACGTACCCTCGGTGGGCTCCGCCAACTGGTCGGGCGGGATGATGGCCACGCGGCACCTGATCGACCTCGGCCACACGCGCATCGCGGCGATCAGCGGACCGGAGGACATGATGTGCTCCCTCGCGCGGATCGACGGCTACCGCTCGGCCATGAACATGGCGTCCCTGCCCATCGACCCGTCGTTCATCAGGTTCGGCGACTTCCACGTGGACGGCGGACGCGACCACGCCTTCTCCCTGCTGCGCGGCCTCCATCCCCCTACCGCGATCTTCGCCGGCAGCGACCTGCAGGCGCTGGGCGTGCTCGACGCCGCCCGCCAGATCGGACTCCGGGTCCCCGAGGAACTCTCCATCGTGGGCTACGACGACCTGCCCGTGGCGCAGTGGTCGAGCCCCGCGCTGACCACCGTCCACCAGCCGCTCATCCAGATGGCGGAGGAGGCCACGCGCATGGTCCTGCGACTGCGCGACGGGGATCGCCCCGACAACCTGCGGCTCGACCTGGCGACGAGCCTCGTGGTGCGCCAGAGCACCGCCGCACCGTCGGGCGTCACGCGGGTCGACAGCGCGATCGGGCAGCGGGCCTGAGTCGAGGCCGTCCGCGTCCCCGATACGATGGCAATCCGACCAGGCGCACAGAGGGCTCCTGCATCACGAAGGAGGACCCGGGCCGTGCGGTCATCAGCCGGCGTCGCGAACGGCACCGAAGGCCTTCGTGCGCAGAACCTGTCCCAGATCCTGACCATGGTGCACCGCCACGGGCCGCTCTCGCGCTCCGAGCTGACCCGGCGCAGCGGCTTCAACCGCTCCACCGTCGGCGCCCTCGTGCAGGTGCTCGTGGAGAGGGACCTCGTGCAGGAGACGGAACCGTCCGTCGGGGGCCGGGTGGGGCGTCCGAGTCCCATCGTGCAGGCGAACCCCGGCGTGGCCGTGCTCGCCGTCAACCCCGACATCGACGCGGTGACCGTCGGTGTCGTCGGGCTGGGCGGCCGTGTCCTGCATCGGGTCCGCCGCACGACCGGCGGCATCCCCTCGCTCGAGGACGCCGTCGCACTCACCCGTGACGCCGTGGCCGATCTCCAGCCCGTCCTGTCCGGTCTCGACCGGATGCTCGGCGTCGGCATCGCCCTGCCCGGTCTCGTCAACACCGGAACGGGCAGGGTGCTGGTGGCGCCCCACCTCGGCTGGCGCGACGCCGACCTCACCGGTGCGTTCAGCCGCGCGCTGGAGCTCCCTAGCGCCGCCGCCAACGACGCCTCGCTCGGGTCCCTCGCGGAGAGCATCTTCGGTGCAGCCCTCGGGGTGGACGACGCCCTGTACCTGAACGGCAGCGCGAGCGGCATCGGCGGCGGGATCGTGACCGGCGGGATGCAGCTCGTGGGCAGCCGCGGCTATGGCGGGGAGCTGGGCCACACGCTGGTCAGCCCCGGCGGGGCGCCGTGCCACTGCGGCCGCTCCGGCTGCCTCGACGCCGAGGTGCGCCTGGAACGGCTGCTCGACGCCGCGGGCGAGGACGGGGGCGGCGTCGAGGCCCTCGAGCGGGTACTGTCCGACGATCCGGGGGCCGCCGTCCGGGCCGAGGCGGAACGCCAGCTGGACCTGCTGACCGTCGCCCTGACCGATTTCACCAACGTCTTCGACCCGCGGCTGATCGTCCTGGGCGGCTTCCTCGGAGCTCTCGTCGGCTCCCGCGGCGATCAGCTCGGCGACGCCGTGAACGCGGCGTCGCTCGCGGGCGGCGTGGAGGTGCGCCGCGCGGCACTCGGTCCGGAGCTCCTGCTGGTCGGCGCGGCGGAGCTGGCGTTTAGACCCCTGCTCGCCTCACCCTCGTGAGCTCCCGCCCGTTTCCGGGCACACGGAACGGCGCATCGTCCCTGCTGGATGATGCGCCGTGCAGTGCACTGAAGGTCAGCGGATCGAAGGTCAGCCGGTGCGGCGGGACCCGGTCTCCTCGCCGTCGTCGTCGACCTCGTCGGCGTACTTGTCCTCGTACGCCGAGTAGTCCGGCTCAACCGGCTCGACGGGTTCGGTACGTCGGGTGGAAGCACGACTACCCGGGCCTGTGAGCTCTCGCTGCAGTGCCGAATAATCAGTGGCCGGGCTGAAGTACTTCATGTCCCGGGCCTGCTTGGTAGCTTTTGCCTTTTGACGGCCGCGCCCCATGGCGTGACCCCCTTTGTGCGTCGATCCGGAGGTGGTCACTGGGGCACGAGGCCCAAGGCTGCAGCGAGGCCCCGGAGTATTTGGTCAAAATGTCGTAAGTATAGGTTACATGCTTTCCCCGGCACCCGAGCCCGGTTCCGGTCGGCGGCCCGCGGGCAGCCGGGCGATGGCGGGTCCGGCCCGCGGAACGTATGCGCCGGCAGGTGGCCCTCCCCGCAGCGTTCTTGGATAGAGTTCAAGCCACGCCGGAGCGTACCGGTCGTGGAGCACCAGTGAGCGAGGAGACAGCGCCCCACCATGAGCAACGAGGAGCACGCACCGAGTGGTCCCGGGTACGACCCCGCGCCCGACGCGTCGGAGGACGTGACCGGCACGGACTTCCCCGGTGACCACGAGGGTCCGGACGTGGTGGACCCCGACGACGTCGTCCTCGACGACGCCGCCATCTCCGCAGGGACCCTCGAGCCGCACCTGTCGGTCTCGGCCGACACCCTCGATCTCGAGGAGCCGGCGCTCGCACCGGCGCAGATCAGCACCGACACCGCGGAGGCCGCGTCCCTCGCCGACGCCGCCGCCGAAGCACGTGCCGTCGCCGCGGAGGCCGAGGAGACCGGGACGCTGGTCGCCGGGCCGATGCCCGTCGGCGCTCCGGTCACCGAGGCCGCCCCCGAGGGGACTGCTCCCGCGGGCGGCGTGGCAGGCGATTCCTCCGACACAGGACCCGCACGCGGCGGGTCCCACCCCGCGGGCCCGGTCGGCGGCGCGCACGCGTCCCCTCCCCGGGGCGGCCCCGCCGGTGATCCGGAGCGGCACCCCGGCCTGTACCCGGGGACAGACCCGACCTTCATCGGCACCGACGGCGCGGGACACCGCGGAGGTGACGCAGGTACGGGCGACACCGGCAGCGGGCCGGGCCCCGGGGACACAGGATCCGCCGGTGGCGAAGGAAGCGCCGCGGGCACGGCGGTCGGCGCGACCGCGGCACGGCCGGCCTGGGTCCCCGAGGCACCCGAGGGGCATCCGGCCGCCGAGGACGGCCCCGCCCTCCGGGAGCGGACCCGCTCCCGGAGCAGCGCCGCGCCCCTCCTGCTGGTGATCGCCGGCGCCGTCGTACTCCTCGGCCTCCTCGCCTGGCTGCTCCTCTCGCTCTTCGGAGGCTCCGACGACGAGCAGCGCGTCGACCCGTCGTCTCTCGCGGCGGGCGAATGCCTCGCGGGGTTCACCGACATCACCGAGGACGCCGTCCTGGTGGACTGCGCCGAGCCCCACAACGCGCAGCTCGTGGCGAGCGAGAACTACCCCGACGACGCCGCGTTCCCCGGCCGCGACCAGTTGGGCCTCCGGGCCGAGGCAGCGTGCGCCGCCGCGTCGGCCGCCATCGACCCGGCCGCCGTCCCCGAGGACCTCCAGGTGACCCTGCTGCGCGCCACCCCCACCACGGAGACGTGGGCCGACGGCGACCGCCGGGTGGACTGCTTCGCCGTCGTGGAGGACGAGGACACCGTGAGCAGGAGCCTCCTCGACCGCTGAGAGCACGCCGGGGCTACCTCGCCGCGTGCACCAGCAGGCCCTCCGTGTCCGCGCCGCTCCCGAGAGCGTCCGGCTCCGGGCGGTCGACGAGGACGGTGTCGCCGTCCACGATCTCGCCGGCGAGGATGCCCCGGGCCAGCCGGTCGCCGATCTCGCGCTGCACGAGCCGCCGGAGGGGGCGCGCGCCGTACGCCGGGTCGAACCCGGTGAGGGCCAGCCACTCCTTGGCGGCCTCGCTGACCTCGAGCTCGAGCCGCCGGTCGTGCAGCCGGTCCCCGAGCGCCCGGACCTGCAGGTCCACGATCCGCGAGAGCTCGTCCAGGCTCAGCGGATCGAACACCACGACGTCGTCGAGCCGGTTCAGGAACTCCGGCCGGAAGTTCGCGTTGACGGCGGCCATCACGGCCGCGCGCTTGGCGGCGTCGTCGAGGGACGGGTCCACGAGGAACTGCGAGCCGAGGTTCGAGGTCATCACGAGGATCACGTTGCGGAAGTCCACCGTGCGGCCCTGGCCGTCGGTGAGGCGCCCGTCGTCGAGCACCTGCAGCAGCAGGTCGAAGACCTCGGGGTGCGCCTTCTCCACCTCGTCGAACAGCACCACGCTGTAGGGGCGGCGCCGCACCGCCTCGGTGAGCTGCCCGCCCTCCTCGTAGCCCACGTATCCCGGAGGAGCGCCGACGAGGCGCGCCACCGCGTGCTTCTCCGAGTACTCGGACATGTCGATCCGCACCATGGCGCGCTCGTCGTCGAACAGGAAGTCCGCGAGCGCCTTGGCGAGCTCCGTCTTGCCCACGCCCGTGGGGCCGAGGAACAGGAAGGAGCCCGTGGGCCGGTTGGGATCCGAGACACCGGCGCGGGCGCGGCGCACGGCGTCCGACACCGCGGACACCGCGTCCTGCTGGCCGATCAGGCGCGCGCCGATGACGGACTCCATGGAGAGCAGCTTCTCGCTCTCGCCCTGGAGCATGCGCCCGGCGGGGATGCCTGTCCAGGCCGAGATGACCTCGGCGATGTCGTTCGCGCTGACCTCCTCCGCCACCATCAGCTCGGGCCCGCTGGCGGTCTGCTCCTCGGCGGCCTGGGCCTCCCGCAGCTCCCGCTCCACCTGGGGGATCTCTCCGTAGAGGATGCGGGACGCGGTCTCGAGGTCGCCCTCGCGCTGGGCGCGGTCGGCATGGGAGCGCAGGTCGTCCAGGGAGGCCTTCAGGTCACCCACGCGGTTCAGGCCCGCCTTCTCAGCCTCCCAGCGGGCGTTGAGCCCGTCGAGCTCCTCCTGCCGGTCGGCCATCTCCGCGCGCAGGGCCTGCAGCCGTTCCAGGGACGCCTCGTCCTTCTCGCGGGAGAGCGCCATCTCCTCCATGTTCATCCGTTCGAGGGACCGGCGCAGCTCGTCGATCTCCACCGGGGCGGAGTCGATCTCCATGCGCAGGCGCGAGGCGGCCTCGTCGACGAGGTCGATCGCCTTGTCCGGGAGCTGCCGGCCCGGGATGTACCGGTGGGACAGCGTGGCGGCGGCGACGAGCGCGGAGTCGGCGATGGACACCTTGTGGTGCGCCTCGTACCGCTGCTTGAGGCCGCGCAGGATGCCGATCGTGTCCGTCACGGACGGCTCCCCCACGTACACCTGCTGGAACCGGCGCTCCAGCGCAGGGTCCTTCTCGACGTTCTCGCGGTACTCGTCCAGCGTCGTCGCGCCGATGAGCCGCAGCTCACCACGTGCCAGCATGGGCTTGAGCATGTTGCCGGCGTCCATCGACCCCTCCGACGCGCCCGCTCCCACCACGGTGTGGAGCTCGTCGATGAAGGTGACCACCTGGCCGTTGGAGGAGCGGATCTCCTCGAGCACGGCCTTCAGCCGCTCCTCGAACTCGCCGCGGTACTTGGCGCCCGCGATCATGGAGCCGAGATCGAGGCTGATGAGGGACTTCCCCCGGAGCGACTCCGGGACGTCCCCGGCCACCATGCGCTGGGCCAGGCCCTCGACCACGGCGGTCTTGCCCACACCGGGTTCGCCGATCAGCACGGGGTTGTTCTTCGTGCGGCGGCTGAGCACCTGCACCACGCGGCGGATCTCGGCGTCGCGTCCGATCACGGGATCGAGCTTGCCGCTGCGCGCCACCTCGGTGAGGTCCACGCCGAACTTCTCCAGGGCCTGGAAGGTGTTCTCCGGGTCGGGCGTGGTCACGCGCCGGTCCCCACGCACGCCGGGCAGCGCTGCGGCGAGCGCCTCACGGGTGAGCCCGGCGGACCGCAGGATGCCGCCGGCCGTCCCGCCGTCGGCCGCGAGTGCCAGCAGGAGGTGCTCGGTGGAGACGAACTGGTCGCCCAGGGTCTCGGCCTCCTCCTTCGCGGCGTTGACCGCCTGCAGGGCGCCGCGGGAGAACTGCGGCTGCGCCACCGAGGAGCCCGACGACGACGGCAGCGCCTTGATCGCAGCGCTCGCCTGCACGCTCACGGAATCGGGGTCCGCACCCGCGGCCCGGAGGAGCGCGACGGCGATGCCCTCGCGCTGGTCGAGGAGGGCCTTGAGGAAGTGCGGGGTCTCGATCTGGGCATTGCCCGCCGTGGAGGCGTTCATGGAGGCGGCCGAGAGCACCTCACGGCTCTTGGTGGTGAAGTTGGTGTCCACGCGCGGTTCCTTTCCGTTCTGGCACGGGTGGTGCGGTCACATTGAGTGTACTCGACTCAACTTTGGCAGGAGTCCGCCTATTCCCGTGGCTGCCACCAGCGCGACGCCCCGACGGGGGTGATACACCGGCGGCGGCAGCCGCCTCGGACATAATGAGCCGTATGGGGAAACTTCACCGCGCCACGGCCGTCCTGACCACCGCCGCCCTCGCCCTCGGCCTCGCGGCCTGCACGGACAACCGGCCGACCGCCGAGGACGCGGCCCGCACTCTCGCCGAGGGCCTGGCGCAGCTCGACGTCGGCCGGTCCTCCTTCACCACCGGCGAACCCGCCGCGGTCACCGCGGAGCTCGCCGCGATCACCGAGGGCTTCGCGCCCGGGGCGCCGAAGGTCTCGGTGGCCGGTGTGGAGGAGACGGGAGAGGACACCGCGAGGGCGACCCTGGACTACGTGTGGGACCTCGACGCCACGGACTCCGACTGGACCTACAGCACGACGGCGGACCTCACGCGCGTCGAGGACGTCTGGCAGGCCGCCTGGGACCCGGCGGTGTTCGTCCCGAACCTGCTGCCGCAGGAGAAGCTGACGCTCACCAGCCTGCCCGGCGACCGCGGGGACATCACCGGCGCGGACGGCGAGGTGATCGTCACCCAGCGGCCCGTCCTCCGCGTCGGCATCGACAGGACGCGCGTGCCCGAGGACCAGCAGGCCGCCTCCGCGCGGGCCCTCGCAGCGTTGCTCGAGCTGGACCCCGCCGACTACGAGCAGCAGGTCACGAGTGCGGGCGCGGAGGCCTTCGTCGTCGCCCTCGTCCTGCGCGACGACGCCACCCGCACCGTGACCGACACCCAGATCGACGCCGTCCCGGGCGCCCTCCGCCAGGCCGACACCCTCGAACTGGCCCCGACCCGCACCTTCGCCCGGGAGCTGCTCGGCGGTGTGGGCGAAGCGACCGAGGAACTGGTGGAGCAGTCCGACGGCGCCGTCCGGGCCGGGGACGTCACCGGCCTCGGAGGCCTGCAACTGCAGCACAACGCCAAGCTCGCCGGGACGCCCGGCCTCGAGGTCAACGCGGCGTCGGTAGAGGACCCGGCGACACCCACGCAGCGCCTGTTCACCAGGCCCGCCGTGGACGGCACCGATCTCGCGACCACGCTCGATCCCCGCCTCCAGAGCCTCGGCGAGCAGGTGCTGGCGGACGAACCCTCGGCGTCGTCCATCGTGGCCCTCCGCCCCAGCACGGGCGAGATCCTCGCGGCGGCCAACGGTCCGGGCAGCGAGGGGCTACAGACGGCGCTGCTCGGCCAGTACCCGCCCGGGTCCACCTTCAAGGTGGCCACGAGCCTCGCACTCCTGCGGAAGGGCTTCACCCCCGACTCGCCGACCGAGTGCACGGAGGAGGTGACGGTGGACGGCCGGAGGTTCAACAACGCCGGCACGTATCCCGCCCAGTTCCTCGGCACCATCCCGCTCCTCGAGACCTTCGCCCAGTCCTGCAACACGGGGTTCATCGCGGCGCGGGACCGCATCACGCAGGCCGACCTCGCAGCCGCCGCGGCCGACCTCGGGATCAGCGTCGGAGCGCGCATCGGCACGCCGGCGTTCTTCGGGTCCGTGCCTCCGGAGGCCGAGGGCACGGCGCACGCCGCGTCCATGATCGGCCAGGGGGAGGTCCTCGTCTCGCCCCTCGCGCTCGCCACCATGGCCGCGTCCGTCGGCGCGGGCGAACGCGTCACGCCGACGCTGCTCGCGCCCGGCGAGTCCACCGACCTGGATCCCGGATCGGAGAGCGCAGCGGCGACCGCGGCACCCACCGGTGCGACGTCGACCGCCGAACCGACCGAGGAGTCCGCTCCCAGCGCCTTCACCGCCGGCGAATCCGCCACGCTCAAGACGCTCATGGCCGCCGTCGTCGCACAGGGCGGCGCGCAGCTGCTCGGGGACGTCCCCGGCGCACCCGTCCTGGCCAAGACGGGCACGGCGGAGTTCGGCAGCGAGACGCCCCCGCGCACCCACGCCTGGGTGGTCGCCCTGCAGGGAGATCTCGCCGTCGCCGTCTTCGTCGAGGAGGGCGAACTCGGGTCCACCTCCGGCGGCCCCCTCATGCGGGCGTTCCTCGCCGGCGCCGCCTGACAGCCAGCGCCCGCCGGACAGGCGGGCCGTCCACTTCGACGACATGGGGGTCGGATCAGCACAGGGCAGTAGCTTGATCATCCCCGGCGCCCAGGGTGCGCCGGGGGCAATTCGAAGACCGTTGAAAGGGTCGCAGTGGATCTCACGTTCATCCCGCTCATCATCGGCGCGGTGGTTCTCCTCGTTCTCATCGTCGCCGCCATCGTGCTCGCCCGCATGGCGCTGCACATCGCCAGCCCCGACCAGGCGCTCATCATCTCGTCCAAGGACAGCAAGGGCCAGCCGGATCCGGACAGCCAGCGCGTCGTGTTCGGGCGGATCTTCATCAACCCGTTCTCGCAGCGGGCGTACCCGCTGTCGCTGGCGTCACGCCAGGTCTCCCTGCGCATCGAGGGCATCTCCAAGAACGGCATCAAGCTCCACCTGACGGGCGTGGCCCAGGTGAAGGTGGGCGGCGACGCCGACGCCGTCCGCAAGGCGGCCCAGCGCTTCCTCAACCAGCAGGACGCCATCGACCACTACACGCAGGAGACCCTCTCGGGGTCGCTGCGCTCCATCGTGGGCACCCTGACCGTCGAGTCGATCATCCGGGACCGTGCCACCTTCGCCAAGAGCGTGAAGGAGGAGGCGGAGCATTCCATGCACAACCAGGGCCTGGAGATCGACACCTTCCAGATCCAGTCCGTGGACGACGACTCCGGCTACCTGAAGAACCTCGGCCGGCCCGAGGCCGCCCTCGCCGAACGCAACGCCAAGATCGCCGAGGCCCGCTCCATGCAGGAGTCCGAGCAGGCCCGTGCCCTGTCCGACGAGCAGGTGGCCCTCGCGCAGCAGCAGCTGATCATCCGGCGCGCTGAGCTGAAGGAGGAGGCCGATGCCCGCCAGGCACGCGCCGACGCCTCCGGCCCGCTGGCCCAGGCCGAGCAGCAGGAGCAGGTCATCATGCGCGAGCAGCAGGTGGCCCAGCGCCGTGCCGAGCTCCGCGAACGCGAGCTCGACACCGAGGTGCGCAAGCCTGCCGACGCCGAGAAGTACCGCCTCATCCAGCAGGCCGACGCGAAGCTCGAGGAGCGCCGTCGCGCCTCGGAGGCCAGCGAGATCGAGGCGCGCGTCGACCTCGCGCGCCGCAAGCTCGTCGCCGAGGGCGACCGCGTGGCGGCCGAGGCGGACGCTGCGGCGAACACCGCACGCGGCACCGCGGAGGCATCCATCAACGAGGCCCGGGGCCGCGCCGACGCCGCCGTCATCGCCTCACGCGGCGAGGCCGAGGCCGGATCCGCCGAGGCCCGCGGCAAGGCCGAGGCAGCAGGCATCGCAGCCCAGGCGGAGGCCTACGAGAAGTTCAACCAGGCCGCCATCCTGTCCAAGGTCCTCGAGGTCCTCCCCGCGATGGCGCGCGAGATCGCCGCGCCCATGGCGGCCATCGACACGATGACCGTGGTCTCCAACGACGGCGCGAGCCAGCTCAGCAAGAACGTCTCGAGCGGCGTGCACCAGACCACGCAGATGGTGAAGGACACCACGGGACTGGACATCATCGCGCTGCTCGGCGACCTGCTGAAGAACGCTGACAAGGCCGGATCGAACGGCTCCGGCGGGTCCTCCGCCGTCGGCAAGTCCTAGATCCACGCATCGGGAAGGGCCGTCACCGCTCCGCGGTGGCGGCCCTTCCCGTGCATCGGGGCCGATCCCGCGATCCCGCCCCCTTCCCAAAGCCGATGGCGCCCCCTACAGTGGTCCGAGTAAATGAATGCCATTCATTTTGAGGTGTGGGTCACGCCCCGCCTGCGGCCGGACCCCGTTCCGGCCCTCCCCGTCCGGTGGACGACCTCGACGACGAGGCGCNTCACGCCCCGCCTGCGGCCGGACCCCGTTCCGGCCCTCCCCGTCCGGTGGACGACCTCGACGACGAGGCGCGTCCACCCTGCTGAAGAAGGCCTGCCATCGTGTCCGACACCGCGCCCAGCCAGACCACGACCCCCGGTGCCCACCCCCTGGGGACGGGGACATCGCCGAAGGGCCTCGCCCGCGGCCAGCTCGGGCTGCTCGCCATCGTCGTCATCGGCATCTCGACGATCGCGCCCGCCTACGTCCTGACCAGCACCCTGGGACTCACGGTCGCCGAGGTCGGCGTCCATCTCCCCGCCATCTTCCTCGTCGGGTTCATCCCCATGTTCCTCGTCGCCCTCGCCTACAAGGAGCTCAACGCCGACTCCCCCGACAGCGGGACCACCTTCACGTGGGTCACCAAGGCCTTCGGCCCCTTCATCGGATGGATGGGCGGCTGGGGCCTGCTCGCGGCGAACATCATCGTGCTGTCCAACCTGGCCGGCGTGGCCGTGGACTTCTTCTACCTGTTCCTCGGACAACTCGGCGGGGACGCCTCGATCGCGGACCTGACCTCGAACAAGGCCGTCAACATCATCACGTGCCTGGTCTTCATGGCCGCGGCGGTATGGGTGTCCTGCCGGGGCATCCGCACCACGCGCACGGTGCAGTACGTCCTCGTCGGCTTCCAGCTGCTCGTCCTCACCTGGTACACCGTCCAGGCGTTCGCGCGGATCGCCGCCGGGAACGCCTCCGGCCTCGCCTTCAGCTGGGAGTGGTTCAACCCCTTCGGGATCGAGAGCTTCTCCGCCTTCGCCGCCGGCCTGTCGCTCTCCATCTTCGCGTTCTGGGGCTGGGACGTCTGCCTCACCGTGAGCGAGGAGGCCACCAACGGCCGCCGGACCTCGGGCCTGGCCGCGACCGTCGCGGCGGTCGCCATCCTGGTGATCTACCTCCTCGGGTCGATCGCGACCGTTCTGTTCGCCGGCACAGCAGACACCGGGATCGGGCTGAACAACCCGGAGAACTCCGAGAACGTGTTCACCTCCCTCGCGGCGCCCGTGATGGGCCCGTTCGCGATCCTCCTGTCACTGGCCGTCCTCTCCAGCTGCGGGGCATCGCTGCAGTCCACGTTCGTGTCACCCGCCCGCACGCTTCTCGCCATGGGTTACTACCGGGCGCTGCCGTCCCGCTTCGCCAGGGTCAGCACGCGCTTCAACTCGCCGGTCTATGCGACGGTCTTCGCCGGCGTCGTCTCGGCCGCCTTCTACGTCCTGATGCGCATCATCAGCGAGAACGTCCTCAACGACACCATCCAGGCGCTCGGCCTCATGATCTGCTTCTACTACGGGCTGACGGCACTGGCCTGCGTCTGGTACTTCAGGGCCTCGCTGTTCAGCAGCGTCCGGAACGTCGTGTACCGGCTGTGCGCGCCCCTCCTCGGTGGGATCGGGCTGATCGTCGTCTTCCTCCAGACCGCCGTGGACAGCTGGGACCCGGCCTTCGGCAGCGGCTCGGAACTCTTCGGCGTGGGACTCGTCTTCGTCATCGGCATCGGCATCCTCGTGGCCGGTGCCCTCGTGATGCTCGTGGTCCAGCGGAGGGACCCCGATTTCTTCCGCGGCCGGACCCTCACCCGCGACTCGTCGCTCGTCCTCCCCGACTGACGCCGCCGGCAGTCCGCCGGCTCCGTCCCGAGATCCCCTTCATCCCCTTCATCCCCTTCATCCCGGAAAGATCCCAGTGAACCACCGACACCGCGACAGCACGTCCACCCTTCCGGCCGAGGCGGGCCGCGATCGCGCGATGGCCGCGGGGGGCCGGCGGATGCCCGCGGAGTGGGAGGCCCACGACCGCACGTGGATGGCCTTCCCGCCGGCCAATGACACCTTCGGTCCCGCCGGCAGCGACACGCTCGCCCGGGCGCGGCGGGCCTGGGTGCAGGTCGCGCGGACGATCCGACGGTACGAACCGGTGACCGTCCTGGCCGATCCCGCCGATTCCGCGATGGCGCACGGCATGCTGGGCTCCGGGATCACGGTCTCCGAGGTGCTCCTCGACGACGCGTGGCTCCGCGACTCCGGACCCACGTTCGTCCACGGTCCCGACGGCGCGATCGCCGCCGTCGACTGGGTGTTCAACGGGTGGGGTGCCCAGCACTGGGCGGACTGGTCCAGGGACCGGCACGTGGGACGTGCGGTGGCGGGCCTGGCAGGAACGCCGATCCTCCGCAGCGGACTGGTCAACGAGGGCGGCGGCTTCCACGTCGACGGGCGCGGCACCGTCCTGCTGACGGAGACGGTCCAGCTCGACCCGGGCCGGAACCCCGGGGCGACGAAGGAATCCGTCGAGGCCGAGATCCACGCCCGGCTCGGCACCCGCCACGCCGTCTGGCTCCCCCGCGGCCTGACGCGGGACTACGGGGAGTTCGGCACGAGGGGCCACGTGGACATCGTCGCCGCCTTCACACCCTCGGGATCCGTCCTCCTGCACCGGCAGGACGATCCCGGCCACCCGGACCATGAGGTCACCCGCGAGATCAGGGCCGTACTCGGGTCCGCCACCGACGCCGACTGCCGCCCGCTGCCCATCATCGAGGTGCCCGCCCCGACCGTCACCCACGACGACGACGGCATCGTCGACTGGTCCTACATCAACCACTACGTCGCCGACGACGTCGTGGTGCTGTGCGCCTTCGACGACCCCAACGACGCCGTGGCGGCGGAGATCCTGCAGGAGGCGTACCCGGACCGGACCGTCGAACTCGTCGACGCCCGGGACATCTTCGCCTTCGGCGGCGGCATCCACTGCATCACGCAGCAGCAGCCGGCCCCGCGCCGCACGGGCGGTGCTGTCTGATGGGCTTCGACGTCGTGGAGACGACCATCGCGGAGCTGAGGGAGGCGCTGCGGACGGGCGCGGCGACCAGCGAGGAACTGGTCACCGGCTACCTCCGCCGCATCGAGGCGTTCGACCGGGGCGGCCCCCGGCTGAACTCCGTCGTCGTGATGAACCCCGACGCACTGGACGAGGCTCGTGCTTCGGACCGCCGTCGCGCCGAGGGGAGGGCGCTGGGCCCGCTCGACGGCATCCCCTACACCGCCAAGGACAGCTACAAGGTGAGGGGCCTCACCGTCGCGGCCGGGTCGCCCGCCTTCAAGGAGCTGGTCGCCCGGCAGGACGCCTTCACCATCGAGCGCCTGCGCGCCGCCGGGGCGGTTTTGATCGGCCTGACCAACATGCCGCCCATGGCCAACGGGGGCATGCAGCGCGGACTGTACGGCAGGGCCGAGAGCCCCTACAACGCCGACTACCTGACCGCCGCCTTCGCCTCCGGGTCCTCGAACGGGTCGGGGACCGCGACGGCCGCGAGTTTCGCCGCCTTCGGCCTCGCCGAGGAGACCTGGTCCTCGGGCCGGGCGCCTGCCTCCAACAACGGACTGTGCGCGTACACGCCGTCCCGCGGGGTCATCTCCGTGCGCGGCAACTGGCCCCTCGTCCCCACCATGGACGTCGTCGTCCCGCACGCCCGGACCATGGCGGACCTCCTCGAGGTCCTCGACGTCATCGTCGCGGACGACCCCGTGACGCGCGGGGACTTCTGGAGGGTGCAGCCCTGGCTCCCCATCCCGCCGGCGTCGGCGCTCCGGCCCGCCTCCTACACCGCCCTCCACCCGGACACCGCGGCCGCGGCGGGCGGGGTGCTGGCCGGCAGACGCTTCGGTGTCCCCCGCATGTACATCAACGCCGATCCCGACGCCGGGACGGCCGAGGCGCCCGGCGTCGGCGGACCGACCGGTCAGCGCATCATCACCCGACCGTCGGTCATCGCACTCTGGGAGGCGGCCCGCCGCGACCTCGAGGACGCGGGCGCGGAGGTGGTGGACGTCGACTTCCCCGTGGTCTCCCACTACGAGGGCGACCGCCCGGGAGCACCGACCGTCTCCACTCGCGGTCTCGTGAGCCGGGACTTCCTGCACCGGGAGATCACGGACCTCTCCTCCTGGGCATGGCACGACTTCCTGCAGGCCAACGGCGATCCGACGCTCTCCAGCCTCGCCGACGTCGACGGCTCGACGATCTTCCCCAGCCCGGACGGTGCCCTCCCGGACCGCTATTCCGGCTTCGACGACGACATCACCGGATACCCGGCGCACATCCGCGAGCACGGCATCAGCGGGCTGGCGGACATCCCGCACCTGGCGGAGGGACTCCGGGGACTCGAGGAGACACGGCGGGTGGACCTCGACGAGTGGATGGAGCGGCACGGCCTCGATGCGGTGGTCTTCCCGGCGGCCGCCGACATCGGACCAGCGGACAGCGACCGCGACCCGGCGTCGGCCGATGCCGCCTGGCGCAACGGCGTCTGGGTCTCCAACGGGAACCTCGTCCCACGGCACCTGGGGATCCCGACGGTCACCGTCCCGATGGGACTGCTGGAGGACCTGCGGATGCCGGTCGGCCTGACCTTCGCGGGGCCCGCGTACTCCGATACGAGGCTGCTTCGACTCGCGGCGGCCTTCGAGCGCACCGGCGCCCCCCGGCGCGTCGCGCCACCCCGGGCGCCCCGGCTCGACGCGGGCGGCTGACCGGCAGCGCGACCGCCGGGCCGGGCACTCCGGCTGGAGGCGGGCGG
>NZ_PPTH01000016.1 GCF_002954225.1 Arthrobacter ruber
CGCGTCGCGCCACCCCGGGCGCCCCGGCTCGACGCGGGCGGCTGACCGGCAGCGCGACCGCCGGGCCGGGCACTCCGGCTGGAGGCGGGCGGCCGACCCGGCGGGGTGCCTAGCGGTAGGTGGGCAGGTATGTCCCCGACGACGGGACGATCACCTTGCCGAGCGGGGCCAGCGACACCGGGATGAGCTTGAGGTTCGCGATGCCCAGGGGGATCCCGATGATGCTCGCGAACATCGGGATGGCCGTCAGCACGTGGCCGATGGCGATCCAGATACCGGCGACGAGCAGCCAGATGACATTGCCCACGGCGGTGAAGCCGTTCGCCGGCCCACCCCGGTTCACCACCGTCTGACCGAAGGGCCACAGCGCGTACAGGCCGATCCTGAACGAGGCGACCCCGAACGGGATCGTGACGATCAGCAGGCAGCAGACGATGCCCGCCAGGAAGTACCCGAGGGCGAGCCAGATGCCGCCGAACAGAAGCCAGATGATGTTCAGGAGTGCGCTCATGCCGCCATTGTTCCGCACACTCGACGACGCCGCATCCACCAGGACGGGGAAAGGCCCCCTACCCGGACGGGCAGGGGGCCTTTCCCTTGTGCTGCAACGGGTCGTGCTAGCGCGGGCGACGGTCGTTCGACGCCGGGGCGCCCGCCCTGCGGGAGCCGGGGGCGCGACGGGCGCCCTCGGTCCGGGGAGCGGACGACGGCGCGTGGCTGCGCTGGCCGCCGGCAGCCGGGGCTCCCGCGGCCGTGCGACGGACGGCGTCGCCGACGCGCTGACCCGAGGCGGGTCGGCGGCTGCGCGTCGACGTCTCCGAGGCCGTACGGGGCTCGTCGGCCCGTCGGCGTCCGCCGGTCTTCGCGGCAGCACCGGCATCCGACCCGAAGCGCGGTGCCTGCGGCTGGTCCTTGCGGCGGTCGGCGCGGTTGCCCTGCGCGGACTGCGGTTCGGCGGAGACGCGGCCGCGTCCACCGCGTCCTCCACGGCCTCCGGCGGTCGGAGCAGCCGCGCCACGGCGGGCGCGCTTGCGCTCGGCGTTGGCACCGGTGGAGGTGCCCTCGCCGCGTGTCGCCTCACGGGTGGCGAGCAGTGCGGCACGGGTGCGGGGATCGATCTTGTCCGCGACGTCGCCGGTCAGGGACAGCACGAGCGGCGAGGTCGCCTTGACGGTCTCGAACGCGACGTCGACCCCGGCGGCCTTCATCAGCTTCTGCACCTCGGACTTCTGCTCGGGCAGGGTGATCGTGACGACCGTTCCCGAGGATCCGGCGCGGGCCGTGCGGCCCGAGCGGTGCAGGTACGCCTTGTGCTCCGTGGGCGGGTCCACGTGGACCACGAGCTCGACGTCGTCCACGTGCACGCCACGGGCTGCGACGTCGGTGGCGACCAGGACGCGGACGTCACCGGAGGAGAACTCGGCCAGGTTCCTGTCCCGGGCGTTCTGGGAGAGGTTGCCGTGCAGGTCGACGGCGGGGATACCGGCATCCGTCAGGGTCTTCGCCAGCTTGCGGGCGTGGTGCTTGGTGCGCATGAAGAGCAGGCGGCGTCCGCTGCCGGAGGCGAGCTGCACGATGAGCTGCTTCTTCTGCGTCTGGTCGCCGATCATCAGCACGTGGTGCTCCATGGTGGTGACCGCGGCCTGGGGGTCGTCGACCGAGTGGGTGACGGGGTTGGTCATGTAGCGGTTGACCACCTTGTCCACACCGTTGTCGAGCGTGGCGGAGAACAGCAGGCGCTGGCCGTCGGCGGGGGTGGTGTCGAGCAGCTTCTTCACGACGGGCAGGAAGCCGAGGTCGGCCATGTGATCGGCCTCGTCCAGGATGGTGATCTCCACGGACTCGAGCGTGATGAGCTTCTGGCGCATCAGGTCCTCGAGACGCCCGGGGCAGGCGATGACGATGTCGACGCCGGCACGCAGCGCCTTCTCCTGGCGCTGCTGGGACACACCGCCGTAGATCACGGTGGTGTTGAGTCCGAGCTGGTTCGCGAGCGGCTCGACGGTGGCGTTGATCTGTGTCGCGAGCTCGCGGGTCGGGGCGAGCACGAGGGCCAGGGGGCGTCCCGGCTTGCGCCGGTACGCCGCTTCCTGCTCGGCGAGGCGGGCGACCATGGGCAGCGCGAAGGCGAGGGTCTTACCCGAGCCGGTGCGGCCGCGGCCGAGGACGTCACGTCCTGCGAGGGAGTCCGGGAGGGACTTCACCTGGATGGGGAACGGTTCGGCGATCCCCTGCGCGGCGAGGTTCTCGACCAGCGCTTTGGGCACACCGAGGGCAGCAAAAGTAGTCATGGAAAGTACACGAACTTTCTTCTCATCTTCCCGGCACCGGGCGGTGCGGGGGTTCGCCGAAGAAAAGTCAGACAGTGTCCACCGCGCTTCCGGTCTCGGAAGCTGGATGCGGGACAAAAGAATGCGTTCTAGCGACGCAGGCTGCGCATCTCACTGGCGGAACCGATCCGCCCTGCGCAGGCAAGTATCCCCAGTTTACCAGCAGTGACGCTCCTGGCCCGCATCGGCGGAGACGGCGCGCCCCCGCACCACGGGAACCGGGCTCCGGGGTCTCGCCCCGGCCCGGCGCATCTGCGAGGGTGGGACCACCAGCGCCGGTACCGTGCCAGGAGGAACCCCCATGACTTCGTCCCCAGCCACCCTGCTCGAGGATGCCCGATCACTCGCGGGTGACATCACCGACCTGCGGCACCGTCTGCACCGCGAGCCGGAGCTGGGCCTGCAGCTGCCGCGCACCCAGGAGAAGGTGCTGGCGGCCCTCGACGGGCTCCCCTACGAGATCACCCTCGGAACGGACACCACCTCGGTCACCGCCGTCCTGCGCGGCGGCGCCGCGCGGGAGGGCGAGGCTCCCGTGGTGCTCCTCCGCGGCGACATGGATGCCCTGCCGGTCCAGGAGGCCGCCGGCGTCCCCTACTCCTCCGAGGTCGCCGGCGTGATGCACGCCTGCGGCCACGACCTGCACACCGCCATGCTCGCCGGGGCCGCCACGCTCCTCGCCGAGCGCCGGGAGCAGCTGGCGGGCGATATCGTGCTCATGTTCCAGCCCGGCGAGGAGGGGCACGACGGCGCCGGCGTCATGATCCGCGAGGGCGTCCTGGATGCCGCAGGCAGGAGGCCCGACGCCGCCTACGGCCTGCACGTGGTGTCCTCGCTCATACCCACCGGGGTGTTCACCAGCCGGTCCGGGCCTCTGATGTCGGCGTCGGACGGGTTGACGATCACGGTCCGGGGCGCGGGCGGGCACGGGTCCTCGCCGCACTCCGCCAAGGACCCGGTGACGGTGGCCGCGGAGATCGTCACGCAGTTGCAGGTCGTGATCACCCGGCAGTTCGACATGTTCGACCCCGTGGTGCTGTCCGTCGGGGTGCTGCGCGCAGGCACGCAGCGCAACATCATCCCGGAGACGGCGCGGATCGAGGCGACCGTCCGCACGTTCTCGGCAGTGAACAGGGACAGGATGGCGGAGGCGGTCCCCCGCCTGGTGCGGCACCTCGTAGCCGCCCACGGGCTCGAGGCGGACGTCGAGTACGTCCACGAGTACCCCGTCACCGTCACCGACCCCGACGAGACGGCACACGCCGAGGCGCAGGTCGGCGCACTGCTCGGGACCGACCGGTACCTCACCATGCCCCGGCCCCTGAGCGGGTCCGAGGACTTCTCCCGCATCCTCGAGGCCGTGCCCGGCAGTTTCGTGTTCCTCTCGGCGGTGACCCCGGGCGTCGAGCCGGTCACGGCACCCTTCAACCACTCGCCGTACGCCGTCTTCGACGACAGCGTCCTCCCCGACGGCGCGGCCCTCTACGCGCAGCTCGCGATCAGCCGCCTCGACGCCGCAGCCGGCGCTGGTCCACACCGGCGATAGGGCGGCGGTCCCCGCCTACTCCGCGATCCGGCGCCGTGTCGCCAGATCTCCGCGGACGGCGAGCTGCTCGGCGACCTCGATCAGCTTGGTGTTGGTCTTCGTGCTCGCGGAGGAGAGCACCAGGAACGCCTCGTGGGCGGTGAGCTTGTGGCGTTCCATGAGGATGCCCTTCGCCTGGCCGATGACGTCCCTGGTGATGAGCGCGGCGTTGAGGTCTGAGATCTCCTGCGCGTCGGAGAGGGCGATCGCGGCGTGGGCCGCGACCAGCAGGCCGACCTGCTCGTAGTCCTCACCGAACTCGCCCACCTCCGCGCCGTACAGGTTCAGCGCACCGAGGTTGTCGTCGTCGACGAAGAGCTGGAAGGAGAGCATGCTGCGCGCTCCGGCGTCCCAGGCACGCCGTGCGAAGTCTGGCCACCGGGGCTCGTCCCTCAGACTCGGTACCCGGACGATGCGTTCACGGAAGACCGCATCGAGACACGGACCCTGCCCGGTCCGGGTCTGCAGGTCGTCGATGATCCGGGGCAGGTCCCCCGACGCGGCCCGCGATTCCACGCGCCGCCGGGCCCGGACGAGGCTGATGGAGCCCTCCGCCGCGGGCGGGATGAGGGACAGGGCGGCGTGGACGATCTCGGCGAGGGTCGAATCCACGTCGGGTTGGCGACGGAGTCCGCGCGCGAGCTCACTCAACTGCAGGGCGAGACCGCCCGTGGCCTCGCCGCCTCCAGCTGCCGCCGGCGCCACCGCATCAGGACCCGTGTTCATGTCGCGCCTCCTCGGGTTCGTCACATCACTCTGCCACTGTCCGCGTGGGCACACCAGTGCATCGCCCCGCGGCGGTGCACCCGATCGACGATGCACAGCGCCCCGATGCGATGACCACCCGGTCCGACGATGGGGTGCCCGGCGCAGCAGCGGATGCGCGGTTCACCCGTGGCGTAGGGATTCCCCGGGCGCTCCTCGCCGGCCGCAGGCCGTGCCCGGCGGCGGTACCGGCGGGCGTGCTGCCGGTAGCCTTGGAGGTGATGGAGCCCTCAGCACAGACCCCCGACCAGCCGCACCGCGCCCAGCCCGTCTCCTTCGTCCGGCGGGGCTCACGCCTCCAGGGCCGGCGCCGCGAGGCCTGGGACGACCTCGCCGAGGACTTCCTCATCGACGTACCGCGCATCGAGAACGCCGACACGTCCGTGGCTCCGGGCTTCGTGTTCGACGCCGGAACCGCCTTCGGGCGGACCGCCCCGCTCGTCGTGGAGGTGGGCTCGGGACTCGGCGAGGCCATCACGCACGCCGCGGAACAGGACCCGGACCGCGACTACCTCGCCCTGGAGGTCTACCGGCCGGGGCTGGCCCAGACGATGCTCCGTATCAGCCAGAAGGACCTGACGAACGTGCGGACCGCTCAGGTCGACGCGGCGGAGGCCTTCGCCGGCATGATCCCGGCGTCCTCCGTCGCGGAACTGTGGACGTTCTTCCCCGACCCCTGGCACAAGGCGCGGCACCACAAGCGGCGGCTCGTCAAGGACGACTACGTGGAGCTGGCCGCGCGCATCCTCGAGCCCGGCGGACTCTTCCGCCTGGCCACGGACTGGTCCAGCTATGCGGTGCAGATGCGCGAGGTCCTCGATGCGAGCGGGCGCTTCGAGAATCTGCACGACGGCGAGCGCGCCGGAGCCGCGAGCCCCCTCACCCAGGTGTGGGAGAGCGGCGTGGAATCGGTGGTGGGCGGCGCCCCGGTGCGTGAGGGACGCGACCCGGTGAGCACCGGCAACACGGGCGTCAACGAGGGCGTCGACGAGCGCGGAGGCTGGGCGCCGCGTTTCGAGGGGCGGACCCTCACGAGCTTCGAGAACAAGGCGATCAAGGCCGGGCGGATGGTCTTCGACCTCACCTACCGGCGTCGCTGACCGACGCCTCCCCGGACGCGTACACCGACAGAAGCAGGGACCATGGGACTCTTCAGCCGCCGGGCACCATCCCGCCGCGGACACGGCAGGGACCCCGTCGCGGCGTTCTGGCAGTGGTGGGCCGAGGACGGCGAGGAACTGCTCACCACAGCCACGAGGGCCGGTGACTTCGACGCCTACGTGGACGTGATGACCCACAGGGTGAGGGCGATCGCCCGGGGCCTGGAGTGGGAGACGCGCACAGGTGTCGGTGCCGAGCACACCCTGTGCCTCTCCAGCGGAGGCGATGCCGCGCTGCGTCCCGTGGCCGAGCGCTGGTACCGGGCGGCGCCGCCGCCGAGCAGGCGCTGGGAATTCATGCCCGCCCGCAGCGCGCGGCCCGACATGCTCGACTCCACCATCACGTACCGCGGCAGGACGTTCGACCTCCGCCGCACCAGGGTCCACGCGGCGGTGACCCGCAAGGGTGACGGGTTCATCGTCTCCGTGTACAACCCCGGGTTCACGGGTCGCTGGGACGACGAGCACGGCCTGTGCGTCCTCGTCCTCGAGTGGCTGCTGGGCGAGGACGACGTCGAACGCTGGGTACGCCGCGTGGACTGCATCGCGACCGACGTCGTGGACAGCATCGCGGCCGTGGACCTGCCGGCGCGGGTGGCCGACCTGGCGGGCACGCTGCCCCCGCCGGCGTGGCTGCTGATGCAGGGGTCACTCGGCGCCGGCGACCCGATCCTGGTGCGGGTCCTGCGCCCGCTGCGGTGGATCGACCACCCGCGCTTCGATCTCCACACGGCGCTGCGGGTCCCCTTCGAGGCCGACGGGCAGGGCCTGCCCCTGCCGGCGGTGCTCGGCGTCCTCGACGATCTCGAGGACACCCTCGTGCGGTCCCTCGGTCACCGTGGGATGCTCGTCGCCGCCGAGACCTCCAGGGGCGTCAGGACCCTCCACTTCTACTCCGATTCGGAGGACCAGAACGGGCGTGACGTGCTCGACGCCGCCGCTCGCGACCGGCGTCCCGTCACCGCCCGGCACTCGCTCGATCCCGGGTGGAGGAAGGTCCAGGACTTCGCGTGACCGGGCACCGGTCCCGGTGGGCTCAGGGAGCCGCCGCCGGCGCTCCGGTGAAGGACTGCAGAGTGATGCTCGCGATGCGCCGCCCTTCGGTGGTGGCGGTATTCACGTCCGTCCCACGCAGGATCATCCCGAGGACCCCGGTGTAGATCAGGACGAGGTGGCGTGCCAGGAGCGCGGCTCCGTCGGCGCCGACGAGGGGAGCCGACAGGTCTTCGAGCCGCCCCAGCAACAGCCGGGTGTCGTCGCCCAGGGTGGCCTCGAGGTCGGGACCCGGGTGCGGGGTCTCCGCGGTGACCCCGAGGAACACGCACCACCGGGAAGGTGTGACCCCCTGCCGATACCGTGCGAGGGCTGCGAAGAGCGCGAGCACCTTCTCCTCGGGGGTGGGCGCCTCGTCGACGCACTCCTGCCAGGTCGTGTCCCACCGGGACAGCCTGCGCTGCAGGGCGTGGGTGATCAGCCCCTCCTTGTTGCCGAAGTGCGCGTACAGCGTCGCCGGTGACACCTGGGCGCGCTCGAGGATCGCATCCACGGGGGTGGCGGTGACACCTCGCGTCGCGGCCAGGTCCTCTGCCGCATCGAGGAGTCGATCTCGCGCTGTCGGTTGTCGTGCCATGGAACAAGGGTATAACGTTCGTTTCAATGAAACGATCGTTACAGTTCGCCACGTCCCGTCGGGACCTCCTCTTCGCCGCATCCGCGGTCTCGCTCATCGCGGTCACCTACGGTCTGGCCCGGCTCGGCTACGGACTGTTCCTGCCCGCCTTCTCGGCGTCGTTCCCGCTGCCGCCCGCGGTGAGCGGCCTGCTGGCCGCGGGTGCGTCGGTCCTCTACTGCGTCTCCGCCGGGATCGGCTTCCGCTTCGCCCAGGGTCATCCGCGGGCGGTGACGCTGCTCGCGGGCCTCTCGGCGGCTCTCGGCAGCATCGGCATCGCCGGCGCCCAGACCACCCCGATCTTCGCCGCAGGGGTCCTGCTCGCCGGCACCGGAGCAGGCTTCGCGTCTCCCGCACTGGTGGAGCTGGTGCAGCGGAACACCGCACCGGAGGCCCGCGGGCGCCTGCAATCGGTGGTCAATTCGGGGACGGGCTTCGGCGTGGTCCTGGCGGGCGCCCTGTCCCTGGTGCTCGGTGAGGCGTGGCGCATGGCATGGGCGCTCGTGGCAGTGCTCGCCGTGACGTCCATGCTCGCCGTCCTGCGGCTCGACGGAAGCGCCGCCGCACCGGCTGCACCACCTCGGCCCGCTCCGTCCCTCGTCGCACGATCGAGCAGGCGCGGGCTGGCCCGGCCGCTGTGTGGGGCCTTCGTCTTCGGGATCGGGTGCGCCGCCGTGTGGGTGTACGGCCGGTCCACGCTCGAGCAGTCGGGCGGTATGAGCGAGGAGTTGTCGGCCGGCGCCTGGATAGCGCTGGGGCTCGGGGGCGCCGGCGCCACCCTGGTGTCGCGTTGGCTCGCCGGCCGCTCCGTCCCAGCCGCCTGGTCGCTGACCACCCTGGCGACGGCGGCGGCCACCGCACTCCTCGGGACGGTACCGGACTCCCTGCTCCTGGCCTACGCGGCCTCCGCCCTGTTCGGACTGGCCTACACGGCGGCGACCTCCGTGCTCATCCTGTGGGCCTCCACCACCGACGCGGGCAGCGCTGCGGGCACGTCGCTGCTGTTCACCTCCCTCGTGCTGGGGCAGGCGGCCGGCGCACCCCTCACCGGATTCCTGCTCCAGCAGGGCGGCGCGACGCTCGCCTTCGCGGTGGCGGCTCTCGCGTGCGCGGCGAGCACCGCTGCCGCCGCGCCGATCCGGGTGAAGGTGCGGGTGGAGTGAGAGGCGAGGCGCCGTCGGTTCAGTCGTCGATGACGGCCAGGCCCCGGCACTGGAGGTCCCCCGCGAGGTCCCCCGCGAGGTCCGCCTTCGTCCCGTGCAGGAACGCTCCCGACTCGTGGAGTTCGAAGGGCTTCGGTCCGTCCGCCGAGGTCACCTCCGATGAATGGCTGTGCCCGCCGGGCCCCTGCTCAGAATGCCGATGACGGCAGGTCGCGCTCGCCGTCCCGGATGGCCGTCACGATGCGTGCGGCGACAGCCACCGGATCCTTGCCCTGCGGCAGCCTCGGCGCCTCCCCTGCGATGGGCCGGCTAGCCAGCCCGGTCTCGGTGTGGGGCGGGCGGGCGTCGAGCACCCGCACCCCCTGCCTGCGCAACTCCAGTGTCAGCGCCTTCCCGTAGGCGCTCAGTCCCGCCTTCGTCGCGGAGTACGCGGCCATGCCCGCCGTCGGGCTCTCTGCGACGACGGCGCTGATCTGCGCGATGAACGAGTCCCGCGCGAGCCGGGGCGCGATCTCGCGCACGAGCCGCATGTAGCCGAGCAGGTTCACGAGCACGAGTTCGTCGAGGGTGTCGTCGTCCACCTCGACGGCGGGACCGAACGCCACGACGCCGGAGGCGAACACCAGCCCGCTCAGTTCGCGCCCGTAGATGGCAGCGGCGATGTCCGCCGGGCCCGTGGGTCTGCCGAGATCGGCAGCGGCGCGGCCCAGGACGGCATCGCCGAGTTCGTCCGCGAGCGCCGCCAGTCTGTCCTCGGAACGGCCCGAGAGCGTGAGCTGGGCGCCCTGGGCCACGAGCTGGCGGGACAGCTCGGCCCCGAGGACTCCCGTCGCACCGACGACGAGGACGTGGGCACCGCTCAGCTCGGTCATGGGCAGAGTGTAGCAACGGCCTTCGGCGTCCTTCCCTTCGCGCCCGGCGGGACGGCACCGGAACGCTACAGTGTGGCCATGGGCGAGATGCAGAGCTGGCAGTCGATGGTGCACGCCAACGCCGCGCGGCTGCTCCGCACCACCGGACGGACACCGGCGGACTGGGCTGCGGAGGCGCGTACTGCGGGGATCGGCACGCGGGAGGATCTCTCGCACTGGCTGAAGGAACAGGGAGTCACCGGATACAACCTGATGAGCGTCGACTGGGAGGTCTTCGGATTGCCGGAGTTCTTCGAGCGGTCGGCGGAGGAGCTCTACGCCGGCCAGTACGCGGACCGTCCGGCCCTCAGGCCCATCGCGGACAGCATCGTGTCCTGGGCCACCGCGACACCGGAGGTCACCATCCAGCTACGCAAGACCTACGTGTCCCTGCAGTCGTCGCGACGGAAGTTCGCGCAGCTCACGCCCACCAGGACCGCCGTGGACCTGGTCTTCCGGCTCGCGATCCCCGGACTGCCCGGGCTCGAGCCGATCCGCACGAACGAACCGTTCGCCTGGCGCCTCCGGCTCAGGCAGCCGGGGGACGTCGATGCCGCCGTCCGGCAGGCGCTCAGCGTTGCACTGGAGGATAGCCTCGGCCGTTCCTCCGCTTGAGCTCCTCGAGCTCCTGCTGGGCGGCGGCCTCCGCCTCGAGTTCCTCGAAGGCCTGCTGCAGGCGCGGTGACGACGGGTCCGTCCAGGACAGTTCCTCACGGGCCTGGGCCTGCGCCTCGAAGCGCCGCACCTCGAGTTCGGCGTTGCGCCGCGCCGCGTCCATCGCGGCCGCCTCCCGCGAGGACGACGCCAGTGCGTCATGAACACCGATCGCAGCCTGGGCCGCCGCGCGGCGGGCCAGCATGGCGTCGTACTCCATGGCGTTCTGCTGCACGCGCTGTTCCAGCCGCTGCACGTCGTCGTGGAGCCGGCGCGCCTGCTGCTCCGCCTCGTGCAACTGCCGGGTGAGGGTCTCGAGGCGACGCCGCGCCGTCATCGATTCGCGGATCGCGGCCCGGGCGGCGTCGTCGTCCCCGCGCTGCACCGCGGCTGCGGCAGCGGCCTCGACCCGGTTGACGTAGTCGGCGGCCTCGTTCGCGGCCAGGCCCACCCGGTGGTGGTGCGCCGCGACGTCCGCTGCCCCCCGGCGCGCCTGGTCGAGGAGGTTGCGCTGCGCCTGCTGGGCGCTCTGCACCTGGATCCGGGGATCCTGCTTGGACTCCTCCGCCGCGGAGCGGTTGGCCTGCACGATCCGCGTGATGCGGCGTTTGATCGACACTCTGGACCCCCGGGGTGATGGTTGGTTGCGGCTACCTGGACTGACCCGTCACCAGGTCTGCCGGTTCCCGTAGCTGTCCCGCCAGGTGGCCATGGCGGAGATCTCGGTGCGGAGGCGGCTGGTGGCCTGCTCGAGCTGCAGCGTGTCGATGGACCGCGAGGTCTGCAGCAGGCTGCGGCGCAGGTCGGCGGACAGTTCATCGAGCGCCCGCGCCTGCGCGGCGAGATCCGCGGTCCACTCCTGCTTCAGTGCCCGGTTCGGCTCACGGTCGGCAGCGCGCAGCAGGGTCTCCAGGGAGGCCGCGGCCTGGTCGATCTCAGCGGCCGCCCGGGGAAGGTCCCCCACGGGGCGTCGCTGCGCCGTCGCTTCGGCGAGGGCGAGGTGCGTGGCACGCGAGGACCGCGTCAGGTCACCGATGAGCCGCGCGGGTTCCCGCGTCAGCCGGTCCGGCGCGTACGCGCGGGCCGCCAGCACGCCGCGGTCCCTCGTGCGCTCGATGATGCGGGAGCGCTTGACCTTGCGGACCACGAGCCACCCGGCCACGCCGGTCCCCGCGCCCACGGCGGTGAGGACCCCGGCGCCGACGACGAGCGCCTGGACGAAGAGATCAAGCATCGTGCAACCCCACGAGGTATTCCATCTCCTTAGTCTGCCCGCGTCCTCCGACATATTCCACCCGCGGCCGTGCGCGGCCGCGGGCGACCGCTCACCGGCGGCGGCTAGTTCGCCGTCCGCGCCGTGTCGGGGCGCCACACGACGAGCGCCTGGCTGCGCGGGCGGGGGCGCTGGCCGCGGGCCAGTGTGACGACGTCGCCCGCCAGCCCGGCGGCGAAGACCCGGCTCGATTCGGCGTGGAGGCGGCGGGACGCCAGCTCGGAGGACAGCTCCGTGACGCGCGCCTGCAGTGCGGCTACCTGGTTCTCGAGTTCGAGGATGCGCCGGATGCCCTCGAGGGACACCCCCTCCTGCGACAGGCGCTGGATCTCGCGCAGCGTCCCGACGTCCTTCTGCGAGTAGCGCCTGGCCCTGCCGGGTGCCCGGCTGGGCGTCACGAGGCCCAGCCGGTCGTACTGGCGCAGGGTCTGCGGGTGCATGTCGGCGAGTTCGGCGGCCACGGAGATCACATAGATCGGCAGCGTGTAGTCCATGGCGGGCCTCCTTCCGTCGCCGGGGCTCCCGGCGGTCGCTCAAATGTACTCTTTACAGGCGCGCCTTCGCGGCGAGGCCCGCCCGCGGATCCGCGTCCCGCGTAGCAGCCCGGAAGGCCTCGACGGCGGCCTCGGCCTCCTTGGACAGATTCTGCGGGACGACGACGTCGACGGTGACGAGCAGGTCCCCCGTGGCCTTGGCGGTCTTCACGCCCCTGCCCTTGAGGCGCAGGGTCCTGCCCGACGGCGTCCCGGCGGGGATCCTCATCTTCACCAACTCACCGGTGAGGGTCGGGACGTCGATCTCGGCGCCGAGGGACGCCTCGGGGAAGCTGACGGGGACGTGCACGCGGATGTTGTCGCCGTCGCGCTTGAACAGCGGATGCTCCTTCACGGCGACGGTGACCATGAGGTCGCCGGGGCCGCTCTGCCCCGGCTGCCCCTTGCCCTTCACCCGGACCTTCTGTCCGTCGCGGATACCGGCCGGGATGCGGACGTCGATCTGCTCGCCCGAGGGTTCACGCAGGCCGATGGTGGTCCCGTTGATGGAGCCCGCGAAGGAGATGGACGTGCTGGCCGTGCGGTCGGCGCCCTTCTGGGGGCGCGTGGACTGGAAGCCGCCCGGGAATCCGTTGCCACCGCCGCCGAACAGGTCGGCGAACTCGGGGGGAAGGTCGCTGTTGGAGAAGCCGGTGCGCTGACGGGTCCCGGTCCCCTGGCCGAAGAGGTTCCCGAAGATGTCCTCGAACCCCGCACTGCCGCCGGCACTTCCACCGGCACCGCCGGCGGAGAAGCGCGCTCCCCCGCCCATCGCGCGGATGGCGTCGTACTGCTGGCGCTGCTCGGCGTCGGACAGCACGGAGTAGGCCTCCGAGACGTCCTTGAACGTCTTCTCGGACGCGGCATCACCCTGGTTCTGGTCGGGGTGGTACTTGCGGGCGAGCTTCCGGTACGCCTTCTTGATGTCGGTGTCGGACGCGTCCTTGGAAACACCCAGGATCTTGTAGAAATCCTTGTCCACCCAATCCTGACTGGCCAACGGGCGTCTCCTTTCCTAGGTACTACTGAAACGTGGGGCCGGGTTGCACGATCCCGAAGGGATCACACAACCCGGGAGCGCTGCGCGGAGTGCCGAGGAAGGCGGCTTCAATCTTTCCCAGCGAGCTCTAGCGAGCCGGGAAATTTCGTTGCCGCCGTTCGGCATCCGCGCAGCGCGGTAAGAACTACTCAGGCACCGCTACGATGACCTGCGCGGCCCGGAGGACGCGCTCGCCCTTGCGGTAGCCCGCGCGGAGGATCTGGCTGACGCTATCAGCCTGGACGTCCGCACTCGGCTGCTGCATGAGCGCTTCGTGGATGTTCGGGTCGAAGGCGACGCCGACCTCGTCGATCCGGGTGAGCTCGTACGTCCGGAGGGCGTTCTCGAGCTTGCCCGCGATCGCCGCGAAGGGTCCCTCGGCGAGGTCGCCGTGCTGGCGCGCGGCGTCGATGTCGTCGAGGACGGGCATCAGCGTGTTGATGACGCCGATGACGGCCTGGTCGCGTGCAACATCCCGGTCGCGTTCAACACGGCGTCGGTAGTTCACGTACTCGGCCTGCAGGCGGAGCAGGTCGTTGCGGAGCTCCGCGACGACGTCCACGGCCGGATTGCTCGCCCCGTCGGCGCCGGCCTCGTTCAGGATCGCCTCGGCCTGAGCCAGGGCGTCGCCCTCCGTGCTGTCGCCGGTGGGACCTGCCTGCACTCCGGCCGCGGATTCCTCCGCGGCCGGAGTACCGGCGTCGTTCTGCTGCCCACGGACTTCGCCCGTCTCAGGGGCGATCGGCTCGGACTCGTGCTCTTCTTCGTTTCCGTGGTGCGGCATGGCTACTTCTTCTCGTTGGTGTCTTCGTCGACCACCTCGGCGTCGACGATGTCCTCGTCGGTGCCTGCGGAGGCCGGCTGGTCGTCGGCGGGTGCGCCGGCTGCGGAGCCTGCGTCCTGCTGGGCGGAGGCGTAGATCGCTTCGCCGAGCCTGGACTGCGAGGACTGCAGCTTCTCGAAGGCCGACTTCACCTCGGCGTCGTTGTCCTGCGACTCAAGTGCCTTCTTCAGGGCGTCGACGTCGGCCTGGACCTCGGTGCGGACGTCCTCGGGCAGCTTGTCCGAGTTGTCGGCGATGAGCTTGTCCACCGAGTAGGCGAGCTGCTCGGCACCGTTGCGGGTGTCGGCGGCCTCGCGGCGCTGCTTGTCCTCGGCTGCGTGCTCCTCGGCCTCGCGCACCATGCGGTCGATGTCCTCCTTGGAGAGCGACGAACCGCCCGTGATGGTCATCGACTGCTCGGTGCCCGTGCCCTTGTCCTTGGCGGACACGTGCACGATGCCGTTGGCGTCGATGTCGAAGGTGACCTCGACCTGCGGGACGCCGCGCGGTGCCGGCGCGATGCCGGTCAGCTCGAACGTGCCCAGCGGCTTGTTGTCCCGGGTGAACTCGCGCTCGCCCTGGAAGACCTGGATGGCCACGGACGGCTGGTTGTCGTCAGCGGTGGTGAAGGTCTCGCTGCGCTTGGTCGGGATGGCCGTGTTGCGCTCGATGAGCTTGGTCATCATGCCGCCCTTGGTCTCGATGCCGAGGGACAGCGGGGTGACGTCGATCAGCAGGACGTCCTTGCGCTCGCCCTTCAGCACGCCGGCCTGCAGCGCGGCACCGACGGCCACGACCTCGTCCGGGTTGACGCCCTTGTTGGGCTCCTTGCCACCGGCGAGCTCCTTCACGAGTTCGCTGACCGCGGGCATGCGGGTGGATCCGCCGACGAGGACGATGTGGTCGATGTCGGAGACCTTGATGCCGGCCTCGGCGATGACGTCCTGGAACGGCTTCTTGGTGCGGTCCAGCAGGTCCTTGGTCAGGTCCTGGAACTTGGCACGCGACAGGTGCTCGTCGAGGTGGACGGGGCCGTCCGCGGTGACCGAGAGGTACTGCAGCGAGATGTTGGTGGACGTCGCCGAGGACAGTTCCTTCTTGGCCTGCTCTGCGGCCTCCTTGAGGCGCTGCAGCGCGATCTTGTCCTTGGAGAGATCGGCGCCCTTGGCCTTGGCCTGCGAGAGCAGGTAGTCGACGACGCGCTGGTCCCAGTCGTCGCCGCCGAGGCGGTTGTCACCGGACGTGGAGCGGACCTGGATGGTGGAGAACGCGTCCTCGTCCTTGCCGACCTCGAGGAGGGAGACGTCGAACGTGCCGCCGCCGAGGTCGAACACGAGGATGAGCTCGTCCTCCTTGCCCTTGTCCAGACCGTAGGCGAGGGCCGCGGCGGTGGGCTCGTTGACGATGCGCAGCACCTTGAGGCCCGCGATCTCGCCGGCCTCCTTGGTGGCCTGCCGCTCGGCGTCGTTGAAGTAGGCGGGGACGGTGATCACGGCGTCGGTGACCTTCTCGCCGAGGTAGCTCTCGGCATCCGTCTTGAGCTTCTGGAGGATGCGCGCCGAGATCTCCTGCGGGGTGTACTTCTTCGCATCGATGTCGACGCTCCAGTCGGTGCCCATGTGGCGCTTGACCGAGGAGATGGTGCGGTCGATGTTGTTGACGGCCTGGCGCTTGGCGATCTCGCCGACCAGGACCTCGCCGGCCTTGGAGAAGGCGACGATCGACGGCGTGGTGCGCGCGCCCTCGGCGTTGGCGATGACGGTGGGCTCGCCACCCTCGAGGACCGAGACGACCGAGTTGGTGGTTCCGAGGTCAATACCTACTGCACGTGACATGCAAGTTCCTTTCGACTGCCCGGGATTTGCGAGGCGCTCATCCGCCGGGCGCGTGGATTGAGCGTTCTGCACTCAACTATAGTCCTGCACAGCCGGAGATCAAAATGAAGTTGAGCCATGAGGACTCAACTTGCACTATGCCGCCGGTACGGCGGTGATGAGTCCTTCGCGGAAAGCGTCGACGAAGAGGGCATGATCCCGCCGCACCGTCTCGGCGTAGGCCTCGCCGAATCCCACCAGGTCTGCGATGAACTCCTCGCGCGCGTCACCGACGGCGGCGAGGATCGCGGTCTCCGTGCGGAACGGCACGAGGTCGTGGTCGCTGTCCTCGTCGGTCGAGCAGTGGATCTTCGCGGTGGCCTGCCCGAGCGCTTCGAGCACGGGCACCATCTGCTCGGGTTCCGTGAGGTCCTCCCAGGAGAGATCCCGCTTGTAGGGGGACAGTTCCGACACCACGAAGGAGACGCCACGGATCGAGGTGTAGCCGAGGAACGGGTCCGTGTGGGTCTGCAGCGAGCGCTGGCTCACGACGGCGCGGTGCCCGTCGTCGTGGAAGAAACCGCGGACGCGCTCGTCGTCCACGATCCGGCTGGGCGCGGCGATGTTCGACTGCTTCATCGTGAGGATGATGTCGTTCTCCTGCGCCTCGTCGAAGCCCTCGATCAGCACGTTGTAGGTGGGCAGCCCCGCACTCCCGATCCCGAAGCCCTTCTTCCCCACGATCCCCTTGACCCGGTAGAACACGCGACGGCGGGAGCGCTCGCCGTCGGGGATGGTGGCGAGGTAGCGCTCGAACGCGTCCGACACCTCCGCGGACTCCTCGCCTCCCAGCACCCGGATCGATCCGTCGTCGCGGAACTGGCGCTCGTCGTCCTCGATCAGCGTGAGGGAGTCGAGCAGGCGCGTCCGCCGCGCGGCGCGGGCCTGCTGCAGGACCCGGTGGATGGTGCCCTCGGTGTTGTCCAGCCCGAAGGCGAAGGCCGACTGCTCGTCGTCCACGTAGTCCCCGACCCGGCCCAGGTACGCCTCGAGGTAGGTGCGGGACAGGTCGCGCACCGCCCGCGACGGCAGCGCCTTCTGCCAGCACAGCAGCGTCAGCGATGCAACGAACCGGCGCAGGTCCCAGGAGAAGTGGCCCACGTACGCCTCGTCGAAGTCGTTGACGTCGAACGTGAGCCGTCCCTCGTTGCTCATGTAGGTGCCGAAGTTCTCGGCGTGCAGGTCGCCGTGGATCCACACGCGACCCGTGCGCCCGTCCGCCCACCTGTCGTCGAGCCCTGCCATGTCGGTGTAGAACAGCGACGCGCTGCCGCGGTAGAAGGCGTAGGGGTCCGCCGCCATCTTCCGGAACCGCGCCCGGAAGGCGAGGGGGTCGGCGACCATGAGGTCCTGGTGCGCCTCCACGAGGGTGTTCACGATGTGCTGCTGACGGGGCTCGGTGGCTGCCATCAGACCACGGTACGCGCGTCGCCCGGGCGGAGCGTGCCCGGGCAGGGTCAGCGGCCCACGAGGACGGGCTGCCGGGCTCCCGGGGCGGACGCACGCCGCGCCTTCAGGAACCCGTCCACCACGTCCCAGGCGGTGATGAGGACCACGACCGCGGTCACGATGGAGCCGACCGTCCAGCCGCCGCCCGTCGCGACCGCGGGACCCCATCCGACGGCGTCGACGAAGGCCGGGTTGAGCAGCCTTCCACCGGACCACAGGAGGACCGCGGGCACCGCGAAGGCGAGGGCGAGGGCGAGGTTCACGACGGCGGCCGGCCAGGACCAGTCCCGCAGGTACAGCCAGACCGCGAAACCCGCCTCGAGGACGATCAGCCCCAGGAACCACGGGAGCCAGAAGGACCACAGTGCCGGGTCGAGCAGGGGGATCGCACTGCCGTCGTCGGCGTTGACCACGGAGCGGACCTGCTGCCAGAGGATGGCGCCGGCGAAGACGGCGAGGAACACCAGTGACGCGACGAGCTCGGGCAGGCGCGCATGGCGCGAGCGGTCGGGCAGGGCGGGGAGGGTGTCGGGGGACCACCCCAGCCCCGTGCCGGGGACCCCCGTCCGCTCCAGGATGACGAACACGAGCGTGCTCCAGAACCCGATGTGCACCGTGACGTTCAGCGCCGTCGTGACAGCGCCGCCGATCGCCGCACCGACCTCACCCTGGCTCAGGAACTGCACGAGGAACACCGCGGCGGTGGAGATGGGGACGACGACGGCGAGGAGCGTCCTCAGGAGCCGGAGCCAGTCGAGGTAGTAGCGCGGCCCGATCAGCGTGAGGGGCCGGTCCACGTAGTCGGCCGCGAGGCGCTCCGGGTCCCCCAGCTGGAGCAGCGCCGAGCGCTCCGCGGCGGCGGGGTCCTCACCGGCGGCGAGGCGGGCGTCGACCGCGCCACCGATCATCTCCCTGATCTCGGGCTCGATATCGGCGCGGTGGGTATCGGGCACGGTGCGGACGGCGGCCCAGACGTAGCGATCGGTCAACGTTGTCATGGCAGTTCCCCTTCAGCGAGGCGGTGCAGCGATGCGGTCAGCCGATCCCAGTCGGCGGAGAGGGTGGCGGCGAGGTCGTCGCCGGCCGGGCTCGTCCGGTAGAACTTGCGGGGACGGGACTCGGCGGTGTTCCACTCGCTCGTCAGCAGGCCCTGCTTCTCGAGGCGCCGCAGGAGTGGATAGAGCGTGTTCGCGTCGACCTGGATGTCCAGGCCTTCGAGCGCTTCGAGGAGCGCGTACCCGTAGTCGGGGGTGCGCAGCCGGGTGAGGCAGGCCAGGACGACCGTCCCGCGCCGCAGCTCCTGCAGGTGTCCGGCAGTTCGGTCGTCATCGCTCGCCATGGCTGGAACTATAGTGTGCGTCGCACACTATAGCAAGAGGCACAATGGCGTCCTCACGCGCGATGAGAAAGAAGCCCCCACGCCGTCCACCCTGCATCCCAGCGACCTAGGAGGCACCCATGCACCCCGACACGACCAGGACCACCGGCGCCTCACCCGCGGCACGTGCGATCCCCGCGGCGGAACTCGCACTCCCCGGCAGCAGGACACGCCGCTTCGAGGGCGAGGCACACGGCTCCGCCGTCTCCTACTTCGCGGTGGACAACGACCCCGGTCACACCGTCGCCCTGCACCGGCACCCGTACGTCGAGACGTGGGTGGTCCTCGAGGGGCACGTGCGCTTCACGGTCGGGACGGCAGGGCTCTCGGGAGCGGCGGGCGACACCGTCGTGGCACCGGCCGGCGAATGGCACGGCTTCACGAACGACGGCGACGGCCCGCTGCGGATGCTGTGCATCCATGCGTCCCCGCGCATCATCCAGGAATGGAAGGAGGGTGCCATACTGTCCGGCATGGACCTCGAACAGTGGTGGAACGGCGTCATGCCGCAGACCCGGGACTGGCTGACCGCCCACAACGGTGAGGCGCTGACCCCCGAGGTGGTGGCGGACATCAGCAGCGCGGGCGGCCTCGTGGCCGCCGACTCCTGGTGGATGGGTGAGCGCGGCCCCGACGGCATGTTCCTCTCGGACGCGGCGACGGACTGGATCGAGGAGCGCGCCAACACCGAGGAGTAGTCGCCGAGCACCTCCGCCACCGGCGGGAAGAGTCCAACGCATCGAGCGGGCCCGGGACCGTCGCTCCGGAGGAGAGCGACACCTTCCCTGTCCCCTAACCGGAGAGGTCCTTGAAGTAGCGGGCAACGGGCCACCGCTCGAAGCCTGCCGCCTCGTACGCCCGGCGGGCCGGTTCATGGCCCGGATCGTCGCCGGTCTCCACGAGGACCATGCGCATGCCGGCCTCCCGGCTCCTGGCGAAGGCATGATCCATGAGGTCGCGGGCCACGCCCCGCCGCTGGAACTCCGGGTCCACGCCCAGGACGTGGATCTCGCCCATGCTGTCGTCGGGATGGAGTCGCAGGCACACCCAGCCCACCACGCGCGCACCCTCCACGGCGACGGCGATGTTCCCGAGCTCGCCGTCGAGCACGGCCGCGAGGTCACGATACTGGCGTTCCCTCCACCCGTCCGGATAGAAGGACCCGTACACGAACGGCGCCACCGCCTCGCGGACCAGCGGGAACACCGGCTCCCAGGCGCGCATCGACAGCTCGAGCACCTCCGCCCGATGGTCCGACCCGTACGGCACGATCCGCATGCAGTGACGGTAACTCCCCGGGCCGGGCGGCGCATCCGCGGCGCCGTCGGCTACCGCAGGACGAGCATCACGGCCAGCAGGAGCATCACGACGGCGATCAGCGCGTCGAGGATCCGCCAGGCGCGTGGACGGGCGAAGAGCGGCGCGAGGTAGCGGGCCCCGATGCCGAGGGCGGTGAACCACACGAGGCTGCCGAGAGCGGCTCCCCCGGCGAACCACCACTTGCCCGGCACGCCGTGCGTGGTCGCCAGCGTACCCAGCAGCAGCACCGTGTCGAGGTACACGTGAGGGTTGAGCCAGGTCAGGGCGAGGCACGTCCCGAGCGCGGCCCGCCACGACATCGTGGCGGGTCCGCCGTCGGCGTCGAGGTGCTCGCCCCGGAGGGCGCGCCGTGCCGCCAGGACGGCGTAACCGGCCAGGAAGGCGGCCCCTGCCCAGCGCACCACCTCGAGGACCACGGGGGCCCGTTCGATGACCGCCCCCAGTCCCCCGACCCCCAGCAGGATCAGCACCAGGTCCGAGAGGGCGCACACCGCCACCACCAGCAGCACATGGGAACGCCTCAGGCCCTGGCGCAGCACGAAGGCGTTCTGCGATCCGATGGCGACGATCAGGGTCAGACCGGCAGCGAGTCCGGTGGCGGCGGTGGTGATCACCTCCTCAACCTAGGAGGCGGTAACCGGTTCAGGCCAGCTAATGATTCTTCAGCATGGTAAGAATTGCTCATGAGGCACGTCGACCCGGCACACGCCGAGGCACTCGCCGCGATCGTGAGCGCCGGAAGCTTCGAGGCAGCGGCAGCGGCCCTCGCGATCACCCCTTCGGCGGTCAGCCAGCGTATCCGCGCACTGGAGGCCGCCGTCGGTCGTCCCGTCATCACCCGGACACGGCCCCTGCGCCCCACGCAGGCCGGTCAGGCCGTGGTCCGCTTCGCCCGGCAGTTCGACCTGCTGGCCGCGGACCTCGCGGCGGACCTCGAGCCGGGCGACCAGGGCGGGCGCCGGCGCATCACGATCGTCATCAATGGCGATTCGCTCCATACCTGGGCGCTGCCCGCCCTGGCCACGGTTGCCGGCACGCTGCAGATCGAGGTGTTGCGCGAGGACCAGGAGCACTCGCTCGACCTGCTCCGCAGCGGTGCGGCGGCGGCCGCCATCACGTCGGTCGCCGCCGCAGTCCGGGGGTGCTCGTCCCATCCGCTCGGGATCATGCGCTACGTCCCGGTGTGCACACGGGAGTTCCGCCGGACCTGGTTCCGGGACGGTGCGACGACGGAGCAGCTCGGTGTCGCCCCCGTGATCGTCTTCGACCGGAAGGACGACCTGCAGGACCGGTACCTCCGCTCGCGCTCGCGTCGTACCCTCGACCCGCCGCGCCACTACGTCCCCGCGGCCCAGGAGTTCATCGACGCCATCCGGCTCGGCATGGGCTGGGGGCTCGTCTCCGAACTGGAGCTGAGGGGCGAGGCCGACCGCCGGGCCTTCGAGGCCCTCGAACCGGGCGGCCACGTGGACGTGCCGCTGTACTGGCAGCAGTGGCGTCACGGCTCGACAGCGCTGTCCGCCGTCAGTGACGCGGTACGCCATCATGCAGCCATCCTCCGGCAGCCCGATGCGGCGCCGCGGTGACCTCCGCAGCCGCGGAGGAACGCCACGCCGAACCGCGCCGGGCCGTTGGTCGCTGCGGTGTCACCGGGGGTTGCTAATATCGTCGGGCGGGCAACCGCTCGTCGACAAAGGCAAACCCGGTGCGAGCCGGGGACGCAAAGCCACGGGACCCATGCGGTCAGCCGGGCCGCCGAACAGAAGAGGTCCACGCAGTATGCCAAGGACGCCTCAATTCCATACAGCCCCCGCACCGGTCGGACGGATCGTCCTCGAGCAGGCCCCTGCGGGCACGCAGCACCATCACGGGGTAACACGCCATGAATAGCCCTGCGCCCATGGACGTCCGGGCGGCCGTCGTGATCGAGGACGACCTCGACATCCGCAACCTGGTCTCCGCCATCCTGGAGCAGGGAGGCTTCCAGGTCACCGGCGCGGCCACCGGTCGCGAGGGCGTCGACGTCGTGCGTCGGGAACACCCGACCGTGGTGACCCTGGACATCGGGCTGCCCGACATCGACGGGTACGAGGTCCTGCGGAGGATCCGCTCGACCACGGACTGCTACGTGATCGTCCTGAGCGGCCGCGCGGACGAACTGGACATCCTGACCGCCCTCCAGGCCGGCGCGGACGACTACGTCCTGAAACCGTTCCGTCCCCGCGAGCTCCGGGCACGCATCGACGCGATGCTCCGCAGGCCCCGCGCCGGGCAGATGGCACAGCATCCGTCGGGCCGGTCCGCGGTGCCCGTGACGGTGGTCGCTCCGTCCGTCCCCGACCGTCGGCAGGCCTCCGACACCCTCCTGCGCAACGGCGCTCTCGTGGTGGACGGCGAGGCGCGCACGGCGAGTTGTTCCGGTATCGAGTTGCCGCTCACTAAGACCGAGTTCAACCTGCTCCACGAACTCCTGCGCAGCAACGGCGCCGTCCGGACGAAGGAGGAGCTGGTACGCGTCTCGCGGGGCAAGGACTACCGCGGATACAACTTCGTGAGCCGCACCGACGAACGCGCCATCGAGGTGCACATCGCGAACCTCCGCCAGAAGCTGGCCCGCACCATGGGGGACCCGGATCTGATCATCACCGTGCGCGGGGTCGGATTCCGGATCATGCCGCAGGGCACCACCTCGCGCTGAGCCGCCCGCCCCCGGTCAGCGGTGTTCGGGGCGGCTGTCCTGGAACGCGGACACGGTGTCGGCTGCGCACGCGCGGAGACGCGCCACCGAGCGCCGGGCGTCCTCGAGGCTGCCGGCCCTGATCGATCGCTGCGTGGCACCTGCCGCCTGGGCGAGACGTACGGCGCCCACCATCGTGGCGGACGTCGTCACGCTGAGCACGGCGTCCTCGGCCCCCATCGCGTCGTCGTCCTGGAGCCGGCCGTCGAGCCGGTCGATCTTCCCCGCCAGCGAATCGCAGAAGTCGCGCGCGAAGCGCTCCACCACCGAGGGGTCCGAGAAATCGCGCCTCATGTCCCGGAGGACGTCCGGGTCGAGGAGCTGCGCCGCCCTTCCTGGCGCGTCCGGGACCCGGACGGCGTCGTGGAGGGGCACCGTACCGTGGTCCTGGTCAGGACGCGGCGGCGTGGATGGGGTGGGCACAGTCCAAGATTAGTGACGGGTCCGCTGCCGGGCGCGGTACCCGGATGTTCTTGCGCAAAGCTTGCGGAAGGTCGGCGGTTCGTGCTCGACGGCGGGATGAGCGGGCTACCGCGGGGACGCCACTTTCCCGAGCGGTGACGGCCACCAGATCCCCGGCCCGATGTCGTAGGCCAGCGCGGGGATCAGCAGCGACCGCACCAGCACGGTGTCCAGCAGCACGCCGAACGCCACGATGAAGGCGATCTGCGCGAGGAACAGGATCGGGATGACCCCCAGCGCGGCGAAGGTCGCGGCCAGGACCACCCCCGCCGAGGTGATGACACCGCCGGTGACCCCGAGTCCGCGCAGGATCCCCGGCCGGGTGCCGATGCGCAGGGACTCCTCGCGCACCCGGGTCATCAGGAAGATGTTGTAGTCCACGCCCAGCGCCACGAGGAACACGAACGCGAAGAGCGGCACCGACGCATCCGCGCCCTCGAACCCGAAGACGTTGTTGAACACCAGCGCCGACACCCCGAGCGCGGTCGCGTTCGAGAGCGCCACGCTGGCCACGAGGAGCACCGGCGCCACGACCGAGCGCAGCAGGATGATGAGGACCACGAGGATGACGGCGAGGACGATGGGGATGATCTTCACCAGGTCGGCGAGCGCGGTGTCGTTCGTGTCCACCGCCACCGCCGTGACGCCGCCCACGAGCGAATCCGGGCTGGCGTCGTCGAGCGCGGCCCTCAGGTCGCGGACCACGTCCTCCGCCTGGCCGGAGTCGGCCTGGTACGCCAGCGTCCCGCTGATGAGCACGCGACCGTCCTCGACGACGGCGGCGCCGGTGGGGTCGGCGGTCAGGGCCGCCTCCGAGATCCCCTCCTGCGCGGTGACGGTGTCAAATGCCGTCTCCCGGTCCGCCTCCGGCGCCACGACGTAGACCGGGCTGCCGGATCCGGCGTCGAAGTGCCGGCCCAGTGCCTCCTGGCCGTCGACGGCGTTGGAGGGCGCGAGGATCAGGGCCGACTGCGGGACGCCGCTTGCCTGGAGCTGGGTCAGCCCGAGCGCCCCGGCCACGAGGACGAGCAGGGACACGACCCAGAGGACCCGCGGGCGACGGGCCACCAGCAGGGCCACGCTCCGCCAGATCCCCCTGAGCCGCTCGAGCCCGGTCTCCGGGCCGGACGCCGTCGGGGCGGCGTGCCTGCCGTGATGAGGAGGGACGACGGTGGCGAGTTCCGGGTTGTAGCGCGGGACCAGCGGCCAGAACGCTGCCCTGCCGAAGAGCAGCAGGAAGGCGGGCAGGAGGGAGAGCGCCGCTCCGAGCGAGAAGACGATGCCGATCGCGGCGATGGGCCCCAGGCTCTTGTTCGAGTTGAGGTCGGAGAAGAGCAGGCACAGCAGGCCGAGGATCACCGTGGCACCGGAGGCGACGATCGGCTCCACGGCGCCGCGGTACGCCACGCGCATGGCCTCCCATCGGGTCCCGTGCTCGGCGAGCGCCTCCCGGAACCGGGCGACGAGCAGCAGCGCGTAGTCGGTCGCCGCACCGATCACGAGGATCGAGAGGATCCCCTGGCTCTGCCCGCTGAGCTGGATCCAGTCGAGCTTCGCGAGCCAGAAGACGAGCAGGATCGACGTCGAGAGTGCGAACACCGAGGTCAGGAGGACGAGGAACGGCAGCACGACGGAGCGGTAGACCGCGAGCAGGATCAGGAACACCGCGCCGAGTGCCACACCGAGCAGGATGCCGTCGATCCCACCGAACGCGTCCACGAGGTCGTTGGTGAATCCGGCGGGTCCTGTGACGTACCCGCTCACGCCGTCGGGGAGCTCGTCCGTCAGCACCGTGCGCAGTTCGCCGACCACCTCGGCGAGTTCGGCGTCCGAGGAGACGAAGGCGATGTACTGCACCGCGAAGCCGTCCTCGGAGGGGATGGGCCCTGCGACGGCCGGCGCACCCTCGGCGGGTGGCTCGAGCCCCTCGACCTGCCCGAGCGTCGCACCGAGGTCGGCGTAGGGACCGAGGTCCCGCGGGTCGATGGCCGCGTCCGACTCGGCTACGATCACCGCCGGGATGGCGTCGGAGTCGCTGAAGCGCTGCTGCAACTCGCCCGCCGCCGTCGACTCGGCGCTCCTGGGCAGGAACGATGCCTGGTCGTTGCTCGAGACCTCCTCGAGCCGACCGAAGGTGGGACCGCCCACCGCGGCACCGACCAGCCAGACCAGCACGACGACCGCGGGCAGCAACACCCTCAACCATCTGTTCCTCATGACGTTCCTGCCCTCTCGAAGGTATCTCTGCAATAAAGTATATCTATGGTGGAGATAATCATAACCGGCCTAAACTGGAGGGGAAAGAAGGCGAGGACCCATGGCCGCGAGGGAAGAACTCATGGCACTGCTGCGGCAGTTCACGGTCGAGACGGACCGCTACGTCGACACCGTCAGCGAGCGGGACAGCCTCTACCGCACCGATCTCCATGCGCTGAGCATCATGATGGGCGCCGCCCGCGCGGGTCTCACCGTCACTCCGGGCCTGCTGCGGGAGGAACTGAACCTCAGCTCACCGGCCACCACCGCGCTCGTGGACCGTCTCGGTTCGGCCGGCCACGTCACGAGGCGTCGCAGCGACGTCGACCGGCGGCAGGTGCACCTCGAGATGACGGAGAAGGCACGCTCCACGGGGGCGATGCTGTTCGCCCCTCTCGCCCGGCACATCGACGCCGTCTTCGACCGGTACTCCGAGGAGCAGCTGGCGCTCCTGCGGGACATGCTGCAGGACGTCACCGACGCCACCGTGGCCGCCCGTGATGTGGCGCTGGACGACGTGGATGCTGGCTGAGGACGACGCCGCCGGTTAGCCTTCGGAGCATGAACAGCGAGGTCTACTCCCACGGACACCACCCGAGCGTCACGACGGCGCACGCGGCGCGCACCGTCGCGTCGTCGGCCGCCTACCTCGAGCCTCTCCTCGAAGCCGGCCTCGACGTGCTCGACGTCGGCTGTGGCCCCGGGAGCATCACCGCCGGATTCGCCGACCTCGTGGCCCCGGGCTCGGTGGTGGGGATCGACAGTTCGGCGGACGTCATCGCGCAGGCGGCGGAGACCCATGCGGACCTCGCCAACGCCGCGTTCCGCGTGGGCAACGTCTACGACCTCGACGCACCGGACGAGTCCTTCGACGTCGTGCATGCGCACCAGCTCCTGCAGCACCTGGCGGACCCGGTGGCCGCGCTGCGCGAGATGCGCCGCGTCGTGCGCCCCGGCGGGATCGTCGCGGCCCGCGAGGCGGACTTCGGCGCCATGACGTGGTTTCCCGCGGTCGACGAGCTCGACGAGTGGCGGGAGCTCTACGGGACGCTTGCACGGGGCAACGGCGGCGAGCCCGACGCCGGGCGCAGGCTTCCCGGCTGGGCGGCGGCTGCGGGGTTCGCGGACATCGAGGTGTCCTCGACCAGCTGGGTCTACGCCACGGCCGAGGACCGCCGCGTCCATGCCGAGTCCTGGGCCCAGCGCGTGCTGCACTCGGCCTTCGCCGGACAGACCCTGGAGCGCGGCCTCGCCGACCAGCAGACCCTGGACCGCCTCGCCGAGGGGTGGCGCAGGTGGTCGCGGATGGACGACGGCGTGTTCCTGGTGCCGAGCGTGGAGATCCTCGCGCGAGCCTGACCCTTCGACCGGCAGCCCGACGGCGTCCACCCGACCCCGGACGGGCACCGCAGCTAGGCTGGCGTGATGTACCGCATCGTCACCGTCTGCACCGGGAACATCTGCCGCTCCCCCATGGCCGAACTCATGCTGGCCCGCGCCTTCGCGGACGCGGGCATGGGCGGCGACGTCGCCGTCGACTCCGCGGGCACCACGGACTGGGAGGCCGGGCGGCCGATCGACGAGCGGGCCGCCGCGAAACTGACCGAACTCGGCATCGACAGCCACGGACACCGTGCACGCCGGTTCGAGCAGGAGTGGTACGGCGAGCGTGACCTCATCCTCGCCCTCGACCTGGACCACTACGGATTCCTGCGCACGAACGCGCCCGACGACGACGCCCGCGAGAAGATCCACCTCCTGCGCGAGTTCGACCCCACGACCACGGACACGGACCTCGAGCACCTCGGCATCTACGACCCCTGGTACGGCGACGCCAGCGATTTCGAGGCGACCTGGGCGATGGTGGACGGCGCGGTGGACGGCGTCGTCAAGTACGTCCGCAACGAGCTCGATGCCGACGGTTCGGAGCCCTGACCCACGGCGCATACCATGAACGGGTGAATCCCTCCCTCTGGCTTGCGCTGCTCGGCGCACAGACGCTCATCAGCTTCATGCCGGGTGCAGGAGCCGTGAACACCATGAGCAACGCGCTGACGGTCGGGTTCCGCCGCTCCATCTGGGGCATCCTGGGGCAGCAGGCGGCACTGCTGGTCCACATCGGCATCGCCGGGGCGGGCGTGGGCCTCCTCGTCGCGAACTCGCCCCTCGCCTTCGACCTCATCCGCTACACCGGCGCCGCCTACCTCGTGTACCTCGGGGTGCGGAAGTTCCTCGCGAAGCCCGAGCACAGCGAGGTCCGCGCCCTGCAGGTCAGCGAGGGAGCCTCGTCGATGTTCCGCCGGGGTGTCTGGGTGAACCTGCTCAACCCGAAGGCGATCGTGTTCTTCCTCGCGCTCATCCCCCAGTTCATCCGTCCCGAGGATCCCCTGCTGAGCCAGTACGGCGTGCTGGCCGCGACCGTGATCGTGATCGACGTCCTCGTCATGTGGTTCTTCTACGCGGGTACGGCACGCTCGTTCCGCCGCTTCACCGAGGACGAGCGCGGACAGACCATCCTCAACCGCACCTTCGGTTCGCTGTTCGTGGGCGTCGGCGCCCTGCTCGCCCTGGGCTGACCCGTGCCCGACGCTCCCGGCATCTCCTCCACCACCGCACCCGACGCCGCATCGCGCGGGGCTCCCCTGCTCATCGCGATCGACGGCCGCTCCGGCGCCGGGAAGACGACCCTCGCCGTCGAGCTCGCGGCCCTCCTGCGCGAACACCACAGCGTGGGCCTCTTCCACCTCGAGGACATCTACCCGGGGTGGGACGGGCTCGACGCCGGCATCGCCCGCTACGTGGAGCGGGTCCTCACCCCTTTGCGGGCAGGGCGCACGGCGCACTGGAACGCCTGGGACTGGGGTCGGGAACACGACGGCCCGGCGCGCACGACGCCGGTGACGGAGATCGTGCTCCTGGAAGGGGTGGGGGCGGCCGCGGCAGCAGCGCGCGCCTCGCTCGACGCCGTCATCTGGGTCGAGGCCGACGCCGGGATCAGGCGGCGGACGGCGATCGAGCGCGACGGCGACGCCTATGCGCCGTTCTGGCAGCGCTGGGCGGCACAGGAGGAGCGCTGGCTGGCAGGGGACCATCCCGGTGCCGCCGCCGACGTCGTGGTGCAGGGCCACCGCGGACCCCCGTCACCCCAGGCCGTGCGCCTCGCCCTCACCGGGCTGCCCTCCTGCGCGGTCCTGCTGGCTCCTGAGCGCGCGGGGCGGCGCGGACTCGCGCTGGACTGCGAGCGTGTCGAGGCCGTCCCGGATCCGGCCGCGCTGTTCTCCTCGCTGTACGGGGAGGCACCGGCGGCCGCCTGGCTCGACAGCTCCGACGCCCCGACGAACCCGCCCACCGGCCTGCTCGCCGACGGGCGCAACCGTTTCAGCATCATGGCCGATGCCGGCGGCGCCTTCGGGCAGGTGGCGCTCTACCGGGGCGGCGTGCTGGAGGTCGGTGCGGGGCCCGTGACCACGAGGATCCGCGAGCCCTTCTTCCGCTGGCTCGACGACGTCTGGGGGCGGCGGGCCGTGCGTGTACCCGACGGCCTGGCGTGCGGGTTCGGCCTGGGCTGGCTGGGCTACCTCGGCTACGAACTGAAACGCGAGACGGGCGGCTCGGACACCCCTGCGGGCCGCCTGCCCGAGGCCGCCCTCATCTTCGCGGGCCGCGCCGTGGTCCTCGACCACCTCGAGGGCGCCGCCTTCCTGCTGACGCTCTCGGACGGCAGGCCCGACCCCGAGCGCGACGCCTGGCTGGTTCGGGCCCGTGAGGCCGTCGTGGCGCCCGGTCCCGTCCCGCCGTCGCCCCCGCTGCCCGTACCGCACTTCGCAGTGCGGGACACACGTGCCGGGTACCTGGCGAAGATCCGGCGCGCCCAGGCGGAGATCGCCGACGGCAACACCTACGAGGTGTGCCTGACGACGTCGCTGTCGGCGCGCACCGGGCGCGGGGACCGGCTCGATCCGCTGGCCGCGTACCTGCGCCTGCGCGCGGGCAGTCCCGCACCGTTCGCGCACTTCCTGCGCTTCCCGGGGTTCGCGGTCGCGAGCAGCTCACCCGAGCGCTTCCTGAGGATCACCGCCGACGGGCGCATGCGGGCCGAACCGATCAAGGGGACGCGGGGCCGTTCGGCGGACCCGGCTGCGGACGCAGCCCTGCGCGAGGACCTCAGGACGTCGGCGAAGGACCGCGCGGAGAACATCATGATCGTGGACCTCCTGCGCAACGACCTCTCCCACCACGCCGTACCCGGCTCGGTCACGGTCAGCCGCCTGTGCGCCATCGAGACGTACGCCACGGTGCACCAGATGGTCAGCACCATCGACGCCCGGCTCCGCCCCGGAAGCGCGCGGGCGGGCGTCGTCGCGTCCGCGTTCCCCGCCGGCTCGATGACCGGAGCGCCGAAGATCAGCACCATGGCCATCCTCGACGGCCTGGAGCGGGCTCCGCGCGGACCCTACTCGGGCGCCGCGGGCTACCTCGCCCTCACGGGCGCCAGCGACCTCGCCGTCGTCATCCGCACCCTCGTGCTCGAGGACGACGACGACGGCACCCGCCTGACCCTCGGCGTGGGCGGCGCGATCACGGCCGATTCCGTGCCCGAGGAGGAGTGGGACGAGGTACGCACGAAGGCGCGCGGCGTCCTCACGGCGCTGGGTGCCGCGTTCCCGGCCGACATCCGAGTCGGCTCCTGAACCGGCAGGCCCGCGTCAGCTGATCGAGCCCCGCCACATCTCGTCCTGGACGAGCCGCGCGAGGGTCCGCAGGTCCGCGGCGTCCTCCTCCGTGAACCGTCGCGGCCTGTCATCCATGACGCACAGCGAGCCGATGCGCCATCCGTCCATGGTGGACAGCGGGTGCCCGGCATACATGCGCACTTTCGGGCCCCCGGTGACAAGGGGATGGTCCCGGTACAAGGGGTCCCGGGTCGCATCGGGGATCACCAGGGTGCGCTCCGCCTTCACCGTCACCGCGCACAGGGAGAGCTCGAGGGGCAGATCCTGACCGATGGGGCCGGCCAGGGACTTGATCACCTGCCGGTCCTCGGCGATGAAGGCGATCGAGGACGAACTGACGCCGAACCGGTCCCGGGTCCGGACGGTGAGCGCATCGAACCGTTCCTCGGCACCGAAATCCAGCATGCCCGACAGGTACAGGGCCTGCAGACGCCGGACCTCCGCGTTGTCCGTGATGTCGGTACCGTCCCTCGGTCCGGACGACGTGCGCGCCAGCTGCGTCCCCGTCCCGCCCACCGTCTGGGCATCGGGGCGCAGCGCGCGCCGATCGAAGCCGTAGCCGTCGGGATTCGTGGTCAGCGGCCGGAGGTACTCCTCGAACCCGGACGCGAACGCCGCCTCGTCGGTGCTGTAGTGCGCGCCGTCGGCCATGGAACCGGTGGCGTCGATGAGTTCGTTGATGGCGTCGGCGATCAGATTGCGGTCCTGCGCCGGCAGGCGGGTCAGCCCGCGCAGGTACCCCGTGACGTCGAAGACGTCGTGGCTGCCGCCCAACGCGGTGTAGCCGGCCAGCACCTGTTCGGAGCGCAGACCCGCCACCCTCACCGCTTCCAGGGCGGTCCATTGCTGGAGGTACGCATCAGTCACTGCTGGTTCCTCATCCCGTTCACTTGCTGTCTCGGGACGATCCACCATCAGCTGCCCCGGCTGCCGTCCATCGTAGGACCTGCAGGGTACTTCCCGTACGCGGACCACGCGGACACGGGAGGGGTGGACAGGGGGCGGCGACTGGGCATGGTCCGCGACTGCCCCGCGAACAGGCGGGTGGCGATACCCGGCCGTATAGTTCTAGGACATGGTCCCGCCCTCGCGGTGCCGCTTCCCGTGGTTCAACAGTGAGCCCTCCCTCTGATGTGCGATGAACGGACAGGTGCTCCCATGCCGGACGAGAACGAACTGGCCTCCGAGAAGGAGCGGGACCCTGTCACGGCCCTACTGCAGGACATGGTCCTCGAGAGCGAGGACGTCCAGGACTTCCTCGCCGGACTGGCCACGGTCGCCTCCCGGGCCTTCACCGGACCCTACGGCGAGGTGTTCTGCGGGGTGACCCTCCTGCGCCCACGCTCGATGGTCACGGTGGCCAGCAGCAGCGACCGCGCCCGCGAGGTCGACGAGGTGCAGTACGGGTTCGACGACGGCCCCTGCCTGCGCGCCGCGCGCACCGGCGAGACCGTGCACATCCGTGACTTCCTCACGGAGGAGCGCTTCCCGGAGTACCGCGAGGCGATCGCGTCCTACGGCCTGCGCTCGGCCCTCGGCATCCCGATCCGGCTCCAGGACGGAGCCAGCGCAGGACTCGACTTCTACTCCACCACCCCGGACATCTTCGACGACAAGGGCATCGCCGTGGCCGAGGGCCTGGCCCGCGACGCCTCGCGGTCCCTGAGGCTGGCCGTGCGGATCGCGAAACTCACCGAGGACACCCAGAACCTCCAGGCCGCGATGACCGCCCGCACCACGATCGACACCGCCGTCGGCGCGATCATGGCCCAGAACAGGTGCACCCAGAAGGAGGCGTTCGCCATCCTCCGGCGGGCGTCGTCGACCCGCAACACGAAGCTGCGGCTCCTGGCCGCCGACATACTCGAGTCGGTCGGCCAGACCGAGCCCGTCGCCACCCACTTCGACTACTGACGCCGGACCCCCGGCCGGCTCGACGGACGGGCACCCCTCCCTCCCGTTCGCGGATCGGTCGGGTGTCCGCTCGTAAGCTCCACCAGGACGGCCGGCGAAGGAATCGTGAAGGAGTGCCGCTATGACGAGCATCGCCGTGATCGGCGCCGGTCTTGCCGGGTCCTCCGCTGCCTGGCGGCTGGCGCAGGCCGGGCACGACGTCGCCGTCCTGGAGCAGGACACCCCGGCCCACCCCCGCGGCAGCTCGCACGGCTCGGCGCGCATCTTCCGCTACGCCTACGCCGAGCGACTGTACGTCGACCTGGTCCGTGAGGCGGCACGGGGATGGGCCGAGCTGGAGAGCGCCTGCGGCGCCGCCCTCCTCACGCGCACCGGTGCGCTCGACCACGGCGAGGGCCACGATCCGGAGGGTTTCGCGCGCATCCTCGCGGCGGCGGGCATCGACCACGAACTCCTCGGCGCCGCCGGAGCGACTGCCCGCTGGGGCCGGGAGTTCGAGACCTCGGTGCTGTGGCACCCCGGCGCCGGGGTGCTCGACGCCGAATCCGCGGTGCTAGCCATGCTCGACCGGGCGGCGTCCCACGGAGCCATGCTCGAGAAGGGGTGGCGCGTCGTCGCGGTGCAGCGCAGCGGCACCCGGGGCTACCGCGTCCGGGGCGCGGACGGTCGCCACGTGGACGTGGAGGAGGTCGTCGTGGCCGCGGGCGGCTGGCTCCCCGACCTCCTGAGGACCATGGACCTGCCCCGGGCCTTCGTCGGGGCACTGCCTCCCCTGGAGGTCAGGCAGGAGCAGGCCTACCACTTCCCGTATGCGGACGAAGGCGATGGATGGCCTACCTTCATTCACAAGACGAAGGACATGGTGGTGTACGGCCTGCCGGGCGGTCGCGACGCCGGCTGGTCGGGCCAGAAGGTGGCGGAGTACAACGGTGGCCGACGGCTCCGTTCGGCCTCGGGGCAGGACGGCGTGATCGCGCAGGAGAACCGGCAGCGCGTGGTCTCCCATGTGGAGCGCTACCTCCCGGGCCTCGTGCCCGAGCCGTACGCCGAGACGACCTGCCTGTTCACCAACACCCCCACCGAGGACTTCGTCGTCGACCGCGAGGACGGCCTCACGATCGTGTCCGCCTGCTCCGGCCACGGCGCGAAGTTCGCGCCGCTGCTCGGCGAACTCGTCCTCGCGCTCGTGGAGGGCCGGGAGTCGGTCCCCGGGCGTTTCCGCCCCAGCCGGTCGGACGGCCGCGTCGGGCAGTAGTGCCCGCCGTCCGCGGCTAGGGTCGGTGCATGACCGCCCTGCGACCTACGACCCTGCGGGGCGACCGCGTCCTCCTCGAGCCCCTCTCACCCGCACACCACGACGGCCTCGTGGCCGCCGCACGCGACGGCGAGCTGTGGAACCTCTGGTACACGTCCGTGCCGACGCCCGAGGGCATGCGACAGGAGATCGACCGCCGGATGGGCCTGCAGGAGAAAGGCTCGATGCTGCCCTTCACCACGCGCCTGGTCGACGCCGACGGCGGGCCCGGCAGGATCATCGGCATGACGACGTACATGAACATCGACCAGGACACCCCGCGGGTCGAGATCGGCTCCACGTGGAACGCCGCCTCCGCCCAGCGGACGGGTACCAACACGGAGTCCAAGTTCCTCCTGCTGCGCCATGCCTTCGACGTGTTCGCGTGCCCGGCGGTGGAGTTCCGCACGCACTGGCTGAACCACCAGTCGCGCGAGGCCATCGAGCGACTCGGCGCGAAGCAGGACGGGGTGCTCAGGAGCCACAGCCGCACCAGGAGCGGGGAACTGCGCGACACCGTCGTCTACTCGATCCTCGCCCACGAGTGGCCGATGGTGCGCGAGAACCTCCTCCACAGGATGAGGATCCACTCCTGAGCGGACCCTCCCCCACAGGCGGGTGCAGCACCCGGCGGGGCCCGCACGGGGATCCGGTCGGATGCGTTTGTCAACCTCCCGCTCCGCCGTCCTCCCACGTTCCCCGCATTCCCGGGCGGGTGGAGCATGGAGGGGTCAGAGCGCGGCAGCCACGGCGGGCCGCGGACCGGTTCGACGGAAAGAAGTCTTCATGGCGGACATTGGTGGAATGGCCGACAAGGCCAAGGATGCTGCACAGGACCATCCGGAGAAGGTGGACCAGGCCAAGGACAAGGCCAAGGACGCCGTCGACGGCAAGGACGACCAGAAGTAACCGATCCCCACGGAGGCCGGGCCCGCCGCGGTCCGGCCTCCCCCATGTCTTCCGGGGTACTACCGGAATGACGCGATTCCCTTGACCAACCATTTGTTACCGTTCACAATTGCCGCAGGGCTCCCCGCCCCTGCAGCAACGACGGTGCAGATACCCCTTGCTGTGGTTCCGTTTCCAAGGAGGCAGCAGTGTTCAGGAAATCCCTCGTGGCGGTCGTCGCCGCCACCACCCTCGCCCTCACCGCCTGCGGCGGAGGGTCCGATTCCGGTGGCGGTTCCGACGCCGGTGGCGCTTCCGACGGCACCATCACCATGGGCTTCGCCCAGGTCGGCGCGGAGAGCGGGTGGCGCACCGCCAACACCAAGTCGGTCCAGGAAGCGGCGGAGGCCGCGGGCGTGGACCTCAAGTTCTCGGATGCGCAGCAGAAGCAGGAGAACCAGATCAAGGCGATCCGCTCCTACATCCAGCAGCAGGTGGACGTCATCGCGTTCTCACCCGTGGTCGAGTCCGGCTGGGACACCGTGCTGAAGGAGGCCAAGGACGCGGAGATCCCCGTCATCCTCACCGACCGCGCCGTCGACTCCGCCGACACCTCCCTCTACAAGACGTTCCTCGGCTCGGACTTCATCGAGGAGGGCAAGAAGGCCGGCGACTGGCTCGTCGAGGACTCGGCCTCCACCGAGGGCCCGGTGAACATCGTCGAACTGCAGGGGACCACGGGAGCCGCTCCGGCCATCGACCGCAAGGAGGGCTTCGAGACCGCCATCGCCGCGGACCCCGACCTGAAGATCGTGCAGTCGCAGACCGGCGACTTCACCCGCAGCGGCGGCAAGCAGGTGATGGAGGCGTTCCTGAAGAACACCCCGGACATCGACGTGGTCTACGCGCACAACGACGACATGGGCCTCGGTGCCATCGAGGCCATCGAGGCGGCGGGCAAGGTGCCGGGCAAGGACATCAAGATCATCACCGTCGACGCCGTCAAGGACGGCATGACGGCCCTCGCGGACGGCAAGATCAACTTCATCGTGGAGTGCAACCCGCTCCTGGGCGAGCAGCTCATGGACCTGGCGGCCAAGGTGGTGGCGGGCGAGGAGGTCCCGGCCCGCGTGGTCACCGAGGAGACCACCTTCACCCCCGAGCAGGCCAAGGAAGTCCTCGCGAGCCGCGAGTACTAGGAACCGGATCCGGCCCCGCGAGGGTGGCCGGGTCACCAGGAGAGCCGGATGCGGCGGGGACGACCCGCCGCATCCGGCCACAGGAGGGCAGGGCATGAGCGAGAGCACCCCCGTAGTGGACATGAAAGGCATCTCCATCGCCTTCCCGGGCGTGAAGGCGCTCGACGGCGTCGACTTCCGGCTGTTCCCGGGAGAGGTGCACGCCCTGCTGGGTGAGAACGGCGCCGGGAAGTCCACCCTCATCAAGGCGCTCACGGGCGTCTACGCGGTCGACGACGGCACCATCACCGTGCTGGGGGCCCGCCAGAGCTTCGGCACGCCGGCCGAGGCGCAGGCTGCCGGGATCAGCACCGTCTACCAGGAGGTGAATCTCTGCCCCAACCTCTCGGTCGAGGAGAACATCCTGCTCGGTCGCGAACCGCGCAGGCGCGGCGGCATCCACTGGCGGAACGTCCGCCGGAAGGCGGAGGAGGTCCTCGATCAGCTCCAGCTGGGCCACATCGACCCGCGGTCCGTGCTGTCGTCCCACTCGATCGCCGTCCAGCAGCTCATCGCCATCGCCCGCGCCATGCAGGTCGAGGCCCGGGTGCTCATCCTCGACGAACCCACCTCGAGCCTCGACGCGGACGAGGTCCAGCAGCTGTTCTCGGTGATCCGGACATTGCGGGACCGGGGCGTGGCGATCCTGTTCGTGTCCCACTTCCTCGAGCAGGTGTACGAGGTCTCGGACCGCATGACGGTCCTGCGCAACGGCAGGCTCGTGGGCGAGTACCTGACCGCCGACCTCCCTCGCATGGGCCTGATCTCCAAGATGATCGGCAAGGAACTGGACGCGCTGGCCGAACTCGAGGAGGCCGAGAGCCGGCGCCAGCCCGACCGCGCGGAGCGGACGCCGTTCCTGCAGGCGGAGGGCCTGGGCAGGAAGGGCTCGGTCAGGGACGTGACCATCACCGTGCACGCCGGCGAGATCCTCGGCCTCGCCGGCCTCCTCGGATCCGGCCGCACCGAGACGGCCCGGCTGCTCTTCGGCGCCGACCGCGCGGACCAGGGACGGCTGAGCATCAACGGGTCCGTCCGGACGCTCCGCACGCCCCGCTCGGCCATCGACCGGGACATCGCATTCTCCTCGGAGAACCGGAAGGAGGAGGGTCTGATCAGCGACCTCTCGGTGCGCGACAACCTGATCCTGGCCATGCAGGCCGGCAAGGGCTGGTGGCGGCGCGTGCCCCGCAGCACCCAGGACCAGCTGGCCGAGCAGTTCATCGAGACCCTCGACATCCGCCCGGCCAACAAGGACGCCCTCATCCGCGACCTCAGCGGAGGCAACCAGCAGAAGGTGCTCCTGGCGCGCTGGCTCATCACCGAACCGAAGCTGCTGATCCTCGACGAACCGACCCGGGGCATCGACATCGGCGCCAAGACCCAGATCCAGAAACTCATCAGCGGCCTCGCCTCCGGCGGGATGTCGATCGTCTTCATCTCGGCCGAGCTCGAGGAAGTGCTGCGCCTCAGCGACACCATCGCCGTCCTCAAGGACCGGCACATGGTGGCCGACATCCCGAACGACGGAGTCACCATGGAGGACGTCATGACGGTCATCGCGGGGACCGGCGCATGAGCGCCCTGCTGAGGCACCGCCTGACCTGGCCCGTGCTCGCGCTGGTCCTCCTGCTGCTGCTCAACCAGCTCTTCCGCGCGGACTTCCTGTCGGTCCGCATCCAGGACGGCCACCTGTACGGGAGCCTGATCGACATCCTACGCAACGGGGCGCCGACCATCCTGATCGCCCTCGGCATGACGCTCGTCATCGCCTCCCGCGGCATCGACCTCTCGGTGGGAGCGGTCGCGGCCATCGCCGGTGCCATCTCCTGCATGTACATCTACAGCTCACCGGACCCCTCCTCCTGGCAGACCGCCGCCATGGGGGTGACGATCGCCGTCGTGGCTGGCCTGGCCCTCGGGCTCTGGAACGGTTTCCTGGTCTCCGTCATCGGCATCCAGCCGATCATCGCCACGCTGGTGCTGATGACCGCGGGGCGGGGCCTGGCCCAACTGGTCACCGACGGGCAGATCATCTCCGTCTCGAACGACTCCTACCAGGCGATCGGCGCCGGATTCTTCCTCGGCCTGCCCATCGCGATCCTCATCGCGGCAGGCGCCTTCGGCGTCGCCGGCCTGCTGACGCGCCGCACGGCCCTCGGGACGCTCATCGAGGCCGTGGGCATCAACCCCGTGGCCAGCAGGCTCGCGGGGATCGACGCACGCACCATCACCTGGACGGTGTACGTCTTCAGCGGGCTGTGCGCGGCCGTCGCCGGCCTCATGATCAGTTCGAACGTGACGGCGGCGGACGCCAACAACGCGGGTCTCTACATCGAGATGGACGCGATCCTCGCCGTCGTCATCGGCGGCACATCGCTCGCCGGCGGCCGGTACAGCCTCGTGGGAACCCTCGTGGGGGCACTCATCATCCAGACCCTGACCACCACTGTGTACACGCTGGGCGTCCCGCCCGAGGCCACCCTGGTGTTCAAGGCGCTGGTGGTCATCATCGTGTGCCTCCTGCAGTCCAGCAGGGCCCGCACCCTCTTCAGGCAACGCAGGCGTCCCGTGACCGAGCAGTCCCAAGTGAAGGTGGCCATCTGATGTCGGTCCTCACCCGCACCCCGGCACCCCTCGACCGCCGCCGCATCAGCCGGCTGCAGGGCAAGGCACGCTACGCCCCCTCGCTGGCGACCGTGGGCCTGTTCCTCGCGATGTTCGCCGTCGGTGCCGCCATGTACCCCGGGTTCCTGTCCGGGCAGGTGTTCCTCAACCTCCTGATCGACAACACCTTCCTGATCGTCCTCGCCGTCGGCATGACCTTCGTGATCCTCACCGGCGGGATCGATCTGTCGGTCGGCTCCGTGGTCGCGCTGTCCATGATGATCGCCGCCGCCCTCCTGCAGGCCGGCTGGAACCCGTTCGCCGTGATTCTCCTCGTGCTCCTGACCGGCGCGGTCTTCGGCCTGGCCATGGGCGCCGTGATCCAGGTCTTCGAGATCCAGCCGTTCATCGTGACCCTCGCTGGGCTGTTCCTGGCGCGCGGACTCTGCTATGTCATCAGCGTCGACTCCATCACCGTGACCGACCCCTTCTTCACCTCCATGGCCCAGGCGAGGATCCCGCTGGCGGACAAGCTGTTCGTCTCCCCCGGCGTCGTGATCGCCCTCCTCGTCGTCGCCGTCGCGTTCTACGTGCTGCACCAGACCCGGTTCGGCCGCACCGTGTACGCGATCGGCGGCGGGGAGTCCTCGGCACTGCTCATGGGCCTGGCCGTCCCGCGGACCAAGATCCTCGTGTACGGGATCAGCGGGCTGTGCTCCGCGATCGCCGGGATCCTGTTCTCGTTCTACAGCCTCTCCGGGTACAGCCTGGCGGCCACCGGGCTGGAACTGGACGCCATCGCGGCGGTCGTCGTCGGCGGGACGCTGCTGACCGGCGGGTACGGCTACGTGCTCGGATCCCTCGCCGGGGTGCTCGTCCTCGGCATCGTGCAGACGTTCATCTCCTACGAGGGGACGCTGAGCTCGTGGTGGACGCGCATCGTGATCGGGGCCCTGCTCCTGGCCTTCATTCTGCTGCAGAAGCTGTTCACCCGGAAGGTGCGCCTGACCTGAGGGCTCCGGCGCCCCGGGCCGATACGCTGGGGCCATGACTGTTCTCGTGTTCCTCGACCCGGCCCACGACGACGGCAGGATCGCCGACGCGTCGCAGCCGCAGCTCATGATCTCCGACCTCGGGGCCACCCGCGGTGACGGCGTCTTCGAGTCGATGCTGGCCGTGGACGGGACACCCCGCAAGGAGCAGGCGCACCTGGCGCGGCTCGCGTCCTCGGCCGCGGCCCTCGACCTTCAGGTGCCCGACGCCGAGGCGTGGAGCCGTGCCATCCGCACCGCCCTGCGCGCGTTCGCCGCGGCCGAGCCCGGCCGGAGCGACGCCGTCGTGAAGCTGATCGCCACCCGCGGCGTCGAGGGCGCCGGACGGGCGACGGCGTGGGTGCAGGCAGCGCCGGTCCCGGCGTCGACCCTGGCCCAGCGCGAGGCGGGCCTGAAGGTCCTCTTCCTCGAACGCGGCTACGACAGCACGGTGGCGCAGCGCGCGCCGTGGCTGCTGATGGGCGCGAAGACCCTCTCCTACGCCGTCAACATGGCCGCGATCCGCTACGCCAAGGCGCACGGCGCCGACGACGTCATCTTCACCTCCTCCGACGGCAAGGTTCTCGAGGGCCCCACCTCCACCGTGCTGCTCGCCCGCGAGCGCGACGGGCGGAAGACCCTCCTCACGCCGCAGCTGGAGAGCGGCATCCTGGCGGGCACCTCGCAGGCCGCGCTGTTCGCGGCGGCGAAGGAGCAGGGGTGGGAGCTCGGCTACGGTCCGCTCGAGCCGCACCACCTCCTGGAGGCCGACGCCGTATGGCTCATCTCGAGCATCCGGCTCCTCGCCCCCGTCCTCTCGCTCGACGGGCAGGAGCTCCGCACGTCGGCCCCGCTGACCGCCGAACTCACGGAGCTCGTGCACCGCTTCGTGTGAAGTCCGCCACACCACCTGCCTGAACGGGCGTGATTGCGCGTCAAGCGGCGCAATGTCCGCGGTCCCGTTTTGACCCGGCACTCCGTCCTGCCCTAGCGTTTTGCTGAAATCAAGAGTTCCAGCCTTCAGGCCCTGGCCGGCTGGACAGCAACCCTCTCCCGTAGTGGGGTGCTCCAGGTGAAGATTCGGTCGCCGGGCCCAGTCCCCCGGTTGGCAAGTACGGCGTCGTGCGGTCATGTCCCGGCTTTCGTCGGCACCTCCCGCCACAGCGCGCACAGCCCAGAACAGCGAGCGTGTCACCGAGCAGCATCTCCTCCCCCGCCGGTACCGGCGAACGATCTCACCCAGTGCGCCCTCCCCGGGCCCGCCTCCAAGAAGGACACCATGAATCTTTCCCGCAAGCTCCTCGCGGCACTCGCCGTACCCATGCTCGCCCTGACCGTCTCCTGCGGCAGCAGCTCCAGCAGCGAACCCGCCGAGACCACGGACGCCCTGGCCGGCAGCGACCAGCAGTCGCTGGACAAGTACACCACCGAGACCACCACCCCGATCGAGGAGATCGACACGGCGGACCTCGGCCTCATCACCGACGGCACGCTGCGCGTTGGCACGCTGTCGGACGCCCCGCCGAACATCTTCCTCGAGGACGGCGTCTTCACCGGCTACGACAACGAGCTGCTGCGCGCCATCGGCGACAAGCTGGGCCTCGAGGTGGAGTTCGCGTCCACTGACTTCTCGGCGCTCCTCGCCCAGGTGCAGAACAAGCAGTACGACGTCGGATCCTCCTCGATCTCCACCACGGAGGCCCGTCGCGAGAACGTCGGCTTCACCAACGGCTACGACTTCGGCTACATGGCCGTCGTCGCCAAGAACGGCTCCCCGGTCACCGGTTTCGACTCCCTCTCGGAGAGCACCCGCATCGGCGTGGTCCAGGGCACCGTCCAGGACGACTACGTCTCCAACACCCTGGGTCTGGAGCCCGTGCGCTTCCCGGACTACAACACCGTCTACGCGAACGTGAAGAACGGCCAGGTCGACGCCTGGGTGGCGCCGTCGCAGCAGGCCACCGGCCAGGTCAAGGAAGGCGACGACACCACCATCGCCGAGACGATCATCAACACCGAGAACTTCACCGCGTACGCCGTGAACAGCGACAACCAGCCCCTCATCGACGCCCTGAACGCTGGCCTCGACGCCGTCGTCGCCGACGGCACGTGGACCGAGCTCACCAAGGAGTGGTACCCCGACCGCGAGATGCCCTCCGACTGGAAGCCCGGCAGCAAAGCCGTGGAAGTAAAGTAGCGGTCCCTGCATGGACGCCCTCGAACAGCTCGGCAAGACCTTCTTCGACTGGGAGGCGATGGCAGCCGTCCTGCCGGACCTCCTGACCGTCGGCCTGCCGAATACCCTCATGCTCGCCCTGGCCTCGGGGATCATCGGAACGGTCGTCGGCATGCTCCTCGCGATCATGGGGATCTCCCGCAACCGCGTTTTCCGGTGGATCGCCCGTATCTACACGGACATCTTCCGGGGACTGCCCGCCGTCGTGATCATCCTGCTCATCGGCCTGGGGCTCGGTCCGATCCTCCGGCAGATTACGGGCAGCACCAGTCCGTACCCCCTGGGCATCCTCGCCCTCTCGCTGATCGCCTCGGCGTACATCGGCGAGATCTTCCGCTCCGGCATCCAGAGCGTGGAGAAGGGACAGCTGGAGGCCTCGCGCGCCCTGGGCTTCAGCTACAGCGCGTCCATGCAGCTCGTAGTGGTCCCCCAGGGCGTGCGGCGCGTGCTGCCCGCCCTGGTGAACCAGTTCATCTCGCTCATCAAGGAGTCCTCGCTGGTCTACTTCATCGGCCTCGTGGCCAGTGAGCGGGAGCTCTTCCGGGTCGGTAACGACGCCGCGAGCAACACCGGCAACCTGTCGCCGCTCATCGCGGCCGGGCTGTTCTACCTGTGCCTGACCATCCCGCTGACGCACCTCGTGAACTTCATCGACAACCGGCTCCGCGTGGGCAAGAAGCAGAAGCCCGAGCCGGATGAACTGGCCGCGAGGATCGGCGAAGGAGCAAAGGCGTGACGACCATCGAATCGGGAACCCTGACGGGGCGGAACCTGCACCTGTCCTTCGGCACCAACCACGTGCTGCGCGGTATCGACCTGCACGTGGACCAGGGCACGACGGCGTCCGTCATCGGCCCGTCCGGCTCCGGGAAGTCGACCCTGCTGCGTGTCCTGAACCGGCTCATCGAACCGGACCAGGGTGACATCCTGCTCGACGGCCGGTCCGTCCTGAAGGACAACCCGGACGAGCTGCGCCGGCGCATCGGCATGGTGTTCCAGCAGTTCAACCTCTTCCCCCACAAGACGGTGCTGGACAACGTCTCGCTGGCGCTGCGCAAGCTCCGGAAGATGTCCGCCGACGAGGCCCGTGAGAAGGCCCTCGCGCAGCTCGACCTCGTGGGCCTGAAGCACAAGGCCGACGTCCGTCCGGGCAACCTCTCGGGTGGGCAGCAGCAGCGCGTCGCGATCGCCCGGGCGCTGGCCATGGATCCCGAGGTGATGTTCTTCGACGAGGCCACGTCCGCCCTGGACCCGGAGCTCGTCAAGGGCGTCCTGGCGCTCATGGCGGACCTCGCCTCGGCGGGCATGACCATGGTGGTCGTCACGCACGAGATGGGTTTCTCGCGCAACGTCTCGGACACCGTGACCTTCATGGACGGCGGCGTGGTGGTGGAGACCGGACCTCCGGCCGCGATCTTCGACGACCCGCGGACGCCGCGCCTGAAGTCGTTCCTTTCGGACGTCCTCTAGGTACTGCGTCGGCCCGTCGAACGGGGGTCCGCCTGGGCGGGCCCCCGTTCCGTTCCCCCACGATCCGCGGGCGCCGTCAGGACAGGATGAAGTTCCAGGTCCCGGCCAGGACGGCCGCCGTCACCGCGCCCGCGGCGACGAGGAGTCCGACGGCGGCCACGACGGCGTCGAGGGGCAAGAAGGTGCTCTCCCGCGCCCACGTGCGACTGCCGCTGCCGAACCCACGGGCCTCCATCGCCGTCGCCAGGCGCGTGGCCCGCCGGATGGCCTGCACGATCAGCCCGAAGGACTGCCCCAGCAGGTTCCGGGCACGGGCGACGGGGGACCCGTCGGAGCCGATCCCGCGTGCATGCCGGGCGAGCCCGAGCATCTCCCACTGCTCCACCAGCAGTCCCACGAGCCGCAGCGACGCCAGCCCCCCGAGGACGAACCGGTGCGGCAGGTGCAGCTTCTGTGCGAGCGCGTCGGCGAGGTCCGTGGGATCCGTGCTGAGCAGGATGAAGATGCCCGGCAGCGCGAGTGCCAGTCCCCTCAGCCCCACAGCGATCCCGGCGGCCACCGACCCCTCGGTGAACAGGAACGGCCCGATGTCGAGCAGCACCGCCCCCGTCTTCTCCGCGAGCAGCGCCGTGCCGTAGGCACCGACCCCCGCGGCGATCAGCAGTGGCCAGATCCGCCGGACGAGGCCCCGTACGCTGATGCCGAGCAGCGGCATCAGCGCGAGCTCGCAGGCCAGGACGACGGCGGCGCTCACCCAGTCGATGCTGGCCATCAGTGCCAGGGTGATCACGACGGCGGCGAACAGCTTGGACACCGGGTTGGCCCGCATGAGCGTCGTCCCGGTGAGCACGGGCGTCAGGTAGTCGGTGCTCACCGGGACACCAGCCGTCCCGCCCCGCCGGAGATGTGCAGGGTGGTGCCGCCGAGGGCGGCGATGAACTCGGCGTCGTGCGTCACCGACAGCACGGCCACGCCGTCGTCGACCAGTTCGCGGAGCAGGGTGACGAGCTCCGCCCAGGTCCCGGCGTCCTGGCCGAACGTCGGCTCGTCGAGGACGAGGACGCGCGGCGCGGTGGCGAGCATCGTCGCCACCGACAGGCGCCGTTTCTCCCCGCCGGAGAGCGTGAACGGGTTGGCCTGCAGCAGGTGCGTGAGGCGCAGCCGCTCGGCGACGCTCGCGGTGCGCGTCGCCTCGGCGGTGCCGGCCTGCCGCGGCCCGAACGCGAGCTCGTCCGCGACGGTCGCGGTGAGGAACTGGTGCTCGGGTTCCTGGAAGACGGTTCCGATGCGCCGCACCAGCTGGGCCGAGCGCCAGCGGAACGGATCGCTCCCGGCCGTTCCCGCCAGGAGCGGTGAGGCGTCGAGCCGCCCGGCGCGCGGGCGCAGCAGGCCCCCGAGCGTCAGCGCGGCCGTGGACTTCCCGGCGCCGTTGGGCCCGGTGATGCCCAGGGCCTCCCCGGCCCGCACCGTCAGGTCGAGATCCTCGACGGCGGCAGGGCCGCGCCGCGTCCGGGCGACGCCCAGGCCGTGCGCTGACAGGAGCACGCCGTCGCCGTAGCCGGATCCCGAGCTCCCGGGCATCGTCCCGCCGACAGCGGGCTGCCACCCCGGCACCCAGACCCCTGCCGCGGCGAGGCGCGTGCGGGTGCCCTCCTGGACGAGGACGGTGGCGGGGGGACCGTCGGCGAGGACCCCACCGGTGGCGTCGAGCACGATCACGCGGTCGACGACGTCCGCCCAGACGGCCACGCGGTGCTCGACGACCACGAGCGTGGCGCCCGTGCGCTCGAGGACGCGCACCACGGCGTCGCGGACCTCCAGGACGCCGTCGGGGTCCAGGTTCGCGGTGGGCTCGTCCAGCAGGAGCAGTCCGGGTTCCATCGCGAGGACCGCGGCGAGCGCGAGGCGCTGTTTCTGCCCGCCGGACAGGGCGGTGGTGGGGTGGTCGAGCGGGAGGCCGAGGCCCACGTCGTCGAGCGCGCGTCCCACGCGCCGCCAGATCTCCTCACGGGGCACGGCGAGATTCTCGGCGGCGAAGGCCACCTCGTCGCCCACGCGGGCGAGGACCACCTGCGTCTCGGGATCCTGCAGAACCAGCCCGGCCCTCCCCCGCGCCGCGGCGGGGTGCGCGCCGTCGAGCAGGAGCTCGCCCTCCTGCTCTCCCTCGTCCTGGCTTCCGAGCAGGCCCGCCAGGCCGTGCAGGACGGTGGACTTGCCCGCACCGGAGGCGCCGAGGAGCAGCACGCGCTCGCCGGGCTGGATCTCGAGGTCGAGGTGGCGCGCGGCGAAGGCCCTGCGACCGGCGTGACGCCACCCCCATCCCCGGGTGCGGATGTGCACCGCGCCCGGGGACGGCGCATTCGCTGGTGTCACACGTCCGCCGTACGCCCGGCCGCGAAGGCGGACAGCACGCCCGTCCTCGCGAGGCCGCGCATGGCCAGCCATGAGAGCAGGCCCGCGATGACGACGCCGGAGATGCTCGCGAACAGCGTGTAGAGGAGCTTGAACTCGATGCTCCACAGCGCGTTGTAGAGGATGTTCTCGCTGATGGCGAGCGCCAGGCCCGCACCGAGCCCGGCGAGGAGCGCGACCGGGAGGTTCCACTTCCGGTAGAGGAAGAGCAGGAAGACCAGTTCCGCCCCGATGCCCTGGATGGCCCCGGAGAGCAGCACGCTCACCCCCCACTGGGTCCCGATGAGCGCGGAGACCACCGAGGCGAGCACCTCGCAGTAGATGGCCGCGCCGGGCTTCCGGATGATCAGCCCGCCGAGCACGCCCGCGATGAGCCAGCCGCCCGAGTACAGGCCTGCGAGCGGCGGGAAACCGGCGGTGAGGACGCTGATGCCGGAGTAGCCGGCGGACCACGCGAAGAACAGGACGCCGACGGCGACCGCGATGACCGAGGCCACCACGATGTCGACGACGCGCCACTGCCGCGTCGACGCCGGGGCGCCCCTGAGGGATGTTGACGATGCCATGGGAATTCCTCCTGGGATACAGGAGGGGAGAGTGTCGGGCGTCGACGCAGCGATACCCGTGCACTCTGAGAACTCGACTCCCTTCGCCGGTACTAGCCGGATCAGGTTCGAGGGTCTGCGGCGGTCCGCACTCTCAGCGCCCGGCCCGGCAGCATGCTGCCGATCGGCGCTCCCCTGTCGTGTGTTGCTTGAGCGTTCCCGATCCTACACCGGCGCAGCGGTGTCCCGCCGATCGTGCCTGCGATCGGGTGCGGAGCACGACTAGGCTAGGCGCAGGACTATTCGGACCAGAAGGAGAAACCATGAACGTGGTGTTCAAACTGCTCGGCGTCGGCCTCAGCGCGGGTGCGGGCTTCGTCGGGACCAAGCTCGTCGACTTCCTGTGGGAGAAGATCACGGGCGAGGCCCCGCCGAAGAGCAAGGACGGGCTGGAGAACACCCTGCGCTCGGCGCTCGTGTTCGCCATCATCTCGGGGGCCGTGAGCACCACCATCCAGGTGCTCACCAACCGCTCCACGCAGAAGGCGATCGCCCGGTACTCGAAGACCCGCGACCTGACCTGACCCGGTCCGGCCTTCCGCCGGTCGGAGGAGGTCGAAGGGAGGAGGGGCGTCCCTCCTCCCTTTTTCGTGGCATCCCGCGGCCGGTCCCCCGATCAGTCCGCGCCCTCGATGCGCAGCCCGGGTGTCACGGCCTGCAGGATGCGGTGCAGGCTCATGGCGATGGCGGCCGCGGCGCCGAAGGGCACGTCCGGGGTGGAGGAGTCGTACGCCGCGGCCGCGAGGGCCCGCAGGCTGTCCTCAGCGGCCTGGAGCGTGGCGGCGTCGTCCTCCTCCACGGTCCACAGGTCGAGCACGTCACCGACGGCGGTGAACGAGCGCTGGAGGGCCGGCCGGACGGCCCGCGGGATGGGGTGCTCCCTGGACGTCCCGTGCAGGGCGTCCTGCAGCATGTTCGTGATGTTCAGCGTGTGGGCGGCGACCACCTCGAGGACCTCCACGTGCTGGTGGTCGCGGCGGACGTCGCGCGGGTGGAAGCGGCGCCGGACGTTGCCCTTCCGGCTCTCGTCCGCGTACTGCAGGGCGTCGCGCGCGTTCCGGGCGGACGCCATGAGGTCGTCCCGGCGCTCCGACCAGCGGGGGTCGTCCGCGGCCCAGTCCGTCTCGAGGGCCTCGCCCATCTCCTGCAGCTGCCGGGCCGCCGTCCTGCGGAGCCGGCTCATCTGCCCCACGGCGTCATTCAGGTTCAGTGGCGGCAGGATCAGCGCGCTCACCGCGACCCCCACGCCCACCCCCACCACGGTCTGCACGAGGTAGCCGAGCGAGTACCCGAGGTTGTCGTTGCCGATGACGAGAACGAACAGCCCGGCGGAGGCGATGCCGGAGCCACCGCCCGCCGTCCTCCGCAGGGCGCCTCCCAGGAGCACGCCCGCTCCGACGACGAAGGCGATCGTCGCCCAGTTCGGATCCCCTGCCCAGACCGCCACGTAGGCCAGGACGATCCCGATCGTGAGACCGACGACCGTCTGCAGTCCCGACTTCAGCGACCCGGCGACGGTGGGGTAGATGGCGAGCAGGGCGCCCAGCGGTGCGTAGTACGGGTACCGGGAGGCCTCCCCGGGGATGGCCAGCGCAAGGGTCCAGGCGACGGCCGCGGCAAGCGCGGCCTTGGCGGCGAGGAGGAACTGGGGACTGACCGCCGCGGAGCGCAGGCGGTCCTTCAGGTCGTCGTCGAAACGGGCGGCGAGGACACCCCGGCCGGATGTGCTCCTGTTCTTGGCCATCCCCGCAGTATGGCAGCCGGACCTGAGAACGCCCCTGCCGCAGCGACCCCGGGAACGGAGTCGCCTCCCGGTGACGACCGGCCCCTTACTACTCAGGGATGACGCGCGGGGGCGTCTTCCTTCCTAGGCTTGGAGGGTCGTAAACCGTCGGCCGAAGGAGGAGACATGCACTTCGTCCACAGCAGGGCCCTCTGGTTCCTGGCCACCCTGCTCGTGCTGATGCCGGTCCTCGTGATCGCGCACACCGAGACCGGGCGCGCCCTGGACGCCGCCGTCCTCTACAGCCTCATCACCGCCGCTGCCATCGGGGGTCTCAACGCAGCCCTCGTCAGCCGGCGCCGGCACTCCGGCCACTCCGGAGAGCCGCCCGCGCACGGCCGGGGGACAGCCTCGCCCGGACCGATGGCGCAGGCCGGACGCACGAAGGACCGCCCCCGGACGGGACGGTCCTTCGTCTGAACGGGAGGGCAGGACCTACGCGGTGCGGGCCCGTTCGGACCGCACCAGGGCTTTGTGCTCCTCGATGCGGGCCTGCTGGAGCGGTGTCCTGCGGTTCAGGAGCCAGGCACCGCCGAGCAGCGCGAACCACAGGGGCGCGATGACCAGTGCCAGGCGCGTGTCCTCAGCCTGTGCGAGGGCCACGAGCATGAAGAGGAAGAACGCGAGGACCACGTACGGCATGAACGAGGAGCCGGGCATCCGGAAGGCCGATGCCTCGTGCAGCTCGGGCCGACGGCGGCGGAACGCGACGTAGCTGATGAGGATCATGGACCAGACGAACATCGTCAGGACCGAGGCCACCGAGGTGACGATGGTGAAGGCACCGATCACGGAGTCGCCCGAGTAGAGCAGGATCAGCCCGGCGAGCAGGAAGATGCAGGAGAACAGCAGGGCGTTCTGCGGGACCTTGCGGGAACTGAGCTTGCCGAACGACTGCGGCGCGTTGCCGTCCTGCGCCAGCCCGTAGACCATGCGTGAGGTCGAGTAGATGCCGGAGTTCGCGCTGGAGGCGGCCGAGGTCAGCACCACGAGGTTCACCACGACGGCGGCGATGCCGAGGCCTGCGAGCGTGAACATGCCGATGAACGGGCTGTTCGCGGCGTCGATGGTCCGCCACGGGTTGACGGCCATGATCACGATCAGCGCACCCACGTAGAAGAGCAGGATGCGGATGGGGATGGAGTTCACGGCACGGGGCAGCGTCTTCTCGGGGTCCTTCGTCTCCGCGGCGGCGGTGCCCACCAGTTCGATGCCGGCGAACGCGAAGATCGCGATCTGGAAGCCGAGGATGAAGCCGAAGAGACCGTGCGGGAACATGCCGCCGTCGTTCCAGATGTTCGCGAGATCGGCGACCTGCCCGCCGGGCGACTGGAAGCGGGTGGCGATCATGACAATGCCCGTGACGATCAGCGCGAGGATGGCGACCACCTTGATGATGGCGAACCAGAACTCCGCCTCGCCGAACGCCTTCACGGTGGGGAGGTTCAGGAGCAGCAGCACCACGGGGGTGGCGAGCGCCGGGATCCACAGCGGGGTGCCGGGCGCGAGGATGTCGACGTAACCGGCGATGGCGACGATGTCCGCGACACCGGTGACCACCCAGAAGAACCAGTAGGACCAGCCGGTAAAGAAGCCCGCCCAGGGGCCGAGCAGGTCGCCGGCGAAGTCGCTGAAGGACTTGTACTCGAGGTTGGAGAGCAGGATCTCGCCCATGGCGCGCATGACGAAGAACAGCATGAAGCCGATGATCATGTACACGAAGATCACGGAGGGGCCGGCGAGCGAGATGGTCTTGCCGGAGCCCATGAACAGGCCGGTGCCGATTGCACCACCGATGGCGAGCAGTTGGATGTGGCGGTTGCTGAGCGCCCGGGTGAGGTGCGGGGACTGGTGCTGGTCGCCGGCGGCGTGGGCCGTGGAGACCATCGCCGAGGAAGCGGATTCGGGCATGGGGTAGGAATTCCTTCTGCGGCTGCAGGGCATGCGGGCATGACTGCGAGCGGGTGGGTCGGGATGAGGACAGACCTAAAACCCTGAACCGTCCGCGGGCGTGAGTCAAATCACGGCGCCGGGAATCGTCGGTCGACATCCGTCGCGGGCGGCCGTTCCACCCGCCCCGGGGCCTTCTCTGTCCCCCGGGACTTCGACATACTGGCCGCATGACGATCCTCAGCACCCAGGACATCCTCGACGCCGGGCTGGACGACTGGCGGAAGCTGGCGCAGGCACTGCATGCCCGCTTCCTGACGCGCGACTTCGCCACGGGCCTCGCGTTCGTCTCCGCCATCGGGGAACTCGCGGAGGAGGCGGGCCACCACCCCGATGTGACGCTCACCTACCCGCATGTCGACGTGAGGCTCCTCAGCCACGACGCGTCCGGCGTGACCGGGCGCGACGTCGAGCTCGCCCGACGGATCAGTCGGGTCGCCGCCGGCCAGGGCGTCCCGGCCGATCCCGCCGCGCCCGCCGTCGTCGAACTCGCCCTCGACACCGCGGACGTGGCCGCCATCGGTCCGTTCTGGGCCGCCCTGCTGACCGGCGACGCCGGCGCGCGGGACGGGGACGACATCGAGGATCCCGGCGGGCGGGTGCCGCTGCTGTGGTTCCAGCACACCGACGCCCACGAGACCCCGCGGCAGCGCTTCCACCTGGACGTGTGGGTGCCGCACGACGCGGCGGAGGGGCGCATCGCGGCCGCCGTCGCCGCCGGGGGCAGAGTGGTCGACGACGCCGCGGCGCCGTCCTTCACGGTGCTGGCGGACGCCGAGGGCAACCGCGCCTGCGTCTGCACCATCCTCGACCGCTGACCCCCGGAGCCGATGATGACCCCTGAAGGTGCGGCGGACGACGTCGAGGTGCTCGTGGTCGGGGCCGGCCCCACGGGCCTGATGCTGGCGAACTGGCTGGTGAAACTGGGCGTGCCCGTCGCGGTCATCGACGGCAAGGACGGGCCGACGGTGGAGTCGCGCGCCCTGGGCGTGCACTCGCGCTCCATGGAGATCTACGACCAGCTCGGCGTCGTGGACGGCGTGCTGGCCGAGGCCCAGCACGCCGAGTCGCTGCGCCAGGGGTACGGGCGGAAGGCCTTCACCCCCATCCCGCTGACCCGGCTCGGGCAGGGCCTCACGCCCTACCCCGGGATGTACATGCTGGAGCAGAGCGCCAACGAGCGGATCCTTGCCGCCAACCTGCAGGCAACCGGCGGATCCGTGCGCTGGCGGCACCGGCTGGCCACCCTGGAGCAGCACGACGGCGCCGTCTCCGCCGTCGTCGAGGGCCCCGCCGGGACCTCGACCATCCGTGCGCGCTTCGCCGTCGGCTGCGACGGTGCGTCCTCGGCCGTCCGGTCCCTGTGCGGCACGCCCTTCGAGGGCACGACCAGCCGGCAGAGCTTCTACCTCGTGGACGCGCTGGGCGTCCGGGGGCTCAGCCCCGCCTCCGTGAACATCCGCCAGGGCGCCACCGAGTTCCTGCTCGCGTTCCCCATGCGCCCGGCGGAGGACGGCCGGAGCGGGCAGCGCCTCATCGGCATCGCCGGCGACGACACCCCGCCGATCACGGAGGACGTCGCGCGCCGCCGCCTGGCCGAGGGCTTCGGCGTCACGTACGAGGACCACCGCTGGTTCTCCACGTACCGCGTCCACCACCGGATCGCCGCTCGGTTCCGGACCGGCTCCGTGTTCCTCGCCGGCGACGCCGCCCACGTCCACTCACCCGTCGGCGCGCAGGGCATGAACACCGGACTCCAGGACGCCCACAACCTCGCGTTCAAACTCGCGGACGTGGTCGCGGCTCGTGCCCCGGAGTCGCTCCTGGACCGCTACGAGGCCGAGCGCCGACCCGTGGCCGTGCGCCTGCTGAGGACGACGGACACCGTGTTCCGCGGGGTCACCTCCCGCAGGAGGACCGCGGTCCTGGTACGCCGCTACGTGCCGCAGGTGGTGCTGCCCGTCGCCATGGCCGTGCTGCCCCGCCTGCCGGTGGGCCGCCGTCTGGCCGGATACCTGGGCCAGCTGAGGATCCACTACCGCATGCCCGGCTCGCCCCCGGGGCGGCGCCGCGACGCCGTCGTCGGCCGCCGCCTGCCCTGGACGGGGGAGAACTTCGCGGCACTCCGCACCGCGGTGTGGCAGCTGCACCTGTATGCGGGGGACGACGCCGCGGCACGCCTGGCAGGTGTGGTCGCCGGCGAGCTCGGACTTCCCCTCTCCACCTTCGCGACGACCGGGTCGACCCCGCTCGAGGCCGGCGTGCTGTACCTCGTACGGCCCGACGGCTTCGTGGCGGCGGCGGCCACGCCTGCCAAGGCGCTCCCCGCCTTCGACGCCGCGCGGCGCGCCTCGCCCACAACGGGATCCCCTGCTCACCCCGCCGAGACGAAAGGACTGCCATGACGGACGCCATCGATACGGGCGTCGCCCCCTCGGGCACCGGCTGCAAGGAGTGCGACGCCTCCGGAGGCTGGTGGGTGCACCTGCGCCGGTGCGCCGCGTGCGGTCAGGTGGGGTGCTGCGACAGCTCCCCGTCCCGCCACGCCTCCGCGCACGCGGCGTCGGCCGGTCATCCGGTGGCGATGTCCTTCGAGCCGGGCGAGGACTGGTTCTGGGACTACCGCACGCACCAGTTCACGGACGGTCCTGCCCTCGCCGAGCCGACCAGCCGCCCGGCCGACCAGCCCGTCCCCGGCCCGGCCGGGCGCGTGCCCGCCGACTGGCGACGCCGCATCCACTGACCCGGGCAGCGACACCACGGCGCGCCCCCCTGTCGTCGTGCTCCGGGCGTCGGTGGCAGCGTCTAGGCTTCGAAGGCCGGCACCGGGACGAGGAGCCGGCACCACGGGGAGACGGGGTGTGAGGATGGACGGTTCCGGTGCGTCCGGTGCGGCGCCGCGCCGGCCGATGGGCTCGACCGAAGGCGGCTCGCTCCTGCCGTCGGGGTACGCCTCCCCCGCTCAGGACTGGTTCGAGGACCGCATCGACCTCAACCGCCACCTCATCAAGGACATCACGAGCACCTTCATCGTCCGGGTCTCCGGGGATGCCATGGAGGGAGCGGGCATCTCCGACGGCGACGAGCTGATCGTCGATCGCGCCCTGCGCCCGCGCGACGGGTCCGTGGTGATCGCGGTGCTCGACGGCGAGCTCGTCATCCGCAGGCTCCGGATCGCACCGTCGGGAGTTCTGCTCGTCGCCGCCCACACCGCCTACGAGCCCATCCCCGTCCCCGATCCGGACCACCTGGTGATCTGGGGGGTCGCCACCCGGTGCCTGCACCATGTCTGAGCACCATGTCTGAGCACCGCAGCAGCATCGCGCTGGTGGACGTCAACAATTTCTACGTCTCCTCCGAGCGCGCCTTCGACCCGTCGCTCGAGGGCCGGCCGCTCGTGGTGCTCTCCAACAACGACGGCTGCGTGATCACCCGCAGCCCCGAAGCGAAGGCCCTCGGCATCAGCATGGGCACGCCGTGGTTCCGCATCGCCGGGCAGGCGCGGGACTGGGGGCTGGAGGTGCGTTCGAGCAACTACGAGCTCTACGGCGACCTCAGCGCCCGCGTCATGGAACTCCTCGGCCGGTACACCGGGAACCTCGAGATCTACAGCATCGACGAGGCCTTCCTCACCCTCTCGGGCCCCCTGGACGCCCAGCACCGCACCGGAACCGAGATACGGGCCGTGGTGCGCCGCCACGTCGGCCTGCCCGTCTGCGTGGGGATCGCGCCCACCAAGACCCTCGCCAAGCTCGCCAACCGCTGGGCGAAGGGCAACCCGGGCTTCGACGGCGTGTGCCACTGGGACCTGGTGCCCGAGGAGCACCGGCGGTCCCTGCTGCAGCGCCTCGCTGTCTCGGACATCTGGGGTGTCGGGGCGAGGAACGCCCAGCGGCTCAACGCGATCGGGATCGACTCGGCATGGGACCTCGCCGCCGCCGACCCCGTCGGCATCCGCAAGCGCTTCTCGGTGGTGCTCATGAGGACGGTGCTCGAGCTGCAGGGCACTTCCTGCATCACCGGACACGAATCCACCGGCAACGAGCAGGTGCTCTACTCCCGCTCCTTCGCCACACCGGTGACCACGCGGGATGCGATGCACCAGGCGCTCAGCACCTACGCGCAGGGCGCCGCCTCCCGCCTGGCCCGGAAGTCACTGCAGGGGCGGGTGATCACGGCCTTCGCCGCCACCTCACCCTTCAGCACCGGACCCAGGAGCGCGCCGACCGTCTGCGTCCCGCTGCCCGCCCACACGGCGAACCCCCTAGAACTGACGCGCGCCGCGGATCGGCTCCTCCCCCTCGTCGAGGAGGGTGTGCCGTACATCCGCGCGGGCGTGGTCGTCACCGACCTGCGACCCGCCGGCGCCCAGGCCCTGCTGCCGGTCGACGGCTCGGCGCCGAAGGACACAGGTCTTCTCCTACACGACGTGGGCCGGCGGTTCGGACGGTCGGCCATCGGGCTCGGCCACGCGGGGCTGAAGGCGGGCTCCGACTGGACGATGAAACGGGACATGCTCTCGCCCCACTACACGACCAAGTGGTCGGAGCTACCCGTCGTGAAGGCCCGGTAGGCGCACGCGCGTCAGGCGGCAGCCCTCATCGGCAGGACGGCGTCGAGGTGGGCTGCGAGCGCGCGCGGGCTGAACGGCTTGGCCAGGAAGTGGTCGGATCCGGCCGCGAGGCACTGTTCCTCGGTGAGCTGCGGGGGCCGGGCGGAGATCGTGAGGATATGTGCCGTCGATCCGGCGCGCAACCGGGGGCACAGGTCGAGTCCGTCCATGTCCGGGAGGTTGAGGTCCAGCGTGACGAGCTGGGGGTCCACCGTGTCGACGAGGCGCTGCCCCTCGGCTCCCGTGACCGCCTCGTGCACCGTGAAACCCCGGCCGGACAACACGATGCCGAGCAGCCGGCGGATGTCGCCGTCGTCCTCGATGATCACCGCGTTGCGCTGCAGCCCTACCATTCCTGAACCCGATTTCCTTGACGTCGCCCCATGATCAGCAGCCACCTTACCTTCTCCTGCCGGCCCTGCGGCTCTCCACCGGTGGTCCCGGGGGCTGCTTGACAGGCCGGTGACGCACCCTTCCGCGCGCCGTCCGGCCCGTGGAGGTCCGTCGCGCCGCCGTCTGCGCTCAGGCGCGATCCCTGCGCGCCCGCCGGCCGGTGCCACCGGGTGCGCGGGGCGCTGCCGGGTCGACGACGGCGGGATCCACCGGTACCGGGCCGCCGATGGCCGGGGTGCCGGCTGCCGGGTCGGGTTGCGGTGACTCGTGGGCCTCCGCCTCCCCGGCCGCCGCCCGCGCCACGACGTCATCGAGCTCGTCGAGGGTGAGCAGGTCGCGTCGCAGGTGCCGTGTGCGGTAGCCTGCCCGGCCCACCATGTGCGCGGACACCGGACTGGTGAGCAGCTGGAACACCCAGCACAGCACGAGCACGGGTACCAGGAGCCAGGTCCCGTTCTCGACGGCGAGCGCCAGCAGGAAGAGCAGCAGTCCGAGGACCTGCGGCTTCGTGGCGGCATGCATGCGCGAGAGGAGGTCCGGGAAACGTGCGAGGCCGATCCCGGCGGCGAGGGACATGAGGGCCCCGCCGATCATCAGGACGGCGACGACGACGTCGGTGGCCATGGCGCTACTTCCTGTCCGTGACGAAGCGGGCCACCGTGACGGAGCCGATGAAACCGATCAGGGAGATCGTGACGAGCAGGACCAGGTTGTCGAGGTGCCGGTTCGCCACCATGTTCACGACGAGCGCGGCGCCGATGATGGCGAGGACGACGTCGAGCGCCAGCACGCGGTCGAGGATGGACGGGCCCCGGACCGCCCGGAAGAGCGCGAAGGCGAGAGCCACCGCGAGTATTCCTCCTACGACATACATAACGACGGTCATCGGCGCACCCCCTCGGCCCGCAGTGCTGCGAGGTCGTCGCGGCTACCCATGATCCGGATGAGCCATGCCTCCGTGGCGCGGACGTCACGGCGGATCGCGGCGGCGTCGTCGGCCGAGGCGACGTTGAGGCAGTGCAGGTAGAGGGTCGACGTGGAGCGGTCCACCTCCAGGACGAGCGATCCCGGGATGAGGGAGATGGCGTGGCCGGTGGCCGTGACCAGGAAGTCCGAGTGGCTGCGCAGTGTCACGGCGACGACGGCATTGCGGAGTCGCGACCCCCGGGTGAGAGCCAGCCAGAACACCTCGGCGCTGGCCGTGACGAGTTTGAGGAAGAAGCGCCCGAGGAAGGGGATCAGCCACAGGACGTTGAACCGGCCCGTCAGTTCGACGGGCGGCAGGTAGAAGAAGTTCACGACGACGTAGGCGAGGATCGCCCCGAACGCCAGGTTCCCCACCCCGAAGTCCTGCCAGAGGGCGCCCCAGACGAGGACGAGCCAGACGACCAGGGGCAGTTCGGTGATGAGGGGGATGCGCTGGCGGCTCATCGGTCGGCTCCCGGTCCGAGGACTGCCTCGATGTAGGGGGTGCGGTCGAGCATCTCCTGGGCCGCGTCGTCACTGAGGGCGAAGAGCGGGCCGGCAAGGACCGTCAGGGCGAGTCCGAGGACCACCAGGCCGATCGTGGGACCGGTCATGGTGCGGGGCAGCAGGGTGACCGGGTCCTTGCCGGCGAACTTCCCGGTGTCCTCGCCGGTCACGTGGCGGGACGTGCCGATGCTGGTGCCGTCGGCCTTGCTGGCGAGCAGGATGGGGTCCGGGTCGTCGGCATCGGCGGGGCTGCGCCAGAACGCGCGGTTCCAGACGCGCGCCATGACCAGGAGCGTCAGCAGGCTCGTGGCCACCCCACCCGCGACGAGGAGGTAGGCCAGTGGTGTGCCGAGGTCCACGCCGGCCTGGATGAGCCCGAGCTTGCCGAGGAAGCCCGAGAAGGGCGGGATCCCGGCGAGGTTCATGGCGGGCAGGAAGAACAGCACGCCGAGCAGCGGGGAGAGCCGCGCGAGTCCGCCGAGCCGGTCCATGTTCGCGGTCCCACCCCGACGCTCGATGAGTCCCGTGACGAGGAACAGGCTGGTCTGCACGGTGATGTGGTGCGCCACGTAGTAGACGGCCGCCCCGAGCCCGATCCGCGTGGAGATGGCCAGACCGAAGACCATGTACCCGATATGGCTGACGAGCGTGAAGGACAGCAGCCTCTTGATCTCCGACTGCGCGAGGGCGCCGAGGATGCCCACCACCATGGTCAGCAGGGCCACGACCATCAGGAGGGAGTTGATGCGGTCACCGGGGAAGAGCAGCGTCTCGACCCGGACCATCGCGTACACGCCCACCTTGGTCAGCAGGCCCGCGAACACGGCGGTCACCGGCGCCGGCGCCGTCGGGTAGGAGTCCGGGAGCCAGAAGGAGAGCGGGAACACGGCGGCCTTGATGCCGAACGCCACGAGCAGCATCAGGTGGAGCACCATCTGCGTGGCAGGATCGACGTCCTCGAGCTTCACCGCGAGGTCCGCCATGTTGACGGTGCCCGTGGCTCCGTAGATCATCGCGATCGCGATGAGGAACAGCATCGAGGACACCACGCTCACGACGACGTAGGTGACACCCGCGCGGATGCGCGGCGCGGTCCCCCCGAGCGTCATCAGCACGTAGCTCGCGGTCAGGAGGATCTCGAAGCCCACGTACAGGTTGAAGAGGTCGCCGGTGAGGAAGGCGTTGGACACCCCGGCGACCAGGATCAGGTAGGTGGGGTGGAAGATCGAGACCGGGCCGTCCTCGTCACCGTCGGCCATGCCCTGCCCCGCCGCATAGATCAGCACCGAGAGGCTGACGGCGGACGAGACCACGAGCATGAGCGCCGAGAACTGGTCCACCACGAGCACGATCCCGAACGGCGGTTCCCAGCCGCCGAGCTTCACGGCGTGCGTCCCGGCGGCCGGCGCGGCGAGGAGCATGACGACCTCGATCAGCAGGGTGACGCTGAGCGTCGTGATGCTGACGGCCCGCTGGGCGCGCGAATGCCGGATGAGGAGGAAGGTGACGGCGGCCCCGAGGAACGGCAGGACGACGGCGAGCGGCGCGAGGTCGGCGGCGATCACCGGGCGTCCCCGGACCGGTCGGCGGAAACCGCCCCGGAAGAGGGCGCGTCCGATGCGTCAGAGGTGTCCGACCCGTCGTCGGAGAATTCGGTGGTGTCTGCGGCGATGTCGGCGTCGTCCTCGTAGTCGTAGCTGGGCTGGTCCGCGACGCGGCGGTCCTCGGGGTCGTCCTGGACGACGTCCTGCCGCCCGAGCACCCACGACCGGTAGATGATGCCGAGCATGAACGCCGTGACGGCGAACGTGATGACGATCGCCGTCAGGATGAGCGCCTGCGGCAGGCTGTCGGTGTAGTCCTCCGCCGCAATCCCGGAGACGTACAGGGGGGATCTGCCCCCGCCTCCGCTCATCGCGAGCAGGAGGATGTTCGCGCCGTTGCCGAGGAGGATCAGACCGAGCAGCACCCGGGTGAGGCTGCGCTCCAGCAGGAGGTAGATCCCGGCCGCGAAGAAGACGGCCATGAGCACGATCAGGGTGATGTCGACGGTCATGGCCTGACCCCCTCGGTGGCGGGCGGGACGAGGGCATCCGCCCCGGCGTCCTCCTCGACGGGATCGTCCGCCTCGCTGCGCTCGTCGATCTCTGAGCCGAGGCTCCGGAGCACGTCGAGCACCAGGCCGACCACGATGATGTACACGCCGATGTCGAAGATCGTGGACGTCACGAACTTCACGTCCCCGAACACCGGCAGCCAGAACTCGAGGATGTAGCTCTCGAGGACCGCCCCGCCGAGCAGCAGCGGCGCCGCGGCGGTCAGGGACACGATCGCGAGCCCGGCGCCCAGCAGGGCGCCGGCGCTGACGGGGCTCGCCTCGGCGAGTTCGAAGCGGCCTCCCGCGAGGTAGCGGATGGCCAGGGCGATCCCGGCGGTGAGACCTCCGGCGAAGCCTCCACCCGGCAGGTTGTGGCCTGCGACGAGCAGGTAGATCGAGAGCACGATCATGGTGTGGAAGATCAGCCTCGTGACCACCTCGAAGACGATCGAGCGGCGTTCGGGCGCGAGGGTCCGCCCGGCGACGAGCCACGGGTCGCGCGGGACGTCGGCGAAGCGGGCCGCCAGTGCCAGCGCGGCGCCCGACCGCCCGCGGGCGTCGAGGAGTTCCTGTCCCCTGTCCACCGACCCGTCCTCGACGCCGTCGGCCCGGCGCCGGTGGTCGCTGCGCCCGCGGATGAAGATGAGGCTGGCGATGCCGGTCGCGGCGAGGGCCAGGACCGTGATCTCGCCGAAGGTGTCCCAGGCGCGGATGTCCACGAGCAGCACGTTGACGGCGTTCGCGCCACCGCCATCGTCGTAGGCCATCTGCGGGTAGGCGAGCGAGATGGGCGCGGCGTTGCGGGAGGCCATCGCCGACATCGCGATGACGGCCATGATCCCGCCGAACGCGATGCCGAGGACGGCACGCAGCAGGCGGTGCCGGCTCTCGGCCCGGTTCCAGAGGCGGGCCGGCAGCGAGCGCAGCGCGAGCACGAACGCCACCAGCACGATCGTCTCGACGAGCATCTGCGTGAGCGCGAGGTCGGGCGCCCCGTGCAGGGCGAAGACGGCAGCCATACCGTAGCCGGTGATCCCGACCATGAGCACCGCCATGAAGCGCTTGTTCGAGCGCAGCGCGGCGATGATCCCTACGATGATGGCACCCACCACCACGACCTGCGCCGGGGACTGCGCGATCCGGAAGCTCGTGGGCAGCGGGGCGTCGAAGATGATGAGCGCGGTCAGCGGGGTGACGACCGCGGTGGCCAGTATGACGAAGAGGTAGAACGCCAGGGAACCGCGCTGCGTCCGTCCGGTGATCCAGACCGCGACGTCGTCGAGCACACCGATCACCGACCGGTACACCACCTCCGCCTCACGCATCGACGGCAGGCGCTCCTGGAACTGCTCGAAGGGGCGGCGGAGGAGATAGAGCGCCCCTCCCGCCGCCAGCGTGACGCCCGAGAGCAGCAGCGGGAGTCCGAAACCGTGCCACAGGGCCAGGTGCGGGGCGGCGTCGTCGGACGCGAAGAGGGCGGCGTACGGCTGGACGAGTGCATCCAGCGGCCCCGGCCAGACACCGAACACCACGGAGGCGACGGCGAGCACGGCCGGTGCCAGCAGGAACGAGGTCCGCACGCGCGGGAAGGCGGTCCGCGGCCCGCCGTGCTTGAGTGCGAAGGCCCCCCAGACGAACCGGGCGCTGTAGGCGAAGGTGAGGACGGAGCCGACCACGATCCCACCGAGCAGGAGTGTCCCGGCCGCGCCGTCCTCGGCACGATGCGCGAAGGCCTCGAAGACGGATTCCTTGGCGACGAAACCCAGCAGCGGCGGCACGCCGCCCATGGACCCCGCGGCCACGAGGGCGACGGCGAAGAGCACCGGCGACGTGGCTCCCACACCGGACAGGACCCGGAGGTCGCGGGTGCCGGCCTGGTGGTCGATGATGCCGACCACCAGGAAGAGCGTCGCCTTGAAGAAGCCGTGCGCGAGGAGCAGGCCCAGACCGGCCACCGCGCCGTCGCGTCCGCCGAGCCCCACCACCATGGTGAGGAAGCCGAGCTGGCTCACGGTGCCGTAGGCGAGGACGAGCTTGAGATCGAACTGCCGGAGCGCCCGCCACCCTCCGAGCAGCATCGTGGCCATTCCGAGGACGAAGATCACCGGGTGCCAGAAGGCCGTCTCGCTGAAACCGGGGGCGAAGCGCGCCACGAGGAACACCCCGGCCTTCACCATCGCCGCAGCATGGAGGTAGGCGCTGACCGGGGTCGGCGCCGCCATCGCGGCGGGCAGCCAGAAGTGGAAGGGTACGAGCGCCGATTTGGTAACGGCTCCCACCAGCACCAGGGCGATGGCGACGTCGACCAGCGTCCCCCGTGCCGCGAGCGCGTCGGCATCCGCGAGGATCTCCGAGAGGCGGTAGGTCCCGGCCTCCTGCCCGAGCATCACCAGTCCCACGAGCATGGCCAGGCCGCCGAAGGTGGTGATGATGAGGGCCTGCAGCGCGGAACGGCGGGCGGAGAGCCGGTGCCGCGAGTAGCCGATGAGCAGGTAGGACAGGATCGTGGTCAGTTCCCAGAAGATGAACATCAGGATCAGGTCATCGGCGAGGACGAGCCCGAACATCGCGGCGGCGAAGGCGAGGAGCTGCGCCCCGAAGGCCCCGACGTCGGGGTCGTCGTTCTTGAAGTAGCGCGCGCAGTAGAAGAGCACGAGGGCCCCGACGCCGAGGATCAGGATGCAGAGGACGGCTGCCAGGGCATCGAGCCGGAAGGCGAGCTCGAGCTGCAGGCTGGGGATCCAGGGGATGACGAGCGACGGCGGCGCACCGGGCGCACCGTTCGGCGCGGCCTGATCGGCGGCGAGGACGCCGGGGAGTTCGACGAGGAGCCACACGAAGGCCGCCGCCGGGGCTGCGGCGAGGACGAAGAAGGCGGACCTGCCGAGCCGGGAGAAGAGAACGGGCGCCACTAGTGCCAGCGCGAACATCGCGATCAGCACGGTGAGCATGGGAGTCTCGATCTTCCACTGGGGGATGGTCGGGCTCCATCCAGTCTACCGAAGGAATTACTTCAACCTTCCACCGATACGGAGCCGGTCGTCGACCCGACGCTGCCGGAGCGGCCCGGACGTGACGTGCGTCATGCGGCGTTAGCATTTCCCCTATGAGTACGCACCAGCAGCTACCTCCGCCCGCGGAGGCCCCTGCACCGCTGCCGACCGCGGGCTCCGGCCGCATCTTCAGCAAGCCCGTCCTCGCGTGGGCCTCCTGGGACTGGGGCTCGGCTGCGTTCAACGCCATCATGACCACGTTCGTCTTCACGGTCTACCTCACGTCGGAGGCCTTCGGCGGAGAGGAACGGACGTCGCAGGTGCTCGGCTGGGGGCTCGCCGCCGCGGGCCTGCTGATCGCCCTCCTCGCGCCCGTCACCGGCCAGCGTTCGGACAGCGGTGGGCGGCGGAAGCTCTGGCTCGGCGTGAACACCCTCATCGTCGCCGTCCTCACGGCCCTGTGCTTCTTCGTCTTCCCGAGCCCGGGGATGCTGATCCTCGGTGTCGCACTGATCGCCGCCGCGAACATCTTCTTCGAGTTCGCCGGGGTCAACTACAACGCGATGCTGACCCAGATCTCGACGCCGGCGACCATCGGCCGGGTCAGCGGCTTCGGCTGGGCCATGGGCTACGTGGGCGGGATCGCGGCGCTCGTGGTGGTCCTCGTGGTGTTCATCCAGCCCGTGGTCGACTGGGCCGGTGCCTCGAGCGAGGACGGGCTGAACATCCGCCTGGTGGCCGTCTTCTCGGCGCTGTGGTTCGCCGCCTTCGCGCTGCCGGTGATGTTCGCGGTGCCCGAGGTGCCGCGGCGCGCCAGGGCCGCGCAGCTGAACTTCCTGGCCTCCTACGGCCTGCTGGCGCGCCGCGTGAAAACCATCTACCGCGAGAGCCCGCACACCATCTTCTTCCTGCTCGCGAGCGCCATCTTCCGCGACGGACTCGCCGCCGTGTTCACCTTCGGCGGCATCCTCGCGGCGGGCGCCTTCGGCTTCTCGGCGAGCATGGTGATCGTCTTCGCGATCGCCGCCAACGTGGTCGCGGCGATCGGCGCGGTGATCGGCGGCTTCCTGGACGACCGCATCGGGCCGAAGCGCGTCATCATCGCCGCCCTCGTGGGCCTGCTGGTGGCCGGGACGGCGATCCTCCTGCTCGGCACCCGAACGCATTCCTTCTTCGGCATGGAATGGACCTCGGACACCACGTTCTGGGTCTTCGGCCTGCTGCTGACCCTGTTCGTCGGTCCGGCCCAGGCGTCGTCGCGCGCCTACCTCGCGCGCCTCGCCCCGGTGGGGGACGAGGGCGAGCTGTTCGGGCTGTACGCGACGACGGGCCGGGCCGTGAGCTTCCTGGCCCCGACCCTCTTCGCGCTGTGCATCGGGATCTTCGGGTCCCAGCTCTACGGCGTGATCGGCATCCTCGTGGTCCTGCTCGCCGGGCTCCTGGTCCTGCTGCCGGTCAAGCCGCCCGCGCGCGTGACGCGCGCCGTCGTGCCGGAAGCCTGATCCCCTAGATCTCGGTGCGGTGGAAGTTCAGGTGGCTGCGCGACGCCGTCGGCCCCCGCTGGCCCTGGTAGCGGTTCCCGTACTCGCCCGAGCCGTAGGGGTGCACGGCGGGCGAGGTGAGCTTGAAGAAGCACAGCTGCCCGATCTTCGAGCCGGGCCAGAGCTTGATCGGCAGCGTGGCCATGTTGGACAGCTCGAGCGTCACGTGGCCGGAGAACCCCGGGTCGATGAACCCGGCCGTCGAGTGGGTGAGGAGCCCGAGGCGGCCGAGCGAGGACTTGCCCTCGAGGCGCGCTGCGATGTCGTCGGGCAGCGTCACCGTCTCGTAGGTGGAGCCGAGCACGAACTCGCCGGGGTGCAGGATGAACGGCTCGTCGGGGGCCACCTCGACCAGGCGCGTGAGGTCCGGCTGGTCCTCGGCGGGGTCGATGTGCGCGTACTTGTGGTTGTCGAAGAGCCGGAAGTAGCGATCGATGCGCACGTCGACGCTGGAGGGCTGCACCATCGCGGGATCGTGCGGGTCGAGGACGATCCGCTGGGCGTCGAGTTCTGCTCGGATATCGCGGTCTGAGATCAGCACCGTCCCAAGCTACCAGCCCTGCTGGACCCGCCTCAGCGCCCGATCTCGGTGCGCACGGCGAAGAGTTCGGGGAAGAAGGTCAGCTCGAGGGCTCGCTGGAGGAAACCGACGCCGGACGAACCGCCCGTGCCCGCCTTGAACCCGATGGTCCGCGCGACCGTCTTGAGGTGCCGGAACCGCCAGAGCTGGAAGTTGTCCTCGAGGTCCACGAGCTCCTCGCACGCCTCGTAGATGTCCCAGTTCCCCGCGGCGTCCTCGTACACCTGCTTATACACGGCGACCAGCGCGGGCGTGAACTCGTGGGCCACGCCGACATCGCGCCCGAGGAGGTCCGCCGGCACGGCATAGCCGCGCCTCGCCAGCAGAGCGATGAACTCGTCGTACACGCTGCTCTGCCCCAGGAGTTCGATGAGCAGCGCCCGCGCCACCGGATCGGCGTCGAACACCTCGATCATGGCCGCGTTCTTGTTGCCGAGCAGGAACTCCACAGCCCGGTACTGGTAGGACTGGAAACCGCTCGCGGAACCGAGGTCACCGCGGAACTCCGCGTACTCGGACGGCGTGAGGGTGGCCAGCACGGACCACTGCTCCGTCAGCGAGCGCTGGATGTGCTTGATCCGGGCGATCCCCTTCATCGCGGCCCGGAGGTCGTCCGCGCGCAGGTGCAGGCGGACGGCGCGCAGCTCGTGCAGCACGAGCTTCAGCCACAGCTCGGAGGTCTGGTGCTGGATGATGAAGAGCATCTCGTCGTGGTGTTCCGGCGAGCTCACCGGGTGCTGCGCGTCGAGCAGCCTGTCCAGGTCCAGGTACGAGCCGTAGCTCATCCTGTCCGAGAAGTCCCGCTCGATGCCCTGTTCCAGCCTGCGGGTGTTCCGCTCCACGCTCATGCGGCAAGCCTACGTGGGGCGATGATCGGCCGCCCGAACGGCAGAGTGTCGGCCGGCGGGTCTACCTTGGGACCAACCGAAGGAGGCCCTCATGCACATCCGCTGCAGCATCGTCCCGCCGCACCTGCTCACCCGCCTCGCCGCCCTCCGGGATCCGCGGTTGTCCGTCGCCTCGGACGCCGCCCGGCACGCGCTGCTGGAGCTCGATCCCCTCCTGCAGATCCGCGCGGAGGCACTCGGTGCGCCGGTGCGCCGCGGCTCTGCCGTCGTCGGCACCCTGACCCGCCGCGTGTACGACGCCGGCAGCCGTGAGGAGCTCCCGGGGAACCTCGTGCGGGGCGAGGGAGCCCCCGCCACGGGTGACGCCGCCGCGGACGAGGCGTACGACGGCCTCGGTGCCACCTACCGGCTCTTCAGCGAGGAGTACGGGTGGTCGTCGATCGACGGCGCGGGCAAGCCCCTCGAGGCGACCGTGCACTACGGCTCGAACTACGACAACGCCTTCTGGGACGGCGAGCGCATGGTCTTCGGCGACGGCGACGGCGAGATCTTCGGACGCTTCACCGCCTCCCTCACCGTGATCAGCCACGAACTCACCCACGGTTTCACGCAGTACTCCTCCAACCTCGAGTACCAGGGCCAGTCGGGGGCCCTCAACGAGTCGCTGTCGGACGTCTTCGGCGTCCTCGTGGAGCAGCGCGAACTCGGCCAGGACGCCGCGGACGCCTCCTGGCTCGTGGGGGCCGGCATCTTCACGACGGCGGTGGAGGGCACCGCCCTGCGCTCGCTGAAGGCTCCCGGCACGGCCTACGACGACGACATCCTCGGCAGGGACCCCCAACCGGCCACCATGGCGGACTACGTGGAGACGGCCGCGGACAACGGCGGCGTCCACATCAACTCCGGTATCCCCAATCACGCCTTCTACCTCGCGGCCACCACCCTCGGCGGCCCGGCGTGGGAGGGGGCGGGCCGCATCTGGTTCGACGCCGTCCTCGGCGGGGGCATCCCGCCGCAGTGCGATTTCCGCACGTTCGCCGCAGCGACGAACGAGGCGGCCGAGAAGCGCTTCGGGACCGACAGCCGCGAAGCCGGCGCGGTGGCCGAGGCCTGGGTGCAGGTCGGCGTGCTCCCGTGAGGATCGAGATCACCCGTTCGGGCGGCTTCGGCGGCCTCACCCGGACCTGGAGCCTCGAGGTCAGCCGGACGGAGGCCGAGCAGCGCTGGCTCCCGCTCGCGGAGGCCGCGGCGGACGAGGGAGCAGGCGGAGCGCCGTCCGACGGCAGTGCGGCGGGTGGGGGCGCCGGCCCGCGGGGTCGGGGGCCGGCGCGGGACCGCTTCACCTACCGGATCGCGATCGGCTACACGGAGGTCGACCTCCCCGAGAGCCGCCTCGGGGATCCGTGGCGGGAACTGATCGACCGCGCGCGGGCGGCGGGGACGGACGACGGCGCGGGCACGGGCACCGGCACCGGCACCGGCACCGGCACCGGCACCGGCCTGCGTGACGCCGGTCCGGCACGGAGCAGCAGTGCGGATCCCGGGAAGCCGGAAGAACTGTTGTAAGGTGATGGAGCGGTTCAAGCACCGTGCGGGCGTAGCTCAATGGTAGAGCGCTAGCTTCCCAAGCTCGATACGCGGGTTCGATTCCCGTCGCCCGCTCTTGCTCCCCTCGGGGAGGACCATGCGGTGTGCCCAAGGACACCTTCCCCTCCCGGCTCCGGGCGCGGAATCGGCAGTATTCTTGAGGCGATGAATCGCACAATGTTCAAGTCGAAGATCCACCGCGCCACGGTCACCCACGCCGACCTCCACTACGTCGGTTCCGTGACCGTCGACCTCGATCTGCTCGAGGCCGCGGACATCCTGCCCGGCGAGCTCGTCTCGATCGTGGACATCACCAACGGCGCCCGGCTCGAGACCTACACCATCGCCGGCGAGCGCGGCTCCGGTGTCATCGGCATCAACGGCGCCGCCGCGCATCTCGTGCAGCGCGGCGACCTCGTCATCCTCATCACCTACGCGCAGCTGACCACCGAGGAAGCGCGCGCGTTCACGCCCGTCGTCGTGCACGTGGACGCGGACAACCGGATCGTGGAGCTCGGCTCCGATCCCGCGGAGGCCGTGACCGGCGACGTCGAACGCCCCCCGTTCGCCCTGGACAATTCCGCCGTCTCCTGACGTCCTGCCGGCACGCGTCCGCGCGTTGCGGGATCGTAAGCAGCCTGTCTAGCGATTTACCGCGCCAAGGCATAGGGTCGAAAAAGCAAGGTCGCTCAGGCTGACGGCCCGACCGGGGCGTCAGCCGGGTTGTCTACAAAGATGTGGAGGCTCGGTACGAATGCCCAGTAGTCGACGAACACGCACCCCCGTGAGAACCCGTCCGAGAGGCACCGTCCTGGCGGGCCTCGTCATGGGAACGCTGGTCATGAGCGGCTGCGGCCCCGCGGAGGCGGACAACACCCTCACCTGGTACATCAACCCGGACGCCGGCGGCCAGGCGGCCATCGCCGAGAAGTGCAGCGAGGAGTCCGGCGGCCGCTACAGCATCGAGACCTCGCTCCTCCCGAACGACGCCGCCTCGCAGCGTGAACAGCTCGCACGCCGCCTGGCTGCGAGCGACACCTCGCTCGACATCATGAGCCTCGATCCGCCCTTCATCCCCGAACTCGCCGAACCCGGCTTCCTGGCACCGGTGCCCGAGGACGTCGCCGAGGCCACCACGGAGAACGTCGTCGAGGGCGCCATCGCCGGGGCCACCTGGAAGGACGAGCTCGTCACCGTCCCGTTCTGGGCGAACACGCAGATCCTCTGGTACCGGAAATCCGTGGCGCAGGCGGCCGGGATCGACACGACGAATCCCGTGACCTGGGAGCAGGTCATGGAGGCGGCCCGCACCCAGGAGAAGACCCTCGGGGTGCAGGGCGCCCAGGCCGAATCGATGACGGTCTGGCTCAACGCCCTCATCGAATCCGCCGGCGGGTCGATCATCGTGGACCCCGAGGCCACGGCGGACACCGTCGAACTCGGACTGGACACCGACGCCGGCATCGCCGCAGCGGAGGTCATCTCCACGATCGGCAAGGACGGCCTCGGAGGCCCGGGGCTCCCCACGCAGGACGAGAACGCCTCCCTCATCGCCTTCCAGGGGGACACCGGATCCTTCATGGTGAACTGGCCGTTCGTCTACCCCGCCACCGTCGCCGCCGTCGAGGCGGGCACCCTCGACCAGGCGGTCCTCGACGACATCGGCTGGGGCATCTACCCGAGGATGTCGGAGGACCAGGAGGCGGCCCCGCCGCTCGGGGGCATCAACCTCGGCGTGGGAGCGGCGAGCGACAATCCCGAGCTCGCCTACGAGGCGATCGAGTGCATCGTCTCGGTCGAGAACCAGTCGGAGTACTTCGTGACCAACGGCAACCCGCCGGCGAACACCGAGGCCTACGAGGACCCCCGGATCGAGGAGTCCTTCCCCATGGCCGAGACCATCAGGGACTCCCTCCAGGTCGCGGCTCCCCGTCCGCAGACCCCGTTCTACAACGAGGTCTCCACCGGTATCCAGCAGCGCTGGGCGCCACCCGCCGCCGTCGACCCGGACAGCACGCCCGCGTCGTCGAGCGACTTCATCACATCGGTCCTCAGAGGGGAGCAACTCCTGTGACCTCCGCCATCCCAGCGAAGACGACGACGGCGTCACCCGCCGAAGCCGGCCCGCGCCTCGAGGCAGGCAGCGGCAACGGCAACCGCACCAAGACCGGCAGGGCACCGAAGCAGTACAGCGACCGCACGCGTGCGGAGCGGCGGCTCGGCTGGATCCTCGCCGGCCCGGCGTTCATCATCATGCTGCTCGTCACGCTGTACCCGATCCTGCAGGCCATCTACGAGTCGCTGTTCCGCTTCCGGCTGACGGCGCCCGACGAGCGGGCGTTCATCGGCCTCGAGAACTACCTCGTGATCCTGTCGGATCCGGTCTGGTGGTCAGGCCTGTGGACGACGGTCTTCATCACCGTCGTCACCGTCCTCGTGGAGCTCGTGCTCGGGTTCGCCCTCGCGCTCGTGATGCACAAGGCGCTCAAATCGGTCCGGGGGTTGCTGCGCACCGCGATCCTCGTGCCGTACGGCATCATCACGGTGGTCTCCGCGTTCGCCTGGTTCTACGCCTTCGACATCAACTCGGGCTACGTCAACAGCTGGTTCGCCTGGCTGCCGGGCATCGACGAGAACCTCAACTGGTTCGCCCAGGGCCCCACGGCCCTGTTCGTCATCATGGCCTCCGAGATCTGGAAGACCACGCCGTTCATCTCGCTGCTCCTCCTCGCCGGCCTCGCACAGGTTCCGGACGAGCTCAGCGAGGCGGCGAAGGTCGACGGCGCCACCTGGTGGGAGCAGATGCGCAAGGTCATCATCCCCAACATGAAGGCCGCGATCATGGTCGCCGTCCTGTTCAGGGCCCTCGACGCCTTCCGCATCTTCGACAACGTGTTCATCATGACCAACGGTGCCTACGGCACGGAAGTGCTCTCGCTGCTCGCCTACCGGCAGTCCATCAGCAGACTGGAGATCGGACTCGGCTCGGCCGTGTCCGTGCTCCTGTTCCTCTGCGTCCTGCTGATCTGCTTCGTGGCGATCAAGCTGTTCAAGGTCGATCTCGCCGGAACGCAGGGAGGAAAGTAATGACGAACACCAGCACCAGGAACAAGGTCCTCTGGGCGATCGCCACCATCCTCGTCCTCGTCTACGCGCTCTTCCCGGTGGCCTCGATCCTCGCCACGTCCTTCAAGTCCCCGAGCGACCTGACGAGCGGCAAGTTCCTCCCCTCGTCGGGCACGGCCACTACGAGCAACTACGAGCAGATCCTCGTGGGCGACGCCCAGGGACTGTTCCTCTCGGCCCTGCGCAACTCCATCGGCATCTCGCTCATCGCGACGTTCATCGCCGTGGTCCTCGCGACGCTGTGCGCCTACGCGATCGCCCGCCTGGACTTCCCCGGCAAGAAACTCATCCTGACCACGGCGCTGGCCGTGTCGATCTTCCCCGTCATCTCGATCGTGACCCCGCTGTTCAACCTGTGGCGCACCATCGGCCTGTACGACACGTGGCTGGGGCTCATCATCCCGTACCTGTCGCTCACGCTCCCCATCTCCATCTGGACCCTCGCCGCGTTCTTCCGGCAGATCCCCTGGGAACTGGAGCAGGCGGCCCAGGTGGACGGTGCGACGACGTGGCAGGCGTTCCGCAAGGCCATCGTCCCGCTCGCCCTGCCGGGGGTGTTCACGACGGCGATCATCGCGTTCTTCATCGCGTGGAACGACTTCGTGTACGGCATCTCGCTGACGTCCACCGAAGCGGCGCGCCCCGTGCCCGCCGCGCTGGCGTTCTTCACCGGGGCCTCGCAGTTCGAGTCCCCGACCGGAGCCATCTCGGCGGCCGCGATCATCGTCACGATCCCGGTGGTCCTCCTCGTCCTCCTCTTCCAACGCCAGATCGTCTCCGGCCTGACCTCGGGCGCCGTCAAGGGCTGACGGCCCTTCCCGGCGCGCTCAAGAAAAGGAATCGCACCATGGCTTCAATCACCCTCAACCACCTGGTCAAGAAGTACGGCGACGGCTTCCCCGCCGTCAACGACATCAGCATCGACATCGCGGACGGGGAGTTCATCATCCTCGTCGGCCCCTCGGGCTGCGGGAAGTCCACGCTGCTGCGCATGATCGTAGGCCTCGAGGACATCACGGACGGCGACCTGCTCATCGACGGCCAGCGCGTCAACGACAAGGCGCCCCGGGACCGCAACCTGGCGATGGTGTTCCAGAACTACGCCCTGTACCCGCACCTCACGGTGTACGAGAACATCGCCTTCCCCCTGCGCCTGGCCAAGGGCAAGCACTCAGAGGACCAGGTGAACAAGCTCGTCACCGAGGCCGCGGCGACCCTCGAGCTCACCGACCACCTGCAGCGCAAGCCCGCAAACCTCTCCGGCGGCCAGCGGCAGCGCGTCGCGATGGGTCGGGCCATCGTCCGTCAGGCGGACGCGTTCCTCTTCGACGAGCCCCTGTCCAACCTGGACGCCAAGCTGCGCGGGCAGATGCGGTCCGAGATCTCCCAGATGCAGCGGCGCCTCGGCGTCACCTCCGTCTACGTGACGCACGACCAGACCGAGGCCATGACCCTCGGCGACCGCGTGGCCGTGCTCAAGAAGGGCGAGCTGCAGCAGATCGCCTCTCCGCGGGAGCTGTACGAGCAGCCCGTGAACCTCTTCGTCGCAGGCTTCATCGGCTCGCCGTCGATGAACTTCCTGCCGGCGACCCTCGAGGGCACCACCCTCAGGACCGCGCTCGGGGACATCAGCATCCCGGAGGACAAGGCCCGCAAGGCGGCCGGCAAGCGGGTGGTCCTGGTGGGCGTCCGTCCGGAGTTCTTCGAGGACGCCAAGCTCGTGGAGGACAGCAAGCGCTCGCACGGCTCGACGTTCATGGCCACACTGACGCACACCGAGTGGCTGGGCAACGAGCAGTACGGGTACATCAACTTCGACCCGGCACCCGAGATGAGGGAGCTGCTCAACAGTCTCGCCCGCGACATGGATGCCGACGAGCTGCGCCCGCAGGTCGTGGTCACCCTGGACGCCGCGAGCCGCATCCGCGGCGGGCGGGAGGCGGAGATCTGGCTGGACACCCGGAAGCTCCACCTGTTCGACGCGGAGAGCGGCGAGAACCTCACGCGGGACGCGGAGGCCGGGGCGCAGCTGACGCGCGAGGCGGCGGAGGACCGCGCGGAGGAGATCACCACCGCCCAGCAGGCCGACCGCGACGGCGGCAGTGCCTTCGGCAGCAACGGCACCTCCGGCAATGGGACGTCGGCTTCCGGGAACGCCACCGTCGACGCCGGGGCCGGCCGTTCCGGGGGTGCGACAGCCGCGGGCGGCAAGCACGCGGCAGGCTGATCCGGTCCGTCCGGCCGCCCCTTCTGGGCAGCACCGCCAGCAGGACCGGCACCGGTTCAGGTGCCGGTCCTGCTGTGTAGTCTGACCCTATGGTCGAACACGACGGCGGCGCGCAGGTCGCCGACATCACCTCCGGTTACACCTTCGAGGGACCGACCCTGCATCTCGGGGCGGCCCTCGTGGACGGCGCACTGCACGCCGACGCGCAGGTGCGCCTGCCCCTCGCGATGATGAACCGCCACGGTCTGATCGCCGGAGCCACGGGCACCGGCAAGACCGTGACCCTGCAGGTCATGGCGGAGCAGTTGTCGGCCCATGGAGTGCCCGTCTTCCTGTCGGACATCAAGGGTGACCTCACGGGCCTCACCATGCCGGGGACAGCCTCCAACCGACTGACGAAGCGGACCGCGAGCGTCGGCCAGGAGTGGACACCCACCGGTTTCCCCGTGGAGTTCCTCACCCTCGGCGGTGGCGGGATCCCCGTCCGCGCCACCATCTCGTCCTTCGGCCCCCTCCTGCTCAGCCGCGTCCTGGACCTCAACGAGACCCAGGAATCGAGCCTGCAGCTCGTGTTCCACTACGCGGACAGGAACGGGCTGGAGCTCTACGACCTCGCCGACCTCCGCGCCGTCATCGGCTTCCTGACCTCGGACGAGGGCAAGGAGGCCCTCGACTCGCTCGGAGGTCTGTCCAGGGCGACGGCCGGTGTCATCCTGCGCGGACTCGTCACGCTCGAGGCGCAGGGCATGGACGCCTTCTTCGGCGAGCCCGAGTTCGACACCGCAGACCTCCTCCGCACCGCACCGGACGGCCGCGGTGTCATCACGGCGCTGGAACTCGTCGCCCTGCAGCAGAAGCCGCGGCTGTTCTCGACATTCCTGATGTGGCTGCTGGCCGACCTGTTCGCCGAGCTGCCCGAGATCGGCGACGCCGACAAACCCCGGCTCGTGTTCTTCCTCGACGAGGCGCACCTGCTCTTCACCGGCTCCTCGAAGGCCTTCCGCGAGTCCATCCAGACCACCGTCCGGCTCATCCGTTCCAAGGGCGTAGGGATCTTCTTCGTCACCCAGACCCCGAAGGACCTGCCCGGCGAGGTGCTCGGGCAGCTCGCCAACCGTGTCCAGCACGCGCTGCGCGCCTTCACGCCCGACGACGCCAAGGCCCTCCGCGCCACCGTCTCCACCTTCCCCACGAGCGCCTACGACCTGGAGGAGGTGCTGACCTCGGCCGGGATCGGTGAGGCCGTGGTCACCGTGATGAACGAGCACGGCGCCCCGACCCCCGTCGCGTGGACGCGGCTCCGCTCCCCCGAGTCCGTCATGGGCAGGGCGCCCGAGGGCACGGTGTCCGCAGTCGTCGCCTCCTCCCCCCTACTCCCCCGGTACGGCCAGGCCGTGGACAGCCACTCCGCGTTCGAGAAGCTGGGCGGCCGGACCGACGTCGCTCCCCCCACCGGCGCACCGGTCGCGGAGCGTTCGCGGGAGGAACGCGACGCCGAGGCCCGCCGCATCGAGGAGGAGATCCTCGGCGTACCGTCCCGTCCGGCACGGAGGCGTGACCGGCAGGAGAACCCCGGCGCCGCTGGGCGTCCCGCCGGCAGCACGGACGGACGGTACGACGACGTCCCCGCTCCCCGCCCTGAGGACCGTGCCGCTGAGTACGGGGCGGAGTACGGTACCGGCCGGACCACCGGCCAGCGCGGCCCGGGCAGGGACGAGATGGCGGATCTGGCCCTGAAGGCCGCCGGGGTGATCGGCAAGGAGCTGGCGCGCGGCCTCTTCGGCACCAAGCACCGCAAGCGCAGATGGTACTGAGGCTGCGGATTCCGGCTACCGCCGAGGACATTCCCCGATGGTCGTGATCGAGTTCGTCTCGGCGGCCCTGACGGCGCTGGGGGTGGGGCTGCTCCTCGCCGCGCTCGTCATCCGCCTGCTCTACGGGTCGTGGACCCGCACGCAGGCCATCACGTACGACCACGAGGGACATCCCTACCTGCGCTGGCACGACCACCGGTTCCGGATCGTCGAGGCCCTCTGGGCCAGCGGCATCCGGCGGCGGCAGCAGGCCCAGGGCCCGCCGCCGCCCCTCGCACCCGGCAGGGACGTCACGATCTTCTACCACGCCCGCAACCCCACCCGCTGGTCCCTGGAGGAGCCGTACGGAGGCACCCGGGTGGTCGCCGTCGTCGGGTTCGTGTGCGCCGTCGCCGGGGTGCTGCTGGGCTTCCTGCCGGGCTGACCGGGCGCACCCGGTACCGTGGAGGGGTGCGAACCACTCCCGTCGTGAAGGTGATCGCGGCCTGGCTGCTATGCGTCCTGGTGGTCGTGGCCGCGTTCCTCGCCACCGTGTCCTTCCTCAACGGGCGGCTCTACGGCCCCGAACACCAGGTGGGCCTGTACCTCGACGCGCTGCGCGAGGGCGATGGCGGGAAGGCGCTGGGCCTGCTCCACGCCTCCGTGCCCGAGGGTTCCGATCCAACCCTGCTCGACGGGGACGCCCTCCGGCGCGCGAGCGCACCCCTCGAGGACGCGACGGTCGGCGAGGCACGCAGGACAGCGCCCGACCGCGTCGAGGTGCCGGTGACCTACACGCTCGACGGCGCCGAGACCACCACCGTGTTCCCCCTCCAGCGCACCGGCACCGAGTGGGGACTGTTCGACGTGTGGGAGTTCGAGCGGACGGCGTTGCCGACCATCGAGGTCTCGGCGGCGAACAGCGTCCAGGCCGTGGTGAACGGCGTCGACGTCGGGCTCCCGGGCGGTGTCACAGCGCTCGCGTCCTTCTACCCGGCTGCGGTCACCGCGCAGTACCAGGGGAAGTACTTCGCGGCGCCCGAGCAGCACGCGGCGGTGACCGGACGCGAGACACCGCCACCCCTGGCCCTCGCCACCGAAGCCACGCCGGAGCTGACCCGCGCGGTGGACGAGCAGCTGCATACCTTCCTGGACGGCTGCGCGGAGCAGACCGTCTTCCAGCCCAGGAACTGCCCGTTCACCTATCCGACCGACGAGCGGCTGGCCGGCGACATCTCCTGGTCCATCGAGGAGTACCCGTCCGCGTCCATCCCACCCGGCGACGGCGGATGGCTCCTGGGGCCGCTGCGCGGAACGGCCCGCATCGACACGAGGCTCCAGGACTTCTTCTCCGGCGCCGTCCGGAACGTCTCCGAACCCGTCCCCTTCGAGTTCGACGCCGAGCTCACGGTGACCGGGGACGCCATCACCGTCACGCCCGTGGTGCGCTACTAGTCCCCGCGGCGCTGGCCGAGGGCCCCGATACTGCCCGGTTCCGCGTCAGGATCAGGTCCTGGCCCGCGCCCCGCGTCAGGGGATGAGACGCTCGGCCCGGTAGCGGTCGAACAGTGTGAAGAAGGCATCCGGGGTCCTCCGGTATCCGGTGAAACCGGCCACGCGGCTCTTGCCCATGTCGGTGACCACCTCGATGTCCCGTCCGAGGTCGCCGTCGGTGTGCCACCAGGAGGCCATCCTGTCCAGCCGGGGCTCGGAGAGCCCGTGGCGCCGTGCGATCCCGGCCCACTGTTCCTCCCGTCCTGCCATGGCCTGCTCGAGCGGCCGCGGCGCTCCGGCGTACCCCTCCCAGACGACACCGAAGTAGTCGGCCAGCTGCGGCCACATCCAGCGCCACCGGAACATGTCACCGTTGACGATGTTGAAGGCCTCGTCGGCGGCGGCGGGCGTGGTACCGGCCCACAGCATGTGCTCGGCGAGGAGCCCGGCATCGGTCATGTCAGTCAGCCCGTTCCACTGGCTCTCGGACCCGGGGAAGACGAACGGCTCCCCCGCCTCCCGGCAGAGGGTGGCCTGCGTGGCGAGCGTGAGCCCCATGTTCATGGCGTTGCCCACCGCGTGGCCGATCACCGTGTGGGCGCGGTGGACCGACCATGTGAAGCCCTGCTCGGCCGCCGCCGCGAACAGCTCGTCCTCCTGCGCGTAGTAGAAGTTCCGGACCGGCAGGCGCGGTTCCTCCTCGTGGAACGGCGTATCCGCCATCTCCCCGGCGGCGTACGCCTCGAACGGGCCCAGGTAGTGCTTGAGCCCGGTCATGAGGGCCACGTGGGCCACGTCCTTGCCGCGGAGGGCGAGCAGCAGGTCGCGCAGCATGCCGGCGTTGACCTCGATGTTCTCCTCCTCGGTGTCCCGGCGGGACCAGGCGGTGAAGAAGACGTGGGTCGGGTGTTCCGGCGCGAGGACGGCGGCGAGCGCCTCCGCCGATGTCAGGTCCGCGGACAGCCAGCGGACGCCGTCGCGCTCGGCACCGGGCCTGCGGGACAGCGCCAGGACCTGCCACCCCTCCGCGGTGAGCCTGTCGACGAGCGCCGAACCGGCGATGCCGGTGGCTCCCACCACGAGGGCCGTCCCCTGGTCCTGTGCTGCTGCTCCGTCGTCGATCGTCATGGTGCGCTCCTCGTCGTGATGCTGCCGACCGTCCGTCGGCGAAGTCCGTGCCGGGGTGGGACCCGGACCGTCAGTCGAGGCCGCGCAGGTCCAGCGTCAGGGCGGTGTCGCCGTCGGCCGTCACGGACACCGGGATGCCCCAGTCCTGCTGGTACAGGTGGCAGGCCGCGTGGTCGGGGATCTCCCCGCCCGGCTCGCCGTCGCAGGACGCCGCCCGCGCGGTGATGTGCAGGACGCCGTCGCCCGCCTCCGGGGACAGGACGAGCTCCCGGGTCAGGCCCGTGGACGTGCCGCCGCCGGACACGAGCAGGGACTCCGGGGAGGCGCTGATCTTCAGCTGGGTGGGATCACCCCAGCGGTCGTCGAGCTTCTGGCCCTTGGGCGCGGTGAAGCGGACGGTCAGCCCGATGGGCCCCGCGGCCATGGGTGTCTTGGGCCGCTGGGTCTGTGACGCACCCTCGTCGACGGCGAGGGCCTCCTTGGGCAGCGGGACGCGGACGAGCTGGTGCCGGTTCGTCTCGACGACGATCAGCAGCGGGTCGCCGCCGTCGGCCACGGGCGTCATGTCAACCAGGACGTCCGACGGCTCGGACAGGCCGCGCAGCAGCGTGGACACCTGGCGGGTGGCCGGGTCGTAGCGGCGGACGGCACCGTTGTAGGTGTCGGCGACGGCGATGGAGCCGTCGGGCAGGGCCGTGACACCGAGCGGGTGCTGCAGGCGCGCCTGGTCGGCGTCGCCGTCACGGAACCCGAAGTCGAAGAGACCGGTCCCGATGGCCGTCTGCACCTGCACCCGGCTGCGCCCGTTGACCTCGAGGAAGGACAGGAGCCGCACGGAGGACGTCTCGGAGTCCGCGACCCAGATGGTGCCGTTGGCGTCCTCGGCGAGGCCGGAGGACTGGGCGAACCAGGCCGTCGAGGCGTCGCCGTCGAGCAGTCCCTCGAGGCCCGTGCCGGCGAGCACCTCGACCGCGTGGCTGCGGGGGTCGTAGGTGAAGATCTGATGGGTGCCGGCCATGGCGATGACCACGCGGTCCAGCACCGTGGAGTAGAGCACGTCCCACGGCGAGGAGAGCGACACGTTGAGGGCATCGGTGCCGAGCCGGGTCTCCGTCAGGCGCGGGGTCTCGCTCTCGGCGCCCACCTCGTGCGCGTTCTCCTGCCGTCCGGTCTTGGTGTGGTTCCCGGCGTCGAGGAGGCGCTGCGTGCCGTTGCCGGCGAGGGTACGCACCTCCCCCGCGGCGAGGTCCACTCCGCGCAGGCGGTGGTTCACGGAGTCGGCGACGACGACGTCGTACCCCACCTCCGCGGCCAGTGCGGCCGGCAGGAGCGCGACGCCCTGGGGCTCGTTGAACTCGGCCTCGTCGGCGCCGCCGTCGCGGAAGCCCTTCGTACCCGAACCGATGGTGCGGCGCACGGTGACGAGGTCCGCCTCGAGCTCCACAAGCCGGTGGTGTCCGGTGTCGCCGACGAGGAAGGTGCCCGTCGCCGGCAGCGCGAGGAGCTTGCCCGGGAACTTGAGGTCCCCTGCGGTGCTCTCGGCCGGGACATAGGGCCCGTCTCCGCGGTGCAGCGTGCCCTTGGCCTCGTGCTCGGCGACGAGTTCCTCGACGAGCGACGTGAGCCCCGCGGCGTGGCCCTCACCGGAGAGGTGCGCAACGATGTAGCCCTCGGGATCGATGACCACGAGCGTGGGCCAGGCACGCGCCGTGTAGGCCTGCCAGGTGCTGAGCTCGGGGTCGTCGAGGACGGGGTGGTGGATGTCGTAGCGCTCGACGGCGGCCGCGAGGGCCACGGGGTCGGCCTCGTGCTCGAACTTCGGGGAGTGCACGCCGACCGTGACCAGGACGTCCGAGTACTGCTCCTCGAGGGGTCGCAGCTCGTCGAGGACGTGCAGGCAATTGATGCAGCAGAAGGTCCAGAAATCGAGGATGACGATCTTCCCGCGCAGGTCCTCGAGCTGCAGCTGCCTGCCGCCGGTGTTGAGCCAGTTGCGGCCGGTCAGGGCTGAACCGCGCACGCGGTAGCCGGTGCGCACGGTGGTCTCGGTCATTCGGTCTCCCCTGCAGGGTCTCCTGCGGTCGTGGTGGCTCGCGCCGGGGACTGCTGCGCAGGACGGCGTGGGTCGCGCGCAGCGAGGTCGGCGAACATGCTGTTGTAAGCCGTGAGGTCGGCGTCGTTATTCCTGTCCGCCGCGCGGTCCTTGCGCTTCGTCTCCCGGGCGTCCGAGCGCGACCACATGACGGCCACACCGATGGCGAGCAGGAGCGTGGGCAGCTCCCCGACGCCCCAGGTGACGGCGCCGCCCACCTGCTGGTCCGCCAGGGCGGAGGCGCCCCATTCGCGTCCCATGTTGCCGAACCAGGACGCCTCGAGCAGCGACGTGGACCCCATGAGCGTCACACCGAAGAAGGCGTGGAAGGCCATGGTCGCGAACAGGAGCAGGATGCGCAGCGGGTAGGGCGCGCGCAGTGGTACGGGGTCCGTGCCGATCATCGAGAGCACGAAGACGTACCCGGTGAGGAGGAAGTGCGTGATCATGAGCTCGTGGCCCACGTGCTCGCGCAGGGCGAACCCGAACAGCGGTGAGTAGTAGAACACGATGATGGAGGCCACGAAGTTGCCGGCCGCGAAGAGCGGGTGCGTGATGATCCTGGATGGCCGGGAGTGCACGATCACGAGGATCCACTCGCGGATGCCACGTGTTCCGTCGCGCCGTGCGCTGAGCGCCTTGAGTGCCAGGGTGACGGGTGCGCCGAGGACGAGGAACAGCGGCACCACCATGGTCAGGGCCATGTGGTCGATCATGTGGGCGCTGAACAGCACCATGCCGTAGATGGCGGGGGCGCCGGAGGTGAAGTAGGTCAGCAGCGCCAGACCCACGAGCCAGCAGATGAGCTTCAGGGGGGACCACGAGTCGCCGCGGCGGTGCAGCTTCACCATGCCGAGGAGGTAGGCGGTGCCGAGGGTCACGGCGACGGTGATCCAGAGCCAGTCCGGCCGCCATTCGGTGAGCCAGCGGGCCGCGGTGGGCTCCGGCGGGAGGTCGTAGCCGGTCAGGATCCGGGCCGGTCCTGCCTCCGTCGGCAGCTCCTCGGCGCGCGGCGGCGCCGTGCGGCCCAGCGCGCCGGCCACGCCGGAGACCGCGGCCATGATCACGAGTTCCACGGTGATGAGCTGCCACAGCACGCGGCGGGCGGAGAGTTTCGATGCGGCGGTGCCCGCCGGGGCCTGGAGCTGCGGGATGATCCACTGCCGGTGCATCCAGCCGATCCCGCCCAGCAGCAGCGTCGCGATGGTCTTGAACGTGACGAGCAGGCCCCACTGCGAGCTGAGCTGCGCCAGGTCCGTGATCCGGAGGCTGGCGTTCACCACGCCGGAGGCCACCACGAGCAGGAAGGCGAAGCCGGCCAGGGCCGAGAAGCGCTTGAGGACCGCCAGCGCCTGATCGCCCAGCGTGCCGCTGACGACGGCGAGGGAGACGATGCCGCCCACCCACAGGCAGACCCCCACCAGGTGGAGAGCGATCGAATTGACCGCCGCATTGTGGTCGTCGCCGCTCGCGGAGTGGCCGATCAGTGCCATGGGCAGCAGGTTCAGGAGGGCGAGCACCATGGCCAGCGCCAGTCCGGTCTGCGAGCGCACCCCGAACAGGACGGTGGCCAGGACCGCGGAGACGATCGACGTCACGAGCCAGGCGCGCCCCGTGGAGAAGTCGGTGAGGAAGGCGGCGAGCCCCTGCGTGTAGGCGGGGTCGGTGCTGAGCGGGAGCCCTGCGGCGTCGGAATAGGTGAAGACCATGACACCGAGCGCACCGAGCGTCCAGACGACCGCGGAGACGGAGGCGAGGAGCATCACGCGGGTGAAGGCCGGGTGCTCGGCGGCGCCGTCGCGGGGCTTGCGCCCCCCGGTGCCGATCTGCCGTGGCAGCATGACGACGGCGAAGACCAGGGCGCCGATGGTGGAGGCCGCTGCGGTGTTGTTGAGCACCTTCGCCACGGGCAGGCCCCACCGGGTCAGGGCGCCGGGATCCCCGAGCTGGCGGGCTGCCGCGGCTCCCGAGAAGAACAGGGCCACCACGAGGGCGGCGAGGACGGCGACGCCGGCGAGGATCAGCCAGGTGGGGCCGATCGCGCGCTCGGAGGAGACGCCGGCACGCGTCTCGCGCGGGTACTTCGCAGTGGTCGACACGTACACCATTCTCTACCCGCAGTAGAAATAGGGCCAATCTCCGCGTGTCCGGCCCTCCGGACGAGGCATGGGCACATGGACGACGGAGGGCCGCTGCCTTCCCGGCAGCGGCCCTCCGATGATCCGCGAACTACTTGGCGGACGCCTTCAGCTTCGATCCGGCGGTCAGCTTGACGCTGTGGCCGGCTGCGATCTGGATGGTCTCGCCGGTCTGGGGGTTGCGGCCGGTGCGCGCTGCGCGGCTGGTGCGCTCGACGGCGAGCCAGCCGGGGATGGTGATCTTCTCATCCTTGGCGATGGACTCGGCGAAGACGTCGAACAGCGCGTCGAGGACGCTGTTGACTGCGGCCTGGCTGGTGTCAGCCTTCGCTGCTACCTCGGAGACAAGTTCACTACGGTTCTTAGCCAATTTAGGTCCTCCTGGACGTACTCTTCGGAACGAGCTTTCCGCGGTATTCGAAAAGCCTCTGTTCGGAAACCTATCAGCTTGCGTGCCGTGTTCCGCGTGTTTACGCGGCTTTTCGGCCCGAACACGGCAATTTCGGGCCCGTTTCGGCCTCTTCGGGGTCCGTGCGACCACCGGAGAACGCAGAAGCCGGCAACCCGAGGGTTGCCGGCTTCCGACGTGCCGTGCAGAAGGCGCTGAGCGCCGGAGGCTGTTACCAGCTCGACTTCGTCACGCCGGGCAGCTCGCCCCGGTGTGCCATGTCACGGAAGCGGACACGCGAGATGCCGAACTTCTGGAGGGTGCCACGGGGGCGCCCGTCGATCTGGTCGCGGTTGCGCAGGCGCACCGGCGAGGCGTTGCGGGGAAGCTTCTGCAGGCCGAGGCGTGCCGCTTCGCGTGCTTCGTCGGTCGCGTTCTCGTCGACGAGGGTCTTCTTGAGCTCGAGGCGCTTGGCCGCGTAGCGCTCGACGATGACCTTGCGCTGCTCGTTGCGAGCAATCTTTGACTTCTTGGCCATGGTTTAGCGCTCCTCTCGGAATTCGACGTGCTTGCGGATCTTGGGGTCGTACTTCATCAGGACCATGCGGTCCGGATCGTTACGACGGTTCTTGCGCGTCACGTAGGTGTAGCCCGTGCCTGCGGTGGACTTCAGCTTGATGATCGGACGTACGTCCTTGTCCTTTGCCATTAGAGCTTCACTCCCCTCGCGAGGATCGACGCGACGACAGCGTCGATGCCGCGGACGTCGATCGTCTTGATGCCGCGGGCAGAGACCTGCAGCGTCACGTTGCGGCGCAGGGAAGGCACATAGTAGCGCTTCTTCTGAATGTTGGGGTCGAACCGGCGCTTGTTGCGGCGGTGCGAGTGCGAAATGCTGTGTCCAAAGCCGGGCTCGGCTCCGGTCACTTGGCAGTGGGCTGCCATAACTCTCCTCCAGATTAGATGAACGTGACGGAATCACTTGTTGGGCGTCCCGCCACCAGTAATGACACCGTTATTACTGCAGCTTTCCGGAGGTTGGCCTGGCAGGGTGAGAACCTGCCGAAGCGCCTCGCCGCGGGGAAGACGGTGAAGATCAGGCAGCACGACCTCACGGCCGATGCAGCCTGGAATTCCAGGTAGTCGCGGGTAGCAGGGCAGACTCCGTCCCGTCCGGAGAAGGGGCGGCGTCGGCCACAGCCAAACGCCCTACCATACTACCGGCAGGATCAGGCCTGGCCAAAACGGGTCAGTCGCGCATCCGGCCGTCCCGGTCGACGACGGCGGGGTCGTCCGGTCCCGCACCTTCGCACGCTCCGGACACGACGGCGTCCGAGTCGACGATCGCGTGCCGGACCACGGCTCCGGAGGTGACCCGCACCCGGTTCAGCAACACCGAGTCCTCGACCACGGCACCGGCCTCGACCGTGGTCCCGGAGCCGACGACGCTCCTGCGGACGGTGCCGCGCACCGTGGCTCCGGGTGCGATGAGCGCATCGGCCACGACGGCGCCGTCGCCGATGAACCCCGGGTTCAGTTGCGGGGGCTCGGTGAGGATGGGCCAGTGCGGATCTGCGAGGTCGAACCCCGTGCCGGCCAGGAGGTCGAGGTGGGCGCGGAGGTAGTTCACCGGCGTGCCGAGGTCGCGCCAGTACCCTTCGAGCCGGTGCTCCACCACGGTTCCCTTCTCCACGAGGCACGGTACCAGGTGGTGCCCGTAGTCGCCGAGTCCGTCCTCGGTGTCCTGCAGCCGTTCGAGCGTGTCGAGCAGCGCATCGGCCGTGTAGAGGAAGATCTCCGCGGCGACGATGCTCGTGGGCGGGTCCTCGGGCTTGTAGGCGAAGTCGGTGACCCGGCCGTCGTCGCCCACGGTCGCCACCCCGTGATGGGATGCGTCCCCGTCGAAGTCGACCGTGACCATGGTGAGGTCGGCGTCCGTGGCGAGATGGGTGTCGACGACGTCGCGGAAGTCCAGGCGGTACAGGTGGTCGGAGCTCAGCACCAGGACCAGGTCCGGCCCGAAATCCTTGATGAACGACGCCTGGCGGAGCAGGCCGTCCGCGTTCCCGTCGGCGAAGCCCTCGCCCTCGTTGCCGCTGAAGGGTGGCAGCACCAGCAGGCCCCCGCGCGTGCGGTCGAGGTCCCACGGGCGGCCGTTGCGGAGGTGGTCGTTGATGGTCTTCGGCTGGTACTGCTCCATGATCCACACATCGGAGATCCTGCTGTGCTGCAGGTTGGACAGGGCGATGTCGATCAACCTGTAGCTGCCGCCCAGGGGCATGGCCGGCTTGGCCCTGTGCTCGGTGAGGGCACCGAGCCGGCCTCCCGCACCGCCCGCCAGGACGATCGCGAGAACGCGCGGTTGATGCCCGAACTGTCCGTGCCGACCCATCTGCCGTCCTGTCCTGCCCGGGTCAGTGCCCGGTGCTGTAGGTGTGCTGCTTGGAGGATGCCGCTTCGGCCTGTTCGGGTGCACGGGCGGCGGACTCGGCCACGTCCTCACCGGCCACCTCGCCGTCGGACAGGATCCAGTGCGCGCTGTCCATGCCGCGGAGGATCTTGCGGCCCACCCGCTCGAGGTCGGCGACGTCCTGCGCGTCGAGCGGGTCGAAGACCGTGGCCCGCACCTGCGCCACGTGCGACACCGCGAGCCCGGTCAGCGTGTCGAAGCCCGCAGGAGTCAGGGCTGCCGTGGTCACGCGGCCGTCGGAGTCCGACGGGAGCCGGGAGACCCAGCCGCGTCCCTCGAGTTTCTTCACCACGTGGCTCAGGCGCGAGAGCGACGCCGTCGAGCGTGCCGCGAGCTCGCTCATGGGCAGGCGCCGGCCCTGCGACTCGGAGAGCATCGCCAGGACGTGGTAGTCGAACAGGGTGATGCGCGCCTCGCGGAACAGGTGCGCGTCGAGGCTCGCGGGGACCAGGGACGTCAGGGCATACAGGGCCAGCCATGCCCGCCGCTCGTCGGAGTCAAGCCACTGCGCCGCCATGGGCCCATTCTGGCACACGGGTTCCCGGGCGCCGCAGCGCCCGGGCCGGTGCCGGGCCGGTTTGCGGGAGCCCACCGGGTGCTGCTTCCCAGGGAGGTCGACGCCCCCGATGCGAGCCGCCCTGCGGTCCGGGATGTCCGAGGCATCGTCGGTGCTTCCCGGGGCGAGGGGCTGCCCGTCACCGGTGGATGATCTGCGACTCCGCCGGAACCTCGGAGCCCGCGGGGGTCCGGAAGGCCAGGGGCAGGCCCCGTGCGGTGGCCCAGTCGGTGCTGTCCGTGACCTGGAGGTGGACATGGGGCTGGGTGCTGTTTCCGGAGTTCCCGCATCCGCCGATGGGTTGGCCCGCAGCGACGTGCTCCCCCACCCGGACCTGGAGCGAGCCCCTGCGGAGATGGGCGATCAGTACGAACGGTCCGTCCCGGTCGATCGCGATGACCACGTGATTGCCCGCGATCGCGCCCGGCCCGTCCTGCAGTCGGCGCGCCTGGCCCGCCATGTAGGGCAGCAGTGCCAGCTGCGACCTCCGCGCCAGGTGGTCCTCCTCGCCGTCGTGCGCCGTGACGACGATGCCGGGATGCGGTGCAAGGACCGGGGCCCCGAAGCCGACGAACCCCTCGGCCGACTCCGAGGCGACGAGGGTTCGCCAGGTCCTGGCCGCTACGCGGCCCCGGGCGTCCACGGGGACGAGGTCGATGGCGTAGGTGGTGCCCATCAGGTGCGTCCCGTGGCTCGGCACCCGCCGTGCCGGGCTGTTCCGGGCGCGGAAGTGCCCCAGGAGCGGGTACTGCAGCACCACCGGAGGCACGGTCGCACCGGCACCCCCGTCAGTCATCGAACACGTTCCAGCAGATGTCGTTGCGCCGCCGCTGGTCCTCGAGGACGAGGTCCTCGAGGTGCTGGGGCAACCGGGCACGCTGCCAGTCGCGTTCGGTCCTGCCCGCTTCGTGGTGCCGTCCGGCCGGAGCTGCGGCGCGGGCGGCCTGGATGGCGTAGGCCGCGGCACCCAGGTCGTGCTCGGGGACATGGGCGACGCACGCGGCCTGCCCCGCGGCATAGGCGGCGAACCGAGGGGCGCCGCGGAGCGGCCGTGCTGCACCCATGGCGTGCCCGCCCGATGCCCTGCAGCTCATCATCGCGAGCTCGCCGCACGCCCAGGCCCGGGCTGCGTCGATCGCCCGGCGCGGCCGGGCATCGGCGGGCCGGACCTGCTCGAAGGAGGACAGGACGTGCTCGGCGCAGTCCGCGGACCACAGGGCGAGCGCCCGGTGGTCCGCGTCCGTCAGCGAGCCACCCCGCCTGATGGTCACCAGGCGGGGGTCCCGGGTACCCGGCAGGATCATGCGTCCTCCCGCGTGGAATGCGTCATGCCACCATCATGCGCGAGGACGTCGTCGTTCCCATGGATCGCCCGTCACGTGCGCCGAGACACGGCCCCCCGAGGCCCCGGACCGGGAGACCGGGCGAGGTCCCCATGGGAGAGCGGACTGCGGCCCCACGTCGTCGGAAACCTCAGGCGGTGACCGAGGCCCCGCGCGGGTGGACCGGTGTCGGGTACTTAGCGGTCAGCTCGTCACCCGACGAGACGCCGCGCAGCCGTCGTCCCACCCACGGCTTCAGGTACTCCCGCGCCCACTGGGCATCGGCCCGCAGCTGCTCGGTCCGCCTGAGGACGGGCCGGGCCTCGAGCTCGGGCAGGTCGATCCGATGGGATTCCTTCAGGGCCTCCAGCACCCGCGCGGCCATGAGCGTGTGCCCTGCCGTGGACATGTGCATCCGGTCCACGTCCCAGTAGCCCCAGTCCTGGAACTCGCGCAGTCGCCAGTAGTCGACGATCGTGGCCCCGCGCTTGTCCGCGATCTCGCGGACCCATTCGTTGTAGACGGCGGTGCGTCCGCGGGTCTTCCCGAAGACGGCGGAACCGGCTGCATCGAAGCCGGTGAAGAGCACCACGGCGGCGCCCGCCTCGCGGAGCCGCCCGATGCCGTCGTCGTAGTGCTTCATGAGGGCGTCGATGTCGATACGCGGCCGCAGGATGTCGTTGGCACCCGCGTAGACGGTGACAAGGGTCGGCTGCAGCACGAGGGCGGCGTCGATCTGCTCGTCGAGGATCTGGCGCATCTTCTTCCCGCGGATCGCGAGGTTCGCATAGCCCCAGGAGGGGTCAGCGAGGACGAGCTGCTCGGCGACGCGGTCGGCCCAGCCGCGCACACCGTTGGGGGACGCCGGATCCCAGTCACCCACCCCTTCGGTGAAGGAATCGCCGAGGGCCACGTATCGCTGGGGAAAGTTCACGTCCCAAAGATTACCCTCAGCGCCCGGGACCGCCGGGATAAGCTCGACGGAGCCATCCGTTGACACCCCGCACGAAGGACACCATGCCCACCGACGCTACAACCGAAGCGGCCCCCGACACCGTCACGGACGCGGGATCGGGCGGCCGTCGCGCCGCGCTCATCGTCAATCCCATCAAGGCCACCACCGTCGACGTCGAGAGCGCCGTCCGGCGCATCTCCGCCGAGGACGGCTGGGAGGAACCCCTCGTGATCGAGACCACCGCGGATGATCCCGGGCACGGCCAGGCGCGCGAGGCGCTCGCCGCCGGGGTGGACCTGGTGATCGCTGCCGGCGGGGACGGCACGGTCCGTTGCGTGGCCGAGGAGCTCGCGGGGAGCGGGACCATGATGGCCCTCGTCCCGCTGGGCACGGGCAACCTGCTGGCCCGCAACCTGGACATCGCCGTCGATGATCCCGACGCCGCCGTCGAGTCCGCGTTCCGCGGCACCGAGCGGACCATCGACGTCGTCCACGTCACCGTGGATCGCGCGCAGGACGCCCACGTGTTCCTGGTCATGGCGGGTATCGGCTACGACGCTGCGATCATGTCGGACACGCGCGACGACCTGAAGGACAAGGTGGGCTGGCTGGCCTACGTCGACGCCGGGATCAGGAACCTGCCCGGCAGGCCCTCGCGCACCACCATCTCCGTGAACGGGGGCAAGCCCTTCGAGCGCCGCCTGCGCAGCGTGATGGGCGGCAACTGCGGCAAGATCATGGGCGGCCTGGAGATCTTCCCGGGTGCCAGGATCGACGACGGCCTCATGGACCTCATGACGGTGGCGCCGAAGGGCAAGCTGGGGTGGCTGGCTGTCGCCGGCAAGCTGTTCACCCGCGGGAAGGGCAAGGACCCCTCGCTCGAGTACTTCCAGTGCAGGACGGCCGAGGTCACGCTGCGCGAACCGCTCGAGGTTCAGCTCGACGGCGATCCGCTCGGCAAGGCGACGCACATGGCCTTCGAGGTCAAGCCGGATTCGCTCCGACTCAGGATGCCGCTCGGCTACAAGGATCCGGCCGTCGTGAGCGAGCCGCTCCCCTGAGCCGCGTCGGCGCTCGTGACGCCCTCGTCTAGAGCCAGGGCTGCGGGTCGGCCTTCTCGTCGTCGACCAGGACCTCGAAGTGGAGGTGGCAGCCGGTGGAGTTGCCGGTGCTCCCCACGGCGCCGAGGAGCTGGCCGCGCTGCACCGTGGTGCCCGCCGGCACCTCGAGCACGCCCAGGTGGTTGTAGGTGGTCTTCAGTCCGTCGCCGTGGTCGATCACGATGCGCTGCCCTCCGCCGTGGGCGTGCCAGCCCGAGTCGACGACGGTCCCGGCGTCCGCCGCGTTCACCGGGGTACCGCAGGCGCTGGCGTAGTCGAGGCCCGTATGGAGCTCAGATCCGGAACCGCCCATGGGATCGACGCGGTACCCGAAGGTCGAGGCCAGCACGGGGTTCTCCACCGGTACTCTGAACGCCGTGCGTTCCTTCGCCGCCGGTGTGAGGGAGCCCGAGAGGGCCCGCGCGTCGGCGATGCTCGGCGCGATGCCCTCGGTTGCAGGACCGGCGGTCTCCAGCCCGAAGTCCACCGTGACGTTCGCGGGCGCGGTGACGGCCTGTGCGACGCCGGTGGCAACTGTCACCTCGGCCCCGTCCGCTGGGGTGGACGTGGCCGACGGCGCGACGGCGCCCATCAGCAGGCCGGCCGAGGCGAGCACGATGCCCGCGGTGGCCGCGTTGTCCCGCAGGCGCACGAACGGCGTCGGACGGCCGGCTACCCGGTGGACGGCCGAGGGATGCGCCGCCGGTCGCCACCGCATCCGGGGCCGGGGCCGCACGGCGGCGGGGCGGGCACTGCGGCGCGACGGCAGGGCGGCGGCCGCCTCGGCGACGGCGCCCGATGTGGGCCGGGCGATGGTACGGTCCGTACGCGCGTGGTCCGTGCGGAGCGCGCGACGGCCCGGAGGAGGGGTCTGTGCAGAGCGGCGCGGGGCCGGAGGGGTATGCTGCGCGCGATCGTCGGACGCGCGGCGGCGCCCGGACATGACCGTCTGGGTCAACTGACTACCTCTTTCTCGACGCCTGCGTCGTCGGCCGTCGGACTCGAGCGGAAGTCGGCGAGCCCCGTCGGCGCAGCCGTGATCGCGGGAGGACCGCGGGATGGGCAGAGCGGATGGACCCTGCGAGGCACTACCGGCGAGGCAACTGGTGCCGCCGGAACCTGGCTCCTCCACCCCTGTCACTGGGTTGTTCTGGCGGTCCGCTGACAGGGTCAGGCGTGCGGACCTGGATCGGATGAACGAGCGTCGACCGCTCAAACACTAGGCGACGGAATGCGGAGTTACAATTCCGTTATCCTGCCTGTGGATCAGATGTGCGACACTGCCTCCCGCTCCAGAAATCCTTCGGAATGCCCAGCGGGACCTGCGTCTCAGCCCGTCCGCGTCAGGACAGCTCGGCGCGCCCCTTGCGCCAGTAGCCCATGAAGGCGACCTGCTTTCGGTCCACGCCGACGTCACGGACGAGATAGCGGCGCAGCCCCCGCACCACGGCCGCCTCGCCTGCGATCCACGCGTAGAAGGGCTGGGTTCCGGGCGGGCGTCCGGGATTGACGCCGGACTGCACGATCGCCGTCTCGAGCAGCTGCGGGGTCTCCCAGAGGATCGCCCGGTCGATGTCGACCTCCTCGGGCTCGCTCCCGCCGCTGGCAGCACCGCGACCGGAGAGCGAGACCCAGCCCGGCACGCGGATGGCGTTCCGGACGGCCGCTTCGAGCAGTTCCCCGTGGGGGCGCTGCCCGCGGGCGAGCCAGGTGATGGTGACCGCGGAGCGCGTCCTGATGGGCTGGACGTCCTGCCCGTCCGGCACCTCGAGGATCGCGTGGCCGCTCATGTCCGCGGGGAGCGCCTCGAGGATGGCGCTGATCGCCGGCACGGCCGTCTCGTCGCCGGCGAGGAGCACGTGCTGGGCGAGTCCGGGGCTCCACTCGATGCCGCCGTAGGCTCCCGCCGTCGTGCACTGCGCGGCGGAGGAGTTGGGGCCGATGATGCACACGCGATCACCGGGCTGCGCTGCGGCGGCCCATTCGGAGGCAGGTCCGCCGCGGCCGTCGCCGTCGAGGTGCATCACGAAGTCCACGTCGATCTCCGGCTGCGGCCCGGTGCAGCGCGACTCGCGGACGGTGTAGGTGCGCATGGAACCGCGTTCCTCGGCGTCCATGCCGAGCCACAGCTGGTACCAGCTGGACGCGGCGCTGCCGCGCATCATCCCGGCGATGTCCGGGCACGCGCGTCCCGCCGTCGGGATGACGATCTTGATCCGGAGGTCCAGGGTGTCCCCCGCGACGCCGAAGGCCTCAAGGCACGCACCGCCGAAGGTGATGCGGCGGAAGTTCGCCGTGAGGTCCTGCACGGCGGTCACGACGACGTCGAACGCGAGCACCATGGGCTCGGTGTCGGCGGCGGTCCGCCGCGCGCTTCGCTGGGTCACGTCGGTCATGATGCCTCCATGCGTGCGGGAACGGTGTCCTGCGGATTGGGCCGGTAGCCCCGTGCCGCCTCGCGGACGGTCGGGGACGGGTCGGGCGGAACGGCTGCCGGGGCACCGTGGTGCCGGCCGACGGGGATCACCATCGGGGTGCGGGACACCGGGTCCTCGATGACGCGGCAGTCGAGGCCGAAGACCCCGGAGACCGTCTCCTCGGTGACCACGGTGGACGGCGCGCCCTCTGCGACGATGCGGCCCTCGCGCATCGCGATCAGGTGGTCGGCGTAGCGCGCTGCGAGGTTCAGGTCATGCAGCACCATGACGACGGTGGTCCCGGAGCGCCGGTTGAGATCGGTGATGAGGTCCAGCACCTCGATCTGGTGCGTGACATCGAGGAAGGTGGTGGGTTCGTCCAGCAGCAGGATCCCGGTCTGCTGGGCGAGGGCCATGGCGATCCATACGCGCTGGCGCTGCCCACCGCTGAGCTCGTCCACGGTGCGGTCCGCGAGGGCCAGCGTATCGGTGGCCTCCAGGGCGTCGGCCACGGCGCCGTCGTCCTCCGGCGTCCACTGACGGAACCAGCCCTGGTGCGGGTAACGGCCCCGGCCCACGAGATCGGCGACGCTGATGCCGTCGGGAGCGATCGGGGTCTGCGGGAGGAGTCCCAGCACGCGGGCCACTGCCTTCGTGGACTGCGTGGAGATGTCCGCGCCGTTGAGGACCACGGTGCCGGCGACGGGTCTGAGCAGACGTGCGAGCCCCCGCAGCAGCGTCGACTTGCCGCACGCATTGGCGCCGACGATCACCGTGACCTTGCCGGCGGGCAGCTGCACCGTGAGCCCGTCCACCACGGTGCGGTCGTCGTAGGCGAGGGTGAGCCCGGCGGCGGACAGCGTGTCCGGCGTCCTCGGGTCCATGGGCTGGACCATCATCAGCCTCCCTGGCCTGACCGGTTGGCGGTGGCGAGGAGCCACAGCAGGAACGGGGCGCCGAGGGCACCGGTGACGACGCCGACGGGCAGTGAGATCCCGGGGACGAGGTTCGCGGCGGCGAAATCCGCGGCGAGCACGATGACGGCACCCACCAGGGCCGCCATGGCGAGGGACGGCCGGTTGCCGAGCAGCCGGCGGGCGATCGGCCCGGACAGGAACGCGACGGAGGCCACGGGCCCGGCGGCGGCGGTGGCGACGGCGGCGAGGGCGACGGCGGTGGACAGAAGTCCCAGCCGCGACGCCTCGACGCGGACACCGAGGCCGGCGGCGGCGTCATCGCCCAGCTCGAGGCCCTGCAGGCTGCGCGAGAGGACGGCCGCGGCCGGGAGCAGCACCACGAGCGCGAGCGCCAGGACCGTCGCACGATCCCAGCTGCTGGAATTGAGGGACCCGCCGAGCCACAAGACGGCCTCGCTCGCCGTCCGCAGGTCCGTGCGCGTGATGAGGAAGCTCACGAGGGCGTGCAGCACCGCGGCGAAGCCGATCCCGACGAGGATGAGCCGGTAGCCCGCCACTCCCCCGCGCCGCGAGACGAGGTAGATCGCCGCGGCGACGGCCAGGGCTCCGGCGAGCGCCGAGAGGGACACCGCGGCACCCGCGGCCCCGAAGAGCACGATCGCCGTCACCGCGGACGCGCTCGCGCCGTAGCTGATGCCGATGATGTCCGGGCTCGCGAGCGGGTTGCGCAGCATCGTCTGGAACACCGAGCCCGCGATGCCGAAGGCGACCCCGATCAGCACGCCGATCACGGCCCGGGGCAGCTTGTTCTCCAGCACGATGAAACTGGCGCCGGGGATGTCGGCGCCGGCGAGGATGCGGAAGAAGTCGGGGACGGTGACGGTGTAGGAGCCGAGGAGGACGTTCACGGCGAACAGCACGACGACGACGGCTCCCGCCGCGGCCAGTCGCGTGCCAGTGCTCCGGCGGCGGCGTACCCGGACGGCGGCGAGAGCGGTCGCGGGACGAACCGGCAGCCGCGGGGCGGGGCGTGCACCCGTCAACGACGCGCTCACAGCTGCGCCATGGTGCGGCGCCGCACGAGCCAAATGAAGAAGGGGGCACCCACGACGGCGGTCATGATGCCCACCTGCACCTCGCCGGGCGGCAGGACGACACGGCCGAGGATGTCCGCGCCGAGCAGCAGCACGGGTCCCAGGAGTGCGGAGAACGGCAGGATCCAGCGGTAGTCGGCGCCGACGACCAGGCGCACCATGTGCGGGATGACGAGCCCCACGAACGCGATCGGCCCGGCTGCGGCCGTGGCGGCACCACACAGGATCACGACGCCGAGCGCCGTGACGCCGCGGGCCAGCCCCACGTTCTGCCCGAGACCACGGGCCACGTCGTCGCCGAGCGCCAGGCTGTTGAGGACCTTGCCGGTGGCGAGCGTCAGCGCGAGGCCGACCACCAGGAACGGGGCGACGGTGCCGATGACGTCCCAGCCGCGCCCGGACAGCGTGCCGACCTGCCAGAACCGGAAGGCGTCGAGCGTCTCCTGGCTCGAGACCAGGACGGCGTTGGTGAGGCTCGCAAGGCCCGCCGCCAGGGCTGCGCCGGCGAGCGCGAGCTTGACCGGCGTCGCACCCTCCCGTCCGAGGCTGGCCACGGCGTAGACCACGACGGCTGCCGTACCGGCCCCGGCGAACGCGCACCAGATGTAGCCGGAGGCGCCGGTCAGGCCGAAGAGGTGGATACCGACGACGACGGCGAGGGACGCACCGGCATTGATGCCGAGGATGCCGGGGTCGGCCAGCGGATTGCGGGCCACACCCTGCAGGGCGGCCCCGGCGCAGGCCAGCGCCGCGCCGACGAGCAGTCCGATCACGGTCCGCGGGACACGGGAGAGCACCACGGCGTGGTCGCCGTTCGACGGGTCGAAGGCGGTGACGGCGTCGAGCATGGTGCCGACGCCGACGGATCGGGCGCCGATGGTGAGGGACGCGAGGCAGAACGCGAGGAGGACCATCGCTGTGAGGACGAGCTTGGCGAGGGTGCGCGGCGTCGAGGAGCGGCGGCGGGGGCGATCGGGGGCGGCGGGACCAGGGCGCAGGGCGGAGGCCTGGACTGCCATGGTGCCTCCCTCAGACGGACGATCGGTCTGAAGTAAGGCTAGCCTACGTTCCGAGCCATTAAGAAACGACTTTGTTCCCTAATGCGGGGTCCGGGAGGGGCCGGGTGGGAGTGCCCGCCGGGCCCCTCCGGAGCGCCTATGCGGCGGCCGGTGGCGTGCCCTCGCCGAAGGGCCGCCCACCGAGCGCCTCCCGTCCGTGCGCCGTGGTCCACCCTGCGAGGTCCGGACCCTTGGGCACGATCCTGGTGGGGTTGATGTCCTCGTGCACGATGTAGTAGTGCTGCTTGATCTGCTCGAAGTCGACGGTGTCCCCGAAGCCCGGCGTCTGGAACAGGTCCCGTGCGTAGCCCCACAGGGCAGGCATCTCGACGAGCTTGTTCCGGTTGCACTTGAAGTGGCCGTGGTACACGGGGTCGAAGCGGACGAGCGTGGTGAACAGGCGGACGTCGGCCTCCGTGATGGTGTCGCCCACGAGGAATCGCCGGGAGGTCAGTCGCTCCTCGAGCCAGTCGAGCGCCGTGAACAGGCGGTCGTAGGCGGCGTCGTAGGCCTCCTGGGAACCTGCGAATCCGCACCGGTACACGCCGTTGTTGACTTCCGTGAAGACCCGCCGGTTCACGGTGTCGATCTCCTCCCGGAGCGCCTCGGGGTACAGGTCGGGAGCGCCCTCGCGGTGGAAGTCCTTCCACTCGCCGGAGAAGTCCAGGGTGATCTGCGGGAAGTTGTTGGTCACCACGGCGCCCGTGGTGGTGTCCACGACGGCCGGCACGGTGATGCCGCGCGAGTAGTCGGGGTCCCGCTTGAAGAAGGCCTCCTGCAGGCGCTCGATGCCGAGCACCGGATCCCTGCCGTCCGGGTCGAGGTCGAAGGTCCAGGACCGGCTGTGGTGCGTGGGGCCGGGGGTGCCGAGGGAGATGGCGTCCTCGAGGCCGAGCAGTCGGCGCACGATGATGGTCCGGTTGGCCCAGGGACAGGCCCGGGCCGCGATGAGCCGGTAGCGTCCCGCCTCCACGGGGTAGCCGTCGGCGCCGTCACGCGTGATCCGCGTCTCGATGTACTGGGTGTCCCGCGTGAACTCCGCGCCGCCGGTCACGTAGGACCCCTTGGTGCTGTGCTCGGACGTCTCGGCCTGCTCGGTGTCGGTCATGGTGCCAGTCTAGGGCGGCGGACGTGCAGGAGGCCCGGCCGAAGAACACGGCCGGGCCTCCTGGCGGACGGGTGCAGGGGTTACCGCTGCGCGGACTCCCGCCCGTACTTCTCGCGGAGCTCCCGCCCTTCGCGGACGAGCTTGAGGTGCTTCTCGGCCTTCTTCTCGGCGGCCTTGCTGTCGCGCGGGGGCAGCTGGATGGTCTCCTCCGCCTCGATCCCGCCCTGCAGCTGGCGTCCACGCTCCATCTCGGCGTCGAACTCGACGCCGAACAGCAGCGAGATGTTCGCGAGCCAGATCCACAGGAGCAGGATGATGACGCCGGCGATGGCGCCGTAGGTCTTGTCGTAGCTGCCGAAGTTGGCCACGTACAGGGAGAACGCCGCCGTGGTGATCGCGAGGACGATGAGGGCGATGAAGCCGCCCAGGCTCATCCAACGGAACTTGGGCTGCTTGACGTTCGGCGCCCCGTAGTACAGCACGGCGATCATGAGGACCGCGAAGGCGACCAGGACCGGCCACTTGGCGATGTTCCAGATGGTCACGGCGGTGCTGCCCAGGCCGATGGTGTTGCCGACGGCCTCGGCCACGGGGCCGGAGAGCACGAGCATCAGACCCATCGCCACGATGAGGACGAGGACGATGACGGTGATGAGCAGCATCTGGGGGCGCAGCTTGATGAAGCCGCGGCCCTCCTCCACCTCGTACACGCGGTTCATGGCGCGGGAGAACGCGTTGACGTAGCCCGAGGCGGACCAGATGGCACCGAGGAGGCCGATGACGAAGGTCAGCCCGGCCGCCTGGTTCGAGGCGAGCCCCTCGATCGTGGGCCTGATGGTGTCGAGCGTGTCCGGCGGGGCGAACTGGCCGACGATCTCCAGCACCTGGTTGGTGGTGTTCTGGGCCTGCCCGAAGAGTCCGAGGAGGGACAGCAGCGCGAGGATGCCGGGGAAGATCGCGAGGACCGCGTAGTAGGTCAGCGCCGCCGCGAGATCGGTGCACTGGTCCTTGCCGAACTCGTTGGCGGAGCGCTTGAGGACGTACTTCCAGGCCGGCTTCTTGACGTCCTTCGGATCGTCCGGCTTGCGTGGATCATTGGGATCGGGTGCGTTCTGGGCCTTCTTGGCCGTGTCACTGCGCGGCTCGCCCTGTACCCTGCTGTTGCTGCTCACGGATACCTCCCGGTCTGGCCCCGACATCCGCGTGGGGCGTGCTTACGACTGTACGTCTGCTTCAACTGCACCATAAGCTTACTTAGTAGTCCAGTAGCGACCGGCACGTAAGCGTGTCCCACCGTTCCCCCGGCCAGGAGTAGAACCATGCGTATCGCAGTCATCGGTGCCACCGGAAACGTCGGCACGGCAGTCCTCTCCCGGCTCCAGCGTGCCGCCGCCGACCGCGAGGCGATCCAGCGCTCGGGCTTCGATACCTCGCAGGACACAGGCGGCCTCTCGATCACCGCGATCGCCCGCACCGTGCCGGACACGTCCCAGGCGCCGTACGACGGCGTCGACTGGCATGCCATCGACATCGGCGCCGACGAGGGCCGCGAGGCCCTGACCGTGGCGCTCGCGGGCACCGACGCCGTCGTGCACCTCGCGTGGGCCATCCAGCCGAACCGCGACGAGGCGGCCATGCACAGGACGAACGTCACCGGCACGGCCAACGCCCTCGCCGCTGCAGGCGCCGCCGGCGTGCGCCACTTCGTGTGCGCGTCCTCGGTGGGCGCCTACTCCCCCTCCGACAAGGACACGCGCAAGGACGAGTCGTGGCCCACCGGTGGCATCGACTCCTCCCACTACAGCCGCCACAAGGCCGAGCAGGAGCGGCTGCTCGATGCCTTCGAGCACGACTTCCCCGAGATCGCCGTGGCACGGCTGCGGCCCGGTCTGATCTTCCAGGGCCGGGCCGGCAGCGAGATCGGGCGCTACTTCCTGGGCCCACTCGTGCCGAAGGTCCTGCTGGGAGGCCTGCCGCTGCCGCTGGTGCCCATCCCGGCGTCGTTCGTCTTCCAGGCCGTGCACGCCGACGACGTCGCCGACGCCTACTGGCGCGTGGTGGCACGCCGCGCTTCCGGCGCCTTCAACATCGCGGCAGAGCCCGAGCTCACGCCGGAGCGCGTCGCCGACCTCCTGGGCGCCCGGCGGGTCATCGGCTTCCCCGCGCGTCTCCTGCGGTGGATCGTCGGCGCGAGCTGGAGCCTCGGCCTCCAGCGGACCGACCCGGGCTGGATCGACATGGCCGCCCTGTGTCCCGTCATGGACACCTCGAGGGCACGGGAGGTCCTGGGGTGGGAGGCCGGGCACTCCTCGCGCGAGGCGATGGCGGAGGTCCTGGCGGGCCTGCGGGGAGGCCGGGGGCTCGGCGGGTCGCCCAAGCTGTACCCGCGCTCCGGGGAGTAGGCCCGGGGCGTCAGGGTGCGGACACGCGGGGGGTGCGCTCGTCGCTGACCAGCGGGATGCCCTCGGGCAGCTGGTCCGGTGCGCCCGGCAGGCCGACGGTGAACTCCGCGCCGCCCTCTGCGAGGTTCCTGACGCTGATGGACCCGCCGTGGCCCTCGGCGATGCGACGGCAGATGGCCAGCCCGAGGCCCGTCCCCGTCGCCTGTCGGAGGCCGTTCTCGGAGCGGTGGAACTCGTCGAAGACGCGCTCGAGATCACCCATGGGAACGCCGATCCCGTTGTCGCGCACATGCACCAGCGTCCGGCCGCTTGCGGCGTCCACCGAGGTGGTCACCGTCACCTCCCCCGTGCCGTCGGTCCTGCCGTACTTCATGGCGTTGCCCACGAGGTTCTCCATGAGCTGCAGGAAGAGCCGTTCATCCGCGTAGACGGGATCAGGCGCGTCCACCGCGAAACGGACCTCGGGCAGCTGCGTGCCCGGCAGGGCGGTGCGCAGGTCGATGATGCCCTCGACCACCCGACCGACATCGATCCTCGACGCGGTGAGCCGCTCCTCCTTCGCGAGGCTGTAGGCGAGGAGGTTGCGGATGAGCGTCCTCATGCGCAGGCTCGCCTGCTGGAGCCGCTCGATGCTGGCCTGCTGTTCGGCCTGCGGCAGGTCCGGGTCCTCGAGGAGCTCGAGCCACCCGTCGAAGACCGTCAGTGGTGTCAGGAGGTCGTGCGCGACCACGGACGCGAAACGGCTGAGGTCGCGCTGGTACAGACGCTCGCCGGTCACATTGCGCATGACGATCACGGCGCCCCGGTCCCCGGGGAGCGGCACCGCGTCGACCGAGAGGTGCACCACCTCCCCCGTCCGGTGGGTGAGGTCGAGGTCCCTGCGCTCGGTGACGGTCCCCTGCAGCGCGAGGGTCAGAGGGTTCTCCTCCTCGCTCAGCGGCTGCCCGTCCGGGGCCGTGACCTCGTACTCGCGCCGCCACGTCTCGCCTGGCCGGGCGGTCCCCGGTCCCAGCCAGCGCTCGCTCGCCGCGTTCTGGAAGATGAGCCGGCGGTCGGGTGCCGCGACGAGGACGCCGTCGTTCATCCTGCCGATCACGAGGTCGCGGAGTTCGGCCGCCGCCTTCGCCTCCTCCGTGGCGCGGTAGAGCCGCGCGATCAGACGGCGCCGCTCGTCCATGCTGAGCGCCAGGACCGCCGAGAGCGAGAAGGCGATGAACATGAAGGACTGGGCCACATAGACGCCGGTCCCGGGGCCCAGCTCCTGGAACGGCCCGAGGCCCGCGAGGGTGAAGAAGAGCAGGAACGCGCCGCTCACCAGGCCGTGCAGCATCGCCCAGCCCGCGCGCAGGCGCAGCCCGGCCCACATGTGCGCCGGGATGGTGGCGTAGGCCACCGGCAGGGCGGCCTCGGCACCGAACGTCGCGACGTACAGGATGACGGAGACCACGACCAGGAGGGCGTACTCGGCGCGGCGGGCGGGGGTGAGCGTCGGATGCGCCTCGCCCACGGCACGCGCCCTGATGCCCGCTGCGACAACGATGCCGAGCGATCCGAGCGCCGTCAGGGACACCGCGTGGCGGACCAGCCAGGGGATGAAGGCCCTGACGGGCTCCGAAATACCGTCGAGGGCGCTGCCTGCCACGATGAACAGGGCGCCGACCGAACAGGCCACGAGGGCCACCGCGCTGAGTCGGAGGTAGTCCCCCACGGACTGCACGGTGAGTTCCGGTACGACGCGCCGGAAAAGGGCGGCGGCCACGGCCGTCTGGGCGGCGCTCCCGAACGCGACCGCGAGCGCGAGCGCCGGGCTGAGGCCGGTCACCAGGTTGACAGCGGCGAGGATGGGCACGGTCGCCGCGAGGGCGACGGCGAGATCCCGCCGGGCGCGCGAGGCCCAGAGGCCCCACAGGAAGGTGATGCCGGCCGCCGGCCAGACGAGGGCGAGCCCGGAGGCCTCGAGGTTGGTGTGGCGGCCGAAGAATGCTGCGGCGGTGAGGAGGACGGCGAACAGGAGGTGGACCGATACCGGGGGAAGCGCTGCCAGCCTCCGCGCGACCACCTGCATGCGCTCCTCGCCCATCCCTATCCGTCCACCGGGAACCCGTGTCCTGCCGCGATCGGACCAGGACCGGAGACGTGGCCGGGAGCGGCCACCGATGGACAGCATACTTGCTGTCGCCCCCGTCCAGCGCTGCCCCGCCGGGGTCGGGCGGGCCAACGGCTCCTGCCATGCGGCGGACGGCAGGCCGGGTGGAGCGGGTGGGTCCATCGGCTTCGGAGCAGGGACGGCCACCGCGCCCCTGCTCCCGTCGGGCCGGCGGACTAGCCGAGCGTCGCCGTGTCGATGACGAAGCGGTAGCGGACGTCGGAGGACAGCACGCGCTCGTAGGCCTCGTTGATGGCGTCGGCGGAGACGACCTCGATCTCGGGGGCGATGCCGTGCTGGGCGCAGAAATCGAGCATCTCCTGCGTCTCGCGGATCCCTCCGATCCCCGAGCCCGCGAAGGAACGCCGCTGGTTGAACAGGGTGAACACGTGCAGGGGGAGGGCGTCGGCCGGAGCACCCACGTTGACCATGGTCCCGTCGAGGCGGAGCAGGGAGAGGTACGCGTCCAGGTCGATCTTCGCGCTCACGGTGTTGATGATGAGGTCGAAGGTGCTCTCGAGCTGCTTGAAGGTGTCCGGGTCGCTGGTCGCGTAGTAGTGCTCGGCGCCGAAGCGCTTGCCGTCGTCCTGCTTGCTGAGGCTCTGCGACAGCACGGTGACCTCTGCGCCCATGGCGGAGGCGATCTTGACGGCCATGTGCCCGAGTCCGCCGAGTCCGACGACGGCGACCTTCTTGCCGGGTCCCGCGTTCCAGTGGGCGAGCGGCGAGTAGGTGGTGATGCCCGCGCACAGGAGCGGCGCCGCGGCCTCGTAGGGGATGCTCTCCGGCACGGACAGCACGAAGTCCTCGACCACCACGATGTGCGTGGAGTAGCCGCCCTGCGTGATCGAACCGTCGCGGTCCACGCCGGCGTAGGTGCCGACGTTGCCGTTCAGGCAGTACTGCTCCTCGCCCGCCCGGCAGTTGGCGCACTCGCGGCACGAATTGACCATGCAGCCGACGCCCACGCGGTCACCGACCCTGTGGCGGGTCACGTCGGAGCCCGCCTCCTCGACCACACCGACGATCTCGTGGCCGACGGTCAGCGGGTACTGCTGCGGTCCCCATTCACCGCGGACGGTGTGGATGTCGGAGTGGCAGATGCCGGCGTAGGCGATCTTGATCAGCACGTCCTTCGGTCCCACGTCACGCCGCTGGATGGTGGTGGGGACGAGCGGCTCCGTGGCGGACGGGGCTGCGTATGCTTTGACGGTTCTCATGGATTCTCCTGAGGGATCGGGGATCGGGGATCGGGGATCGGCGGGCGGGGTCGGACCGGGCCGCCCGCGTGAAGGCTCACTCCCCCAACGGTAGGTCGGATCCGCCGGTGCCGGAGAATCGGTCCGGAACCGGCACAGGCCTCGCCCGCCGCGCCCCGGTCTGCATGTCGCCGTCAGGAAGGCCTCTCCGAGGCGAGCCACTGCCGGGCCTCGGTCTCGGTGGTGAAGAACCTCGTGGGGTAGGGAGGTGCATGGAGCTGCTTGTAGTAGGTGGCGATCGTCCGGTCGCCGGCCGCCCCGACGATCGCCAGCGCCGTCACGTCCAGCCGCTCGGCGAACACGCTCAGTGCCTCGTGCGTGAGCGACACCATGTCGTTGTTGAGCGCGAGCATCGGAAGGCTCCGGGGAGGATCCAGGGCCGCGATGGCGGCGACGAGCGCCTCCGCCGCCTCGGTCGTCACGCTCGTGCCGTGGTCCCAGTCGACCAGCACGATGCCCTCCTCCAGCCGGGCCCTGAACGGATCAGGATCCAGGGCCTCCCGGCTGGTGGCCTCTCCGCCCTCGGCCTTCCCCAGCAGCCACGCGATGGCTTCGTCCTCGACGGTGAAGTACCTGCTCGGGGTCGCGGACCGGTAGTTGAAGGCCGTGAGCACCTTGCCCACCGCGTCGACGCCCACAACGCCCGTGCGCAGGGAACACGTGTCCTCGATGAGGAGGTGACGGGCTTCCAGGGTGATCGCGTCGACCAGACCGATGTTCACCAGGAGGGGCCGCTTGCCCGCGGGGGACGCCGCCGTCACGGCAGCCATCGTGGAGCGTACGTCGTCCGCCTCGATGGTGACCCCCGCGGCCCATCGGAGGCGCAGGAAGGCGCCGTCGTCCGTCAGTGTGTAGCGTGACCGCTCCCCAGCGTCCCCAGGCATCCGCATCCGTTCCCGTCGAGGGTGAGTTCCGATCCTAGGCGCAGGAGTGCCCCCGGTGCACCACCTCCCGTGCCGAATCGCGCGCCGTTGTGGCCCCGGCCGCATCCGTGGAGGATGGGACGAGCCACCCGACCTCCGAAGGAGCCTCCATGGACCACACGTTCGACGTCCTCGTGATCGGTGGTGGGCCTGCCGGCATGGCGGCAGCCACCCGGGCTGCCGAGCTGGGGGCGCGGACCGCCGTCGTGGAGCGCTCGGCCCTCGGCGGCACCTGCGTGAACTCCGGCTGCGTGCCCACCCGTGTACTCGCGAAGACCGCACGGCTCTACCGCGAGGTCCGGACGGCGTACGACTACGGGATCGTCGTGGACGAGCCGTCCGTGGACTGGGACAAGACCGTGCAACGGGTGCGCGCCACGGTGGCCCGCGTCCTCGATGCGAAGGGGTACGGCCCCACGATGGAGCGCCTCGGCATCGAACTGATCGAGGGCGACGCCGAGCTGACCGGGGAGCACTCCGTCACCGTGGACGGGCGCGAGGTCACGGCGGGCTCGATCATCCTGTGCATCGGCGGCAGCGGCCGCCGCCTGCCCATCGAGGGTGCCGAACTCGCCGTCCTTCCGCACGAGGTGCTGAGCCTCGAGAAACTGCCCGGTACGGTGGCGATCATCGGCGGCGGCCACACCGGTGCGCAGATGACCACCATCTTCGACGCGCTGAGCTCGAAGGTCCTGCTGCTGGATCTCGCTCCGCGCATCCTCATGACGGAGGACGAGGACGTCGCCGCGGCCGTCACCGCGAGCTTCACCGGCAAGGGGGTGCAGGTGGAGACCGGCATCGGCGGCGTGGACAGCATCCGCCGGGAGGACGGCGCCCTGAGCCTCACGTGGCAGCGCGACGGGGAACCGCAGTCGCGCACGGTGGACGCCGTCGTCATGGCCGCGGGCTGGCCTGCGAACCTCCCCGGTCTCGGACTCGACGCCGCCGGCGTCCGCACAGCGCGCTCCTTCATACCGGTGGACGAGTACCTGCGCTCCAACGTCCCCCATATCTTCGTGGCCGGTGACGCCAACGGCAGCAGCATGCTCGTGCAGGCTGCCGTCTTCGAGGGTGAGACGGCAGCCGAGAACGCGGTGCTGGGCGCTACCCGCACCACGCCGCACCACCTCCTGCCCGAGGGCGGCTTCACCGACCCGGACTACGCCGGCGTGGGACTCACCGAGGCGAAGGCGAGGGAGCGCGACGCCGAATGTCACGCAGTCACCATGCCCTACGCCGCCGTGGAGCGGCCCATCATCGACGACCGCGAGCAGGGTTTCCTCAAGCTCGTCATCGACCGGCGGCGGGAGCTGATCCTCGGCGCGCACGCGGTCGGGGAGAACGCCGTCGAGGTCATCACCGCGGTGGCCTCCGCGATGGCGGCGGGCACCGATCTCGCGACGCTCGCGCGCGTAAAGTTCGCCTATCCCACGTACAGCGCGGTCATCGGGCACGCGGCGCGGGCGGCCCTGCGCAGCTAGGCCCTGGATTCCCCGCGGGGGATGCTGTGCTCACGTGCACGGATGTGGGCGGGGCCCCCGAGATCGGCATCAGTCCGAGGTGCGCGCCAGCGTCCGGTACTGCGGGTTCTGCTCGAGGAACGCCTGCGCCGAGGGGCACCCGGGCACCACGCTCAGGCGCCGCTTGTGGGCATTGAGCATGGCGCGGCGCATCAGGACCACGCCCAGCCCGCGCCCTTCGAAACCCGCCTTCTCCACCAGGGCCCTGAGGGTGAGGCGGCCGCCGAGCATCGAGTACCGGATGTACGCGGCGAGGTGGCCGTCGAAGTACAGCTCGAAGCGCGAGTTGAAGGGCGAGTCCTTGAACACCTCCCGGATGTCCGCGCGCGCGGCGGCCCGGCGGGCTCGGTCCTCGATCTCCGTGACCAGGGCGGCATAGCGTTCGGCGGCCTGCTGGGGCGGGTGGTCGGTGTCGAGCAGGCGGAACATCCTGTTCGCCAGCACGCGCAGTTCCGCGAGCGGGACGGACGCCAGGTCTCCGGCGTCGAGGGCGGCCTCCATCCAGAGGATCTCGCGCTCCCGCGGCGTCGGCGCGTCCACGGAGGATTCCCGGTCGACGACGAGCGGCGATTGCAGGCCGGGAGGAAGGGAGGTGCCACCGACTGCGTCAGCGACATCGGGAACGGGCAGGGACTCTGTCATAGGGGGGATCCGATGATGGTCAGGAGCCGCAGCCTGCTTCTAGACCCCGGCACGAGGAACAGTAGCCGATGCCACCGACAGGAGACAGGGCAGGAGGAAGGGCGCCCCGGACACCCCCGTTCCGGCACCGAAAGTTCATCCGCGAGCAGGTTCTACCCCTCGGCGGGCGCTGCTACAGTTGCTTCCACCCGAAAGGGCAGGTCTCTAATTCCTCTCCAACGGCAGGGAAGACGATGGCGATGACCGATAGGAAATTCAGCGCTACCGAGGCGTCGACGAGCAAGCACCCGCACGACTGGGGACGCGCCATGTCGGTTGCGATCTGCCGCCTCGCGGACATGGCACGGGAGGCAGGTGACCCGGTGCACCACGAGGCGCTGATCGGCGAGGACCTCCACCTCTTCGTGGAGGACACCGAGCAGGGCGTGAACATCACGATGTCATGGACACCCCGCGAGGAGGCAGTCATGGCATCCGCCGGTGCTGCGGTAGGCAATGGCGCCGGATCGGGCGACGGCAACGACCTCCGGCACAGCGCCGCGGGCCAGAGGTTCGATCCCACCGGCGGCAGCACAGCAGGTCTCGGCCAATAGTCCAGTACGGCGGACGCCACACAACTGATAAGCACACTTACAATCCGCGGGGTAGGGTGAAAAAGACTCACCCGGCCAACCACGCGGAGGACAGCATGAGCGAACGAAAGAACCCCGATCCGTCGAACGCCGGTAATCCGGACCCGGACGAGATGAACCTCACCGGACTCGAACCGGGCGGGGGCGTTCCCCCGGGCGAGACACCTCCGGGCGAAGCCAGCACCACCTGGCAGCAGCCGGACGTCGAGGACAAGACGCAGTCGAAGGGTGTCACGGGTCTCTGGCTCGGCGTCATCGGCCTCATCGTCCTGCTGGTCCTGGTCTTCATCATCGGGAACATCGTCGGCATCTTCCAGATGTTCTGAGCGCTTCCGATCGAAGAAGCCCCCTTCCGCCTGAGCGGAAGGGGGCTTCTTCGTGCAACGCCTCGGGCTTGCTAGGCGGTCACGGCGTCGTCGCGGCGTCGTCACGGAGCCGGTAGTAGTCGATCAGCGCCGACTCCTCCTCGGGAGAGAGCTTCACACTGCTCAGTGCGCCGGGCGCCCCCGTGATCGTGCTCTTCGGCCACGCGAGGTACAGGGCATCACCCTCGAAGCGCGAATTGGCGAGGGGCACGTAGTGCTTGCGCGAGTTCAGCAGCCCGAGTGACACCGTGATCCACGCCGGGATGCCGGATTCCTTCTCGAGGTGCACGTCGTTCACGTCGCCGAGCTTCTTGCCGTTGCTGTCCCAGGCGGTTGCCGCCTGGAGCTTGTTGATTTCCGACTGGGCCATCGGGTTCCCTTCGTAGGACGAGATGTCGGTCCGCTCCCATTCCAGCCCAGATACTGCCGGAGGGCAATCGCACGCGCCTCAGGCCTTGTCCGCCGCCTCACCGAGCATCGGCAGGAAGCGGTCGAGTGCCCAGACCAGGCTCAGCGGGTTGGCGGCCGAGATGGAGAGCGTCAGCGTGTTGTCGCTGTCCGCCACCAGCGCCCCGCGCTCCACGGCGGGGATCTGGCCGAGCAGCGGGTCGCCGGCGATGGCGTCCCTCGTGCCCTCGTCGGGCACCCAGGTGACGAAGATGTCGGACTCGAGCTCGTTGGCTCGCTCCGCGGACCACGGGATGAAGAACTCCTCGGAGCCCGTCGTGTTCTCGGTGACGACGTCCGCCTGGACCATGCCGAGCGACGTCAGGAACCGGGGACGGTTGTCGTTGGCCGTGTAGACATTGACTCCCTCGGCACTGGCGGGCTCGAGGTTGCCGTAGATGAACGTCTTGCCCTCGAGCTGCGGGTACTCCGCCGCGGCGTCGTCGATCGCCTGCTCCGTCTCGGTCACGAGCTGCTCGGCGTCCTCCGTCAGGCCGAGCGCCTCACCGATGATGCGCGTCGAATCCTGCCAGGCGGTGCCGTACGCGATCTCGGGATAGGCGACCACCGGTGCGATCTTGCTCAGGGTGTCGTAGTCCTCCCGGGAGATCCCGGAATAGGCGGCGAGGATGACGTCGGGATTCGTCGCGGCGATGTCCTCGAAGGCGATGCCGTCGGTCTCGGAGTACTGGACGGGCGCGTTCTCCGATCCGATGGTGGCGCCGAGCTCCTCGAGCTTCGCGTCCTTCCACGGGGTGGACTGGTTCTCGTTGCCGCCGTACGTGTCGGCGGGCATCCCCACGGGCACGACACCGAGGGCGAGGGACACGTCCGCGTTCACCCAGGACACGGTGGCCACGCGCTCGGGCTTCTCCGTCAGGGTGGTCTCGCCGAAGGCGTGCTCGATCGTGACGGGGAAGGCCCCGGCATCGGCGGAGGCACTGCTGCCACCGGCGGGCGCCGCGGTGTCGTCGGCAGGGCCGGTCGAGCAGGCGGACAGGGCGAGTACGGCGACGGCGGCGGCAATCAGGCCGCGCAGGCGTGGGGGTGCCATGGGGCTCCTCGGCTTCTATGGGCTTCCATGACCCTCATGGGACCGTGGACGGATAGAAGTAAGGCTAGCCTAAGCAGAGTTTGATTAGGAAATACTTCTGTTGCGTAATGGCTACGACTCGCGCGCCTTCCGCGTCGCCCGGTCGTTCGCCTTCTGCAGCGCGGCCACCAGTTCGTCCTTGGACATCGTGGAGCGGCCCGGGACCTCGAGCTTCTTCGCGAGGTCGTAGAGGTGCCGCTTCGAGGAGTTCGCATCCACGCCGCCCGCCGTCGGGCGCGCGTCCGCACCGCCGCCGGCCGCCTGCTCGTCGGATGGTCCCCTGTGCTCCTTCGGCTCCCAGTGGTCCCCCACCTTCTCGAAGCCGTGCTTGAGGGAGGCGAACGCCGTGCGCCGCGCGCGCTCGCCGTCGCCGTACTGCTCCTCGGCGGCGTCGAGCGTCGCCGCGAACCTGTCCTGGGCCTTCTCGTCGGACCGCTGCAACGTGCTCGGCAGCGTCTCGGCCTTGACCTTGCCGTCCTTGCTGAAACGGGACATCGGCAGCATCCTTTCGCGTCGCGGCAGCCCGCCCGGTCAGGACGGCCGGCCCTACGAGCACGCTACCGCAGCCGGCGCTACCCATCGATGGGGTCGGCCACCGTCCATCCGCGAGGACCGCAGGTACCGGCGATCCCGGTCACCCCGTCATCACCTCGAGTCGACGACGGCGCCTCCGCGGGGCGGGGGCGCCGTCGCGCTGCGATGAACGGGGCACGCGTCAGGCGAGGGTCCCGAGGTACCGGACGAGCTCGCGGGGTGCCGACTTCGGTGCCACGGCCTCGACGGCGGCGTTGTAGTTGGTGTTCGTGTTGACGTCGTAGGTCAGGACCCGTCCGTCCGCGGTCTCGATGAACTCGATGCCGCACACCTCCAGGTTGTTGCGCCGCGCGAACTCCTCGAAGCGGGCGATCACGGGGTGGTCGAACCCCTCGCGGAGACTGAAGAGCTGCTGGTCCGGCTCGGGGGCGATCGTGGCGCCCGGCGGCATGATGGGCCTGCCCGTCGTCGGGTCGATGGCGCAGGCATCGGCGGGGCAGAGCTGGAAGCCGCCCCGCGCCGTGTCGGCCTTGATGGCGTAGACGAACGTGCCGCCCACGATCTCCGCGCGGGTGATGAAGGGCTCGGCGGCCTGGATGTACTCCTGCACCAGGGTGATGCCGTCCTGCGGCTCCTCGAACTCGGCGGAGGCCACGTACTCGGCGAGTTCCTCGTGGGAGTCGAACTTCCGGACGCCGAGGCCCTTGCCGCCCTGGTTGTGCTTGACGATGAACGGCGTGCCGAAGCCCTCGGCCGCCTCGAGGATGCGGTCCCGGCCGACGGCTGCCACCGTGCGGGGCGTCTCGATACCGGCGGCCCTGAGGGCGGTGAGCTGGTCGACCTTGCTCATCTCGAGTTCGAGCACACGCCGCCCGTTCACCGTGCGGCGCCCGTGCGCCTCGAGCCAGGACAGCACCGACCGGGCGTAGTCCTTGGACAGACCGTGGTCGCGCGTGTGGGCCGAGGCGCTGATGCGGGACCAGAAGATGCCCTCCGGCGGGACCGCGTCGAGGTCGAGCACCCCGTCCGTGAGCAGCCATTCGACCACCTCGATCCCTTCGGCCTCGAAGGCTCGGGCGAAGGGCGGGAACCATTCGGGGTTCTCGTGCAGGGCGTAGACCGTGGTCACGGCGATCCTTCCGTCGGGGTGGGGCTTGGTGGGATAACCGGTGTACCCGGGTACCTATTCCGCAGGGAGCCCGGCGACGGCACCGCGGCGCCGTCGCCATGCCGCCCGGCCGGCGGGCGCCGCGCGTCCGATGAGTTCGGCGGGCGGCGTCCGTCTACAGTCTGATCGTGGGTCACGGGCGCATCGAGGCGCCGGTGACCCGGCACCGTCCGAGACCCGGAAGAGGGAGACCATGCGCACACTGATCGTCACCGAGTTCATGTCACTCGATGGAGTCATCGACTCCCCGGGCGGCGGCGACCACCCGCACGCCGGCTGGACCTTCCAGGACATCGAGTTCGACGAGGCCGCCTACGAGATCAAGGGCCGCGAGCAGGAGGAGGCCTCCGCCCTGCTCCTGGGGCGGGTCAGCTACGACGAGTTCTCCCCCGTCTGGCCCACCATGGAGGAGTTCGCCGAGTACAACGAGATGCCGAAGTACGTGGTCTCCAGCACCCTGACGGATCCCCGGTGGAACAACACCTCGGTCCTCCGGTCCCTGGACGACGTCGCACGCCTCAAGCAGGAGGGCGAGGGCGCCATCCTGCTGCACGGCAGCGGCACCCTCGCCAGGGGCCTCGCGGCAGCGGGCCTCGTGGACCGCTACCACCTGCTCGTGTTCCCCGTCCTGCTGGGGTCCGGCAAGCGGCTCTTCGACGACGCGGCGCAGGCCACCAGGACGAAGCTCTCCCTCACCGAGCACGCCGTGTACTCGAACGGGATCTCACTGGCCGTGTACGACGCCGTCCGCTGAGCGGGCGGGTCCGACGGCGGGCGGACCCGCCCGCCTACTGCTCGATGAAGATGTCGTTGCCCGGACCCAGCGGCAGGTCGAGGTAGAAGAACACCGTCAGGATGGCCACCCAGGCGAGCCAGAACGGCACCACGAAGGGCAGCATCCGTGCCATCAGGGTGCCGAGACCGGCCTCCGGCTCGTACTTCCGCAGCATGGTCAGCAGCACGATCATGTAGGGGTTCAGCGGCGTGATGACCTGGGTGGCCGAATCGCCCACCCGGAACGCGCCCTGGATGAAGGCGGGTTCGTAGCCGAGCAGGGCGAACAGGGGCACGAACACCGACGCCATGAGCGTCCACATCGAGGACCCGGAGATGATGAACAGGTTCAGGACGGACGCCAGCAGGATGAACGCGATCACCGCCGGGTAGCCGGTCAGTCCGATCGCCTGCAGGCCCGAGGCGCCGGCGACGGCGATCCAGGAGCCGATGCCGGACCAGTTGAACAGCGCGATGAACTGGCCGAGGATGAACGCCAGCACCAGGAATCCCGCCATGTCCTTGATGGCCTCACCCATGACCCGGGGTATGTCGCGCCCGGTGGTGATGGTGCCGACGATCCGCCCGTAGACGAGCCCCGGGACGACGAAGAGCAGGAACACGATGAAGACGATGGAGCTCAGCAGGGGCGAGCGCGGCAGGAACCCGCCCGTCTCGTTGCGCCAGGGCGAGTCCGGGACGATCACGGCGACGAGGATGACCAGGGCCACGACGCCGCCCGCGATCATCGCCCACCGCAGCCCGCGGGCCTCCCGCGGCTCCAGCTCGGCCTTCAGGACCACCGGGGCCGCGTGCTCGCCGTCCTCGACGAGCTCGTCGACGGGCACGCCCTGCCGGGTGAGCCGCGGCTCGAGCACCCGGTCGATGATGAAGCCGGCGAGGAGGATCAGGATCACCGACGAGGTGATGTTGAAGTAGTAGTTGGACAGCGGCGTCACGGGGGCGCCGGGGTTGGGCAGGTTCTCCGTCACCGCCGTCGTGATGCCGGCGAACAGGGCGTCGAGGCTCGTGACGAGCAGGTTGGTGGAGTAACCGGCCCCCGCGGCCGCGAATCCCCCGAGCAGGCCGGCCACGGGGTGGCGGCCTGCGGCCTTGAACACGAGGGCCGCGAGCGGCGGGATGACGACGAACGCGGAATCCGACATGACGGATCCGACCACGCCCACGAGACCGACCGCGTACGCCAGCGCCCAACGGGGCGCCGAGCCGAAGACACGGCGGATCAGGGCGCCGAGCAGGCCTGACTTCTCGGCCACGCCGACCGCCAGCAGGATGGGCAGCACCGTGGCCAGCGGCGGGAAGCCGAGGTAGTTCGCGCCGAGGTTCTCGGTCAGCCACGTCATGCCCTCCGCGGTGAACAGGCCCTTGATGACGGTGGCCTCCTCGGCGCCGGGCACCTGGACCGTCACGTTCGCGAGCGCCATGCCCGTGGTGAGCACGGCCGTGATGGCGAAGAGGATCAGGAAGAGCATGAACGGATCGGGCAGCTTGTTGCCGACCCTCTCCACGCCCGTGAGGAAGCGGTCCGCCAGTCCAGGGCGGGTGGCTGCGCTGGATGCCATGCGTTCTCCTTCGCGGTTGCTGCGTCGGTCGGTCGGGGGTCGGGCGGGGATCAGTCGAAGTAGGCGGGCACGTCGATCGCGCCGCCCTGCGTCTCGAACTCCTCGTGTACCGCATCCCGGAGGGAGGCATCGAGGAGGTAGTCCAGGGCCGTGAGCGCCAGGCCGACGGCGCCGTCGAGCGCGCCCTGCTCGGCCGCCTCGCTCCCCGCCGCCTCGGCGAACCCGCGCGTGTGCAGCGCGGTGGCCGGCTCGGCGATGCGGATCAGGGGGTGGATGCCCGGCACGCGATAACTGACGTTCCCGAAGTCGGTGGACGCCGCGAGGGTCTCCGAGACCACGCCGAGCGGCAGCGGGGACCGGCCCCGCCGCTGCTGCGCGGCGACCCAGCGGCCGGTCAGCGCACTGTTGGTGCGGATGGGCAGCGAGGGCGGGTGCTCGTCCCACCGCACGTCCACGCTCGTCCCCGTCATGAGGGCCGCACCGCGCGCCACGTCCTCGAGCCGTGCGCTGAGGTCCCGCAGCGTCGCGGGCTGCTGGGACCGCGCGTACAGCTTCATCACCGCGGTGCCCGGGATGATGTTCGGGCTCTCGCCGCCGGTCGTGATGTTCGCGTGCACGCGGTCCGACGGCGGCAACTGCTGGCGGAGCAGCCCGATGCCCTGGTAGGCGAGGTTCGCTGCGTCGAGCGCGTTGCGTCCCATGAAGGGCTGCGCGGAGGCGTGCGCCTCCACTCCCGTGAACGTGAGGGTCAGCAGCCGCCGGCCGAGCCAGACCTGGTCGGCGAGGTCGTAGCCGTAGGGGTGCACCATGATCGCGGCGTCCACGGCGTCGAACGCCCCGTGGCGTGCCATCACCTCCTTGCCGGAGTGGCCCTCCTCGGCGGGGGTGCCGAGGAACACGACGCGTCCCGGCAACCGGTCCTGCACGGAGGCCAGGGCCAGGAAGGCACCGAGGCCGGCCGCCGCGATGACATTGTGGCCGCAGGCATGGCCGATCCCGGGGAGGGCGTCGTACTCGGCGAGGATCGCGACGGTGGGTCCCCCCTCCGCACGGCCCGCCTCGGCGCGCACGGACGTCTCGACGCCGTACTGCCCGAGTCGCGCGTCGATGCCGTGGCGGGTGATCTCCTGGTGCAGGAGCATCGCGCTGGCATGTTCCTGGAACGCGGTCTCGGGGTGGGCGTGCAGGTGCCGGACCACGTGGCGCAGGCGGTCGGCGACGGCGTCCACGCCCTGCTCGACGGTGTCGGTCAGGTCCGACGGCGCTCCCGCGAACGGGGACGGGTCCGGGACGGCGTCGGCCAGGAGCCGTCGTGTCCGCTCGTCGATCGACGTCAGGTAGGCCGTGTCCGGTCGGGTGGGTTGGTCCATTCGAGTAGCTTAGGCAACTGTTCGAGGCCTGTGCAGGCCTCCGAGTACATCCCGGGTAACACTGCGGCCGGCGCCCGGAGAAGATAACCTCCCGGAAACGTTCCCGCAACACCGCTCCAGAATCATGGACGAAGGCGCCCGCCGTCTCAGCGGGCGTCCCTGAACCACCAAGGAGCACCGATGACCATCCTCGCCACTGCCACCGCCCGCATCCTCGACCTCTCCGCCCTCGGCGCAGGTACCGTCATCGAGGCACGCCGCAGGAACGAGGTGCACTACCGCGGGTGCGTCGAGCACACCTCACCGGCCCTCGGCGTCGTCTGGATCCGCGACGAGCTCACCGGCCATCGCGCCATCCTCCACCACGAGGACTACAGCCTCTGGCACGTCGGCTGATCGGAACGTCGGCTGATCGGAACGTCGGCTGATCGGAACGTCGGCAGCCGGACGGCGCCCGGAGCGGCCCTGCCCATCGACCGGGCCGTCCCCGGAGGCACCCGCATCGATACCCACCGACGGGGCCACCTCGATGGGCAGGTGCCGCGACTCCTAGACTGGAGGAATGACTGCAACCCTCGTGGCGAAGGACCTGTCCGGGGGCCACGCCCACCGCACCCTCTTCTCGAAGCTCGACCTCACGGTCGCGCCCGGGGACGTCGTCGGCGTCGTGGGAGCCAATGGGGCGGGGAAGACCACGCTCCTGCGCCTGCTCGCGGGAGCGGACACCCCGCTCGCCGGCACCGTGCGCACCACGCCGCCCGGCGCCTTCGTGGGGTGGCTGCCGCAGGAGCACGAGCGCCTCGAGGACGAGACGGTCGCCGCGTACATCGGCCGCCGCACCGGCACGACGGCAGCGACCACCGCCATGGAGGACGCCGCGGCGGCCCTCGGCAACGGGACGAAGGCCGCCGATGACGCCTACGCGCTCGCCCTCGATCACTGGATGGCGTCCGGCGCCGTCGACCTGGAGGACCGCCTGCCGTCGGTGCTGGCGGACGTCGCCGGGGGCATCGACCCCGTGTCCCTGACCGCCGCCCTCTCGGGTGGCCAGCTCGCTCGGGTTGCCCTGGCGGCCCTGCTGCTCAGCCGCTTCGACGTCGTACTCCTCGACGAACCGACCAACGACCTCGACCTCGCCGGCCTCGAGCGCCTGGAGCAGTTCATCCAGAACCTGCGCGGCGGCGTCGTGCTCGTGTCCCACGACCGCGAGTTCCTCGCCCGCTGCGTCACCACCGTCGTCGAACTGGACCTCGCACAGAACAAGGTGGCCGTGTACGACGGCGGGTACGACGCCTTCCTGGAGGAGCGTGCCGTTGCGCGCCGACATGCCCGCGAAGCCTATGAGGAGTACGCGGACAAGAAGCAGGACCTCGTCTCTCGGGCGAGGACGCAGCGAGAATGGAGTTCGCAGGGCGTGCGGAACGCGATCAAGAAGGCGCCCGACAATGACAAGATCCGCCGGAAGGCGAGCGTCGAGTCCTCCGAGAAACAGGCGCAGAAGGTGCGGCAGATGGAATCCCGCATCGCGCGGATGGACGAGGTGGAGGAGCCGCGGAAGGAGTGGCAGCTGCAGTTCACCATCGGCTCCGCGCCGCGCTCCAGCGTCGTCGTCGCGACCCTCAACAACGCATCGGTGACGCAGGGCTCCTTCACGCTCGGGCCGGTCTCGCTCCAGGTCGACGCCGGCGAGCGCATCGGCATCACCGGGCCCAACGGCGCCGGGAAGTCGACGCTGCTGCGCCTCCTCCTCGGCCACCAGCAACCGGACGACGGCGTGGCCTCCCTCGGTTCCAGCGTTGCCGTCGGCGAGATCGACCAGGCGCGCGGGCAGCTCGACGACGCCCTCCCCCTCGGCACGGCCTTCGAGTCCCTGGTTCCCGAGCTGACGCAGGGTGAGGTCCGGACGCTGCTCGCGAAGTTCGGGCTGAAGGCGGATCAGGTGCGCGCCGTCGTCGGCTCCCTCTCCCCCGGTGAGAGGACGCGCGCAGGGCTCGCCCTGCTGCAGGCGCGCGGCGTCAACCTCCTGGTCCTGGACGAGCCGACCAACCACCTCGACCTGCCGGCGATCGAGCAGCTCGAGGACGCCCTCGATTCCTATACCGGAGCCTTGCTGCTCGTCACGCACGACCGCCGGCTCCTGGAGAACGTGCGCCTGGACGGGCGTTGGAGCGTAGAGGACGGCCGGGTCACCGTCGGCTGATCCCGGTGTCCGGGATCACCGTTCCCGGCTCGGCGGCCCCCGCCGATGCGTGCCACCATGGAGGGTGAGGCGGTCATCCACCGCCTCCCGGACGATGGGTGCCGTACCCGGTGTGCGACAAGACGGCCCAGGGAGAGAATCATGGCCTGGATCGTCCTCGTCGTCTCCGGAGTCCTCGAAGCCGTGTGGGCCACCGCCCTCGGCAAGTCCGACGGCTTCAGCAGACTGGCACCCACGCTCGTGTTCGCCGGTGCCATCGTCGCCAGCATGGCGGGGCTCGCCTACGCCATGCGGACCCTGCCCGTCGGGACGGCCTACGCCGTCTGGGTGGGCATCGGGGCGTCCCTCACCGTCGTCTACGCCATGGCCACGGGCACAGAACCGGCGTCACTCCTCAAGATCGTCTTCCTGCTCATGATCGTCGGCGGCGTCATCGGCCTGAAGCTCATCCACTGACCGGAGGGACCTGCACGCGGATTAGTCCCTGCACGGACGCCGCGAGCATCTGCAGGGACCGGGCGTCCTCCGGGGAGAACCCGCGTGGGGTGGCCGCGACCACGCAGAGGGATCCGATGCGCCAGCCGCCCGGTCCGTGGACGGGTCGGCCGGCGTAGAAGCCGATGGGACGCTCGCCCGCCTTCGCGGGACACGATGCCATCCGCGGGTCCTGCAGGGCGTCCGTGACGACGAACGGGCCCGGACCGTCGAGGGTGCAGCGGGCCAGGAGTGCGCCGCGCGGGCCGTCGGCATGGAAGCCTCCACAGGCCGACCGGACCACCTGCCGCTCGCCCGCCACGAGCAGGAGCGCGGACGAGCATCCCGGGAAGCGGCGCGCGGCCTCCGCCGTGATCGCATCCAACTGCTCCTCGTGGGCGAGGCCCAGGAGCCCTGTCCGCCCGAGCGATTCGACCCGCAGATCCTCTGCCTCGGCGGGACCCACCAGGGGGCCGACGAGATCCGCCGGCTGCACCGCGGAGTCCCCGTAGGACGCGAACGGCTCCTCGGCACCCCGCCAGACCCTCTCGCTCCGCAGTGGTGCCCGCCGCCCGTGCCGCGGCCGCTCGGCCAGGAGAACGTTCACCGCCCGGGCGATCAGGTCCCGGTCGGCCGATGGAGCGGGGAGCAGTCCGTGCAGGTAGCCGTCCACCAGGATGCCGGCGCTCGTGCCGCCGAGGCCGACGTACACGACCCACGACTCGAAGGCGTCGACGTCCGCCTCGACGAGGACCTGCCGGGTCAGCCACTGCTGTGTCACTGCCTTCACTGCGGAACCACCTCACCAGCACCCGCCGCGTCCTGTGACGCGGCTCACGGTGTCGGGGAGAATTCGATGCCGACGGCCGCCCGGATGTGTCGTCCCCGAGCTCTCCCCGTCCTGCCTTGAGGTACCGCGGCGACTTGCGCCAAAACTGAGCAGGGCCAGCCGGTTGAGTTGAGGTGCGTTCGGCAGGATCGGTAGTGGGCTCAGCAGAGGGCCGCGACGAGGAGTTGACGACATGCAGAGCCACGACACCCGCACGGCGATGGAATTCGCCGGACTGTCCGCCTACGAGACGTGGATGCACTACTGCAACATGGGCGGTCTCACCGACTACTTCGAGTTCGACGCCTACCTCGCCGGCCTGTACGCGTTCGACACCGAGGACGCGGACCTCGTCTCCCAGGCCGTGAACGAGCTCATCGACGACACGCTCCCCGACGAGGAGGCGGGCCTGTGCCGCGCACCCTACTCGTGGATCGCGGGGGGCGACGAAGATCTCCTCGACGTCGCGGGCTTCGACGTCGCCCACGAGTCCGACGACGCCTGGTACGTCGACACCGCTCCCCTCAGCCTCGAGGTGGACACCCTCGTGGCCCCGCACGCGGCGGACACCTTCGGCTCACGCTTCCTGGCAGGCCTCGACGCCTGCGCCCACCCCGGCCGTCCGCGCGTCCCCCTCCCGCCCGGCGCTCCCGCCGAGCTCCTCGCCGACATCCTCGACAGTGGCGTGATCGGCCGCACGGTCTCCGGCGAGCGGAAGTAGCCCTACCGGCCCGGCTGGCGCTCGAGGGCGTCGTCGTGCTGCTCGTGGGCCTTGCGGAGCAGCTCCATGAACGCGGTCTCGTTGCGGATCAGGCGCTTGTACTTCTCGGGAAGCCGCCTGAGGTCCTCCTCCTCGGCGCACAACCTGGCGAAGATCTTCTCGCGCTCGGTGATGTCCGTCTCGTAGTTGAGGTCCAGGTACTCGGTGGCATGGCGCTTGGCGCCCGAGATGGCGTTCTTCGCCTTGCCCTTGGGACTGAGGACGGAGGCCAGGACGGTGACGACCAGCACGCCGAGGATCACGCTGAGGGAGAGCCCGGTACTGATCTCGACGACGTTCACGTGCTCGCCGTCGTTGATGAACGGCAGGGTGTTCTCGTGCAGGGCGTGGAGGATGAGCTTCACGCCGATGAACCCGAGGATCACGGCCAGTCCGTAGGAGAGGTAGATCAGGCGGTCCAGCAGCCCGTCGATGAGGAAGAACAGCTGCCGCAGCCCCATGAGGGAGAAGGCCGTGGCGGTGAACACGATGAACGTGTTCTGCGTCAGTCCGAAGATCGCCGGGATGGAGTCCAGGGCGAACAGGATGTCGGTGGCGCCGATGGCCACCATGACCAGCAGCATGGGCGTCAGCACGCGCTTGCCGTCCTCCATGGTGAACAGCTTGTCGCCGTCGTAGTGCTCCGACGCCGGCAGGAAACGCTTGGCGAGGCGGATGATCACGCTCTCACCCTCGTCGTCGTGCCCGCCGGGCTTGAGCAGGTTCCCGGCGGTGAGCAGGAGGATCAGCCCGAAGATGTAGAACACCCACGCGAAGCTGTTGATCAGCGCGGCCCCGAGGAAGATGAAGCCCGTGCGGGCGATCAGCGAGAACACGATGCCGAACAGCAGCACCTTCTGCTGGTCCGCCCGGGGCACCCGGAAGCTCGACATGATGATGAGGAACACGAAGAGGTTGTCGACGGACAGCGCCTTCTCCGTGACATAGCCCGCGAAGTACTCGGTGCCCATGGTGGGGCCGCCGAACACGAGCACGCCGACGCCGAACAGAAGCGCGATCCCCACGTAGATGGAGGACCAGATCGCCGACTCGCGCAGGCTCGGCGTGTGGGCCTTGCGGACGTGGAAGAAGAAGTCGAACAGCAGCAGGCCCACGATACCGATCACGGTGGTGGTCCAGACGTAGAACGGTACTTCCATGCTGCAGCTCTCCTCGGAGTCGTGTGCCGGCCTCGGTCCGTCGTGCTCGCACATCCGGTTGTGCCCGTAACGGTACTGAACGGTCCCGCCCACATCTAGACTGGCGCCGTCCGTACAGCCGTGATGAGGGGATGCCATGAGCCCGATGATGCGCGCCGCAGTGCTTCGCGCCGCCGAACTGCCAGTTCCCTATGCGGGAAGCAACCCCCTGTCCCTGGAGTCGGTTCCCGTGCCCGAGCCCCGCGCGGGCGAGGTGCTGGTCCGCATCGTCAGGGCCAGCCTCTGCCACTCGGACCTGTCCGTCATCAACGGCTCCCGTGTCCGACCGCTGCCCATGGCCCTCGGTCACGAGGCCACGGGCGTGATCGAGGCGGTGGGCGACGGCGTCGACGACGTCGAGGCCGGCGACCGCGTGGTCCTCGTGTTCGTCCCGGCGTGCGGCTCCTGCCGTGCCTGCTCCGCGGGCCGTCCCGCGCTCTGCTACCGGGGAGCGGAGGCCAACGCGAGCGGTGACCTCCTGCACGGGCCAGCCGTGCTGCGGACCGGCGACGGCGAGCGTGTCAACCACCACCTCGGCGTCTCCGCGTTCGCCGACTACGCCGTCGTCGCCCGCGAGTCCGTGGTGCAGATCGACGACGACGTGCCCTTCGACATCGCCGCCATGTTCGGCTGCGCCGCGCTGACGGGGATCGGCGCCGTCCTGAACACCGCCGCGGTGCAGGAGGGGCAGTCCGTCGTGGTGTTCGGTCTCGGCGCCGTGGGGCTCATGTCGGTGATGGCCGCGGCCCAGGTGCCGGGCACGACCGTGATCGCCATCGACCCGCTGGCCTCGAAGCAGGACCTCGCCCTGCGCTGCGGAGCGCACTTCGCGGGAGCGCCCGAGGACGCCGCGGGACTGGTCCGGGAGGCGACCGACGGCGGCGCGGACGTCGTCGTCGAAGCCGTGGGCAGCGCACGCGTGATCGAGGCGGGCCTCGGGCTGCTCGCGCGCGGAGGTGCCCTGGTGTCCGTCGGCCTGCCGCACCCCGACCAGCAGCTCACCACGCAGGCACTGCAGTTCGCGGGGACGGGACGCCGGCTGCTCGGCTCCTACATGGGCGACGCCGTCCCCGAGCGCGACATCCCCGCGTACCTGGACCTCTGGCGGCAGAGGCGCCTGCCCGTCGAACTGCTCCACACCGACACGCGCCCCCTGGCCGACCTGAACGAGAGCCTCGACGCGCTCGCGGAGGGACGCGTGGTCCGCAGGCTGTTCACTCTGGACTAGGACTGTTCCCGGTCGCGGCCCGTTAGGAAGCATGCTTACCATGTGGTCGGCACGTCTATCCCAAGGAGAACGACTATGCAGCAACGCTCACTCGGCGGAATCCCCGTCAGCGCCCTCGGCCTGGGCGGTATGCCCATGTCCATCGAGGGACGTCCCGACGAGGACCGCTCCGTCCGCACCATCCATGCCGCCCTCGACGCCGGTATCACCCTGATCGACACCGCCGACGCCTATCACCGCGACGCCGACGAGGTGGGCCACAACGAGTCGCTCATCGCGAAGGCCCTGGCGAGCTACGGTGCGGACAGCTCCACGGTCCTCGTCGCGACGAAGGGCGGCCACCTGCGCCCCGGTGACGGCTCCTGGACACTGAACGGTCGCCCGGACTACCTCAAAGAGGCGGCGAAGGCATCCCTCCACCGGCTCGGCGGGGACGCGATCGGCCTCTACCAGTACCACCGCCCCGATCCGGACGTCCCCTACGAGGACTCCATCGGCGCCCTCAAGGACCTCCTGGACGAGGGTGTGATCCGCATGGCGGGCATCTCCAACGCCACCGTGGACCAGATCCGCCTGGCCAACGAGATCCTCGGCGACAGGCTGGCGTCGGTGCAGAACCAGTTCTCCCCCGCGTTCCGCTCCAGCGAGGACGAGCTGAGGTACTGCGGCGAGAACGGCATCGCGTTCCTGCCCTGGAGTCCCCTCGGCGGCATCAAGAAGGCGGGCGGGCTCGGCGAGCAGTTCACGCCGTTCCAGGAGATCGCGGACAGGCACGGTGTGAGCCCCCAGCAGGTGTGCCTGGCCTGGGAGCTGGCCCTGGCCCCGACCGTCATCCCGATCCCGGGTTCCTCCCGTCCCGAGAGCATCCAGGACTCGGCGCAGGCCGTGGAGCTCGAGCTCACGGCCGACGAGATCGCGGCGCTCTCGACGACGGACTGACCCCTCCTCGCCCCTCCGGATGCCCGCGCTCCTCCCAGGAACGCGGGCATCCGCGCAGCACCATGCCCCCGGCCCCGTCCTGCGCGGGTGTTACCTTTCGGTAACATTGGTTCGGTTTGCTCGGATCTCCCGAGCGTTCGACCGTCGTCGGAGCATCCCCCGGATGCTCCGACCCTTTGTGATCGGAACACCATGTCAGCTGGTTCGCAGCACATCGTCGCGGGCGCCTCCGGCCCCGGGACCGGCACGGGACCGTCCGCGCCGTCGTTCGAGAGCGAGGAGGCCGGGTACCACAAGACGCTCAAGCCCCGGCAGATCCAGATGATCGCGATCGGCGGGGCCATCGGCACCGGCCTGTTCATGGGGGCCGGAGGACGCCTCAACGGCTCCGGGCCGGCCCTGATCCTCGTGTACGCCGTCTGCGGGTTCTTCGCGTTCCTGATCCTCCGCGCCCTGGGGGAACTCGTGCTGCACCGGCCGTCGTCGGGCTCCTTCGTCTCCTACGCCCGCGAGTTCTACGGCGAGAAGATGGCCTATGCCGCCGGGTGGCTGTACTTCCTCAACTGGGCCATGACCTCGATCGTGGACGTCACCGCGGCCGCCCTCTACGTGAGGTTCTGGGCACAGTTCTGGGAACCCCTGCAGGCCGTCCCGCAGTGGGGCATCGCCCTGGCTGCGCTCGTGGTGGTGCTGGCCCTGAATCTCGTCTCCGTGAAGCTCTTCGGCGAGATGGAGTTCTGGTTCGCGCTCGTGAAGGTGACGGCACTCGTGCTGTTCCTGATCGTGGGCATCATCTTCATCGTCACCGGCGCCAGGACCGACGTCGGCGAGACCGGCCTCACCGTGTGGGCCGCGAACGACGGCATCTTCCCGACCGGCGCCATCGCCCCCATGCTGGCGATCAGCGGCGTCGTCTTCGCCTATGCCGCGATCGAGCTCGTGGGCACCGCCGCGGGCGAGACCGAGAATCCCCGCGAGGTCATGCCGAAGGCCGTGAACACCGTGGTCCTGCGCATCGCCGTCTTCTACGTGGGCTCCGTCCTGCTCCTGTCGCTGCTGCTGCCGTTCACGTCCTACAAGTCGGGTGAGTCGCCGTTCGTCACCTTCTTCTCGCACATCGGCAGCCCCGACGCCGGGGCCATCTCCGCGTCGATCATGAACTTCGTGGTCCTCACGGCCGCCCTCTCGAGCCTCAACGCCGGCCTCTACTCCACCGGACGCATCCTGCGCTCCATGGCCGTCAACGGTTCCGCTCCCCGGTTCACCGGGAAGATGAGCGCCAACGGCGTCCCCTACGGCGGCATCCTGCTCACCGCCGTCGTGACCCTGCTGGGTGTGGGCCTCAACGCCCTCGTCCCGTCGCAGGCCTTCGAGATCGTGCTGGAAATCTCCGCGCTGGGCATCATCGGCGGGTGGGCCACCATCATCCTGTGCCAGATCAAGCTGCACCGCCTCGCACGGCAGGGCAAGCTCGAACGGCCGGCCTTCCGGCTCTTCGGCGCCCCGTTCACGGCCTACCTGACGCTCGCGTTCCTACTCTTCGTCCTCGTGACCATGGGCTTCTCCGAGACCGGCCGCTGGGTGCTCAGCTCCCTTCTGCTGCTGGTCCCGCTGCTGGTGCTCGGCTGGTTCGCAGCGCGCAGGGGCATCTATGCCGCTGCCGAGGAGCGCAACGGCCTCACCGGTCGCTTCCCGGTGCTCGCCGGTCCCGTGCGCTCAGGCAGCACGGCCTACCGGGGTGCGGGCGAGGACAGCTAGGACCCGTCAGGGGCTGGTTCCAGCCCCTGACGGGGCCGTGGCGGGTCCCCCGGGGCCCTGCCACGGGCTCGCGCCGATGCCGTGGATTCAGTCGCCGGCCGGGCCCATCGCCACAGCGCGGACGGGGGCGCCGTCCGCACCCGCGAGCGCCAGCGGGAGCACCGAGACCAGCGGGCGTTCCCAGTCGACGGCACCCAGGTTCGTGAGGTTCTCGACGATCACCCCGCCTGCCCCGAGGAACACGGTGTGGAACGGCAGGTGGCCGCCGTTGTGCAGGGTGGAGTCGGGGTTGAGCGTGTCGACGCCGACCACTGTGATGCCTGCCGCGAGCAGTGCCTCGGCCACCCCGACCGCGAGCACGGGATGCTCGAGGTACCGGGGTGAACCGAAGTACTCGGACCACCCCGTGCGGAACAGCACCATGGAGATGCCCGCCAGGTCGTGCAGCTGGTCGGCCACGTCCTCCCGGTGGATCACCGAGTGCGGGTCCAGGGCGCCACACCCGATGATCCGCGCCGGCCCCACGAGACGTGCCAGGTCGATGCCGTCCACCGCGTCGCCGCCGAGGATCGAGTGGAGGGGTGCGTCGAGGTGCGTGCCGGTGTGGGACCCGGCATGGAGGGACGCCACCTGGTACCCGTCGTCGGCGACGGTCGCCACCGTGGTCACGGTGACCTCCGGATCGCCCGGGTACACCTGCATCCCCGTGCGGATGGGCTGGGAGAGATCAGTGATCCGCATGCGCCTGCGGCGTCTCCGGCAGGTCCAGGAGGTGGACGTGCGGGCGCCGCGTGCGGTCGATCCGCCCGGTGGCCGCCGCCCAGGCGAAGTAGAGCAGGGCGGACAGCACGAAGGTGGGGATGGTGGCCCCGATCGGGCTGGGCACCACGTACGTCAGGAGCAGGGACGCGCCTGCTCCGACGAGCCACACCCCGACGGCCGCCACATTGACGCCCCCGGAGTACCAGTACTCGCCGCCGTGCCCCCGCAGGATGTCCCGGCCGTAGTGGCGTGAGCGCACGAGATAGTAGTCGACGATCATGATGGCGAAGACCGGGATGAAGAGGGCGCCGATCACCGTGAGGAACGCGGTGAACTGGTTCAGGAGGGCCAGCCAGGTGGACCCGAGGATCGAGATCCCGCCGAGGACGATCGCCGTCGGCAGGAACGTGACCCTGCGCGAGGGCGCCATGTTCACCACGGAGGCCACCATCCCGTAGACCACCATGGTGTTGGTCGCCATGACGGACAGGAAGATCACGACGGCCAGCGGGGCTCCGAACGCGGCGACGATCACCGTCGGGTCGAACGGCACGGCTTCGCCGCCCTCGAGCACCACGTAGCCGATGGCGGTGGCGCCCAGGGTCATGGCGAGCACGGTGGACAGCGTGTACCCGATGCCGGATCCGATGATTCCTGCGGACTGCGTCCGGGCGAGACGGTTGAACTCGGCGGACAGGACGGTCCAGGAGATCGCGGTGGCGATGACGACGTCGAGTGCGGCGACGGGCGTCCATCCGGCCGCGGCGTCCTGAGGGATGGCGGAGAAGTCGGCCGGGCCGTGGGCGAGGAACGCCGTGGTGAAGATGTAGGCCATGAACGCGAGGATCACGAGCGCGAGCCACGGCTCGACGCGCGCGATACCCGTGTGGCCGAAGATCGCGAGGCACACGACGAGCAGCTGGCACAGGACGGAGAACAGCACGGGACTCGAGAAACCGGTGGCCTGCTCGACCAGGAAGTTCACCGTGACCCCGGCGAGCATCGCCTGCACCCAGCTCCAGCCCATGAGGGTCACCACGTTGGCGGCGACCGGCAGGAAGGACCCGCGGAGCCCGAAGGACCCCTTCGTGAGGGACATCGTGGGCAGTCCGGTCCGGGTGCCCATGTTGCCGACCAGCACCAGCACCGATCCTCCGATCAGCGTCCCGAGGACGATCATGGCGACCGAGAGCCCCCAGCTCAGGCCGGGGACGAACAGCGTCCCGGTCAGCAGCGTCGTCACAACGAGGTTGGCCGCCAGCCAGATCATCCCCATGCGCGCGGTCCCCAGGGTGCCCCGGAGAGGTCCGTACCCGTCGGAGTGGTTGTCGAGGTGGTCGGACAGGCGTCGGTAGGCCGAGCCCGATCGGATCTCGGTCATGACGCGCTCGTTTCCGGAGAGTCGGTGGGGACCGGGCTGAGGTGCTCGTGGACGGCGACGACGTCGGCACCGGAGCGGCGGAACACGATCGTCTCGCGCTCCCGGGTCGTGGTGGAGACGCCGGCGGCGGCGGTGGTCGTCTCGACGTCGTGGGTGAAGACCGCCGTCTCGCCGAGGAGCTGCACCCGCTGGTTGCTGCTGATGCACCCGGTCACGCGCCAGCCCTCGGCGACCCAGCCGGCCCACAGCTGCTCGTACGCGGCCCGGGTATCGAGCCGATGCTGCTCCGTGTGGAACACGAAGGTCGCGTCCTCCGCGAAGGAGTCGAAGTAGGCGCGGGTGTCCGTGGCACGGAAGGCGGCGACCAGGGCGGTCGCCGCCGTGAGGACGACGTCGTCCGTCAGGTTCTCGTTAGGCATGGAGCCCTTCTCAAATCGTGAGTTGTCCCCCAGTGAACATTTGTTGTCTGGTGATCATGAGTGATGAGCGCCACTGATGTCAACGAACCCGCTCCGCTGCGTTCCGAGCCCACCGCGTTCGGTGCCCTGGCCAGAAACGACGACGACCGCAACCGGCCGGTGCAGCACGCGTTGCTAGGGTTGCACCATGTCCTCGAACCCCGTCGCCCTCATCACCGGTGCGTCCCGCGGCATCGGGCGTGCCATTGCCGATGAACTCGCGCCGACGCACCACCTGCTCCTCGGCGGACGCGACCTCACCGCCCTCGCGGAACTGTCGTCGTCGTTCCCGTCCGCGGAGCCGTTCGCGGCCGAGCTGCGCGACGCCGGCCAGGTGGCCGCTGCTGTCGCAGGGATCCCCCGTATCGACGTCCTCATCCACTCCGCAGGCGTCCTGCGCATGGGCTCGGTGGCGGAACTGTCCGACGACGCCTGGCGGGAGAGCTTCGAGGTCAATGTCTTCGCGGTCGCATCCCTGACCCGTGCCCTGCTGCCGGCGCTGCGTGCGGCCGGTGGCCAGGTCATCGCCATCAACAGCGGATCGGGCTACAGCTCGGGCGCCGGGTCGGCCGTCTACAGCGGCACGAAGTTCGCGCTGCGCGCCTTCACGGACGCCCTGCGCGAGGAGGAGCGGACGAACGGCGTGCGGGTCAGCTCCATCCATCCCGGAAGGGTGGCCACCGACATGCAGGAGGAACTGCACGCGTGGGAGGGCAAGGACTACCAGCCCGAGGCGTGGATCCAGCCCGACCAGGTGGCCAGGGCCGTCCGGCTCGCCGTCGACGCCACCCGTGAATCCACGGTCGAAGCGCTCAGCATCCGCCCATCCGGCATCACGCTCGACTGAGCGGCCTGCCCCGGGCGGTCGCTGCGCCCGGACCGTGCCCCAGCCGCCCCAGCCGTGCCGGAGCCGCGGGTGGACCGGATACCGGGGCTTTCTGCGCACAACGACGGCGGAGCGGCGTGTCGCACACCGCCACAGGACGGACAGCCCCGAAGCCGCAGGTCCTCGTACGCCCTCGACCCCCGGTGACGCCGGGGCGTCCGGGGAGGCGTCAGCTGATGCAGAGGCAGAAGGGGTGGCCGGCGGGATCCAGGAACACGCGGAAGGTCGTCCCGGGCTGATAGTCGTGCTTGACCGCGCCGAGGGCCAGGACGGCCGTCTCGGCGTCATCGAGGTCGTCCACCATCATGTCCAGATGCGCCTGCTGGGGCCGCTCGGCGGAGGGCCATTCCGGAGCGGTGTAGCGCTCCACCTTCTGGAAGCACATGCTCTGCCCGTGGTCAGCCCGGATCTCCGCCCAGTCGTCCTCCACCTCGCTGCTCCAGCCGAGCAGCTCGCCATAGAATGCCGCGAGTACCGCGGGGTCGGGACAGTCGAGGACAGTGGTGGGGGAACGCGCGATAGCCATGGGGCGAACCTAGCGCCTATCGCGGACAACGGCGGTCCTCGAGCCCGGCTGGAAGCCCCACCGTCTCGAGCTGCTGGGACGGTGGGGCCCGACATGGCCTGCAGGACGGCGTACCGGATCGGCGGACGGTCGGGCTGGGGACGCACGCGGTGCCGTTCTCGGCGACGGCGCGGGTACCGCGGCGAGACCGTCAGCGATGCACGACGCGTGGCCTGCCGAACTGCGTCTGCACGCCGGGCGAGAACAGGACCGATGCCGGCGGCCCCTGTACGGGCAGACCCGCGGCGCCGAGGAGGCCGTCGTCGAACTCCGTGAGCGTGGCGGGGTGCAGCAGCCAGGGGGTGTGCGTGTTGGGGATGTAGATCGTGCGGCCGGCGAACGTGCTGTGCAGGCCGAAGCGCGCCGTGAGCTCCAGCGACAGCCGGTCGTCGGCGGTGCTGTCCGTGTCCGGCCGGACCGCGAAGCGGGACACCGCCTGGCGCCGGTACCGCACGACGTCGTACCCGTACTCCCGCTGCCCGCCCTCGCCGCGTACCAGCGGTGTGCACCTGGACCAGACGTACGGGATCCCGCCGGCCCGGGCGGCGAGCACGACGGCGAGGCGCGAGGCGTCGAGCGTCACGAAGACGACGCCGCGGGTGCCGTCCGGGCCCCGCGAGTAGAGGCGGACGTTGATCTCGGTGAAGGAGCCGAAGTACGGCACGGGCAGCCCCCGGCCCAGCCCTGCCCCGGCCATACGGAACCCGATCAGACCCACCCACGATGAGCCGTCCACCTCGTCGGGGAGCACCCCGGGAGGCATGAAGGGGGCCACCGCATGCGCCTCGATTCTCCAGTGCAGGAAGACGGCATCGCCCCAGAACTGGTCCATGATGACCGGGCGTGGCAGCCCTGGGGCACGGTACCCGGCACTCATGGGCGCGCGACCCGGCGGTCGGAGTGCGCGGGGAGGGCCGCCGGATCAGAAGGCATAGCGGATCCGGCAGTACGGCAGGTCCGTCGCGGCGAGGCGCAGGAACTCGTCGAGGTATCCGCGCTTCTCGTAGGCGATGTAGCGCACATTGGTGAAGCCGTTCTGGGACTGCTTGGTCTCCTGCAGGTCCGGGCGCCACAGGATCTCCTCGGCCTGCGGGTGCCACCCCAGATTGACCTCGTGCAGCTGCTGGTTGTGCGTCAGGAAGATGACCTCCGCCGCGAGCTGCTGCTTCGCCGCCGGCGACAGGGCGGCATCGAGCTGCCCGAAGAGCTCCCGCCAGTCGTCCTGCCAGCCGGGCGTGATGATCACCGGCGAGAAGTTCACGTGCACCTCGTAGCCCGCCTCCACGAAGTCGTTGATCGCGGCGATCCGCTCCGCGACGGGCGTGGTGCGCACGTCCACGGTCCGGGCCAACCGCTCGGGCATGAGCGAGAAACGGACCCGCGTGCGCTCCTGGGGGTCCCACGTGAGCATGTCCCGGTTCACGTACTTCGTGGCGAAGGAGAGCTTCGCGGTGGGCAGCTCGCGGTACAGGTCCACGAGGTCCCGCACGTTGTCGCTGACGAGTGCGTCCACGGAGCAGTCGCTGTTCTCCCCGATGTCGTACACCCACGCGCGGTCGTCGCACTGGTTGGGTTCGAGCTTGATGCCCTGGCGCGCGACATGCCGCTCGAGGTAGCCGCTGATCTGGTCGATGTTGGCGAAGACGGTGATGGGGTTGCTGTACCCCTTGTGGCGGGGCACGTAGCAGTAGGCGCACGCCATGGCACAGCCGTTCGCCGTGGACGGGGCGATGAAGTCGGCGGACCGGCCGTTGGGCTTGGCGGTCAGGGACTTCTTGACACCGATGATCAGTGCCTCGGTCTTGATGCGGACCCACCGGCGCACGTTCGCCTCGTCGCCGCTGAGCTCGGGGATCCGCCAGTGGCTGGCGACCTCGACGACATCGGCCTCCGGCCATCGCGCAAGGATCTCCTGACCGCGGGGCAGCGCGGCTGCGGCCGGTTCGACGTAGATCCGACTGATCTGGAGCAACTTGCTGGCCTGGAGCATTCGACCCTTCGGGGTGGCGGTGATAGGTCCAGATTATCGGGCCGGACTGACACTTTTGGCTTGCCCGTTTCGGTTCTACAGTGGTGGCACGAAACCGCACGTGCGCCGGGAAAGGCGACCCCCATGGCCGAACTCAGCACACAGCCGACGGAGCAGGATCCGGCGGCCTTCATCGGCGCCCTGACGCATCCGACCCGCCGCAGGGACGCCGAGTTGCTGCTCGGACTGATGGGTCGGGTGACGCGCCGACCGGCCGTCATGTGGGGTCCGTCGATGATCGGTTTCGGGCGGTACCACTACAGGTACGCCTCGGGTCACGAGGGTGACGCCCTGGCCGTGGGGTTCTCCCCGCGGGCCTCCGCGCAGGCCATGTACGGCCTGCTCTCCGCTCCCGGAGCGGAGCTGCTGCTGCCGCAGCTCGGCAGGCACCGGCGCGGCGCCGGCTGCCTGTACGTATCCTCCCTCGCCACCATCGACCTCGGTGTCCTCGAGGAACTCGTGCAGCGCGGCCACGAGTTCATGGTGACGGAGAACTTCACCTAGGCGGATGTCGTGGCATCGGCCAGTGGACCCGGGACGCCGGGACCCGGCGCAGCCTCCCCGCGGCCGGTCGTCGTGGACCTCGGGAGCCGCCAGGAGGACGGCTCCGCCGATCCGATCCGTTCTGAGCCCCCCGGGCCGGCCCCGCCCCGCCGTCGCCGTGCCGCCTATCTCGCCGGGAGCGTCGCCTCCCTGCTCGTGGTGGTCGCGAACGTCGTGCCCCGCGGGGAATCGTCACCGCCCGGGAAGGCCGTGGAGGTCCGCGACCGACCCCTCAGCGTGTGCAGGGCCGTGACCGTGGCCGGGCAGGACGGTGGGCTGCCGTCGACGCCGTCCGTCCTGCCGCGCCGCGCCACCGGTTACTTCACCGTGCCGGATCGGGCCCGCGGTATCAGCATCACTGTGGGTCTCACCTACGAGGACGGCACGGTCTCGCTCTGCCGGCCCGTCCGGGAGCCCGGCACGGGCAGCCCCGAGCCCCGGCAGCGCGAACTGCCGATCCTCGGCAGGGGCGACACCTACGCCTACGCGATCGGCCCGTCGGGCCTGACGCTCGTGGGTGTGCGTTCCGCTGACGGCACCATCACGTGGCACCGGCCGGACGCCGGCCTTCCCGATCGGGACACAGTGCACTCCGGCCCTCCACAGGGAGCCGGCCCTCCTGACATCCGCCAGAGCCGTCCACCGCAGGCGCTGCCCTGAAGATCGGCTACCGCCCGGTACCTTGCGAGATTCTTGCGCCTGAAGTGGCGAGCAGGGCGCACACCGGATGGCAGACTGTCCTAGACACCGTCTTCTGCCCATGCGATCCAACGGGCGCCGTCCTGACCAGCGAGGGTCTTTTCATCCATGAGTACACAGTGCCAGTCGGTCACGCCCACCGATGCTTCCAGCCTCCACCGCACCAGGCTCATCCCGACGCCCGTGGGTCGAGCTGTGCAGGACGTCCGCGCCGCGGCCGACCACTTCGCCCTCGAGTCGGCCGAACTGCTCGAGACCCTCGAGCAGACCATCGCCCGCCTCGCCCTCGCGCACAGGGCCTGCGCGCCGGCCACCGAGTCCCACAGGGCCGACGAGGAAGCCTTCGCCTGGGTGCAGCAGTCCCTCGAGGACATCTCGGCGACCCTCCGCGGGCTGTCGCTCGGACGGACCACTCAACCGCGCCAGGCCTGAGGACCTTCACGGGGCGTCATACGGCCCCGCGACGGCCCCCGGTGCGGCCCCGCTAGATGGACTGCCGTGCGCGGATGCCCGCGCGGCCCATGGCGTCGGTGTAGGCCACCTGGATGTCCTTGAGCCACTGCTCCTGGTTGGCTGGGGTCCCCTTGAACGCACGCTCGCCCGGCGAGCGCACCTCGTAGATCTTGAAGCCGCGCTTCGAGATGGCCCGGTTCTCCAACTTCATGAGCCGACGTGCCGCCTTGTGGGCGTCGGCACCGTGCGCCACGAGCGCCGAGGCCCGAGGAACCTGCTGCAGGAACGTCAGCAGGGGCTTGACGCCGTCGGAGATCTGCTCCATGGTCAGTGCCCGCTCCTTGCCCTCGGGCAGGAGCCACGGGTAGGCATTCCACGGCATGACCGCGTCCGGTCGCAGGCCCACGGCCTCGTAGATCCCGGCCATGCGGATGGAACTCGGGTCGTCGTTCTCGAACGAAACGAAGCCCGAGGGCAACGATGCTCCCGGGCTTGAGAAGAGACTGACGATCTTGCAGCCGTCCACGTCGTGGATCGGATCGATGTAGGGCACCGTCGATCCCGGTTTCGACTCGGCGAGCGCGTCGCACAGCCGGTTCACGTCCTCGATCTGAGGGTCGTAGCGTTGTTCCCACTGCTGGGCCCGATACGTGGGGTCTGCCATGCGCTGTACCAATTCTGCCTCCTCGCGGACGGCGCCTGAGGTGGCGCGAACGTGTCCGCAGGATTCCAGCCTACGCCAGTGCACCGCGGGCTCCGTGGGCGGGACACTCACCAGTCGTGGACGGTGCCGTCGGAGAGGCGGTTGTAGGGAAGGTAGGCCTGCTGGTACGGGAAGGACGCGGCGGTGCCCTCATCGAACTCGACGCCGAGCCCTGGTCCGTGCCGGGGGTGCCTGCGTCGGCACGCCCGGCACGGTGATCGTGCCTTCCGGCTAGTCCTCGAGGGCACCGGCCCAGAGGTTGATGTCGGATTCGACGGCGAACTCGTCGATGGCGTGCAGCTCCCCGGGCGTGAAGTCGAGGTTCGTCACGGCGGTCAGGCTGTCCTCCAGCTGGCGCACGCTGGAGGCCCCGATCAGTGCCGACGTCACCGGGGTGCCCTTGGTCTGGTCCCGCAGCACCCACGCGATCGCCATCTGCGCCAGGCTCTGCCCCCGACCTTCGGCGATCGCATTGAGGCCCCGGATGCGGTCCAGGTTCTCCGCGCTCAGCTGCTCCTTGTCCAGCGACTTCCCGGCCGCGGCCCGGGAGTCCTCGGGCACCCCGTTCAGGTACCTGCCCGTGAGCAGCCCCTGGGCCAGCGGGGAGAAGGCGATCGAGCCCGCCCCGGCCTGCTCGAGGGCCTCGTAGAGGTTGGGCGTGCCGTTCTCTGTCCAGCGGTTGAGCATCGAGTAGGAGGGCTGGTGGATCAGCAGCGGTGTGCCCAGATCCGCAAGGATCCGCGCTGCCTCGATGGTGCGCTCGGGCGAGTACGAGGAGATCCCGGCGTACAGGGCACGCCCGGACCGCACCGCGGTGTCCAGGGCCCCCATCGTCTCCTCCAGCGGGGTGTCGGGGTCCGGGCGGTGGCTGTAAAAGATGTCCACGTACTCGAGGCCCATCCGCTCCAGCGACTGGTCCAGGCTGGAGAGCAGGTATTTCCGTGACCCCCACTCCCCGTACGGACCCGGCCACATCCCGTACCCGGCCTTCGTGGAGATCACCAGCTCGTCCCGGAAAGGCCGGAAGTCGTCCTTCAGGTGCCGGCCGAAATTCGTCTCCGCGCTGCCCGCCGGAGGCCCGTAGTTGTTCGCCAGATCGAAGTGCGTCACCCCGAGGTCGAACGCCCGCCGCAGGATGTCCCGCTGCACCCCGAACGCCTTGTCGTCGCCGAAATTGTGCCACAGTCCCAGCGACACCGCCGGCAGGTGCAGACCGCTGACCCCCACCCGCCGGTACGGCATCGACTCGTATCGATCATCAGCAGGGCTGTACGTCATCTGGAAGTCCATTCGTAGGGCGCCGGGCAGACCGGCACCGGGGGGGGGGGGGGGGGGGCGNTGGGCGCGACCGTCGCCGTCGCGCCTGGACGGCGGACGCCACGGAGCTGGTCCGAGGCGCCCGCCGGGATCAGGAGAGGGTGGAGGCGTACGGGTCCCAGTCCTCGGGAAGCGGCTCGGCGGCGGTTGCCGTGCTGGTGAGTGAGATGAATTCACCGGTGGCGACGCTCTCGGAGATCGAGACCATGGCGTCGAGCACGTGGTAGGCCATCTCGCCCTGGGCGCGGTGCGGGCGTCCCTCGCGCAGGGCCCGTGCCATCTCGAGCACCCCGCTGCCGCGGGTCGACGTCGCGCCCACGGCGGGGATGACCTCCGGTTGGTCGCTTCCGCGGCGCGTGAGCACGAGGTCTCCGGTGAAGTCGTTCGGGTCGGGGAACGCGAGCGTCCCCTCCGTGCCCGTGACCTCGACGAAGCCGGCCCGCTTCAGCGGGGAGTCGAAGCTGAAGATGCTCTGCGACGATTCCCCGTTGGCGAACTGCGCGATCGCGCTGACGTGGGACGGGACGGTCACGTCGAAGACCTCTCCGGCCTTCGGGCCCGAGCCGATGGTCCGGGTCTCGCGGGACTTCGAGCCGAAGCCGGCCACCTTCGTGATGGCGCCGAAGGTCTGTACGAGCGTCGTCAGGTAGTAGGGGCCGATGTCGAACAGCGGGCCGGCGCCCTCCTGGAAGAGGAAGGCCGGGTTGGGGTGCCACGACTCCGGGCCCGGGGACTGCATGAGGGTCAGCGCCGTCAGGGGGACGCCGATGTCGCCGCGCGCCACGAGGCGCAGCGCGGTCTGCAGGCCGGCACCCAGGAACGTGTCGGGCGCACAACCGAGCCGGAGCCCGGCGGCGTCGGCCGTCTTGAGCAGGCCGATGCCGCTCTCGCGGTCCAACGAGAAAGGCTTCTCGCTCCACACGTGCTTGCCCGCGGCGACGGCGGCGGTGGCCACCTCGACGTGTGCCGCGGGGATGGTCAGGTTGACCACGATCTCGACGTCGGGGTGGTTCAGGGCGTCCTCGACGCCGCCGGAGGCCTGCACGCCGAACTCCGCCGCGCGCGCGGCAGCCACCTCCTCGAACATGTCCGCGACGATGTGCACGGTGACGTCGGGAAAGCTCGTCAGGTTGGTCAGGTACTCCTTGCTGATGACTCCGGCGCCGATGACGGCGACTCCGACGGGACCGGTGCGCCGGGTCTCCGATCGAGCGCTCATTTCTTTCCCTCTTCCAGGTACGCGAGGCTGTCGGCGACGGCGCTGAAGATGTCGCCCTCGAAATCGTCGAGCTCGACGACCGCGGCCTCAAGACCGGGAGCGGCGTCGAGCACGTCCCAGACGCGCATCCTGCCGGATCCGACGGCCACCTGCTCCTTGTCGTTCTTGGTGAGCGGGCCGTCCTTGATGTGGACGAAGCGCACACGGTCGCCGAGCCGGCGCAGCAGGTCGGCGGGGTCCTCGCCGCCCACGGCCGCCCAGTAGGTGTCCACCTCGAGGACCACCTCGGGGTCGAGGTGACCGGCGAGGACCTCGAGGGCGGAGACGCCGTCGATGCGCTCCTCCAGCTCGAACTCGTGGTTGTGGTAGCCGACGGTGATGCCGTACTCGGCACCCTTCTTCGCGGCCTGGTTGAGCGCCTCGGCGGTGGCCCGGATGCCCTCGTCCGTGGTCCAGTGCGAGCGCTCCACGTGGGGATCGATCACGGTGCCGATGCCGAGCTTGCGCGCGGCCTCGAAGATCTCGTCCTGGTTCTCGCGGAGCAGCGGGGCGTGGCCCGACGGGGCGGACAGTCCACTCTCCGAGAGTGCCGCCGCCAGTTCGTCCGCGGTGGCCACGAAGTTGTAGGGCTCGACGGCGGTGTACCCGAGTGCGGCGACGCGCTTGATGGTGCCCGGCAGATCATCCCCCAGTGCTGTCCGCAGTGTGTAGAGCTGGAGTGAATACGTCACAGAGGATTCTCCTCGCTGAGAAAAGGGATCACTGAACCGGTTCAGGTCTCACACGAACCTAGGCGAAATGCCGGGGCGGGTCAAGCAGAACCCCGGGCTATTGTGTAAGCCATGGCCAAGGAAACCATTGCGGGTCTGGCGAAGAGGCTGGGCATCTCGAAGGCGTCCGTGTCCTACGCGCTCAATGGCCAGCCCGGTGTCAGCGAGCTGACCCGGCGCCGCGTCCTGGACCTCGCCGAGGAACTCGAATGGTACCCGAGCTCGTCCGCACGTGCCCTCTCGCGGTCACGGGCCGGAGCCGTCGGGATGGTCCTGTCCGCCGATCCCCTCCTGATCGGCACCGAGCCCTACTACATGGGGATGCTGGCCGGCATCGAGGCCGCCCTCGCCGAGGGCGACATGGCGCTGATGCTGCGGATGGTGGGCAAGGACCCGGCGCAGGAGCGCCGGACCTACGAGCGCTGGGCCGGGGAGGGCAAGGTGGACGGCGTCCTGCTGTTCGACCACCTGCACGACGATCCGCGGCCCGCCCTGCTGGACCGGCTGGGGCTTCCGTTCGTCCTGCACGGCGCCCCTGAGGCGGAGTGGGGAACGCCCTTCTCGGGGACGACGACGGACCATGCGGCCGACGCCGCGACGATCGTGGAGCACCTGCACCAGCGCGGACACCGCCGGATCGCGCATATATCCGGCCCGCGGGCGTTCCTGCACGAGGAGGAGCGCATCCGGGGCGTGCGGACCTCCGCGGATGCACACGGTATGGAGGTGGTCCCGTTCGAGGCCGACTACGCGCTCGACGCCGGCCACGACGCCGTCGTCGCGCTCGTGCAGGGGCCCGTCCACCGGGCGGCGACGGCCGTGGTCTTCGGCAACGACCTCATGTCGATGGGCGGCCTGCTCGCCCTCCGCGAGCTCGGGCTGCGGTGCCCTGACGATGTGGCGGTGGTGAGCTGGGACGATTCGCTGCACTGCCGGCTCGCGTCGCCGTCGGTCACGGCCCTGTTCCGGAACCCGGGCATGCAGGGGCGGGTGGCCGCCGAACTGCTGCTCGCCCTGCTCGACACCGGAGACATCCAGACGCGATCCATGCCCCGGAGCGAACTCGTGGTCAGGGCCAGCACCGCCCCGGACTGAGCCTGTGCCGGGGACCCCCGCAGCCCTACGGCGACGGGTCGTCGCTGTAGGGCGCGCGCGGCCTCGGCGGGAGCTCGTCGATGAGCTCGTTGACCGCGTGGGAGAGGATGTCCGCCTGTTCCACCGGCAGCATCATGAGGCCCTGCAGGTGTGCCTCGAGCTCGGTCTGCCCCGCCACGCCGGTGTACTCGAAGTAGCGGAGCCAGACCTCGTGCAGGGTGAGTCGAGAGCTCTCGATGGCGAGCGCCGTGAGCCGGCGCTGCTGCTCCTGGGTCCCCGGCCCCCTGATGGCCTCCCTCATCCGGGCCTCGGCGGTGTCCGGTGACGGCAGGGGTGGGGCGACATGGATGCGATCTTCACGGCGGCAGCTTCCAACCCCGTTCGGGGCATCTGGAGGTGTGACGGCTGGTGGCTGAACCGCTTCGGGGGCGCGCTGGCTGCGGGCTCCTGGGAGCAGTCTATGCCGGTTCCGCACTCCGCCGCGGGAGCGACTGGGGGTAGCGCATCACGGCCGTGCGTGGATGCCGCGTGGAGGAAGGGGAGGTTACAGGGCGATGAGGGCGTCGATGATGTCACACGTCTCCGTGCGGGTGGTGTAGTCCACCCGCACGTCGATGAGCCGGATGGTGCCGGTGGCATCGGCGACGACCACCGTAGGGAAGGGGATCGCCGTCGTGTGGTCCATGTTGGACCCTGCGACGTCGATGCCGAGGACGGCCCGCGCGCGCATGGACTCCGGGCTGGGTACCGTCACGATGCCCAGGTGCGCGGCGAGGGCGTTGCCCTCGTCCGAGTACAGTGCGACGTGCAGTCCCTCCTCGCGGGCAGCGGTGACCGAGACCCGGGGGACCTGCGGACTGATCGCGATGAGCCGGGTCCCGAAGGCCTCGACGACCGGCCGGAGCTCGCGCTGGTACGTCCTGAGGGCGATGCTGCAGTACGGGCACCACGAGCCGCGGTAGAAGACGATGATGGCCGCCGCGGCGCCGAGCACCTCACGCAGCCGCGTCCGCCGCCCGTCCGAGTCGTACAGGGGAGCGTCGGGGAGCCTGTCACCCGGCTGCGCGATCCCGGCGGGAGGTCCCGCCCGGCGGAGGTCCTCCTGCTCGCGGGCGAAGACCGCGGCCAGCTCCGGGCCGACCTGCGCCTCGAAGGTCGGCGTGAATTCCTCGATCTGCAATGCGATGGTGTTCGTGAATGCCGCTCTCTGTTTCATCTGGTCCCCTCAGCACGACCGCCGCGGCGCCTCAAATCCGTGGCAGGACCATTGTGGTCCAGGGCACGGGAAATTCCCAGCAGGCCAGCGGCCGGCTGGGCCGCCGGCTTCCTGCCGTGTCAGTCCCGGGACCTGGACGGCTGGCAGCGCGGACACCACCAGGTACGACGGCGTCCGGGGTCTCCGGGCACCTCGGCCCGTACGAGTACTGTGGTGCCGCACCGCAGGCAGGGCTTCCCGGCCCGGCCCGCCACCCAGTGCTGCTCACCCTTGCGGGTGTTCCCCGTGGTGACCTGGTGGGCGCCGGGCTGTGTGGCGGAGAAACGCAGGCATCGGGCTCCGAGCGCCACCAGCGCCGGGATGTCGACGTCGGCCATGGCTGTGTCCGGATGCACTCCGCGCAGGAAGCAGAGCTCGTTCGCCCAGAGGTTGCCGAAGCCGGCGACATTGCGCTGGTCCAGCAGGGCCGCCGCCACGCGTTCGCCCGGGCTGCTCCCGAGCCTGCGGACGGCCTCGTCCGCGGACCAGTCGTCCCGCAGCGGATCGGGACCGAGGTGCCCGACGACGTCGCCCTCGGCCCGCGTGGGCAGGAGATCGACGACGGGCAGGTTCAGGCCGTAGGCCGTGGGCCCGTCCTGCACCGCGAGGATCACGCGCGCCTCCGGCAGCAGCCTGCGGGGCAGCACCCTGCCCGGAGCCGTGACCGTCCAGGAGCCCTGCATCAGCAGATGCGTGTGCAGGGTGAGTCCGGCGTCGAACCGGGTGAGGAGGTGCTTGCCGTACGTGACGTGCCCGAGCACCCGCATGCCGTCGAGGTCATCGGTCGCGTGCGCCGGAACGCGCAGATCGCCGCGCTTGAGCGTGCGGTCGTCGAGCGACCTCCTCAGCCGCACGGCCAGTCGGAAGACGCTGTCGCCCTCTGGCATGTGCCTCCCTGACCGATCCGATCTCTCCAGGCAGGCTAGCGCCTGGCACCGACATGCCTGCTGCGTGACTGGAGACCCTCCGCGGACGCGGGTGGGCCGACGCCCACGGCACGGCTATGACCGAGGGTGACGGCACGGCCGTGGCGGTTTTCGTTACCCGCCGCAGGCGGATATCCTTCTCCAGTGCCGGGCTGTGCCCGGCGCCGGGTGGTCTTGCAGTGGGCCCCGATGCCAGTGTCCCTCCGCGTCCACGAACAGGTTCCCATGATCACCAGACTGTCCCCCTCCGAAGACTTCCCGGAAGACCTCCGGGATCTCGACCTGCCCGAGGTCGAGGTGCTGAACAGCAAGATCCACCGTGAACTCGACCACGAGTACGCCCAGGACGGCGAGCCGTCCTTGGAGACGGAGATCCGGCACGAGGAATTGACCGAGGAGCTCGATCGCCGCGACCAGGAGACCGGGCCTGCTTCGAAGCGTCCCGAGGTCTCCGAGTCGGACCGCCGCTCCTCCTGACCTTCCGCGGCCGCAGACGAAGAAGCGTAAATCCCCCCTCGCTCCCGCCACCGCGGTGGTCTAGATTCGAAGGCATCGCAATCCACCGATTGGAGAACGGCATGAAGAACAAACTTGTTTTCACGGCGGGAATGGCCGCCGGCTACGTCCTCGGGACGCGGGCCGGCCGGGAAAGCTACGAACAGCTCCGGGCAAAGGCGCAGAAGCTGTGGAACGACCCGAAGGTGCAGGACAAGCTCTCCTCGACCACCGGCACCCTCAAGAGCAAGGCGCCGGCCGTACAGGACTCCCTGAAGGGCGTCCTGAAGAAGGGCGGCTCCGGCGCTGCAGACGGCGCGAAGGCGCCCAACAAGACCGGCAAGGACGTCGGCGCGAGCGGGGACCTCCCCCTGGACGTGCCTCCGGTCGTGACCGCGATGGACACCGGGAGCGCCGACGTCACGGGCGTCAGCGGCACCACCGGCCCGAGCGGCGGCGATCCGCGCCACGTGGAGGACACCCCGTTCGAGGCGCAGGACGATGACACCCGCCCCGACCTGAAGGGGTAGGAGTTCGGGATGAGGGAAAGGCCCCGGTCCGCCGGGGCCTTTCCCGTGTCCGGGCCTCCTGTGCCGAGTAGCGGAACCTGCCGGGAGAGGCGGGATATGCACCTCCGGGCCGACCCGGCAGTCCGTCAGACGCCCTCGCTCACCACGTCCTCGGCGTCGAGGCACGCCTTGCAGTCCGCGTCGACGAGCAGGGCGTTGACCGCGACAGCCACGCGGTAGGCGTCGCCGGCCGCCGGGACCAGCTGGGCGGCGGGGTCCGCCGCGTTGCCCACGGCCCATACCCCATCCACCGTGGTCCGTCCGACCTCGTCGGTGACCACGCAACCGTCGTCGCGCATCTCGCACCCGAGGTCGTCGATCAGCGGCAGGGCCGCATCGGCTCCGGGCTCGCAGAACACCGCCGTGCAGGGGACCAGGGTGCCGTCGTCGAGCTGGACGCCGCGCAGGGTCCGTGGTGCGTCGTCCTCGGCCGGTTCCAGGGCCAGGCCCTGCACACGGCCCTCGACGACCCGGACGCCGCGCGTGCGCAGGCTCCGGGCGTCGTCGTCGGACAGCGGTTCCAGCATGTGCGGGAAGAATGTGACGTCCTCGGACCACTGGCGCACCAGGAGCGCCTGGTGCAGGGAGGTCGAGGAGGACCCGAGCACGCCGAGGGGCTGGTCCCGGACCTCCCATCCGTGGCAGTACGGGCATTGCAGCAGGCCCCGCCCCCACGCTTCCCTCGCCCCGGGGATGTCGGGGAGGACGTCGCGGAGACCCGTGGCCAGGACGAGGTGCCGCCCCTGCACCGAGACGCCGTCGGCGGTGGTGACGGACCAGCCCTCCGGGACCTCCCGCGCGTTCCCGGCGCTGCCGTCGACGAAGTCCACACCGTACGGCTCGAGGTCCTCACGCGCCAGCGCGACCAGCCGCTCGGGTGCCGTGCCGTCCCGCGTGATGAATCCGTAGGCCGCATCGGCCGGAGCGTTGCGCGGCGTCCCGGCGTCGATGATCACCACGTTCCGCCTGGCCCGTCCGAGGACGAGTGCGGCGCTCAGGCCCGACACTCCCCCGCCCACGATCACGACGTCGTACGTTCCCTGCGTCTCCATCCCTCCATCCGACCACGTGGCGGCTACGGGCTGCGGCATCAGATTGTCCTTGCCATCGGGCGATCGCCCCTGTGCCTCACCGGCCGTCGGACGAGAGACCCAGTGACGCGACGAGCGAGGCGAAGCGCTCGTTCCCGGCGAGATCCTCGACGAGGACGGCCCGGCCGTCGGCGTCGGCGAGCGGGATCCGCCAGTTGGGGTACTCGTTGTTGGTGCCGGGCTGGTTCTGGGTGCGACGTTCCCCGACGGCGTCCGCGAGCGCGACGCCCAGCAGCACCGAGGGGGTCTGCGCGATGAAGGCGTGGAGCGCCTCCACGGTCCGCGGGACGTCCTGCGTGCCCTCCGGCAACAGACCGCGCTCGCGCAGGAGGGCGAGGAACTTGTCCTGGACGGCGCGGTCCTCGGCCTGCTCCTCGGCCACAGGACGGCTGAGCAGACCGAGCCTCTCACGGAGCACCACGTGCTCCCCGGCGAGGTACCCGGCGCTCGGCGGGAGGTCGTGCACCGTCACGGTCGTCAGGCAGCCCTTGCGGTAGGCCTCGGGAGCCAGCGGGCCGTCCTCGTCCTGCTCGAACCAGAGGATCGAGGTGCCGAAGACACCGCGCTCGGCCAGGTACTCCTGCACGCCCGGCTCGAAGACACCGAGGTCCTCGCCGACGACGACGGCGCCTGCCCGCTCGGCCTCCAGGACCAGGATGCCGATCAGCGCCCGGTGGTCGTAGTACACGTACGCCCCGGCGCCCGGCGCTGCGCCCTGCGGGATCCACCACAGGCGGAACAGCCCGAGGATGTGGTCCACGCGGATGCCGCCGGCATGGCGCAGGATGTTGCGCAGCATGTCGCGGAACGCCGCGTACCCGGATGCGGCGAGGCGTTCCGGATGCCATGGCGGCTGGCTCCAGTCCTGGCCGTGCTGGTTGAACATGTCCGGCGGAGCGCCCACGCTGATACCCGACGCGAGCACGTGCTGCAGGGCCCAGGCGTCGGCACCGCTGGGGTGCACGCCCACCGCGAGGTCGTGCACCACGCCGATGGGCATCCCGGCACCGGTGGCCTCGAGCTGGGCCTCCTGCAGCTGCTCGTCCAGGAGCCACTGCAGCCACTCGTGGAACTCGATCCGTGCCGCATGACGTTCCGCGTACTGCAGGGCACCCGGCGAGCCGGGACGGCCGACGTCGTCCCATTCCGGTGCGCCGGGCGGATAGGTCTCGGCGAGCGCCGACCACAGCGCGAAGTCGGTCAGCCCCTGCCCCTGGTGGGCGCGGTACGCGTCGAAGTCGTGCTGGCGCTGCTCGGCGCGCTTCACGGCGAAGACGAGCCCGAGCGCCTCGAGCTTCGCGGCATAGGACGAGTCGCGGTCCAGCATGTCGGTGGCCGTGTTCACCTCCGTGAACCCGGCGGCGAGCGCACCGACGCGCGCGCGGTCGGCGTCGTCCAGCCGTGCGTATTCGGGGATGTCCTCGATGCGCAGGTAGAGGGGGTGGAAGTAGCGGCGCGTCGTGGGCAGGTAGGGGGACGGTTCCACCGGCGGGACGGGCTCGGCCGCGTGCAGGGGGTTCACCAGGACGAAGCCCCCGCCGTGTTCCGCGGCGGCCTGTGCCAGCTGCCCGAGGTCGGAGAGGTCACCGATGCCCCACGATGCCGAGGAGCGGACGGAGTAGAGCTGCGCCATGAGGCCCCAGGTGCGGGAACCCATGAGCGCCGCCGTCGTGCTCAGCCGGTCCGGCGTGACGACGAAAGTGGAAGAGGTCTCCATACCGCCGATACGGGCGTGGACGGTGTGCCAGCCGAGGGGCAGGGCATGCGGGAGGGTGCCCTGCCGCCGTTCGACGTCGTGCCCGTCGATGCTGCGGGTGTCGGTGGCCTCACCGACCGTCCCCGTGTAGTGCACTCCGTCCTCGTCGACCGCCCAGAACTCCACGTCCGCTCCGGCGGGTACATGGAGGACCACGGGCTCCACGTCGCTCTCACGCACCACGACGAGGGCGGGCAGCACCGAGCGCCAGGGTCCGTCCTCGACGTCCCTCCGCGCGGAGTCGATCGCCGTGTCGGACGAGGCATCGACGCCGAGCGCCGCGAGGACGGTGACGAGGGTCTCCGGCGCCACGCGGGCGGGTTCGCCGTCCCATCCCTTGAAGGTGGTACCCACCCGGTGCGCCTCGGCGAGTTGCTCGAGGGGCGTGGGCGCCACCGGTTCTGCTTCTTCGTGCTGCGTCGTGTCGGCCATGGTCCCAATCTAGGCGGGCATCGGGGGGCGTTGCATCCGCTGCCGCCCTCCACCGGCGATTTGACGGGCTTATCGGGGCGCCGGGCGCAGCCAGCAGCCCTGCCATCGGCGCACAACCCGGCGCACGGCCCGCCGGCTGGGGCACCGCCCGCGGTGGCACTGTGGGCCCATTGCTTGTTTCCTCGAGTACGTGGTCCCTGCGGAGAGTGGCGGGCCGGGTAGTGCATCGGGACGTTCCGCGAGGGCGCGGGATGGGATGAGGGCTGAGGCCCTACCAGGTGTCCTTCGTGTAGGTGCTGTTCAACCGGGCGATCAGGAGTCCGAGCTTCTCCACGTCCTCCGGGTTCCAGCTGCGCATCAGCGCGGTGAAGGCCGAGCGCCTGCCGGTCTGGGCCGCGGTGAGTTGCTGCTGTCCGAGCGGGGTCAGCAGGACGCGCTGGGAGCGCGCGTCGGACGGGTCGAGCTGGCGGCTGACGAGACCCAGCCGCTCCAGGCCGGCGAGCTGCCTGCTCACGGACGGCTTCCCTACACCGATGCTCGTCGCGATGTCCGTCGCCCGCAGGGACCCCTCCCGCTGTAGCAGCATCAGGATGCCGTACGCGGCCGGTTCCATCTCCGGGTGCACGTTCTTCGCGAGCGCGTGCGACGTGGTCCGCTCACGCCGCCACAGCACACTCGTCTGCTCCTCCAGCACCTCGATGGCGTGGTCGAAATCGACGCCGTCAGCCCCTCTCGATGCATTCATGGAGGAAGCGTACAGACGCCGGTGGGCTCCGGAGCCATACTCGTGGGGAAGTTCTCAAAGTCGAGTATTCAGGGCAGTGAATGCGTGCTCACGTAGTCCCGATGCATCGCGGTCTGGGTCAGCGCGGACAGCAGCTGGAACCCGTGCAGTCTGTCCCATCCGGCGGTCCAGGTCAGGCGCGACGCGATGTCCCAGATGGTCGGCTCGTCCAGGACCGACGCCACCTCCCGCGCACGCTTCAGCTGGTGGTCGGCGCACTCGGCGGCCCGCTGCCCGAGCCCGGTGAAGCGGTAGCCGTGTCCCGGCGCCGCCTCGTAGTGGCCGTAGGGGCGCAGGGCGTCCACCGAGGAGAGGTAGTCGGCCAGGGGGTTCGACGGCGTCGCTCCCCCGAGTCCCAGGCCCGGGAAGACCGTGGGCAGCACATGGTCCCCGGTGAAGAGGAGCCCGCGGTCGTCGTCCCGCAGGCAGAGGTGGCCGGCCGTGTGGCCGGGCGTGGCCATGACCGACACCCGGAACCCGGCGATCGGCAGGAGGTCCCCGTCGGCCAGTTCCCGGTCGACCGCCAGCACCAGTCCTGCGGGAGACCGGTCCACGTGCTGGATCAGTTCGTCGCGGCGCGCTTCCGGGACACCCCATGCACGGAGCCGTTCGACAGCCTCGTCGGGGTCGAGAGTCCGGGTGTCGTGCTGTTCGAGGGCCCGGCGCTCCACGGCATGCATCGCCAGCTGCGCCCCGGACGCCGCGCGGAGCCTGGCCGCCATGCCCACATGATCCGGATGCAGGTGCGTCCCGGTGATACCGGTGACGGCGTCGGCTCCTGGCGACCCGGTTCCTGGCGATCCGATTCCTGGCGCGCCGGTTCCCGACCTGCCGGGGACGATCTCGCCGAGCGCTGCGACGAGGCGGTCCCAGTTCTCGTCCGAGTCCCACCCAGGGTCGATGACGTGGACACCGCCATCGGCGCCCAGGAGCAGGTAGGTGAAGGAGTAGGCGAGGTGACCGCCCGGCATCGGTTGCGCGAGGGCCCAGACGTCGTCGCGCACACGCTCCAGGGGCGGGAGTTCACCGCGGGCGAGGGCGTCCATCGGTCGGGTACTGGTGGGGTGCATACGTCCTCCCGGGTGTCTTCTCCCACCGTAGCGGTCGCAGCAGTCCCGCCGGCCGAACGGCATCGATGCCACCACAGCCGGCGAAGGAGCCGACGCGGGATCCGGGTTCCCGATCTTCCGCATGGCATGCGGGGTGGTGCCGCCGAGTGTGCCCTATGGTGGACGAGACCATTGAGGGGACCTTCTGCATGACATGCAACGGCTGCGCGACATCTTCGAAACTCGACCTTGATTTCAGCATGGCCTTCCAGCCCATCTACGACGCCGTCGATGAGCGCGTGTGGGGCTATGAGGCGCTGGTCAGGGGCTTGGCGGGCGAGGGGGCATTCGACGTCCTCTCACGGATCCTGCCGGAGCAGAAGTACCGCTTCGACCAGGACTGCCGGGTCAAGGCGATCGAGCTGGCGTCGCGCCTGTTCCCTGCGGGCGAAGAACTGAAGCTGTCGATCAACTTCATGCCGAATGCGGTGTACGAACCGGCCGCATGCCTCCGGGCGACACTGCTCGCGGCCGGGCGATGCAGCTTCCCGACATCGTCGATCATGTTCGAGTTCACCGAGAACGAGGAGGTCGCGGACACCGCCCACCTCACGAACATCATCACGGAGTACCGCAAGCACGGTTTCACCACCGCCATCGACGACTTCGGCGCCGGTCACGCAGGACTGGGGCTCCTGGTCGAGTTCCAGCCGGACCTGCTCAAGATCGACATGAAGCTCGTTCGAGGAATCGATGGCAGTCCTGCCCGCCAGGCCGTCGTCACCGGCATCCTCGGCATCGCCGGGACGCTCGGCATCACCGTGCTCGCCGAAGGCATCGAGACGGAGGCGGAGTTCCTGTTCCTGAAGGCAGCCGGTGTCCGCCTGTTCCAGGGGTACTGGTTCGCGAAGCCGGCTTTCGAGGAACTCCCCGAGGTACGTTTCGGGTCTGTTCCCGGCATCGGCGCAGTCGCCTAGCAGGGCGCGCCCACCTCGTCCGGCCGCGAGTCCGGTCCACCACGCCACGGGTGCGTTTCTCTTCATCCGATACCGGACCCCGGTATGGGCCGGCCTCACCGTACAGCCTGTGCCACCGATGAGGGAGCTGCTCTGCCCCGAACGTCACCAACGGAAACGGCGCGGGACGCGGGTCAGCGCCTGAGGCTCGAGACGCTCTCATCTCCGCCGAGGAGCTCCCCGCTACTGATGAGGTGATCGACGACCTTCCGGAGTTTCGTGTTGGTCCGCTGGCTGGCCGCCGACAGGGCGATGAAGGCCTGCGGGCCGCTGATCCTGTGCCGTTCCATCAGGATGCCCTTGGCCTGGCCGATGAGGTCCCTGGAGTCCACCGCTTCCCTGAGCTGCCGGGATTCCTCGGCCTCGGCGAACGCGACGGCGGCATGGGAGGCGACCAGCAGGCCGATGTTCTCCGATTCGTCGGTGAAGGCATCCGCCTCGTACGAGTACAGGTTCAGGGCGCCGAGATCATCACCGGTCACCCAGATCTGGACCGAGAGCATCCCGCGGGCGCCCGCCTCGCTGGCGCGGCGGGCGAACAGGGGCCAGCGGTCTTCGGTTGCCATGTCCGGGACGCGGACCGTGCGGTGTTCGTACGCCGCCTCCAGGCACGGGCCCTCGTTCGTCTCCATCTGGAGCGCGTCGATGCGCTTGGGAAGATCACTCGAGGGGGCGCGGGAACCGATGTTCTTGCGGCCCTGGACCACGCTGACCGAGCCCTCGTCGGCTCCCGGAACCAGCTCCAGGGCTGCGCGGACGAAGCCTGCGAGGATGGCGTCCCCGTCCGGCTCCTGCTGCAGCGACCGGGCGAGTTCCGCCAATTCGGTGGCGAGATCGCGGTCCCGCTCCACTCCGCCATGGTGGGAGGACGGCATACCCCGGCCCACGGCCGGCTGCCCGCTCATCGGTCGCCCGCCCGAGCCATCGCATCGTCGCCGGCTGCTACTTCCTGCGGTAAAGGCCTCTGCTCGCTCATCCCGCCAGTGTGCCAGACAGTTCGTCACAGGGCGGAGTGTCGAGCTGTGATGCACGACAGGTTGCACACCTCCATGTCGTCGCCACCACGCACTACCGGGCCGCTGGACAGGCACGCCATCGTGGAGCCTGCCCCGACGGTGCCCCACACCGCACCCCTGGCCCTGTAGTCGAGGCGGACGACAGGATGGCCGGGGTGTCCCTCACCGGCTGGTCTGCCGCGCCGGACATCGGTCGGGCGCACATCAGCGACCATGGCGGGCGGTCAGGACGCGTGCGGGCAACCCGTGAGCCAGCGGAGAGCATTGTCCTGGTGCTGGAAGTACCTGGTGGGATAGGGCGGATCGTGGACTTCCGTGAAGAAGTCGGCGATGGCCTTGTCGACAGCGGATGGACCGACGATGGCCATGGCTGCGATGTTCAGGTTCTTGGCGAATCTCAGAAGTGCGTTCCGGGTCAGGGTCACCATTCCGTTGAGTTCGACGAGCATCGGCGGGCATACATCCCCGCTGATGGTGTCGGCACGCTCGATGAGAGAGACAGCATCCGCGTCAGCGACGCTCGTGCCGTCGAGCCATTCGATCCACAGCACTCCATCGCGCATCGTCGCGGTGAATGCCTCCACCGTCTCGTGTGGTTGCTTGCTGATCATCGTCCTGCCCCCCTTGATCGACGTGATCTGTCCATCGTCGCGCATTCCTGGCTCCACGGAGTCATCACGCCGGGTGCGACTGTTGCGGTCAAGGGCTGATGCGGCCCTGCCCTGTCCTCCGTCCGACCCGAGTCGACGCGCTCCGGTCGGACGAATCCCTCCCGCAGGTTCAGGTGTTGTCCATCGCGTCTTCCGAAACGGAAGATCCCCCGGCCGCCCTTGACAGCCGCAGGTTTCTGCCAGTTTTCCGCTTTCACTTCTGAAACACCTGTACCACGTATTACGAATATCTAGTCGTCCCGGGATCGCCCCAGCCAGCTGTCGCCTCGACCCTGCGACTCCACCGGGCCTCAGACCATCCGACCCGCAGCACACGTAAGGAAGCATCATGCCCCTCGAGTTCAAGAAGATCGTTGCACTGGCAGCCGTCGGGGCGATGGTCAGTGCCTCCGGTGCTGCGGCGGCCACCGACCTCAAGGCCCCCGACTTCAGAGTTCCGTGCGCTACTGCCGACGCGACGTGCCTGGCCCAGCGGCTCACCGCCGTCGAAGCATGGATCGAGGCGAACGACAAGGACGCTTCCGCGCCCAGCCCCAGCCCTAGCGCCACCCCCAGCCCCAGCGCCTCACCCAGCGCCCGCCCGAGTCCTGGCCCTTCACCGATCACGGCACCGGCTACCTGGGACACGTCGATCAGCTACGGGTCGGCAGTTGACGGAAAAGCGACTCCACTCACCGTGTCCGTCACTTCACCCTCGGGGTCACAGGCGAACAGGGTCGTCTACGTGGAGGCATGGCAGAACGATGCCAGGAAGGCGGACGTCTTCCTGGAGGGCCGGGACCTTACTGGAACGACGGCCCAGAACCTCACCCTTCCGGCCCTCCCTGCGGGGGTCTACGAACTCCGGGTCATGGTGTTCGACGGACCTCCCGCGGGCTCGTACGCGTGGGGGGCGATGCGGTTCACCTCGATCGAACAGGACCTCACTGTTGCTGCAGGGTCAGTACCGCCGTCCTCGACCGCGCGCGTCCTGTACGACGGCCCTGGACAGGTGGACCAGTTCTCCGGATACGACATCCTGAAAACCACGCCGACGGCACGCTGGTACACAGGCGGCGCGCCTGAGGAGGCTCAGGCCGATATTCGACAGCAGGTGAGCGCGGCGAACGGGAAGGTCGTCAGCCTGCTCGTCTACAACGCACCCATCCGGGACATCGGCAGCTACTCCGCAGGCGGTGCGGCGAACCCCGGCGCCTACAGGGCGTGGATCGACGGCGTTGCTGCTGGAATCGGCACCGCTCCTGTCATCGTCTCCGTGGAGCCGGATGCCCTCGGCCACCTCGGAGAACTCCCAGCCGCCCAGCAGACCGAGCGCGTCGAGTCCATCCGGTACGCGGTACAGAAGCTGAAGGCGAATCCGAACGCGAAGGTCTACGTCGACGCTTCCAACTGGGTCGACCCGGCGGAGATGGCGAACCGCATCAAGCGGAGCATCCCGGCAGGAGTCGCCATCGACGGCATCAGTGTGAACGTGTCCGCGTACAACTCGAACGCCTCCATCATCGACTACGGAAACAAGGTCATCTCGGCCGCGGGGCTTCCGTGGAAGATGATCGTGGATACGAGCCGCAACGGGGTCGCCACGGCAACCACGTGGTGCAACCCCTCCGGACAGGGACTGGGCAAGCTCCCGACCCTCACCCCCGGCGTCCAGAATGTCGATGCCTTCCTCTGGCTCAAGGCTCCCGGCGAGTCGGACGGCACCTGCAACGGCGGACCCGGCGCCGGCACGTTCTTCCCCGAACGGGCTCAGGAGCTCATCAGCAACGCCCGGTTCTAGCCCGGGAGAACCGCCGTTCGCCCGACTCCTCGCCCCAGCAGAAGTGGGCCTCCACCCGGACGGATCGTCTGCGAAGAAGATCGGTGCGCCATGCCCCTCGGGTGGCCCCGGGAAGCTCCTCATTCTCAGATGGTAGCTACGAGGCCGTTATCGAAGCCCACCCGTAGGCCGGTCACTCGGCAGGAGTTCGCCGGCCGGGGACACGTCGAACCAGGCGGCCCGGATATGGCTTCTGCGATGTGCCGTGCCGGTCGCCTCCCCTTCCATGTCCCCCAAATCAGCGCCTGCCCACTGCGGATGGGTGAAGTACACGATGGCGGCACGGTCCTCCTGCACCACCACGTCGGCATGGCGTGCCACGACCGGGAGGCCCTCGAAGGTCTCCGGCATCCTGAGGACGAGGCCGTCGTCGCGCTTCTGCCGTTCCCACCCACCCGCACCATCCAGCGACCGGTACACCGCCAGGCCCCGCCACTCGTCGGTGATCATCCAGTACCACCCCCCGAGCACGAAGACCTTCGGGCCCTCGTGCGGTCTCCCGTCGATCACCAGGCCCTCCACCTCCCAGGTCGACGGCAGACACGGAGTAGCCGTCACCGCGGCATAGGTCCGGGATCCCCTCGTCTCGTCCTTGTACCAGAGCCGATACAGGCCGTCGCCGCACCTCGTGACCGCCGCGTCGATGACCCGCTCCGAATGGAGGTCGAGATACGCCTGGAAGGCCCATGCACGCAGGTCGGTACTCGTGTACTGGGCGATTCTCGCCGGACCGGTCCAGTCGGTCCTGTGACCTCCCAGCAGCGTCAGGAACATGACCCAGCGGTCACCGATCCGGACGACATCGGGCGCCCATCGGGTGACCGGCCGCGCCAGGCCCGGTGCATCGAGGCCCTCGACGACGCCCTCGTAGGACCACGTCATCCCTCCGTCGTCCGACCGTGCGACGCCGATCCCGGTTCCGTGAACCCATGCCACACCGTCGAGACCTGATGCCGCGGCGCGGCGCTGCGTGTAGAACATGAGCCACGATCCAGAGGCCGGATCGGCGACCAGGACGGGGTCGGTCGCACCGTCGTGGACAGGGTCGCGGTACGGAAGTGCAAGAAGCCGGTCCGAGAGGGCGGGATGCATCGTCACATGACCCATCCTGTCACCCGGCAACGGGCGTCCGTGCTGAATCGGGAAGGCCGGCAAGGCCATGCAGGTGATGCCCACGCAGGTCACAGGCCCGCGAGGAGCTCCTCCATCTCGGCGATCTCCGCGTTCTGCGTCTCGATGATCATCTCGGCCATCTCGATCGCCTCGGGGTTCTGGCCGTTGTCGATCTCGTCCTGCGCCATGCCGACGGCGCCTTCGTGGTGGGCGGTCATGGACTCCAGGAACAGGCGGGACGCTTCAGTGCCCTCGGCGGACCCGAGTTCGGACATCTGCTCGTCGCTCATCATCCCTTCCATGGACCCGGAGCCGCCCATCGAGTGGCCTTCCATGCCGCCTTCGGGTTCCACGGGCTCGCCCCAGGCTTCCAGCCACCCGGTCATGGTCCCGATCTCGGGGCCCTGGGCGTCCTCGATCTTCGTGGCGAGTGCGGTGATCTCCGGGCTGATGCCGTCCTTGGCGAGCATCATCTCGCTCATCTCCACGGCCTGCTCGTGGTGCGGAATCATCATCTGCGCGAACATCACGTCCGCGTCGTTGTGCTCGGCCATAGCGTCGTCGGACGTGCCCGATGTCGACTCCGTGCTGGTCCCGGTGGTGGCTTCGGCAGTGGCGCTGGAGGCTGCTGCGGAGCTTTCGCCCATGCCCTCCATGCCCTCCATGCTTTCGCCGGAGGACGGGCCGCAGGCGGACAGGGAGATGAGGGCGGCCACGGACAGGGACGCAAGGGAAAGGGAACGCTTCATGGTGGTCAGGTCCTTCATTGCTCGGATGGGAGTGGTGTCAGCTGGTCGTACCGCGTCAGGCGGCGGGTACGGCGGGAACCAGGTGGGCGCGCAGGGGCGCAGTCCTGGCAGGACAACGGCCCTGCCGCTCCAGGGAGGGGGCGGGTGCGGACCGCGGATCCTATGTCCGGCTGATGCAGAGCTGAGTCAGTGACGGCGCGGGCACAGGTCGGGATGCCCGCGATGGCGCAGGAGGACCCCGCCGGACCGAGGTCGGGAGCAGGACGCGGTCGGCAGGCGTCAGCAGTCCGACGATGCCGACGATCATCGCCAGCACGCACAGGCCCAGCATCATCTCGTCGGAGCAGTCCCCGCCACATCCGACCGGCCCGCCCTCCGAGGCCAGGGCGGAGGCACTGGTCCGGAATGCATCCAGGGCCGGCGCCTCGATCGCTGCCACGGCGCCTGCCGGCGTGATCGTGACATGAAGCTCGGCGTGGACACCGGCGTGGACCTGGCTTACCTCGTCCCCCGCATGCGTGCCGGTGGTCGCACTGGTGGTCGTGCTCGTGGTGGCGGGGGCTGCGATGTGATGGGAGCTGGACCCGTGGCCACCCATCCAGACGTGCATCGCGAGGATCCCGACGATGACGGCTGTCAGACCGACGAAGGTGATGACCGACGGAACGGCGGTACGCAGCAGGGAGAGAACGGCATGGAATGCCCGGTTCCTGGTCAACCTTCCCGTCCCCTCCCTGTCCGTGCCGTCCGCCGACGCTTGTGCACCGCGGGGGTCTCTCGGTGAGCCCGAAGTCATGCCCTGATGGACCCTGCCTCCACTGTCCCATCACTGGTCCGGTCGGTGCTGATGCGTTCCGGGTCCAGATCGATCCGGCGCAGCAGCTGCGCGTTGAGCGCGACGACGATCGTGGACACGCTCATGAGGACTGCGCCGGCTGCCGGGGAGAGCAGGATCCCGGCGAAGGCCAGCACGCCTGCGGCCAGGGGGACGGCGAGCACGTTGTACCCGGTGGCCCAGATGAGGTTCTGAATCATCTTGCGGTAGCTGGCCCGGGACAGGTCGATCAGGGCCAGCACCGAGCGGGGGTCGTTCCCGGCGAGGACGACGCCGGCGGATTCCATGGCCACGTCCGTCCCGGCGCCGATGGCGATGCCCACCTCGGCGCGGGCCAGGGCGGGGGCGTCATTGACGCCGTCGCCGACCATCGCGACCTTCAGGCCACGGGCCTGCAGTTCGGTGACCTTGGAATCCTTGTCCTGGGGCAGGACGTCCGCGAACACCTCATCGATACCCAGCTCAGTGCCGACGACGTCGGCGACCTGCCGGGCGTCCCCGGTGATCATCGCGACCTTCACCCCACGGGCCTGCAGGGCCCTCACCGCGGTCCGGGATTCCTTCCGGACCTCGTCCTCCAGCCTCACCGCACCGACCACTTCACCGTCGCGGACGACGTGCAACACGGACGCGCCGCGGCCCACCCATTCCTGCACGGAGTCCGCGATGCCGGCAGGGGTGCCGAGCCCGAATTCCTTGAGCATGTTCGGCCCGCCCACCATCACGTCGTGGCCGTCCACGATGGCCTGGACGCCGCGGCCGGTCAGTGACCTGAACCCGGTGCCGGCGTACGCGAGGTCCACCGCGTCCGGGTTCAACCGGGCTGCGGCGACGATGGCGCGGGCGACAGGATGCTCACTGTCCTCCTCGGCAGCTCCTGCCAGGGCAAGCAGCTCAAACTCGCTGATGCCATCAACCGTCGTGGTCGCGGTGACGGCGTGCCGACCCTCGGTGAGGGTCCCCGTCTTGTCGAACAGGACGACGTCGACGGTGCGCATGCGTTCCAGGGCGATCCGGTTCTTGATCAGCACGCCGGCCTTCGCGGCACGTTCGGTGGAGATTGCGATCACCAGGGGGATCGCCAGTCCCAGGGCATGAGGGCAGGCGATCACCAGGACCGTGACGGTGCGGATCACTGCATCATCCGGGCTGCCGAGGAGCATCCATGCGAGAAAGGTCAGGATGCCCGCGCCGAGCGCGAAGTAGAACAGCAGGGCCGCGGCCCGGTCCGCGAGGGCCTGTGCCCTGGAGGAGGAGGCCTGCGCCTCGGCGACCAGACGCTGGATCCCCGCGAGCGTCGTCTCGGACCCGACCGCCGTCACCGTCAGGCGGACAGCGCTATCGGTGGCGACGGTCCCTGCGACGACGGCGTCCCCGATCGTGCGGGGCACGGTACGGGACTCGCCCGTGATCATCGATTCGTCGAACTCGGCCGTCCCGTCGATGATCTGCCCATCGGCGGGCACCCGGGCGCCGGAGCGCACGAGCACCACGTCCCCGATGACCAGGGAGCTCACCGGAACCGTCTCGACATCTGCATTCGTGCCGGTGCCGGTGACCCTGTCCGCTTTGTCGGGCAGCAGGGCTGCCAGGGCGTCCAGGGCCCCGGCGGCGGACCCGAGGGCGCGCATCTCCATCCAGTGGCCCAGCAGCATGATGACGATCAGCAGGGCGAGTTCCCACCAGAAGTCCAGGTCGAACCCGCCGATGCGCAGTGTGGTGACCCACGAGGCGATGAACGCGACGCTGATGGCCATAGCGATCAGCAGCATCATGCCCGGCTGCCGGGACTTCAGTTCCGTCACCCCACCTTTGAGGAACGGCGCCCCGCCGTAGACGAAGATCATCGTGCCCAGGACCGGGGCGATCAATGGGGAGCCAGGGAACTCCGGCGGCATGTACCCGAGGAGCATCGTGAACATGGGACTGAACGCTACGACCGGAATTGCCAGGACCAGGCTGATCCAGAACCGATTCCTGAACATCGCCGTCGAATGACCGGCATGCTCCCCGTGGGAGTGCACCTGATGATCATCATCCGCACCCTGTCCCCTATGCCCCGCAGGGTGTTCGTGTCCTCTGGCGTGCGAGGGCGCCTGCCCATGCGAACGGCCCTGGGCGGTACCGGTACTGGCGCGGGGGTCGGGCTGTTCGCTGGTGGACGGCACCGAGTGGGGATGGCCGTCGGGCATGGCCTGACCATGGGTCGGTTCGGCGTCGGACACCCGATGGTTCGGGTGATTGTCCTGCTGGTTGGTGCTCATGGTGACTCTTCCTCCGGCACCCCTTGCATCGGGTACCTGCATCAGTCGTGGTCGCACTGATGTCCCTGAGGGCATCGGGATCCGGGGCGTTGCGTTCATGGTCGCTCTCCTGAAGTTGTGGGCGGCGCCGACGTCATCCGGGCGCAAAGAGACAGTGGCGGAAGCTTGTCCGTCGGAGGCTGCGGCGGTGCGATCGCGCTATCAGACCATCACTGTGTAGGTCCCTGCTGAGGGAGACAACCTTTCAGGTGCCACCAAGTTATACCCCCTGGGGGTATACGTCAAGGCTTCGGCAATGATCACCCCGGCGCAGATTCGCCGAGCGTCCCTGCATGCCCTGACTTCTGCACATCGCCGCCCCAGCCCCGGTAGAACGAGGAGTCTCTGAACCCGCGAGGCGAGGAAGCATCTGCCCATCCACCGACCGCTTCGATTGCGTCCAGTGGCACAGCGCTGTGGCTACATGCCCCGCCATCAGTACACGATCCTCTGTACCATTGGGGCATGGACACTGTTGCCCCTTACTCGGTGCTCGCGCGTTTCGGTTATGCCTTGTCCGACCCGGTCCGTGCCCGGGTTCTGCTGGCACTGCGGGATGCGCCGTCCTATCCGGGGGAGTTGGCCGAGATGGCGGGGGTGAGCAAGCAGCGGCTGTCGAATCACCTGACCTGCCTGCGCGGGTGCGGGCTGGTCGTCGCCGCTCCCGAGGGGCGGCGGGTCCGGTACGAACTCGCAGACCGGAAACTCGGCGACGCCCTGACCGCACTGCTCGACGTCGTGGTTGTCAGCGAGGTCCAGTGCTGCTGCACCACCCGGGAGAACCACGTCGTCGGGGCGGTGTGCTGCTGATGAGCACTCATGCGTCACCCGGATCGGTGCAGCCGGCATCGGCTGTGGAGCGCCGCGCAGTCCTGTCCCGGCGGATCCGACTTCTCGTCGGGGCAACCATCAGCTACAACATCATCGAGGCGGTCGTCGCGATCAGCGCCGGCACGGTAGCGTCCTCGAGCGCCCTGATCGGGTTCGGGTTGGACTCGATCGTCGAGGTTCTCTCCGCGGCCGCTGTGGCATGGCAGTTCGCCGGCCGCGACCCGGAAACCCGCGAGAAGACCGCACTGCGCCTGATCGCGTTCTCCTTCTTCGGTCTTGCCGCGTTCGTGGCCTTCGACGCCGTCCGCGCCCTGCTCGGAGCGTCCGAGCCCCAGCACTCCCTGGTCGGAATTGTCCTCGCCGCGGCGAGCATGGCGGTCATGCCGTTCTTGTCCTGGGCCCAGCGCCGGGCCGGTCGCGAGCTCGGTTCGCGCTCCGCTGTCGCGGACTCCAGGCAGACCCTGCTGTGCACCTACCTGTCCGGGGTCCTGCTGGTGGGCCTGCTGCTCAACAGCACCCTTGGCTGGTCCTGGGCGGACCCCATCGCCGCCCTGGTCATCGCCGCCGTCGCCATCAAGGAAGGCCGCGACGCATGGAAGGGCGACTCGTGCTGCGCACCGACGTTGACCTCCCGACCCACCGGACCCAGTGCCGCTCGGTACACCCCGCACAGCACCACGGAGGATGCGGCGTCGCCGACAGCCGACCCGTCCAGCGACTGCTGCGATTCCTCGGGCGCGGGGTAGGGCATCGTTCCGGCAACCCACCGGGACCATGGAACGCAGCGGGTCCGGCGGAAGTCGATGGCGCTGCGGTCGGGAACGAACTCGGTCCGCAAGACGTCCTTCGTCTGTTCGACCTTTCCACGCATCGCTCGCGCGTTGCATGGGGAAGGGGTGAGGAACGGGATCGCGCTGATGTTTCTTGGGTCGTCTTTCGCCGTGGATGTGTGTCCTACTGGGGAATGTGCCCGATGATCTAGTAGCAGGCCGGGTGTGTGCCGAGGTGGCAGGGCCGCGGTGATGATGCCCGCTCCCCTGCCGCCTTGCTCCCACCATGGAGGTAGTGCAAGGGTGTGGTGCAGCCCGCCCGAGTAGCAACTCATCAGGTTGAACGTGACCATCGGGCCCTAGAATTTCAGGACCAGTGTGAAGCACGACCCGGTACGGCTCAACCGCACCGATCCGAGATGGAAGTGCACCAGTGATCAGCGAGTACCTCCAGCAATGGACAACCATCCAGACGGCCCGGACTGCCGGGTTGTCCAGCACCGATATCTGGGCCACCTACCTGGGCAGCGGCGGGAACCGGGACGAGATGGATGTGACCGGGTACCTCACCGGCATCACCGTCCTGCCCGTCCTCGACCGGGACCTGATCGCACACGCCATCAACGAACTGATCACCGCCCGTGATCTGCCCGTCGACGGCGCCCACTACAGCACCGACCGCGTCGCAGGGGCGTCGGGATACGCCGACACCCTGCGCAGGCTCACCCTCTCCCCCGACGGGTACCGGTTCGACCGCCCCGCCCGCACCGAACCCCACGGAATCGGCGACGACGGCAGCACAGCCGCTACGGCTCAGGACCGCGCGGACGACACCGAATCCCGCCGGTGCAACGCCCTGCTCGAAACCGGGCTGCTGGACACCGGCGCCGAAGCACGCTTCGACCGCCTCACCGCCGAAGCACGCGATCATTTCGCCGTGAGCTCGGCATCGATCGCGCTCATCACCGATGACCGGCAGATCATCAAGTCCGTCACCGGACCCATCGGGCAGGACCTCCCCCGGGAGACCGCGCTCTGCGCCCGAACCATCGAAGCCGATCGGACCCTCGTCATCCCGGATGCTGCCGCGTCCCCGGACTTCCACGATCACCCGCTGGTCACCGGCGCCCCGCATCTGCGTTTCTACGCCGGTCACCCGATCTGCAGCAGCGACGGGTGGCGCATCGGCACGCTGTGCCTGATCGACGACCACCCACGAACCTTCACCGCGACCGACGAACGGGACCTCAGGCTCCGCGCCGCCCGGGTACAGATCGAAATATGGGCCGGGTCCCCCGACAAATAGCACCAGAACAACTGGCCGCGCTCTCAGCGCCATGGAAGGCGGCTGAAAGCACAAGCGGCGCGGCGGAACCCTGGGTTCCACCGCGCCGCTTTCAGCGGTCGTCACCCTGCTCAGGTGCTGGTGGCGTCCTGGACCTCGCCGACGAGTTCTTCGAGGATGTCCTCGAGGAAGAGCATGCCGGTGGTGTTGCCCTTGGCATCGAGGACGCGTGCGATGTGGGCGCCGGTGCGACGCATGGTCGCCAGGGCGTCCTCGAGATCGCTTCCCGTGTAGGCGGAGGCGAGCCGGCGGATCCGCTTGGCCGGTACCGGCTGCACGAAGGACTCGGGTGTCGTGAGGTCCATGACGTCCTTCAGGTGCACATATCCCACGGGCTCGTCGCCGGCGGTGAGGATGTAGCGGGAGTAGCCGTGCGCATCGACGGTCCGTTGGATGTCCGCGGGACTGGCCGTCGCAGGCAGATGGACGATGTCGGCGATGGGCACCTCGACGTCGACCACTGTCTTCGAGGTGAACTCGAAAGCGTTGGTCAGGGTACCGCTGCCGTCGGCCAGCATTCCCTCCTTCGTGGACTGTTCCACGATGGTCGCGACCTCGTCGAGCGTGAACGCGCTGGTCGCTTCGTCCTTCGGCTCGACCTTGAACAGGCGCAGGATGCCGTTGGCGATACCGTTGAGGGTCCAGATGACGGGTTTGAAGACCTTGGACACGAACACCAGCGGTGGGGCCAACAGCAGAGCCGCCCGGGTGGGCACGGAGAACGAGATGTTCTTCGGGACCATCTCGCCGAGCACCACGTGCAGGAAGGTGACCAGCAGCAGGGCCACGATGAACGCGATCACCCCGATGGCTTCGGGTGGAACAGGTGTCAGGGCCAGCGGGTATTCGAGCAGGTGGTGGATCGCGGGTTCGGACACATTCAGGATGACCAGGGAGCACACGGTGATGCCGAGCTGACTGGTCGCCAGCATGAGCGTGGCATGCTCCATCGCCCACAGGGTGGTCTTCGCGGCCTTGCTCCCCGCGTCGGCCTTCGGCTCGATCTGGGATCGCCGGGCGGAGATGACGGCGAACTCCGCCCCGACGAAGAATGCGTTGGCGGCCAGGAGGACGAACAGCCAGATGATGCCGGGCAGGTACTCGCTCATGGGGTCGCGTCCTTCGTCAGGGTGTCGATCAGGCGGTCATGGCTGCTGGTCGGGTCACCGCCGGCGTATGGCTGATCGATGGGCGTGAAGCGGATGCGCTCCACGTGGGAGCCGACGACCCGCTCGACGCGGAGCACACCGGTTCCCAGGTCCACTTCGTCGCCGAGCTCCGGGATGCGGTCCAGTTCGTCGGTCATGTAGCCGGCGATGGTGTCGTAGTCCTCGCCCTCGGGCACGTCGATCCCGGTGCGTTCCTTCAACTCGTCCGGACGGAGCGACGCGTCGAAGGTGATGGATCTACCGGTGCGGACGACGCCGACACGGGTGCGGTCGTGCTCGTCCTCGAGTTCACCGACGATCTCCTCGATCAGGTCCTCCAGGGTGACGATACCCGCGGTGCCGCCGTGCTCGTCGGTGACGATGGCGATCTGCAGTCCCTGACCTCGCAACAACCCGAGAAGGGTGTCGACGCTCATGGATTCGGGCACCCGGAGAGGTTCGATCATCAGCGTCTCGGCCGTCGTGATGGTCCGCGCGTCCAGGGGGACGGCGAAGGCCTGCTTGAGGTGGATGACACCGCGGATGTCGTCGTTGTCCTGACCGATCACCGGGAAACGGGAATACCCGGTGGCAAGGGCAGTCCCGATGATGTCCGAGGCGGTGTCGGTGGTCCTGATCGAAGCCATGCGCACGCGGGGCGTCATGACGTCGTCGGCGGTGTGGTCCGAGAACAGCAGGGTGCGGTGCAGCAGCTCCGCGTGGTCCTGATCCAGGGAACCCTCGAGCGCGGAGCGACGGACCAGGGAGCTCAGTTCCTCGGCACTGCGGGCGCCGGAGAGCTCTTCCTTCGGTTCGATGCCGAAGGAGCGGATGATCCTGTTCGCGGTGTTGTTGAACAGCAGGATGACGGGTTTGAGGACGGTGGTGAACAGGGACTGGAACGGTACGACGAACTTCGCGGTCTGCCGCGGCAGGGCCAGCGCGAAGTTCTTGGGGACCAGCTCGCCGATCACCATGGAGAACACGGTGGCGAGGAAGATTCCCACGACGGCGCCGATCCCGGGCACGAGTCCCTCCGGGACACCGGCACCGAGCAGGGGTTCGCGCAGCAGGGAACTGATGGCCGGCTCGAAGGTATAGCCCGTGAGCAGGGTCGTCAGCGTGATCCCGAGCTGAGCACTCGACAGATGCGTCGATGTGATCTTCAGGGCCTTGATGGTCGGCTTCAGGCCCTTCTCGCCGCGCGCGTCGCGGGCTTCGAGGTCACCCCGGTCGAGGTTCACGAGCGCGAACTCGGAGGCCACGAACATGCCGGTTCCGATGGTGAGGATCAGGCCGACGCCGATCATGACCAACTCATACATGGTGCGCCCCCCATCCTCGATCGGCCGACAGAACGGCGGTCAGGCAGGTGAGGGGCACGGGTCTATGTGATGGGGGGTCGTCCATAATGCCATCCACTCTACTGGAAGAACTCGGGAGAACGACGAGTGCGGTAGGGACCCGTCAGGCAGCGGTGACGACGAGCGCGGTGCTGTGGCCGCCGAATCCGAAGGCATTGGTGATGGCAGCCTTCGAGCCGGCACACCCGGTCGTGGTGCTGATGACATTGAGGTGGATGTCCGGGTCCGGATTCTCGAAGTTGAGGGTGCCCGGAAGTTGTCCCGTCCGGAGGGCCTCGATGGTCGCGATGGCACCGAGCGTTCCGGCTCCTCCCAGCAGGTGCCCGGTCATGGACTTGGTGGAGGTGACAGGCACGTCGTTGCCGACGACCTCGGTGATCGCGCCGGCCTCGAGAAGGTCACCGACGGGGGTGGACGTGGCGTGAGCGTGGACGAAGTCGATGTCCGACCCAGCAAGCCCGGCCGCCGTGAGGGCCTTCTGCATCACCCGGTGCTGGATGGCCTGGTCCGCGGCCACGATGTCCCCGGCGTCGGAGGTGACGGCGGCCCCGGCAATCCGACCGAGGATCCCCGCTCCTCGCGCCCGGGCGAAATCCTCCCGCTCGAGGACGATGATGCCGGCACCTTCGGCCATCACGAACCCGTTCCGGTCGCGGTCGAAAGGCCGCGACGCACCCGCCGGATCCCCCTGGCTCGTCGACAGGGCCCGAAGCTGGGCGAACCCGCTGATCGCCAGCTCGTTGACGCAGGCGTCGACTCCCCCGGCGACGACGACGTCGACCACCCCCGACAGAATCATCTCGACACCCTGGGCGATCGCTTCTGCTCCGGAGGCGCAGGCACTCACCGGCGTCCGCGCACCTCCCTGCGCGCCGATGTCGATCGATACCCAGGCTGAAGGACCGTTGACCATCATCTGGGTCAGCGTGTGGGGGGATACACGGCGCGAACCACCGGCATCCAGGGCCCGGATCTGGGACAGCACCGTACCCAGACCTCCGTATCCGGAACCGATCACCACGGCGAGCCTGTCAGGTTCGACGGCGGGCCTGCCGGCTTGGTCCCATGCCTCGCGCGATGCGACCAGTGACAGGTGCCCGCAGCGATCCATCCTCCGGTACTCCCTGGTGGACAGCGACGCTGCGGGGTCGGCCGTGACGAGCCCGGCGACCCGAACCGGCAGCTCCTGCGCCCACGGCTCGTGCAGGACCTCGATTCCGGACTGCCCGTCGAGAAGACCCTCCCAGGTCCGCGCAACTGTCCCCCCGAGGGGAGTCATCGCTCCCATGCCGGTCACAACCACGCCGAGCGCATTCATCATCAACCCGTCCTTCTCCTGATCCACGACGGGCGTCCCGCCCGCTCGCACCGCTGCCCGACAGCGACCGCAGTACATTCAAGTACCTCACGAAAGCCGACTCGGACCCACGAAAAAGTCATTCCGCCACGCGATGTACATCGGGTTCCGAAGGGTTCGGCCGGTAGAGCCCCCGAGGATGTCCCGCGAGGACCTGGCTGAGCATCTGATGAACTCGTCGACGGACTCCTTTACGTCGTGGTCCTGATTCCTATACTGAGCCCATGATGATGTCGCTGCTGTTCGGTGTGGTGGCTTCCAGTGCGCTGATCATCGGCGCGGTGGTCGGGGCCCGGTTCAATCTGCCCAAGCGGGTGCTGGCGATCCTCCTGTCCTTCGCTGCGGGATCACTCATCACCGCGCTGGCGTTCGAGCTGTTCGAGGATGCCTTCGAACAGGGCGGGATCTGGCGGGCTGCTCTCGGCCTACTCGCGGGCGCCCTCGTCTTCACGGTCCTGAGCGCACTGCTCGACCGGTGGGCCCAGGCCGGTTCCGACACGGAAGCGGCGGACGACTATCAGGGCAGTGCCAAACTGGACACCGATGCCGCGGCGACCGAGGAGACATCCTCCAAAGCATCGACGCGCGGCGCGGCGGGTCTCGCCCTCCTGGCCGCTGTCACCCTGGATGGTGTACCCGAGAATGTGGCGCTGGGCGTGGCGCTCGGAGGGGGGACCGGCGGCCTGGCCCTGCTGGCCGCGATCTTCGTGTCGAACCTCCCCGAAGCCCTCGTCGGGGCGTCGTCCATGCGCGCCCAGGGCCGGTCGATGGGGCGCATTCTCGGTCTCTGGGGCGCTTGCGCGGTACTGCTGGTCCTGGCCGTCGTGATCGGCGCCGGCCCGCTGTCCGGTGCGGACCCGGAAGCCATCTCGTTGCCCCTGGCCTTCGCTGCCGGCGCTGTGATCGCGTCCCTGGCCGACACCCTCATGCCCGAAGCCTACGAACACGGCGGCCCCGCGGTTGCCATGAGCACCGCCGCAGGCTTCGTCCTGTCCTTCGTCCTGTCTCTCCTGTGAACGGTTGCGCCAGGTCCGGACCCGCAGGGCCCGACTAGCCGCCGACCCCTTCACCCCCTGCGTGGATGAGGTCCTCGGCGATGTTCACCAGCTTCGTGCTGCTGCGGGAGCTCTCCTCCTGCAAGATCGTGAACGCGCGATGCGCACTGATCCTGTGTCGTTCCATCAGGATGCCTTTTGCCTGCCCGATGGTGTCCCGACTCCTCAGGGCCGTCTGGAGCTCCTGCAGTTTGTCCACTTTCTGTTGCAGCAGCATCCTGGTAGCAGCTAGTTCGCGACTGAGCGTGGCATCCAGCTCTGGTTCCTGGACGACCTGTGCTGCTTCTTCTGCGATGAGGACCGCCACCGAACTCACCGGGGAACCGGAGAGGGAAGGCTCGGGTAGTGAGCCGAGCAGAGGTTCGGCTGACGGTCCCGTTGGTCCGGGGCCGTCTCCCGGATCCGGTGCGGGTCGATGGGCTGAACCTGCTGGTGCCGGATCGGTCCCTACCGATGCAGTCGGCGCACCGGTGATGGAATGCACTGCCAGGACAGCAGGGGTGAGCTCGGCCACCGAGGACAGCCCGAGCGTCGTGATCGCTTCGTACAGGTGCCCTTGAACGGCGCGTAGCGGAAGAAGCAGATCGGCGGCGATGTCGTGACAGCTGTGTCCGCCGGCGACCATGGCGGCTATGACCGCTTGCCGATCGCTCAGGCCTCCTACCAGCGGTGGGAGATGCAGATTCTGGTTGGCAGCGGGGAACAGCCGCGGCGGAGCATGGGTGGGATCATCGGATACTTGCGGCACAGGGCCCCCTGGTCGGCATGGCAATTACGGCTCTTGCCGGGGTCTGGGGCAATCAGCTCAGCGTCGCTGGTTCTCCAGCCGGCTGTCAAGAAATCACAGGTCACCACCGGGACCGACACCCGCGCCGACCGGTGTGATCGATGCGAGGCAACAGGCCGCAGGTCGTGGGTCAGGGCTTCATCATCCCGGAGGGAAGACCAGGTCACGCCCTGCATGCTTTCGCCCGACGGCAGACCCTGCAGGGGACGGCTCTGACGGTCATCCATAGGAACATCACTTTCACACCACCCAGTGGGCCGGCACCGGCACCTGACGGCCTGACCTAGACTTCTGAAATGGTGACCACTACGCGCCCCGAGAGAATCAGCGCTGCTTTCGTCAAGCTCACCAGCACCCTCGTTGCCCCGTACGACATCCTGGAACTGCTCAACACTCTCGTCGAGCAATCCGTCAACCTGCTGGGCGCTGCCCAGGCAGGGCTGCTGCTGGCGGACCCGAATGGAGAGCTGCAGGTCATGGCCTCCACGAGCGAGGAAAGCCAGATCGTGGAGGTCCTGCAACTGCAGGCCGGTGAAGGACCGTGCATCGATGCCTACAAGACCGCCGGTGTGGTCACCGTCGACGACATCACAACGATGAAGGGCCAGTGGCCGGCCTTCCAGCGAGCTGCCCTCGATCAGGGTTTCCGTTCCGTCCACGCCATCCCCATGCGCCTTCACGGCCGTGCGCTCGGCGCGATGGGACTGTTCGGCGGGACCAGCGGAGCGCTGAGTCAGGAAGACGCCGCGATCGGGCAGGCGCTCACCGATGTGGCGACCATCGCGTTGCTTCAGGAACGCTCGCTCCGCGAAAGCCGGATCGTCAACGACCAACTCCAGCGCGCCCTGAACTCACGCATCACCATCGAGCAGGCCAAGGGCGTCATCTCCCATACCGCTGGTGTCGACATGAGTGAAGCATTCCGGCGGTTACGCAACTACGCCCGGTCCCACAACCAGACCCTGCATGACACCGCCGCGCAGGTCCTCGACCGCACCCTCGACTTCTGAGCGGCTTCATGACGCCCGGGCCGTAGGGATCATCCCCGTGGGATCGGCCGGCCCTCAGGGCGTGCTGCGCAGCCAGATCTCGATCTGGACATCCAGGGTCATGCGTCGGAGGTCCCGCGCATCATCCTCACTGAAGTAGCGCGGCTGCTCGTCGATGAGGCACAGCGTCCCGATCCGCCACCCGTCAGCGGTCGTGATCGGGTGACCGGCGTAGAAGCGGATGTGAGGGCCATCGACCACGAGCGGGTGGTGCCGGAACTCGGGATCCGTGCGGGCATCCATGATGACCAGGGTGCGGGGAGCTTCGATGGTTCGAGCGCACAGGGCGCTTGCGCGCGGGAGGTCCTGCCCGACGGGTCCCGCGACCGACTTGATGACCTGCCGGTCCTCGGCAACCAGGGCGATCGAGGCGGAGCTCACTCCGAAATGTTCACGCGTGCGCCGAGTGATGCGATCGAAACGGGCCTCGGCTCCTGTGTCGAGCAGGCCCGTCGCATGCAGGGCACGGCACCGCCGGTCCTCCGCTTCTGCCGCGCGCTCGTCCGCGTCACCCGCGTCCAGGCCGTCACAGGAGATTCCTCGGGGCGCCGTCACCGCAGGCCTGTCGAACCTGTACCCGTCCGGATCGAGGACCAGAACACGCAGTGCGTCCCGGTATGGTGACCGGTCTGCGATCTGCTGAGAACTGTAATGAGCGCCCTCTGCCAGAAGCCTGAACTCGTCGATCATCTCGTTCAAAGCGTGCGCGACCAGATCCCGGTCCACGATGGGTAGCTGTTCTGCGCCTTGAAGGTAGGCAACCACCTCTGGAAGGTCGCGTTGGCCCCCGAAACTCGCATAGGTGAACCACACCGACGTCACTTCGAGACGCGCGGACCGGAGCGATTGAACAGCCGTCCACTGTTGTACGTTCGGGCTGATCATGATGTCGCTTTCCAGGAACACCTGCAGTGGTCGAGTCCGCCGGTTGGAAACCCCCTTCCCGCCACCATAGCTCCTGCCACTGACAGAACGGTGCGACGCCGGACATCGGACGCACGCGGAACCGCAGTGCCCGACGGACGACCTGAAGCTTCAGTGGAGCGCCCTCTCAGGAGGCCGGAAATCTGGGCTCCAGACCTTGACCTCCCCCTCCTGGTTCATGATCAACTGATCAGTAGGCTTAGTAGTCGGTCATGAAGCCGGCCGGCGCTCGAGCCTCTCGGGCAGGAGCCGGTGCCGTTCAGTGGACGGAACCGGCTCCTGCCCCCGCTCCAGTCCTTCCCGCTTCAAGCTCCAGCGGGGAACGGCCTGATCATGGGCTGCCCGTCGTCGGCGAGGTGCAGGCCCTGTCAGCCACCCGCGGTTCGTGCCATGAGCGGCACCACGGATCCCTGAAGCGACCCCTGATGGTCCTGGGTCGTCAGAGAATCGAGCACCGACCCGTGATGAGCCTCACCGCGTGCACGCATGCCCGTCCTGAATCACGCAGCATGCCCAGAAGGATGGACGTTTCGTCGATGCGACAGGGCACTCCGGTGCCGCCGGCTGCACCGAAGGCACGAAAAGCACGGTTACGGGAGTGCTACTCAGTGCTGATTGCTCGTGGAAGCAGAGGGTAAAATCGACCGTACGAGGTGTCTATCTGGAGCTCGTCCGGTTCTCCAGTGTGTTTTGAAGAGCACAGACACGTTCCACTTCCCGGTCACACGCCCGATTAGGCATTTTCATGACCCAGCAAACCCAACAGCGCAGCGCCTGGCGGGCAGCCCATGCGGCAGGCCTGACGGCCAGTGATCTCTGGCTGCACTACTACAGTGTCGGCGGCGCCCTCGAGCCCCTCGAGTTGGACGCGTACCTGCACGGCATGTACCTGTTGCCCCAGAGCGAACGGAACAGGGTCGCTGTGGCACTCAACGAGCTGATCGATGACCTGCCCCCACGCCCCCGGGCGGACTTCGTGGACGATGTCTCCCCGACCACGGTGTCGGATCACCCGCAGCCTCCACCAGCGTCATCGGAGTGACGGATCGACCGACAGCCGATACGAGCACCGTCCCGACCAGGCGGGAACCGCTGTCGGCTCGGGTGCACCTGTCCCGGCGAACTCCGGTGCCGGATCAGGTTCGGCCGCTTTTCGTGATGGTGCACGGTATCGGGATGTCCCACCGCTATTGGGACAAGCTGGAGCGAAAGCTCATCGAGTACGGGGACACCCTCGTCCTGGATCTGCCCGGGTTCGGCGGAACAACCACGCCCGATCGGCCGCTCGACGTCGCGGACTATGCTGCCGTCATCGCCCACACCCTGGATCAGGAGGGCGCACAGGGGTGCGTGGTGATCGGTCACTCCATGGGTGCGCAGTTCTCGACCGAACTCGCCATCAGCCGTCCTGATCTCGTGTCCCACCTCGTGCTGATCGGCCCTGTTACCGACAGCGAGCATCGGTCGCCCGTGAAGCACACACTCATGCTTGCCGTGGACACGCTGATCGAGCGGCCCGTGACCAACCTGATGGTCGCGACCGCCTACGCCCAGTGCGGGATTCCCTGGTACCTGCAGGAACTGCCCGCCATGTTGGACTACCGCCTTGACGACAGGCTGCCGCTGGTGAGCTGTCCCGTCCTGGTCGTCCGCGGTACGCGCGACATCATCGCCGGTCATGACTGGTGCGACAAGCTCAGCTGCAACGCCCGGCACGGTCACCTCGTCGAGATACCGGGCGAGCCACACGCCGCTCACCGGGGCGGTGCTTCCACCATCGCAACAGCCGTCCTGGATCTCGTCCGCAACCACCCGCCGCTCCAGACCCTACCGGCGCCAAGCGCCCCCGATTCCTCACGGGGCGAGCCCGTCTACAGGAACCGCTCGGTCAGGTCCTATCCCCCGAGCCTGCGCTCTCCGGAGAAGGCCGTCGAACTGCGCAGCATCACCGTCGGGGACCGGCAATGCCGCTCCTACCTGATAGGACGCAGCACCGAAGGCCGCCCAGGTCCGGACGGTGAGGACCCGGCACCGGTCTTCGTGCTCATCCACGGCATCGGCATGTCGCACCGCTACTTCCGCCGGCTCGGCTTCCTCCTGGCCGCCTACGGCGACGTCCATCTCATCGACCTGCCCGGGTACGGGTGGACGCGACGACCGGCACACGCCTCCAGTACGACGGCGACGGCCGAGCTGATCGGGAAACTTCTCGACGAAGCAGGCTCGTCAACCTGCGTCGTGGTGGGGCATTCGATGGGTGTGCAGAGCGCCACTGAACTCGCTCTCCTGCGACCCGATCTTGTGTCACACCTCGTACTGATCGGCGCCGCCGTCGACGTCGAGCGCCGGACCATCCGTCAGCAAGCCCTGACGCTCAGCATCAACTCGCTCCTCGAGAAACCGCTGCTGAGCATGGTGCAGTTCTTCGACGTCCTGCGGTGCGGGCCACGCTGGTATCTCGCTCAACTGAGACTGGCCATGAGCTATCCCCTCGAGGAGCGATTACCACTTGCAGCCCAACCGGTCCTGGTGCTCCGGGGTTCACGCGACCTCGTCGCCGGGACCGCCTGGTCCGAACGGCTCGCCCACCAGTCCCAGCATGGTGAAGCGACCACCATCGACGGGGCGCCTCACGCTGCTCACCACAGCGCTCCCCGAGCCGTCGCAGCCACCGTCATAGGTTTTCTCCGTCGCTCACGGGACATCGTGCGTGTCGAGGCCGGGCCGGGCCCCGAACCGGTGGTCAGCGACATCGCCTCCCCCACCGACGGATAGGCCCCGACCACGCAGCCCATGCCAAGGGTGGCACCTGTAAGGGTTCAGTCTTACAGGTGCGTCAGTGGGCGGCCTTGCCAGGCGTGTGGCTTGCGATGAGCAGTTGCCCGAGTTTCCTGATCCTGGCGGCCGAGGTGTAGCCGGTTCCCATGGCGGCGACGACCGACCCTTGAAGGAGGATCATCCAGCATTCCGCGAAGTCACCCACGTCGAGAAGTCCCATCGCTGCGGCAGTACTCTCGACCTCATCGCGCATGTCCCGCAGGTAGCCGGCGCTGGCCCGACCCACTTCATCATCGGCGCCCAGCTCGACCAGAGCCCTGATGTAGGGGCAGCCGGTGAAGTCCTCCGCCTGGAACCACTCGTCGAAGATGTCGAAGATCGCCAGGAGCTGGTCGTGTGGAGAAGCCCCCCGCTTCCGGGCTTCGGCGCCGAGATAACCGACGGTGAAAAGCTCCTGCCGACGACTCAGGAACGCCATGACGAGGTCGTTCTTGGAGGGGAAGTGGCTGTAGAACGACGCTTTCGCGACTCCCGCGGTGCGGATGATCTCGTTGACACCCACTGCTCGGACGCCTCGCTCAACGAACAGGTCGTAGGACGCGTCAAGGATCCGCTGTCGTGCGTTCGCCGTAGGAAGTTCCCTTACAGGAGACATTCGCCCTCTTCTGCCGGAATCAGGATCGACCGCCATCATACCCGCGGCAGACAGACCGGTCTGTACGGTTAGACTTGGGACGCTCCTCGAGCCCCCCATCGAGGAGGTGGCAGCGGACATGAGACCCCCGCCTGCTGTGGTGGTACTGGTTCCCCTCGGGGAGCTGGTACCACCACGACGCCATCAGCACGGCGTTCCGGTCATCCGGGTGCAGACTGCAGGTGTCCGAGGAGTATCGATGAATGCACATGACCCGCTGCAGAGGTTGGGGAGTACACCTCGGTTCCGGCCGGGTCCACGCCACACCGCATCGTCGCGTAACGCCCTGAACCACGCCCGCTATGTCCTCGGTTCAGCCCACTCGTGATCTCCTCGGGCGGAACGGGTCGAGGTCGACGGTGAGACTCTGGGTGTGTGGAACAGGATCCGCGCATACGAGGTCGTGCATCACGGCGAGCCACCGCAGAGCCATGACTTCGTCCGTGAAGTACTCGCCCGGGTACACGGCACGCAGGTAAGGTGCCGCGAGAACCTCGTCCATCGCTCCCTGACCCAGCATCGCCGCGGCAAGAATGTTCCGTGACGAGGACAACACGTAGCGGGCGTCAGCGGTGATGTCCATGATGTTGTCGACCACGAGCAGGACGACGTACTGCCGGTTGTCCGTCAGTTCGAAGCTGCGCCGGAGGATCATGAGCGCATCCATCTTCGAGATGGAGACGTTCTTCCTGGCACGGACGGAGACGGCGCAGCGCGCGAAGCGGACGACATCGAAGCGGTCGTCGAAAGTGTAGGTCTTGATCACGGGGCTTCCTCGGTCGGATGGGCGCAGCACTGCCGGGGCAGCGTCGGTACACCAACTCAGCGCATCAGCGCTGTGAGACCAGCTGGGAAGGACCAATCCCCGATTCTACCGACGTCCGACTGCGTCCGGTCCGCCCGACACCCTCGCCGCGACGTCCGGGACGCGAGCGCCCGCCGATGATCAGACGACTCCGAGTGCAAGCATGGCGTCCGCGACCTTCACGAAGCCGCTGATGTTGGCGCCCGCGACGTAGTCTCCCGGCAGGCCATACTCCTCCGCGGTCGCCGCGCACCTGTCATGGATACCCACCATGATCTCGGTGAGGCGCTGCTCGGTATGCTCGAAGGTCCAGGAATCGCGGCTGGCGTTCTGCTGCATCTCCAGTGCAGAGGTTGCAACACCACCGGCGTTGGCCGCCTTTCCGGGACCGAACAGGACACCGGCCTGCTGGAAGGCTTCCACTGCTTGAGGGGTACATGGCATGTTCGCCCCTTCTGCAACTGCCAGCACCTCGGAACGAATGAGTGATCCGGCCGCTGCCTCATCGAGTTCGTTCTGGGTGGCACAGGGCAGGGCGACGGTCGCGCCTACGTCCCAGATCGACCCTCCCGCCACGAAATGGGCACCGGAGCCTCGACGCTGCGCGTAGTCGGAGATCCGTCCGCGCTCATTCTCCTTCACGTCGCGCAGCAGGTCGACGTCGATGCCTGCTTCGTCCACGACGTAGCCGGAGGAATCCGAACACGCGACGACGGTCGCACCGAAGTGCTCTGCCTTCGCGATGGCGTGAACCGCGACATTGCCCGACCCCGACACGATGACCCGCTGTCCCTCGAAGTCGAGCCCCCGTGCCCGAAGCATCTCCCGGGCGAACAGGACCGCTCCGTAACCTGTCGCTTCCGGACGAACCAACGACCCGCCCCAGCTGATCCCCTTGCCGGTCAGTACCCCTGATTCATACCGGTTCGTGATCCTCTTGTACTGCCCGAACAGGTACCCGATCTCCCGTCCGCCGACTCCGATGTCGCCCGCCGGCACATCCGTGTACTCACCGATGTGCCGGTACAACTCCGTCATGAAGGACTGACAGAACCGCATGACCTCCGCGTCGGACTTGCCCTTGGGGTCGAAATCCGAGCCACCCTTCCCACCGCCGATCGGCATGCCGGTGAGCGCGTTCTTGAAGACCTGCTCGAAACCGAGGAACTTCACGATCCCCAGGTACACGGACGGGTGGAAGCGCAGGCCGCCCTTGAAGGGCCCCAACGCGGAGTTGAACTCCACCCGGAACCCCCGGTTGATCTGTACGGTCCCGGCATCATCGACCCAGGGGACCCTGAAGATGATCTGCCGCTCGGGTTCGCACAACCGCTCCAATACCGCCGCGTCGACGAACTCGGGGTGTTTCCTCAACACCGGCCCCAGGGAGTCGAACACCTCGACCACAGCCTGATGGAACTCCGTCTCGCCAGGGTTACGCCGGAACACCTGATCGCGCACAGCAGACAACGCCGAATCCATGACACCCACCGCTCTCGAGAATGGAAAACCCTGAGATCTACCTCCCCAGTCTGGCCCAGACGGATCAATGACCGAACGTGACGAATTCTGGAGGAAACGATTGCGGCATCCCTGTTCTTCTGCGGCTCGGTCCCCTCACGATCCCTGCCCGGCTCAGGCAGGAATAACGACGACCTTTCCTGAGAGGCGGCCGGCCGTTGCTTCGGCGTGAAGGGTGGGCAGTTCCCTGAGCGGGATCCGGCGTGTCACCTCCACGGTGAGTGCGCCGTCGTCGACCAGGGACACCAGTTGCGCGAGCCGGTCACGATTGCGGAGGACGAACACCGTCCTCGCCTGCACGCCTCGGGTGTCGTCGCCAGGGGTGGGCATGAATGCCGTGGTGCTGACGACCACACCGCCGTCACGCACGGCGGTGACGTACGCGGTGAACTGCTCCGGATCGATCGGGGCGAGGTTCAGCAGCACGTCGACCTGCCCGTCGAGGGCGTCGAGCAGGTCCGTGTCGGTGTGGTCGATGATCTGGTCCGCGCCGGCTGCCCGGACGGCCTCGATGCTGCGCGGACCGGCCGTGGCGATGACATGCACACCGGCCCGCCTGGCGAGCTGGACGGCGTACTTGCCCACGACGCCGCCTGCGCCGATGATCAGCACACGCTGGCCCGCCGCGAGCCCACCCTCGTCGAAGAGCGCCTGCCACGCGGTCAACGCGACCGAGGGAAGGGCCGCGGCATCCGCCAGCGGAATACTCGTCGGAGCTGCGACGACAGCATCCGCAGGAGCGACCACGTACTCGGCCGCACCGCCGTCGCGCTCCATGGGCAGGAAGGCGATCACCGGGTCGCCGACGGTGAGCCCGTCGACGCCCTCGCCCACCGCGTCGATGGTGCCCGAGACGTCGTAGCCCGGCACGTGCGGCAGCTCGATCGGGATCGGGAGGAACCCGGCTCGCATACCGTTGTCGGCCGCATTGAATGCCGAGGCCGCGACATGCAGCCGTACCTGCCCGGCAGCCGGAACCGGCTGCACGATCTCGCGGTATCGAAGGACCTCGGGACCGCCGACTTCCTGGAACTGTATCGCCTTCATGATCCGACCCTCTCGTTAATTGCTTCGAGTTCGAAGCAGATACGAGAACAGTACACCACTTCGAATTTGAAGCAACCCCTATGATTAGACGATGAGCCAACCACCTGCCTCACTGACGCCGACCCAGCTCGGCGCGTACTTCGCCTTCACGGAGGTGAGCAGTCTGCTGCGCCCCGCGGTCGAGAAGCAGCTCCGCGACGCCGGCGCCCTGAGCTACGTCCAGTTCCAGCTCCTGGCACGCCTGGGTGACGCCACCGACGGCCATATGCGCATGACCGACCTCGCCGATGGCGTGGTGTACAGCCGCAGCGGCCTGACCTATCAGGCGCAACTGCTCGACCAGCGCGGTCTGGTCACCCGCTCCCCCTCGCCCGACGACGAGCGCAGCACCGTGGTCGCCATCACGGCCGCGGGCCGTGACGTCCTCACGGCGGTGTTTCCCGGCCATATCGAGGCCGTCCACGACCTACTGTTCGCACCTCTCAGCGATGATGACGCCGGTGATCTCGCTCGTATCCTCGGTCGCGTCAGTGCACACCTCCGAGCGGCCCCACCGCGCTCGGCGACGCGCCGACGGAAGACCTGACCCTGCGACTGCCGCGAGGGACACTCGCTCGTGCATGCGTGCACCCTTGACGATGCGGTCGACGACGTCGCGGGGACCGCGAAGGCCGATCCCGACAAGGTCCAGCCTGTGGGCAGGTACCCCTGCCACCGCAGCCCTGTTGGCCTCGTCATGACCGGTGGAGAACAGCTCCCGCGTGTACAGGGCGATGGGGACACCACGGCCCAGTGCCCGCTCCCGGGCTGCCGCCAGCAGGTCCGCCCCGGCCGCCGTGGCACAACAGACGGTGACGGGCCCCTGGATCGTCACGGCGGTGACCGGCATCCATGCCGCGCTGTCCTCACCGGGTGATGCACTGGCAGCCGAATGCGGCGTACGGGATCGCCCCGTACGCCTACGTCACAGGACGGCGCGTGGACCGGGCCGGCGTCTCCTGCTCGACGAACGCTCGGCGTCCGAGGCTGCAGTAGAGGCAGGTTTCCACGACCAGGCGCATCTCACGAGGCACTTCAAGCGTGTTCTGGGAACCACTCCAGGAGTCTTCGCCGGCTGATCCGACCGGGCGGCAGTGGTGCGGGTCGGCATGCCGTCAACAGCGGGTCCACGAACCGATCCCGGAAGCCACCGGCTCGCCGCATCCCCCCTCCTTGCGGTGCTTCACACGAGGTCGGTCACGAAGACCCGTCGGAGGGTCCTGCGTGCCGGTCCTACGTGCTGGGCAGAGTGCGGGGTCAGCCCCCGAACAGGGCCGCGACGCGGGTGAGGGTCTGGAAGACGCCATAGGCGAGGGGCACTCCCACGAGGGCCCAGACGACGGCGATACGTGCTCCGGCCATGTCAGGCCTCCTTCGCGAATGCTCGGGGTGCGTCCCCGACGGGCTCGTGGAAGCGGGGATCGACGGGCTTGATGAGCAGGTTCGCGATGAAACCTATGATCAGCAGGCCCACCATGGTGAGCAGCGCGGGCTGGTAGGCACCCGCGGTCAGCTCGCCGGGCGTGCCCTGCGAGTCGAGGAACGCATTGACGATCAGCGGCCCGGCGATGCCGGCCGCCGACCACGCGGTGAGCAGCCGGCCGTGGATCGCGCCGACCTGGTAGGTACCGAAGAGGTCCCGCAGGTAGGCCGGAACGGTCGCGAAACCACCGCCGTAGAAGGAGATGATCACGAAGGCCAGGACCACGAACAGCAACGTGGTCGAGGAGCCGGCCAGGGCGAGCACGGAGTAGAGGGCCGCTCCCACCCCGAGGTAGACCATGTAGATCCGCTTGCGACCGATGATGTCCGACGTCGTCGACCACACGAAGCGTCCGCCCATGTTGCCGATCGAGAGCAGGCCCACGAACCCTCCGGCGACGGCGACGGAGACCGCCGTCGTGCCGTCCGCGCCGCGGAAGAAGTCCTGGATCATCGGGGCGGCCTGCTCGAGGATGCCGATCCCGGCCGTCACATTGCAGAACAGCACGATCCAGACGAGCCAGAACTGGCGGGTCTTGATGGCGTTCGCGGCCGAGACGTTGTCCGTGGTGACGAGCGGCTTGGATTTCAGCTGGGAGGGGTCGAAACCGTCGGGCTTCCAGCCGTCGGCGGGGACCTTGATGGTGAACGCGCCGAACAGCATGTACACGAGATAGACGACGGCGAGGGTCAGGAACAGCTTCCCGACGGCGTCGCCACTGGCCACCCAGCCCTCCGCCCCGGAGTTCGGGTCGTACGTGCGCAGCAGCTGCGTGGAGAGCGGGCTCGCGATGAGGGCGCCGCCGCCGAAGCCCATGATCGCCATGCCGGTGGCGAGGCCGGGTCGGTCGGGGAACCATTTGATGAGCGTGGACACCGGGGAGATGTAGCCGATGCCCAGGCCGATCCCGCCGATGACCCCATAGCCCAGGTAGAGGAGCCAGAGCTGGTCGGTGAAGATGCCGAGCGCTCCCACCAGGAATCCGGAGGTCCAGAACACGGCCGACGTCGCCATGGCCTTGCGGGGACCGTTGCGGTCCACCCAGGTTCCGAGGACGGCAGCGGACAGGCCGAGCATCACGATCGCGATCGAGAAGATGATGCCGATCTGCGTGAGGGTCGCGTCGAAGTGCGCCGTCAGGGCGGTCTTGTAGACGCTCGTGGCGTACGCCTGCCCGATACAGAGGTGCACGGCCAGTGCGGCCGGGGGGATCAGCCAGCGGTTGAACCCCGGTGGCGCAATGCTGTGCTCGCGGTCAAGCCAGCTCATCGAGAGCCTTTCGATCGGCATGGCGGCCGCTCACCGGCCCTTGTTGTTGAGGGCAATTATGCTGTGCGTCACGTGGAACGGGAACAACCCGCGACCGGTGGTGCTCCTCGTGCGACGAGTGGTATGGGCGGGGAGGATCTAGCCAGCCGGCTTAGTACTCTCACCTACACTGACCCCTATGGCCATCACTGAGCAGGTTCCCGACACCCGATTGAAGCGCGGCATCTCGGGTCCGCTGCTGTACCTCTTCATCCTCGGGGACGTCCTCGGGGCCGGCGTGTACGCCCTCGTCGGCGTCATCTCCGGGAAGGTGGGAGGCGCTATCTGGGTACCCCTCATGGTGGCCCTCGCCCTGGCCCTGCTGACCGCCGGGTCCTACGCCGAACTCGTCACGAAGTACCCGAAGGCGGGTGGGGCCGCCGTCTTCGCCGAACGCGCCTTCAAGAAACCGTTCATCTCGTTCCTCGTCGGCTTCTGCATGCTCGCGGCCGGCGTGACGAGCGCCGCCGGCCTCGCACAGGCCTTCGCCGGTGGGTACCTCACCACCTTCATCGACGTACCGGCCGTGCCCGCCGCCCTCGTGTTCCTCGTCCTGCTGGCCCTGCTCAACATGCGCGGCATCAAGGAATCGGTGCGCAGCAACATGGTCATGACCGTGATCGAGGTATCGGGCCTCGTCCTGGTGATCGTGGTCGTCGGCATCTTCGTGGCGGGTGGCAACGGCGACATCTCGCGCGTCACCGAGTTCCCTCCCGGCGTGAGTGCGGCCTCGGCCGTGCTGGCTGCGTCCCTGATCGCCTACTACTCGTTCGTGGGGTTCGAGGTGTCGGCGAACGTCGCCGAGGAGGTCCGCGACATCAGCCGCGTCTACCCCCGGGCCCTGTTCGGTGCCCTGCTGACAGCCGGTGTCGTGTACCTGCTGATCGGACTCGCCTCCTCGGCCGCCCTGGCTCCCGATCTGCTCGCCGGCTCCACCTCGCCCCTGCTCGACGTGGTCGCAGCCACCGGCGCAGGCATCCCGAACTGGCTCTTCAGCCTGGTGGCCCTCGTGGCCGTCGCCAACGGCGCCCTGCTGACCATGATCATGTCCAGCCGCCTGACCTACGGCATGGCTGAGCAGGGACTGTTCCCGTCGATCTTCGACCGCGTGCTCCCCAAGCGCCGCACCCCGTGGGTCGCGATCGTCGTGACCACCCTGGTGGCCATGGCGCTGACGCTCACCGGCGGCCTCGAGTCCCTGTCGCAGACCGTGGTGCTGCTGCTGCTGTTCGTGTTCCTCAGCACCAACATCGCCGTCCTCGTGCTGCGGAAGGACGAGGTGGACCACCGGCACTTCCGCATCCCGGCGGTGTTCCCGTACCTCGCGATCGCCTCCTGCATCCTGCTCCTGACGCAGCAGTCGGCCGAGATCTGGCTGCGCGCGGGCATCCTCCTGGCACTGGGGTTCGTCCTGTACGGGGTGCAGCGCCTCGTCCGCGGATCCGGCAAGGCACCCGTTTCCTCCTGAGCCACGTCCGGGCCGTCGGGTACGGCGAAGTCAGCAGTGGGCAGGACGAAGGGGGGCGGCGGTAGCCGCCCCCCTTCGTCCTGCCCGTCCCGGCGCGTCTACCGCTTGCCGTACTTGCGGTGCACCGCCTGCTTGCTCACTCCCAGGCATTGGGCGATCGCTTCCCACGACAGTCCGGCCTGACGCGCGCTCCGGACGAGACCGGCCTCCGCCCGCCCCACCACCCTGTGCAGTTCCGCGATCGCCTGCAGGGACTCCGCAGGGCCCTTCCCATCCATCGAGCCGACGAGTGTCTTCATGCGCTCCACCTCCATGCGTCAACATTAGTTGACGAACTGGGGTGGGACAAGGACCGATCGTCGACGGACATTTTCGGTCCAGCGTCGGGTGCCGACGGCAGACCGCCTCAGGCAGGGAGGCGCCGGAGTCCGAAGGAGCACGAGGTTGATCGTGCATTCCCCTTCGCCCTCGCGTGACCGAAGGCGAGAAGACCGTGCACACTCACCAGGCGTGCGGCGCCGGCCTGCGCGTACTGGGCAGGGTGTTGTTGAGGCGCCATTCATGGATCCACTCGGGCAGGACCAGATCCGCGGGCGGCGCACCGAAGGCCGCGACGATCTCCTCGTTGCTGACGGGACCGGTGCGCGAGACGAGCCGCGTGGCGATCACGGCCCGGGCATAGATCTCGCCGCCGGCCACGGCGCGCTGCTCGAAGTAGATGGCGCGCTCGTCGAGACCGATGATCCGGGTCTCGATCGAGTACCGCTGGCCGAGTCGCAGCGACTTGCGGAAGCTGATGGTCTCCCCCGCCGCGACCGGGCTCCACCCTCGGGCGCGCATCTGCCGCCAGACGCCGCTGCGCACCATGAGGTCGAAGCGTCCGAGATCGAACACGGAGAAGTACATGCCGTTGTTCATGTGCATCGCGATGTCGATGTCCGTGAGGAGTACACGCAGGGTCACGCTGCCGGCACCCCAGATACTGAGCGCCGAGCGCCTGCCGGAGGTGAACAGCTGCAGGATCGTGCGGAGGATCAGGTGCATGATCGAATGCTACCCGCCGGTAACCTGGTGGCCGGGGAAGCGAATAAGCGGAATAATTCCTCCGGATACCCGGTTTCCGCCTGCAGGAAGCCATTCGATCCGAGGAGCAGTCATGACCGTCAGTACCCAGATCCAGCTCACCTCCCGCCCCGTCGGCGCCCCGACGCCGGAGGACTTCGCCACGGTGCAGATCGAGCTACCCGCCCTCGGCCCGGACGAGGTGCTCGTCCGCAACGAGTTCGTGTCCGTGGACCCGTACATGCGCGGCCGCATGAGCGAATCGAAGTCCTACATCCCGCCCTTCGGCCTGGACGAGACCATGACGGGCGGCGCGGTGGGCAGGGTCGTGGAGTCGGCGTCCGACGCCCTGCCCGTCGGCAGCGCGGTCCTCTCCAGCTACGGCTGGCGTGATCTCGCCCAGGGCCCTGCCGCCCACTTCTCCCCCCTTCCGCAGTCGGAGCTGCCCCTGTCCGTGTTCCTCGGTGCTGCCGGCATGACCGGACTCACCGCCTATGCGGGCCTGAAGCGGGTTGCCGGCCTCAGGGAGGGCGACGCCGTCTTCATCTCAGGAGCCGCCGGCGCCGTCGGCTCCATCGCCGGGCAGGTGGCCCGCAAGCTCGGCGCCTCGCGCGTCATCGGCTCGGCGGGCTCCGCCGCGAAGGTGGCCCTCCTGAAGGAGAAGTACGGGTACGACGACGCCTTCAACTACAAGGACGCCCCCGTGCGGAGGCAGTTGCGGGACCTCACACCCGAGGGTATCGACGTCTACTTCGACAACGTGGGCGGGGACCATCTGGAGGCAGCCCTGGACCGCCTCAAGCGCGGGGGCCGGGCCGCACTGTGCGGCGCGATCTCCCAGTACAACAACACCGAACGCACGCCGGGGCCGGACAACATGGCCAATCTGGTCAAGAACTCGCTGAAGCTGGAGGGCTTCATCGTGGGGCAGCACCAGGACCTCCAGGCGGAGTTCGCCGGGAAGATGACCGGATGGCTCGCGGACGGCAGCGTGGTGTTCGACGAAACCGTCGTGGACGGGATCGGGAACGCCGTCGGCGCCTTCCTGGACATGATGGACGGCGCCAACACGGGCAAGATGCTCGTCCGCGTCTGACCGGCCGGGCCAGGAGGATCGGGGTCGCTGCACCGCCCGGCAGGGCAGGACCCACGGCGGAGCGCACTGCTCGGGCCGTCCCTGCACCACCTCATCGGGTGTGCAGTCCCTTCCCGTCCCGCCGGTGCTGTCAGTCGTCGCCCGCCGCGCGCAGTGTCGCTTCGAGCCGTTTGCGCTGGTCGACCGGTAGGAGAGCGCGGTACTGGGGGAACTCGGTGAGGAACTCACGCACCCGCGGGCAGTAGGGGACCACCGCGATACGACGCCGGTGGGCGTTGAGGAGCACCTGACGGATGAGGGCCGGCTCCACGTCGACGGCGTCGAAGCGGGGGTCGACGACGGCCTGGATCAGGACCGCGTGCGGACCCTTCATCTCGTACTTCACGTGGCCCACCATGGTGCCGTCACTGAAGAGCTCGAAGCGCGCGAAGAGGGAGTTGTCGCGGAAACCGCTGCGGGTCCTCACCGGCACGGTGCGGGCCTCGGCCTGCACCTCGCGCCGCTCAATCTCCTCGACCAGCAGCTCGTAGCGGTGTACCGCCTCCATCGGCGGGAAGTCGCGGTCGAGCAGGCGGTAGGTCTGGTTGCACAGCACCCGCAACTGGCGCGTGGAGACGACCGTCAGATCCTCGGGGAATTCGGCGTCCTCGGTGCGCGGAAGGGGTGCAGGCGAGATGCGGGGAGCCGCACCCCATACCGACTGCTCCGGCTCGGCAAGGGGTGCGGCCTGAGTACGGTAATCGGCGAAAGAGGATGTTTCCATGGTCAGCTCCACGATGGTGGTTCGATGGCCCGCTGCTAGGCCCTGCCCGAAACTATAGGCGCATTCTTTCCGAATGGGAAATTACTCATACCATATCCCCGCCGGCGTTCCATGGGTAGTGCGGGGCTCTTGAGCAGATCTTGAGGATGCATCGGTGCGACGCGCGTGAGTCCGTCGCGGCGGCGACCGGTCGGCTAGTGGGCGAGGAACTCGTTCGTCGCCTCGACGATCCCGTCCTGTGCATCGCGCCGGTCCGTCCTGGCCACGCCGTCGCCCGGCTGGTCCCCGTAATCGCCGAAGAAGGCATGCACGGCCCCGCTGATCTCGGTGAAGCGGGCGCCGGCGGGCAGCGAATTCCTCGAGGCGCCGACATCGGCCGGGGTGGTCAGGCGGTCCTGCGAACCACTGACGGACAGGACGTCCAGGCCACTGGCGGACAGGTCGTCGAGCGGATAGGACGCCCAGAGCAGCAACCCGTGGACGGCGTCGTTCCCCGATGCGAACGCGGAGGCCGCGACGCCGCCGAGGGAGTGCCCGCCCGCCACCCATCTGCCGATCCCGGGATGCGCCTCGAGGGCAGAGCGCGCCTGCCCCGGTTGGAGGAGCGAGATCCCGAGTGGTTCCTTGAGCACCACGACGACGGTGCCCTCCTGCGCCACCCTGGACAGGAGGGGCACGTACGCGAGAGCCTCGACGCGCGCCCCGGGATAGAACACGAGACCGCGGGTGGCCCCTCCGGTCGGCGCCAGCGTGATGGACGTCGCGTCCTCGATGAGATCGACGTTCACCAGGGAGACACCGGCAGCACCACCCTGTTCGTCCGTCAGCGCGAAGGGCTCGAGCCACGCGAGCGCCGCCATCAGTCCGATCGCCACGAGGGCTCCGATCCCCGCCGGCACCGGGCTCCCTCGCCTTCCCTGCGGTCCCCTCCGCCGCCGTCCGGCGCGGACCGTCAGCACCGCGACGGCGAGTCCGATGACGAGCGCCGCGAGGAGGAGCGAGGGCAACAGCGGATGGGATCTCGCCACCGCCGGGTTCGTGGCGAAGAGCCACACCGGGGTGATGATGAGCGCAAGGGCCGCACAGATGGCGGGAACGCGATGCAGCATGGGGCCTCTCTCCGGCGCTCCGCGCCCTCGTGACCGCCCAAGGATATCTCTACGATGGAGACACCGGGTGCCGGACCGTTTGACGGAGCGCCCGCCGACCCGGAAGGGTGGTACGGACACCACCGTCCCGAGCAGGAGTTCCCCATGGCACCCGCCCCCACAGTCCGACTGCGCAGCGGCGCCGACCTCCCCCTCCTCGGCCTCGGGACCTGGCCGCTGAACGACGACGAGGCCGCCGACACCGTGGACCTGGCGATCCGGACCGGCTACCGGCTGATCGACACCGCGGAGAACTACCGCAACGAGAAGGGCGTGGGCGAGGGGATCCGCCGTTCCGGCGTCCCGCGCGAGGAGCTGTTCGTCACCACCAAGTTCAACCGGGAGCACCACAGCCGCGACGGCGTGCGGCGCGCCTTCGAGGCGAGCACGCGCCTGCTGGGGCTCGACTACATCGACCTGCTGCTCGTCCACTGGCCCAACCCCGGCCAGGGTCGCCAGGTCGAGGCGGTTCAGGGCATCGCCGCGCTCCTGGAGCAGGGGCTCGTCCGCGCGGTGGGCACCTCCAACTACAAACCGGCTCACCTCCAGCAGGTCATCGACGCCGGGATCGTCCCGGACGTGAACCAGATCCAGCTCGACCCGCAGCGGCCCCGCATCGAGGAGCGCGCCTTCCACAACCAGCACGGCATCGTGACGGAATCCTGGAGCCCCCTGGGCCAGGGCGGAGGACTCCTGGACGAGCCCGCGCTGGTCGCGATCGCTGCGGCGCACGGCCGCACGCCGGCCCAGGTGGTGCTGCGCTGGCACGTGCAGCAGGGCATGGTGGCCATCCCGAAGTCCTCCGATCCGCAGCGGCTCGCGCAGAACCTCGACATCTTCGGCTTCGAGCTCTCGGGCGAGGAGCTCGCGCGCCTCTATACCCTCCACGTCGGGCGCGCGGAGATCGTGGACTCGGACAACTTCGGCCACTGACCGGTCCCGGCCCCTGACTGCTCAGCCCACCCGAGAGGACGTTCCACGCTTGCTCGAGATCGCCGTGATCCTCGCCGCCGGTTTCTGGGCAGGGATGATCAATGTCGTGGTGGGCTCCGGAACGCTCGTGACCTTCCCCACCCTCCTCCTGTTCGGTTACCCGCCGATCGTCGCGAACATCTCCAACAACATCGGCCTCGTGGGTGGCGGGCTGTCCGGATCCTGGGGCTACCGCCGCGAGATCGCCGCCAACAAACGGCTCCTCCTGAAGCTGCTGCCCCTGTCGGTGCTCGGCGGGCTGGGCGGGGCACTGCTGCTGCTCGTGCTGCCGGCGGCAGCGTTCCAGGCGATCGTGCCGATCCTCATCATCATCGGTCTCGCCATGGTGGCGCTGGCACCCCGCGTGCAGCGCGCTGCTGCCGCGAAGGCCGGTGACGCCGTCCCTGATACCGCGCCGTCCCGGCGTCGTTCGCTGCTCCTGCTGGCCGGCATCGGCGTCCTCGGGGTCTACGGCGGCTATTTCGGGGCCGCTCAGGGCATCCTGATCGTGGGACTGATGAGCATGGTCACCATCGAGAGCCTCCAGCGGATCAACGCGATCAAGAACGTCCTGACCACCGCCGTCAACGCCGTCGCGGCCGTCACGTTCATGGTCTTCGCCTGGAGCTCCATCAACTGGGCGCTGGTGCTCATCATCGCCATCGGTGCGACGCTCGGCGGTTTCCTCGGTGCCCGGGTGGGCCGCCTGCTCTCCCCTCCTGCGCTGCGCGCCACCATCCTCGTCATCGGCACCGCGGCCCTGATCCGCATCGTCTTCTTCAGCTGACCCCCTTCACCACACACCCGGAACCAGGACCCCCATGCAACGCTTCACCTGCGCCGTCTGCTCGGCACCACTGTTCTTCGAGAACTCGCGCTGCCTCGCCTGCGGTGCGCAGCTCGGCTTCCACCGCGGCGAGCGCGTCATCGCGCCGCTCGACGACGACGGCGTGTACCGCGACCGCGAGGGCCAGGTGCTGCGCCGCTGCGTCAACCTCGCGCTCTCCGGCTGCACCTGGCTGGTCCGCGAGGAGGGCGATGAGTGCTTCAGCTGCAACCTGACCCGTAGCCGCCCGGACGACCACGACACCACCGGGCTCGCGCAGTTCCTCGACGCCGAGCGGTCCAAACGCCACCTCATCTACGAGCTGGACGTGCTCGGCCTGCCGATCGAGGACCGCGTGCAGAACCCGGAGCGGGGGCTCGCCTTCGACCTGCTCTCCAGCGTCGAGGAGAAGGTGGTGATCGGTCACCAGAACGGCCTGATCACCATCGACCTCGCGGAGACCGTGGACTCCCACCGCGAGAAGATGCGGGCGAAGCTCGAGGAGCCCTACCGCACCATGCTGGGGCACTTCCGCCACGAGACCGGCCACTACTTCGAGGGGACGCTCGTCTTCTCCGATCCGGACCTGACCGACCGTGCCCGCGCCGTCTTCGGCGACGACCGCGCCAGCTACAAGGACGCCCTGACGCGGCACTACGCGGAGGGCGCTCCCGAGGACTGGGTGCGGGAGCACATCTCGACGTACGCCACCATGCACCCCTACGAGGACTTCGCCGAGACGTTCGCGCACTACCTGCACATCTGCGACACGGTGGACACGGCCCTGCAGTACGGGCTCGCCGAGGGCCCCGGACCCGACAGCTCGGAGGACTTCGGCGACGTGGTCCGCAGGACGTGGATCCCGCTCTCCGTGGCGCTCAACCAGGTCAACCGCAGCATGGGCGCCAACGACCTGTACCCGTTCGTGCTGCCCCCGACCGTCATCGACAAGCTCGACTTCGTGCACAAGCTGCGCGTGCGGGTCGGCGAACCGGTCGCCGTGACGGAGCCCGACGCGTCCACGACGGATGACGCGGCCACGACCGCGGCATAGGAACGGCCCGGACGGCCGGGCCTAGGGCCAGAGCATCTCCCGACGCCAGCCCTCGCCGAACCGGGTGTACAGCAGGCGGGTGTGGCGCCGCTCCTGGTCGGCCTGCCAGAACTCGACGGCATCCGGTGCCACCGTGAAGACGGTCCACGTCGTCGAGGCGAGTCCGTCCGTCGCCTCGATGCGCTCCACCTGCTTCCCGACCGCGGCGTCGAGCTCGCCCCGGCTGCGGAGCACGGAGCTCTGGGAGCCGGCCAGCACGAGGGCTCGGGCCACCGGGTGCCGGCGCTGGAAGTCGGCGTCGTTCTCCTCGGTGGTGCCGGTCGAGACGGACCCACGAATCCTCACCTGGCGGCCCGCCGCCGGCCAGAAGAAGGTGAGTGCTGCCGAGGGGTTGGCCGTCAGCTGCCGGCCCTTGGGGCTGTCCTTGCTGGAGGCCACCTCCCACCCTGTCGCGGTGACGTCCTTGAGGATCACCACGCGCGCATCCGGGAAGCCGTCGTCGCCCACGGTCGCGAGGTTCACGGCGTGCGGTGCCGCGACGCCGTCCTCCACGGCGCGGGCCAGCCATTCGACGAACAGGTCGATCGGCGAGTCCGGCGCAGTCGACGGATCGAAGGGCGGCATCTCGTCGGGGAAGACGGGGACACCGCGGACGAGATCGCGGATCAGGCCAGGCTCGCTCATGCCGCCAGCCTAGTCCGCCGACGGGCATCCGGGCAGGCCCGGGGCAGGCACAAGGGTGCTGATCGAGGCAAACCGCGCCCCTCCGGCGGCGGCTATGTGCCGACGGCCGCGACAGCGGCATAGAGTCGATGGATGCCAGCGCACCAGGACCAGTACGTAGGACCCCGGGACCTCACACGGTGGACGACGCCGGTGGGCCGCCTCCTCGTGCGGTGCGTCAGGCCCATCGCCCGATGGATCGGACCGCACGGGGCCCTGCTGCTCCTCATCGCGATCGGAGGGGGTGTCGCCGCCGCGCTGACGGCGGCGTCGGCCGAGGTGTACGAGTCCGTCGTCGAGTCCGACGGGGTCGCCGCCCTCGACCGGCCGGCCCTGGACCTCGCCGTGTCACTGCGCCAGGACTGGCTCAACGCCCTCATCACCGGCTATACCAACATCGGTGGACCGGTCGGCATGCCCATCCTCGCCGTCTCGATCATGGTGCTGCTCGCCGTGCGGCGGAGATCGTGGGCCCCGGTGATCCTCCTGCCCGCAGCCGCTTTCGGGTCCCTGCTGATGACCGTCGCGGGCAAGGACGCCATCGGCCGCCTGCGCCCGCCGCTGGAGCTCGCCGTCCCGCCGTACGAGTCCTCGCCGTCGTTCCCCAGCGGCCACTCCCTCAACGCCCTCGTCATCGCCGGCGTCGTCGCCTATCTGCTCGTGGTGCGGCAGCGCCGCAAGCGGACGCGCGCACTGACCGTGGTGCTCGCGACCCTGTTCGCCGTGTCCATGGGCATCAGCCGCGTCTACCTCGGCCACCACTGGCTCACCGACGTGCTGGTGGCCTGGACCCTCGGGATCGCCTGGCTCGCCGTCGTCATCACCGCCCACCGGCTCTTCCTGACCTTCCGGCTGCATCGGGCCGCACTGCATGCCGCTCCCGCCTGAGGACACGCGCGACGCCGTCGTGCGCCCGCTGCGACGGGACGCCCAGCGCAACCGCGAGGTGGTCCTCGCGGCGGCACGGCGCATGTTCGCGCTGCACGGCGCCGAGTGCAGCTTCGAGCACATCGCCCGGGACGCCGGGGTGGGGGTCGGCACCGTGTACCGCAGGTTCCCGGACCGCCGCACGCTGATCGAGGCGATCCTCGAGCAGCGCGTCGTCGACGTCGACGACGCAGCCGCGGCAGCGCTCCGGCTCGACGACCCGTGGGCGGCCGCGAGGCTCTTCATCGGGGCCGCCGCGCGCATGCAACTGGAGGACCGCGGCCTGCGCGAACTGCTGCACGACCACCGGTTCGTCTCGGTCGGGCTCGCCCTGCTGCGCGAGCGCATCAGGCCCACCGCGGAGGAGCTCGCGGCCCGCCTGAGGGACGACGGCGCCGCACGGCCGGACCTCACCGCCGAGGACCTGGTGGTCCTCATCCGCATGCTCGGTTCCCTGACGCCCGGGCACGAGGCGTCGGACCCCGCCGGCACCGACCGCGCGACCGGCGAGCCCGGGCGGCACACGGGATTCGAACGCTACCTGGGTCTCCTGCTGGACGCGCTGCGCCGCCCGCCCGGTCACCGGGGCTGAGGAAAATGCGCTTTCACAGTCCGGCGGCCCGCTTCATACTTGGCTGAAGTGCAGTGCTCCCCTTCTAGGATCGGACGATGATGTCGGACAGATCAGGCGTGCAGGCCTCCCAGTCGGTCCTGCGGCGGAAGCCCATCGACTACGTCGAGGACGAGACGGGCCGTACCGGCCTGTTCAAGAGCCTCGGACTGTGGCAGCTGACCGCGATTGGCGTCGGCGGCATCATCGGCGTGGGCATCTTCACGCTCGCCGGCCTCGTGGCGAACGGCGGGGCGGACGGCGATCCGGTGGGCCCGGCCGTGCTGATCTCGTTCCTCATCGCCGGCCTCGCGAGCGCCGCCGCCGCGTTGTCCTACGCCGAGTTCGCGGGGATGATCCCGCGGGCGGGCTCCGCCTACACCTACGGCTACGTGGCCCTGGGCGAGATCATCGGCTGGTTCATCGGCTGGGACCTCCTGCTCGAGTACATCGCCATCGTGGCGGTCGTCGCGATCGGCATCTCCGGGTACTTCACCGAGTTCATGTCCGGGATCGGCGTCACCGTCCCCACCTGGATGCAGGGCACCCCGGACACCATCGAGGGCGGCGTGGTCAACGTCCCCGCGATCGTGGTGTGCCTGATCATCACGTTCATCCTCAGCCGCGGCACCAAGACCTTCGGCCGGTTCGAGCTCATCGCCGTGGGCCTGAAGATCCTGCTCATCCTCGGGATCGTGGGCCTCGGCTTCTTCTACGTCAATGCCGAGAACTACTCGCCGTTCCTGCCCTCGGGATTCGGCGCGGTCTTCACGGGCGCCGCCACCGTCTTCTTCGCCGTCTTCGGCTATGACGCCATGAGCACCGCGGCCGAGGAGGCGACGGACGGCAAGAAGCACATGCCGAAGGCCATCCTCCTGTCCCTGGCGATCGCGATGGTCCTCTACGTGCTGGCGACCCTCGTCCTGACCGGCATGCAGAACTACGAGGACATCAGCCCGACGGCGGGCTTCGCCTCGGCCTTCCAGTCCGTGGGCCTGCCGGTCGTGGCGACGATCATCTCGGCGTTCGCCGTGATCTCCATCCTCACGGTCATGCTGACCTTCCTGCTCGGCGTGACCCGCGTCTGGTTCTCGATGAGCCGCGACGGACTGCTGCCGGCGTGGTTCTCGACCACGGACCGCCACGGCACCCCGCAGCGCGTCACCTGGATCGCGGGGATCGCCTCGGCGCTGCTCGCCGGGGTCTTCCCCATCCGGGCCGTCGCGGACCTCACCAACATCGGCATCCTCGCGGCGTTCGTCGTGGTCTGCATCGCGGTGATCGTGCTGCGCCGCACGCGCCCCGAGGTCCCGCGGACCTTCAAGCTGCCGCTCATGCCGTTCGTGCCCGCCTTCGGTGTCCTCTCGTCCCTGTTCCTGATGCTGCAACTGCACTGGGAGACGTGGGTCCGGTTCGGCATCTGGCTCCTGATCGGCCTTCTCATCTACTTCTTCTACGGCCGCAAGCACTCCCTCATGAATCCGGACAGCCCCCGCCACGCGCTCCTGAAGCGCGACGCCTGACCCGTCCCGGAGCCGCAGGGAACGGTCCCGCCGCACCGTAACGATTGTGCGGCGGGCGCCGTCGTTGCCTAGGGTCGACAGGGACCGGCCGTACCGTACGACGGCGGTCGCCGCCCACCCCCTCTGCAGTGAAGGACCAGCACCCCTATGGACCTCTTCCGGACGAAGTCCGTTGAGCAATCAATCCAGGACTCCGACGAGAAGGGCCACGGACTCAAGCGCTCCCTCACCACGTGGGACCTCATGATCATGGGGGTCGCCGTCGCGGTCGGGGCAGGGATCTTCTCGGTGGGCGCGCAGGCTGCCGCCTTCAACGCCGGCCCCGCCGTGACCATCTCCTTCGTGCTGGCAGCCATCACCTGCGCCCTGGCCATCATGTGCTACGCCGAGTTCGCCACGGCCATCCCGGTGGCCGGCAGCGCCTACGTGTTCACCTACGCGACCATGGGCGAGCTGCTGGCCTGGATCATCGGCTGGAACCTCATCCTGGAACTGCTCATGGCCGCCGCGGTCATCGCCAAGTTCTGGGGCGTCTACCTGGCCGACCTCTTCAGCGCCCTGGATCTCGCCGTCCCGGCGGAGATCAGCCTGCTGGGCCTGAACCTGACCTGGGGTCCGCTGCTGATCGTCGCCGTGTTCACCGCCGTGCTCATCTACGGCACCAAGCTCTCGGCCCGGGTCAACAGCGTCTTCACCGTCATCAAGATCGGCATCGTGCTGTTCGTGATCGTGGTGGGCTTCTTCTACGTGAGCCCCGAGAACTACACGCCGTTCGTCCCCGCCTCGCAGCCCGCAGCGGCGAGCGGCGGCTGGGCCGAACAGCCCTTCCTCTCCTTCCTCAGCGGCGCGTCCCCGGCCGCCTTCGGCTTCACCGGGATCATCTCCGGCGCCGCGCTCGTCTTCTTCGCGTTCATCGGGTTCGACGTCGTCGCGACCTCCGCCGAAGAGGTGAAGAACCCGAGCCGCACCCTCCCGCGCGGCATCTTCGCGGGGCTCGCGGTGGTCAGCGTCCTCTACATCCTGGTGACCCTCGTGGTGACCGGCATGGTGCCCTACACCGAACTCGGGGCCTCCGGGGCGCCGTCGCTCGCGACCGCCTTCCAGCTCGTCGGCGCCGACTGGGCCGCCGGCATCATCTCCCTCGGCAGCCTGATCGGCCTGACCACCGTGATCATGGTGCTGCTCATGGGCCTCGCCCGCGTGATCTTCGCCCTCAGCCGCGACGGTCTCCTGCCCAGGGGCCTGAGCCGCACCTCGGACAGGCACGGGACGCCGGCGCGCACACAGGTCCTCTGCGGCGTGGTGGTCGCGCTGCTCGCCGGCTTCACCCAGGTGGAGGTGCTCGCCGAGATGATCAACATCGGCACCCTCACCGCGTTCATCACGGTCAGTCTCGGGATCATCGTGCTGCGTCGCAAGCGTCCGGACCTCACCCCGGCCTTCCGCGTGCCGTTCGGCAAGGTCATCCCTCTCGCATCGGCCGCGCTCTGCCTCTACCTGATGTTCAACCTGGCGACCATCACGTGGCTGTTCTTCGCAGGCTGGCTCGTGGTGGGCTTCGCCATCTACTTCGCCTACGGCTACCGCCATTCCCGCCTCCGGGTGGAACAGCGCACGGCCGTGTGAGAACCGTGCCGCCGGCGTGCGCGAACCTGCAGGACGCGAGATGATGGAACCCCCGGGCTGACGCCCGGGGCATCCGTCCGCTCGAGCCAGGAGAACCACGATGTCGCAGGACCCCTACCCCGGCGAACGTCCCACCGGCAGCCAGGAGAGCCCGTATGACGGCGGCGCGAGCGGCAGCAGGAGCACCCCTCCGCCATACCAGCCCACCCAGCCCTACCAGCCGTACCAGTCGGGCGGGTACCAGCCAGGCCCCTACCAGTCGGGCGGCTACCAGGCCGGGCCCTACCAGTCCTACCAGCCCTCCTATGCCGCACTGGAGGGTGAGAAGGCCGCGCAGCTCTCCCTGATCCTCGGACTCGTGGGTCTCTTCGTGGCGGGCTTCGTCCTCGGACCGCTCGCCATCTGGCAGGCCAGGAAGGCCGAGCGCCTCGGCGTCCCTGCCACGGCGGGGAAGGTGCTCGGCTGGGTCGTGACCATCCTCTACGCCCTGGCGATCCTGGCCACGATCGTGATGCTGGTGATCGTGTTCGCCGGTTTCGGGGCGATGGCCACCTACAGCAGCTGAGCCTGCGGGCGGCCGGCCCGCCCTGTATTCCTGCCCGACCTGTCAGAGCGTCGGGAAAAGGCGGGTGGATCGCTCGCCCGCCTCGAACACGCGCGAATGCGGGCCGGTGCCGACGATCAGCGGATCCGGCGTGCCGACGACGTCGTGGTCCTTCTCGTCGTAGTCGAGGACGGACAGGACGTAACGCAGCGCCTCGATGCGGGCCCGCTTCTTGTCGTTGCTCTTGATGACCGTCCACGGGGCATCGGCCGTGTTCGTGTAGAAGAACATCGCCTCCTTGGCCTCGGTGTAGTCGTCCCACTTGTCGAGCGACTGCAGGTCCATGGGGCTGAGCTTCCAGCGGCGCACAGGGTCCGTGTGGCGCTGGGCGAAGCGGCGGCGCTGTTCCTCCCGGGACACCGAGAACCAGAACTTGATCAGGTGGGTGTCGGCACGGACGAGCATGCGCTCGAGCTCGGGGGCCTGCCGCATGAACTCGAGGTACTCCGTGGGCGTGCAGAACCCCATGACGCGCTCCACGCCCGCCCGGTTGTACCAGGACCGGTCGAACAGCACGATCTCACCGCCCGAGGGGAGAACCGAGACGTAGCGCTGGAAGTACCACTGCGTCTGCTCCTTCTCGCTGGGCTTGTCGAGGGCGATGATCCTCGCACCGCGGGGATTCAGGTTCTCGGTGAACCGCTTGATGGTCCCGCCCTTCCCCGCGGCGTCACGCCCCTCGAACAGTATCGCCACCTTGGCGCGGTTCGCCTTGACCCACCCCTGCATCTTGAGCAGTTCGATCTGCAGGGCGCGCTTGGCCTTCTGGTACTCGCGTTCGGTCATCCGCCTGTCGTACGGGTAGTCCTCGCGCCACGTCGGCTGGTCCGGGTGCGGCAGGAGCACATGGTCCTCGCCCTCCACGTGCGGCGTGGGCACCGGGATGGCCGGGGGCACCCCGACGTCCACGCCCCCTTCGACGCCGCCGCCACCTGCCGCGCCGGTCCTGTCGGCGGGGGCATCGGTCGGCTCGTCGGTCAGCGCGTCCGTCGGTTCCTGCGTGGATTCGTCCGTCATCTCGGTCATCTCGGTTCCTCGTTTCCGCCGGTCCTTCATGGTTCCAGACACCGCCGCGGAGGGACACGCGAACCGCGTGACCGGGTCGCGGTGGACGGCTCCTCAGCGTGCTTGATAGGGCGCAGGTGCCGGTGGCGGCTCCCGGCACAGCCGCCGGCGCGGGGAATGCCGGACGGTCGGCGGGGGTTCTAGCCGGTGCAGCACCCAGAACCAGGAGACGATGCATGAGCCCCACCCAGACCGCCGAAGAACGCTGGATCCGCTTCCGCGCGGCACGCGATGCAGCACTCGCCGAGCCGCACGGCTGGCTGTCCCTGACGTCCTACCACTGGCTCCCCGATCAGCCCGCCGCGCTCGACAGCGTGCCCGGCCGGTGGTCGTCGGAGGGTGGCACGGCACGTGTGATCGCGCAGCCCTCCGACGGCCTCACCGCACTGGCCTCCGGCGAGCTGCTCGAGGGGACGCTGACCGCGGTGCTCGACGACGAGGACTCGCTCCTGTGGGCGGCCTACGGCGGAGCGGACGGCCACCGCGTGGTGGTGGAGCTCGTGCGCCGTGCAGGCCGCTACGCCATCCGGACGAGGGACGCGGAAGCACCCGTCCTTGCCCGCTTCACCGGCAACCCCGTCTTCGGCTACCGGCCCGACCTGGTGGTCGACGGCCGGTTCGAACCGTACGGACAGCCGCAGGAGGAACCGATCTCCACGGCCCATCCCGAGGTTCCCGGCACACTCGTGGCGGCGGGCGACGTCGTCTTCTCGCTCCCCGGTGACAGCCGGGAGTACCGGCTCCGGGCGTCGCAGGACGAGGCGGGGGCCCTCGACATCACATTCCACGATGCCACCAATGCCACGTCCACCGCGCCGTGGCGCAAGGTGACCGCGCGCCGTCCTCGTCCGGACGGGTCCGTGGTCCTGGACTTCAACAGGACCATCAACTACCCGAGCGCCTTCACGCCGTTCGGCACCTGCCCCATGCCGGTGGACTCGAACGTCGTCGACGCCCCGATCGAGGCCGGGGAGAAGTTGCCGCTGCCCTGACGCGCGTTGCAGGCGGGTGCCCCCCTCAATCACATTCCAGGCTCGACGGCGCTCGCCGCCGTGCTCTCAGGCGTCGGTCCCGGGATAGATGCTCCGGGTCTCGGTCCGCCGGTTGCGGTTGGTGACCCAGTCCGTGGGATAGATCTTCGGCAGGACGTTGGCCAGCGCCAGCGAGGCGTAGATGACCGTGTTGATCGCGACGAAGGCCGCCAGGATGGCGAACACGCTGGTGTGGAGCACGGCCTCGGGGAGGAGGATGCCGGTGCGGATGACGGGTCCTGCTGCGCTGCTGATCATGGCCTAGGCCTCCTGGGACGAGAGTGCGGGCGCCGGAGCGGCGTGGGTGAGGTGCTTCCAGTTGGCCTGGCGGCCGGAGGAGAGGTCGATGATGCCCTTCACGTACACGAGGTTGAGGAACATGTCGAAGAACAGCTCGGGGAACAGCGTGAGGGCGAGGATGCGGGCCTTCCAGCCTCCCTTCCACACCGTGACGACCCGCTCGAGGGTGAACAGCAGGCCCAGTCCGAGCCAGAACGGGAACCAGATCCACGTCTCGAGGGACACGATGGTGAGGACGATCAGTGCCAGGTAGGCGCCGAGGGCGATCACGCCGTAGCCGATGCCCAGCTGCTGCGCCCAGTACCGCATGGTGGAGGACGTGACGCCGTAGGCACCGATGTTCTCGAGGGCGCCTCGCTGCCAGCGCAGGCGCTGGTTCCAGAGCGTGCCCCAGGAAGGCATGAGCTCGGTCACCACGGTGCAGTCCTGGGGCGAGATCATGAGACCTCCGAGGGACTTCAGGGCGATCGTCAGCTCGTTGTCCTCGGTCAGTGCCGCGGTGTCGTACACGTCCCCGTGCGTCCCCGGGAGGGTCCGGCCACGGCTGTCCGCGATGGTGCGCAGTGCCACGGGCCGGAAGAGCGACGCCGTCCCGGTGAGCACGAACACGCGGCCCCGGCGCCGGCGCATCTGACGGGAGTAACGGATGTATTCGTTCCGCTGGAACTGGCCGATCAGGCCGTGGCCGTCCTCCCCGTAGAAGAGGCCGCCCACCGCCATCAGGGCGCGGTCCCTGACGAAGCGCACCACCGCGTTGGCGAGGAAGCCGTCGTCGAGCTGGGTGTCGGCGTCCATGATCATGACCACGTCGTTGTCGCCCTGCTCGGGCAGCACCCACCTCAGCGCCTGGTTGAGCGCACCCGCCTTCTTCTTCGTGTTGCCCACCGACTCGATGACCTCGACGCCGGCTTCGCGGGCCAGGCGCACGGTGGCGTCGGTGCAGTTGTCGGCGACCACGATGATGCGCTCGGGCCGGTGCGACTGGCTCTTGAGGGACGCGATGGTCTGCGGGAGCGACGCCTCTTCGTTGTGCGCGGGGATGAGCACGGTGACGGTCACCTCGCCGGCGAACTGGCCACGGTTGGCGGCCATGATCACCTTCGGCGCCAGGGGTTGGTGGCCGGGATTCATGGAACGGCGTGCCTTCGTGGCGATGTGCCGTTCCACGAGGGCGAGCCCGGCGGCGGCGAGCAGCGCGAGCGCGATGGCCGCGAGGATGGTGCTCGCATCAGGGGCGTCCGCGTTGTAGAGGACGCGCCAGATGCCGATGACGGCGTCGTTCGACTCCGCGATCGTGGTGTCCGGTCCCTTGGCCGCGACGGCGAGCCACAGGAGCACGGCGGCGGCGGTCACGATGCCGGCGATCACCACGCCGACGATGCGGTCGAGCCGGACGGTCGGTCGGCGGGTGGCTCCCTCTTCCTCCGATACCGCTGCGGAGTCCTGCCCGTGGGGCGCGTCGAGTGTCATTGTCATTGCTGCGTCGTCTCCTGGGGACTGGTGCCCGGACCGCTCCTGAGGGAGCAGTGGCATCCACATGATTCCGCGCAGGTCCTGGCAGCAGGACCCGCGCTCTTCTTGGACGAGTCTTTCGCTGCAACCTCGACGCAGCCCCGTGCCGAGACCGAAGAATGCTTCAACGAATGGCGTAGGTACGCCCGAACCCCGTACGCACCCCGTAGCGGAGCGCGGCAGATGCCACCGGCGCACAATGGGGAGGTGAGCGAACCGACCGATGCCCTCATCCCCCGCCCGCCCCGCGAACTGGGGCCGGGCGCCGTGCACCTCCCCGGCTGGCTCGATCCCGTACGCCAGCGGGAGCTGGTGGCCCTGTGCCGCACCTGGGCGAGCGGACCGGTCCCCATGCGCGCCGTGACGATGCCCACCGGCGGCGTGATGTCCGTGAAGAGCATGAGCCTGGGGTGGCACTGGCTCCCCTACCGGTACAGCCGCACGGCCGACGACGTCGGCGGAGGCGCCGTCGCGCCCTTTCCCGACGTGCTCCGCTCGCTGGGGCGCGACGCCGTCACTGCCGCCTGCGGGCCGGAGGCCGGGGCCTCCTACGAGCCCGATGCCGCGCTGGTCAACTACTACGACGACGCCGCACGGATGGGGATGCACCAGGACCGGGAGGAGCGCATGAACGCTCCTGTGGTCTCACTCAGCCTCGGTTCCTCGTGCGTGTTCCGGTTCGGCAACACGGAGAACCGGAACCGTCCGTGGCAGGACCTGGAACTCGGCTCGGGTGATCTCTTCGTGTTCGGCGGGCCCTCCCGGTTCGCCTACCACGGGGTCCTCAGGATCCTGCCGGGCACCGCGCCCGCCGGGATCGGCTTCGACGGGCGGCTCAACATCACGCTGCGGCAGACGGGCCTCAGCTAGGCAGGGCACCGGCGCGTCGGACGGCCCCGACGAACAGCGTCACGGCCGCCCGGGGTCCGTCGCCTAGGCGAGGATGATGCCGCGTGCGTAGGCGGCCTGACCGGCGTGCTGCACGGCGTCGTCGATCACGCTCACGAGCCGGACGAGCAGCGTCACGGGCGGGTCCCACCCTTCGTCGACCACGCGGTGCAGGTCGTCCTCGTCGAGCGCTGCCACCAGGCCCCGGGACCGCGCGTGCACGGCGTCGAAGTAGTCGAGCAGCTGCTGCGCCGAACCGACCCGGACCGCAGCCACCTGGTCCGACGAGTGGCCGTACCCCGTGTCGCCGGGTTCCAGGGACAGCCCCCACCGCTCGGCGAAACCGTCCGCGAGCCATACCTCGTCGTGGCCGAACGCGTCCGCGAAGTGGCTGTCCTCGACGCGCGCCAGGTGCCACACGAGCCACGCGATCGAGTTCGCGGAGCCGCCCGGCCGCAGGGACAGCTGGTCGGCGTCGAGGCCCTCGACGGCGCCGCGCACGAGCTCGGGAAGCCGGCCGAACGCCTCGGAGAGCACCTCCGCGGACGTCATCGCCGGTCCTGCCCGGCGTCCCGCGACGCCATCAGCGGCCTGAACCGCCGTCGCTGCCGTGCGGGGATGAGCGGGAGGTACTGCGGATGCTGGGCCGGGAACTGCTGGGTCCCGGGGCTCTGCGGCAGCACGGCGAGGGGCACCCGTCGGGAGGGCGAGGCGCCATCTCCCCGGGCGAGGGGTTCGAGTATCTGCGGGAAGTATTGCATGGCTGCTCCACGTCGGGGCCGGTTCATGGCCTCCTGCTCGACCAGTCCCTGAAGTCTAGGTGACCCCCGGACCGTCCGGAAGCAGGGCGCTCCGTGAGCGGGACCCGCCGGCGGGGATCCCGGACCCGTTGCAGGAGTCCTCGGCGGAACTCCGCGCGAGCACGGGACCATCACGGCGTCGACCACCACGTTCCCGACCACAGGCCGTAGGATCGGGGATCAACCCGGGCCGTGCAGTGGTGTCGGTCCGCGCACCGGTCGATCCCGGCACGGTCCGACGACGAGCAAAGGCACCCATGCAGCAATCCTCCGGCCCCGCTGTCCCCCCGGCCCTCAGGCGCCGGGTCCCGAAGGTCGCGGACCTCGCCCCGCTCATGCAGTTCAAGAAACCGGAGCTCGGCGCGGCCGCCCGCCTGAAGCGGGCGAACACCATCTGGGACCTCCGCGACCTGGCGAAGCGCCGAACACCCAAGGCACCCTTCGACTACACCGACGGCGCCGCCGAAGCCGAGATCTCGCTGGGCCGCGCCCGCGCAGCCTTCCTCGACCTCGAGTTCCGCCCCGGGATCCTGCGCGACGTCCGCACGGTCAGCACGGTGACCCCGATCCTCGGGAAGGACTCGGCCCTGCCGTTCGGCATCGCTCCGACGGGCTTCACCCGCATGATGCAGTCGGAGGGCGAGTACGCCGGATCGCAGGCCGCGGCGGCAGCGGGCATCCCGTACACCCTCTCGACCATGGGCACCGCCTCCATCGAGGACGTCGCACAGGCCGCACCGACCGGCCGCAACTGGTTCCAGCTGTACCTCTGGACGGACCGTGATCGCTCCATGGAACTGATCGCGCGGGCCGCCGCCGCCGGGAACGACACCCTCATGGTCACGGTGGACACCGCCGTCGCCGGCGCCCGCCTCCGCGACGTCCGCAACGGCATGACCATCCCGCCCGCGCTGACCCTGAAGACCGTCGTCGACGCCTCCTACCGGCCGGCCTGGTGGTTCAACTTCCTCACACACGAGCCGCTCGCGTTCGCCTCGCTCTCGCGCTACTCGGGCACGGTCGCGGACCTCATCAATTCGATGTTCGACCCCACCCTCACGTTCGAGGACCTCGACTGGCTGCGCGGCGTCTGGAAGGGCAACCTCGTGGTCAAGGGCATCCAGACCCTCGACGACGCGAAGAAGGCCGTGGACCACGGCGCGGACGGCATCATCCTGTCCAATCACGGCGGGCGGCAGCTCGACCGTGCACCGGTCCCCCTGCACCTCCTGCCGCACGTCGCCGCGGAGCTGAAGGGCAAGACGGACATCATCCTCGACACGGGCATCATGAGCGGCGGGGACATCGTCGCGGCCCTGGCCCTCGGCGCCGACTTCACGCTGATCGGGCGCGCCTACCTCTACGGCCTCATGGCAGGCGGTCGCGCGGGGGTGGACCGCACCATCGCGATCCTCGGCGCCCAGACCGTCCGTACCATGCAGCTGCTCGGCGTCAACCGGATCGCCGATCTCACCCCGGACCACGTCCGGCTGCTCGGCAGCGCGACCGCCGGTCCGACGGGCACCGCGACGGGCACCGACCTCCCCGGCGCCGCCATCACCCTCTGAGCAGCCCTCTTCCGCCCTGCCCCGTCGGGAGGGCGGACACGCCCTTCCTGACGCCGTCGGAGAGGTGTTCCCGCCCTCCCGACGCATCGCTCCCCGGCGGCACCGGTGCTGCGCACCGCCCGCTGGCGACCATCACGTCTCGATCCGGTCCCGGACACAAGAAAAGCCTTGTCAGGGGACTATTATTCATCCAGTGGCATCGCCTGGGGGCGGGCCCGGATAAGTCTGGGGAGACGAATATGGAGCGTAGGCGGAGGCACTTTCCGTTGCGTTACAGGCGCGCGAGGTCACTGCTCTACGTGATCGGCCTGTTCTGGCTGTGGCTGTGGCTGGGCAGCGCCGCACTGATGGCCGGGCTCTATCATTCGCCCGTCCATGCGGCCCTCGCGATGTACGCCATCGCCGTCGTCGTGCTGGTCTCGATTCCCGCCGCCCTGCTCGCGGCCATCCGGATGCTCATGACCCGCCCGCACCGCGAGGCGGCCGTGGTGCCCCTGAGGCGCCGGCCCCAGCAGCCCCTCGAACCCGCCGAATGGTGGTACGACGAGCGGGTCTCCTGACCTGACCGCTGCGCCGGACCAGGAAGCCGGAGGCGCAGGTGGACCGGTCACGCTGCGGCGGGATCACCTGGATGAGGAGTTCTCCGCCGGAGAGGTCAGCACCCGGCAGGTCGATGCCCTCGGCGGTGTCCGCGTCCTCGAAGCCGACGGACGAGGACTGCCCTGCTGCCGCGGTTCGCGTGGAACGCCTCCCGAAAGTAGTGGACGCTGCGGGCGCTGCGCTGGCACGCTGAAGGCGTCCACACCCTCCGACGACGGGCACTCCCATCGCATCGTCCATTCCTCCCGCTGCCCGTGACCGACAGGACGACGGCGCCCTGCTGCAGCGTCGCAACGTCCTCGTGGGATTCCTGTTCGGCTGCGGCATCATCGCCTTCGTCGACGAGGCCGTGTTCCACCAGCTCCTCCACTGGCACCACTTCTACGACCGGTCCACCCCGGCCGCAGGACTGGTGTCCGACGGCGTCTTCCACGCCTTCAGCTGGTTCGCCACCGTGGCCTCACTCTTCCTCTTCGCGGACCTGAGACGGCGGGGTGCCCTCTCCACGCGCCGATGGGTGGCCGGGATCCTGATGGGCATCGGGGCCTTCCAGCTGTTCGACGGCGTGGTGCAGCACAAGCTCCTCGACCTCCATGAGATCCGCTACGGGGTGGAGCTGCTCCCCTACGACCTCGCCTGGAACGGCGCGGCCCTGGCTTTCCTGGTGGCGGGGGTGCTCCTGGTCCGCCGCACCGCGCACCGGAGCGTCGGCGATGCGTGAGGGACCCCACCACCCCGGCCCGGCACCGGGCGGGGAAGCCCTCGGAGCCTTCGCACTGGACACCGCCGTCGTCCTCGTGTGGCTCGGGCTGGCCGCCCTCTATCTGGTCGCCGGGCGCGCCGGCGTCCTGCGGGGGCGGACCGGGTGGCCGCTACGCCGCACCACTGCCTGGCTCATCGGCACGGGATTCGGGGTCGTCGCCACGGCGGGCCCGCTCGCACAGGCGGCCGGCAGCAGCCTGACCGCGCACATGGCGGCCCATCTGCTGCTCGGCATGCTCGTGCCGCTGCTGCTCGTCCTCGGTGCTCCGGGGACCCTCTTCCTGCGGGCGGTCTCCGCGAGGACAGGACGGCACTACGCCCGATTGGCCGGTTCTGCGCCCGTCCGGCTGGCCGCACATCCGCTGATGGCCGGCCTTCTCGCCGCAGGCCCGACGGCCGTCCTCTACTGGGACCCGGCGGCATTCGCCCTGCTGCACCACCCCGTGTCCGGGCCCCTGCTGCACGTCCACTTCGTGGCGGCGGGAACGCTCTTCGCCTACGCGGTCGTCGGACCGGACCCGAACCCGCACAGGGCCGCTCCCTGGCTGAGGGGCGTCGCGATCCTCACGACGATCGCAGTGCACGCTGTGGTGGGGAAGCACCTCTACGCCGTCGCCGGTCAGGGCTCCTGGCCGTCCGACGCTGAGCAGGCGGCCCAGCTGATGTACTACGGCGGGGATGCCGTACATGTGCTGCTGCTCGTGGTGTTCTGCACGCAGGTCTACCGGACCGCCGGACGACGCCTGCGGCGCCGGGCGACGCCGTCGGCCCGGGGACGACTCGGCAGCGCCGGGGCCGCCTGACACGGAGCGACGGGTGCCCGGTCTTGTAGGGTGATCGGCACAGGGGCCGCCGGGCCCCGTCATCCATGGGGGTCTTCGATGTCGCGTGTCCTGTTCCTGCCCGTCCTCGCCGCCGTCGAGGAGGGCTAGTCATGCGCCTCGAAGGCTGGCACATCATCATCCTGCTCGGTCTCGTGGTGGCGCTGGCGGTGCTCGTGGGCATCGCCCTGCTGGTCACGGGGGCGCGCCGGGGCGCCGGCACCGGGGACGGAACCGCTACCCGACCGCCCGACACGGCAGCGGCACCGGCGGGCAAGGAGCAGCGCCTGCAGGAACTCGACGACCTCCTCCGCCGACAGGTGATCCGGGAGGACGAGTACAGGGAGGCCCGGCAGCGGATCGTCGATTCCTAGGTGCGGCCCCATCGCATCGCGGAGTGGACACGAGTAGGTCAGTCCGCATATAACTAGTTTATAGAACTAGTTAGCAGTATGGTTCGTATTCTTGACCCGAAAGTGAGAGAGCCATGACGCAGACAATCGATGACGCTGTCGGCGCAGACGACACCGCGGTAGGGGCTCCCCTGCACTGCGGTGACCCCATGACACTGCGCGAGACCTCCTACCGGGGGTCCTCCTACGGGATGGTCCTGCAGCCGGTGCCGGCATCCGATGTCGAGCTCGTCTGGGCCTGCTCGTGCGGGTTCCAGCTCTCCCATGAGGAGCCCCGGGAACTCGCCCTTCCCCTGACCCCGGCCCTACGGCGGGTCGCCGCCGCGGCAGCGGACGTGGAGTCGCTGCAGTGGGACCTCGACCAGCGGACGGCCGAGCTCGAAGCAGCGGTGGTGCGGGCGGCCGAGAGCGGCGCGGCGATCATCGACATCGCCGAGGCTGCAGACCTCGAGCCCGCCGACGTGCGGCAGCTCGCCTGGGCTGATCCGCTGCTCGTCGACGTAGGCTAGACGCCAGGTCGCCCCTGCCGGGGCCGACGTCCAGCCCTCACGGGCCCGCCCGAGGGGAGCCACCGACGCCATGAACGAGCCTGCCTGGATCGAGCACGCCATCTGGTGGCAGGTGTACCCGCTGGGCTTCACCGGCGCGGAGAAGACCGCCACCCCGGAGCCCGCGGCCGAGCACCGGCTGCTGGATCTGGTGCCCTGGCTGGACTACGCGCAGGGTCTCGGCGCATCGGGGCTGGCCCTCGGTCCCGTGTTCGCCGCCGAGACGCACGGCTACGACACCACCGACTATTTCCGGATCGATCCCCGCCTCGGGAGCCTCGAGGATTTCGACACGCTCGTCGCCGAGGCGCACCGGCGCGGCCTGCGGGTCCTGCTCGACGGCGTCTTCAACCACACGGGGAGATCGTTCACACCCTTCCAAGACGTCCTCGCCCAGGGACCCGGTGCCGCCACGGCTTCGTGGTTCTCCCTCGACTGGCCCGGGGACGCCGGTGCCGGCACGGAACCCGGATACCGGGACTTCGAGGGCCATCACCACCTGGTGGCGCTCAACCACGACGAACCCGCGGTCGCGGACTTCGTCGTCGACGTCATGGAGTACTGGCTTGCCCGGGGCGCCGACGGCTGGCGGCTGGACGCCGCCTACGCTGTCCCGTCCTCGTTCTGGGCCGCGGTGACGGCCCGCGTCCGCGCCGCACACCCCGAGGCGTACTTCGTCGGCGAGTACATCCACGGCGACTACGCCGGGCAGGTCCGGGCAGGAGGACTCGACTCGGCCACCCAGTACGAACTGTGGAAGGCCGTCTGGAGCTCCCTCAACGACACCAACTTCTTCGAGCTCGCCGCCGCACTCGAACGGCACAACGCACTCCTGGGATCCTTCGCGCCGCTGACCTTCATCGGCAACCACGACGTGACCCGGATCGCGAGCAGGCTCACCGATCCCGCACTGCTGGCACACGCCGTCGTCGTCCTGCTCACCGTCGGCGGCACGCCGTCCCTCTACTACGGGGACGAGCAGGGCTACCGCGGCATCAAGGAGGACAGGGCGGGGGGCGACGACGACGTGCGACCGCTCTTCCCACCCTCACCGGCCGACCTCTCACCGCTCGGACGTCCCGTCTACGAGGTGCACCAGCAGCTCATCGGCCTCCGGCGCCGCCACCCGTGGCTGCACCGCGCCACCACCGAGGTGATGCACCTCTCCAACGAGCTCCTGGCCTACCGCGTCGCGGACGGCCCGGACGCCCTCGTGGTCGCGTTGAACCTCTCGCCCGAGCCACGCGCCGTCGACGCCGGCGCGGCCACCGTCCTCGCGGGCAGGGCCACGATCCGGGGCGGGACCTCCGTGCTCCTCCCGCCCCGGGGATGGGCCGTCCTCGCCTGAGCCCTCGCCTGACCCGCGGCGGACGGCACTGCCCAGCAGGGCGGTTCCGAGTGGATAATGGAGCCGAGACCGCATCGCAGAGGAGAACGGCATGAGCGCGGAGGACCAGCTCCGGGACATCGACACGGTCGACTTCACGCCCTGGCCGCGGCCGGTGCCGCTGCACGTACTCAACGCCGTCAAGAAACTGCTCCTCGTGGCGGCGATCCTCGTGGGGCTGCACCAGCTGTTCCCCGCCACGACCCTCGGCTCGTCCCTGAGCAGCACCTTCACTCTGCTCGTGGTGATGTCGTGGCTCGGTCCGCTCGTGCGGATCCTCGCGGCGCGACCCTGGGGCAAGAAGGCCGCCGAGGAGTAGTCCGTCCGTGGAGATCACCGCAGCGGCCGGATGACCAGTGAATTCTCGGAGGCTGTCCGCAGTGCCCGGATGTCACGTCGTGGTGGTCCACTCGGTGGCATGACACCTACCGACGGGCCACTGCCCGACAGCTCGCACCTGCGCCAGGACATCAACATCCCCGAGGAAGCCGTGATCGACGAACCGGGCACATCCCCGGTCGGCGACACGTCCCTGCTCAACGCCGGTCAGCAGACGGCGGGCATGAGTCCTCTCGACGCGAGAGGCGGGCCCGGGTCGGATCCGGCACAACCGGACGCCGAGGAGAGTTAGGCCCCGCGGTCTCCGGCCGCCCGCTACCCGCTCGGCCGGGCAGGACCAGTCCTGACTCCCGGCCGCACCGGCCACCGACGGAAGAAGCGAGGCTCCTGGTGACAGGAGCCTCGCTTCGTCTTCCGGAACAGTGGAGCTTAGGGGAATCGAACCCCTGACCTTTTCATTGCGAACGAAACGCTCTACCAACTGAGCTAAAGCCCCGGACACCACTTCCGAACACCAACACTGTACCTGCGAGGAGCGGCTTAGCCCAAAGTCGCCCGGCGCCGGTACCGGGCCCGGCACCGTCGGACGCCGGGCGTAGTCTTCTTCCATGCCCAGCACCCCCTCCCAGGCAACGCCTGCGCCGCCCCGGAACGACGACGTCAGGCCCTGGCCCGCCCTGTGGTCGCTCGTCATCGGCTTCTTCATGATCCTCGTCGATTCGACGATCGTGTCCGTCGCCACCCCGGCCATCATGGAGGGGCTGGACGCCGGTATCGACAGCGTCATCTGGGTGACCAGCGCGTACCTGCTGGCCTACGCCGTGCCGCTGCTCGTGGCCGGTCGGCTCGGGGACCGCTTCGGGCCGAAGCGCGTCTACCTCGTGGGGCTCGTGGTCTTCACCCTCTCCAGCGCCTGGTGCGGCCTGTCCGGCTCGGTGGAGGCCCTCATTCTCGCGCGCGTGCTGCAGGGCCTGGGCGCCGCCCTCATGACCCCGCAGACCATGTCCGTCATCACCCGCATCTTCCCGCCGGAACGCCGCGGAGCCGCCATGGGCCTGTGGGGCTCGGTCGCAGGCATCGCCACCCTCGTCGGCCCGATCATGGGCGGGGTGCTCGTGGATTCCGCCGGCTGGGAATGGATCTTCTTCATCAACGTGCCCGTCGGCGTCGTCGGGTTCATCCTCGCGGCCCGCCTCGTACCCACCCTGCCCACGACGTCGCACCGATTCGACATGCTCGGCGTGTTCCTCAGCGCCGCGGGGCTGTTCTGCCTGGTGTTCGGCATCCAGGAGGGCGAGAGCTACGACTGGGGCACGATCGCCGGACCCGTGTCCGTGTGGTCGCTCATCATCACGGGCATCGTGCTGCTCGTCGGCTTCGTGGTCTGGCAGAAGCTCAACCGCGGGGAGCCGCTGGTCCCGCTCAGGCTGTTCGGTGACCGCAACTTCTCCCTGGCCAACACCTCGATCACCGCCATGGGCTTCGCGATCACCACCATGTCGCTGCCGCTGATGCTCTACGCGCAGACCGTGCGCGGTCTCTCCCCCACCCAGGCCGCGCTCCTGCTCACCCCCATGGCCGTCATCTCGGGCGTCCTCGCCCCGTTCGTCGGCAAGTACGTCCAGCGCAGCAACCCCAAGTACATCGCCATCGCGGGGTTCGCCGGCATGTCGGCCGCCCTGTTCTGGATGGGTTCCATCCTCACGCCGGACGTCCCGATCTGGCAGCTCCTGCTGCCGGTGTCGCTGCTGGGCCTGGCGAGCGCCGGGATCTGGGCGCCGGTGTCCCTGACGGCCACCCGCAACCTCGCGCCGTCGCTCGCGGGTGCCGGCTCGGGGGTGTACAACACCACGCGGCAGATGGGCGCGGTCCTCGGGAGCGCGGCCATCGCGGCCATGATGCAGTCGCGCCTGACGTCGAACCTCGGCGGCGGCGGGATGAGCGCCACCCCGGGCGCGGCCCTGCCAGACGAGGCCAGGGCAGGCTACGCCCTGTCGATGGGCCAGTCGCTCTACCTGCCCGCGACCGTCATCATCCTCGGGTTCGCCGCGGCCCTGTTCTTCGCCAGGCCCCAGCAGAACCGCGTGTGGGACGGCGATGCGGGTGCCGCCGGACCGGCCGCCGACGCATCGGGGCACCGGCCGCGGGAAGCGACGCGCGCCGACTCCTGAGCCGTTGCCTCGGAGAACTACCGGTAGGCTCGTACCATGGCTGACGAGACGCAGGACACACCCAAGGACGCCCCTCGCGACGCAGGGAAGGACGAGGCGAAGGAGGTCTCGGACGACTTCACCGTCCGGGAGCACACCGCGCCCTCCGGCCTGAGGTACACCACCACCACCGGGCGCCTCGTGCTCCGGCGCGAGGAGACCACCGACGGCAAGGCGGGCGGCTTCAAGCCGAAGGCCGAGATCTTCGTCGTCGCGTACACGAAGCAGGACGCCGAGCCGGACCGCCCCGTCACGTTCGCGTTCAACGGCGGCCCGGGCTCGGCCTCGGTCTGGCTGCACCTGGGCCTGCTCGGTCCGCGCCTGGTCGACTCCGGTGACGTCGGCGCCATGACCCCAGCGCCCTTCGGGCTCGTCGACAACCCCGAGTCGCTGCTCGAGTCCAGCGACCTGGTCATGATCGATCCCGTGAGCACGGGGTACTCCCGCGTGGTGGAGGGCGAGAAAGCGGACGAGTTCCACGCCTTCGTGCAGGACAGGGACCTCGTGGCCGAGGTCATCCGCCTCTGGACCACCCGCAACAACCGCTGGCTCTCCCCCAAGTACCTCGTCGGGGAGTCCTACGGGACGCTCCGCGCCGTCGCGGTGGCCGGGCGCCTGTTCGACGCGTACGGGATGGCGGTCAACGGGCTGGGGCTCATCTCCACGGTGCTCAACATGTCCACCCTGCGCTTCTTCCCGGGCAGCGACCTGCCCTACGCCCTGCACCTGCCCACCTATGCTGCGATCGCCCACTTCCACGGACTGCACGGGGACCGGGAGCTCGCCGACGTGGTCCGCGAGGCGGAGGAGTATGCAGCCCGGGACTTCGGCTACGCCCTCACGCAGGGCACCCGGCTGACACCCGAGGAGCACGACGACGTCGTCGCGCGGCTGCACGCCATCACGAGGCTCGACGAGGACTTCATCCGCCGCACGAACCTCCGCTGGGCGTACCACGAGTTCGCCGCGGAGCTCCTGCGCTCCGAGGGGCTCGCGGTCGGCCGCATCGATGCGCGCTTCACGGCGCGGCCGGAGAACCTGCAGGCCTCGGACTCCATGGACGATCCCAGCATCCGGGCGATCACGGGCCCCTACTCGGCCGCGATGAACCACTACGTCCGCGCCGAACTCGGCTACGAGAACGACCTCCCCTACGAGATCCTCACCGCCCGCGTGCAGCCCTGGAGCTACCGCACCTTCGAGGGTGCACCCGTGGACGTCTCCGGGGTCCTCGAGCGACTCCTCGTGCACAACCCGACCCTGCGGGTGCACGTCGACTACGGCTACCACGACGGCGCCACACCGCACTTCGCGGCCGAGTACGTCTGGGCCCACATGAACCTCGACGACGACGCGCGCGCCCGCTTCACGCACCACTACCACGAGGCCGGCCACATGATGTACCTGAACCCGGTAGCACGCCGGGCGCAGCTGCGGGCGCTGAGGGCCTTCGTCACCGGGGGCCGGGACGGCCAGGAATAGTAAGTAGGATGATCGATAGGCCCGGCGCTGACCGTCATCGCCGGCCACCCCGACCGTAAGGACGCATCATGCTGAAGAGAATCCTCTGGGCCCTCGTGCCCGTCATCGCCTCCCGCGTGCTGAACAGCCGCCGCTCCGGGCAGCAGCCCCGCGCCAACAAGACGCGCTACAACGGCAGGTTCGGCAGGTAGCAGTCGGCGGGGGCCGGTCGGCCGTGACGGACGCGTTGAGGGACGAGGACGGCTTCGCCGACATCCGCTCCTACGCCGCTATCGGCGACGGGCGGACCGTGGCCCTGGTGGCGCTGGACGGCTCGATCGACTGGTACCCCACCCCGGACCTCGACTCGACGCCGTCCTTCGCCCGGCTCCTGGACGCGGACGAGGGCTTCATGGCCCTGGCACCCGCAGGGGAGTTCTCGGTGGAACGGCGCTACGTGGACGGCACCAACGTCCTCGAGACGACCTACACCACGGCCACGGGCACCGCGCGCGTGACGGACTCCCTCAACACCGGCGTGGCCGGTCGGCTGCCGTGGGGTGAACTCGCCCGCCGCGTGGACGGACTCACCGGAGCCGTCGACATGGCATGGTCCGTCACCCCCGGCAGCTGCTTCGGCTCGGCGTCGCCCTGGCTCGACGGTGATGCTGACGATCCCGTCCTGCGCATCGACGCCGTGGGCCTCGGCATCCGTGGGATCGACCACGGGCTGCGGACACCCTCGGGACAGACCGTCGACGGCGCCTTCACCACCTCGGCCGGGTCGCGCCACCTCGTCGCCGTCGTCTCGACCCATGGTGAACCACTGCCCCTACCCGATCCGCAGACCATCGACGACGGCGTGGACCGCACCATCCGCAACTGGCAGTCGTGGTCGGACGACTTCGCCTACGACGGCGACTACCGGCACGCGGTGCTCCGCAGTGCCCTCACCCTGAAACTGCTGCTCCACAGCCCGTCCGGATCGATCGCGGCCGCGGCGACCACCTCGCTTCCCGAGAGCGCCGCAGGGGGCAAGAACTGGGACTACCGCTACGCCTGGGTGCGGGATACGGCCTACACGCTGCACTCGCTGACGCGTGCCGGGCTCCGGGAGGAGGTACACGCCGCGGTGTCGTGGATGCTCAAGAATCTTCGCTCGCAGGGATCCGACCTGGAGGTGTTCACCCACCTGAACGGGGACATGCCGCAGGGGACCCACCGCCCGGACCTCACGGGCTGGCGCAACAACGGACCGGTCGTGGACGGCAATCCCGCTGCAGGACAGCTTCAGCTGGGTGTCTTCGGTGACGTGTTCGACATCGTCTGGCAGTACGTCCAGGCCGGTCACGTCCTCGATCCCGCGACCATGCGGCAGCTCGCGGACCTCGCCGACCTCACGTGCGACATCTGGCAGCGTCGTGACGCCGGGATGTGGGAACTGCCGGAGGAACGGCACTACGTCACCTCGAAGCTCGGGTGCTGGAACGCCCTGCGCTGCGCAGTGGCGCTCGCCGAGCGCGGGCAGCTGCAGGGACCGGTGGAGCGGTGGGCGGCCGAGCGGGACCGCATCCGCGACTGGGTGCACGAGCACGGCTGGTCCGAGGAGCGGCAGAGCTACATCTGGTATCCCGGGTCCACCGAACTGGACGCCTCGATCCTGCTGCACGCCATCAGCGGCTTCGACACGGGACCTCGCATGTCGTCCACGATCGACGCCCTCCGCGACGAGCTCGGAGCAGGCCCCCTCCTGTACCGCTACAGCGGCATGCGGGAGGAGGAGGCCACGTTCGTCGCCTGCGCGTACTGGATGGTGTCGGCGCTCGTGTCCGTGGGCCGGCGTGACGAAGCGGTGGACCTCATGGAGGAACTGCTGCCCCTCGCGAATGACGTCGGCATCATGTCCGAGATGGTCGAGCCGTCGGACAACTCGTTCATGGGCAACATCCCGCAGGGTCTGAGCCATCTGGCGCTGATCGTCGCGGCCCTGTCCATCGCAGGCAAGGAGTAGGGCCCAGGCGGGGCTCCGGGCTCGGGCAGGGCTTCAGGCCGTCGCGAAGTAGACCCATACACCGATGACCCAGGTGGTCCCGGCCAGGCAGGCCAGGACCAGCTCGGCGAGGATGCCGAGGCCTGTGGCCTTCAGCGCGTGCAGGCTCGAGGTCAGTGCCGCACGGGCATCCCGCTGCCGTGCGTACTCGCTCGTGAACAGCCCGAGCGCGAAACCCACGAACAGTCCGACGACGGGGATGACGAACATCCCCGCGATGCCTGCGAGCACGCCGATGGTCACGGAGCGGCCGGGGATCCGGCGCTGCTTGAGAGTCCGGCCCGTCAGGACGATCCCGGCGGTGAGCCCGGCGCCGGCCAGCGTGGTGCCGATCGCGAAGACCACCCACCCCTCGGTACTGGTCACGGTGAGCGCCCACATCAGCAGCGACACGATGATCAGGATGCTGCCCGGCAGCACCGGGACCACCACCCCCGCGATACCCACGGCGATGAGCGCACCGCACACCACCGTCATGAAGACCTGTAGATCCATGGCCCCAGTCTTGCACCCCCGGCGCGACGCGGTGCCACAGACGGTCCCGCGCGGACCGGCGTGGAATACTGGTCGCAATACTAAGCCACCTTAGCGAGCCCGCGGGCCCGAAGATCAGGAGGACCGATGAGCACCTCGGCAACAGGCAACACGGACGGCGACGGGTCGCGGCGTCCCCACGAACCCGAGAACCCGACGGAGCTGATGGACACCGACCGGTCGGGTGCGGGCGCCAGCAGCGTGGGGCGGGCCGACACCGGCACGAGCGCGAGCACCACCGCGGGAGCCTCCCGGGCGGGCGCGGACGAGGGCGGGCACGGCGACTACGTCCCCGGCGGCTACTTGGCCGATGACGACTCCAGCGGCGACTACGTACCGGGCATGTACTCGGACAGCTCCGACACGACCCCCACCCGCCAGCAGGCGCAGGCCCCCGTCTCCGCCTCCCGTGAGCGGGAGGCGGAGACCCGGGCGCACACGCAGGTGGCGCCCGTGACGGCCACCAGGTCCAATGCCCGGACCGACGAGGACCAGGGCCGTGAACGCCACCTGCCCCGGACGGCGGCCGTCGGCTCCGGCGTACCGAGCCCCGAGGACCGCAAGCTGCTCCACCGGCGCGAGAAGGAGCACTTCGGCGGCATGAAGTTCGGTGCCGGGTTCTTCGGCTGGCTGACCGCCACCGGGTTGTTCGTCCTGCTCTCGGCCCTCGTGGGCGCCGTGGCCGCGCTGTTCGGCGCCGGCGCGAACCTGTCGGCCGCGGACATCACGAGCGGCTCGGGCGAGGCACAGACCACGGGCCTCACGGCGGCCATCATCCTCGGCGTCATCCTGCTCATCTCCTACTTCGCCGGAGGGTACGTCGCCGGGCGCATGGCCCGCTTCAGCGGCGTCAAGCAGGGCGTCGCCGTCTGGCTGTGGGCCGTCATCGTCGCCGTCGTGCTCGCCGTCATCGGCCTGATCGTGGGGAACCAGGCCAATGTCACCGAGCAGTTCCAGGGGATCGGCGTCCCCTCCGCCCAGGACCTCACCGGCCCCGGCCTCATCGGCCTGCTCGTGGTCGCCGCCATCGCGCTGGTCGGCGCGATCCTCGGCGGCCTGGCGGGCATGCGCTACCACCGCAGGATCGACCGCACCGATTTCGACGCCCTCGAGGGGACCGCGTAGCCGACGACCCTCGAGCACCCCGGACCACGGCAGCCCCGGACTCGCAGGAGTCCGGGGCTGCCGTGGTCCGACGGGACGGTGGATCAGGGCGAGGGCATACCGCCGTTGACGTTCAGTGTCTCGCCGAGGACGTAGCTCGACTCCGAGGACGCCAGGAAGACGTACGCCGGAGCCAGCTCGGTAGGCTGCCCGGCACGACCCAGCGGGGTGTCCTTGCCGAATTCGGGCAGCGCCTCCGCAGGCTGGCCGCCCGATGGCTGCAGCGGGGTCCAGATGGGACCCGGCGCCACGGCGTTGACGCGGATGCCCTTCGGCGCGAGCTGCTGCGCGAGACCCTTCGTGAAGTTGTTGATCGCGGCCTTGGTGCTCGCGTAGTCCACGAGGGTCGGCGAAGGCTCGTACGCCTGGATGGACGTCGAGTTGATGATCGCCGATCCGGGCTGGAGGTGCTTGAGGGCTTCCTTCGTCACCCGGAAGAACGAATAGATGTTCGTCTTGTAGGTGTGATCGAGCTGCTCGTCGCTCAGGTCCTCGAGCGACTCGACGGCCACCTGCTTGCCGGCATTGTTGACGAGGGTGTCGAGGCCGCCCAGGCCGTCGACGGCCTGCTGCACCAGCGAGGTGCAGTACGCCGGATCCTTCAGGTCGCCCGGGATGCAGACGGCCGTGCGGCCCTCCGCCTCGATGATGCCCTTGACGACCTGGGCGTCCTCCTCCTCCTCGGGAAGATAGGACAGGGCGACGTCGGCGCCTTCGCGGGCGAAGGCGATGGCGACGGCCGCGCCGATACCGGAATCGGCACCCGTGATGAGGGCCTTGCGTCCCACGAGCCGACCCGTGCCGCGGTACGAGGTCTCGCCCCGGTCGGCCTTGATGTCGAGGTCCGCCTCGAGGCCGGGCTCGGCCGTGTGCTCGGCGGCCGGCGTGATGCTCTCGAACCTCGTCACGGGGTTCTGAAAGGTGTACTGGTCGGTCGATCCTGTCATGCTGTCGGAGGTCATAGGTGTTCTCCCTGTACAGAGGGTGTGTCGTACCGGCTGCATGCAGCCCGTACGACACACGGGTGAATTATCGGCAGGGCCGATAAAGCTAAGCCTACTTAGGATCTCCGGTCGGGGGAAGTCCGTTCCGCGCGGCCCCGACTGAAGGAGGGGGTGGCGTAGCATCACGGGGACAGGTAGGGCCACGCGCATCACATGCGATGGCCGAAAGCCCGGCGGCGCTCGATCGCCGCATGAGGACCGGGGAAGAACGGTCAGAAGACGACGGAGAAGAACCCGGCGCCGACGCTGAGGACCATCGCGGCGACGAGGAGCCAGACGATCGGGGTGCGGAGCTTACGCATGTGTTCCATAGTCCGCCCAGTCTATCGGCCGGGCAGGACTCAGACCGTCCCTGCCTGCCGCACACGTGCCAGGCGTTTCAGCCCGTCGGCGGGGCGGACGGGCACGGGCCAGCGGGGCTGCAGGTCGTCGCCGAGCGTGACCTTCCGCAGGCGCCGCCCGAACATCGGCACCACCCACTCCCCCAGCCAGGTGGTCTCCCGGCGGAGGCCCGCCACGAGCCCGGCATAGCCCTCGCGTTCGGGCAGCCGGGGCACCAGCGAATGGTCCACGCCGAGGATCCGCAGCACGTGGGCCGCGAGGTTCCGGTGCCCGGCCGGTGACATGTGCAGCCGGTCGGCGTCCCACAGGCCCGGATCCGAGTACTCCTCGAAGCACCAGTAGTCCACGAGGACGGCGTCGTACACGCCGGCGATGCGCCGCACGTGGTCGTTGTACAGCCAGTTGCGGCGCTTCATCGGCTCGAACACGGGGCTGAGTGGGATGTCGAAGCCGGTGAAGAGAAGCGGACGCGCACCGGAGGCGGCGATCCGCGCCACCACCGCCTCGTACTCGCGCATGAGGGTGCCCATGTCCGCGCGGAGCTCCAGGATGTCGTTGCCGCCCGCGTAGAGGCTGACGAGGGTGGGCTTCAGGGCCAGCGCCCGTTCCACCTGCTCGTCGCGGATGTGGTGGAGCCGCTTGCTGCGGATGGCGAGATTCGCGTACTCCCACGCGGGGTCCTGCCGCCCCAGCTGCTTGGCCACGCGGTCCGCCCACCCGCGCACCCCGTTCGGGTACCGCGCGTTCCAGTCACCCACCCCCTCGGTGAAGGAGTCTCCGATCGCCACGAACCGTCCGGCCATTCGTGGAAGCCTAGCCCGACGGGGCAACCCGGGGGCGACGCCGGGGCCAACACCCGATGAACCCTGTTCTCCCGACGCGATGGAAATAAACCGCGCATCCCCGTGGCTGACACGGGCATGGAGCACCGCATCGCAGTCACAGGGTCCACCGGCATCGTGGGCGGCAGTACCGCCAGGATCCTCGCCGGTGAGGGGTTGCCGCTCATCCTGCCGGTCCGATCCCCGGACCGGGCACAGCACCTGCCGGAGTCGGAGGTGCGGCAGGCCTCCTACGAGGACTCCGCCGCGGCCCTCGATGCCCTCGCCGGCGTCGACGTCCTGTTCATGGTGTCCGCCGCCGAGGCGCAGGACCGCCTCGAGAGCCACCGCACGTTCGTCGACGCGGCTGCCAGGGCGGGCGTCCGGCACATCGTCTACACCTCGTTCCTCGGCGCAGGCCCCGAGGCGGCCTTCCTCCTCGCCCGGGACCACTGGTACACCGAGGAGCACATCCGCCGGTCAGGACTCACCTGGACGTTCCTCCGCGACAACCTGTACCTCGATGTCGTGCCGGCGCTCGCGGAGGACGGCGTCATCCGCGGCCCCGCAGGGGACGGCCGGCTCTCCGCCGTCGCGCAGGCCGACGTCGCGCGGTCGGCGGCCGCCGTCCTGCGCGCACCCGACGAGCACGCCGGGAAGACCTACCACCTCACCGGACCCGAGGCCTTCACCCTCGCCGAGGCCGCAGCAGTAATCAGCGACCTCACTCCCGCGTCCGTGCGGTTCGAGGACCAGACGCACTCGGAGGCCCTGGCATCGCGCGCCCATCATGGCGCGCCGCCCTGGCAGGTGGATGCGTGGGTCAGCACCTACACGGCCATCGCCCGCGGCGAGATGGCCGAGGTGTCGCAGGACGTCGAACGCCTCACCGGCCGCGCGCCGCTCGGCCTCCGCGACCTCCTCACCACGCCGGGCCCGGGTGGCAGGCATGCGTAGGGACGTCGTCCCCGATCCGGCGAACAGCCGAGCGTTCTACCGCTTCCTCACCTCGGTGGTCGTGCCGCGCCCCATCGCGTGGATCTCGTCCACGTCCGCGGACGGCGTGGACAACCTCGCGCCCCATTCGTTCTTCACGATCGCCTCCGTGAACCCGCCGATCATCCAGTTCACCTCGGTGGGCCGCAAGGACTCGGTCCGGAACATCGAGGCCACGGGCGAGTTCGTGGTCGGCTTCACCCCCGAGAGCCTCTTCGAGGCCGTCAACGCCACCGGCACCGCGTTCCCCCCGGAGGTCAGCGAGTTCGACGCCGCCGGCCTGACGCGGGAGCCGAGCACCACGGTGCGGCCGCCCCGTGTCCTCGAATCCCCCGTGGCCCTCGAGTGCCGGCTCCACCTGATCCAGGAGATGGGCGACTGCACGCTGGTCTTCGGCGAGGTGCTGCACGCGGTGGTGTCCGAGGACGTGCTCGACGGCGACCTCCCGGCGATCGGCGCCCTCGAGCCGCTCTCACGGCTCGGCAGGAACGAGTGGGGAAGCGCGGGGACCATCCGCGACATCCCACGGATCCCGCTCGGGGAGTGGCCGGGGCACTATCGCGGACCGCACAGAACGCCCTGATGCAACCATGCACCCCGCGCGGGGACCACTCGATCGGTTGCCGTACAGTGCGAGTATCTGCGGGTTAGCACCCCACCCCTGGCTGGGAAGCCATTCGCTACCCCAGGGACCCCCATGAGCATCGCCGCCCCGCGCACCGTCCGTATCTCCCGGCCCAACGACGTCGTCGCCTCCTACTCGGTGCTGCTGAAGCAGGTCCGCAAGGAAGGCCTGCTGAACCGGCGTCGCCGCTTCTACGTCACGGTCTTCGCGCTCCTCGTGCTCGCCATGGGTGCGGCATGGACGGGATTCGCCCTGCTCGGGGACACCTGGTTCCAGCTCCTCATCGCCGCCGTGCTCGGCGTCGTGCTGACGCAGGTCGCCTTCCTCGCGCACGAGGCCTCGCACCGCCAGATCTTCGAGAGCCGCGGCGCGAACGACTGGTCGGGGCGTATCCTCGCCGCCGGGGTCGTCGGGATCAGCTACGCGTGGTGGATGGACAAGCACACGCGTCACCACAACGACCCGAACACCAAGGGCAAGGACCCGGACATCGAGGTGGACACCATCTCCTTCCTCGAGGAGGACGCCGCGAAGGCCACGGGGATCCGCGCGTGGATCACGCGCCGCCAGGGCTACCTCTTCTTCCCCCTCCTGACCATGGAGGGCATCAACCTGCACGCCCGCTCCATCAGCACACTGTTCGCCCGCCGCACCATCAAGGGCCGCTGGGTGGAACTGGCGCTGCTGGGCACACGCTTCGGTGCGTATCTCGGCATCTTGTTCTGGTTCCTGCCGGTCGGCATGGCGTTCGCGTTCCTCGGCGTGCAGCTCGCCGTCTTCGGCGTGTACATGGGCGCGAGCTTCGCCCCCAACCACAAGGGCATGCCCGTGGTGCCCAGGGACAGCAAGCTCGACTTCTTCCAGAAGCAGGTACTCACCTCACGCAACATCCGCGGCGGATCGTTCGTCAACAACGCCTTCGGCGGACTGAACTTCCAGATCGAGCACCACCTCTTCCCGGACATGCCGCGTCCGCACCTGCGCCGCGCCGCCGTGATCGTCAGGGAACACTGCGAGCGCCTCCGCGTGCCGTACACCGAGGTGGGCGTGGCGGCGTCGTACGGCGCGGTGGTGTCCTATCTCAACCGCGTGGGCCTCGCCGCCCGCGACCCCTTCGACTGCCCGATGGTCAACCGGTTCCGCCGCCAGTGACCCGCAGCGCCGCCGGTCCGCGGACGGCGGCGCTTCAGCCCTCGACGGCGATCGGCGCTATGCGCCGGGGACGTCGAGCTGGCCCCTGACCATGCTCACGCCCGAGTGGGTAGGGTCCCCGTCCGGAGGCTCGTCCGAGACGTCGACCACGGGGAACTGCTCGAGATCGATCCCGGAAGGCACCGCGAAGGTGCCCTCGTCGCCGTCCATCAGGCCCAGGCTGTACATCCGGCCGGCATCCGGTGCGAGCAGCCACACTTCCCGGTAGCCGCTGGGCGAGGGGCCGGTGAGGGCCACATCGAGACTGCGCGCTCCGTCGTCGGATCCCGAGAGCGTCGCCCGGCCCGATCCCGGGTAGTCCGGCAGCGGCGTCAGCTCAGCCCGCGCCAGGACACTTCCGCTGCCCTCGTCCGCGGACTGGAACCCCCACATCGCGCCTCCCCCGGCCGCGATCCCGACGACGGCGGCCGCGGCGAGCCACCACGCCGGGACCCTCCGGCCCGTCGTGGCGCTCCCACCCGTCCGGCCGGGATCAGCCCGGCCCTGATCGGCCCTGTCCCCGTCCGACCGGCGGATCGGCATGACGACGGCGCCCTGAGCGTCGGCATCGCGCACCGCCGTACTCTCGGACAACCCCAGTTCCCCGGCGACCGCGGTCCACACGGAGGGATCGGGCGCCTCGATGCGGCCCTGGTATCCGCCGGAGCGTGCGAGCATGACGACCCCCTGCAGCTCCGAGACCTCCTCGCCGCAGGCACCGCACTCGAGGAGGTGCTCGGTGGACCACCGGTCCAGCGGCTCGTCCAGCGCGGCGATCCCGAGGATGTCCGGATCAAGGTGTCGCATTCCATTCCCCCAATCGACTGCGCAGGTGTGCAAGGCTCCTTCGGATGTGACTCTTGACGGTACCCAGCGGCAGCTCGAGCCGCTGCGCGATCTGCTGGTGTGTCAGGTCCTCGTAGAAGGCGAGCCGGAGGATGGACCGCTGCGGTTCGCCCAGCAGGTCGAGCTCGGAGTCCAGGACCACCCGGTCCGTCACGGCGTCCACCTCCCGGGCGTGGCCCCGAGGGCCCTCCGGTTCCACGACCGCTCCGGATCGTGCCACCACCTGATTCTGCCTGCTCCGTGCCGCGAGGTTGTCCAGGATGACGTTCCTGCTGATGCCGAGGATCCAGGCCGGGACGGTGCCGAACCGGGGGTCGAAGCTGTCCCGGAAGCGCCACGCCCGCACGAACACGTCCTGGGTGATGTCGGCGGCCACGGCCCTGTCGTCCATGGATCGCAGGGCCACGGTGAACACCAGGGGGGAAAGACGCCTGTACGCGACGGCCAGTGCGGCCTCGTCACCGGCGGAGAACTCCGCGTCGAGCTGGCTCGTCCACTCGGTGCTCGGAGGTGTCACGCCCCACTCCTTCAGCGCGGTGCCGTGCCCGGTACCGCGCTGGAACTCCCGGCGGCCCTCCACCGGGACCTCCCGACGTCGAAGCGTCCGGATCTCGGGTGAGCGGAGCAGGCGGACCACGGGCAACGTGCACTCAGAGCGGTGAGGCTGTGAGGACAACATTATCCTCGTAGTCCCCCTTGTCCAGCAGCCATTCGCCGCCGCAGGTGATGATCTTGAGTTGATGGGGGCCGTCGCGCCGGAAGACCTCCGACCCGTCCAGGGTGGCCTTGGGCACGTTCTGCACGCCGTCCACGCGGTACCGCACCGACGATCCGTCCGCCAGGCCCACCGTCACGATGCTGCCCGGGTCGGTGTCCTTGAGCCGGGCGAAGGGCATCACCTCCGTCTGGCTGTCCACGTGGGCGGCGATCACGGCGTGGCCGGCGTCCTCGCCGGGCGCCGGCCCGTACCGGTACCACCCTGCCTCCCAGAAACTGTCCGGGATCTCCATGGCGTCGTTCTCCGCGATCCCCACGTCGACCACGCGCACGGTGATGCCGGGGTCCTCGATCTCCAGGGACACGGGTGCGGGAGGCGGGGGCTTGGACGCGTCGTTCGCAGGCCTCACGGGGACGCCGCCTGCTCCGATCCCGGCCGCAGCCGGAGGCGGCGCATCGGACGCCGCGGCTTCCAGTTCCGGGAGTTCCGGTATCCCCTCCGGCGCCGGGGTGGGCGCCGGGGTGGGCGCGAGGATGGGCGCTGCAGGCGGTGCAGGCAGGGCGGTGGTCGTCGAGCAGCCGCTGAGGACTGCGGCGGTGATCGACAGCGCCGCCAGGCCGGCTGCTACGCGGGGAGTGTGCACAGGATCATCCTCGTCGAAGGGAGGTCGGGGCGGGGTGCGCGGACCCCGGGCACTGTCCGCGCACCCCGCCGGCTTTCACACCCGGGCCGTGCGCCTGCGGGAGACCGCCACAGCGACTCCCAGCAGGGCGAGGACGGCGGCACCGAGCCCGAGCGCCGCTCCGTTGCCGTCATCCGTCGCCAGTCCCGACCGTCCGCCGGGAACAGAGCCGGGCGCCGAGTGGAGACCGTCGATCACCTGGGTGGCCAGTGCGAGGTTGCCCGCCTCGAGGCTGCCCCACGCGTAGACGATCGTCGAGGTCCCTTCGCCGAGGGTCAGGTCCGCCGGGCCGATGACGGGCTCGGTGGTGCCCGCCGCGGCGACCGCCGCTGACACGGTACCCGCGTCCGTCACCAGAGACGCCTCGCCCGGGTTGCTGAGGTTCGGCACGATCGCCGTACCGCCCGCGAGGACGTCCACCGCCGGTGCCGCGGCCACGTGCCGCACGGTGAGCCGCGACTTGCCTGCCTCCACCGGGGAGACGTCGTTGGTGTAGAAGTTGGCCGTCGGGGCCCCCGTGGCGTCGAGGTTGGCCGTGGCGGTGTAGTTCCCCCCGGCCGCGAGGGTGACGTCCACGGGGCCGATGACCGGCGCGCTGGCGTCGGCCGCATCGGCGGCCGTCACGGCGAGCTGGTAGCTGCCGGCGGGCAGGGAGAGCGGGCCGGCGAGCTGCCCCGGCGCGAAATCGTCCAGAGTGAGCGCTCCGTTGACGTAGACGTCCACCGTGAGGTCGGGGACTCCGTGCAGCACGGACAGCGATGCTGTGGATCCCGATCCGGCGGCTGTTGCCGGGGCGGCCGCGGCGGCGGCTCCTACGACCAGCACGGTTCCGACGGCGTACAAGCTTCTTCGCATGACAACTCCTTCGTGTCGTCCCTTCGGGGACGCTTTTCGCTGACATCCGGTACTACCGACGGCGGGGTCCCGCTGGATGCAGGAATTCGGAAAATTCCCGGATGATGTCAGAGAAGACCGTTACAACGCCGAGGCAGGGGTGCGGAGGATGTGCGCCAGCACCGGGCGCGTGGCCCGCAGCCCCAGCACCACGAGCCCTACTCCTCCCGCCAGGCAGCCGAGGATCACGGCCACGGACAGCGGCGCGAAGATCAGGGCGAGTCCTGCCAGCGGAAGGACCACGACGACGGCGGCCAGTGCGCTGCCCACGGACACCACCAGGAGCGGAACCATCACGGCCCGGCTCCGTGCCGCGTTCACCGTGCCGACGGGCATCCCGAGCCGGTCCAGGCTGACGTAGAGGTCGCGCCGGTCGAGCAGCAGTGACGACTGGGTGACGCCCACCGAACAGGCCACCATCAGGAAGGACGCGACGATGGTGATGAGGACGCCGGTCCGGACGTCGTCACCCAGGAAACGCTCGCTGCCCTCGAGGGGACCCGCCGCGCTCATGAGCGCGGCTCCCGTCCCACCGAACACTGCCACGAAGCTCGTCATGGCCACGCCACTGACCTGCCGCCACGCATCCTTCGGCGAATCGAGGACCTGGCGGGCCGCGAGGAGGCGCTCCGGCGTCCCTGCCGAGCGCACCTGACGCCGGGCGACGACACCGATGAGCCAGGGACCGGCCAGGTTGAGCACGCCGAGCGCTCCCGCGAACCCGACCCCGAGGACCACCACCACGACGGCGAAGTCCCCGGCAGAACCTAGGGTGCCCATGACCATCGCCACCCCGGAGACGACGGCCACCGCGACGACGGCGCGCAGCCAGTGCAGCTTCGGCGCCTCCTGCCGCGTCCTCACGCCCAGCGGCGAGATGACGATCTTCCGGAGGCCGAGCGCCGCGCTCACGGCGGCCAGGACCACGACACCGGTGGCCACCAGCGCCACGGTCGCCGGACCCATCCATACCGAGCCACCCAGCGGTTCGCCGCGGAACGGGATCAGCTGAACGAGGGGCATGAGCAGCAGGTGACCGAGGATCCCCACGAGTGCGCCGACGGCGGCGAGCATCATGGATTCCGCGACGGTCATCACGGCGACCGTCGAGGCCGGGGCGCCGAGGAGGCGGAGCGTCGCGAGCCTCTCGTCCCGGCGTCGCGCCGACAGCCGGGCAGCGGACCCGCCGAGGGTGATGAGGGGCACCACCAGGAGCGCCGTCGCGATTGCGGCGAGCGCCAGGTAGAGCTGTCCCGTCTCGTCCTGCCAGCGGAGGAAGGAGAGACCGCCGGCGACGACCGTGAGCAGCAGGGCCGTCACGAGGGCGAAGGCCGTGATCGGGAGCGCCACCGCCGAGAGGCCGGTCGCGGTGGGACGCGCGAGCATCCAGGCGAGCCGCAGCGGTACACGCAGCGACACGCGCGACGGCGTCGCGACCGCCGACGGCGCGGGGATCACCGGAGCGGCGCTCATGCTGCTGCCCCGGCGTGGAGCGAGTCGCTCACGATCCGGCCGTCACGCAGCCTCACGGTGCGCGCGCACCGGCGGGCGACGTCGTCGTCGTGCGTGACGACGACGAGCGTCTTGCCCGTGCCGGTGGTGGACCGGAGCAGGAGATCCATGACCTCGGCGGAAGTGCCCGAGTCGAGGGCGCCGGTGGGTTCGTCGGCGAAGATCACCGCTGCACCGGTCACCTGCGCGCGGGCGATGGCCACGCGCTGCGCCTGTCCGCCGGACAGTTGGCCGGTGCGGCGGTCCTCCATGCCGCCGAGCCCGAGGGCGGCGAGCCACTGGGCGGCGGAGTGCTCTGCGCCGGCGCGGTCGACGCCGAGCAGCATGAGCGCCACCGCGACGTTCTCGAGGGCCGTGAGTTCCGGGATGAGCAGGCCCTGCTGGAAGACGAAGCCGAAGGTCGAGCGGCGCAACGCGGAGCGTTCGCCGTCGGAGAGACGCGCGATATCGGTGGTGCCACGGCCGGTGTGCAGGACGACCTGACCGGCGTCGGGCGTGATGATGCCCGCGAGGCAGTGCAGGAGCGTGGTCTTGCCCCCGCCCGAGGGCCCCATGACGGCGACGGACTCGCCGGCGCGGAGGTCGAGGCTCAGATCGGCGAGGGCGTGGGTGGCGTCGTAGGTCTTCGTCAGACCGCGCGCGCTGAGGACCACGGGCACGGTGGCATGGTCGCGTGGCAGCAGGGGATCGGGCGGGGTGGTTGTCATGCCTCCATGCTTCCGGCGACGGCCCGGCCGGTGCGTCGGGCCGCGGACTGACATGCGCGGGCCCGTCTCATCCCGTGGGAGGAGCAGGGCGCCGTCCGTGGCCGCAGCCTGCGGCACGATGCCGGACTCCCGCCACGGGACAGGTCCTGGTACGGCACCCCCGGCGGCGGAACGCAAGCCCTGCGGGATGGCACCGCCGCAGCCCCGGCCCGCTCCGGACTGGCTACGGTGGGAGGATGTTCTTCCTCTTCGGCCTCACCACGCGTGAGCACCTGCAGTTCACCCGCTCAGCCAACTGCCGCTACTGCGGCCAGCACGCCCCGCAACAGGTGATCCAGCGGAGGACCAAGCTGTCGGTCTTCTTCATCCCGCTCATCACCCTGAAGAAGACCCGCCTGCAGGTCTGCACCAACTGCGGCGGCACCTCGAGCATCAGCGGCTCCGAGCAGCGGGCCCTCGCGTACTAGTCGTCCCGCCGGGGACTACGCGTTCCAGAGCCCGTAGGAATCGGCGAGCGAGGAGATCTTCTGGGCGCGCGCCAGGCGCGGCAGATACGAGCCGTCACCCACCACGGCCCCGGCGGCGTGCTCACGCAGGAGCTCGGCGGCCCAGTTGATCTCGGACTCGCTCGGCGACAGGCCCCGGTTGATGGTGTCGGTGGCGTCGGTCAGCAGGCACAGCTTGCCGGTCATGCCCATGGACGCCGTGACCTTGCAGGCCTCCAGCAGCTCGTCCCCCAGGGCGCCGACGGTGGGGCCGTCGATCGGCCCGGGGAGCTGTCCCACGCGCGACGCCACGACGAGCTTCGAGCGCGCGTAAGCCAGCGCCATCGGGTCGTCGGAAGCTCCGGTGTCGCGTCGGAAGTCGCCGACGCCGAAGGCGAGCCGGAACGTGCCCGGTGCGCTGGCGATCGCCGTCGCGTTCTCGATGCCCAGTGCCGATTCGATCAGTGCGAGCACCGGCGTGCCCGCCTGCAGGCGCATGGCGGTGTGCGTCACCTGCTCGGGCTTCTCCGTCATGGCGAGCATGACGCCGCGCAGTCCGGGCGCCTTGGACAGGGCGGCGAGGTCGTCGGCCCAGTACTCGGTCTCGATGCCGTTGACCCGCACCCATGCCGTCATGCCGGTGGACAGGGCCTCGACCACGCGCTCGCGCGCCTCGGCCTTGCCCGCCGCGGGGACGGCGTCCTCCATGTCGAACACCACGGAATCGGCCTCGGAGGTGAGGGCGGGGATGAACGTGTCCTCGGTAGCAGCGGAGGCCAGCAACCAGGATCGTGAGAGCTTCGCGGGAAGTGCTGCGGCGCGGCTGTTTCTGAGGAAGGTGGCCATGCCCAAACACTACTGAGGATCGCCGCGGGTTATCCAACGGACATCCGAGCCGACGCGTGAACACTACGACCAAAAGCCCCTGATGGACGCGCCGGAACCCTTGACCGTCCACGTACGCGCGGCCTAGCATTCGTATACGATTTTGTGCTCGGCGGTGGGGACTGCGGCGTCCCCGCCCGTGGCCGTGCACGTCACGAACCTCGCACTGCAAAAACAAGGGAGTTTTTCATGGCACTAGCCTCAGAGCGTCCGGACGCCCGGTCCCGGAACGGCATGAGCGCCGCGGACCGCAAGGTCCTCGCGGGAACGATGGTCGGCACCACGATCGAGTGGTACGACTTCTTCATCTTCGCCCAGGCCGCGGGCATCGTCTTCGCCACGCTGTACTTCGGGCCGCTCGAGGGCGAGAGTCCGGGCCTCGCCCAGCTCGTCGCGTGGGCCACGATCGGCATCAGCTTCTTCTTCCGGCCCCTCGGCGCGGTCATCGCCGGGCGGCTCGGCGACAAGATCGGCCGGAAGGCCATGCTCGTCTTCACGCTCGTGATGATGGGCTCCGCCACCGCGCTGATCGGCCTGCTGCCCACCTACGCGCAGATCGGCGTCTGGGCACCCATCCTGCTCATGCTCCTGCGCATCCTCCAGGGCTTCTCCGCCGGTGGCGAGTGGGGCGGCGCCGCACTCATGGCCGTCGAGCACGCCCCGGTGAACAAGCGTGGCTTCTGGGGCGCCTACCCGCAGATCGGCGTCCCGGTCGGCATGATCCTGGCCACCCTCGTGCTGTTCCTGCTGCGCAGTTCCATGTCCCCGGAGGACTTCCTGGCCTGGGGCTGGCGCATCCCGTTCCTGCTCTCCGTGGTGCTGATCGTCGTCGGCTACTTCATCCGCGCCGCCGTGGCCGAGAGCCCCGTGTTCAAGCGCATGATCGAGCGCAAGCGCGACACCGCCACTCCCCTGCGCAACCTCCTGAAGACGAACAAGAAGCAGGTCGTCCTCGCCGCGCTCATCTTCATCGGCAACAACGCCGCCGGCTACCTGGTCATCGCGTTCCTCTCCTCCTACGCCCAGCGGACCCTCGGCATGCCGGCCGCCCCCGTGCTCCTCGCGACACTCCTGGCGTCCTTCGGCTGGCTCATCTTCACGCTCTACGGCGGCATCCTGTCCGACCGCATCGGCCGCGTGCGGACCTTCCAGATCGGCTACGCACTCATCTTCGTCTGGATGATCCCGATGTTCATGCTCATCGACACCCGCAGCATCTGGGCCTACGGGATCGCCATCTTCGTCCTCACCATCGGACTCGGGCTGTCCTACGGCCCCATGTCCGCGATGTATGCCGAGATGTTCCCAGCCAACGTCCGCTACTCAGGCATCGGCATCGGCTACGCCCTCGGCGCGATCCTCGGTGGCGCGTTCGCCCCGCTGATCGCCGAGGCCCTCCTGAGGGGCACCGGATGGTCCGGTTCGATCGGCCTCTACATCATGGGCCTGTGCGTCATCTCCTTCATCGGCGTCACCCTGGCCAAGGAGACCAAGGGGGCGCCCCTGGAGGCGGAGAAGGACGCCGTGGGCGTCGACGCCGGGCGTTCCTCCCAGTAACGCGCTCCCGCCTGACCGTTCGAATCATCGAGGATGCCCACCGGCTGCACCACGCCGGTGGGCATCGTCGTCTCCCCCTGACCGGGTCGGCCTGCTGGGCGACGACGGCCCGGCCACCGGTCCCGGACACCTGGCAACGACGCCGTGGTGCGGCCTCGGGCCGCCGCGCCGATACCGCGCCCGCTATAGTGACTGACGTCGGGCGCCGTGGCGCCGTGCCTGAAAAAGAGGCAATAAGGGCGTCGCCCGAGGCACATACGGAACCCACCCATCAAGTCCTCCGGGTCGACCGTGTGCCGCTCGTTGTAGCCCCGGGGACTTCGCGCTGAAGGAATTCCCGATGCCCACCGTCTCCTCCCGGATCGTCTCCGCCCTCCTGCCCGCCACCACCAAGGTCTTCGGGGTCATGGGCAACGGCAACGCGCACTTCCTCGACGCCGTCATGGCGGCACCGTCCTTGCACTTCACCGCCGTGCGGCACGAAGCCGGTGCGGTCGCCGCCGCCGACGCCTACCACCGGGCCAGCGGCCGCCTCGCCGTAGCCACCACCACGTACGGCGCCGGATTCACGAACGCCCTGACGCCGCTGGCCGAAGCCGTGCAGGCGGGCATCCCGCTGGTGCTCGTGGTCGGCGATGCCCCCACCACCGGGGTGCGCGCGTGGGACGTGGATCAGGCCCTCGTCGCGAAGGGGCTCGGCGCCACGACCTTCACCGTGTCCGCCGCGCGCCCCCAGGCGACGACGACGGCGGCGATCGAGCACGCACTCCACCATCGGGAGGCCGTGGTGCTCGCGATCCCCTACAATCTCGCCGCCGCCGAGGCCGCGGACGAGGTATTCGCCGCTCCACCCGCCGCAGCACCCCTCGAGGAACCGGCCGCCGGGGACATCGCGCGCGCCGCCGCGCTGCTCTCCGCCGCCGAGAGGCCCCTGATCCTGGCGGGTCGCGGCGCCTGGGTCAGTGGTGCCGGTGAGGCAGCAGCCCGCCTCGCCGACCGCCTCGGCGCCCTCACCGCCACCTCCGGCCTCGGTGCGGGGCTCTTCGGGGACGATCCTGCAGCCCTCGGGATCGCCGGCGGCTGGGCCTCCGAGCGCACGGCGGAGCTCATCGAGCAGGCCGACGTCGTCCTGGTGCTCGGGGCGCGGCTCAACCAGTTCACGATGCGCTTCGGCCACTCCTTCGATCCGGACGCCCGGGTCATCCAGGCCGACATCGCCGCCGGCCCCACCTCGCCTGCCGTCACCGACTTCCTCCGCGCCGACGCGCGCCTCGCCGCCGAGGCGCTCCTCGCCGCCGTCGGGCCCCGCGAGGGAGCCCGCCGGTGGAGCACCACCGCAGCCGATGCCGCCTTCAAGGCCCACGATGCGCGGGAGGACGGTGACGCCGCCGCACCGGACGGCCGCCTGGACCCGCGGAGCCTGTGTAGGGCGCTGGACCGGATGCTGCCCGCGGACCGGACGGTGGTGCAGGACGGCGGCCACTTCATCGGCTGGGCGCCCGGCTACCTCCGCGTCCCGGCGCCGAACCGCCTGATCATGGTGGGCACCGCGTACCAGACCATCGGGCTCGGCTTCCCCAGCGCCGTGGGCGCAGCCCGAGCGCTGCCGGGATCCACCGTCGTCCTGTGCACTGGCGATGGCGGGGCGCTCATGGCCCTGGCCGACCTCGACACGTTCATCCGGGCCGCACGGCGTGCCGTCATCGTGGTCTTCAACGACGCCGCCTACGGTGCCGAGATCCACCAGTACGCGGTCCGCGGCATCCACTCCGGCCCCATGATGATCGACGAGGTGGACTTCGCCGCCGTCGCCGCCGCCTTCGGTGCCCGCTCCGCCACGATCGCTGCGCTCGAGGACCTCGCCGCCGTGGAGGGCTGGCTGGCGTCCGACGACGACGGCGTCCTGCTGCTCGACTGCAAGATCTCGCAGCAGGTCGTGGCCCCCTATATGCAGGAGATCGTGGCGGTGGCGACCGGCAAGCGCTGAGGCCGGCAGCGGTCCCCGTCAAGGAATCGTGCCTGCTCGAGGGAGCCGTCCGGCGGACCGCGGCGGCATCGCCCGAAAGTTATAGTGGCTGGACCGGGAGACGACAGCGGCTGCCCAGGCGCTGATGAACCGCTATCGCAGGAGCCCATCGTGACCCACCAGAACACGCAGAGCACCGACGCGCCATCCGCCGCGGTGTCGTCGGAGTCCGTCGCCTCCGCAGCTGGTGCCGGGGCGGCCGTCGACGCGTCGACCACGGTGCTGGTCGCCGGCGCCGGCGGGGTCATCGGGCGGCACGTCGCGGACGAGTACGCCCGTCGCGGCGCGACGGTGCGGGGGCTGAGCCGCCGTCCCGTCAGCGGCGCCCGGTGGGAGCACCTGCCCGTGGACCTGCTCGCTCGGGACGCGGCCCGCACCGGCCTCGAGGCGGCCCGGGACACCACCCACCTGGTGTTCGCGGCATACATCGAACGGGCCACGACCGCCGAGCAGATCGAGATCAACTCCGCCCTGCTGACCAACGCCCTGGACGGGCTCGAGGCGGCGGATGCTCCGCTGCGCCACGTCACCCTCTACCAGGGCGGGAAGGCGTACGGGGGGCACCTGGGCTACTTCAACACCCCGGCGAAGGAGCGCGACGCGCGGCTGATCCAGCCGAACTTCTACTACGACCAGGAGGACATCCTCCGTGCCGTCGCCGCGGAACGCGGCTTCCGGGCCACCATGCTGCGTCCCGAGGGTGTCGTCGGCTACGCCGTCGGCAATCCCATGAACATCCTGATGGTCATCGCGGTCTATGCGAGCATCTGCCGGGAACTCGGTCAGCCGCTGCGCTTCCCGGGCACGCACGCCGCCTATGACGCCCTGTACCAGGTGACCGATGCGTCACTGCTGGCACGCGCCACCGTCTGGGCCGGCTCTGAGCCGCGGGCCGCCGGGGAGGTCTACAACATCACCAACGGGGACCAGATCCGCTGGCGTCACCTGTGGCCGGTCTTCGCCCGCCACTTCGGGATGGACTACGCCGAGCCGCAGCCGGTCCCGCTGGCCGAGGCGATGCCGCACCACGAGGATCTCTGGCAGGGCATGGTGACGAAGTACGATCTCGTGCCCACCCCCTTCGAGGACCTGGCCGGCTGGGCCTTCGGTGATTTCCTCTTCCGCTCGGGCTTCGACAACGTCACGTCCACCATCAAGGCCCGGCAGCACGGCTTCAGCGACTGCCTCGACACCGAGGACCGCTTCCTCGAGCTGTTCGACCAGCTCGCGGCCGGGAGGATCATCCCGCCGCTGGACTGAACGGCGACCGTCGGCGCCCCTGCGGGCGGCGGGGAGGCCGGGTCACTGGTCAACCACCTTCCGGGAATGGTTCACTGCAGGGACTGCCACCGTCTTCTCGAGGAAGCGAGCCCTGGGTGACCACCCTTCCCGTAAGCCCGGTTCCCGACGACCTGGACGCCGCACGCGGTTCCGGTCCCGCGCGCGGTCCCCTCGGCCGGCTCGTGGCCGGGTCGCTGGTCGCCGGTCTCCTGGCCGCGCTCCTGCTGGCGGCGGCCCCTTTCATCCCGGCGACGGAGAGTGGCGTGACCGGGGGGCTCCTGCTGGGCTTCGCGCTGGGCTGGGCCCTCCTGGCGGTGCTGTCGGCGAGGTTCACGAGCCGGCCGCAGGGGTGGGCCGTGGCACCCGCCCTGTTCCTGGGCCTGAGCGGCCTGCTCCTGGTGGTGTTCGGAGCCCCGATACGGGAGGCGCTCGCCTGGGTGGGGCCTCCGGCCCTGCTGGTGCTGGGTGTGTGGATGGTCGGCAGGATCCGTCGGCGGCTTCCCGGCCGGGGCGCCCGCGCGCTGCTCTACCCCGTGATCGCGCTGTTCGTCGTCGCGTCACTGGCGGGCGGGTACGAGACGGTTCGGGGAGCGGTGCGGGCGGGGAGTCCCCCTGACCACGGCCGGTTGATCGACGTCGGCGGTCACCGCCTCCACCTGGACTGCACCGGCGCGGGCAGCCCTACCGTAGTGCTCGAACCCGGCGCGGGCCTGACGTCGTCGGACCTCGTCCTGATCGCGCCGGAGGTCGCGCAGGACACCCGGGTCTGCGTCTACGACCGTGCGGGGCGCGGCTGGAGCGAAGCGGCGACCGCGCCGCAGGACGCCGCGCAGCTCACCACCGACCTCCACACGCTGCTGCAACGCGGCGGCGAGCCAGGGCCCTACGTGCTGGCCGGTCATTCCTTCGGCGGCCTCTACGCCCTCACCTTCGCCGCCCGGTACCCGGAGGAGGTGGCCGGGCTGGTGCTGGTGGACTCGACCGCACCCGATCCCGCTCCAGCACCGGAGCCGAGGCCCGGTTCCGGTGCTGGATCCGCGCGCCCCGATGACACCACGAACCGCATCTCCGCGCTGGTCGCCGCCGCAGGTCGGCTCGGCGTCGGGCCGCTCCTGGGTGTGGAATCGGGGGACCATCTGCGGAGCACGGTGGACGAATACCTCGTCGCCGGGTCCTCGATGGATCAGGCCGCCGCGCTGAGGACCTTTGCCGACAAGCCCCTGGTCGTCCTGACAGCCGGTAGCGGGACCAGGCCGGGATGGAGCGGGTCCCAGGACGCACTGGCCGCCCTGTCGACCAACACGCTGCACCGCGTCGTCGACGGGGCGACCCACGGATCGCTGCTCGGCGACGAACAGGATGCCGCCCGGACCGCCCGGGGGATCCTCGATGCCGTGGCCGCGGTACGATCCGGAACCCGGCTGACCCCCGACGGCCAGTGAATCCCTCCGCCCGTCGGCCCTAGCTCCGGCTCGCCGCCCCGAGGCGGGTGCCGAGGTCCCTGGCGGCAGCACAGAGGGGCTCCGGACCCATGATGGTGAAGGGGGCACCGAACCTGACGGCGGATGCGAGCACACCGTCCCAGGACCAGGAACCGAGGCCCACCCGGCAGGAACCCTCCGTGAGCTCCTCGACGGTCCCGTCCCCGACGAACGGTGCGACCTCGTGCAGCGGGAGGTCGATGACGATCTCCCCGGTGCACGGCCACCGGTCCACGGCATCCGAACCCTTCAGGCGGGCGGACAGGTAGGTGCGGGCATCGGGGGCCGGGAGCGCGCGGGGCGGGAACACCGCACCGGTCGGGGTCCGGGGAGACATCCGGTCGAGGCGGTAGATGCGCCAGTCGTCACGGTCCAGGTCCCAGCCGATCAGGTACCAGCGACCGTTCCGGGCCACGATCGCGTGCGGCTGGGTCCGCCGCGGCAGCTCGTCCTCGTGGTAGTCGAAGCGCAGCGTGGTGCGGTTCCGGACGGCGGCGCTGACCGTTTCGAGGACGGTGGGCGCGACGCGGGCCGTCGCGGTGTCCGCCCCGATGAACCGGATGCCGTCGATGCGGTGCCGGAGCCGGGACGGCATGACCTGCCGGATGGTGGCCAGCGCCCGCTGCGCCGCATCGTCCAGGTCGACGCCGGAGGACGGCGCGTTCTGCAGGGCGACGGCGACCGCCACGGCCTGGTCCTCGTCGAACAGCAGGGGCGGCAGATCCGAGCCTGCTGCCATCCGGTAGCCGCCGTCCGGGCCCTTGACCGCGCGGATGCGGTAGCCGAGCTCCCGGAGCCGATCGATGTCCCGGCGGACCGTCCGCGGTGTCACACCCAGTCGCTCGGCCAGCATCTCTCCGGGCCATACCCGCTGGGCCTGCAGGATCGAGAGCAGCGCCAGCATCCGTGCGGGACTTCCGGTCATGGTCATCAGTATGGCTGCAGTAGAGGACTCCTTCTGACCTCTACTGACGCCACAGTAGTCTCATACGGCGCTCCTGCCGATCAGTCACAGAGGAAAGAGCACACCATGAGCATCAGGACCACCACGCACCTGAACTTCCGCGGCACGGCACGGCAGGCCCTCGGCTTCTACCAGGGCGTGTTCGGCGGTCGGGTCACCCTGGCCACCTACGGGGACCTCGGGATGCCGCAGGATGCACCCGGAGCCGACGGGATCGTCTTCGGGCAGCTCGAGAACGAGGACGGGTTCCGCCTCATGGCGTACGACGTCCCGGAGCACGACACCATCCCGGCTCCGGTCCCCGGCACCACCCTTCGCGAGAACGGGACCACCATCACCGACGGCACCTTCTTCCAGTCCGTGCGGACCGAGAACCTCGAGGAGCTCACCGGCTACTGGGACGGCCTCGCGAAGGGCGCCACCGTCGTCGAGCCCCTCGCCGCCTCCGCCTGGACCTCCGGGTTCGGCATGCTGACCGACCGCTTCGGCGTCACGTGGGTCCTCGATGTCGAGCAGGCCTACACGGGGTGACCGCGGGGCTCCTGACGGGCAGGGCCCCCCGACTGGTCCTCCGGCGGGGTCCCTGCGGATGCCGATGCGTGATCCCGGGTGGTCACGGCTTCCGGGCGATGATCGTGTAGGTGCACGGGACGAGATCCCGCTCGACATCGGGCCACGCGAATCCGTCCGGCACCTCGACCATGCGGGGCGAGAACCGCCACGGCAGGGTAGCTCCCTCGTCGACGCGGAGGATGTGCAGACCTGCCCCGATGAGCGCATTGATGATGTCGGACAGGGGATGCGCCCATTGGTATGTGCGGGAGTGGTTCACCGTGCCGTCCCCTGCATACGTCGATTCCTCGTCCCAGACCTGCGGCTCGCCGTGGCCGAAATAGGGGTGCCGGAGCCGCAGCCCGTCCGCATGCTCATCGAGGGCGTAGAGGACCGGGTGCCCGTCGCGGATGTGGAAGGTGCCTCCTGCCCGGAGGAGGCCCGCGATCTGCCCGGCCCAGCGGCCCAGGTCCGGCAGCCAGTTGATGGTGCCGATGCTCGTGTAGACGAGATCGAAGTCGCCGCTGACGGCGGCGCGGGCATCGAGGACATCGGTCTCCACCCACGTCGCCTCCAGGCCCAGACGCTTCGCCAGTCCTGCAGCGGACGCCAGGGCCGCCGGGGAGAAGCCCACGCCTGTCACCCGGGCTCCTGCCCTGACCAGCGAGAGGGTGTCGGTGCCGATGTGACATTGAAGGTGGCATACGTCCAGACCCGCCACCGTGCCGTTCGGGAGGAAGGGTGCCAAGGCTGCCAGATCGGCGCGGACGACCGAGCTCAGGTGCTCGGGGGCGTAGAAGTCGTCGATCCCGTAGGCGGCTTCATGGAGGGGCACCCGGTCCTCCCAGTTCTCACGGTTACTCCTGCGTGCAGCAGCCCACCCGATCGCATCCCGGTCATTACCCATGGAACGAGCTTACGAGCCGGACACAGGGACCCGGACGGAACTCCCGCAGACTGCCGAGACCGAGGCCCTGACCAGCCAGGGCGCGAAGACCCGGCAGTCCGCCTCGAAGGGCGCCATCAGGAACCCAGCCGGACGTCCTCGCCCCGCAGGTTGGCGCGGAAGCCGTTCCCCTGCACGGTCACGTCCTGGAGCACGAGGCCCTCCGGCAGCCCCTCGATGTCGTGCTCGATGGTGACGAGCCCGCGGACGACGGCGGCGGTGGCACCGGAGAGGAGACCCGGTCCACCGAGATCGATGGAGGTCGGCTCCATCACGAGCCTGCCGTCCTCGACGTCGACCGTGCCCGTGGCGGTGACGCGCACACCCCGCCCCAGGACGTCGACGGTGCGCACCACGGTGGCCTGACCGTCGTCGCCGGGGCGCACCTCGCTCCCGCCACCGAGTTCCCGGGCGACGGCGTCGAACGGCACGGTGGCATCGACGGTGAGTCGGGCCGCGACCAGGCCGTCCGGCCCGCTCACGACGTCCTGGCCGACGGCCCGGACGTCGCGGAGCGTGGAACCCGCGGTCACCACCGTTCCTGCATCGAAGTCCAGGTCATCCAGCCACACCTCGTCCTCACGCAGGTCCGCCGGCGGTTCCGCAGCCGGTGCGCCGTCCGCCGTCCACGACGGCGCAGGCCCTGCCTCGACCTCACCCGCCGGCTCACTCACCACCCACCAGAGGATCACCACCGCGACCACCAGGAGGACGAGCATCGCAACAGCACCGATCAGCCAGTCCCTCGCACGCGTCCGCTCCATCAGGTCAGTCTGATGGCTCGCCGCCCCGGGGCGGTGCTGCGACACCGGTTCGACCGCCGGGCGCCGCCCGCCACGGACGGCTGACAGCACACCGCCGGCGGCCCGCGCGGCACGCCTGGCGTCGTCGGGGAGCGGGGTGAGTACCTGTCAGCCGCGGGGCCGCAGGTCGTAGATCCGCTTGAGCTTGCCGCTGGAGCGCACGAGTGAACCCTGCTCGACGAGCGTGACGGCGCATGTGGAGCCGATGTGCGTCTTGATCTGGTGGCGGAGCTCCTCGGCGGCCGCGAGGGCGTCGACCGCGCTGACGCCCTCGCGCGGTTCCACCCGGACGGTCAGCTGGTCCATCCGCTGCCCCTCGGGACGCGTGAGTTCGAGCTGGAAATGCGGGCTCAGGGCCGGGATGCGCAGCGCCAGCTCCTCCACCTGCGTGGGGAAGAGGTTCACGCCGCGCACGATCACCATGTCGTCGCTGCGGCCGGTGATGCGCTCCATCCGGCGCATGCCGGGACGGGCGGTGCCGGGCAGCAGGCGCGTGAGGTCGTGCGTGCGGTACCTGATGATGGGCAGCGCCTCCTTCGTCAGGGACGTGAAGACGAGCTCGCCCGCGGTACCGTCGCCCTGCACCTTCTCCGTGAACGGATCGATGATCTCGGGCCGGAAGTGGTCCTCCCAGACATGGGAGCCGTCCTTGGACTCCACACACTCCCCCGCGACACCCGGGCCCATGACCTCGGACAGTCCGTAGATGTCGCACGCGTCGAAGCCCATGCGCCCCTCGAGTTCCTGCCGCATGCCCTCGGTCCACGGCTCGGCGCCCAGCACCCCGGCCTTTAGCGTGGTCGACGACGGGTCGATCCCCGCCGCGGCCATGGCGTCGAGGATGGTCAGCAGGTACGTGGGGGTGGCGAGGATGGCGTCGGGCTCAAAGTCGCGGATCAGCTGGACCTGCCGCTCGGTCTGGCCGCCGGAGATCGGGATGACGGTACACCCGAGGCGCTCGGCGCCGGCATGCGCCCCCAGGCCGCCCGTGAACAGCCCGTACCCGTAGGCGTTGTGGACCTTCCAGCCGGCCTTCACGCCCGAGGCGCGCAGCGAGCGCGCCACGAGCGACGCCCACCGGTCGAGGTCGCCGGCGGTGTACCCGACGACGGTCGGCTGGCCCGTGGTGCCCGACGACGCATGGACGCGCGCTACCTGCGCCTGCGGCACCGCGAACATCCCGAACGGGTAGGTGCTGCGCAGGTCCTCCTTGGTGGTGAAGGGGAACTTCGCCAGGTCCGTCAGCTCCCGGAGATCGTCCGGGTGCACGCCGGCGTCGTCGAACTTCCGCCGGTAGAGGGGCACGTTCGCGTAGGCGTGCGTCAGCGTGGCCCGGAGGCGCTCCAGCTGCACCGCCTCGAGGTGGTCGCGCGACCAGGTCTCCTCCACGTCGAGCGTGGCGGGATCCGCGGCCGAAGCCCGGAGGGGAAGGGTGGTCATGGCTGCTCCTTCGCAGGGTGGGGCGGGGGTTCGTGTCGGTGTGCGGGCATCAGAGGACGGACCCGACGGCGCGGGCCGCCTCGGCCAGGCGGGCGCCGATCTCCTCGACCGGCCGGTCGCTGCGGAGATAGACGACGGCGAGCGCGGCGGGGAGCTGGCCGCGGACCAGGATGGGGGCGGCGACGGAGCTGACGCCGGGGATCACCTCGTCGCGGCTCACCGCGTATCCGGTGGCCGCGGCGATCCTCGACTCCTCCCGGTAGGGCTCCCCCGGCGCGAGGTGCTCCCATCGCGCCTCGGTCAACGCGGACTGGATGGCGATGCCGGGCGCACCGGCGTCGAACCTGTGGCGTGAGCCGGGCCGCTGCACCAGTGCCCCCTCGCCGTGGGGCGGCTCCACGGCCACGAGCGTGACGCAGTGACGCCTGTCCCGGACGGCGATGAAGGCCGTCATCTGCAGCTCGGCCGCCACCGCCGTGAGTTCCGGCAGGGCTGCGGTCTGCAGCCTGGGCGCCACTCCCCGGGCGAGGATCGCCAGGCCGGGTCCGGCCTGGAACCTCCCGCCCGCGTCCCGCACCACGAGGGAATGCTCCTCGAGGGTGCGCAGGATGCGATAGGCGATGGACCGGTGGACACCCAGCTCGTCGGCGATCTCCGCCGTCGTCCGCCCGTCCGGCTCCTCGGCGAGGATCTCCAGGGTACGGAGTCCGCGCGACAGGGTCTGGGAGGCCGGGGCCGCCGTCGGACTGTCCGCCGTGCGCATGTCAGGCGAACGCCCGGCCCGCGTGCCCGTCCGACGCCGCACCGGCCCGCACGTCGAGGAGCGGGGCGAAGAAGGCGGCGAGGCCCGCGGTGTCGTCGACGGGCAGCACGTGCGCCACGTACTGGTCGGGGCGGACGACGACGACGGCGCCGGCGCGGTCGATGCCGCGCAGGTCGAAGATGTCCGCGGAGGGGTCCGCGGCGTACACCTTCTCGTAATCGGTGAGTCCGAAAGGCCCGGTGGCCGGCTTGAACTCCGGAGGGACCCGCCCGATGTCCACCCGTGTGTGGTCCTGCTGGTAGACCACCTTGACGTCGAACCAGGCGTCGCGGTCCGCGCCCTCCGGTGTCGCGGCGAGCGGCGAGTCCGGGGAACTCCCCACCCATGCGGCGAGATCAGCCACCTTCGCCGCCGCACCCGGCTCGGCGGGGTCGGCGAAGACGTAGATGCGCCAGCGTCCGTCCGCCGTCGCGTGGTGCCCGAGGTGCATCGGGACGCCGTCGCACACCCGCACCACCGGCGCCGACTTGAAGCGTTTTCCGATCGGGAATCCCGTGGCGAGGTCCTGGTGCGCGGGCTCCGCGACGAGGAGGGAGGGCGCGTACTGGGTCCGGAAGCCCGCCGGGAACTCGGCGGTGCTGACGTAGAAGTCCTCGAGCTCGGACGGGTCGGCGAAGTCCTCGGGCTTGCGCGCCATGAGCGCGGACCACTCCTTGTCGAACTCGATGAGGTCCTTCGCGACCACCTGACGCTCGGCGGAGTACGTGGCGAGCAGGGCCTCGGGGCTGCGCCCCTCGAGCACGTGCCCGAGTTTCCAGCCGAGGTTGAAGCCGTCCTGCATGGAGACGTTCATGCCCTGGCCAGCCTTCGCGCTGTGCGTGTGGCAGGCGTCGCCGGTGATGAAGACCCGCGGCGTGCGGGTGCCCGCCTCCTCCGGCAGGACGTCGTCGAACCTGTCGGTCAGGCGGTGGCCCACCTCGTACACGCTGTGCCAGGCGACGTTGCGCACGTCGAGGGTGTAGGGGCTGAGGATGGTGTTGGCCTTCGCGATGATCTGCTCGATCGTGGTGCTGCGGATGGCACCCTTGGTCGCCGGGTCCACCTCGCCGAGGTCCACGTACATGCGGAACAAGTGCCCGCCCTCGCGCGGGATGAGGAGGATGCTGCCGCCGGAGCCCGACTGGATGGCACACTTGCGGCGGATGTCGGGGAAGTCGGTCACGGCGACGGCGTCCATGACGCCCCACGCGTGGTTGGCCTGGTCCCCGGCGAGGCTGCAGCCGATGGCCTGGCGGACCCTGCTGCGGGCGCCGTCGGCCCCCACCACGTACCTGGCCCGGACCGTGCGCTCCTCGCCCTCGCGTTCCCCCGCGGTGTGCACCAGGGTGACCGTGACCGGGTACTCCGGGGCGTCGTCGACCTCCAGCCCGGCGAACTCGAAGCCGTAGTCGGGCTCCATGCGCGTGGGCGCGTTCCGCATGAATTCGGCGAAGTAGTCGAGGACGCGCGCCTGGTTGACGATCAGGTGGGGGAACTCGCTGATGCCGGTCTCGTCGTCCTCCGGGCGGGCCGTGCGGATGATGCGGGAGGGGTCCGCCGGATCCGGCTTCCAGAAGGCCATCTCGACGATCCGGTAGGCCTCGTCGGTGATGCGCTGGGCGAAGCCGAACGCCTGGAAGGTCTCGACGCTGCGGGCCTGGATGCCGTCGGCCTGGCCGATGGCGAGCCTGCCCGGGCGCCGTTCCACGATCCGCGTGGTGATGCCGGGGAACTGCGAGAGCTGTGCGGCGGTGATCATGCCGGCGGGGCCGGTGCCGATGATCAGGACGTCGACCTCGTCGGGCAGCTCCTGGGGGCGGTCGAGACCGACCCCGGCTGCAGGCCGGACCCGGGGGTCACCCGAGACGTAACCGTGGTGGTGGAATTGCACGGGCTTCCTCACTTCGTCGTGGTCGTGCCGCTACCGCTGTGTTCGATAATCGAACACAGCGTTCTACTATCGTGACGCTGATGCTAGCCGGGGAGGACCCGGGACTCAAGGGTGCGGGTCCTGCACAGAACCTGCCGTTATCCTTCGCGCCACTGCCCGGCCCCGTCGACGGCCGTGGGGGATGATGGGAGGACCCCGACTCCACTCCTGATGATCGGGGCGTTCCGGGCGACCGCCCGGAAGCAAAGGCAAACCCGGTGCGAACCGGGGACGCAAAGCCACGGGACCCTCCGGGTCAGCCGGGCTACCGAATCCGTGAAGGCGTCAATCATGGTCTCCCCCCTGCCCGTGTCCCTGTCCCTGTCCCTGTCCCGACCATCGTCAGCAGTCCCAGCCACGGCGGACCGGCACTCCGTCCTGCGCGTCCTCCTGCTGATCTGCGGTGTCATCCTCTTCTCGGCAGGCGGTCCTCCCGCCGCGCAGGCTGCCGCGTCCATCAGCCTCAGCAGTACGACGGGACCGACGGGAACATCCGTGACCATCAACGGAGCGGGATTCCCGAAGAACACCAAGGGCTCGATCACGGACGGAGCAACAACCACCGCGATCAGCACCAACGGAAAGGGCTCCTTCCTGTCCTCGGTCGTCATCTCACCCGGGCCCTCCGTCGTCACGATCACCGCGACCGCAGGTTCTGCATCGGCGTCGTCCGTGTTCACGGTCACCGCCCCCGCACCGACGCAGGATCCGGAGATGCGGGCGAAGGACATCAGGTTCGGTATCGGCACCAACGGTGGACCGGCAGCGGGAGCGGAGATCGATGAGGTGACGGCCCTCGCCGGAGAGGCACCCTCCCTGGTGCTGTCGTACAAGGATTTCAACCAGGCCCCGCCCCTCGCCGAACTGGATGCCGCCCGGGCCCGGGGCGCACAGACCCTGCTGACCTGGGAGCCATGGTCCTGGGGAGGTGGCACCGACCAGCCTGCCTACTCCCTCGACCGCATCGCGGCCGGTGACTTCGACGCCTACCTCCGCCAGTGGGGGTCCGCCCTGGGGCAGTGGGGCCAGCCGGTGTACCTGCGCTTCGGACACGAGATGAACGGGGACTGGTACCCGTGGGCCGAAGGAGTCAACGGCAACGGTGCCGGCGACTACATCGCCGCGTACCGTCACGTCCACGACGTCGTCGCCTCGACCGGCGCTTCCAACATCCGCTGGGTGTGGAACCCGAACGTCCCCTACTGGGGTTCCACACCCCTTCCGGAGCTGTACCCGGGCGGCGACTACGTCGACGTCGCGGCACTCGACGGCTACAACTGGGGTACCTCGCAGACGTGGAGTGCCTGGCAGGAACCGCAGGCCCTGTTCGGGGAAGGATTGTCGCAGGTGAGGTTCCTCGCACCCGGCAAGCCGGTCATGATCGCCGAGACCGCGTCCTCGGAGGTCGGGGGGTCGAAGGCGGCATGGAATACCCGCCTCTTCGACTACCTCTCGGCGCAACCCGACGTCATGGCCGTGATCTGGTTCCACATCGACAAGGAAGCCGACTGGCGTATCAACAGCAGCGACGCCTCGGCCGACGCTTTCAGGACGGCTCTGGCCAACCGGCGCTAGTCCCTTCCGCACCGGCCCGCGCCCGCCTCCGTGTGCTGGAGGCGGGCGCTGGTCTACGCCAGAGCCCCCCACAGGTCGGAGGCTCCCCGGCGAAGCGATACCAGTCGGGGAGCGCCGGGGTGAATTCGGACCGTGTGGCCGCATCCTCCACCGCCGCCCAGTCCTCGGAGTGGAAGACCTGGTCCCACCAGGCGCGTTTGATGTTCAGGGGTTGGTGCTGCCCCAGTGGTAGAGGGACATGCCCATCCAGTCGACGGCGTCGTCCCGCGGGTAATAGGGCGCGTAGGGATCGTCATCGGACGTCAGGACTCCGTCACCGGTGACGTCCAGGTCGGAGAACCGTGCCGCGCCGGGCAGCGCTTCGTGCGCACCGCCGGCGAAGGGGAAGTCCGCGAAGGTGACGGCCACTGCAGGGTGCCGGCCCAGCTCCTCTGCATACTGGGCGAGAGTCTCCCGACCCCACTCCAGGTTCACACCCATCAGCGTCCCGTCAGCCGGGGCAGGCCTGCTCCCGTCGGGAAGCTCACAGGGAGACGCGGCGGCGTTCAGATTGCAGGCCGACAGGGAGAGGAGGAGCGCAGGAAGCATCCGCCTGACACGTGGGACCACCCCCTCGATCTACTGGCGGCTTCCTGGTGCCACCCGCCGCCGGGCGGGTGTCGCCCGATCCCGGCAGTGTCGGTGTGGCCTGCGACAGGTCGACCGCCTGTCCGGTACTGACCGGACCCGAGCAGGGAACGACGCCGTGCGAAAAGCATCCGCCCCTTGACGCGCCCTCGACCGCCTGCCTACCCTTCGTATACGATTTGGTACTCGATGAGGAGTCGCGGGTGGAACTGGTTGACGATCGGCTTCTGGCCGCTGCCCGCAAGGTCATCGCGGTCCACATCAACTACCCCAGCCGGGCCGCCCAGCGCGGCCGCACCCCCGAGCAACCGTCCTACTTCCTGAAGCCGTCGTCGTCGCTCGCCCTGTCCGGGTCCGCCGTCGAGCGACCGGCCGGCTGCGAGCTGCTTGGGTTCGAGGGCGAGATCGCGCTCGTCATCGGCACGTCCGCCCGCCGGGTATCCCCCGCCGATGCCTGGCGCCATGTCGGATGGGTCACCGCGAGCAACGATCTCGGCGTCTACGACCTGCGCTACGCCGACAAAGGCTCGAACCTGCGCTCGAAGGGCGGCGACGGCTTCACACCCGTCGGTCCCGGCCTCCTGCCCGCCGATGCCGTCGACCCCGGGGACCTCAGGATCCGCACCTGGCTCAACGGCACCCTCGTGCAGGACGACACGACGGCCGACCTCCTCTTCCCGTTCTCCCGGCTCGTCGCGGACCTGTCGCAGCTGCTGACCCTCGAACCCGGCGACATCATCCTCACCGGCACACCCGCCGGGGCCTCCGTCGCGGTCCCGGGTGACGTCCTCGAGGTCGAGGTCGGCGCGGGCGCTCTCTCCACCGGGCGGCTCAGTACCCGCGTGAGCGAGGGCGCGACGCCGCTGGCCGACTTCGGGGCCCGGCCCCGGGCCGACGACGTCCAGCGCGAGGAGGCCTACGGGTCGCGCGAGGCCGCAGGGCTGCCCGCGGCCGGGCCGCAGGTGGTGCTGACACCCGAGCTGAAGGCGACGCTCGAGAGCGTCTCCACCGCCACGCTCTCCTCCCAGCTGCGCAAGCGCGGCCTGAACAACGTCAGCATCGACGGCCTGGCCTCCACCCGGCCCGGGCAGCGCGTCGTCGGCCTCGCCCGCACCCTGCGCTACGTCCCCAACCGCGAGGACCTCTTCAAGCAGCACGGCGCAGGCTACAACGCCCAGAAGAGGGCGATCGACACGGTGAACGAGGGCGAGATCCTCGTGATGGAGGCCCGCGGAGAGAAGGGCACCGGCACCGTCGGGGACATCCTCGCGCTGCGCGCCCAGGTGCGCGGAGCCGCGGCGATCATCACCGACGGCGGCGTCCGGGACTTCGCGACGGTGGCCGCGATGGACATGCCCACCTTCTACGCCAACCCGCACCCTGCCGTGCTCGGCCGCCGCCACATCCCGTGGGACACCGACGTGACCATCGCCTGCGGCGGAACCACCGTCCAGCCCGGCGACATCATCGTGGCCGACGCCGACGGCATCCTCGTGATCCCGCCCGCCCTCGCCGTCGAGCTCGCGGAGGATTCGGTCGCGCAGGAACGCGAGGAGACGTTCATCGCCCTCATGGTCGCCAAGGGGCACGGCGTGGACGGCCTGTATCCGCTGAACGCCGCCTGGCGGGCACGGTACGAGACATGGCACGCGGGCCGGTCCGGTGACTGAGGTGGCCGGGACCCCGCAGGACACCGCGGAAGGCAGCAAGTCACAGCGGGCCTACACCGCCGTGACGGCGCGGATCGTGGACGGCACCTACCCGCCCGGGCACCGCCTCGTCCTCGCGGCGATCGCGCAGGACCTCGGCGTGAGCGTCGTGCCCGTCCGGGAGGCCATCCGCCGCCTCGAGGCGGAGGGCCTGGTGACCTTCCAGCGCAATGTGGGAGCCACCGTCGCGGGCATCGATCCCACCGAGTACCTCTACACGATGCAGACCCTGAGCCTCGTCGAAGGTGCCGCGACGGCCCTGTCCGCCCCGCTCATCGGGCCGGAGGACATCGTCCGTGCCCGCGCCGTCAACGAGGAGATGCGCACCTGCCTGGAGCACTTCGACCCGGTGCGGTTCACGCGGCTGAACCAGGACTTCCACGCCATCCTCTTCGAGCACTGCCCGAACCCGCACATCCTCGACCTCGTGCACCGCGGCTGGAACCGGCTGGCGTCCCTGCGGTCCTCGACCTTCCGCTTCGTCCCGGGCCGTGCCCGCGCATCGGTCGAGGAGCACGACGCCCTGCTCGTGCTCATCGAGGCGGGCGCCGACGCCGACGCCATCGAGCGCTCGGCCCGCGCCCATCGCAGCGCCACCCTCGACGCCTACCTGGCGCACGCCCAGGACACCCGCCCTTGACCGCACGCACGCCCAGACCACCGTCCAGAACCACCGTGAGGACCCACCGATGACCACCACCGGCACCGCGACCGAGCAGTACATCCCCGAGGGGCTGCCCTCCTCCATCCAGCACTACATCGGCGGCCGTTTCGTGGACTCCGTGAACGGGGCCACGTTCGACGTCCTCGACCCCGTGTCCAACACCCCCTACGCCACGGCGGCCGCCGGGCAGCAGGAGGACATCGACCTCGCCGTCGCCGCCGCCCGCGAGGCGTTCACGAACGGCCCGTGGCCGCGGATGAAGCCCCGGGAGCGTGCCCGGGTGCTGAACCGGATCGCCGATGCCGTGGAGGCCCAGGAGTCACGGCTCGCCGAGCTGGAGACGTTCGACACGGGCCTGCCCATCACCCAGGCGAAGGGCCAGGCGTTGCGGGCGGCCGAGAACTTCCGGTTCTTCGCGGACCTGATCGTGGCGCAGTTCGACGACGCGATGAAGGTCCCCGGTTCGCAGATCAACTACGTGAACCGCAAGCCCATCGGCGTCGCCGGGCTCATCACCCCGTGGAACACGCCCTTCATGCTGGAGTCCTGGAAACTTGCCCCCGCCCTGGCCACGGGTAACACGGTGGTCCTCAAGCCCGCCGAGTTCACCCCCCTCTCCGCGTCGCTCTGGGCGCAGATCTTCAAGGACGCCGGGCTGCCCGACGGCGTGTTCAACCTCGTCAACGGGCTCGGGGAGGAAGCCGGGGACGCTCTCGTGAAGCACCCCGACGTGCCCCTGATCTCCTTCACGGGCGAGACCACCACGGGTCAGACGATCTTCCGGAATGCGGCGGCCAACCTCAAGGGACTCTCGATGGAGCTCGGAGGGAAGTCGCCCTGCGTCGTGTTCGCGGACGCCGACATCGACGCCGCGATCGATTCCGCCCTGTTCGGGGTGTTCTCCCTCAATGGGGAGCGCTGCACCGCGGGATCCCGCATCCTCGTGGAGCGTCCCGTGTACGAGGAGTTCTGCCAGAAGTACGCCGCGCGGGCGAGGACCATCGTGGTCGGCGACCCGCACGACCCCAAGACAGAGGTCGGTGCTCTGGTGCACCCCGAGCACTTCGAGAAGGTCGCCTCCTACGTGGAGATCGGCAAGACCGAGGGCCGCCTGCTCGCCGGCGGCGGACGCCCGGAGCACCTCCCGCACGGCAACTACATCGCCCCCACGGTGTTCGCGGATGTCTCCCCCGATGCGCGGATCTTCCAGGAGGAGATCTTCGGCCCCGTCGTCGCCATCACCCCCTTCGACACCGACGAAGAGGCCCTGGAGCTGGCCAACAACACCCGCTACGGACTCGCGGCCTACGTGTGGACGAAGGACCTGACCCGCGCCCACACCTTCGCCCAGAGCGTCGAGGCCGGGATGGTGTGGCTGAACAGCCACAACGTCCGCGACCTCCGCACGCCCTTCGGCGGTGTCAAGGCCTCCGGGCTCGGCCACGAGGGCGGCTACCGTTCCATCGACTTCTACACCGACCAGCAGGCCGTGCACATCACCCTCGGCACCGTCCACACGCCGAAGTTCGGCAGCATCGACGACTCCGCAGCCAACGAAGGCTGACCCACCCTTCCGCTCGACGAAGAGAGATTCCCCATGGCCAACCCCATCCCCACGCCCTCGGTCCCCGCCCCGGACATCGTGCGCTGCGCGTACATGGAGATCGTGGTCACCGACCTCGCGACGTCCCGTGAGTTCTACGTCGACGTCCTCGGCCTGCACGTCACCGAGGAAGACGAGAACACCATCTACCTCCGCTCGCTCGAGGAGTTCATCCACCACAACCTCGTGCTGCGAAAAGGACCGGTCGCCGCCGTCGCCGCCTTCGCGTACCGCGTGAAGTCACCCGCCGAGGTCGACGCCGCCGAGGCGTACTACCGCGAGCTCGGCTGCCGCACGGAGCGGCGCCGGGACGGCTTCACCAGGGGCGTGGGCGACTCGGTCCGCGTCGAGGACCCGCTGGGCTTCCCGTACGAGTTCTTCTACGACGTCGAGCACGTGGAGCGCCTCACCCAGCGCTACGACCTCTACTCGGCCGGCGAGCTGGTACGCCTGGACCACTTCAACCAGGTCACCCCCGATGTGCCGCGGGGACGTGCCTACCTGGAGGACCTCGGTTTCCGCGTCTCCGAGGACATCCAGGACTCCGACGGCGTCACCTATGCCGTGTGGATGCACCGCAAGCAGACCGTGCACGACACCGCCCTGACCGGCGGCAACGGTCCCCGCATGCACCACGTCGCGTTCGCCACCCACGAGAAGCACAACATCATCCAGATCTGCGACAAGATGGGCGCCCTGCGGATCAGCGACCGCATCGAGCGCGGACCCGGCCGGCACGGCGTCTCCAACGCGTTCTACCTGTACATCCTGGACCCCGACGGTCACCGCATCGAGATCTACTGCCAGGACTACTACACGGGCGACCCGGACAACCCCACCATCACCTGGGACGTCCATGACAACCAGCGCCGCGACTGGTGGGGCAACGCCGTCGTCCCGTCCTGGTACTCGGAGGCGTCCCTCGTGCTCGATCTCGACGGCAATCCGCAGCCCGTCGTCGAACGCGAGGACAGGAGCGAGATGGCGGTCACGGTCGGCGCGGACGGTTTCTCCTACACGCGCAGGGATGACGGCGGCACCCCTGCCGAGGGCTTCAAGCTCGGCTCCCAACTCTGACCAGTCCCCCACCGACGGAAAGGACGCCGATGCTCGATCCCCAGGCCATCAGTGCCATCGCCGACGAACTGCTCGACGCCGCCCGTACACGCACGCCGGTGCCGCTGCTGACCGCCCGCTACCCCGACATGACGGTGGAGGACTCCTACGCCGTGCAGCGGCTTTGGCGGCAGCGCAACGAGGACGCCGGCCGCACGCTCGTGGGCCGGAAGATCGGGCTGACCAGCAGGGCGATGCAGGCGGCCACGGGCATCACCGAGCCGGACTACGGGGCGATCTTCGACGACATGGTCCTCGAGACCGGCTGCTCCGTGGCGTGGGAGCGCTACACGAAGCCGCGGGTCGAGGTGGAGCTCGCGTTCGTGCTGAAGAACGACCTCGCCGGGCCCGGCTGCACGATCTTCGACGTCCTCAACGCCACCGACTACGTGGTGCCGGCCCTGGAGATCCTCGACTCGCGCATCGAGATGGAGGGCCGCACCATCGTGGACACCATCTCCGACAACGCCGCCATGGGCGCCATGGTGGTCGGCGGCAGGCCCGTACGGCCCGACGCCGTCGACCTCCGCTGGGTCTCCGCGATCCTCTACAAGAACCAGGTGGTGGAGGAAACCGGGGTGGCCGCGGGGGTCCTGGATCACCCGGCCGCCGGTGTGCACTGGTTGGCCAACAAGATCGCCGCCCACGGTGACGGGCTGACGGCGGGCGAGATCATCCTCGCCGGGTCCTTCACGCGCCCGCTCTGGGTGGAGAAGGGCGATACCGTGCACGCCGACTACGGACCCCTGGGAGCTGTGACATGCCGCTTCGCCTAGGCCCCACCTTCGCCGGCGCACTGGCCGCCGCCGACCGGCCGCTCGCCGGCATGTGGGTCTGCTCGGGCAGCCCGCTCGTCGCCGAGATCTGCGCCGGCGCCGGACTGGACTGGTTGCTCGTCGACGCGGAGCACAGCCCCAACGGCCTCGAGTCGATCCTCGCCCAACTGCAGGCCGTCCACGGCTACCCGGTGCACACGCTCGTCCGGCCGCCCGTCAATGACACCGTGCTCATCAAGCAGTACCTGGACCTGGGCGTCCAGAACCTCCTGATTCCGATGGTCAACTCCGTCGCGGACGCCGAGGCCGCCGTCGCTGCCACCCGCTACCCGCCCGGAGGTGTCCGCGGCGTCGGTTCCGCCCTGGCGCGCGCCGCCCGCTGGAACCGTGTCCCCGAGTACCTGATGGGTGCGTCCGCGACGATCAGTGTCACCGTGCAGATCGAGTCGACGGCAGCCGTCGAGGCGGTGGAGGGCATCCTCGCGGTCGACGGTGTCGACGCGATCTTCGTCGGCCCCTCCGACCTCGCCGCGTCCATGGGACTGCTCGGCCAGCAGGAACACCCGCAGATCCGCGCCGCCGTCGAGCACTGCCTCGCTGCAGCCGCCCGGTCCGGAAAGCCGTCCGGCGTCAACGCCTTCAACCCCACGACGGCGCGCCACTACCTCGACGGCGGGGCGTCCTTCATCCTGGTCGGCGCCGACGTCGCCCTCCTCGCCCGCGGCTCCGAGGCCCTGGCCGCCGCGTTCATCCCGGCCTCCGACGACGGCGCACCGGGGAGTTACTGATGCGCCGGGATGCTCTCCCTCAGCCTGCGGTGGACCTCCGCCGCTGATGCAGCTCCCACGGCCGAGCCGTGGGCCAGTTCCGCCGCCCGGGTGGCCCCGACGCCGAGGCGGGTGGGAATCGACAGGTCGAGCAGGTCGACCGCCAGCAGCACCTCGACCGCGAGGAGGTCCGCGAGGAGTCCGACGGCTTCCTCGGTCCTCCTGACCGTCAGGACCGCGCCCGTGGCGTGATCCTCGATGCCCCGGTCCAGGACGGTCGAGTCCAGCGTCGCGGGAGCGGCCGACTGCCTGAGGGCCGTGAAGGAGGCCGACGCCGCGTACCGGAGCTGGATGCCCGGCAGGGACGCCGGGCCCATCGGCAGCGGTGGAGCGCCGTGGTCCAGGACGTCCATGACCGCGTCCCACAGGTGGCTCATGCGCCGTTCGCTGAGCTGCCCTACATGGACGAGGGCCACGCGCAGGGCGTCGAAGGACACCGCCATGACCATCGGGTGGAAATTGCCGTTGCTGATCACGGTACCGGTGTCGACGTCGGCCAGGGGGTTGTCGCTCGCGGAGTTCAGCTCCACGTCCACGGCCCGCTGGGTGGTGCCGAGGAATTCCCGCAGAGCGCCGTGGACCTGCGGGACCACCCGGAACGAGAGCGGGTCCTGGACGGACCGTGGTCCCGTGGCGTCCATCAGCGCGCCGCCCTGCAGGAGGTCCAGGATGTGCGCCGCAGCAGCGATCTGCCCGCGGTAGGGTTTGGCACGGCCGACGGCCGGCAGCACGATGGACGGATTGCCGCCCGTCGCCTCGAGGGACAGGGCTGCGGCCTCGTCGGCGGCATCGGCGATCCGCGCGACCTGGGCGGTCACGAGGGCACCATGCCCGATGGAGACCCCGTTGGAGGAGATCAGCGCGAGGCCGTCCTTCCCGTTGAGCCGGAGCGGGGGGATCCCCGCACGGTGGAGCGCCTCCCCGCCCGGGAGGGTCTCGCCGTCGTACTCCGCCGTGCCGGTCCCCACGGCCACCTGCGCGATGCCTGCCATATGGCCGACGTCCGCAGCCCCGACGGACCCCGTCGAGGGCAGGACCGGATGGACTCCTGCGTTGAGCATGGACACCAGGGTCTCGGCTGCCGCGAGACCGGCCCCGGAGCCGCCCCGCGCCATGCCGTTGACGCGCACGATCATCGCCGCGCGGACGATGTCCGGTGCGAGCGGCGGACCGAACGCGCCTCCATGCGTGGCCACCAGCATGTGCTGCTGCCGTTCGCGTTCCTCGTGGCGGATCTGCTGGTCCTTGCCATGACCGACGTTCGTGGTGAGGCCGTAGATGGACGTCCCCGATGCCAGCGCCTCGTCGATCAGTGCGCGGCCGGCGGCGATCCGCGCCCGTGCGGCGTCGCCGATCCTCACCTCCGCGCCGGCCACGACGGACAGGACCTCGTCGATGGACAGGGGATGAGCGTCGACGATGACGTAGTCCACATCGCCTCCCGGGCTCTGGTCCGCTGGTGATTCCTCTGAACGTGGTGGCGACACTGTACTCCTGCCCGACCGCCGAGCGGGAGGCCCCCGGTTTCCCTCGGGTCGTCAGCAGCCGGCAGCAGATCCGCCCTCGGCAGCGCGCCATTGTCCGGGCAGGACACCGGGACGAGGGTGGGGTCATGACTGAAGAACGCAGACCCACATCCCTCGACGACACCCTGACCCAGCAACTCATGGGCCACCGGATCCTGCTGCTCGGCACCGAGCTGGACCAGGAGGGTGGCAACCGGCTGTGCACGCAGCTGATGCTGCTCTCCGCCGAGGACCCGCAGCGCGACATCAGCCTGTGGATCAACTCCCCCGGCGGTTCGGTGCCCGCGATGCTCGCCATCCGCGACGTCATGCGCCTCATCCCGAACGACGTCTCCACCGTGGTGCTGGGCCTCGCGCTGAGCGCCGGGCAGTTCCTCCTGAGCGCCGGCACGCACGGCAAGCGGTTCGCCCTGCCGCACGCGCGTGTCCTGCTCCATCAGGGATCCGGAGGGATCGGCGGGACCGCGATGGACATCGCCATCCAGGCCGAGGACCTCCGCCACACGCGGGACACCGTGCTCGGGCTCATCGCCGCGGACACCGGACAGCCGGAGGCCCGGATCACCGCCGACTCGCAGCGCGACCGGTGGTTCACGGCGGCGCAGGCCCGCGACTACGGGTTCGTGGACCGGATCATCGACCATCTCGACGACATCCGGCCCGGCCGCCGCCCGGCCGTCAGTCTGGGGGCCGTGCGATGAGCGCCTACACCATCCCCTACGTCACGGTGCGGCACGGCAACGGGTCGCAGCAGACCCTCGACATCTACAGCACCCTGCTGTCCGAGCGGATCATCTACCTCGGTACGCCACTGGACGACGGCGTGGCCAACGCGCTCATCGCGCAGCTGCTCCACCTGGAGTCCGTGAGCGCGTCGCTGCCGATCGACCTGTACATCAACTCACCGGGCGGGTCCATCAGCGCGATGCTGGCCGTGTACGACGCGATGCAGTACGTCACTCCGCCGGTCCGCACCACGTGCATCGGGCAGGCGACCTTCACCGCGGCGGTGCTGCTCGCCGGTGGTGAGCACGGTGCCCGCTCGATCCTGCCGCGGGGGCGTGTGGTGCTGCACCAGCCGACCATCGAGACGGGACGGGGCACCATCCCGGACCTGATCCTCGAGGCCGACGAGGTGGAGCGGATCAAGGCCCTGCTCGACGAGCTCCTGGCCCGCCACACGGGCAGGACCGTGGAGGACATCAGGCAGGACACGGACCGGAACCTCGTCCTCGACGCCGGACAGGCGGTGCTCTACGGGGTGGTCGACCACGTGGTCGAGTACCGGAAGACGGAGCTGCTGGCGTAGGGGCGGCTCAGGCGGCTCGCGGTGCGGGCGGGGTCAGGCGGCGAGGTTCACCCGGGGCGAGCCGCCCTGCGCCATCCGCGTCGTGGCATGCGAGCTGAGCGTCCGTACTGTGACGCCGAGCGACCGGGCGACGGCCGCGAGGATCTCCGAGGAGGCGTCCTTGCGTCCGCGTTCGATCTCCGAGAGGTACTGCGGCGAGATGGCCGCGCGGGTTGCCACATCCGTCAGCCGCTCACCGCGGTTCTGGCGGAGCTCCCGCAGCACGTCGCCGTACGCCTCGCGCAGGAGCGGTTCGCGTCCCCGTCCGACGGCTTCCGGAGGCCCGGCCGGCCTGTGCTGCTCCCGCGGCGGGGTGTCCCGCCGTCGTGCGGTCGTTGCAGGTGTCGGGAAGTACAGGATCTCGCCCATGCAGTCGAACTGTAGTCCCGTCGACGCCGGATGGGGGACCGCTCTGCTCAGAGCAGAGCAGTCCCCGAGGCTCGACCCCGGTTCCGGGGCCGATGAGCGCCCCGACGACAGCCCGGGTTCAGGCGGTCCTGCGCCGGTAGGTGATGGTCGCCGCGGCGTAGGCCAGGACCAGGAGGCCGAGGGTCCATGCCAGGGCGGTCCAGATGTCGCTGCTCACCGGCTGCTGTGCGAGCAGGTTCCGGATGGTGTCGACGATCGAGGTGACCGGCTGGTTCTCCGCGAACCAGCGCACCGGTCCGGGCATGGAGTCCGTGGGGGCGAAGGCCGAACTGACGAACGGGAGGAAGATCAGTGGGTAGGAGAACGCGCTCGCGCCGTCGACGGTCTTGGCGGACAGGCCCGCTATCACCGCCATCCAGGTCAGGGCCAGGGTGAAGAGCACCAGCATGCCCGCGACCCCGAGCCAGGCGCCGAGACCGGCCGACGAGCGGAAGCCCAGGAGGAGCGCGACGCCGATGACGATCGCCAGCGACACGAGATTCGCGGCGAGCGAGGTGAGGACGTGCGCCCACAGCATGCTGGAGCGGGCGATGGGCATGGACTGAAAGCGCTCGAAGATCCCGCTCTGCAGGTCGAGGAACAGCCGGTAGGCGGTGTACGCGACGCCGGAGGCGATCGTGATGAGCAGGACACCGGGCAGCAGGTAGTTCACGTAGGAGGTGGACCCGGTGTCGATCGCCCCTCCCAGCACGTAGACGAACAGGAGCATGATCGCCACGGGCATGATCGCCGTCGTCACGATCGTGTCCATGCTGCGGGTGATGTGGCGCAGGGACCTGCCGGTCAGGGCTGCGGTGTCACCGACGAAGTGCGTGCTCATCAGGAGTCCTTCCGGGTCCGCTGGTCCGCCGCGGTGCCTGCGGTGCCGGTGATCGCGAGGAACACGTCCTCGAGGGTGGGCTGCTTCTCGACGTACTCGATGCGGGCGGGTGGAAGGAGCTGCCTGAGGTCGGCGAGTGTGCCATCGGCGATGATCCGGCCCTCGTGCAGGACCGCGATGCGGTCGGCGAGGTGCTCGGCCTCGTCGAGGTACTGGGTGGTCAGCAGCACCGTGGTGCCCTGCCCGGCCAGCTCACGGACCGCCCGCCACACCTCGAGCCTCGCCTCGGGGTCGAGGCCCGTGGTCGGCTCGTCGAGGAAGATGACCGGCGGGCGGCCGATCAGGCTCATGGCGATGTCCAGGCGGCGGCGCATGCCGCCCGAGTAGGTCGCCGCCTTGCGGCTACCCGCCTCGGTCAGCGCGAAGCGCTGCAGCAGGTCGTCGGCGATCGTGCCCGGGTCCTTCAGGTGCCGCAGCTTCGCGACGAGCACGAGGTTCTCGCGTCCGCTGAGCACTTCGTCGACGGCCGCGAACTGTCCGGTGAGGCTGATCGACTCCCGGACCTCGGCCGCCTGCGCGGCGACGTCGAAGCCGTTGACGCCGGCGCTCCCGGCGTCCGCAGAGAGCAGCGTGGACAGGATCTTCACCACGGTGGTCTTGCCGGCGCCGTTGGAGCCGAGCAGCGCGAAGATACTGCCGCGTGCGACGGCGAAATCGACCCCGCGCAACACGTGGACCTCCCTGTACGACTTCTCGAGGCCCCGCACCTCGATGGCCGTGGCCGGCGTGCTCATCGCGCGCCTCCCCGCTCCGCCTCGTCGATGGCCCTGGCGAGGCGGTTCCGTTCCTTGCGGATCCAGCTCCCGCCGTCGTAGTTCTCCATGAACGAATCGGCGAACTCCGCCGGGTCCGCGCCGACGACGTCCCGGATCGGTGTTCCCGCCGCGACGCTCTGCTCGAGCAGGTCCGCGAGATCGGTGAGCATCGCGATGAGGCTCTCCCCGTTGCCGCTCGGGCCGAGGTTCAGGAGATAGCGCTCGAGTGCGAGTGCGACCTCACGGTAGCCCTCGGGCAGCTGCCGGACGCGTTCCCTGTACTCCCTGTAGCGCTTCTTGTCGCCGAGGTCCCCTACGATCTTCTCTAGCCACATGGTCATGCCCCTTCGTCGCGGAGCTGTTCGAGCCGGTCCGAGAGGAAGCTCCAGGTCCTCCAGAACTCATTGAGGTATTCCTGCCCCTGTGCGTTGAGCGAGTACACCTTCCGCGGCGGGCCCTTCTCGGACGGGACCTTCTCCACGTCCACGAGTCCCCGCTGTTCGATGCGGATGAGGAGCGCGTAGATGGTCCCCTCCGCGATGTCCGTGAACCCCTGATCCCGGAGCCACGTGGTGATCTCGTACCCGTAGGCCGACCGGCCGGCCAGGATGGCCAGGACGATCCCTTCGAGGGTGCCCTTGAGCATCTCCGTCGCCTGCTTGCTCATGGTGCCCCTCCAGCTACTCAGTGTCGCTTGGTACCGCTACAACGTAACACTAGGTACCGGTACATAGCAATAGGAGGTACTGTCGACGTCACCGCGCCGCGGGATGCCGGACGCCGCTGCAACGGCATGAGTCCGCTGCACGCATGCGGAGACAGAAGGCAGGGTGGGTCGGGCGGCGGACAGTGGCGGCTTCCCAGGATGACTCGTGCCGCGGTGATGTCGTGAGCGCCGCTATGTGCCGTGCAATCCAGGCGACTGCCTCGTCCTCGGAGGTGAAGCAGCCGGTCGGGTGCACCGCCGTCCGGGCCCCTCCGGAGAGGACCTCGTCGTGAGGCCATGGGCCGCGTCGTGGCCGGAGACCACGGATCCCTCCACCCACTGCAGGTGCTGGATGCCATCCGGACGCAGGCTCACCCACGCCTTGCCGCCGGCAGCCCGCACGCATCGAAGCTCACGGCCTCGCCCCATCACTGCGAAGACTACGTGTCGGGATCGGCAGGGACCGGTGACGACGCCCGTTTCCCCGCCGCCCCTGCGCTGGACCCCTGAAGCGGCCGCACCGCCGCGGTGGATGGCCCCGGGGGCGCGACGCCGATCAGGTGAAGGGGAGCCCTACAGCTGGTCCTCGAGGTGGAAGACCTCCTCGAGCCGCATGAAGCCCTCGTCCGGCCGGCCCTCCAGCGCCACGAAGAACGGGGACATCTCCGCCTGCCACCGCGCGTTGACCTCGGTACCCGCCATGGCGGCCTGGGAGGCGGCGAAGTCCTCGCACTCCACGTACCCGATCAGCAGCCCGTCCGGGCGCAGGAACAGCGAGTAGTTGTTCCACCCGGTGTCCTTCAGGGCCCGTGCCATGTCCGGCCAGATGGCCGCGTGGCGTTCGCGGTACTCGGGGATCCGCTCGGGGCGGACCTGCAGCTGGAAGCACACGCGTTCCATGGATCTCCGTTCTACGTCGGTCGAGAAAAGTCAGAGGGTCACGTGGCGGTGCTCGACGCCGAGGAGGGACGCCGCAGCCCGGACGTCGCCTGCGCGGTGGCCCACGCACAGCGCCCAGTGGTGGCCGATGCCCGTCCGGCTCCACTCGTCCACCCACAGTCCGGGGTCCCCGCCGAAGTCCACGCGGGAGGTCGTGTTGCCGATCGCGAGCAGCGGGCCGGGCACCACGGTGCCCTCGGAGGTCACGAAGACGTAGGAGCCGTCCGGGTCCTGGCCGATTCCGAACGTGGTGACGGGCCCGTGGCGCACGTCGAACTCCACCGAGACGCCCCAGCCGCGCTTGCCGTGGTAGACCCCGAGCCCGCGCAGCAGGGGGTCGGCGGCGCTGACCGCGAGATGGGCCGGTCCGTCGTGGCCCATCTCCACCACGTTGTCGAAGAAGTTGAGCGCCTGGATCTCCGTGAAGGAGCCGCCGGCACCCATGGCCTGCGCCGCCAGCATGGCGATGGAGGTCCGCAGTTCGTACTCGCCCGCCATGGGGACGCCACGCGCGGTGAGGATCGAGGCACCGAGGATCATTCCCGCCCCGAGGCGTTCGTGCTGCTCCCCCGCGAGGCCGCGGTGGTAGTAGGCGAGGGAGTCGAGGTCGAACTCCGTGACGAGCCGGTCGAGCCCCACCGAGACCTTCGCGCCCCACGCGAAGTCGTCGTCGTCCACCGACACGTCCACGGTGAAGAGGCTGCGGGCCAACGCCATGCGCTCGCGGACCTGCCCGTCCGTCACCTCACCGACGAACTCGCGCAGGTCGTCGAACTCGACCACCTCCACGTGCGAGCCGAACGTCGTCGAGACGGTGGTGGAGTCGGTGGAGACGTCGAGCATGCCCGGGTACACGTGCCCCATGAGCCCGTGGCGGGCGTGCCGCAGCCTGCCGCGCACCGCTGCCGCGTGGACCCACTGGTCGATGCGCTCCCACGCGGACTCCTGCGTGAGGTACCCGGACACCGACCGGAACGGGATGCCGGCGCGCCTGAAGACGTTCGCGACCTCGGGCACCGGGCACTGGCCGCAGTACGCGAGCCACTTGCCGGTGTCGAAATTGGCGTGGTCCATGGCCTCGGTGGGCTGCAGGTCGATCACGAGGACCGGGGTCTGCGAGCGCTGCGCGATCGGCAGCACCATCGACGACGTCAGGTAGGTGGTGAGGAAGATGACGATCAGGTCGCAGTCCGCGCGCCTCAGCTGCTCGGCGGCCACCGCCGCCTCGCGGGCGTCGGAGACGAAGCCGACGTCGGTCACTTCGGCGTCGAGCGCGGTGAACCGATCGGTGACGTAGCGGGCCGATTCCTGCAGCTGCGGCAGGAGATCAGGGAACTGCGGCCAGTACGCGCCGAGCCCGCCCGAGACGAGCCCGAGCCGGGTAGGACGGCGGCGGATCGGCTCGAGCAGTCCGGACAGCGCGAGCGGGGCGGAGGACGAGACCGGGAAGTCGCTGGTCATGGGTGCTCCTGGGACGGGCGGGACGGGGGCAGGGGGACGGACGAGGGCGGGGCGCCCGGAAGGAGCGCCCCGCCCGTGCGACTAGAAGTCGTAGTCGTCGATGTTCTCCGCGTTGAACACGGTCGGCGGGCCCACCAGCACGATCCCGCCCTCGCCGACCTCGCGCTCGCCGAGCTCACCGGCCTCGAAGGAGTCGCCGACCTCGCCGGTGATCGAGCCGTCGGCCAGCGCCTTGCCCGCGAAGGCCGCCACGTAGCCGAGCTGTGCCGGGTCCCAGAGGGCGAACTCGGAGACCGTGCCGTCCTTGACGAACGGCCGCATCTCGTTCGGCAGTCCGAGCCCGGTCAGCGCCACCTTGCCCTTGTACTCCGACGTGGAGAGGTACCGCGCCGTCGCGGCGATGCCCACCGTCGTCGGCGAGATGATGCCCTTGAGGTCCGGGTAGGCCTGCAGCAGGCCCTGGGCCTCCTGAAAGGACTTGGTGTCGTCGTCGTCGCCGTACACCTTCGCCACGAGCTCGATGTTCGCGTAGTCGGGGTTGGCGGCGAGCTCCTCCTCCATGAACTTGATCCATTCGTTCTGGTTGGTGGCGTTGGCGGTGGCCGAGAGGATCGCGATCTCGCCCTCGCCGCCGATCTGCTCCGAGATGAGCTCGAGCTGGATCAGGGCCACGTCCTTGGCGTTGACCTGGCTGACGAAGAGGTCGCGGTAATCGGGGTTGGTGTCGGAGTCGAACGCGACGATCTTGGCACCCGCGGTGCGGGCCTCCTCGAGGGCGGGCCCGACGGCGTCGGGATCGTTGGCGGCGATCACGATCACGTTGGTGCCGCGCTGCGTCTCGGCGTTGATGAAGGACACCTGGCTGGAGGCGCTGGCATCCAGCGGGCCGACCACCTCCGAGGAGACGAACCCGGCCTCCGTCGCGCCGTCCTCACCGCCGCCCAGCACCACGTCGGTGTAGGGGTTGTTGAGCTGCTTGGGGATGAACGTGATCGTCTGCTCGCCGTCCGACCCGCTGCCGCCTTCCGTGCCGCCGCCACCCTCGGTGGCCGCACCGCCACCGCAGGCACTGAGGACCAGCGCGGCGCTCGTCGCGAGAGCCGCGAACGCCGCCCGGCGCCGGGTGGATCCGGAATGAATAGACCTCATCGTTTTTCCTTTCGAAGGGCGCTGGGAACCAGACGCCGGGTGCAACCCCAGGGGGACGGCCTAGGGAAGTGGTGCTGCGCGGACCTGCCTGGCATGGCGTGCCCGCTGGACGGCGGCGGCGATGTTCGGCGCCACCACGGAGAGGATGAGAAGGGACCCCGTCACGATGATGAGGACCACCTCGGAGACGCGGTCCAGTTTGAGCGCGTAGTTGATGGTGCCGATCAGCAGCACACCGGCGAGCACGCCCGGGATGGACCCCTTGCCGCCGAAGATCGAGACGCCGCCCAGCAGCACGGCGGCGATGACCGCCAGCTCGAGTCCGCTCGCGTTGTCGCTGCGGGCGCTCGAGTAGCGGAGCGTCCAGTAGATGCCGGCGAGCGCCGAGACGGTCCCGGTGGCCAGGTAGAGCACGAACTTGGAGCGGGCCACGTCGATGCCCACGAAGGTCGCGGCCTCCCTGCTGTATCCGAGGGCGAAGAGCCCTCGGCCGAACGGCGTGAAGTGCAGGACGACGGCGAACGCGATGATCAGCACCACCACGCCGATCATCACCGTGGGGATCCCCGTGCCGCCGATCTTCGAGGTGAAGAACGACGTGAGCCCGGGCGGGAAGTTCGCCACCGCGTTGTCGCCGATCACCACGAGGGCGAGGCCGCGGAACAGGGCGAGCGTGCCGATCGTGACGGCGAGGGACGGCAGACCGAGATAGGCGATGAGCACCCCGTTGAACGCGCCGGCCACGAGGCCCGCGAGGACGCAGATCACCAGGACGAGCGCGATCGGCATGCCGCCCTGCCAGAGGACGCCCATGAGGGCGCTGGTGAGCCCGGCGATGCTCGCCACCGAGAGGTCGATCTCGCCGGAGATGATCACGAGCGTCATCGGCAGGGCGATGAGCAGCGTGGGGATCACGTCCAGGAGCAGGAAGCCGACGGTGACGGGCGAGGCGAAGCGCGGGATGGCGATGCTCGCGTAGAGCACGACGACGACGAGCACGTAGATCATGATCGCGTCGCGTCCGAGCAGGACCCGCGCGGCGCCCGTCCGGCCCTTGGGGACGGCGAGCACCTTGGTGGTGTCCGCCTTCCCCGCGGCGGGCCGGCGCGTGCTCTTCTCCTCGGAGGTCCTCGTACCTGGGGCGGCCATGCGCTTGCCTCTCACTGGTTTCTCCGTCGGGCCCTGCTCGGGATCGACGGCGGTCCGGGAACGCGACGGATCAGACATTGCGGGCCTCCGCTATGCGCAGCTTGCGGGCCGACCGCACGCTGGCGATGCGGTCGATGACCACGGCCGCGAGGATGAGGATGCCCACGATGGCCTGCTGCCAGAACTTGTCCACCCGCAGGGCCGTCAGGGCGCTGGTGATGGTGGTCAGCAGGAGGGCGCCGATCGTGGCGCCCACCACGGTGCCGCTGCCGCCGAAGATCGCGACCCCGCCCACCACGGCCGCGGCGACGACGTCGAGCTCCAGTCCGGAGCCCGTCGTCGCGCCCACCGAGTTGAAGCGGCTGGCGTACAGCACGCCCGCCAGGCCGGCCAGCAGGCCGTTCACCACGAAGGCGAGGAGGACCCGGCGGGTGACGGGGATGCCGAAGAGCCGGGCGGCGTCGGGGTCGGAGCCGATGGCGTAGAGGTCGCGGCCGGGTCTGGTCCCGAGCATGTACACCGCGACGATCGCGACGACGACGACGGCGATCAGGGTGATCACGGGGAACCCGAGGATCGTGTCCACGGACAGGTTGCCGAACGCCTCGGGGCGGTCGCCGGCGAAGTACTGGGTCCCGCCCGCCCAGGCGTTGTTGATGCCGCGGAAGATGTACAGGGTGCCGAGCGTGATGACGAGGGCCGGGACCTTCGCGATGGTGATCAGCAGGCCGTTCAGGGCTCCGAGCACCGCGCCGAACAGCATGCCGAGCACGAACACCGCGATGATCGGCAGGTTCGGGGCGGCCACGAAGATGCTGCCGGTGCCGAAGGCCACGAGTCCGAGGATGGAACCCACCGACAGGTCGATGTTCCGGGTGATGATCACGAGGGTCTGGCCGACGGCGAGGATCATCAGGATGGTCGCGTTGAGCAGGAGGTCCTTGATGCCCTGCTCGCTGAGGAACAGCGGGTTGAGGGCCGCGGTCACCGCCACGAGGATCACGAGGGCGAGGATCACCGGGAGTTCGCGGAGCCTGAGGAAGGAGGCGAGCGCCGAAGGACGGGAGTGCCCGGGGGTGGGGTGCGCGGGAGCCGCGCCTACCGTGCGGTCGAGGCTCATCGCGAGGACTCCAGGGATGCGGTGGCTGCGTGCATGACGGTCTCGGCGGTGGCCTCGGACCGGTCGAGGTGGCCGGTGATCCGGCCCTCGCGCATGACCAGCACGCGGTCGGCCATGCCCAGCACCTCGGGGAGCTCGGAGGAGATCATGAGGATCGCGATCCCCCGCCCGGCGAGCTCGGACAGGAGCCGGTGCACCTCCGCCTTCGTGCCGACGTCGATCCCGCGGGTGGGTTCGTCGACGATGAGCAGCTTCGGATCCGTCGCGAGCCATTTCGCGAGGACCACCTTCTGCTGGTTGCCACCGGACAGGGTGGAGACGGCGTGCTCGGGCGAACCGGCCTTCACCTGCAGGCGCCTGCCCCACGTCTCGGCGGCCGCACGCTCGGCGCGGGCGCTGATCACGCCGAAGCGTGCGAGCGAGTGCCGGAGCGTCAGGGCGGTGTTGCGCTCGACGGACAGGTCCATGACGAGTCCTTGCTTGCGCCGGTCCTCCGGGACGAAGCCGATCCCGGCGTCGATCGCGGCGCGGGGGTCCCTGTGCCGCAGCGGCCGCCCGGACATCTCGACGGTGCCCGACTCGTAGCGGTCGATGCCGAAGACCGCCCGGGCCACCTCGGTGCGCCCGGCCCCCACGAGGCCCGAGAGTGCCACGATCTCGCCTGCGCGCACCTCGAAGTCGATGTCGTGGAAGACACCGGGCCGGGTCAGTCCGCGGACACGCAGGACGACCTCACCCGCCTGCGTCTCGGTCTTGGGGAACAGGGCGTCGATGTCGCGGCCCACCATCTCGCGGACGATCGCCTCGACCGACGTCGCATCCGTCTCGTGCGTGGCGATGTAGGTGCCGTCGCGCATGACGGTGATGCGGTCGCACAGTCCGAAGACCTCGTCGAAGCGGTGGGAGATGAAGAGGATGCCGCTGCCGGCGTCGCGCAGGCGGCGGGCGACGGCGAACAGGCGCTCCACCTCGACGCCGCTGAGCGCCGCCGTGGGCTCGTCCATGACCAGCACGCGGGCGTCCAGGGAGATGGCCTTGGCGATCTCGATGATCTGCTGGTCGGCGATGGACAGGCCTTCCGCCACGCGGTCCGGGTCGATCGGGACGCCGAGCTGGTCGAACAGCTCCTTGGCGCGCCGGCGCATCTCGAGGCGGCTGATGAGGCCGAAGCGGCCCTTCGGCTGGCGCCCGATGAAGATGTTCTCGGCCACCGTGAGATCGGGGAAGAGGGTGGGTTCCTGGTAGATGACCGAGATGCCGGCGGCCTTGCTGTCGGCGACGTTGCGGAAGCTGACGGCCCGCCCCGCCACGAGGAACTCACCGGCGTCGGGCTGGTGCACCCCGGCGAGGATCTTCACGAGCGTGGACTTGCCCGCCCCGTTCTCACCGACCAGCGCGTGGATCTCACCGGCGGCGAGGTCGATGGTGCCGTCAGCGAGGGCCACCACAGGCCCGAAGGTCTTCAGCGCTCCCCTGAGGCTCAGGACCGAGGCCCGCTCCGGAGCGGTCGGATCGGTGGCTTCGCTGCCACCGTCGAAGTGCGTCACTGCGACTCCTCAGGAAAAATGAATCGTTTCAGAGCATCGGTTCACCTCGAATAGTAGGCGTGACCCACATCACCGTCAACAGCCCGAGACCGACCTGTGACCTCGGGTGCCGCGGAGTCAGCCGACGGCGCCGACCACCGCCCGGGTGCTGCCGCGCTCCACGAGCTCCGGGTCGAAGATGACCTGGCGGCGCCGCGATGCTGGGCCCTCGATCTCCTCGAGGAGGAGCTCCACGGCGGTTCTCCCCATGAGCGTGGTCGGCTTGCGGACGCTCGACAGCGGGACCACCGCGGAGGCCGAGAAGTCGATGTCGTCATACCCGATGAGGGCGATGTCCTCGGGGATCCGCAGGCCGTGGATCATCAGCACGGCCTGCATGACGCCGATCGCGAGGAGGTCGTTGGCGCAGAAGACGCCGTCGGGCAGTTCCCCCCTGGGTCGCTGGGCGATCCCGTCGCCGACGTCGCGGCCGGCGAGGACCGTCATGGCCTCGGCCTCGACGACCTCGAGGACCGCGCCGTCGTGCTCCTCGACCGCCTGGCGCGCGCCGGCGAGCCGATCGGCCACCTGGCGGTAGTCGGCCCGGGTCCCCACGAACACGATGCGCCGCCGCCCCGCGTCCAGGAGGTGGCGTACCGCCATGTAGCCTCCGGCGACGTCATCCACGGACACCGAGCTGCAGCGCCGCTGCGCATCGGTGCGGTCCACCAGCACCACCGGCATCCCGCGCGTGCGCAGGGCCTCGACGCGGGGCCCTACATCGCCGACCGGGGAGATGAGCATGCCCTGGACGCGCTGTTGCTCGAAGACGTCGATGTAGCGGGCCTCGCGATCGGCGTCCTGGCCGCTGTCGCCGAGCACCACGGTGCTGCCGTTCTCGGCCGCGCAGTCCTCCGCGGCGCGGGCGAGGGAGGAGAAGAACGGGTTGCCGACGTCGAGCACGACGAGCCCGATGGTGCGGCTCTGGCCCGCCCGGAGCTGCCGGGCGGCGTCGTTCCGCACGAAGCCGAGCGCGTCGATCGCGCCCTGGACACGCTCACGGGTGACGGACGAGACGCGTGCGGGATGGTTCAGCACGTTGGACACCGTGCCCACCGCCACCCCTGCCCGGTCGGCGACGTCCTTGATGCTGACGGGTCGGCTCTCCATGGTTCCCTCGACTACCTCGACGCTCGGGTCCGGCCGTGGTTCGGCCGGACCCGCAGGACTGTTGACACTCGGTCTGGAGCAAGGATAACTTTGAAACGTGCTAATGAAACGATTCAAAAGCACGACGATCCTTTCGTCCCCTCCCGGCCCGTTCCGGGCAGGTGACGACACCCGAATATTCGCCGCCCGCGGTGCCACGGAGCATGCAGCGGCCGCTCACCCTTCCGACGCTGGAGAGAGTACATGACTGTCATCGACGACATCGCTGCGGAGCTGGATCAGCTCGCCATCGAGGTTCCCTCCTGGGCCTACGGCAATTCCGGAACACGCTTCAAGGTGTTCGCTACCCCCGGCACTCCCCGCACCGTCGAGGAGAAGATCGCCGACGCGGGCATGGTCAACAAGCTGACCGGTCTCGCCCCGAGCGTCGCACTGCACATCCCCTGGGACAAGGTGGACGACTACGGGATCCTGGCCTCCCACGCGGCTGACCACGGCGTGCGGCTGGGCACCATCAACAGCAACACCTTCCAGGACGACGACTACAAGTTCGGCAGCCTGACCCACAGCGACGCCGCCGTGCGGAACAAGGCGATCGACCACATGTACGAGTGCATCGAGGTCATGAACGTCACCGGTTCCCGGGACCTGAAGATCTGGCTCGCCGACGGCTCGAACTACCCCGGCCAGGCGGACATGCGCTCCCGTCAGGACTGGCTCCAGGACTCGCTGCGGAAGGTCTACGACCGCCTCGGCGAGGACCAGCGGCTCGTGCTCGAGTACAAGTTCTTCGAGCCGGCGTTCTACCACACGGACGTCCCCGACTGGGGCACCTCCTACGCGCACTGCCTGCAGCTCGGCGAGAAGGCGCTCGTCTGCCTCGACACCGGCCACCACGCCCCGGGGACCAACATCGAGTTCATCGTGGCGCAGCTCATCCGCCTCGGGAAGCTCGGCTCCTTCGACTTCAACTCGCGCTTCTACGCCGACGACGACCTCATCGTGGGGGCCGCCGACCCGTTCCAGCTCTTCCGCATCATGGCCGAGGTGGTCCGCGGCGGAGGCCTCGACCCGTCGAGCGGGATCGCGCTGATGCTGGACCAGTGCCACAACCTCGAGGAGAAGATCCCCGGCCAGATCCGCTCGGTGCTGAACGTGCAGGAGATGACGGCGCGCGCGCTGCTCGTCGACCGCCCCGCGCTCACCGCGGCGCAGCAGTCCGGCGACGTCCTGGGCGCCAACGCCATCCTGATGGACGCCTTCTACACGGATGTGCGGCCCGCCCTGGCGCAGTGGCGCGAGTCGAAGGGCCTGCCCGCCGACCCGATGGCGGCCTACCGGGAGACCGGCTACCAGGACAGGATCAACACCGAACGACAGGGCGGCCAGCAGGCCGGATGGGGAGCATGACAGTGACGACGACGACGGGACCCATGACCACCTCGACCAACCCCACGGTCGGTGAGCTCATCGAGCGCTCCAACCGGCTGGGCGCCGACAAGCGGAACACGAACTACGCCGGCGGCAACACCTCGGCAAAGGGCAGGGGGGTCGACCCGGTGACCGGCGAGGACGTCGAGCTGCTCTGGGTCAAGGGCTCCGGCGGTGACCTCGGGACGCTAAAGGAGTCAGGACTCGCGGTCCTCCGCCTCGACCGCATGCGCGCCCTCCAGAGCGTCTACCCGGGCGTGGAGCGCGAGGACGAGATGGTCGCCGCGTTCGACTACACCCTGCACGGCAAGGGCGGGGCGGCACCCTCCATCGACACGGCCATGCACGGCCTCGTCGACGCAGCCCATGTGGACCACCTCCACCCCGACTCGGGCATCGCTGTCGCGACGGCCGCGGACGGTGAGGCGCTCACCTCCACCATCTTCGGGTCGAAGGTCGTCTGGGTGCCCTGGCGTCGTCCCGGTTTCCAGCTCGGGCTCGACATCGCCGCGATCAAGGCCGCGAACCCCGAGGCCATCGGCACGATCCTCGGCGGCCACGGCATCACCGCGTGGGGTGAGACCTCCGCGGAGGCCGAGGCGAACTCCCTGGAGATCATCGAGACGGCCGAGCGGTACATCGCCGAGCACGGCCGGCCGGAGCCCTTCGGACCGGCCCTCGAGGGCTACGCCGCGCTGCCCGAGGCAGATCGCCGCGCGAAGGCCGCCGCCCTCGCCCCGACCATCCGAGGGCTCGTCTCCACGGACAGGGCGCAGGTGGGCCACTTCACCGACGACCCCCGCGTCCTGGACTTCCTCGCGTCGGCGAACCACCCCCGGCTGGGGGCGCTCGGCACGAGCTGCCCCGACCACTTCCTCCGCACCAAGGTCAAGCCGCTGATCCTCGACCTCCCGGCCGGCGCCGACGTCGAGAGCTGCCTGCTGCGCCTGCGCGAACTGCACACCGAGTACCGCGCGGACTACGCCGCCTACTACGACCGGCATGCCACGCCGGACTCCCCCGCCATGCGCGGCGCGGATCCCGCGATCGTGCTGGTGCCCGGCGTCGGCATGTTCTCCTTCGGCGCCAACAAGCAGACAGCCCGGGTCGCCGGTGAGTTCTACCTCAACGCGATCAACGTGATGCGCGGTGCCGAGGCCATCTCCACCTACTCCCCCATCGACGAGGCGGAGAAGTTCCGCATCGAGTACTGGGCCCTCGAGGAGGCCAAGCTCGCCCGCATGCCGAAGCCGAAGTCCCATGCCGGGCGCATCGCCCTGGTGACCGGGGCGGCGTCGGGCATCGGCAAGGCCATCGCCACGCGGCTCGCCGCGGAAGGCGCCTGCGTGGTCATCGCCGACCTCAACATCGACAGCGCCACCACGGTCGCCGAGGAACTCGGTGGTCCGGACGTCGCGATCGGCGTCCAGGCGGACGTGACGGACCCGGCGCAGGTGCTGGAGGCCGTGAAGGCCGCCGTCCTCGCCTTCGGCGGCCTGGACCTCGTGGTCAACAACGCCGGGCTGTCCATCTCGAAGCCGCTCCTGGAGACCACCGAGAAGGACTGGGACCTGCAGCACAACGTCATGGCGAAGGGCTCCTTCCTCATGTCGCAGGCCGCCGCGAAGGTGCTGATCGAGCAGGACATGGGCGGGGACATCATCTACATCTCCTCGAAGAACTCCGTGTTCGCCGGCCCGAACAACATCGCCTACAGCGCCACGAAGGCGGACCAGGCGCACCAGGTCCGCCTCCTCGCCGCCGAACTCGGTGGCTACGGCGTCCGCGTCAACGGCATCAACCCCGACGGCGTGGTCCGCGGTTCCGGCATCTTCGCCGGCGGCTGGGGCGCCAAGCGGGCAGCGGTCTACGGCGTGGAGGAGGACAAGCTGGGCGAGTACTACGCGCAGCGGACCCTGCTCAAGCGCGAGGTGCTGCCGGAGAACGTCGCCAACGCGGTGGCGGTCCTGACCTCCGCCGAGCTCTCGCACACCACCGGCCTGCACATCCCCGTGGACGCGGGCGTCGCTGCCGCGTTCCTGCGCTGACATGGCCGGTGGCTCGACCGCGGGTGGTCCGGCGGTGTTCGCGGCCGTCGACATCGGGGCGTCCTCCGGGCGCGTGATCCTCGGGAGGCTCACCGACGCCGGCCCGGAGCTGACGACCGTGCACCGCTTCCCCAACGGGGTGCAGTTCCTCGGCGGCGCCCTGCGCTGGGACGTCGAGGCCCTGTTCGCCGGGGTGCTGGCCGGTCTCCGCCTGGCAGGCGAGGCCGCGGCCCGAACGGGTGAGACGATCGCGAGCATCGGGATCGACACCTGGGCGGTGGACTACGGGCTGGTCGATGACGCCGGCACGCTCCGCCACCTGCCGTTCAGCTACCGGGACGGGCGCACCGAGGCGGTGATCGACGACGTGCATCGGGCCGTACCCCGGGAGCGGCTCTACGCGCGGACGGGGCTGCAGTTCCTGCCCTTCAACACCGTCTACCAGCTGGCTGCGGAGCGCTCGCTGGACGGCGTGCAGGCGCTGCTCATCCCCGACCTGCTCGCCTACCGGCTCACCGGCGAGCGCCGCACGGAGGCCACGAACGCCTCCACCACGGGACTGCTCGACGCCGCCACCGGCACCTGGGCGGTCGATCTCTTCGGTCCGCTCGGCCTGTCCCCCGAGCTGTTCCCGCCGCTCGTCGAGCCGGGCGCCGTCGTCGGGCGGCTGCTGCCCGGGATCGCGCGGGCCACGGGCCTGGCGGAGGCGACGGCGGTCGTGGCCGTGGGCTCGCACGACACCGCGTCGGCCGTCGCGGCGGTCCCCGCGACGTCGGCCTCCTTCGCCTACATCTCCTCGGGGACGTGGTCGCTCGTCGGCGTCGAGCTCGACGCGCCCATCCTCACCGAGGAGAGCCGCGCCGCGAACTTCACCAACGAGCGCGGCGTGGACGGGACCATCAGGTACCTCCGCAACACCGGCGGCCTCTGGCTGCTGCAGGAATGCCTGCGGCAGTGGAGCATCGAGGGGCCGGAGCCGGACCTCGCCGCCCTGCTGGCGGCCGCCGCGGCCCTGCCGGCGGGCGGACCCACCATCAACCCGGACGACCCCTCGTTCATCCCCCCGGACAGCATGCCCGCGCGCATCGTGTCCGCCGTCGCCCGCACGGGGCTCGCCCTGTCCACCGAGCGGGCCGCGATCGTCCGCTGTATCCTCGACAGTCTCGCCCACGGGTACGCACGGACCATCGCCGACGCCGAGAGGCTCACGGGGACGACCGCCGAGGTCATCCACATCGTCGGGGGCGGTTCGCAGAACGCACTGCTCTGCCAGCTGACGGCTGACGCCGCCGGCCGGCGGGTCCTGGCGGGTCCGGTCGAAGCCACGGCACTCGGCAACATCCTCATCCAGGCGAGGTGGGGCGGCCGGCTCGACGGCGGCCTCCGGGAGCTCCGGCAGCTCGTCGTCGCGGGCGTCACGCCCGTGCCCTACGAACCGAGCCGTCCCTCCAGCCTCAGCACAGTTCCAGCAGTCGAAAGGATCATCCAGTGACCAAGCGCCAACTCCCCGTGCCCGCGGAGATGCTCGAGCTGATGCAGTTCAAGAAGATCGAACTCAACGGGAAGAAGCGGCGCCTCGACTCGGCGCTCACGATCGCGGACCTGCGCACGATCGCCAAGCGCCGCACCCCCAAGGCCGCCTTCGACTACACCGACGGCGCCGCCGAGGGCGAGCTGTCGCTGAGCCGTGCGCGGCAGGCGTTCGAGGACATCGAGTTCCACCCGTCGATCCTCCGTCCCGCCGAGCACGTCGACACCTCGGTCGAGATCCTCGGCGGACCGAGTGCCCTGCCCTTCGGCATCGCCCCCACAGGCTTCACCCGGCTCATGCAGACCGAGGGCGAGACCGCCGGTGCAGGGGCTGCTGCCGCCGCCGGGATCCCCTTCACCCTCTCGACCCTCGGCACGACCTCGATCGAGGGCGTGAAGACGGCCAACCCCCACGGGCGCAACTGGTTCCAGCTGTACGTCATGCGGCAGCGCGAGATCTCCTACGAGCTCGTCCGCCGGGCGGGCGAGGCCGGCTTCGACACGCTCATGTTCACGGTCGACACGCCCGTGGCCGGCGCCCGCCTGAGGGACAAGCGCAACGGATTCTCCATCCCGCCGCAGCTGTCCATCGGCACCGTCCTCAACGCGGTGCCGCGGCCCTGGTGGTGGATCGACTTCCTGACCACCCCGAAGCTGGAGTTCGCGTCCCTGACCGACACCGGCGGGACGGTGGGAGACCTGCTGAACGCCGCGATGGATCCCACGATCAGCTACGACGACCTCGCCATCATCCGCGATCTGTGGCCCGGGAAAATCGTCATCAAGGGCGTGCAGAACGTCGAGGACTCCGTCCGCCTCGTCGGGATGGGCGTGGACGGGATCATCCTGTCCAACCACGGCGGCCGCCAGCTCGACCGTGCCCCCATCCCGTTCCACCTGCTCCCGCAGGTGGTCCGTGAGGTCGGCAGCGACGCCACGATCATGGTCGATACCGGCATCATGAACGGAGCCGACATCGTCGCCTCCATGGCGCTCGGCGCGAAGTTCACCCTCATCGGCCGCGCCTACCTGTACGGGCTGATGGCCGGCGGCCGCGAGGGTGTGGACCGGGCCATCGCCATCCTGCGGGACGAGATCGAGCGCACCATGCGCCTGCTCGGCGTCTCCTCCATCGGCGAACTCGAACCCCGGCACGTCACCCAGCTCACGCGTCTGGCACCCGTGGCCACCACGCAGAGCGAGCTCCCTCGACTCGTCTGAACTACGCCAGGTCCTCAGGTCGCGTGCGCAGCTTCCTCGCGATCACTGCGAGGGCCCGTTGATCGTCCTCGTCCAGGGGATCCAGCACATACTGGCGTACGGAGCGCACATGCGCCGGCGCGGCGGCGACGACGACGTCGAACCCGGCGGTGGTGAGCGCCACGAGGGTGTACCGCCCGTCCGACGGGTCGGGGGAACGCTTCACCCAGCCTCGTTGTTCGAAGCGCTTGACCACGTTGGACAGGCGGGAGAGCGATCCATTGGCGAGATAGGCGAGCTCGCTCATCCTGATCTCGTGATCCGGCGTCTCGGAGATATGGCTGAGGGTCAGGTAGTCGAAAAGGCTCAGACCCGCCTCCTGCTGCAGCGGTGACTCCAAGCGCCCCGGCATCAGGAGCATCAGGGAGGCCAGGCCGGTCCAGGCTTCCTTCTCGTCGGGTGACAGCCAGGCAACAGGGCCCGGCGCAGCCTCAGGAGGCGGTCCGGTAGGAGAGGGCATCAGGCCATCCTAGCCGGGCACTGATGACTTCAACGCTGAAGTAAGTCTGCTAGGCTGACTTCACGCTTGAACCACGAGCCTCCCCGAGGCCGTGAGCCATCGCCCGAGGAGGACGCGCCGTGCCCGTTTCGCTGATCGATCCCGACAACCACCACTCCGTTCCGCTGTATCACCACGTCGCCGTCGCGACGGGCAGCAGGCAGGTCCATATCGCAGGGCAGGTGGCCTGGGACCACGAGGGGCGCCTCGTCGCGCCCGGAGACCTCACCGGGCAGGTGGTGCAGGTCTACCGCAATGTGGCGAAAGCCCTCGCCGCCGCGGGGGCGACGTTCGACGACGTCGTCCGCTTCACCTGGTACGCCGCCGGCTGGAAGAGGGAGATGTACGACGCCTTCAACGCCGGGGTCGAACTCGCCCGGCAGGAGTTCGACATCCCCACGGCACCGGCAGCGCTGATCGGCGTGGAGATCCTCTTCGAGCCCGGCATCCTGGTCGAGGCCGAAGTCACTGCCGTCGTCGCGTGAAGCGCGGCGGGACGGCATGGCCGTAACCGACATGAACCCAGCGATGGAAAGGCCTTCATGACGACCCTCATCGTCACAGCGCACCCCGACCCGGACTCCCTCACGCATCACGTCGCCCGCCACCTCCATGAATCACTCGGGGAGGAGGAGTCAGCGGTCGCGCACCTCGCCCAGGAGGGATTCGACCCCCGCTTCACCCTCGAGGACCGGCAGCTGTATCGCGGCACGGGGCACCCCGACTCCTCCATCACGCTCGAGCAGCAGCGGATCGATGCGGTGACCGACCTCGTCCTGGTCTTCCCGGTGTACTGGTGGTCCATGCCGGCCCTGCTGAAGGGATGGATCGACCGGGTCTTCATCGCGGGATGGGCCTTCGACGACATGGACGGTCGCATCCGCCCCAGGCTCCAGCACCTCACCACGCACCTGCTCCCCATCTCGGGGACGAGCGAGGAATCCTTCGCCAGGCATGGCTACAGGACCTCGTTCACCACACAGATCGAACACGGCATCATCGGGTTCTGCGGGATGCGGCAGGGCGTCACCGCCTTTCTCCACGACTCGGAGACGACGGACGCGGAAGCGACGCAACAGGCCGTCCTCGCTGCGACCCGTCGGATAACTGATGCCATCTCGGACAGCCCGCAGGAACAGGTGGGCCGGCTCGCACAGCACGGTGCAGGCTCGCACCGAGGCTGAGCCGAGCGCCGGGGGTGGCGGACGTGGACATCCCGTCGAACAGGGCGCTCAGCCCTGAGGATACGACCGATCCCGCTGCGAGCGCCGGCCATGCAGTCCCGGCGTCAGTGCAGGTGGCTCCCCCCGTTGATGTCGACGGTCGATCCGGTGAGGTACGCGGCGTCGTCGGATGAGAGGAAGGTGATCACCGCGGCTACTTCCTCCGTTGTCGCGGTGCGTCCGAGGGGGATGTCCCGGGCCAGTGCGGCCTCCTGCTCGTCCGTGCTGCCCACCCGGATGTTCGTGTCCACGGCTCCCGGCGTGACCGCATTGACGGTTACTCCGCTGTCGCCGAGTTCGCGCGCGAGGGCTTTCGTGAAGCCCAGGATGGCGGCCTTCGCGGCCGAGTAGGGAACCTTCCCGAAGACGCCGCCTCCTCGCTGCGCGGAGACGGACGACATGTTGACGATCCGCCCCCACCTGTTCTCCAGCATCGCCGGCAGGAAGGCCTTGGTGACGAGGTAGGTGCCGGTCGCATTGACGGCCATGACCTTGTTCCACAGATCCAGCGTCGTCTCGAGGAACGGGACGGGCGAGGTGATTCCGGCGATGTTGGCGAGGGCACCCACAGGAGGCAGGCCCCCTGCGGACACCTGCTCGGCCACCGCCCGCTCGGCACGGACCACGGATTCCTCGTCGGCGACATCGACCACGTGCCCGAAGGCAGGCACGCCGTACTCGCTGCCGATCACCGCTGCCGTCGCGGCGGACTTCTCCTGATCGAGGTCGAGGATGACGACCGCCCAGCCCTGGGCGGCATAGCGGCGGGCCGTCGTGACACCGATGCCCTTCTCGGACGTGGCTCCCGTGATGACGGCGGTGCGCTGTGTACCAGTCATGATGCTCCTTCGAATCTGTGAGAGTGCGAAACCGACCCGGGGCCGATGACTTCCATCAACATATTGTTGACTGTTGACAGTGCGATGTGCACTAGATCACACTAGCTGCATCACCTTGTTGACTGTCAACAGTGAATCCCATCCAGAGCGAACGAGGAGTCCCATGAGCAATGAAGCTCTCCAGATGCGAGGCCACGTCCATGGGACGAAGGACGCCCGCAAGGTAGCTGTCGGGTCGGGCGTCGGTGCGGTGATCGAGACCTACGACTTCATCGGTTTCGGTACTGCTGCCGCCCTGTACTTCGGACCGGCGTTCTTCCCGGGTGCCGACCCGGTCACTGCGACCCTGGCGTCGTTCGCGACCCTGGGTGTCGGCTTCGCGGCTCGCCCATTGGGCGGCATCATCGGCGGTCACCTCGGGGACAAGGTGGGTCGGAAGCCCGTGCTCGTCGCCTCGCTGATCATCATGGGGCTGGCGACCTTCGCCATCGGGCTCCTGCCCACCTACGCGACCGTGGGCATCCTCGCCCCCATCCTCCTGGTGATCGTCCGCATCATCCAGGGGCTGGCGTTCGGTGCCGAGTGGGGAGGCGCGATCCTGATGAGCTACGAGCACGCGCCGTGGAAGTCGAAGGGGAAGTACACGGGGATCGTGCAGGCCGGCTTCCCCGTGGGGCTCCTGCTCGCGAACCTGGTCTTCCTGGCCAGCGCCAACCTGATCGGCGACTGGGCCTGGCGTATACCTTTCCTGGCGAGCATCGTACTCGTCGCCGTCGGCCTCATCATCCGCTCCAAGGTCCCCGAGTCCCCGGTCTTCGAGGACGTGAAGGACCACGGCGAGATCGTCAAGAACCCGATCGTGCAGGTCATCCGCCAGGACTGGCGCAGCATCGTCCGCGGCATCTGCCTCCGCGTCGCCGAAACAGCCGGCTACGCCGTCGCCGTGACGTACATGATCTCCTACCTCAACACCACCGAGCTGGCGACCCGGACCGAGACCCTGACCTCCCTCTGTGTCGCGTCGTTCATCGGCATCTTCGCCACGATGGCGTGGGCACGACTCACCGACCGTGTCGGCCGACGCCCCGTCTACATCTGGTCCTGCGCCTTCGGGGTCCTGTTCGGCATCCCCATGTTCCTGCTCGCCAACACAGGCCTGTTCATCTGCGTGATGATCACCATCGTCATCTCCTACGCCGTCTGCCAGAACTCGCTCGCCGGAGCGCAGGGCGCCTGGTTCCCCGAGCTCTTCCAGGCCAAGACCCGGGCATCGGGCGCCTCCCTGTCCTACCAGATCTCGGCCATGGTCTCGGGATTCACCCCCTTCATCACCACCCTGCTGTACATCCAGCTCGGCTGGCTCGGCCCGGCCCTGCTGTTCTCCACCTACGCGCTCATCGGTCTCATAGCGGCACTCATGACCCGTGAGACCTGGGGCCCGAAGGAACGTCGCCTGGCCGCCGAGGCCGCCCAGGCCGCTCCCCTGCCGCAGCACGCCTGAACCGACCCTCTCGAGAAGGAGTCAGCCATGACCCTTGCACCAGTAACAGCAACACCGCCGTCTGCCGAGTTCGCCGCCCGCGTGGCGGAGGTCGAGGAATCCGCCTACCGCGCCCGCCACTATGCCCTGAACATGGGCGAGGTACAGGGCCAGGGATACGTGGGGCAGGCTCTCGGATCCGCGGACATGTTCGCGGCGGTCTACCGCGACCAGCTGCGCTACCGCCCGGAGGACCCCCACTGGGCCGAACGGGACCGCTTCCTGCTCTCCACCGGCCACTACGCCATCGGCCACTACGCCGCGCTGGCCGAAGCCGGGATCGTGCCTGTCGACGAACTCGACTCCTACGGCTCGGACGACTCCCGACTCCCGATGTCGGGGATGGCGTCCTACACGCCGGGCATGGAGATCTCCGGCGGCTCCCTCGGACACGGACTGACGGTCGCCGTCGGGATGGCCCTGGGGTTGCGGCTGCAGCACTCACCGGCCCGCATCTTCAACTTCCTGTCCGACGGCGAACTCGACGAGGGATCCACCTGGGAAGCAGCGATGGGAGCGCATCACCACCGACTGGGCAATCTCACCGCGCTGGTGGACATGAACGCCCTCCAGGCCGATGGCGCCACCAGGACGGTTCTCGGCATCGAACCGGCCGAAGAGAAGTGGGCGTCCTTCGGCTGGTACACACAGCGGGTGGACGGCAACAGCGCGCAGGCCCTCCTGACCGCACTGGACACCATCGCCGACCGCGCAGGCGCCACGGCTCAACCATCGGTCATCCTGTGCGACACGAAGGTCGGCAAGGGCGTACCCCTGCTCGAGCAGAGGGAGAAAGCGCACTTCATGCGCATCGAGGAACACGAATGGCAGATCTGCCGCGAGCAGCTGACCGCAGGACACGAAGGAAAGGCTTCAGCATGAGTACCACCAGCGAGGCTCCCGACACCACTACAGCCACGAAACCGAAGCTGAAGACCTCCGCGATGATCGCGTCCTTCGCCGATCCCGGGCAGAGGACCGCGCCGGCCCCCTTCGGCCATGCCCTGGTGGCAGCAGCCGAGGCCGACCCGCGCATCGTCGGCCTGACGGCGGACCTCGGCAAGTACACCGACATGCACGTCTTCGCGAAGGCGTTTCCTGACCGGTTCTTCCAGATGGGCATGGCCGAGCAACTGCTCATCGGAGCGGCCGCCGGGATGGCCGAGACAGGGATGATCCCGTTCGCCTCGACCTACGCGGTCTTCGCCGCCCGCCGCGCCTACGACTTCCTGTGCCTGGACATCGCGGAGCCGAACCTGAATGTGAACGTCGTCGGAGGGCTGCCCGGCCTGACCACCGGGTACGGGCCGAGCCACCAGGCCACCGAGGACATGGCGATCTTCCGCGGCATGCCCAACCTCACCATCATCGACCCGTGCGACTCGGTGGACATCGAGCAGGCCGTACCCCAGCTCGCGGCATCACCCGGACCCAGCTACCTGCGGCTGCTGAGGGGCAACGTGCCGACAGTCCTGGATGAGTACGACTACACGTTCGAACTCGGCAAGGCCAAGCAGCTGCGTCCGGGCACGGACGTCCTGTTCATCTCGAGCGGACTGATGACCATGAGAGCCCTGCAGGCAGCGGAGCAGCTGGCCGCCCATCACGTCGACGTCGCCGTCGTCCACTCGCCCACGATCAAGCCCTTCGACACGACGACGATCCTCGATGAACTCCAGCAGGACCGGCTGGTTGTCACCCTCGAGAACCATACGGAGGTCGGGGGATTGTTCGAAGCCGTGGCCGGAGTCGCAGTCCGGGCCGGCAGCGGGCGGCGCATCGTTCCTGTCGCACTCCCCGACCGCTTCCTCGACGCAGGCGCGCTGCCGACCCTGCACGAGAGGTACGGGCTGTCCACGAACCGGATCGTGCAGAGGGTCCTGGCCGAGCTGTCCCGAGACGGCGCCCCCTGATCATGGAGCGGTTCTGGGAACAGAACCGGACAACCTTCCGTAAGATCGATTCTGTCGACAATCTACTGTCGACAGAGGCGGTGGAAGGCATGACTCACAAGGGAGCACCGATGTCACTTCTCGGGGGGCTGGAGAAGACCAACCTGCGCCAGCAGGCGCTGGCGGCGCTCCGGCGTGCCATCACGACTGGAGAACTCGCTCCCGGGACGCACCTCGTGGAGACCGATCTGTCGGAGCGCCTGCAGATCAGCCGTGGCACCCTCCGTGAAGCGATGCGGCAGCTACAGCAGGAGGGTCTGATCTCCTCGGGAGCCAGGGGTCGGCTCGCGGTGCGCCACCTCGACACCGCTGACGTCCGGGACATCTTCGAAGTGCGGTCCGCCCTCGAGTCACTCGCCGCCCGCACACTGGCCGACCGGGCCGACCGGGAGGAAGCTGTGAGGGAACTCGAGCGACACATCCGGCAGATGGAAGAGGCGAGCGACGGTTCGCTCGAGGAGCGCATCCAGGCGGACCTGGACTTCCATCACGCCCTGTGCACACTGACGGGGAACAGGACGCTGGTCCACTCATGGAAGTCGCTCGAGGGGTCCATCCGGATGAGCATCATGTATGCAGGCGTCGATCAGGCGATCAGCAACATGAGCGCGCACCGGCACGCGGGCATCGTGCAAGCCATCACGACCGGTGACCCCCTGACCGCCGTACACGCGGTCGAGGAACACATGACCGACACCATCCGCACACTCGTCGGAAGCGATCTCGAGCAGCACCCGGCGTGATGTCGTCCGTGTGAGTCGGCATCACGACAGCCGGCGGCGTCCTCGCGAACCGACCTTCCAGGGGCTGCCTGTCCGACGCGAGCTACTTCAGCTCGGGGCCCACAGCGGGCGGTGCGGCGAGTGCCGCGTCCCCGGGCAGTAGCCACGAGTATCGCCACTCCGCGCTCGCACCCGCCTGCCCCGACGCGGTCGTCCCCGTCGTCCGTCCAGCATGGAAGATCCTGTGCCACCATCCGGGTGCCGTCCCGCGCTGGTCCACGTCCCTCCCGGATGCGGTGCTGCCCGGACGGGGTGCGTCACCCCTCGTCCGTCCGGGGAACGGTGAAGAGGCAGGGTGGCTATCCACGGCCCGCCCCTGTGGAGTGACCGCGGGAGAGCGCCGTCAGCAGGAACGTGCGGAGGGCGCCGTACTGCTGCTGATCCTCGCCCGCGTGCCCTGCGGTCCCTCCGGCCGGGGCCGCCAGGGCGGCGAGCCAGTCCCCGTGCTGCGTGATGTCCTGGCCAGTGGCCGCGGCCACCGCGTCGCAGGCGAAGCCGACGGCGGTGGTCCCGTCGGTGAGGCGTACGGACCCCAGCAGCATGGGTTCGGGCAGCATCGCCAGGAACCGCCCGAGTGCTGCTTCGGAGAGGATCCACCGTTCGCCGACGAGCTCCGCACCGTCGTCGGAGCGGTAGACACCGGGCTTCGGTGGATGCGTGTCCAGAGCCACCATGCGGTACCGGGCGGCCGTGCGGACGGGGCCGTCCCAGAAAGCGCCCAGGTCCTCGAGTTGCGGGGCGAGTACCTGGCCCCGACGATGCGCTCCGACCACGACGAGCGGGACGCCGGCTGCTCCCGCTGCCAACGGCCACGGCCCGGCGGTATCCATCGGGCCGACGGCCCCGTCCGAGAACAGGGCAGGAGGAGCAGGAATGCGCTCGATGCGGCGGGCGATGTCGGCGACGACGGCGTCGTCGAACGTGCGCCCGACCAGCGTCACGCCGAACTGGGCCCGGTCCACCTCCCCTGCCGGCACCGCGACCGCGCACATGTCGAAGAGGTTGCAGAAGTTCGTGTACGTCCCCATCCGCGAGTTCACGCCCACCGGGTCCGCCGCGACCTCGGAGAGGAGGGGATGTACCGGTGCGGTGGGCACCAGGAGGGCGTCGAAGCCCTCCAGCTGCACGAGTGCCGCCCGTTTGAGCTCGGCCAGGCGCGCAGTGTCGGTGACGTACCGATGCGCGGGCAGCGTGCCTGCACGGCCGATGATGCCGGCGACGGTGGGATCGAGTCCGGCGGGGCCGTCCCCGACGGCGTTCTCCACGAACTCCCCCACGGCGGCATGGCGCTCCGCCACGAGCGCTCCGTCGTAGAGGAGCCGGGCCGCCTCGAGGAAGACATCGATCGGCACCGGTTCCACATCGACGCCGGATGCCGCGAGCCGGGCGACCTGCCGGCCGAACTCGGCAGCCCAGCCGGGCGACAGCTCCGGCAGGTCGGCCGGATAGGCGACGCGCGGTCGGGACGGTGCTGCGAGGCGTACATCGGCCGGCCACGCTCGTGCTCCCCCGGCCATGACACCCATCGCCCGCTCCGCCGTCGACAGGTCGCGTGCCAGGATGGTGACGGCGTCCCAGGAACGGCAGGCCGGCACGACGCCGTCCGTCGGGACCACGTGCAGCGTCGGCTTGATGCCCACGATGCCCTGCAGGCCGGCGGGGATGCGCCCCGATCCGGCGGTGTCGGTGCCGATCGCGATGTCGGCCAGACCCAGGGCGACGGCGACGGCCGATCCGGAGCTCGACCCGCCCGAGATGTACTCGGGACGGCGTGAGTCCCGGACCGCGCCGTAGGGGCTGCGCGTACCTACCAGGCCGGTGGCGAACTGGTCGAGATTGGTGGAGCCCAGCACCACGGCTCCTGCTGCCCGCAGGCGGCGCACCGCCTCCGCGTCCCTGCCGGGGAGGAAGGAGAAGCCCGGGCAAGCCGCCGTGGTAGAGGTTCCTGCCACGTCCACGTTGTTCTTCACGGCGAGCAGCAGGCCCGCCAGGGGGAGCTCCTCGCCGTCCCCGACCCGGGCATCGACGTCCGCCGCATCGGCGAGGAGGTCATCCGCCGCCCGCAGGGTCACCCAGATCTCGGGACGGTCCACTGCTGCGATGGCCGCGAGGGCGGTTCGCACGCGACCGGTTGCCGGGGCGCTCATGCTGCGACCTCTTCCGTCTGTCGCGATCCGGAATCCTGCCCCGGTTCGGGCGATGCGCCCAACACCACGAGCGCCTCGCCGGCGACGACCTGCGACCCGGCGAGGGGAAGGACCTGCAGCACGGTGCCGTCGCAGGGAGCGGTGAGGACGGTCTCCATCTTCATGGCTTCGAGCGAGATGAGGGCCTGGCCCTTCAGCACGGTGTCCCCCACTGCCACGTCCACCTTCCAGACGCTGGCGGCGAAGGGCGCCGGAACCAGGGAGGCACCGTCCGGCACCACCAGGTCCTCCGACGCGGGGACGACGGCAGCAGCCGCATCCGCGCGGTCGAACTCACCGGCGTCGGCCCACGCCTGCCGCTCGATGGAGAAGGCCGCGGACTGCCTGACGCGGAACTCCGCGATGGACGCGCTGTTGTCGGCGAGGAAGCGCTCGTGCTCGGCGAGCGAGAACGTCCCCTCCTCGATCTCCACGCCGCGTCCCCGGCCTGCCGCGATGTCGGCCCGCAGGTCCATCAGCTCCTCCGGGCCGACCGGGTACCAGGAGATGCGGTCGAAGAACCGCAGCAGCCACGGTGACCCCGCCTGGAACGGCGCGGAATCGGCGTAGCGCGACCAGACCTGGGTGGTGCGGCCCACGAACTGGTATCCGCCCGGTCCCTCCATCCCGTAGATGCACATGTAGGCACCGCCGATGCCGACGGCGTTCTCCGGCGTCCAGGTGCGCGCGGGGTTGTACTTGGTGGTGACGAGGCGGTGCCGGGGATCGAGCGGCGTCGCGACGGGCGCTCCGAGATATACGTCGCCGAGACCGAGGACCAGGTACTCGGCGTCGAACACGGTGTCGAACACCTCGTCGACCGAGTCCAACCCGTTGATGCGCCGGATGAACTCGATGTTCCACGGGCACCATGGGGCATCGTCCCGCACACCCGCCATGTACCGTTCGATGGCCTCGCGGGTCGCCGGGTCGTCCCAGGACAGGGGCAGGCGCACCGACCGGCTGGGCACCACGAGCTCCGAGCTGGCCGGGAGGGCACCCTCGACGTCCTGCACCACCTGCAGCAGACGGCGGGTGGACAGGACGGAGGGGTCCACCTTGACCTGCAGGCTGCGGATCCCGGGAGTCAGGTCGACGACGCCGGGCAGCCGCATCTGCTCCACGGCCTGGTGCAGGGCGTGCACGCGGGCCCGGAGACCGAGGTCGAGCACCATGTCGCCGTACTCGACGAGGAGGTTGTCGTCGCCGGAGCGGCGGTAGGTCACGGCGGGCCTGCCCGGTTCCTCCCCCATGCGCGCCAGCACGCCGTCATCGCCGTCCCCCCGCCCGAGGAGCAGGCCGGCCGCAGATCCCTTACCTGTCGGGTCGGGGGCGTCCTGGATCAGCTGCCGACCGGGACCGAGATCACGGATGGACGGGGCCTGGACGGCCCGGATCGGGACGAAGCGCACGGTGTCGCCCGGGCGGAGCTGCCCGAGTTTCCAGCGGTCCGCCGTCACGACGGTCACCGGGCACACGAACCCGCCGAGGCTGGGACCGTCCGGTCCGAGGAGGATCGGGGTGTCCCCGGTGAAGTCCAGAGCGCCCACGGAGTAGGCGGTGTCGTGGATGTTGGACGGGTGCAGGCCTGCCTCGCCGCCGTCGTTCCGCGCCCAGCGGGGCTTGGGTCCGATGAGCCGCACGCCGGTCCGTGCGGAGTTGAAGTGCACCTCGTAGTCGGTGGCGAAGAGCTCGTCGATGTCCTCCCGCTGGAAGAACTCCGGCGCGCCGTGCGGGCCTTCGACCACCGTGAGCTCCCATCGCGTGGTCAGCGCGGGCCGGGCGTCGAGTGGCACCGGAGCAGCGGCTCCCGCGGGTGGAGCGGTCGGCACGGCCCTCAGGACGTCACCGGTCCGGAGGACGCGGCCGGCGTGCCCACCGAACTGTCCCAGCGTGAAGGTGGACGCGCTGCCGAGGTACAGCGGGATGTCGAGGCCGCCCTCGAACAGGATGTAGCCGCGCAGGCCGGGCCCTTCCGCGGTCCCGACGTCGAGCGTTCCTCCGGCGGGGACCGTGATCGGCTCCCACGCGGCGGCGTCCACCCCGTCCACCGTGAGGCGGACCTCCGCGCCGGTCACGCACAGGGTGGTCTCGTGCGAGAAGGTCAGGCTGGGCCCGGTCATCGTGAATTCGAGACCGGGGGCTCCTTCCTCGTTGCCGAGGGCTCGGTTGCCGAGCCGGAAGGAGAGGTCGTCCATCGGACCGCTCGGCGGGACCCCCACCTGCCACAGGCTGGTGCGGCCCGGCCAGTCCTGCACGCTGGTCTGGAGTCCGGGCCGCTCCACGGTGATGCGTGGCTCGGGATCTCCCACCGTGTCCAGCGTGCTGGTCGAGTGCCCTGCCGCGCGGACGACGTCGAGTGTGCTGACGGCGCGCAGCATGCCGAGGTTCGTCTCGATACCGTCGATCCGTGTGCCGGCGAGCGCGCCGGCCAGGCGGTCGAAGGCCTCGTCGCGGCTGCTGCCGGAGGTGATGATCTTGGCCAGGAGGGGATCGTAGTTGGTGGAGACCTCGCTGCCGGTCTCGGCCCAGGTGTCCACGCGGACGTGGTCCGCCTCGGGGTAGGCGGCGTTCGTGATCGTGCCGGCGCTCGGCTGGAAGCCGCGTGCCGGGTCCTCCGCGTAGACCCGCGCCTCCACGGCGTAGCCGGAGACGGGGACGCTGTCGGGGACGCCGGCGAGGACCGCTGCGGCATCGGGCCCGCCCTGGGCGAGGCGGAGCATCCACTCGACCAGGTCGACGCCGGTGATCGACTCGGTGACGGGGTGCTCGACCTGCAGGCGCGCGTTCACCTCCAGGAACGAGGCCTCCTGGCGCGCGGAGTCGTAGACGAATTCCACGGTCCCGGCCGAGCGGTAGCCCAGCGACGCGCACAGTGCCCGCGAACTCCGGTGCAGTTCCTCGCGGAGGGCGTCCGGCAGATCCGGTGCGGGCGCTTCCTCGAGCACCTTCTGGTGGCGGCGCTGCAGGGAGCAGTCGCGATCGCCGAGGCTGACCACGCGGCCCTCGCCGTCGCCGAACACCTGGACCTCGACGTGGCGGGCATTCTCCACGTAGCGCTCGGCGAAGACGCCGGCGGTGCCGAAGCTGGCTCCGGCGAGCCGGGCGACGCGCGGGAAGCTCTCGGCGAGCTCCTCCTCGGTGCGGCAGACGGTCATGCCGATGCCGCCTCCGCCGCCGGTCGCCTTGAGCATGAGCGGGTAGCCGATGGCCTGTCCGGCTGCGAGCGCATCGTCGACCCCGTCGAGCAGGCCCGAGCCCGCGATCATGGGGACGCCGGCGGCGGATGCGGCGTCACGGGCGGTGTGCTTGGTGCCGAAGGTGCGGAGCTGCCCGGGCGTGGGTCCCACGAACACGAGTCCGGCGGCTTCCACGGCCTCCGCGAAGTCCGCGTCCTCGGACAGGAAGCCGTAGCCGGGGTGGATGGCGCCGGCGCCGGTGGAGGCCGCGGCGGCCAGTAGCGCATCGACGCGGAGGTAGGACTCCTTGGCCGGTGCCGGGCCGAGGAGCACGGCCTCGTCGGCGAGCCGGACGTGCCGGGCGCCGCGGTCCGCCTCGGAGAACACGGCAACGGTGCGCAGGCCGAGCTTGCGGGCCGATTCGATGATGCGGCAGGCGATCTCGCCGCGGTTGGCCACCAGCAGGGTGTCGAAGCGGTTCATGCGGCAGTCTCCGGGCGTGTGACGATCATGCGGACGGGCGTGGGGTTGAAGCCGTTGCAGGGGTTGTTGACCTGCGGGCAGTTCGAGACGAGCACGAGGGTGTCCACCTCGGCCCGGAGGGCGACGCGCTTGCCGGGAGCGGAGAGGCCGTCGACGATCCCGAGGGCGCCGTCGGGATCGACGGGCACGTTCATGAACCAGTTGATGTTGGAGACGAGGTCCCGCTTGCCGAGTCCCCAGCGGGAGCCCTCGATGAGGAAGTTCTCCACGCAGGCGTGCTGTTCGCGCGTGTGCTGGCCGTACCGGAGGGTGTTGGACTCCTGCGAGCAGGCGCCGCCGATGGTGTCGTGCACGCCCACCTCGTCCGCGACCACCGTCATGAGGGCGAGGCCCGTGTCCGCGCGGAGCGCGGAGCCGGTGGTGAGGACGATGGAGCGCTGCTGGGCGATGGTGACCGGTGCGGAGTACCGGACGGTGGTGTCCGCGGCGGCGTAGAGGAGGCAGTCGACCGCCTGGTTGCCGTCGAGGTCCACCATGGTGAGGACGTCGCCCGCGGCGACGACGGCGGACCACGGCCCGCGTGCCTCGACGTACTCGTCGAGGACGACGGCACCGGGTACGAGGGCGATGCTGTCCGCCGGCTGCGAGAGGGTGGTGGTCATCGGGTGCTCCTTGCGGCGAGATCGTGCTCGGTGTTGTTCAGGGCCTGGAGGTGTTCGGGCGCCAGCGGCCCGATCAGGCGTCCCTCGGCCAGTGCGGCGAGGTCCCCGGGCGCCCGCCAGGCGGCGATGTCGACGGCGGTGCCCGTGAACTCGGTGCGCGGGTCGAGCGGGTGTGCCGTGTTGGCCAGCACGACGACGGTGTCCACCTGCAGCAGCAGATCGACGTGTGCTCCCGGGCCCGCGCTGCCGGTGAAGCGGATACCGCCGTCGGGGTCCACGTGGATGCCCTTGAAGAAGGTCAGCGACGGGGCGACGTCCCTCGGCCCGAGGCCGTTCTTCAGTGCCCCGAGGGTCAACAGTTCCCGTGCGGAAGGGGAGGCGCTGTGCGCAGTCCCGGCTCCGTACCGTGCCGTGTTCCCGGCCAGCGTGGTGGCGCCGGTCAGGGCGTCGTGGCTGCCCGAGGTGTCCGCGACGATCGTGGCGAGGACCCGCCCGGCGTCGGACAGGAGGGGGTGCCCGGTGCCGGGGTAGGCCTGCCACGGCACCTTGACGGTGTCGGCGGCGTTGAAGCGCTCGTGCGGCGCCCCGGCACGATAGAGGAGGGTGTGCACGCAGGCATCGCCGGTGTCCGTGAGGCGGAGGCGCGTGCCACGGGCCAGCTGCAGGGTCGTGTAGCGGCCGAAGGCCAGCGTCTCCGACCAGACCAGGCGGTCGGCGGCGCCGTCGGGCAGGGTGCCCGTGAGCGAGGAGGGTGCGGAGGACACCGGGATGTGGCGCATGGTGTCCGCCGTCCGGGTGTGCTGGGCCCGCGCGTGGGTGCGGGCTCCGGCCGTGGTGGCCGTACCCGTCGGGGCCTGGGTGGTCTGTGTCATGGCGATCCTGTCGGTTCTGTCGGTTCTGTCGGCGGCAACGGGTGCTGCAGGGCTGCTAGGAGGCCCTGGCCGCGATGCTCCGGCGGACCCAGAGACCCAGGAGCAGCACGATGGCGACCATGAGCGGGGCGGAGTAGAGGAGGATCCCGTTCTCGCCGGCGGGGTCGTACACCTCCGGGCGGGGCCATGCCAGGTTGACCACCATGACGGCGCCGTAGAGGACGGCGAGCACGTTCACCGGCAGGCCCCAGCGGCCCAGGGAGAAGAGGCCGGACGGCATGGTCTGCCCCACGCGGTCCCAGTCCCCGCGGAGCCGGTTGAGCAGCTGCGGGACGGTGACGAGCAGGTAGGCGATGTACACCATGACGATGCAGACGCTGGTCAGCGTGGTGAAGAGGGCGGCATTCCCCACGTTGATGGCCAGGACGCCGACGGCGAGGGCACCGATGGCGACGGACGGCCACATCGGGGTCCCGCGGCGGGGGTGGACGGTGGAGAGCAGCCGGGAGGCAGGGAGCTTGCCGTCACGCGCCATCGAGAAGACCAGGCGCGACCCGGCGGTCTGGATGGCCAGGGTGCAGACGAAGATCGCGACGGCGACGTCGACCAGGAGCACCTTGCCCCAGAAGGTCCCGAGCACCGCGGTCAGGACGTAGGGCAGGCCCTCGGTGGCGAGGCGGCCGTCGTCGAGGCTGGGTGCGGCCATCAGGGCGGTGACGATCATGAGCGCTCCGCCGATGCCGGAGATCGCGAGCGCGGAGATGATGGTCCGCGGGGCGGTGCGGCGAGGATCCCGGGTCTCCTCGGACAGTTCGCCTGCCGAGTTGAAACCCACCATGACGTAGGCGGCCATGAGGCCGGAGACCAGGAACGCGCCCACGGCGCCGAGCTCCGAGGTCTGCAGCACGGTGGTGTCCAGGACGACGTCGGGCCCGCGTTGTGCCGCGGTGATCAGGGCGAGGACGACGGCGACGACCCCGATGATCTCGCAGGTCACGCCGATCGAATTCACGTGCGCCATGAGCCGGACACCCACGACGTTGATGACGGTGGTCGCCACCAGGAGGATGGCGCCGAGGACGACGGCATTGGCGGCGCCCGTGACGGTGTTGAGGGCAGGATCACCGCCGACGAGTTGGAACCCGCTCCACAACTGGGGCAGCACGACCTGGAGGGCGATGGCTGCAGCGGCGGCGGTGACCACCTGGGCGATCGCCATGAACCAGCCGGCGAACCACCCCACGGTCTCTCCTCCCACACGTCGCGCCCACTGATAGACCGCACCGGACAGCGGATACCGTGCGGCCAGTTCGGCGAAGTTGAGGGCCACGAGCAGCTGGCCGACGAGGACGATGGGCCAGGTCCAGAAGAACGCCGGTCCGGCGAAGGAGTAGCCGAAGGCGAAGAGCTGGAAGATCGTGGTGAGGATGGAGACGAAGGAGAAGCCTGCCGCGAAGGAGGCGTATCGCCCCAGCTTGCGGTGCAGGGATGGTTCGTACCCGAGGGAGGTGAGGTCGGCGTCGTCCGCGTGGGTCGAGAGTGGAATCGTCATCTGTGTCTCCGGGCTCGGAACGGGTGGGTGCCGGCGGAGAGGTGTCGATACCCCCGGTAATACCGGTCACTTGATAGTTTTCCGCCCCTAGGTCCCGCACGGGTTTCACTCGCGTGAAGAACTCATGAGGAGGACGTTTCGGTGATGTTTCGCGCCTCCCGGGAGGGAGCGCTGTCGACAGGGACCTTCGTTGCGTGGTGTAAGAATGAGGCGTGACATTGGCCGGACCGGGACGACCCCGCGCGCAACAGTCGATCCGCCCCGGAGCGACGGCCCGCGAGGAGATCCTCGACGCGGCGGCGGAGCTCTTCACCACGCAGGGCTACGCCGCAACCTCCACCCGTGCCATCGCGGACGCCGTCGGTATCCGCCAGTCCTCCCTGTACCACCACTTCGCCACCAAGGACGACATCCTCGAGGCACTCCTGACCGGGACGGTGGCGGAGGGATTGTCCTTCGCCAGGGCGGTATGCGCTACCACGGGAACCGCCGCGGACGATCCGTCCCCAGCGGTTCGACTCCACGCCGTGGCACTGTTCGACGGGACCCAGTTGTGCAGCGGCCCGTGGAACGTGGGCATCCTCTACCACCTGCCCGAGGCCAAGAATCCGCGGTTCAACGATTTCCTCGCGGCCCGGGCGGAGTTGCGGGGCCTCTACCGTCGGCTCGGCTCAGCCGTGGTACCTCACCCGTTGTGGCCCGAAGACCCTCAGCACCACGGCGAGATAGCCTTCCGCCTGGTCGAATCCCTCATCAGCCTCCGGGCCGACGGCCTGGTGACACCGGGTTCGCCGGTCCAGGTGGCCGACGCAGCACTGGCGCTCTGCGGCGCCGCGGAATATCTGGCAGCTGTCCGTAGCGGAAGCTTCGCCCTCATCAGCAGGCTGGAGCGGGACCTGCCTTCACGCTCGTTCGGCGAACGGGCCTCGGACGTGCACCGCTCATTTGATCAGCGCACGAACCGTTAGTACCCTAATCATAGGTACTCCGCTCGCGTCCGAAGGAACAATCATGGCCAAGAAGCCGCCATTCGCACACCGTTTCATGAGAGCGACCAACAAGCTGCAGATGTTCTTCGGTCCGGCAGCTCGTGGCACGACCACCGGCGAGGTGGTGTACCGCAACGATGCCGCCCAGCAGGGGCGTCAGGACGAGTTGCAGCAGTGGCAGGTCGTCCGCAACGCCGACGGCTCGACCTACCTCACCACCCGCACTCCTGAGTGAGCCCCGCATTGGCCACGGTCACTCGCCCTGTCCTCCCTGCAGACATCTCTGATGAGCCGACGGGCAACGAACTGCTCCTGGAACAGCAGCTCTGCTTCGCCCTGTCAGTCGCATCGCGCAACGTCGTGAACTCCTACCGGCCGGTGCTCCAGGAACTGAATCTGACCCACCCGCAGTACCTGGTCATGCTCGCGCTCTGGGAACGCCACCCGCGGACCGTGAAGTCGCTCAGTGAGGATCTCCTCATGGAATCGGCGACCCTCTCCCCCATGCTCAAGCGCCTCGAGGCGCTGGGATTCGTCACGCGGCAACGCGCTGAGGGCGATGAGCGTGCGCTGGCCGTCAGCCTGACCGAGGCCGGTACCGCCCTGCGCGAACGTGCCCTGTCCGTGCCCGGCACGATGATGAGGCGCCTGAATCTCTCCCGGGAGGACGTGCAGGAGCTCAACCGGACCATGCGGGCTCTGATCGCTGCTACAGCGTCGTAGCAGGACTGCGGCTGGCGAGTGTTCAGTCGCGGTTGATGCCGGCCGAGCCGGCGATCACGGAGGGCAGGAAGCCGGGGTAGGCCTTTTCCAGGTCCTCGGTCCGGAGCACGTTCATCCTCGAGGTGCCGATGTAGTACTGGTGCAGGACGCCGGCCTGGCGGAGAGCGGTGAAGTGGTGGGTGGCCGTTGACGCCTTGACGGGCAGGTCGATGGCTCCGCAGCTGATTGCTTCCAAGGCTTCGGCCAGTTGTCTCAGGATGCTGAGCCGTACGGGATCAGCGACGGCGGAGAGCACCTTGACGAAGTCGAAGTCCTCGACGTCGGGTTCGTCCGTCACCTCGGTCACTCGTGCCATGTCCGTTCCTCCGTTCAGCCATCGATCGTACAGCGCCGTTCCCCGAACTTGCCGGGAGCCGGCAATCCGACGACGGCGACCATTCCGCCCCCGCGGGCGGCACGGATCGAGTCTTCGAGTCCATCGCCGCCGACGGAGCGCTCCGTCACCCCGGCGCCCACAGCGGCGCACGCCATCCGCTCCCTGAGTCAGGTGGTGCGACGACGCCGGTCTGTTGCACGGATGGAACCGGCGAGCCCGGCAGCGGCGAACACGACAGTAGCCGCCAGCACGACGCCGATCGGCAACGCCCAGGTGCTGGTGGTGTCATGGACGGCACCGATGAGGGAGGGAGAGGTGGCGCCGATGGCGTAACCGGCGCCCTGCACCATTGCGGACAGCTGCCGCGCGTGCGTACCGCTCAGTGCCAGCTGCACGACCAGCATGAAGACGATCGTGATGCCGCCGCCCTGGGCCACACCACCCAGAAGACCCCATGCCAGCCAGCCGGCGGGAGCCAGCAGCAGTCCCAGCGGACAACTGATCCACAGCGCGGCGACCAGGGCGAACGTCCTCGGGACACCCAGCCGCTGGGAGAGCAACGGCACCCCGAGCGCGCCGACGACCGCCGCGATCTGGAAGATGGACGAGCTCGTCCCGGCCCGGCCGGCCGAGTAACCGAGCTCCTGCTCGAGGATGGTCGGCAGCCACGCGGTGAGCCCGTAGTAGGAGAACGCCTGGGCGCCGAAGGTCAGCGCCAGCAGGACGGCCGAGAGGCTGAGCCAGGTGCGCGGTTTCGCGACCGGGAGCGGGATGCCACCGGTGCCAGGCCCTGCTGCGTCGGCCGCGGATGATTCGACGGCGGGTCTGAGCGGCCCCCACCGGAAGGCCGATCCGGGCCCGATGGCGATCAGCCACACTGCGGCAGCGGTGACAACGAACCCGATCCACGTCAGTAGTGCTCCACGCCAGCCGAAGGCGGCGGCCAGAGGGACCGTCGCGAGGGTCGTGATCATCGAGCCCACGTTCAGCGCCGAGGTGTATGCACCCGTGACGATGCCGACACGCCTGGGCTCGATATCCCGCCGGATGATCACCGGGAGGACCACATTGCCGACGGTGATGAACGCTCCCATGATGATCGTGCCCGCGACCGTGGCTTCCACGCCGCCGGCCGAGCGCACGATGGAACCGACCCCGACGCCGAGGATGGCCGTCGTCGTGGCGAAGTTCGCGCCCGCTCTCCCGACGAACAGGGACGCGAACGGCGTCATGAGGGCGAAACACAGGACCGGCAGCGTCGTCAGCAGCCCTGCCTGGGCCGCGCTCAGCGACAGCTCACCGCTGATCTGGCCGGTAATGGGAGCGACGGCCACAATCGGCCCCCGAAGGATGAAACCGATGAACACGATGCCCAGCAGAAGAAGAACCGGGAAACGGGATCGGGCAGCGGTATTCATCGATCCCACCGTACGCCGAGAGGGGGCATATTTTGACACGCATCGTACTAAGTGACGTGCGGGAGATCTACTCCTCGACGGTGCCCGGTGCTGACGAGCACTGACACCATATCTCCGAACCTCGCCGTGCAACGGGTCATCCACCATCCACATGACGCTCTTGCGAGAATTAGACGAGCACCGGCGAACATGACGACATCCCACATCTCGGGAGCTGGATCCTGATCACTTCCGAGCCCCATGCGTCAAGTTGTTCGTCGTGGAACAGGGCCGCAACGTTGTCGAAACGGGCGCCTTCCACGCTGAAGCCATGACACGTTCTACAGGTTCCACTGCCGCGTCGCTTCGATGCGATTCCTGCGGGCAGCTGCCCGAGCCAGGGAAGGTCCGGCTGACGCTGGCCAATGTCGCCGTGATGCTGCCCATCGAACTGGCCGTCCACGCCGTGATCGTGCAGACGCACCTCAGCTACCCGCTCAAGGTCCTCATCCTCGCGCTCACCGCGACCGCACTGGTGATCTGGGTGGCGGAGCCCTCGGTCATGAGGTTTCTCCGAGCCTGGCTCCACGCGCCTGCCCTGCGACAGCGCAGGCACCTCGACACGGCGACCGATCTCTGGCGGGCTCGCGTCCTGGTCGAAGAGAGCCCGGGCGCGCTTGAGCGTGTCTCTCACCAGCTTGCCCGGCGCGGTGTCAACATCCTCTCGCTGCAGATCCACCCCGGCGCACAGGCGAGTGTCGATGAGTTCGTCCTCGCAGTACCCGCAGGCGTCTCTGAGCAGGACCTCGTTCGGGCCTTCACCGCTGGGGGCAGCCTATCGGCCCGGGTGTGGCCGTCGACGGCTCTGGCTCTCGCCGACGGGCAGACGAAGGCTCTTTCGCTCGCCTGCCGGGTCGCCCAGGATCCCGCGGAACTGCGCTACGCCGTCGCAGAACTCCTCATGGCCGAGCCCGTTCTGGCGCCGTCGGCGACTGTCAGGTCGTTCGTCGAAGGGTCCGAGGTCCTCAAGATCCCCTCCCCCGCCGGAGAACCGTTGGTGTTCTCCAGGGTCGGGGATCCCTTCACGGCCGCCGAATCGGCGCGGGCCCATCGGCTGTCCGAGCTGGCTGCGGTGGCCACGCACCCCACGAACCGCATCTTCTAAGGTTGCGGCGCCGCCGTACTCCCGCGCGCGTCATGTCACGGACCGGTCTGAAGCACCTCGAGCAGTTCGTCGGCTGATTGCACGACGGCGGAGGCTCCCGCGTCCTCCAGCTCCCCCGGCGCGGCGAAGCCCCAGCCGACGCCGATGCAGGGCAGGCCGTTCGCGGCGGCGCCCTCGACGTCGTGCCGGCGGTCCCCGATCATCACGGCGGAGCCGGCCACGTCGGGGTGACGTTCGAGGGCTGCCCGGATGATGGGGGCCTTGCCTGGAGCGGCCGTGGTTTCGTCCCGCGGTGAGCCGTGCACCGAGGCGAAGAGGTGTCGGAGCCCCTGTACGGCGAGGAGTTCCTCGGCGAGCCATTCGGGCTTCTGGGTTGCCACGGCGACGACGGCGCCGTCGTCGGCCAGCGCGCCGACGCAGCGGGCGATCCCGGCGTAGGGCCTGCTGCGCGCCATGCCGGTGGCGACGTAGCCCTCGCGGTAGGAGGCGATGACGTCCTGCACGTGGGAGGCAGGCACCCCGGCCAGCGAGGTCAGCGATTCGACGAGGGATGGCCCGACCATGGCCTGAAGGGTATCGTCGTCAGGAACCGGCAGCCCGTGGCGGCGCAGTGCGGCGCTGATGCCCCCGGTGATAGCTCCCGCGGGGTCGACGAGCGTGCCGTCGAGGTCGAAGAGGATCAGCGAATGCACAGAAGCCACCGGGCAAGCTTGCCATAGTGCCGGGAGGGCATGCATCACGCACTCCCCCGAACCGCCGTCCAGCGGGTGGACTCCCTCCCCCGGAGTTCAGCCGGCGTGCCTACGCCTCGCTCGCCCTACTTCCCGTGGTCTTCGTAGAGGTCGGGGATGCCGTCGTCGTCGGCATCGATCGTTTCCTGTTCCTCGATACGGCGGTAGTGCTTGTTGCGGCTGCGCAGCACCACGCTGGCGAGTAGGGCGGCGGTGAGTGAGGCGGTGAGGATGGCGACCTTCGCGTGGTCCTGATGCTCGCTCCCGGCACTGAAACTGAGGTCGTTGACCAGGAGGGAGACGGTGAAGCCCACTCCGGCGAGGATTCCGACGCCGAGCAGGTCCCACCAGCTCAGGCCGGGGTCGAGATGGGCCTTGGTGGTTCTCGTGACGATGAACGTGGTGGCCATGATCCCGAGCGGTTTTCCCAGGACCAGGCCGAGGACGATGCCGATGAGCACAGGGTCGGCCAGGGCCGAGGTGAAACCCTGGACGCCGCCGATCGCCACCCCGGCGGAGAAGAACGCGAAGACGGGCACGGCGAAGCCGGTGGAGATCGGCCGGAACCGGTGTTCGAGCACTTCTGCGAGGCCGGGCTTGTTGGGGCGTGGCAGGGCCGGCTTGCCCTCGGGTGTGCGTCGCAGCACCGGGACGCAGAAACCCAGGAGCACGCCGGCGACGGTCGCATGGACGCCGGAGGCGTGCATGAGCGCCCAGGCCGTGATGCCCAGCGGCAGGAGGATGAGCCATGGTCCGACGGTGGTACTGCCGAAGAACTTCGGATTGCGCTGGGCGAGGATCGCGAAGAGTCCCAGCGGCAGGAGCATCCACAGCAGGAAGATCAGGTGGACGTCCTCGGAGTAGAAGAACGCGATGATCGCGATCGCGATGAGGTCGTCGACGACGGCGAGGGTCAGCAGGAAGATTCGTAAGGCACCGGGTAGGTGTGAACTGATCACGGCTAGGACGGCCAGGGCGAAGGCGATGTCCGTCGCGGTGGGGATGGCCCAGCCGCGCAGGGTGTCCGGCGAGGACAGGTTCACGATGGTGTAGATCAGTGCCGGGACGGCGACTCCGCCGAAGGCCGCGGCGACGGGCACGATCGCACGGCTGATCCGCCGGAGGTCACCGGCGACGAATTCCCGCTTGAGTTCGAGGCCCGTGAGGAAGAAGAACACCGCGAGGAGCCCGTCCGACGCCCACGTGCCGACCGAGAGTTTCAGGTGCCACGGCTCGTAGCCGAACTCGAAGTCCCGGACGGCGAAGTACGAGTCGGCGAACGGGGAATTCGCCCAGAGGATCGCGATGGCGCTACTGATCAGCAGCAGGATGCCGCCCACGGTCTCCTTCCGCAGGATCTCCGTGATCCGCAGGTACTCCGGATAGCTGGAGCGCTCGAGAAGCACGCGTGCAGAACGATTCGGTTCAGCTGGTTCTGAGGCGGACATGCCGACTCCTTCGACGACGTGGAGAGAGACTGAGGTAGGCATCGGCCCGGTTCTCGTCGTCCCAGAGACGACTACGTATCGGAGCCCTCTGTTCGCTGACTGTTGCCGGCAGCCCGAGGCAGGTGTTGCTTCACGTCGAACGATCGGCAACGGCGGATCCTGAACCAGGGTCGAGGTCGATGGGTAGTGATGGAGCAAGTCGGCGCAGGGAGGTGAAGGTCGGTACGAGGGCGTTGTACAGCTCGGAGTAGACCGGCAGGAGCGAGGCGTAGACCGCGGCGGCGGCGGGGCGGGGCCGGACGGTCTGCTCGATCTCGACCATGTCAGCGACAACGTCGATGGACGTGATGAGGCCGAGGGCTTCCATTCCCAGTAGCGCCGCGCCGAAGCCCGAACCCTCCTGTCCGTGCGCGAACTCGATGGGCATCCCGAAGACGTCAGCCAGGATCTGACGCCAGAGCGGACTACGCATGACGCCCCCTGTGGCTCGTATGTGGGTAACCTCGAGTCCGGCGGCGCGCATGGAGTGAAGTACCAGTGCCAGTTGCAGGCAGACTCCCTCGAGGGCGGCTCGTACGAGGTGCTCGCGACGATGAGCCCGGGTGAGACCGACGTAGGCGCCCCGGGGTATCGAGCTCCAGTGAGGTGCCCGCTCGCTGAGCAGGTAGGGAAGCATCAACAGTCCCCCAGATCCGGGGGCTGCCCGTGCTGCGAGAGCTAACAGCTCTTCCTCTGACGGTTCAGGAAGGTCCGGCGCGATCGCGTCACCGGCCCATCCGAGGACCACTCCCCCGTTGTTGATCGCTCCGCCGACAACCCACCGGGTGGAGGTGAGCGCGTAGCAGAAGACTCCACCGAGCGGATCGACAGCGGGTCGGTCGACAGAGACACGCAATGCCCCGCTCGTTCCGACCGAGCATGCTGCGACGCCCGGGCGTACCGCGCCTACTCCGAGGTTCGCCAGGGGCCCGTCTGCGGCTCCCACGACCACGGGTGTGGCGGTCGGCAGACCCAGGGCAAGGGCCGTCTCGTCGGTCAGTGATGGCAGCACCGTCGTCGTCGGGACGATCTCCGGTAGCTGTTCGGGTTGCACACCGGCGATCGTGAGCGCTTCCTCATCCCATGTCAGGGTGCCCATGTTGAGCAGACCGGTTGCTGAGGCGATGGAGTGATCTGTCACCAGGGCACCGCAGAGTCGTAGGAGGACGAATTCCTTGATGCCGACCCAGAATCCGACGGCCTCGCACAGCTTCGGCTCCTGTTCGCGGAACCACACGAGTTTGGGCAGCGGCGACATGGGATGCACAGGGGTGCCCGTACGGCGATGGAGGGCCAGCCCGCCGGCCGAGGCACGCAGGCGCTCTGCCTGGACACGTGAGCGGGTATCGGCCCAGGTCACGACATCCGTCACCGGATCTCCGGCCGGGGACAGCCCGATGAGACTGTGCATCGCCGAGCTGAACGAGAGGCCGGCGACGCGGTGTGCACCTACCTGGCTCACGACGTCACGCACCGACTCGAGTACTGCTGCCAGGATGAGCAGCGGATCCTGCACGGCGTGCCCCGGGTGTGGCTCATTCAGCGGGTACCCGGCCGAATGCGAGGCCTCGAGGGTGCCGTCGGTCCGGAAGGCGACCGCCTTCGTGTTGGTCGTGCCGAGGTCGACGCCGATGACGACGCGGTCGGACGCACGCGGTTCCTGGTCCATCTCGCCCTCTCCGGCTGCGGTGGTATTCATCGCTCGTCGTGCCAGAGAGAGATGACCACCTTGCCGGAGGTTCCGGAGTCCTTGGCGATCGCAAAGGCTTCGAGTGCCTGGCTGGCCGGTAGGACGTGCGTGATGACGTCCTCGATCGCGGGAATGTCAGCGAGAAGTTCGATGGCGCGGTCCATCTCGTCGTTGAATCGGAAGGCACCCCGGAGCTGGAGCTCCTTGGAGATCAGGGGGGCGAGGTTGATGCCCCGAAGTTCGTTCGGAACCATCCCGACCTGCACGACGATTGCTGCGCGCCGGGCGGCCTGCAGTGCTGCGTTGACGGCCGCGGGAACGCCGGAGCACTCGAGGACGACGTCGAACTCCATGGCAGGGACGTCCTCGGTACCGATCTGGATGGTCCTGTGGACGCCGAGGGATCGGGCGCGTTCCAGCGGTCCGGGAAGGACATCGGTGGCGACGACCTCGGCTGCGCCTTCAGCGAGGCAGGCGGCCATCGTGAGCAGACCGATGGGCCCCGACCCGGACACGAGTACGCGCTTACCCCGGACTCCTCCGCTGACCGTGAGTGCGTGCAGTCCCACAGCGAGAGGTTCTGCGAGGGCTGCCCGCCGCAATGACAGACCGTTCGGGAGGGGCCGCACCATGGATCGATCAACGATGAGGAATTCGCTCATCCCCCCTTGAGTGTGTGGCTGGGTGGAGGCGCTGCCAAGATAAGCGCCTCCGGGCCATAGATGCCGGCGGTCCTCGATGCCCGGTTCGGGATGACCGAAAGTAGCGGGGTGGACAGTCACAGGAGTACCTGATGGGAGCGCACCCGAGGGGTCCGAGTCCACCGTGCCTGACACTTCGTGGCCGGGAACGAGGGGTTCGCGCACCACGTACTCACCGTTGGCACCCTCGTTGTAGTAGTGGAGGTCGGAGCCGCAGATACCGCCGAAGGCCATCCGGAGGCGGACCTGACCCTTCCCGGGTTCGGGCGTGGGCACATCGGTCTCGACGAGGTCGAGCTTGCCGTTGATGACGAGCGCTCTCATGTGATGCCTTTCATTCGGTGCCGCTCCTGCCGACCTTGAGGTCCATGGTCAGACGACGGAAGTCATCCCGCCGTCGACGAAGATGTTCTGACCGGAGACGAAGGTCGATGCGTCGGAAGCCAGGTAGACGAGTGTGCCGACGAGCTCGTCGAGGCTGCCCCACCGCTGAGCGGGCGTGCGGTTGATGACCCAGGTGTTGAAGGCCTCGTCTTCGACCAGCGCGCGGTTCATGTCGGTCGCGAAGTATCCGGGGGAGATCGCATTGACCTGAATGTTGAACCGCGCAAGATCCGCCGCCATACCCTTGGTGAGCATGGCCACCGCGCCCTTGGTCGCCGAGTAGGGGGCGATGGTCTGGCGTGCCAGCATGGACTGGACCGATCCGATGTTGATGACCTTGCCCGAGCCGCGTTCTGCCATTCCTCGAGTGACTTGCTGGGAGACGTAGAAGACGCTGGACAGGTTCGTCGTGACGATGTCGTCCCAATCAGCCGGTTCGAAATCGTTGAACGGTGCCCGTCGTTGCACTCCGGCGTTGTTGACCAGGATGTCCGGTACTCCATGTTCCGCGACGAGGGAGGTGATGCCCTGCTCGACCGCTTCCACGTCCGTGACATCGAAGGTGGTGGTGGCGGGTGCGGTGCCGGTTGCCTCCCTCATCATCCTGGCAGCGTCGGTCACGGTGTCCGTGTCGCGTCCGTGGACGATGACACGGGCACCGGCTCGGGCCAGACCGGTTGCAAGGGCATGACCCAAGCCCCGGGATGAACCGGTGACGAGCGCGAGGCGGTCTGTGATGTCGAAGATGTTGGTTGTCATCAGCCGATCCAGAAGACGACGAGGGTGAGCCCGAACCCGGCCACGGATTCAAGGGACTGCTGAACGGTCCAGGTTTTCAGCGTGGTCTTCACATCCATGCCCATGAGTCGGCCGACCAGCCAGAATCCGGAGTCGTTGACATGGCTGGCGAACACGGATCCCGCCGCGCTGGCTAGCGTGATGGCGGCGATCTGGAGGGGGCTGAATCCGCCGGCGAGCACGGCCGGCGCCATCAGGCCTGCCGTCGTGACGAGTGCGACCGTGGCCGAGCCCTGCGCGACACGAAGGATCACGGCGATGACGTAGGCGGCGAGGATGATCGGCAGCCCGATCGATGCGAGGGAGTCCGAGAGTGCATCCCCGATACCGGAGGCGCGAAGGACCCCGCCGAACATCCCGCCTGCGCCGGTGATGAGGATGACGGAGCAGACCGGGCCCAGCGCCGAGTCGAGCACTTTCTCCAGGGCCGTGCCGTTCTCGCCTCGCCGGTGACCGAGGACCGCAGTCGCGACGAGGACCGAGATGAGCAGTGCCACGGGTGATGAACCGATGGCGGTCAGAACCTGCACCCAGGTCTGCTCCTCTGCGTTGACCACGCCGGCAGCGTTCAGGAAGTCCAGGCCGGTGTTCATGAAGATGAGGACGAGGGGCAACAGCAGCATCGCGACCACGGTCGAGAACTTGGGTGGATTGATCGGCTGGTCATTGTCGATCGCACCGAACAGTGCCGGCACCGGAAGGATGTACTTGGTGGAGACGAACTTTCCCCACAGGTACCCCGTCACGTACCAGACGGGGAAGGCGATCAGCAGGCCGATAAGGAGCACCAGCCCGAGATTTGCGCCATACAGTTCGGTGGCTGCAACTGGCCCGGGATGCGGCGGCACGAAGACGTGCATCACCGAGAACGCGGTGGCCGCAGGGATGCCGTAGAGCAGTACGTTTGTTCCACCCATGCGCCGAGCGACGGCGAAGATGATGGGAAGCATGACGATGAGGCCCGCGTCGAAGAAGATCGGGAAACCCATGATCAACGATGCGAGCCCGAGGGCGAACGGCGCACGCCGTTCGCCGAACACATCGACGAGCCTGTCTGCGAGGACGCGAGCCCCACCGCTGTGCTCGATCATCTTGCCCAGCATCGCGCCAAGCCCGATCAGCAGGGCGACGGACCCGAGGGTAGTGCCGAAGCTCGTCACCAGGGTAGAGACGATGTCGCTCGTCGGGATCCCTGTTGCGAACGCGGTCACGAGGGACACGAGAACGAGCGTGAGGAACGCGTGTACCTTGAACCGGATCACCAGGATCAGGATCAGAGCGATTGCACCGGCCGCGATGCCCAGCAAGGGGCCCGCGCCAAGTGTTTGGGTCCAAGTCTCCACAGAACTCTCCATCGATGTTCAGGCCCCAGGGGGGGCGTTTTCCCGCTTGGAGCGATAGTGTGTCACAAAGATCACATCTACAGCAAGAAAGATGACACCTTTGAGTCGCCGCGCTCCAGAACCCTCACCCGCCCCAGTGCTGCACAACGCCGTTCTCGAACGCCTCGGCATAGAAATCGCACAGGGCATCCGACCGCCGGGTAGCGTCATCACGCTCGCTCAGCTGGAAGGTGAGATCGGTGTGTCCCGGACTGTCATCCGCGAAGTCGTACGCATCCTCGAGTCGATGGGGATGGTCGAATCCCGCCGGCGCGTGGGCATAACCGTGCTTCCCGTCGCTGCCTGGAGCGTCCTGGATCCTCAGCTGATCCGATGGCGTCTGAAGGGAGATGAGCGGCTCACCCAACTACACCGGCTCACCGAGATGAGACTTGCCCTCGAACCGACTGCAGCCCGCCTCGCTGCACACAAGGCACCCGCCGAGGTAGGACTGGAGCTGCTCGAACTTGCCAGTCGCCTGCGCATCCTCGGTGAGGCCGGTCAGGGACACTCGCGGCCTTACCTCGAAACGGACATCGCCTTCCACGCACTGCTGCTTGCAGCAAGTGGAAACGACATGATCGCTTCCCTCCACGGAATCGTCACAGAGGTGCTGGCAGGCCGTACCGAGTTGGGCCTCTCACCCGAACACCCGGTCGCGATCGCCTTCGACAATCACGAGGCAGTGGCTCGTGCCATCGTGGACCGGGATGAAGACCTGGCGGAGCAGCACGCCCGAGCCGTAGTGATGGAAGTGTGGCAGGAACTGAGTAATCAGTAACCCGACAGGGCTTGAGGGCACGTACACCTGGACCTGTCCATGCAGGGCTAGGAGGAGTGCCCTCGTATCGTTGGCGTTGATCAGATAATGCGGAAAGATCCGGGCGACATAGGGTCGGTTGCTTGAAAGAGTTTTGAAGGGCCGCAACGGGATTCGATGAGCTCGGCTGGCCTGGTGTGTGGCGGAGTTCCTTTATGACACTCGACAGATGTACGTGTGGTCGGCGCAGTAGCACTGGCAATTTTCGGACTCGTTACCCGCAGAGCACGCCTCCTCCGCGCCGAAGTGAGCAAACCAACTACCGGAGTCGGTATGAAAGCAAGGCCCCCCGTAAGCTGCACTTCGACCCATCACACCGCTGAAAGCAAGAGGCAGCCGAACCGCAGTTACACGGATCGGCTGCCTCTTCTTCATTGATGGATCTGCTGTGACACAGAGTAGGGGTTAGCCGTTGGGAGGTGTTCCGCCGGGGGCAGCAGCGCCGCCCATACCGCCCATACCGGTTGCTTCCTCCTGCGTGACGCTGTTCGCGTAGTCGTTGCTGGGGTCGCGGTAGATGGTGTGAATGTGTCCCCAGCCGCCGGTGGTGTACCCGGTCACATCAGCACCGGCAGATCCCTGTTGGTTGGAGAACTCGATGAAAGCATCCGGCCCTGAGATCTGGAAGTAGATGCCGTCGCCCTGGGTCATGTCGTAAACGGTAGCTCCGGACCAGTTGATGTAGGTCTCATCCAGCGTCGCCTCGATGTCCGCCAGCGCGGCAGCGGTTGTCTCTTCGTCGGCGAGACCAACCCAGTTCGCGATCACGTCGAGCAGCAACTGCTTCTGCTCATCGGTGAGTTCCGATCCGGCGATACCGGTACCGGTTGGGTAATCACAGGTGCCTCCTGGGGCGCAGGTCAGGTTCGAGACCTCCTCGCCCTGGTACAGGGCGGCTTGCTGCTCGGCGGTCAGGCTGTCGTAGAAGGCGAATGCCGTCTCGTACATACCGGCCAGGGGCTGCACTTCGGTGCCATCAGCGGCCGTGTAGACAGCTGGCTGGGACCCCAGGTGGGTCGGCGCGAAGGTGATGGCGTCCGCCGTTCCGTCAAGGGTGGCGTTGATACCAAGGTGGTGGCCACCGAACTGAACCTCCCAGGCACTGGTATCGGAAGGGTCGCCGAAGAACGCGATGTAGTACTGACCGAGCGAGGCCTCTGTGCTGGTGCTGTTCTCGAGAAGGAACTGATCCCCGTTCATGATGCCCTCGACGGTGGCATAGGCCTCGTCGCTGAGCAGGGACTCGAGCACCCCCAGAGCCGCGGTCTGCTGCTCCTCGGTGAGGTCCGCCAGGTTCACACCCGCTCGCTCGACGAAGGTCACCGGAAAATTGGACCACGATGTCGTCTTGGTCGCATCGTCGTAAGAGTAGAGAACCTGTTCCTGCTGCTCGGCTGTCAGCGTTGCGAGGAAAGCCTCGGCAGCCGCAGCAGTATCTGTGACAGTCTCAGCCGTCGTGGCCGCACTGTCCGTAGCCGCCCTTTCTGTCGTCGTGCTCTCCGACACCATTGCCGTGCTGCTTGCCGTGCTGCTTGCCGTACTGGTGGACGAGGAGGACGCGACGGTGTCGGTTGCGGCACTAGTAGTGGAGTCGGAGACACTGCAGGCCGCCATCGAACCAGCCAGGGCCAATGCCGCGATGGAGGAAGCGAAGCGATACCAAAGACGCCGGGAGGAAGTTGTTGAAGTAGTCATGAATCCATGACAGCGGCCCTCCCTATTCGGAGTTTTGTTCTGCGCTGTGTGCAAGCTGTGAGACGCCTCGGTCAGTCGAGGTTGTTCGCTGGGGCCAACTCAGGATCCCCCTCAAGCGAGCCCGATGCAGTGTGCCTACTCCTTTAGCAGAACACAACACAGCAGGCCCCGACTGAGTCGGAGCCTGCTGTGTTGTTGTCCTACGAGTGCGGGATGTAGTGCCGCTCACACCAGGATGTGCTGCACCTGTCGGGCCGGTTGCGGGAGTGGCAGGTCCACCCTGAACTGTGTGCGGCCCGGCTCGCTGGTCACGCTGATCGTGCCTCCGTTCGCCTCGACGAGGGCCTTCACGATTGCCAGTCCCAGCCCGGTGCTGGTGGTGCTGCCGGTTCCGGCCGAGCGCGCGGCATCACCCCTGCTGAAGCGCGTGAAGATGGTGTCAAGGAATGATGGGTCGATGCCTGGTCCGCTGTCCGTGACCGTGACGGTCGCGTGCTCGCCATCGTCGTCCGGGGTGATGGTGAGTGCCGTCGCGATCTTGGTGCCGGGTGGTGTGTGCTTGTGTGCGTTAGAGAGGAGGTTGATCAGGACCTGGCGGATCTCGGTGCCCACGGCCCGGATTTCGACGGGCTCTTCCGGCAGGTCTAGGCTCCACGTGTAAGCCGGCGCTGTGACCCGGGCATCGCTCGTGGTCTCGATGACCAGTTCGGTCAGGTCGACGTCGGACACCTCTCCCCGCTGGCCCTCGTCGAGGCGGGCGAGCAGCAGGAGGTCCTCGACGAGGGAGGACATGCGCCGCGATTCGCTGTCGACGCGCTCGAGGGCCGACCGGCCGGCCGGGCTGACCGTCTCGCTCATTAGGACCAGTTCGGTGTACCCGCGGATGGAGGTCAGGGGTGTGCGGAGTTCATGGCTCGCGTCCGCGACGAACTGGCGCACCTTTGTCTCACTCGCATGCCGTTCGCGCAGGGCGCTGGTGACGTGGTCGATCATCTCGTTCAGGGCCAGCCCCACGGTGCCGACCTCCGTCCCGGGCTGAGCGGCCGCGGGCGGGACGCGCATCGGCATGGCCACCTCGCCGGATGACAACGGTAACCGAGACACGGACGTCGCGACAGCGGACAGCTCCTCCAGCGGCCGCAGGGACCGCCGGATAATGGCCGTCCCGGCCAGGCCGGTGAAGACCAAGCCCGCGAGGGACACCCCGGCAACGGTCAGGTCCAGAGATGTCAGCGTACTGTCCCGCTCCGCCGTGGAGAGGCCGGTGACGAGGACGGATCCCTTATCAGGGCCGAAGGCCAGTGACGCTGCATCGACTCGGTATTGCCCGGATGAGAGCACCAGCTCTTCAGGCCCGTTGGCCGGATCCACCGAGGCGAGCAGGTCGAGGTCGGCGTCGGTGAGGGGCTCGGTGCTGCCGTTGTCCTGCACGAGCGCGGATTTCTGTGCTTCGCCGTCGTCGAGCACCGCGTTGAGGGTGCCCGGCCGTTGACCGGCCGCATTCTCCGGATTCACGTCGTTGATGTCCGGTGATTGCCCAGGAGGTGGGCCGTTGGAGAAGCCGGCTCGCCCCGCGGCCGGGGTCAGTGCCTCATCGAGTTGGCCCGTGAGGTAGCTGCTCATCGCAACATGACTGAACACGCCGATCGCAATGCATATCGCGGTCAGCAGTGCCAGAGTCGCGAGGATCAGCTTGGTCCGTAGGTGTAGTCGCCGTTGGCGGTGTTTCCACCATCGGGCACCGGGGCGACGGGGAGGAGCGAGACCCGGTTGAAGGCTCGGCGTAGGAGTGAGTTTGGAGTCAGATACGTCAGTACCTGGCAGCGCGGGCGGGGGTGGAGGACTCACGGGACCGCGGGCTTGATGACGTACCCGGCGCCGCGCACCGTGTGGATCATCGCGGGGCGTCCGACGTCGATCTTCTTGCGCAGGTAGGAGATGTAGAGCTCGACGATGTTGGCCTGTCCGCCGAAATCGTAATTCCAGACGTTATCGAGGATCTGGGACTTACTAACGACGCGGCGCGGGTTCTCCATGAGGTAACGCAGCAACTCCCACTGCGTGGTGGTGAGCACGATGTCCTCTCCCCCACGGGTGACCTCCCTCGTGTCGACGTTCATCACGAGGTCCCCGACGACGAGTTCGGCGGAATCGGACGCCGCGACGCCTGAGCGCTGCACGAGCCGGTGCAGGCGGAGCATGAGTTCCTCCATGCTGAAGGGTTTGGTGACGTAGTCGTCTCCCCCGGCGGAGAGACCGGAGATGCGGTCCTGGACGGCGTCCTTGGCGGTAAGGAAGAGTGCGGGCATGTTCGGGGCGAACGTGCGGATCTTTTTCAGGGCCTCTATGCCGTCCACCCCGGGCATCATGACGTCGAGCACCAGGACATCGGGGCGGAAGTCGCGCGCCGCGGCCACTGCTGTGGCACCGTCGTTCGCCGTGGTGACGCTCCAGCCCACCATGCGCAGACCCATGCTGACGAGTTCGGCGAGGCTCGTCTCGTCGTCGACGACGAGCGCCCGGATGGGGCTGCCGTCTGGGTGCGCGAGACGGGGCAGGTTGTCGGTCATGGAGTGGTGCGAGGCGTCGGCCATCGTGTCTACCTTGGTGTCTTCCGTCATGTCGTACGCGGGTGCCGGTGGGACCGGAGGGATTGCGGGCTCGGCGTTGCGGTCCAGTATCCCGTACGGAACAACATCCCATGCGGGACGGCAGGACGGCGGGACCGCTTGAGCGGTGCGTCAGGCGGTCAGGGGTCCGGTTGCAGCACCCTGGTCGAGAGAGCCTCCGGTGTCTTGACGGCGGACCGTCGCCTGCTCCGCGGGGACAGTGGTTTCGACGACGACGCCGGCGCGGGCCTCCGAGGCGATAGGGGTTTTGGCTCCGATGGGCGCGAAGGCCGTAGTCCCGAGGACCGCTGCCAGGGCCATGGCACCAATTGCAGCTCTGAAGTCCTTGCGTCCTGCGGTGAGTTCTGGGGTGGGTCGGTAGCTGATCATGATGTTCTCCTGGCGGGCTGTGGTTGTTCTTCCACTGTGCCGCCCGGGCTTAGGACGTGCCTTCTCAAAAGCTGTGCAGCTGCTGTGCAGTTGTTTTCAGACTCACGCGGAGTTGATCGGTCGCCCCGCGGAAGAGCTTTCGGAGACCACCTGGAGCAGGGCAGCCTCGGTGCCGAAGTAGTCGATGTGTTCAGTGGCGGCTTTTGGAAAGGCTGTCGTCCCGGCGAGGTACACAGTGGTTTATACCGGTGTCTACCTCGCCGAGACGCTTGTTCTCTTCTACATGCGGTGGCTGTTAACCGCGACCTCCGCCGCCGAGGATTCCCAGTTCGAGTGCCTTGGCGGCGCCATCGGCTTCGGCTTGGCTGAGAGACCCGTCCGTCACCGCAGCGTCGAGTCGCTCCTGCACTGCCGCGGATCGTTCGGCTTTCTTCTCTGTCTGAAGCTCATCGATGGCCGTCTGGACGGTTGCTTCATCGAGGCCGAGAGCTTCGGCCAATGATGCGGCCACAGCACTCTGGAGTGCTTCCCTGTCAGGCTTCTCGCCCTCGGTGGTTTCGGTGTGCGCCTTGGCTGCGTCCCTAGTGGCCTGCAACGCGTCGGTCATTGCTGCCTCGTCGACGCCGAGCTTGGTTGCCAGTGCAGCGGCGTCCACACCGCCCTGCCCGCGCACGTGTCCGGGTCCGCCCTTGCGGTCCATGGCTGTCTCGTCCCCGGTGGTGGCTTCCGCGGTAGCCGAGGATGTTGAGGTCGGGGCGGGGTCCGTGGTCGCAGCCGAAGCCATACCGGTAGCGCCCAGACTTACTCCGAGAGCGACTGCCGCCGCGCTGGCTCCGAGTGCGATTTTCTTGGGAGTAGACATGATGTGTGTTCCTCACTGTGCCGCTACGCGGCCTTGGTAATCGTTCCTGGTGGTAGTAGTCCCGATGGAGGGACTACTACGAATCTGGGCTCGCACTGTAGGTGTGCCCTGTCATGCACCTGTCATCGGGCTGTGAACCGAAGGGGGTTTCCTGTGCTGCCCTTCTTTTGGCCCATCCGTACTCTGCACCCGGGCCGTTTAACCACACCCTGCATGGATACATGCCAGTGCGCATCGATTCCTCACGCAGGTGGGAGTGGCAGCGCTAGCACAACGAAGGCACCCGGTGGTTTGCCGGGCGCCTTCGTTGTGATGTTTCGGACGTGCAGTGAAGTAGGTCCTGAGGATGTTGTCCGCCGCCGGTGTTAGGCGGTGAGGCCGTCGAAGGTAGGGGTTGCTTCTTCGCCGTCCCAGGTGACGCGGTAGGTGAAGGCTTCCTCGAGTGCGGCAGTGTAGGCGTCGGCTTCTTCCTGGGTGATGGTGCCCGCCGCGAGGAGGTTGTCAATCGCGGGGCTCCACGATTCAACGAGTGCATTGACGAGGGTTTGCGTGCCGACGCCGAGCTCGTCGGCGATGTCGGAGAGGTTCTGACCGGCTTCCATGCGTACGTGCAGTTCCTCATGGGAGATGGCGAGGACCTCGTCGAGGACGTCCTGTACCGGCATGTGGCCGCGGTGCAGGTCTAAGCCCGCATCGCCATAGGCTTCCTGGATCAGTGCGATGAGTTCGTCTTCGGTCGCGACGCTGGAGGCATCGACGCCACCGCCCGGGTCGCCCGCAGGCATCTCACCGGCGGGCATGCCGCCTTCAGGAAGGGTTCCAGTTCCGATGGTTGATCCGGCTGTCGACCCAGCGGCAGATTCGGTGATTGTGGCGGAGGCGCTGGAGGACGTGGTGGTTGCTGAGGAGTCGGTGGTTGAGCTGGCTGTGGATCCGGCTGCGCAGCCTGAGAGGGCGAGGCCAGCGGCGAGGCTGAGAGCAGCGAGCTTCATTTTGAGGTTCATGGTGTTGGCCCTTCCAGGCTGGTACGGGTGGAGTTGATGGTCTAAGCCTCGAACCCGATCCTTTCGAATTCCTATGAACCACCCATGGCATGGGTATAACTAAATTCGCGCCCCGACTGGACCAGGCACACCGATCGGAGGGGTAACCACTTCCCCACCCATTCCCGCTCATCTCTTCGCCCATTTCGTCGCCGGACGGAGAGCGGTAGAGGGGCAGGTGTGTAGGCATTGGTGGGGCTAATGACGGTCACAGGCTGAGCAAAGCAACGGTGGCGAGCCTTGATTCATGCAATCTTTTCAACGACGTAGCCTTGCCGCTTTCACCGCTGTAGCCGCCACTCTGCTGACACTGATCCCTGCAGCATCAGCGCAGGCACACAGTGTGGACAGCAGCACCATCGCGGTGCGCCTGACCGATGACTCGGCGGAGGCGACAGTGTCGGTCGCGTTGGAAACACTCGATGAGACACTCGGTACTTCCTACGCGACAGCGACGGAGCTGACCGAGGGCCAGGTCGAGGTCATCACCGAATACATCGACGAGCACCTCACGCTGACCGGGACCGATGGAACCACGTGGTCTGAGACCTATTCGGATGCCGTCGTGGAATCGGTTGAAGGGATCCAGTCATTCAGTGTCGACGTCACCTTCGATACCGGCGCGGTCGATCCCTCCAGCCTGGTCATCGACTATGACGGCATCATCGAATCCGATGCCTCCCATGAGGCGGTCGTCGTCCTCACCGATGCAACCGGCTCCATCTCAACGCCAGGGGTAATCACCGCGTCCGATGGAACCCTGGCCATCGGTGATGCTGTCGAACCGGGTCTGATCGACATGATCAGCTACGGCTTCCACCACGTCCTCAGCGGAGCTGACCACCTACTGTTCCTCACTACCCTCCTGCTCGTCGCACCCCTGGTGGTGACGCGCGGGCGTCGTTGGGTTCCGCGTGGCGGTTTCGAGCGGTCCCTGCGTATCGTCGTCAGCGTCGTGACGGCCTTCACCATCGGACACTCATTGACTCTCATCGCAGCCGCCTTGGACTGGATCGCGTTACCGTCCGGGCCCGTGGAAATCCTCGTCGCCGCGTCCGTCGCCGTCGCGGCCCTCCACGCCATTAGACCTCTCATCCACGGGGGTGAGGTCCTCATCGCGGGCCTGTTCGGGCTGGTCCATGGATTAGCATTCGCCGGTATCCTCACCGACCTCGGGTTCGACAGAACCCTGTCAATGCTCACCTTGCTCGCGTTCAATGTCGGCGTGGAACTCGCCCAGCTCACTACCGTCGCCCTGGTCTTCCCATCCATCTACGTCATCTCGCGCACCAGCTGGGGTACACGGATACGCACAGGGATAGCCCTCGTCGCCCTCACTGCTGCCGGTTTCTGGATCCTCGACCGCACCGGCGTACTCACCAGTCCCATCACGGGACTGGAAGAAACACTCATCGACAATTCCTGGGCCACCGTTGCAGTCCTCGCCGGCATCGCTGTCACCGCTTGGCTGACGAACCGTAACGGCACGGAATCTCAGCTAACCGGAACCACTCCCACCACAAAACGGCCACGCGCGATGCGACGAGCCGACAAGGTATACAGTCCCGGGCTGCGTTGATTTATCAGTTCTGGCCTTTTGAAGAAATTTTGGGGTCGCCTGCCGGTGGACAAGTCAGGTGAAAGACAGAAGCTTCAAGAGCGACGTTATGTGGGCAGAGAGCCACACCGAAGCGCGATCTCTGCCACTACCACCGTGGGCAGGTGGAGCCCGAAGGCTAGAGTTTAGAGCCGCCTACCTGTGCAAGAACGGACGCGTCCGCATCCGGCTGTGAAGCGGACCGGGCACGAGAACAAAGGAGTGCTAGGGCGTTGGCGGTGACGATCAAAGCAATACCCGCCCATTCGATCGCTCCGAGTGTTTCGTGGAGGGAAATAACGCCGATCAGCGCGGCCAGAACGGGGTTCACACTCATCAGAATCCCGAAGAGACCCGCCGGAACCCGGCGAAGGGCCAGCAAATCAGCGACGAATGGCACTACGGAAGCGAGTATCCCTGCAGCTACCGCGTACAGCACCGCAGCAGTATCCGGTTGCTTGTCGATGAAGATCAGGACGGCGATCGGCAGGAACGCCCCTGCGGAAACGCCCGTCGCGGTCGCGGTGCCTTGGACTCCCGGTATGCGGGCACCGATGGTCCTGTTGAGCAGGATATACGCGGCCCAACTGCAGGCTGCGATCATGCCAAGCCCGATGCCGATGTAATCAGTGGTCGGTTGAGGGCGGGCTATGGCTATGACGCCGGTTCCTGCGATGACGGCGCAGACCGCACTGATTCTGGTGCGGGAGTTGAATAGGGCAACAGTCAGGGGACCAAGGAACTCCAGAGTGACTGCGAGTCCGAGCCCGACGCGCTCCACCGCCGCGTACAAGCTCAGGTTCATGGTTCCGAACACGACGGCCAGCAGCAGGACCGGCCACCACTGAGCTCGGGTCATTGATCTAACCCTGGGTCGGACAAGCGGCAGCAGGACAGCGGCGGCCACAAGCTGGCGGACCGCGACTACTCCGACCGGCCCGATGACCGGGAAGGCCAGCGATCCACTGGCAGCGCCCAACTGGTTCGAGGACGCACTGATGATCGAAATGATGATGCCGGCGCTCCGGCCCCGCCCCACGGGTGCTCCTTTATCCATCCTCGGAGTGTGCACTGCACCTCCTGCTGTCTCACAATGCATAGAACACATCACTTATGCGTTGGATGCATCAATAAACTGGGAGTATGGATGTGGAACTGCGCCACCTACGCTCACTGGTCGCTGTCGTCGACGCCGGCAGTTTCACCGACGCAGCAATCGAGCTCGGTATCTCCCAAGCTGCCGTGTCACGCAACATCGCAGCCCTTGAACGCACCTTAGGGGTCAGGCTCTTGCACCGCACTACCCGCAGCGTAGAGCTCACCATCGTTGGAGAACGGGTGATTCAACGGGCACGCCGTACCCTCTCAGCTGTAACCGACCTCCGTCATGCAGCATTGGTTGGCAACGAGATTCTCCGGATTGGGTACGCCTGGTCCGCTTTGGGCAAATACACCCCTGAGTTCCAACGCCAATGGGCGGCAGCCTTCCCGCACAGTGAATTGCGCCTGAACAGGACGAACACTCCTACGGCGGGACTGCATGAGGGGACCAGTGATCTAGCGATCCTGCGCCGACTTCCACTTACGCACAGGCTCGAAGTGTTCGTCATCGGTGAGGAAAAACGCTATTGCGCGATGACCGCCGGCCATCGGCTGGCCGGCAGACGCAGTGTCACCCTCGCGCAGGTCGCGGCCTGTCCACTGGCGGTAGACCGACGAACTGGGAGTACACAGCTGGACCTCTGGCCCAAGGACAACCGACCAGCAGAGGTCGTCGAGACGGACGACGTCGATGACTGGCTCACCGTCATTGGTAGTGGCCAAGCACTGGGTGTGACTGCGGAATCGACAGCACACCAGTACCGCCGCTCAGGTCTGGTGTACCGTCCGGTCAGAGACGCGCCACCAGCTCCGGTCTACGCCGCATGGAATGAGGGCGAACCACCTGCAGGGCATCAAGCCGTTCTGGCACTCCTTCGCAACCTTTACCCCTCGTGACGCCACTTTGAGTGCGACGAAGGCCTAAGCCTTCGCATTGTCAACGCCACCCTGTGTTGAAAGCAGATGCAACTCAGGCAGGTGTTAGGCGAAGTGCTGCCGATTCTGGCGAGGCACTTCTCTGAGATCCGTTTAGATGGTTCGTGCGCGGTATGCGCGAGGAGTCATGCCCATCTCGGTCTGGAAGTGCCGGTTGAAGTTGGAGAGATTCGAGAATCCGACGTCGTAGCAGATGGAGGAGACCGGGATGTCGGTCTGGTCCAACAGACGGCATGCATGAGCAAGGCGTAGCTTGCGGACCATCTCGCTGAAGTTCTGTCCTGTGGACTTTCGAAAGTATTTGGAGAAGGTGGGCTCTGTCATACCTACCAACTCCGCTACCTCGCCCAGCCGTACCGTGCCGGAGTGGTTTGCGAAGATGTACTCGAGGGCGATGTCGACGATTGCAGCTGCTTCACCATCGAGTTGTGGTTCGAACCAGTCGCGAGCGAGTAGACGTCGCTCGGCCAAGGGTGATCTTGCGAAGATCGTGAAGACTCTCAGCACGTGGTGTAGGCGCTCCATTCCGGTGGCAACTCCTACGGACTCGATGGCATCTGCAGCCTTGAGCGCGGTTTCGCCGGTGAACTGAATACCTCGTGCTGATTGCTGCAACACTTCTTCTGCCTCCAGGAGCTCTGGCATCAGTTCGGCGCATCGGAGTAACCATTCGCCATCGAACTGAAGGACGGCGTCACGTTTTTCGATCACCTCCCCCGGTTCGAGGTCGCTGACCCAATCATGTGGGAGGCCTGAACCGATAAGAGTGACTTGCCCGGCCTCGAACGTGCCGAGATAGTCACCCACGATGAAGCGACCCGTGCCCTTGCGAATGAGGTGGATTTCGTACTCGGGGTGGTAGTTCCACCGCGCGATGGGGCTTGGATAGTCGTGTTCATGCCATCGAACGGAGTGCTTGGGGTCATGGGGAATCACCTCGCGGTTCGCGTGAAGCCCAGTCAGGCGCTCAGCGAGGCGGACTGCTGCGTCCGATGCTTTCTGAGCCACTACGCGTCTCCTCCTCGTACATAAAAGTTATCCAACGGTCCCCGCTATGGGTCTCACGTAGCTGGAGGCACGGTTGTGACCTTCAGAGCCTCTTGGAAAATAAGTATCAGTCGGGGGCAACTAGAACGCTAGTTGTGCACCATGTCACACCTCTACCTTTGTAGGACAGGGGCAGGCACCCGGTTCCCCCGGTTGTAGTCCTCCCCCTCCACCCTGAAGGCACCTGCGTCGATCCGACGCGCCCTTATTGAGTAAGAACAAAGGAGTCCTTATGCGAATCCCACCTGCACGGGCAACACTCACCGCCGGCCTTGCCTGTCTGGCCCTGACCCTCACAGCCTGCTCCGGTGCCGGCGGAGGCGGGGGTGGCGGAGCCGAATCCGGCGAGGCACAGAGCATCAACGTGCTGATGGTCAACAACCCGCAGATGGAGGACCTGCAGCGCCTGACGGCGGAGAACTTCACGGCGGAGTCGGGTATCACCGTGAATTTCACGTCCCTGCCGGAGAACGACGTCCGGGCGAACATCAGCCAGGAGTTCTCGGCCCAGGCGGGCCAGTACGACGTCGCATCCCTGTCCAACTACGAAATCCCGTTCTACTCCGCCAACGGGTGGCTCGCCCCTCTCGACGAGTTCGTTGCAGCGGACAAGGAATTCAATCAAGAAGACATCCTTCCGGCGTACACCGAGTCCCTGACCGGAGAGGACGGCAAGCTCTACGGTGAACCGTTCTACGGCGAGTCTTCCTTCCTCATGTACCGCACGGACGTATTCCAGGAGCTCGGCCTCACCATGCCGGAGAACCCCACCTGGGACCAGGTCGCGGACCTCGCCGCGCAGGTCGACGAGGCCAAGGAGGACATGAAGGGCATTTGCCTGCGCGGCCAGCCGGGCTGGGGCCAGGTCTTCGCCCCGCTGACCACCGTGGTCAATACCTTCGGCGGGACCTGGTTCGACAAGGACTGGAACGCGCAGGTCGACTCCCCCGAGTTCACCGAGGCCGTCCAGTTCTACACCGACCTCGTGAAAAACCACGGCGAGGCCGGAGCCGCCCAGGCCGGCTTCACCGAGTGCCTGAACAACATGACGCAGAGCCAGACGGCTATGTGGTATGACGCCACTTCCGCGGCCGGCAGCCTCGAGGCCGAAGGATCACCCGTCGCGGGCAAGATCGGCTACGCAGCCGCCCCGGTCAAGGAGACGGAATCCTCCGGTTGGCTCTGGACCTGGTCGTGGGGCATTCAGGCCGCCTCCGAGAAGCAGGACGCCGCCTGGGAGTTCATCTCCTGGGCAAGCTCCCAGGAGTACGAGGAACTGGTGGCAGAAGAGCTCGGCTGGGCGAAAGTCCCCTCAGGCAAGCGGATTTCCACGTACGAGAACCCTGAGTACCAGGCTTCGGCACCGTTCTACGAGGCCGAGCGCTTCGCGATCGAGAACGCCGACCCGAAGAACCCGGGCCTGCAGGAACGCCCCTACATCGGCATCCAGTTCGCCGGATTCCCGGAGTTCGCCGATCTCGGAACCACCGTGTCTCAGGACATCAGCGCCGTGATCGCCGGACAGAAGACGGTCGAGGAAGCCCTTGCCAAGGGGCAGGAAACCGCCGAGGCCATCGGCGAAGAGTACAAGTAGCCACACCTACCGCACGGACGGTGTCCGTTGCCCGCCTCAATCCCACGGCAACGGACACCGTTCGGCAGGAGACCCCCCCATGAGCTCAGCTACCGCAGCCCCGCAGCGCCAACGTCAATCTCGTCCCTCCACCTCGGATCCAAAAGCCACCGCACGCGCCCGTACCACCCGGTGGGCCCGCCGCGCCCCACTGCTACCGGCACTGATCTTTCTGATCATCGTCACCCAGCTACCGTTCGTCGCGACGCTGATCATCTCGTTCATGAACTGGAACAGTCTCCGGCCCAACGACACGAGCTTCGCCGGTATCGACAACTACATCAGTGTCCTGACCGACCAGGGCCTGCGAGCGTCGATCATCACCACCATCATCCTCACCGTCACGGTGGTGCTGGTCAGCCTGCTCCTCGGGCTCGGCCTGGCCCTGCTGCTGGACAAAAAATTCATCGGTCGAGGGATCGTACGAACCATGCTGATCGCGCCATTCCTCATCGTGCCGGTCGCGGCGGCCCTGGTCTGGAAGCATGCACTGCTCAACCCCTCCTATGGGCTCGTCAACGGCACGCTCACCTGGGTCTGGTCCCTGTTCGGCAGCGACAATCCGCCCCAGCCCGAGCTCCTGTCCCAGGCACCCCTGTTCGCCGTCGAGGCCTCGCTCATCTGGCAGTGGACCCCATTCATGATGCTGATCCTGCTGGCCGGGCTGCAGTCCCGCCCCATGGACGTCATCGAAGCAGCGCAGATCGACGGCGCCTCCCGGTGGCAGATCTTCCGCTACCTCACCCTGCCCCACCTGCGGCAGTACCTGGAGCTGGGCGGACTGCTAGGCACCATCTACATCGTCCAAAACTTCGACGCCGTCTTCACGCTCACCTCCGGAGGACTCGGGACAGCAAACCTCCCGTTCTCCATCTACCAGACGTTCTACACGGCCAACGACTACGGTCTGGCCTCGGCCACGGGCGTCGTCGTGGTGATCGGCACCATCATCATCGCCACCTTCGCCCTGCGCACCGTCTTCACACTCTTCCAGAAGGAGGAATCCCGATGACCGCCCTGAACCCCACCGTGCAACCCTCCGCCGGCCCCACGTTCCTTGGACGGCGCCGCAAGTCCCGCATGGACCCAACTCGTAACAGCACCATCGCCGGCCTGGCCGCGTGGGCTGCCGCGCTCATCTTCGCGATCCCCGTGTTCTGGATGGTGCTGACGTCCTTCCACTCCGAGAACGACGCTGCGACCAACCCGCCGTCCATCGCAGCCGAGCTCACGTTGGACTCCTACCGCAATTTCTTCGGTGGTGCGTCCGGGCTGGACCCGTGGCCGCCACTGATTAACTCGGCGACCGCCTCGATTACCTCGACCATCCTGGTGCTCGTCCTCGCGATTCCGGCGGCCTACGCGCTGTCCATCAAGCCGGTCGAGAAGTGGACGGACGTCATGTTCTTCTTCCTCTCCACGAAGATGCTGCCGATCGTCGCCGCATTGCTGCCCCTGTTCCTCTTCGCACGCAACGCCGGGACGCTGGACAACATCTGGTTCCTGGTCCTTTTGTACACGTCGATGAACCTGCCCATCGCGGTATGGATGATGCGGTCCTTCCTCGCCGAAGTACCTGCGGAGATGCTCGAGGCAGCACAGATCGACGGCGCCGGACTCATCCTCACGCTGCGCAAGGTCGTCGCCCCCGTGGCAATGCCCGGCATCGCCGCCACGGCGCTGATCTGCTTCATCTTCAGCTGGAACGAACTGCTGCTCGCCCGAGTCCTGACCGGTGTCGTGGCCGGCACGGCACCGGTATTCCTCACCAGCTTCGTCTCCAGCCAGGGCCTGTTCCTCGCCAAGGTCTGCACCGCGGCCGTAATCATCTCCCTGCCCGTCCTCCTCGCCGGCTTCGCCGCCCAGGACAAGCTCGTCCAGGGCCTGTCACTCGGCGCCGTGAAGTAACGCCTCCCTTCCCGAAAGGATTCAGTCATGACTGCAACAGTCGAACGGACAACCCTCGAGGTTCCCACGACCATGCGCGCGTCCCTCCTCAAGAAGCAGGGCGACGTCGCCTTAGAAAACCTCGCGGTACCCACCATTGATGAGGACCAGGTCCTCGTGCAGGTCGCCGCGGTCGGCGTCTGCGGCAGCGACGTCCACTACTACGAACACGGCCGGATCGGCCCGTACGTCGTCGATCACCCCCTGATCCTCGGCCACGAACTCTCCGGACGCATCGTCGCCGTCGGCGCGCAGGTCGATTCGTCACGGGTAGGTCAGCGCGTGGCCGTGGAACCCCAGCGCCCCTGCCGGGTCTGCGACCAGTGCAAGCACGGACGGTACAACCTCTGCCCGAGCATCGAGTTCTACGCCACCCCACCCATCGATGGCGCCTTCACCGAATACGTCGCCATCCAAGCGGACTTCGCGTTCCCTATCCCCGACAGCGTGAGCGATGAAGCCGCAGCACTCATCGAACCGCTCTCGGTGGGCATCTGGGCCTGCCAGCGTGCCGGGATCGGCTCTGGCAGCCGCGTCCTCATCGCCGGCGCGGGGCCCATCGGCATTATCGCCGCGCAGACCGCCCGGGCCTTCGGAGCCACCGAGGTCTATATCAGCGACATTTCCCCCGACCGACTCGCATTCGCCGTCAAGTACGGGGCTACCCACGCCCTCAATGCACGCACCGACTCTGTGGAGGGCCTCGACGTCGATGCTTTCATCGACGCCTCCGGCGCACCGCGGGCAGTGCGCTCCGGCATCCTCGCGGTACGTCCGGCCGGTCGTGTGATCCTCGTGGGGCTCGGCGCGGACGACGTCGAACTGCCTGTCTCCTTCATCCAGAACCGGGAGATCTGGCTCTCCGGCGTCTTCCGGTACGCCAACACGTGGCCGCTGGGCATCCAGCTCATCGCGGACGGGAAAGTGGACCTCGACGTTCTGGTCACCGGGCGCTTCGGCCTGTCGGAAGCCGAGGCTGCGCTCCAGGCCGGCAAGCAGCCGGGGCAGCTCAAAGCCGTCGTCTACCCCGGCCGCTGATGAACCCGAACCCGGAGGCACCCCGCATCGTGGTCATCGGCGAATCCCTCGTCGACGTCGTCCAAGATGACGGCCGGCAGGCCACCGTCGAACATCCTGGTGGAAGCCCGATGAACGTGGCGGTCGGGACGGCCCGGCTCGGCATGCCGACAACCCTGGTCACCGCCTTCGGGAACGACCGCCGCGGTCAGGTCATCGAGCATCACCTCACCGCGAACGGGGTCCACGTCATCAACGCCGGGGCCGCGCGCACCAGCACCGCTGGTGCGCGCATCGGCACCGACGGGTCCGCCACCTACTCCTTCGACATCGGCTGGGACATTTCCACCTCGGTCGACGCTGCACGTTCCACGGCGCCAGCGCACTTCCATACGGGATCGATAGCAACCGTCCTCGCGCCGGGGTGCCACGACGTGTTGGACCTCCTTGAACAGGTCCGGGACAGCAGCACGATCAGTTTCGACCCCAACTGCAGGCCTACGATCACACCAGACCGTGATGAGGCACGCCAGACAGTGGAACGTTTCGTCGTGCTCAGCGACATCGTGAAGGCGAGTGACGAGGACCTGGCCTGGTTGTACCCAGGAACGGAGCTGACGGACGTGATGGATGCGTGGTTGACCCTCGGGGCCGGTCTCGTTGTCGTCACCTGTGGCAGCGAGGGGTCCCTCGCCGCAACCGCGTCCGCGCACGTTACTGGGGAAGCAGCTCCGGTGAACGTCGTCGACACCGTCGGTGCGGGGGATTCCTTCATGGCCGCGCTTCTGGCCGGGCTGCGGTGGTGCGGAGTCCTAGGAACAGATGATCGATCAAGGATCGCAGCTCTTGACCACTTGACCGTGCAGCAACTTCTGTCCTTCGCGGCTACAGCGGCCGCCATCACCTGCTCACGAGCAGGAGCCAACCCGCCGTCACTGTCCGAGGTGGCAGCCGTCGAGGGCGTCCCGTGGAAACTGCTCGCATGACACCCACGATAGGAACACCTTCGGGAGTCGGAGGCACTACAGCCGCTGTGATGCACATCAGGAACGCCCACGAACTCCAGGATCTACTCCCCCGACTAAGTACTGGCCGCACCCTGCTGGGCATCGTCGGAGCACCCGGCTCGGGTAAGTCAACCGTCGCCGCCGCACTCAAAGTACTGAGCCCAAGAACGTTCGAGCAGGTACCTATGGACGGCTTCCACCTCGCGGACAAGGCGCTGGACAGACTCGGGTTGCTGGAGCGCAAGGGGGCGCCGGAGACGTTCGACGCCCACGGCTACGCCGCCCTCCTGTCCCGTCTCCGAGACAGACCTGATCATGTCGTCTACGCGCCGGCCTTCGAGCGGGACCTCGAACAGCCCTGGCCAATGCGCTGCCTGTGCCACCGGCAGCCTCACTCCTGATCACCGAAGGCAATTATCTTCTTCTCGACGGGCCCGGATGGCGCAAGGCCCGGCAGCAGCTCGACGAGGTTTGGTTCATCGACGTGGACCCGGATGTACGTCGGCGCCGACTCATCACCCGGCACATCCTATTCGGCAAAGACCCCGCCGCAGCCGAGGAATGGGTGCGGCGAGTGGACGAACCGAACGCCGAACTCGTGGCCGCTACCCGGCACCGGGCAGACCGCATCCTCGACCTGTCCAACTGGCAGCTCAACTGACCCAACCAGGCACACCATCTACTACGCAAAGGCGCGCAATGACCCAGCTTTCAAACGCAGCACTGTCTTCTCTTCCTCCCGGACTGCCGGTGCCCACATATGATCGTTCGGCGCTCAGTGTCGGCATCGTTCACTTTGGCGTAGGCGGCTTCCACCGCGCCCACCAAGCCATGTACCTCGACCGACTCATGTCCCAGGGGCAGGCCCACGACTGGGCGATCCTCGGCGTGGGCGTCCTCCCCCACGACGTGACCATGAAACGGGTCATGGACAACCAGAACAGCCTCTACACGCTCGTCGAGAAAGCACCCGATGGCACGCAGAATGCCCGTGTAATCGGCTCGATCGCGGACTATCTCTTCGCGCCCGATGACCCTAAGGCTGTCATCGAAGCCATCGCAGATCCCGGTGTCCGTATCGTATCGATGACTATCACCGAGGGTGGGTACTGCATCGACCCGGTGACCGGAGAGGTCGACGTCGATCATCCCGCCCTGCGCGCCGATCTCGCGCCAGACGCCGTGCCAGCATCGGTCTTCGGGCTCGTCACTGAGGCCCTAGCCCGCCGTCGGGAAACCGGACTTCCAGGTTTGACCGTCATGTCCTGCGACAACATTCAGGGCAACGGTGACACCGCCCGTGCCGTGTTCACCGCCTTCGCACATCTCCGTGACCCCGACCTCGCCATCTGGATCGCAGACAATGTCACCTTCCCCAACTCCATGGTCGACCGCATCACGCCCGCGACGACGGATCAGGACCGCGCCCAGGTTGCAGAGGACTTCGGCCTCGAGGACGCCTGGCCCGTGGTGTGCGAGGACTTCGAGCAGTGGGTCCTCGAGGACGACTTCGTGCAAGGGCGCCCCGCCTGGGAGAACGCGGGCGTGCAGCTCGTGGACGACGTCGAACCGTACGAGCTCATGAAACTCCGGCTACTCAACGCAAGCCACCAGGCCCTCTGCTACCCCGGCTACCTTGCCGGCTACCGGCTCGTCCACGACGTTTGCCAGGACCAGACCTTCGCCCGATACCTTCTCGCTTACATGGAGCAGGAGGCCACCCCGACCCTCCGCCCCGTACCCGGCGTGAACCTCGACGCCTACCGGCACCAGCTCATCTCGCGGTTCTCGAACGCCGCCGTTCGCGACACCGTCGCCAGGTTGTGCGCCGAGAGTTCCGACCGTATCCCCAAATGGCTGGTCCCGGTCATCCGCGAGAACTTGGCCGCCGGACGAAGCGTCCGCTACGGGGCGGCGATCATCGCGACCTGGACACGCTACGCCGAAGGCATTGACGAAGCAGGGACACCCATCGACGTCGTCGACCGGCTCAAGGACCAGGTGATGGACGTCGCCGCACGCACACGGACGGATCCACTCGCTTTCCTGCAGCAACGCGATCTCTTCCTCGACCTGGCCGACCAGCCCGCGTTCGTCGACGCCTACCTCGAAGCCCTCGGAACACTCCACGGGCCAGGCGCCGCGGTACTAGTGACCGAAATGGCGTGACCATGCACCAGGAAGCAACACCCGCTGATCCCGATGGGGCCGCGATGTGGAGCCTCATCCGAGCCTCACGGAAAATTGAGCGGGTCCTCGCTGATGTCCTCGCGGCCTATGGCCTGACGCCGACTCAATTCAGTGTGCTCGCCCAACTCGACGGCGTCCTCGCCCTGACCCAAGCAGACCTTGCGCGCACCACCTTCGAGCAGCCCCCAAGCATGGCGGCACTCCTGAGGGGACTGGAGAACCGGAACCTCATTGCGCGATCGCCTGCACGGGGCCGGGGTAACCGCCAACCATTCGAGCTGACGAACCAAGGCCGAGTGCTGCTCTCCTCCGCGCGCCCGGCTGTGGGATCCGCCAATGACCTTCGCCGGTACGGGCTCTCATCCCTTGAGGCAACTTTCCTCAATACAAGCCTGCAATCAATCCTGACCAATGGATGATCCTGGGTCGCACCGGGCAAACTGACAAAAGGTCAATCTTCGGTACTTTAGTGAGGCGTTCGAGTGCGTGAGAGTACCGCTTGGTAGGGGTGATGAACCATCAGACGTAGGCCAGAAATCGCCCTGCGAAGATCACGCCCGTCCACGTCGCCATTGATACGACCGCTGAGATGCGGGCTGCGATTGGTGTCGCATCGGCGTCTGCCCACTCGTCGACTCGACGGTGGACGCCCTGGTGGAACACAAGGACGTTCAGCCCGGCCAGGAGCAGGAGTCCGAGCTTCCACGGGGCAGCACCGGAGCCGGCGACGCCGACGGCCTGTGTGCTGAACAGCAGGATGCCGGTGACGACTGCGAGGGCAAGTCCGAGGTGGGAGACTGGCAGGAGATAGCGTGCGGCTCTCGTCACGGGTATCAGACGACGCCCGACGCCCAGCAGCCGGAAGTCGAAGGCGAAGGCCGGACCGACGAGCATGGCGATCCCGAGGATGTGGAGGCTTTCGAGCGTCGGATACATGAAGGGAGTAGAGCGCACGGCATCACCGAGCGCGGAATCCTGCAGCCAGCGCAGAATCGGTTCAAGCCGTTCAGGCATCGGGGTTCCATTCGTCCTGGCGGGTGCGGCGGCGCATGTAGAAGAATCCGCCCACGACAGCGGCGACGACGGCGACACCAAACACTACCCAGACGACCTGCGTCTCCAATCCGCTGTCATCGATGCTGCCGGCATCCTCTGCCGGAGAGTCCATCTCCACAGGATCATCTACCGCAGAGGGCGCACCGGCAGGCTCGTCGCCTGCCCGGGCGCCGCCCGGTATCGGTGCCCTAACCGGGAGCGTATTGCCGATCACCTGGTTGACGGGCGCATGGTCGTCTCCGTACCAGAACGCAACTGGACGGAAGAGACCGTCGTCGGTGCTGTTGATGTACCCGACGCCCTGGAAGCGCTCTCCTACCTCCAGGGCGCGATCCAAGCCGTTGCTGCTCGACCACCACGGCGGAGCGATGATGACCTCGAGCTCGTCGTGGGGGCCGTCATACGCGAGAGCGGTTTCGACCCGGACGCTGTCCTCCGGGCCTGACAGCTCCTCAGGGACCGTCAGATCGGGCGTGATAGCCGGGAGCTGTGCATCAAGTGCCACTTCGAAAAGCGAATGCGGATCACCCCAGTTTCCGTCGGACGAGACGGTGCCGGCGATGTAAACGAGGTCGTCGGTCTCAAAGCCGTCCCAGCCGTGGTGCGCGGAGGCCGGTGATGCCGCGAGCAGCGCAGTGGCTGCCGTGACGAGGACAGCCGCCGTGGCCAGAAGGCCGTGGTGGGGTCGTCGGTCGGTGTGTATGGAGACGCTCAAAGTCGTCGATCCTCTCTATGAGCGGTGTGGCTCTCGTTTGGCGAGCCTGGGGTTGGAGTTCAGCTTTCTGCGGGGAACGACACGCCGGTCTGCTCGGCGTAGGAGGCCAGCAGCCGGTCCTGCGCCTGGGCGTCGTGCACGAGCTCGTTCACACAGTTTTCGACCGTCTGGTGGGAAAGGAACTCGTCGGTGACGTCGCTGTCGGGCTCAATGCCCTCAGCCAGTCAGACCTGGATCATGTAGCCGTCGCGCGCGCTGTCGGGAGTGCTGATGTCCCCCGTTGCATCAGTCGGAGACGTAGCGGACAACCTTGGCCGGCGACCCGACAACGATCGCATTATCAGGGACGTCCTTCGTCACGACCGCGGCAGCCGCTACGACGGCGTTGTCGCCGATGGTGACCCCGAGCCCGCCTAGGTAGTTCGGCGGATGAAAGCTGCTGCGAAGGCTCGGGCCAGGAGCCCGGAATCACTCGTCGATCCGGAGGGTGAGGGTGGTTCCGTCGGGCGCACCCTCGATGGCCGGCACATCGTCGAAGGTGCCGAGGGGGACGATGCCGGCGTGATACCCGACCTGCTCGTAGTAAAGGATGAGCCGTTGGTCCGGCACGTAGTAGCCGATCAGGCCCGGTTCGGCACCGCTGCCGGCTGGTGCTCCGTCGAGATCGAGGGGCTTGGGAAGATCGGCGACTTTCTCCTGACCGCCGAAGTCGCGGACGGGCAGGGTGAGCGGAAGCTGCTCCACCAACGAATCAGAGACCGCGCTGCCGTCGAGGCGCGCAGAGATCGTCGAGCCGTTGACGTCCAGCAGAAGCGGTGTGCTGCCGCCCACGGTGTCGCTGGTGGGAGCGGTTGCTCTGGTGGGGCGATCGGATGCAGTGCTGGATCCGGGCGGATTGTTGGGTGAGGACGCCATGGGGGTCTCCCGTAGTGGTAGGGACGGTGCGGTATCGAGAGTCGTGCCGGTGGTCCCGCTGCACCCGGTGAGGGCGACGGCGGCCACCAGTGCGACGGCGAATGCGGTGTAGATGCGATACACGTCACGATTTGGGCTCATCAGCCGACCGTTTGTCCGCCGTCGACGATGAGGGTGTGTCCGACGGCGAAGGCACTCTCGTCGGCTGAGAGCCATAGCACGGCGGAAGCAATTTCCTCTGGTGTTCCGAGTCGGCCGATGGGTTCCTGGTCCACCATCGCCTGTCGACCTTCCTCAGTGCCACCGGAAACACGTCCAATCATTTGGGTGTCAATAACCCCGGGCGCGACGACGTTGATCCGTACCCCGTCGCTGATGCTCTCCAGCGCAGCGGACTTGCTCAACCCGATGACCGCGTGTTTCGTCGCGGCGTAGGCGGCCTGACCGGCGATGCCCATGACGCCTGCTCCGGAGGAGGTGTTGACGATGGTGCCGCCACCATGGGCGGTCATGAACCTGATTTCGTGCTTCATGCACAGGTACATGCCTGTGAGATTGACCGACAGTAGGCGGTGCCATTCGGCGTCGTCGAGCTCTGCGATGGTGTCGTGGGATTGTTCGATACCCGCGTTGTTGAAGGCAGCATCGAGGCGGCCGTACGTCGACACGACCTGATCGAGTGCGCTTACGACGTCGTGGCTATCCGTGACGTCGCAGTCAAGGGCGAGGGCAGTCCCACCATTTTCGGTGATCAGGCGTGCTGTTTCCTGATGGCCTGCTCCGGGCAGGTCGGTGGTGGCGACGCGGGCTCCTTCCGCAGCGAAGGCCAGGGCGGTGGCACGGCCGATACCTCCTCCTGCGCCGGTGATGAAGACGACGGTATCGGTGAAGCGCTGGGACTGGTTCATGATGAGCTCCTAGAGAGGTTCAGGGAATCGTGAGGGACGAAGGAATGACCGGTGTCAGCGGGCGGCACGGTCGTAAGTGACACGCCAGCCTTCGGCCGGGTCGATGGGGGTGAGCACCAGGGTGTCGTCGGTCACCTCGTAGTTGCGGGTGAGGGTCTGCCCGATCAGGTCGCGTGCGGCAGCGGACTCGACATCGACGCTGAACGTCCCGGCGTCCGCGTCGATCTCGGCGTCACCGTAGAACGCTTCGTAGCCCTGAACCGTGTAGGCCGTGTCCGCTGCGCTCGTATCCGGGTTCTGCGCCTGGACGGAGACGGTACCGGCGTCGGTGAAGATGATCTGCCCGGAGAAGGGGACCTCCTCGAACTGGCCGTCGGTCTGGAACTCGAGCGTGGTCATCGTCCATTCCCCGACGATCGTGTCGGTCGCAGCCGGGGCTTCGGAGGCGGTGGCTGGTGAGGCATCTGCCGGGCCAGCGGGTGTCGAGCAGCCCGTGGCTGTCAACAGGAGTCCGAAAGCAAGGACGGGCGCGGTGATATTCAGTCGGGTCTTCATGATGCCCTTTTCGTTCGTCAGGTAGTGGGGAGTTAGAAGTGGGGAGTTACTTGTCGGCCGGATACTGCCCGTCGGTGAGTTTGTCGCCCCATTCGGTCTCGGGGTCGTCGCCGTCGAGGGGTGCTTCCCAGAGGGCGAGGTGGCACATGAAGTTGTCCGCTGTGGCGCCGTGCCAGTGCCACTCCCCCGCCGGCGTGTACACGGTGTCCCCCGGATGGAGTTCGATGAGGTCCTCGCCGCGGGACTGGACGTACCCGAGTCCTTCGGTGACGTGGAGGGTCTGACCGACGGCGTGCCTGTGCCAGGCGGTGTGAGCTCCGGGGGTGAAGCGGACCAGGTTCAGCCGTGCGCGGGACGGGGTCTGACCGGTGTAGTAGGCGTTGAAGTACACGTCGCCGGTGAACCATTCCTCCGGTCCCTTCACCGTGGCGGTCCTAGCTTGCTTCTGCGTGCTCATGGCGGTGTTCCTTGTCTGTCGAGGGTATCGAGGGTGATGTCGTCGCGGGTCAGAGGTGGGCGCGGAACGCGGTGCGGCGGCCGAGGATGGTCAGCAGCAGGGCGACTGCGCCGAAGACGATCATGATGACGGGCAGGACGAGACCGTCGACACGGGTCAGGGCCGCGGCGCCCAGGATGCCTGCGATGAAGATGGCGATGTTGAAGGCCACAGGCAGGAAGGAATTCGCGACGTCGGCATTCTCTCCTCCTACCGAGGTCAGGGCCGCCTGCAGCTGGGCGGCAGCACCACCGAAAGTGACCCCCCAGAGCACTGCGGCGACGACGATGACGACCGTAGAGCCGCTCCCTACCAGGAGCAGGGTCCCAGCTGCGATGAACAGGGCCACACTCGTGTGCAGGAGGGGCCGGGGGTGCCGGTCCAGGAGGGCTCCGGTGATAACGACTCCGCCGATGGAGGCGATGCCGAAGATGAGCAGGAGGACGTCCACAGTCAGGGTGCTGCTCGTGGCCCGCAGGTATGGAGAGATGTAGGTGTAGATGGTGTTGTGGGCGAGCATCCACGTCAGGATGACGGCGAGGATGATCGCAATGCCGGGAATCCGGAAGACCCGGCCCAGGGGTAGCTTCTCCGATGTCTCGGACACCGGGCCCTGCCCGCTGGCGTCGGGTGCGAGTGCTGCGATCAGAAGGCCTGCGACGACGGCGACGAGGCTGAGTCCGATGAAGGACCAGCGCCAGTCGAAGGTCATGCCCAGCCATGATCCGAGCGGCGTGCCGAGGGCGAAGCCGACCGGAGCCCCCGTGGACACGATGGCCAGGGACAGGCCTGCGTTGCGGGGTGGGCTGATGCGGCGCCCGTAGGCGGCGAGCATGCCCCAAATGACCCCGGAGAACGCTCCGGCGACGAATCGTGAGATCAGGGACAGGGCGACGTCGGAGGAGAACGCCGTAGCTGTGTTGGACAGGATGAGGCCGGTGATCGCTGCGAGGATGAGTGGCTTCCTGCGCAGGCCGCGTGTCAGGGCGATCGCCGGGACGGTCACGACGACTGTGCCGAGGGCGTAGGCACTGACGAACAGGCCCACCGAACCTTCGGTGGTGCCCATGCCGGAGGCGATGACGGGCAGCAGTCCGGCCGGCATTGTCTCCATGGCCACGAGGACGAATCCGATGACGGCAAGCACGATTAGGGTCAGCAGCGGCAACCGCTGCGGGGTGTGAGCCTGCGGGGGTGTCGTCTGGATGGTTTCGGTGTTCATGTCAGTCTTTCTGGCGGTCTGCGTGGAGGGGTGATGACGTCATGACCGCGGTTGGAGTATCGGGTCAGGAAGCCGGTACGGGTACGCGGAGGAGTCGATCATCGGCCTCGGAGGGGTCGCCGCGTCCGTCGGTGTTACTGGTGAGGATCCACAGGCCACCGTCGGGGCCGGCGGCGACGTCCCGGAACCGGCCGTAGTCGCCCGTGTAGTAGTCGGTGGAGGCACCAGGGTCGGCGACGGGCACGGCGCGCAGCACCTGGCCGCGGAGATTGGCGATGTACAGCGTGCCGCCCAGGTGCGTCATTCCGCTGGGGCTGGCCACTGCCGGATCCCACTGCTGGACCGGGTCGGTGAACCCTTCCGCGCCGGCGATGCCTTCGACGACTGGCCAACCGTAGTTGGTTCCGGCCGTGATGATGTTCAGCTCGTCCCAGGTGTTCTGCCCGAATTCCGTGGCGAACATCGTGCCGTCATCCGCCCATGTCACGCCCTGCGGGTTGCGGTGCCCATAGCTGTAGGTGAGCGAGTCGGGGAACGGGTTGTCGGCCGGGACCTCTCCGTCAGGAGTCATCCGGAGGATTTTTCCGGCAAGGGATGAACGATCCTGGGCAGCGTCGCGCCGGCCGGCGTCGCCGCTCGTCGCGTACAGCATCCCGTCGGGGCCAAAGGCCAGACGGCCACCGTCGTGATAACTCGCCGAAGGGATGCCGTCGAGCAGGGTTTCCGCCTCCCCCAGTTCCAGCGAGCCCGGGTCACCGATGGGAGTGAACCGCTGGATGCGATTCCCATCGGCTGCAGTGGAGTAGACGTAGAGCCTCTGCTGGTCATCGACCGTCATGCCGAGCAGGCCCCCCTCCCCCGTACCGGCGACGCCCTCGACGGTTCCGGCGACGCGGGTCGAACCGTCGGGAAGGACCTCGAGAACCCGGTCGCTGTCCCGTTCACTGACGAGCGTTGCCCCGTCCGTGAACGCCACGGACCACGGAGCCTGCAAGCCCGAAGCGACGGTCTCGGGTTCAGCCCCCGGTACCAGTCGACCCGGGGAGGGTGTTCCCTCCGAGGTCGGTTGGGGTGAACCGGTCGCACCTGGGGTCGGAACACTGGTGGAGGACGAGGACGAGGACGGTAGCGCAGCTTGAGGTGCGGCTGTATCGGTCGCCGGGCTGCAGGAGCTGACGAGCACGGCGGTGCCGAGTGTCGCTACCGCAAGGGCCGCTCGGTGCGTGAAGCGAATGGTCATGATGGTTCTCCTGCTGCGACAGTCTGGGCTTCGGGTATCAAGCGGTGCGAGCGGTGTCAGTCGTCGAAGTCGTGGGCGTAGACGCGGAAGTCGCCTCGTTTTTGGTGCATCGTCCACAGGGTGTCCGCGAGGGTGTCGGGGTCCGTAGCGGGATCGCCGGGTGTGATGGCGCCCGGGATGATGAGCTGGCCGACGTGGATGTTGTCGGCTTTCACGGTGTCGTGGAGCATCTGCGCGTAGGCGCTCTCACCGGCGAAGGCGATAGACGTCCCGGCATAGGTTCCATTCGGGCGGACGGCGCTGCCGCCGTTGACGAACAGGATGGTGCCCCGCCCGAGGAACCTCATGCCCTGCAGGACCTGGTGCACGGCGGTCAGCGGCCCGTAGACGGAGAATTCGACGGCGCCGGCCAGGTCCGTGACCGTGGTTTCCAGCAGGGGACGGAGGAACTCCTTCTGCGGCAGGGGGCTGTACTCGAGGATCTCGATCGGGCCGAGATCAGCGGTTGCCTGCTCAAGGGCGGCGACCAGCGATGCCGAGGTCCGGACATCGGCGGCGTATCCGCGGGCCGTGATGCCCTCGCTGGTGAGCTCTGCCGCGAGAGAGTCGAGGCGTTCCTGGTTGCGGGAGATCAGGGCAACGGAGAGTCCTTCGGAGCCGAACTTCCGGGCGATGGCAGCGCCGAGGCCCTGACCTGCTCCGATGATGGCGATCGTGGTCATAATGTGTGGTCCTTTCGAGACGCTGACGTCAGATGTGTCTTAAGGTCCCCGTGGTGAGTGCTGAACGCAGACGATGCGGCATATCCGGCCGGGGCTGGGGGGCGCGGACCCCATATGTGGGGATAGGACGGGTGGGGCCCGCGCCGTTCAGGGAGGGAAAAGGCTCAGAGGTTCTCGTTGAAGAAGAACGTGAGCTTGTCCCAGGGAATGAGGTCGACACGGTCGTAGAGATCGACGTGGCCGGCACCGGGAACGATGTAGAGCTCCTTCGGTTCGGCGGCCTGCGCGTAGGCGTCCTCGCTGAAGTAGCGCGAGTTCGCGACTTCTCCATGGACGAGCAGCACGGGGCGGGGCGCTATCCATTCGATGTTGTCAAACGGGTAGAATTGCATCAGTGCGCCGTTGCTGGTCATCGACATCTCCGTGGTGGAGCGGGGGTGCTGACCGCGCGGGGTGCGGTAGTAGTCGTAGAACTCCTTGGCGACGTCCGGGGAGTCGGCTGTGATGGTCGCAGGGGTGCCGACGATGTATTCGGTCGGCCCGCCCTCGGCTTCGATCCAGCGCTGCCGGCTCATCTGCTCGACGTGCTCGCGGCGCTGCTGCTGGGTCCAGGTGTCTCCGAGCTGCTGCCTTCGGTCACGTCCCATGTCGTACATGCTGACCGTGGCAACAGCCTTCATCCGCGTATCGGTCTGTGCCGCTGCGATAGAGAACCCGCCGCTGCCGCACACCCCGAGCACGCCGATGCGTTCCCGGTCGACCAGCGGGTGCCGGCCGAGGTAGTCCACCGCTGCACTGAAGTCCTCGACGAACGCCTCCGGGGACGCGATGAAATGAGGCAACCCGCCGCTCTCGCCGTTGTAGGAGGCATCAAAGGCGATCGTGACGAAACCACGCTCAGCCATGGTCTGCGCGTACAAGCCCGAGGTCTGCTCCTTCACACCGCCAAAGGGGTGCCCGACGACCAGCGCCCGCATGGGGGCAGACGATGAGGCGTTCTGCGGTGTGTAAAGGTCCGCGACGAGGGTGAGTCCGAGCCGGTTCGGGAAGGTCACTTTCTCGTGGGCGACCAGCGGGTTGCGGGGGAAGGTCTTGTCCCACGACGGGTCCACGGCTGGTGCAGGTGCCGGAGCGCTCCCACCCCCGGGCCCGCTGGCCGCGGCACTGGCGATGGAGAAAGCACCCAGGGCCGCTCCTCCGACACCTGCAAGCTTCAGGATGTTCCGTCGCCCGAGAGCTCGGCCGTCATTCCCGGACCGGCCCGGCTGGGTCAGTTCCGTATTCGGAATTGCTTCGGGAGGTAGCTGCTGGGCATTCATGGGGTACTCCTTAGATGTTCGGCAGGTATGGAGGTATTCGACGTGATCGCAGAGCAGGCCAGAAGGGCCGCGGATTCGCTGCCTGACCGCATCAGCGATTTGATGCAGGCAAGCCGACGCGGTGCCCAATGCGTCTGGTCGAGGATCAGTCGAGGGTCAGCAGGACTTTCGTGGCCCGACGTTCTGCCATGGCCTTGTAGCCTTCCGCGGCGTCCTCGAGGGGCAGAGTGAGATCGAAGACCTTGCCCGGGTCGATGGTCCGGTCCCAGATCAGCTCGATCAGGTGCGGCAGGTAGCGGCGCACGGGTGCGGGCCCGCCGAGGGTATGGATGCCGGCGAAGAACAGCTCCATGCCCGGGATCTGCACGTCGTAATTCACACCGACATAGCCGAGGTGCCCACCACCGCGGGTGGCTCCGACCGCCTGCATGAAGGACTCCTGCGTTCCGACGGCTTCGACGACCGAGTGAGCCCCCAGCCCCCCGGTGAGTTCCTTGATTCGTGCGACGCCCTCTTCGCCGCGCTCCTCCACGATGTCGGTCGCACCGTAGAAGCGGGCGAGCTCCTGCCGATCCGCGTGCCGGGACATGGCGATGATGCGCTCTGCACCGAGCTGCTTGGCAGCAAGGATGGACATCAGACCGACAGCGCCGTCGCCGACAACGGCGACGGTCTTCCCCGGACCGGCCTGGGCGGCCTCAGCCGCGAACCAACCGGTACCGAGGACGTCGGAAGCTGCCAGCAGCGACGGGATCAGGTCGGCGTCCGGCTGCCCCGGCGTGGCAACCAGTGTCCCGTCGGCGTAGGGAATGCGCGCCTTCTGGGCCTGGGTCCCGATCCCGCCGGCCACGAACGAGGCGTGCACGCACTTGGACTGGAACCCGGCCTGACAGATCTCACAGGTGTTGTCGGAGATGACAAAGGACCCGACGACGAAGTCACCGACCGCAAGGGTCTTCACCTCCGCGCCGATCTCCTCGACGATGCCCACATACTCGTGACCCATCAGGGTGTGGTCCACCGGCTCGATCCCGCGGTAAGGCCACAAGTCGGACCCGCAGATGCACGTGGCGGTGAGACGGACGATCGCGTCGGTGGGCTCGATGATGGTCGGATCCTCACGGTCCTCGACCCGGACATCGCCCGGGGCGTGCATGATGACTCCACGCATGATGAAACTCCTTGTCGTTCGGCTTTCCAGTGGCACTGGATGGTCACTGCATCCAGTCAAACCCCGATTCGAGACGCGAAGGAGTCCCTGTCGAGGGATGTACTGACAGGGAACCCCAGCGCCGTGAAGAGCGACCTACGCTTGATTCCATGGACAATCGAGCCGAAGTCCGCGCCTTCCTCATGTCGCGGCGCGCGAAGGTGACACCGGAAGAAGCAGGGCTGATCGCAGGCCTCAACCGGCGAGTGCCCGGGCTCCGCCGCAACGAGGTCGCAACCCTGGCCGGAGTCAGCGTCGAGTACTACTCCAAGCTCGAACGCGGCGCCATCGCCGGTGCATCATCCTCGGTCCTGGACGCCCTAGCCCGGGCCCTGCAGCTCGACGACGCCGAACGCACACACCTGTTCGACCTCGCCCGCGCAGCCGATGGCATACCTACTTCCGGCCGGCCCCGCCAACGCACCCCGCGGAAGGCGCCCACGCGGCCGAGTCTGTTCTGGGCACTGGAATCCATCACGGACGGCATTGCCTTCGTCCGTAACCAGGGCCAGGACCTCCTGGCCGCGAACGCCCTCGGCCGCGCCTTCTACTCACCCATGATCGGGGACGGCGGGATGGTCCCGAACCTCGCACGCTTCCAGTTCCTCGACCCCGCATCGCGCGACTTCTACCCCGACTGGGACGCCTTCGCCGCAATGTGCGTAGCCATCATGCGAGCTGAGGCCGGACGGGATCCCCATAACCGTGCACTGCAGGACCTCGTGGGCGAGCTGTCCACCCGCAGCGACACCTTCCGTACCCTGTGGGGTGCCCATGACGTACGACAGCACGCCACAGGGACTAAGCGCTACAACCATCCCGTGGTCGGCGAACTCACCCTGGCCTACGAGGAATTGCTCCCCACTGCTGAGCCGGGACTGGCCTTCATGATCTACACGGCCGAACCCGGATCGCCCTCCGCAGAGCGACTCCGACTACTTGCTTCATGGGCTGCCGAACATACGACGGCACTCATTAACTCCGATTGAGCAGGCCCAGCACGATTTGCGTCCAGCCATAGATTTAGGTGATCAAGCGAGAAAGGTAATTCAGCGCCACGGTATTTGTGAGACATAAGTTTGATTATCAGCGAATTGTTCTTGCTCGTGTGTTACCTCGTGAACCTGTCGGGCTGTGTTGGCTAGCCCGGGCAGGATCACCGTGTTGCCTCGGTGCCAGCGTCTCTAGCTAGAACGTTGGACCGGATTGTGAAGGGTGTAGAGCTCGCTGCAGGCGGGGAGCTGTTGGATTGCATCGATGTGATGCAACCTAGGTATATGCAGTACATACGAGCTGGCGCCGACGATCGCATCACGGCGTACTTAGACGTATGCGGGATAGGTATGCCGATGGCTTCTGACGGGCGGCTGCGGATCCTGGTGCAGGACTTGTTTGATTTCTACGGCAGTGATTCAGACGGCGAGCATGTCACTCCTGTGCAGCCGTTCATGCTTGATGGTGAGGACCCGGACTACCTTGACTTCGTGACAGGCGGTGTGGAGGAGCGGGAGCAGATCCTTGAGAGGCGCATCATCCTTCGCTTCAACGAACTGATGCACACCCTTTAGTGCTTCCCTTTGGTTCTCGGTCAGATGGGTTTATCCTCGGCCTTGATCTGTAGGAGGATCCGATCGACGATGGCGTCGGGCTCGTCGTCGACGAGCCCGCATTGAACGGCTTGGACGGCAAGATCCACGCGGCTGGCCGCTTGCATGACCTCCATGATGCGGGCGAGGTCCGCTTTGATGGTGGCCACACTGACGTGGAGTGGTTGTGCGATCTGCGCGTTTGTTCGTCCGGCTGCTACTTCGCGCATGATCTGCAGTTCCCGGGCGGACAGTGTCAGGAGCCGTGAGGCGCGCTTGGGATCGATGGGCCGTCGATCAGAGGCTGCGGCTTTCAGGGCTGAGTGGCCTGTGGTGACGTGCCCTCCTCGGTGCACGATACGTAGCACGGCGCCGATGTCTTCAAGGTAGTCGCCGCCTCTTACGAGGACGGCTTCGAGTCGTATCAGGTCTTCCATAATGAGTTGGTGCGCGAGAGCCTCATCGGCAAGGACAACCACTTTTGTCGTCTGGCTGACTATTCGGGCCGCTGCAGCCAGGGCTTCGATCTCGTGCTCATCAGTGCTGCTTACTACGAGCACATCAGGATTGCTCGCTGTGACCGCGGCCAGTGTTGCTTCGTCGTCGGAGGTGACACCACAGACGCTGATGAAGGCGCATGGTTTCAGGAGTTGCCGTAGACCAGCGATTGTCAGAACGTCCCGTGATGCCAGGTGGACTCTCACCGTGCTGTTGGACCGTGCTGCGAGACCCATGCCAAACCCCTGCCCCCATGGTGGCCTCCCTTGGCCACTTGGCTAGTTTGACTGACCACTTGGCTATTTACCAGCCATTACTCAGGCTACTTACTAGCTACTTGGCTAGAGGAAGTGTAGCTACTTGGCCGTAGCGCTGGACTACTTGGTGGTGTGGGGTGAGAAGTAGGACAAATCGAGGCGGCAGGGGTGCCTCGCGTTTCCCCTCCCTAGGTCTCTTGGGAGTCACCTTCGAATTACTTGGAGAACATCAATGCTCACTCGCAACCGCATGCTGGCGACCGGTTCCACCGTTGCTCTGGCCGCAGGAGGCCTCTTCTTCTCAGCAGCACCCGCGTCCGCTGACCTGGACTCGCCCGAGTGCCTGGCCGCTCAGGCCGCGTTCATCGCAGCCCTGGACGGCGCCGGCGTCGATGCCGGCCTGTTGGCCGAGCTCGACATCGCGCTGGACAACGTCGTCACCGCGCAGACCGCCCTCGATGCCCTCGTGAACGGCTCCAACGGCGAGCAGGCACAAGCGCAGGCCGCCCTCACCGCTGCGGAACTCGTCCTTGAAGGACTCGCGGTCGATTTGGGTCTTGTGCAAGGCGATCTGGAAGCGGCCCTGGCATTGGTGGCGGCAGCGGACCTCGAGATCGGTACTGCCCAGGGCGACCTCGAAGCTGTTGTGAACGCTCAAGCCATCCTTGTTGCTGATGCTCAGGCCGATATCAACGCTGCTCTCCGTGCGCAGGCAGACGCTGCCCAGCTTCTGGCGGACGCGAACCTGGCTGTCGCAGCTGCGCTGCTGACCCCCGATGATCTGACCGATGATGCCGCTGCCGCACAGTTGGTTGCCAATGCGAACCTGGCGATCACCACCGCCAATGGCCTCTTTACCACAGCTACGCTTGACTTCAACACGGCTGTCGAGACTCAGACTCGCCTTGTAGGAGAGGCCGAGGCGGCTGTCACGGTCGCTGTAGACGCGCGTGATGCTCTGATCCTCGAACTCGACATCGCGGGACTCCGCGCTGCAGTTGACCAGCTCGAACTCGATGTCGCAGCTCAGCTCGGGGTCGTCGCGGAACTCAACGCGGCACTCATCGCCGCAGGTGACCTCGACGCCATCGCCGCTGCGGCCGCCAACCTCGAGGCCGCTCTCGCGGTCGTCGCCGGCCTCCAGGTCCAGCTCGACGGTGAAGCACTCGACCTCGTGGCCCTGGAAGCACTGTTCGACGCTTCGATCTCCGCGTGCGGAGTCGTCGGGACCGTCGGTGGCCCCGGGGTCGTCGAGGTCGTCGTCGACATCGACATCATCGTCGACAACAACAATGGTGGAGTTGTCGGCGGCGGCACCGGCGGCGTAGTCGGCGGCGGTACGGGTACCGGTACGGGTGGATCGGTCGTCGTCGAAGGCGGCACTGGCGGTACCACCGTCACCAACCGTGGTGGAACCACGGGGGTCGGTGGAGCCGGCAACACCGGAGCCAACCGCGGTGTCAACATCCAGACCGCCGCAGAGACAGAGGAAACCGGCAGCGCCGCGGGCCTCGGACTCCTCGGCCTGATGACAGCCGGCCTGGGCGTTGCAGCAGCGACCGTCGGCCTGCGCCGCAAGGCACAGCGCACCAACTAGTTCCACCGGGGGCAACCCCTGAGCGCTGCATGACAACCAGCACCACCCAGGGGTACCGGTCCATCGGGCCGGTACCCCTGGCCAGTTCCACAGGAAATCAGGGGACAGCAGAGGACACCATGGAACCCGAGAACACCGCAGTACCCACCGACCACCACGACGCATCAACGCCGTTCGAGCGCATCGTGAAGATCCTCCGCTTCGCCCTCCTGCCTCTTGCTGCTGTCGCCCTCGTCGCGGTAATGATCATCTTCATCCCGACCCTCGGTGACTCCTCGCAGGCCGCCGAGGACGGACAGGGGCAGGCTCTGACCGCTCCAGTAGTACCGACACCAGACTCGACGGCAGCACCGGACACTGCTGAAGCCACACCTGACAACACCGCCGCCGACACTCCGGCCTCTGCGCCGTCCACCCCACCAGCTCCTGTCGCCTCCCCCACACCGACTCCAAGCGGCTCCGGGGAGGCGACAGGTGCATCGTCCCCGCAGGGAGTCGCTCCGACGCACATCACCGTAGCCGCAGCAGGCATCGACGTCGCCGTCCTACCTCTCATTCCCACCAAGGATGAAATTGCCGCGCAATCGATCGTCCCGCCCATCACGGACGACGGCTACTGGCTCACCTCCTACGGCGCCCCCGGTGAGGGCTCCACAGACACCACCTACATCGCCGGCCACAGCTGGGAAGGACGGGAAGCACCATTCGACCTCTTCAGCACCAATACGGACCCTGGTGACACGATCGTCCTCGACACCATGGCAGGACCGCTGACATACGTGGTCGACGATGTCACCACCTACGACAAGAACACCCTCAAAGACAGCGACATCTGGGACATCACCCCACACCGACTCGTGATCATCAGCTGTTTCACCGAGGACCCGTGGGGTAAAAACGTCGTCGTCACCGCATCACCGGCAACTTAGACCCACGCGTGCGGGATGCGAAGAAATGTCCTACTAACGGACACCTGCCGTGCTGGATGCGGGGGCTGCGAGGGTGGATTCGGGGTCGAAGTCCACTCCCGCGCTGCGTGCGGCGTCGGCCTCGAGCTCCCGCACGATCGGCAGGATGTCCGTGCCGAAGGCTGCAACTTCTTCCTGGAAGTGCAGGTAGCAGGTGAGGAAGAGGTTCACGCCGATCTTCTTGTACTCCACGATGCGTTCGGCGATCTGCTCGGGCGTGCCGATGAGCTGGGTCTTGAAGCCGTCGTTGTACTGGATGAGGTCCTCGAACGTGGAGTCGGCCCACATGCCCTTGCCGTCCTTCGTTGAGGCGCCGGCTTCCTGCACAGCATCGCGGAAGCCCTCCACGGCGGGGCGGTGCGCCTTCGCGACGATCTCTCGCAGGGTGTCCCGGGCCTCCTTTTCCGAGTCGCGGGCGATGACGAAACCATTGAGGCCGTATCGAGGATGCCGGCCCGCCTGGGCAGCGGAGGCCTGGACGCCTGCGATGTTGTCCTTGAAGTCCTCGAGGTCCTTGCCGTTGGAGAAGTACCAGTCCGCTACCCGGCCCGCGGTGGCCTGAGCCGCCGTCGAGTTCCCACCGAAGAAGACCTCGGGGTGCGGACGTCCCGGTACATCAATGGGGGCAGGGCTCAGCGTGAAGTCGTTGATGTCGTAGTACTTGCCCGACTGGCTGTACCCCTCTTCGGTCCACAGGCCGCGCAGCACGCGGATGAACTCCTCCGTGCGGACATAGCGCTCATCGTGCTCGAGCCACTCCAGGCCGAAGTTCACGAATTCGTCCTTCAGCCAACCGGAGACAATGTTGACGGCGGCACGGCCGTTGGAGATGTGATCGGCGGTGATGATGAACTTTGCCAGCACGCCCGGGTGCCACATGCCAGGGTGGACAGCGGCGATGACCTTCAGCTTCTCCGTCGCGGCAAGGAGGGCGAGGGAGAATGATGTCGCCTCGTGCTGTTTGTCCGCGCCGTAGGACGCGGCGTACCGGGTCTGCGACAGGGCGTACTCGAACCCGGCATCCTCAGCGATCCGGGCGAGTTTCTTGTTGTAGTCGAAGTCCCAGCTGGTGCGCTGCTCGATGGTCGAGACCACCAGGCCGCCACTAACGTTCGGTACCCAGTAGGCGAACTTCAGGGGGGTGGAAAGGTCGGCTGCGCTCATCAGATCCTCCATCGGTCTGGCAGTAGCACCCTAATGTCGCCGCGTCAGATGCGGTGGCCAGGGTTGCTGCGGCGTCAGTGAGCCAGATCTCTCAGCCGCTCGGGATGGTCACGACGAGTGTGACACCGCGCCGTTGCAGGACCAAACCATATGACTTGCTATGCAGCCCACGTCCGTCGAGCACAGAACACGACCTAGGGACACACCCAGCCTCATCGCGAACCGCCACCTGACAAAAGGCAGGTTACCGGCGATCCAGGATGAGGCGTACTGCCACCGGCGCGTGAGCACCAAGGTCCTCCTTGCAGCTGCATCGTGCAACGCGGAAACGTACGCGTCGACCGTCTCACCCCGATGACTCGCAATTGTCCTCAGCACGCCACCACGTTGACGGCCAGCCCGCCCATGGCCGTCTCCTTGTACTTGGAGCTCATGTCCTTGCCCGTCTCCCGCATGGTGATGATGACCTCGTCGAGGGACACCCGGTGTACGCCGTCTCCCCACAGCGCCATTTTCGCCGCATTGATCGCTTTCGCCGCGGCGATGGCGTTTCGTTCGATGCAGGGCACCTGGACCAGACCACCGATGGGATCGCAGGTCAGGCCGAGATTGTGCTCCATCGCGATCTCGGCCGCGTTCTCGACCTGCGACGGGCTGCCACCCATCACTTCGGCCAAACCGGCGGCAGCCATGGACGAGGCGGAGCCCACTTCGCCCTGGCAGCCCATCTCCGCGCCTGAGATCGAGGCTTGTTCCTTGAACAGGACTCCCACGGCACCCGCGGTCAGAAGGAACTTGACCACCACGTCGTCACGATCCTGCTGGCTGGCGTCCTGCATGCCGGGCGCGAAGTACAGGGCGTAGTACAGCACGGCGGGGATGATGCCCGCCGCTCCGTTCGTCGGCGCGGTGACCACTCTGCCCCCGGATGCATTCTCCTCGTTGACGGCAAGAGCGATCAGGTTCACCCATTCCTGCCAGTACCGGGGATCGCGGTCCTTGTCCTCCTTCAGCAGGCGGTCATGCCAGTCGGGAGCGCGCCGGCGGACCTTGAGCCCCCCGGGTAGCAGTCCATCACGGGTGAGACTGACCTCCGCGCAGCTTTCCATGACCGAGTAGATGTGGAGCAGGCCCTGCCGGATCTCCTCTTCCGTGCGGCTGTCCTTCTCGTTGGTCAGCATCACATCGCTGATACCGAAGGAAGTTCGACGGCAGTGCTCCAGCAACTCCGCCGCGGTGCGGAACGGTAGCGAAAGTTCCTTTCTCGAGGTTTCGAGTTCCTGCCGGGCAGCGTCCTCCTCACCGTCCCGCACGATGAAGCCGCCACCGACGGAGAAGAAGGTGGCCGTACGGAGGACTCGCTCGGCCGGCCCGTAGACGGTGAATGTCATACCGTTCGTATGACGCGGCAGGATCGTCAGGGGGCGTAGGACCATGTCCTTCACTCCGTAGGGCAGGGACACGCTTCGACCAAGCTGCAGGATGCCGGTGTCGGCGATGGTCGCCAACCGTTCCTCCACCTCCTCGGGCTGGATGAGCTCCGGATGGAAACCCTCAAGACCGAGGAGGATCGCCGTCATCGTTCCGTGCCCGTGCCCTGTCGCAGCGAGCGAGCCATAGAGGTCGACTCGCAGTGACTCCACCTCGTCGAGGACCCCCGAGGCCTTCAGTTCTTCGCTGAACACCGCTGCGGCCCGCATCGGTCCGACAGTGTGCGAGCTGGAAGGTCCTATCCCTATGGAGAAGAGGTCGAAAACTCCTACGGCCATGGTGTCGTTCCTTCGTGTCGTGAGGCCCGGCAGAAGATCCTGTCGGAAGGGCGTCGGTGATCCGCCGACGCGTGATTCGGAAGAACCGAGCAGGCGGAAGCCGAACGCCGGCGGCCGTCAGGGAACCTCGGGCGAGGCGTACTCGCGCATCGCGTCGAGGAGCCACCGGCCCAGGAAGTCCGCGAAGGAGGCACGGGGGAAGAGCCGGAAGCTTTCCTCCCCGGTCTTCTCGAGGACCAGCGGAATGTTGCCCACCTCTGTGCTCAGGGCCGTTCCCGGGGGGAAGCTGCGGCGGTGCAGGTCCAAGGAACAGCCCTTCTCCAGGACGGCACGCGCCCGGGTGCCGGAGAGCTCGAAGGTGGTGCGGTTCGCGGACAGGTCCACCACCTGGCCCGGGGCTCCGCCCAGGGCGGCGCCGAGGGAACCGATGAGATCGCCGCCGAGCGAGTCGTGGGCCTCCTCAGGTGCGACCACCAGGAACTCGGACGGCCCCAGCCAGAGGACGCTGACGCCGTCGGCGCCACCCACTTCGCCGCAGCGGGCAGGCAAGCCGCCGGCCAGGGCGGCAACCCGCGCGCCTTCCTCGGAGCGGGGGTCCACCCGGAGACCCACCATGGTCTGGAATGGACCCTCCTTGAGGGTCACCGTCCCCTCGACGGACCCGGCTTCCATCGCGGCGGTCAAATGGGAGGCAGGGCTGCGCCGGATCTCCCGGAGTCCATTGATGCCGTTGAGTGCTGCGGTGTCAGCCATCCTTGCGGGTCCCTTCGGGGTCGAAAAGCACGGTTTCGGCGACGACGACGTCGACCAGCTGGTCGCCTGCGGCGGCCACCAGGGTCTCCCCGATGCGGTTGCGGCCGTTCTTGATCAGTGCCAGGGCGAAGGTCCGGCCCAGGGCGGCGCTGTGGTAGCTGGAGGTGACGAAGCCCTGCATCGGGACGGGACCGGTGGCAGGGTCGACGCCGATGCCCTGCTCCACCAGCTGGGTGCCTTCGGGGAGCCGGAAGGAACGATCCACGGGCAGCACGCTGACTAGGTGCTTGCGGTCCTCGCGCTGGGTATCGGCCCGGGCGTAGGAACGCTTGCCGATGAATTCCTTGGCCTTGGACACCACCCAGTCCATGCCGGCGTCCTGCGGGGTGACGGTGCCGTCGGTATCCTGGCCGACGATCGGGTAGCCCTTCTCGGCGCGGAGCACGTGCATGGTCTCGGTGCCGTAGGGGGTGATGTCGAACTCGGCGCCTGCGGCTGCCACGGCTTCCCAGGTGTTCAACCCGTACCAGGAAGGAACGTTGATCTCGTAGGCCAGTTCGCCGGAGAAGGAGATCCGGCAGACGCGGGCCTGCACGCCGGATGCGAGGGTGGTCTCGCGGAAGGTCATGAACGGGAAGGCTTCTGCCTCCAGCCCGCCATCCGCTGCCAGTTCCGGTGCCAGCTTGGCGATGACGGCCCGGGATCTGGGCCCGACGACGGCGATGGTGCTCCATTGTTCGGTCACGGAGGTGCAGTGCACGTCGAGGTCGGGCCACTCGGTCTGAAGCCATTCCTCGAGCCAGTCCAGCACCTTGGCGGCGCCGCCAGTGGTGGTGGTCATGAAGTACCGTTCCTCATCGAGGCGGAGGGTGACGCCGTCGTCGAAGATCATGCCGTCCGCCATGCACATCACGCCGTAGCGGGCCGAACCCGGGGCGAGCTTCTTGAAGGCGTTGGTGTAGATCCGGTTGAGGAACTCACCGGCGTCCTTGCCGCGGATCTCGATCTTCCCCAGGGTGGTGGCGTCCATGAAGCCGACGGAATCGCGGACGGCCGCGCACTCGCGCAGTACGGCCGCGTCCATGTCCTCCCCGGGCTGCGGGTAGTACCAGGGCCGCTTCCACTGTCCCACGTCCTCGAACAGGGCTCCCTCGGCTTCGTGCCACGGGTGGATGGACGTCTTGCGGGCGGGGTCGAACAGTTCGCCGCGCTGGCGTCCGGCGAGTGCTGCGAAGGCTACCGGGGTGAACGGAGCACGGTACGTCGTGGTGCCGATGTCACCGATGCCACGGGAGGCTTCGCCGGCTGTGCGAAGTGCGGCGGCGATGACGCCGATCGCGTTGACGCCGGAGGTCTTGCCCTGGTCGTTGGCGGTGCTGATGGAGGTGTAGCGCTTGATGTGTTCCACCGAGCGCATGCCGGCCCCGGTAGAGCGCAGGACATCGGCTACGGACTGGTCGCGCTGGAGATCCACGAAGTGGTGGTGCCAATCATCCGGCGTGCCGGCCTGGCCCGGGACCAGCCACAGCTGACGGGTCGGCGCGGAGGGCTTCGGCTCGCCGATGACGGACGGCTCCGTGGCGGACTCGAAGCCGGCGGCCCTGGCGGCGGACACGCCTGCCGAGATGCCTTCGGCCAGTACGTCCGCGAGGTCGAAGCTGCCGCGGCCGGAACCGATGGTCTGCTGGTTCGGGACCACGGTACTCGGCACGAAGGCGGCCAACTCGTCGTCCCAGCGCAGCTTGCCCTGCCGCTGGGAGTGGAGGTGCACCAGCGGACTCCAGCCGCCGGAGACCGCCAGCAGATCGCAGCCGATCTCCTCGACGCCGGAGGTGAGTTCGCCGTCGTCGTCGATGCTGCGGACGGTGACGGTGTCCAGGCGGCCGGTGCCGTCCGCAGAGGTGTCGGCCACCGCGCTGCCGATCAGCACCCGGGAGCCCGCGCCGACGGCGGCAGCAGCCACATCGGTGAGTTGTCGACGGGCGTCCACGATGGCCGCGACCTCGACGCCGGCGGCGCGCAGATCCGCGGCCAGGGCGTAGGCGCTGTCGTTGGTGGTGCTGATGACCACACGGTGTCCCGCGGCCACGGCGTAGCGGTTGAGATAGCTGCGGACGGCGGAGGCCAGCATGATCCCGGGGCGATCGTTGTTCTCGAAGACCAGGGGGCGTTCGTGGGCGCCGGGGGCCAACACCACCTGCTGGGCACGCACATGCCAGATACGCTGGCGGGAGACGCCGGGTGCTGCGGGACTGGACAAGTGGTCGGTGCGATTCTGGACCGCGATGACGTAGTTGGCGTCGTATGCGCCGAACGCGGTAGTCCGGTTGAGGACGGTGGATTCGGAGCCTGACACGAGTTCGGCCTCGACATCCGCCACCCATCCCAGGGCCGGCTTGCCCTCGATGGTCTCGGCCAGCCCGGGTGCGGTGGACCCGGACAGCAGGGATCCGCCGAGCTCGGGCTGGTCGTCGAGGAGCATGACGCGGGCGCCGGTACGGACGGCTTCGCGGGCGGCGGCCAAGCCGGCGGGACCGCCGCCGATGACAAGGACATCTGTGTGGACGTACTTCTTGTCGTACTCGGCGCGGTCATCCTCCGGGTCCAGCTTGCCCAGTCCGTTGAGCAGCTCTGCCTTCAGGCCGTCCACCAGGGTGACCGTGGTGGCCGGGAGCATGGACTCGGCGACGTGGCCGGGGAAGCGTGGCTGCACCTTGACCAGGGCATTCGACTCCTCGACTCCGGCGGACATGATGCCCCGGGGGCGGTCCTCGTACAGTGAGTTGCCGGCGGCGATGCAGCCATTGGCGAGCAGGGCCGAGGCGAGGGTGTCGCCGGGGTGGCCGGTGAATTCCTCGCCGTCCACGCTGAAACGCCAGGAGATGGTGCGGTCGATACGTCCGCCGGCTTCGAGGCGGAAGTTCTGGGAAGTCACTCGGTTGCTCCTTCCGGGGCGGTGGTGCTGGCGGAGCCGGTGCCTGTACCGGAGACGTCCGGAGCCGCGGTCCCGGTGGTGGTGCTGTCCGGAGCGGTGCTGGCGGTGCCGGATTCAGGTGCCGGAGCGGCTCTGTCGGGACGGCCCCCGCCCATGGGGTAGACCGCTTGGATCTCGTAGGTGACCGTGTCGCGGAGCATGTTGAACCACTGGCGGCAGCCGGTGCTGTGAAGCCAGCGTTCGGCGAAGGCACCCTTGGTGTTGTCCCGGTAGAACAGGAACTGTGCCCATTGGCGGTCGTCCAGCGCCGCCGGGTTCTCGGGGTAGGGCACGTGGGCCTGGCCCCCGTAGTGGAATTCGGTCTCGTCGCGGGAGCCGCAGTTGGGGCATGAGATGAGGAGCAAGTCCGGACTCTCCTTCAGTGGGCCACGGCGGCTGCGCCGTGTTCGTCGATGAGGGCACCGGTCTCGAACCGCTCCAGCGCGAACGGCCTGTTCAATGCGTGGGGGGATCCCGTGGCGATGGTGTGGGCGAAGGTGAGCCCTGCCGCGGGGGTCCCCTTGAACCCGCCGGTACCCCATCCGCAGTTGACGAACATGTTGTCCACGGGGGTGGTACCGACGATGGGTGAGGCGTCCAGTGTGGTGTCGACGATCCCGCCCCAGGTCCGCAGCACGTGTGCCCGCGCAAAGATGGGGAACAGCTCGACGGCGGCGGCCATCTGGTGTTCGATCACGTGGAAGGAGCCCCGCTGACCGTACCCGTTGTAGGCGTCGACGCCGGCGCCCATGACCAGTTCACCCTTGTGGGCCTGGGAGACGTAGACATGGACGTGGTTGGACATGACGACTGTGGGGTGGACCGGTTCGTGGAGTTCGGAGACCAGCGCCTGCAGGGGATGGGACTGGATGGGGAGGCGGAAACCGGCCATCTCGGCCAGAACCGAGCTGTGGCCGGCAGCGCACAGCCCCACCTTCTCGGTATGGATGGTTCCCTGGCTGGTCTTGACCCCCACCACGCGGTTTCCGTCCTTCAGGAAACCGGTGACTTCGCAGTTCTGGATGATGTCCACGCCGAGCTCGTCGCATTTGCGGGCGAAGGCCCAGGCCACGTGGTCGTGCTTCGCGATGCCGGCCCGCGGCTGGTAGGTGGCGCCCATGACCGGGTAGCGGATGGTGTCGCTGATGTTCAGGATGGGGCACAGTTCCTTGACCTGCTGAGGGTCGAGCCACTCGGCGTCCACGCCGTTGAGCTTGTTCGCTCCGACCCGGCGCATGCTCTCGCGGACATCCCCCAGGGTGTGAGCCAGGTTCATCACGCCGCGCTGACTGAACAGGAAGTCGTAATCGAGCTCTTCGGGCAGGATCTCCCAGAGCTTGAGGGCGTGCTCGTAGATGGCCGCGCTCTCGTCCCACAGGTAATTGGAGCGGATGATCGTGGTGTTCCTGGCCATGTTCCCACCCGCCAGCCAGCCCTTCTCCAGGACCGCGATGTTGGTCATGCCGTGGTTCTTGGCCAGGAAGTAGGCGGTGGCAAGTCCGTGCCCACCGCCGCCGACGATCACGGCGTCGTAGCTCTTCTTGGGGGTCGGGTTGTGCCACAGGAATTCCGGGTGCTCGGGAAGCAGGTCGGCCATCATGCCACCTCGGTCGTGTCGGAGGAGAGGTTCGGGTACAGGGGGAACTTCCCCGCCAGGATCTCGACCCGCTGCCGGAGTTCCGCCACGGTCTCGTCGCTGAACTCACGCCTGAGTGCTGCGGCGATGATGTCCGCTACCTCGGTGAATTCCGTCCTCCCGAAGCCACGCGTGGCCAGCGCCGGCGTGCCGATACGAAGACCGGAAGAGACCATCGGCGGACGCGGATCGAAGGGCACGGCGTTGCGGTTGACCGTGATCCCGATCCGGTGCAAGCGGTCCTCGCCCTGCTGGCCGTCCAGCTCCGAATGGCGCAGGTCCACCAGGACCAGGTGCACGTCAGTGCCACCGCTGACGACCGTCACACCGCACTCTGCGACGTCGGCGGCCAGCATGCGTTCTGCAATGATGCGGGCGCCCTCGAGGGTGCGTTCCTGGCGGTCGCGGAACTCCGGCTCGGCAGCGAGCTTGAACGCAACAGCCTTCGCGGCGATGACATGCTCCAGCGGGCCACCCTGCTGTCCGGGGAACACCGCGGAGTTGACCTTCTTGGCGATATCCGCGTCATTGGTCAGGATGACACCACCGCGCGGGCCACCGAGGGTCTTATGGGTGGTGCTCGTGACGATGTGGGCGTGAGGCACGGGGTTGGGATGGAGTCCTGCGGCCACCAGACCTGCGAAATGCGCCATGTCCACCATCAGGTAGGCGCCCACCAGGTCCGCGATCCGCCGGAACTCTGCGAAGTCCAACTGCCGCGAGTATGCGGACCAGCCGGCGACGATCAGCTTCGGTCGTGTTTCCACCGCCAGGCGCTCGACCTCGGCCATGTCGATCGTGAAGTCATCTTCACGCACCCCGTACGGGACGATCGTGTAGAGCTTGCCGGAGAAGTTGATGCGCATCCCATGCGTGAGATGGCCGCCGTGCGCGAGATTCAGTCCGAGGAGGGTGTCGCCGGGCTGGATGAGGGCGAACATCGCCGCTGCATTGGCCTGGGCGCCCGAGTGGGGCTGCACGTTGGCGAACCGGGAGCCGAACAGCGACGTCAGACGGTCGATGGCGAGCTGCTCGACCACGTCCACGTGTTCGCAACCGCCGTAGTAACGCCTGCCCGGGTAGCCCTCGGCGTACTTGTTGGTGAGCACGGAACCCTGGGCCTCCATGACCGCGGTTGGCGCGAAGTTCTCGGAGGCGATCATCTCCAGGGTGCCCTGCTGGCGCAGCAACTCCTGCTGTACAGCGGCATGGACCAGGGGATCCGTCTCCGCGAGCGAGCGGGTCAACACGTCGACCATCGTTTCTCCTCGGTCAGCTCCCTAATATCCTACTGATATATTAGTTGAGTGACTTTAGTATCCTGTTGCTCGCGCAAGCTGTCAACAGGTCTTCGTGGATTCGCCGGCGAAGCCTGGATGGCGGCGCAGCGGAGACAAGGCCAGAACGGAACCTCCCCGGTCCCATCCCTGACACGCAGAAGGGCCTCAGGCGGCGAAGAGGGTTTCGCGCACTGCGTGCTCGAAGCCACTGACGTGGTTGCGCGCGAGCTCCCCGGCCCTGGCTTCGTCTCCGTCGATCACGGCACGGAGCAGGTCCACATGCTCATGCACGTGGTGTGCCAGGTCCGGAAGGCGATCCAGGACCATGCACCAGATCCGTGTCGCGAGATTGTCGTACCGGATCAGGACATCTTCGAGGTGGGGATTGGCTGCGGCCGCGTAGATGCCCTGGTGCACACGGGCATCCAGGCGCAGGGTCTCGATGACGGAGGCGGCACTCGCATCGAACAACTCGACATCACGCATGACGGCCCGCAACCGCTCCCTCACCGGCTCTGTCGCCACCCGCGCAGCCCGGGAAGCCGCAAGAGGCTCGAGCTGGGTGCGGATCTCGGATATGAAGGCAAGATCGGTGACCTCCACCCACGTCGCGAAAGTACCCCTCCGAGGATAGGAAACCACCAGGCGATCCAGCTCCAACCGCTTCAAGGCTTCACGCACCGGAGTCCGACCTACACCGAGGTCCTTGGCGAGTTCATCGTCATTGATCAGGTCACCAGGCTTGATATCGAGCATCAACAGCCGGTCCCGGATGCGTTCGTACGCCACTTCGGCCAGTGACCTCTTCGCCGCATCAGCGATTGCCAGAACCTCGTAAGCCATGGTGCGGACCCCTCCATACTTGAGCCAACAGGCCGTTGACCTTCACTCCTGACCAGTATACGCTCATGCCAGTTCTAATATATCAGTCTCATGTTGCAGAATATATCCAAGGAGGGGACATGACCCTAGTGGCAACGGACTCATCGACCAGCACGCTGCCTCGGTCGGAGGCCCACGTGGAGGACCGGACGCAGAAGTTCGTGCTCACATTGTCGTGCGTCGAACGCGCGGGCATCGTTCAGGCGGTGACAACCTTCCTCTTCGAACGTGGCTTCAACATCGACGAGCACCAGCAGTTCGATGACGGCCTCCGCCAGACACTTCACCTGCGCTCCGCCTTCTCCGGTCCGGCGGCCTACAACCCGGAGCGACTCCACGAGGAATTCCGTCCCATCGCGGACCGCTTCGACATGAAGTTCAGCTTCCATGGCCAGACGAAGCAACGCATCCTCGTGATGGTGTCCAAGTTCGGCCACTGCCTGAACGACCTGCTCTTCCGCTGGCGGGGCGGGAGCCTCGGCGGCGACATCGCACTCATAGTCTCCAATCACGAGACCCACCGGGCCATGGCCGAGGCCGCCGGCCTTCCCTTCATCTACCTTCCGGTGACCCCGGAGACGAAGTCGGATGCCGAACGGCGCCTGCTGGAACTGGTCGACGAGCATGACATCGACCTCGTCGTGCTCGCTCGGTACATGCAGGTACTGTCCGACGACCTCTGCCGCGCTCTCGAAGGCCGGGCGATCAATATCCATCATTCCTTCCTCCCGGGATTCAAGGGTGCACGCCCTTACCACCAGGCCTACGATCGTGGCGTCAAGCTGGTAGGCGCCACGGCCCACTACGTGACTGCCGAGCTGGACGAGGGGCCGATCATCGAACAGGAAGTCATCAGGGTCGACCACAGCTATGGACCGACGGCCCTCTCGACGGTCGGCCAGGACGCCGAAGCACTGGCACTGTCCCGCGCCGTGCGCTGGCACTGCGAGCACCGCGTGCTGCTGGACCGGACCAGCACCGTCGTTTTCCGGTAAGAGCCACCCCATCAGCAGAGCCACCCCACGAACATCAGCAGGAGAAGCCCCATGGCATCCACGCCAAGCATTGTCATCATCGGAGCTGGAATCGTCGGCACGAACCTGGCCGATGAACTGGTCGCCCGGGGGTGGAACAACATCACCGTCCTGGATCAGGGACCGCTGAACATGCCCGGAGGCTCCACGTCCCACGCCCCGGGTCTCGTCTTCCAGACGAACCCCTCGAAGACGATGACCGCCTTCGCCAAGTACACGGTCGAGAAGTTCCTCTCCCTGACCGAGGACGGCGTCAGTTGCTTCGACCAGGTCGGTGGCCTCGAAGTCGCCACCACCGAGTCCCGCCTGGCGGACCTCAAGCGGAAGCTCGGGTACGCCGCATCGTGGGGGATCAGTGGAAGGATCCTCTCCCGCGCCGAGTGCAAGGAGCTCTACCCGCTCCTGAACGAGGAGGACGTCCTGGGCGGGCTCCATGTACCCACTGACGGCTTGGCCCGTGCCGCGCGGGCCGTCCAGTTGCTGATCAAGCGCACGGAGGCCGCAGGCGTCAGGTACCTGGGCAGCACCACGGTCACGGGCATTGAGCAGTCCGGCCGTCGTGTGACCGGCGTCGAAACCTCCGCAGGTGTCATCCCCGCCGATATCGTGGTGTCCTGCGCAGGTTTCTGGGGCGCCGAGATCGGCGAGATGATCGGCATGGTCGTCCCCCTTCTCCCCCTGGCCCACCAGTACGTCACGACCACTCCGGTACCGGCACGGAAGGGCTGCAACGAACTGCCCAACGGGGCTTCGCTGCCGATCCTGCGTCACCAGGACCGGGACCTCTATTACCGCGAACACGGCGACCGTTATGGCATCGGCTCGTACGCGCACCGCCCCATCCCTGTGGGCCTTGCGGACCTCGGCTCCTACGACGCCGACACCATCAGTGACCACAACATGCCTTCCCGCCTCGACTTCACCCTGGAGGACTTCCTCCCGGCATGGGAGGACACCAAGCAGCTGCTCCCGGCGCTGCGGGAAAGCGACATCGAAGATGGCTTCAACGGCATCTTCTCCTTCACCCCCGACGGCGGAGCACTGGTGGGCGAATCGAAGGAGCTCGACGGCTTCTTCGTGGCCGAAGCCGTCTGGGTGACCCATTCGGCCGGCATCGCCCGGGCTGTCGCCGAACTCTTGACCACCGGCAAGTCCCAGGTCGACCTCGGTGAATGCGACATCCACCGTTTCGAGGCGGTCCAGCTGACCCCTGAGTACGTCAGCGAGACATCCCAGCAGAACTTCGTGGAGATCTACGACGTGCTGCACCCGCTGCAGCCGAAGCTGTCCCCCCGCAACCTCCGGGTCAGCCCGTTCCACGCCCGCCACAAGGCGCTGGGGGGATTCTTCCTGGAGTCCGGCGGATGGGAGCGCCCCTACTGGTTCGAAGCCAATGCGGAACTGTTGAAGGAGATGCCGGCCGAGTGGCAGCCCCCGGCCCGTGATGCCTGGTCCGCGATGTTCAGCTCGCCCATCGCAGCAGCCGAAGCCTGGAAGACCCGTACCGCGGTGGCCATGTACGACATGACCCCGCTCAAACGCCTCGAGGTCTCCGGCCCGGGAGCACTGAAGCTGCTGCAGGGACTCACAACAGCGGACATGGCGAAGAAACCCGGGGCCGTCACCTACACACTCCTGCTGGACCACGCCGGTGGCATCCGGAGCGACATCACCGTGGCCCGGCTGAGTGAGGACACCTTCCAGCTCGGAGCCAACGGGAACATCGACACCGCCTACTTCGAACGGGCCGCGCGCCACCAGACCGAAAGCGGCACCGCCGGCGACTGGGTACAGGTGCGCGACACGACAGGCGGCACCTGCTGCATCGGCCTGTGGGGCCCCCTCGCCCGGGACCTCATCGGCACCGTCAGCAGCGACGACTTCTCCAACGACGGCCTTCGGTACTTCCGGGCCAAGCAGGTTGTCATCGGCGGCGTCACCGTGACCGCGATGCGCCTGTCCTACGTCGGCGAGCTGGGCTGGGAACTGTACACGAGCGCAGACAATGGGCAGCGCCTCTGGGATGCCCTGTGGAAGGCCGGGCAGCCCCACGGCGTGATCGCCGCGGGCCGGGCCGCGTTCGGCTCGCTGCGCCTAGAGAAGGGGTATCGCTCGTGGGGCACCGACATGACCACCGAGCACGACCCCCTCGAAGCGGGCCTCGGCTTCGCCGTGAAGATGACCAAGGAAGATTTCGTCGGAAAGGCCGCCCTGGAAGGCCGCACCGAGGAGAACTCCGCCCGACACCTGCGCTGCCTGACGGTCGACGATGGCCGGAGCGTGGTACTGGGCAAGGAACCGGTCTTCTACAAGGACCAGGCAGTCGGCTACGTGACCAGTGCCGCCTATGGCTACACCGTCGCCAAGCCGATCGCCTACGCGTATCTTCCTGCCGTTGTGAGCATCGGGGATTCGGTCGAGATCGAGTACTTCGGACGGCGCATTCAGGCCACCGTGACCACGGATCCGCTCTATGACCCCACAATGTCCAGGCTCCGCGGCTGACCCGCCCCTGGACCATCCGAGGGCATGCGGCCCGGGCTAGAGCACAGCCCTGATGAGGTTCTCGAAGTCGCTCACGTGCTGCGTGGTCAACCGCGCAGCAGCTTCGGAGTCCCCAGCCGCGATGCACTCGAGCAGCTCGATGTGCTGGGCGATGTGCTCGGACACGGGCGGAAGCTTTTCGAGCACCAGACTCCAGATCCGCGTCGCCAAATTGTCGTATCGGACCAGGATGTCCTCAAGGTGCCTGCTCCCGGAAGCCCGGTAGATCAACCGATGGACCCGCATGTCCAGGCGCATGAGATCCTGCTGTGACTGCAGCCGCGGCAGCATCTGCCCGACTTCGTGCGCGAAGTCCCGGAGCTCGTTCCGGAGTTGCGGCGACGCATGCCGTGCGGCCCGTGCAGCCGCCGCCGGCTCCAGAAGCTGTCGGATCTCGGAGATCTCAGCCAGGTCCTTGATGTCCACGCCGGAGGCGAACGTTCCGCGGCGGGGGTAGGCCACCACCAGATGGTCACTCTCGAGCCGCTTCATGGCCTCGCGAATCGGTGTCCGGCCGACGCCGAGTCTCCGGGAGATCGCTTCGTCATTGAGGGGCTCGCCCGGCTTGATATCCAGGACGATCAATTCGTCGCACAGCATCCTGTAGGCGAAGTCGGCAAAGGATTCGTCGTCCTGCCTCGACGGCGCCAACGGGTCCCCCGCCTCCACCGGCAATCGGCCACCGCGTGCCATATCCATGTCTCCTCCCGAGGGGTATCCAAGCCCCGGCTCTCCGGCTGCCTGTTCATACTATTGCCGCAACTGATACCAGGAAGTGGTCCCGCGCGTGACGCAGACGGCGGGGCGCCCACCCGGATATATCCGGTTCCTGGCCGGGACCGGAGTGCCTGGTACCGGGCGTCAGGCACCTATGGACATCCATCCCACCATGCAATACTGTCTACTGATATATCATTACCGATGGTCGGAACATATCAGCAGCGCCGCGGGTGACCGGGAAGTGCGCACGACGCTCAGCCCCCGGACGGTGCAAGGGATGAGCTCACGACGCTCGATCCCTGAACGGACAAGGGGCGCACTCACGAAGTTCATCTCGTCGACGGAAACGTCATGATCGTCGAATCGGAAGAGGCTCCAACCTTCCCGGTCTGACTCCCGAGGGCCATGCGCAACCGCAGGCCCATGCCTCACCGAGCAAAGGACCCGCTCATGGCTTTTGAAAGTGACCTGAAACCCCAGACTCCCGAGGAACTGCCTGCTGAGAACGGGGCGGCACAGGGCTCGCACGAAGGGCCGCTTGGTAGCAGGGACAAGAATGCAGCAGGCACTGGTGTCACCGGTGACATGAACAGGAATCCCGCCGCCCACGATCCGGAAGAAGGCGTCCCACCCTTTCCGGATGTCGAGTATGAGCAGATCCTCGAGGAGTTGCGCCATGCCAAGACGGAGCAGGCAGTTGCGGATCGCCGGAACCACAAGCTCACCCTCGACAAGACCATCTTCGGGATCACCGGCGCCATCGCCATCGCCTTCGTCATCTGGGGGTTCGTAGGACGCGACAGCCTGTCCGGCACGTCCACGGGTGCACTCAACTGGGTCATGGAGTACACCGGATGGCTGTTCATGCTCATGGCATCGCTCTTCGTGATCTTCGTCCTGTGGCTGGCCCTGGGCAAATTCGGCAATATCCCGCTGGGCAAGGACGGCGAGAAGCCCGAATTCCGTACCGTCTCCTGGGTCGCGATGATGTTCGCCGCCGGCATGGGAATCGGCCTGATGTTCTATGGCGTGGCCGAACCGCTCTACCACTACATCTCCCCACCGCCCGGAACCGTCGATGGAAGGACGTCAGAAGCAATCCAGACGGCAATGGCTACCTCGATCTTCCACTGGACCCTGCATCCGTGGGCCATGTACGCCGTCGTGGGTATCGCCATGGCGTACGGGACCTACCGCCTGGGTCGCAGGCAACTGATCTCTGTGGCCTTCACGTCGCTTTTCGGCGTCAGGACGGTCGAAGGGCCGATCGGGAAGTTCATCAACATCCTTGCCATCTTCGCGACCTTGTTCGGTACCGCTGCGTCCTTGGGCCTGGGCGCCCTGCAGATCGGCAGCGGCATGACCTCCAACGGCTGGTTCGGTGAGATCGGGACCCCCGTGCTCGTGGCGATCGTCGCCATCCTCACCCTGTGCTTCGTCGCCTCGGCGGTCTCCGGCATCAGCCGCGGTATCCAGTGGCTCTCCAACATCAATATGGTCCTGGCCGTCGTCCTCGCATTGATCGTCTTCATCGCCGGCCCCACCCTGTTCATCCTCAACCTGGTCCCCGCCGCGGTCGGCGACTACGCCCGCGACCTGGCCGAGATGTCGTCCCGGACTGAAGCAGTCGGCGATGAGTCACTGCGCAGCTGGATGACCAGCTGGACCATCTTCTACTGGGCCTGGTGGGTGTCCTGGACGCCTTTCGTGGGCCTCTTCATCGCCCGTATCAGCCGCGGTCGCACCATCCGTCAGTTCGTCACCGGTGTGTTGCTGGTGCCCAGCGTCGTCAGCGTGCTCTGGTTCGCCGTCTTCGGAGGCGCCGCCTTCCACATCCAGCAGGAAGCCGACGAGGCCAACACACCCGGCCTGGTCACCATGGTCAACGGGACACCGTCCGTGAACTTCGACGGAGCGCTCTTCGACCTGGTCAAGAACCTGAGCATGCCTGATGTGGCCACCACCGCCGTCATCGTGCTGGCCATGGTCCTGGTGGCCATCTTCTTCATCACTGGCGCCGACGCCGCCTCTATCGTGATGGGGTCGCTGAGCTCCAATGGTGCCGAGCACCCGCGCCGCGGAGTGGTCGTCTTCTGGGGCTGCCTCACCGGCGCCGTGGCCGCGGTCATGCTGCTGGCCGGCGGCGACCAGCCATCGGAAGCCCTGGCCGGGCTCCAACGGATCACCATCGTGGCGGCACTACCGTTCGTCATCGTCATGATGGTGCTCTGCTTCGCCCTCACCAAGGACCTCCGTCGCGATCCCCTCTCCCTGCGGCGTCGCCTGGCCACATCCGTAGTGGAGCGGGCCATACGCACCGGGGTGGAACAACACGGCGGCGTGCAGTTCGACCTCGTGACGAAGCACGACTGCTCCGGACAGTGCGCTGACCCGGGTTGTCCGGGAGGCACCCCCACGGCAAGCATCCCAGCAGTGAAGTTCCCGCAGCGGGACCCGGACAGCAGATGACTGCACCGGTGCCCGCTGGTCGCCCATCGGATCTGCTCGCCCCTCGGCAATTCATCGCGGTCATGGGATGTCAGAGACCGTCTTCGGGTCGGGCGCGAAGGATCCGGTTGGCGCTGACCTGCAGGATCTCGAGCGACTCCTGAATCAGGGGTGATCCGATGCTGCCCCTGCGCGCCGCGGCGACGATGCGGCGCGTGGGCTTCCCCCTGCCGGTAATGCGCAGGCGAACCACGTTCTCGGCACTGCGCAGGGGCGCCAGGCGCGGCAGCAGGCCCACGCCCAGCCCCGCACCGACGAAGGCGATCTGCGTTTCCCATTCGACGGCCTCGTGGGCAATCCGCGGTGTCACCCCGACCGCCGTGAACGCCGCAGTGAACAGGGAATGGTAGGTGGATCCGGCGGCATCGGTGATCCAGGGTTCGGACGCCAGCTCTTCGAGCGTCACTGTTTCCCGCGATGCGAACGGATGCTCGCAGGGAATGATCACGTCCAAGGGATCATCGAGCAGAACGGTCTGTTCGAAACGCGGATCGTCCTCGCCGAAGGTGTCGGACTGCATGGCGACGATGACCGCGAGGTCGATCCGCTCGGCGACCAGCAGGTCGAAGCAGCGGGCCGGGTCGGCCTCGAGTACCTGCACCTTCAGCAGGGGGCGTGTCGAACGCAAGGTGGCGGCCAGCGGCGCGAGCAACTGAGCGGCCGCCGTGGAGAATCCGCCGAGGCCGAAACTGGACTGCACCTGGTCACCGGCTTCCATGGCCGCGGCACGCAGTCTCTCCCATTCCGCAATCAGGGTGTCCGAGCCCGCCACGAGAAAGCGACCCGTGGCGGTCAGCCGCACACCCCGGCCGTCCTTCACGAGTAGCTGCATCCCGAGCACGCGCTGGAGCTCGCGCAACTGCGCGGAAACGGCGGAGGGGGAGTAGCCCGTGAGTTCCGCGGTCGCGCCCACCGTGCCGCAGCGGGCAAAGACCCGAAGCGTAACGAGTCGTGGATCGATCATGCACCTACTGTGCACGGTTCTGTCCCAGATGTTGTGCTTTTGTTACAGGCCGATTGTCCCTACCCTCGTGGCAACGACATTAACGCAACGCCCGCAGCACCCGGCGACGTGAAGTCCCGACGAATCGCACCCTTACCCAGTCCCCTTGGGAGGAACCCATGTCTGCTCCAGTGAACGTGCCGCTCAACCCACGCGGACGACTCGTCTCCTCATTGCCGGCCGAGCAGCTCGCGGAAATCACCGAGTTGTTCGATTTCCGGCGCGTGGGATACTCCCTCGATGCTCCGTTCTATACCGCTCCGGCGATCTTCACCCTCGATATGCAGGCCATCTTCGGTGAGCACTGGATCTTCGCTGCCAGTATCGCCGAACTCCCTGAGCCGGGCGATTACGTCACGGTCGACTACGGACCCTACTCGCTGATCGTGCTGCGCAACGACGACGGCGGCGTGAACGTCCTGCACAACGTGTGCCGCCACCGTGGTGCCCGCGTCCTGACCGAAGCCGCGGGGACCACGGGAAACCTGGTCTGCGGCTATCACTCCTGGACCTACTCCCCTGACGGCAATCTGATTCATGCCTCTGCGCCGGGAGAGGCGACGTTCGACAAGGGTTGCTTCGGCCTCAAGCGCGCCCACAGCCGCGTGGTCGCCGGACTCATCTTCGTCTGCATCGCGGACGAACCGCCGACGGATTTCGACGAGACCGGAAAGATCTTCGAACCGTACCTCGCGCCGCATGATCTGGCGAACACGAAGATCGCCTACCAGCAGAACATCGTCGAGGAGGGCAACTGGAAGCTCGTCATGGAGAACAACCGTGAGTGCTACCACTGCGACGGACACCCAGAACTCGCCTGTTCCCTCTTCCCCACCTGGGGCCTGACGGAGGGCCTGATCCCGCGGCATCTCGAGGAGGTATGGGACCGCAACAAGGAAGCGCAGTCCTCGCTCGAGGATCGTTGCCGCCGCTATGGCCTTCCCTTCGACGTCGTCGAGGAGCTCGACACCCGCGTAGCGGGAATCCGCATCTCCCGTGAGTCACTGGACGGTGATGGTGAATCGTTCTCGCCCGATGGGCGCCGGCTCTCCAAGAAGCTGCTCGGCGACTTGCGGGATTTCCGCCTTGGTCGCTGCTCGATGCACCTGCAGCCCAACAGCTGGTTCCATTTCCTCGGGGACCATGTCATCACCTTCGCCGTCTTCCCCATCAATGAACACCAGACCCTTGTGCGCACCACCTGGCTCGTTGCCGATGATGCCGAGGAAGGCGTCGACTACGACCTGGAGAAACTCACCTACACCTGGAAGCAGACCAATCTGCAGGACAAGGCGTTCGTGGAGCTGTGCCAGAAGGGCGCCGGCAGCCCCGCCTATGAGCCCGGCCCGTACATGAAGAGCGAGTACCAGGTCGAGGCGTTCATCAACTGGTACGTGCAACGCGTGCAGGAGTACATGGCATGATCGAACTCGGCACCGTCACGGCAACCCAGGAACCACGGCGCATCCGCGGTCTTGAGATGCCGTGGAACAGGGTGATGAGCAGCACCGAGGGGCCGGCCGGTGCCGCCCGCGCGTTGGGGCCATGGCACCCGCAGGAGTTCATGGCCGAATGTGTCGAGATCGTACCCGAGGTGGGCGGCATGATGACCTTCGTGTTCCGCCGCTCCGACGGCGCGCCCCTGGCGTTCCGTCCGGGCCAGTACGTGAATGTCGCCTTTCCGGTCAACGGCGAGGACCAGGACGCGGTGGACCGCAGCTATTCGCTGTCCAGTTCACCCACACAGCCATGGACGTTCGACATCACGGTCAAGCGCGACCCCATGGGACTGGTGTCCCCGTGGGTGCACGAGAACGTCAAACCCGGCACCGTCCTCGAGATGCTCGGACCGGTCGGGGCATTCCACCTGCCCGACGCCGACCGGCGGGCACGGTACCTCCTGCTCGCCGCCGGCGCGGGCATCACCCCCATCATGTCGATGGTGCGGACCATCCACTCCCTGCCCGGACAGGCCGACGTCGTGGTGCTCTATCACGGAGCGGCGGCCGGAGGCTTCGCGTTCCACCAGGAGCTGGCCTACATCGCCTCCGTGGACTCTCGCATCAAGGTCTTCTACTCGCTGGGCGACCGCCGAGAACCCGAAGGATGGGAGTGGCTCACCGGACGGCTGACGGCAGCCATGCTCGACGAGGTGGCCCCCGATGCCAACGGCCGCCAGGTTTACGCCTGCGGCCCCGAAGCCTACCTGAACACCGCCGCCGAACTCCTCCAGGAGGTCGGCGTCGATGACACCTCCATCCACATGGAATTCTTCTCGGGCGACCGCCAGACGCTCCTTGAGTACCAGGTGGAGCTTGCTCATGCCGTGGATATAGCGGGTGAGATCGCCGAGGAGATCGCTGATTCCGCCGAGGACTACTACGAAAGCCAGCCCACCGCGTTCGGTCTCTACGAACCCGGCTACGACGTCGCGGGAACCCTGGAGGCCACCGGACTGTCGCTGGAGACGGTCGCTCCGGACGTGTCCGCGTCCGGGGTCCTCAACGGCAGTCCGAGCGTGGGATCAGAGGCCCGGTCCCCCGACGCCTCGAGCTTCGACACCGTCGGAACGGGGAGTCTCACCCTGTCCTTCATGCGTACCGGCCTCAATGTGCGCATCGGCCCCGACGAACATATCCTCGGGGTGGCCCAACGCGCGGGCATCAGGATCGGCGCGAACTGCAAGGAAGGCATGTGCGGCTCCTGCAAGGTCGTCAAGTTCTCCGGGGAGGTTCAGATGAACCACCAGGGCGGGATCCGGGCACGGGAGATCGATGCAGGCAAATTCCTGCCCTGCTGCTCCACCGCGCGGACCGATCTGGTGATCGATGCCTAGCCGCTCCCAGCTGCTCCCAGCTGCTCCCGGCCGGACAGCATGAGGGGCTGTCACGATAGGGCTGTCTCCTGCGGGTGAATGGTGTGCCGTCAGCCCTTCGACGGCACAGCGAACCACCTGACGAGATGTCCTCGCGCGACGTTTCTTCCCCTTTCTGGCAACCCGGGCGGGACATGGGACAGAATGCGGTCATGGACATCAACGACAACGGACCGAATCCGAACGCCTTCGACATCGAGCGTGCTGCGACGGACAACACCGCCTACCGCCGCGTCGCCTGGACGGGCAAGCACCTGCAGGTGACGCTCATGTCGATCGAGCCCGGCGGAGCGATCGGCCTCGAGGTGCATCACGGCACCGACCAGTTCCTGCGCATCGACGCCGGAAAGGGCCGGGTGAAGATGGGGCCCTCGAAGGACGACCTCTCGTTCCAGCAGGACATCGAGGACGGCTGGAGCATCCAAGTGCCCGCCGGTACCTGGCACGACGTCGAGAACACCGGGGACGAGCCGCTGCGCCTCTACACGATCTACGCCCCTACCCACCACGCGCAGGGCATCGTGCAGGAGACCCCGGAGGCTGCCGAGAAGGACGAGGAGGAGGGCCGCGACGAACCGCCGTCGTGGGTCGAAGAAGTGGACGACAAGGGAGAAGAGAGCGCCTGAGCCATCAATTGTGACGACACCCACTGAGCGCGCGGCGGCCGAGATCCCGATGACACGCCCGCGTCGGGGTCGAGGCGAGCCGCTTCGGTCAGGCGGGCATCGAGCCTGACCGGGCGCTTCGCGCCGTCGACTCCATCGGTCGTCCGCACACGGTCGGGTGGAACCCGAGGAACAGCGCTCGAAGCCGTCCTGTCGTGACAGGGCACCAGAGTGTCCTGTCACGACAGGACGGCTGCTCGACCCGGATCGGTGACGGACCACAGGTCCGTGCGAGGCGATCCACGTGCCGCCAGCCATCACCGGCGCCCGGCAGTTCGAGGGCGGCGTTCCGGTACCAGCCCCTTCGGGAGCCACTGGTTCCTGGCGTGAATATGTCGTCCCGAGACCTGCCCGTCTTGATCGGTCGGCCCTTCTGGGGTTTCATCTACTTGTCCGCTGGGTTCGCTCCCCTGGACAGAACCACCATCCAGAGCGGTTGAGAGACCTGGCTCGTTGAAGCCGCAGCAACCACCCCGTCGGGGCCGGTGCTACTGCCAGGACCGATGGAGATAGCCTGTCCCCCGTTGGTGTCGACCTCCCTGAGAGGTTGAGCCTGCTGCGTGCGCGGATAGGGAACCCTCATCATGACTGAGAGGACCGGCATGACTTCCCGCCCCGTTTCCAGCACTGATTCAGCACGGACATTCCCTGCCATGGCTCGCCGGCCTGTGCGGGTGACGGCGATGCTGAGCCTCGCCGCGCTGGCGCTCACTGCGTGCAGTTCCGCCTCGAGCACTCCGGCGGCGCAGGATGCCGGTACCGGCGGACCCGTCGAAGGAGGGACGCTCGTCTACGCCGAAGTCACGCCGATCAACAACTGGCAGACCCAGGCGGCTCGCTTCTACGAGAAGTCCAATGTCCTCAACAGCGTCCTGGACCGGTTGACCTACTTCGATCCCGAGCAGGGTGAGCTCGTCCCCTGGATCGCGTCCGACTTCTCCTCCAATGCCGACGCGACCGAGTTCACCTTCACCATCCGCTCCGGGGTGACCTTCAGCGACGGTTCGCCCCTGAACGCCGAGGCGGTGAAGTTGAACCTCGATGCCCTGGGACTGGGGATCGAAGCCGCGCAGGTCCAGCCGAACGTCGACTTCGCCGGCTACAGCTCCGCGGAGGTCATCGGCGAGGACCAGGTGAAGGTCACGCTGTCCTCCCCCAACGCGAACTTCCTGCGGGCCACGTCGTCGGTCACCGCCGGTCTCGTCTCACCGGCGACCCTGAAGCTGGATGCGGCAGGACAGTCGGCGATCTCCCGGATCTCCGGCTCCGGCCCGTTCACCTTCGAGTCGGAGAAGCCTGACGAGGAAGTGGTGCTCGCCAAACGGACGGACTACGCGTGGGCTCCGGAGACCGCCGGGAACCAGGGGGATGCCTACCTCGACAAGGTGGTCGTCAAGTACCTGCCCGAAGTCGCTCACCGAGCGGGCGCCGTGCAGTCGGGGCAGGTCGACCTGGTACGGGGCTTGCAGCCCCTCGACGAGGACGCCCTCGCTGCGAGCGGAAACCAGGTCCTTCCGGCTAAAGGGATCGACCTCACCGTGAACATGGCTGCTGTCCGCATCGGCAGCGGCAAACTCGCCGACGAGAACGTCCGTCAGGCGTTGCAGATCGGCATCGACCGGCAGAGCATCAAGGACACCGTCCTGTCCGACAGCTACGAACTCGCAGCGTCCGTGCTGAACCATCAGGCCCCGGGCTTCGTCGACCTGTCCGAGGAGCTCGAATACCAGCCCGACGAAGCCCGGGCGCTCCTCGACGAAGCAGGGTGGGACGTCGGCGCGGACGGCATCCGGGAGAAGGACGGGGTGAAGCTCGAGGTCACCGTCACGAGTTCCAACAACTCCGTGGTCATCAAACCGGCCTTCGAACTCATCGAACAGCAGTGGCGGGAGATCGGGGTCAAACTCGACAACCGTGCCGGTGACAATACGTTCCTGGCGACGGCCATGCCCGATCCGAATGTCGAGTTCTTCGGTACCCGGCAGTTCATCTACGGCGGCCTCGGGCCGATCTTCGAGCCGGCCAACAACACCATGACGCACACGAGCGACGCGGACCTCAACGCGATCTTCGCCGCAGAGCGTGCTGTCACCCAGGGCCCCGAACGCGATGAGCTGCTCGCCCGGGAACAGCAGGCCCTGGTCGTGGACAAGGCCTACTCCCTGGTGCTGTGGGACGAGGTGCAGGTGTACGGAGCCCACAGCGACACCCATGTGGAGTTCACCTCCGGTACGGCTCCTGTCTTCCAGGGCGCGTGGAAGACAGGCGGATAGCGGGCTGTGGCACGCTACCTCGTCCAGCGGATCGGCCAGGCGCTCCTCGTGGTGTGGCTCGCCTACACCCTCGTCTTCCTGGCGGTGCAGCTCCTGCCCAGTGACCCCGTGACGATCTTCCTGACGGTCGACTCGGCGGTCGACCAGGCGGCGATCGACACCATGAAGAGTCAGTACGGCTACGACCAACCGCTGGTGGTCCAGTACCTGCACCAGCTGGCAGGGCTGTTCTCCGGGGACTTCGGGTACTCGCTGGCCTCCGGCCAGTCGGTGCGGGACCGGATCAGCGGTGTCGCCGGATCGACCGTGGCGCTGGCGGGCTCTGCGTTCGTCACGGCCGTGGTGATCGCCGTCCTTCTCGTCGCTGCCGCGACCCTCACCCGTTCGGGTGTCGTCCGCCGCGTGCTGGTGAACCTGCCTCCCCTGTTCTCGGCGATCCCCGTGTTCTGGCTCGGGCTGGTCCTGCTGGAACTGCTCTCGATCCGCTGGGGCGTGATGTCACTGTTCCCGGATGGATCCTTCCTGTCCCTCGCGGTGCCCGTCCTGGTCCTGGCGATCATCGTCTCGGCTCCCCTTGCACAGGTGCTGCTCAAGAGCGTGAGTCACGTCTATGACCAGCCCTTCATCGACGTCCTCCGGGCGAAGGGCGCCTCACGGTCCTGGATCTTCTTCCGCCACGCACTGAAGAACGCGGCAGGACCGGCCCTGACGATCACCGGGATCACGGTGGGGACGCTGTTCGCGGGCTCCGTCATCACCGAGACCGTGTTCGCGCGCTCAGGGCTGGGCTCGGTGGTCCTGCAGGCCGTCACGACCCAGGACGTGCCCCTGGTACAGGGGCTGGTGCTCCTGACCGCGACGGTCTTCGTCGTCGTCAACCTGGTGGTCGACCTGCTGTATCCCCTGCTCGACCCGCGCATCCTCAAGAGCAACGGGCAAGGGGCCCCGCGGGCCCTGACCGCCTGATGACCACGATCGGATCGAGGTATCTCCTTGACACCCCCTGACGCTTCCCTCCCGCTGATCGTGCCGGATACTGGACCGACCGCGGCCGGCAGCCCTCCCGCAACCGGCGCAGCCGGGCCGTCCGTACCGGCGCTCCGGCCCTCGCGGCGCCGCCATGGACCTGTCGGCAACCCCGCCCTGTGGTTGACGGCCCTTCCCCTGACGGTGATCGTCGCGTGGGCTGTCGCCCCGGAATGGTTCACCGCGTACTCACCCCTGGATGGCGTGCCCAGCGAGAACTTCCAGGCGCCGAACGCCACCCATCTCTTCGGGACGGATCACCTCGGCCGGGACGTGTTCTCCAGGGTGGTCTTCGGTACGCGGCAGACGCTCCTGACCGCGGGCTTCGCCGTGATCATCGGCCTCGTCGTGGGAACGATCATCGGCCTAGTAGCCGCAACAGCGGGACGGGCGGCGGATGCCACGGCCATGCGTCTGGTCGACGTGCTGCTCGCCGTCCCCGGGTTCCTGATCTCCCTCGTCATCGTCACCGCGTTCGCCCCCGGACCCGTATCGCTGGGGATCGGCGTCGGCATCGCATCCATCGCGTCCTTCGCACGGGTCGTGCGGTCCGAAGTGCTGCGGGTCCGGAACCTCGACTTCGTGGAAGCCTCCTTCCTCAACGGCGGAACCTACCGGTCCGTCGTCGTCCGTCACATCCTGCCCAATGCGGCCGGCCCGGTGCTGGCATTGCTCGCGGTGGACCTGGGCGCTGCCATCCTCGCCATCTCCGGTCTGGGTTTCCTCGGCTTCGGCGCTCCACCCCCCACCCCCGAGTGGGGGCTGCTGATCGCGGAGGGACGCCAGTACCTCGGCAGTGCCTGGTGGCTGACGTCGTTGCCCGGCGTCGTCATCGTCGTCGCCGTCATCCTGCTGGCCGCACTGGGCCGCCGGCTGCTCAAGACCTTCCGAATCTAGGCCAGGAGAACCGTGAACACCGCAGAGCCACGCGTCCACCCCGACGCCTCGCAGACCCGGACCTTCCAGCGCCCCGCCGATCCGTTGCTGCAGGTACGTGGCCTGCGGGTCGAGTACCGCCACCACGGCAGTACCACGACTGCCGTGGACGGCATCGACCTAGCTGTCGGCCGCGGTGAGATCGTCGCCCTGGTGGGTGAATCAGGATCAGGCAAGTCCACCCTGGCGAAGTCGATCATCGGGCTGCTCCCCCGTGCGGCAGAGCGGACAGCCGGGTCGATCACCCTCGGCGACACGGACCTGACCAGCGCCCGGGAGAAGGATCTGGAGGGGATCCGCGGCCGACGGATCGGACTGGTGCCGCAGGACCCGGGGGCGTCCCTCGACCCGGTCAGGACCATCGGTTCGCAACTGGCCGAGGTCTTCCGCCTGCACCCCGATGGTGCGCGGCGCTCACGCAAGGCCGTGCGCGACGACGTCCTCCGGCTGCTCGAGCTCGTGGGCATCGATCGTCCCGAGGAACGGCTCAGGCAGTACCCGCATGAGCTCTCCGGCGGCCTCAAGCAACGCGTGCTCATCGCCATCGCCTTCAGCCTCCAGCCCGACCTGCTGATCGCGGACGAGCCGACATCGGCCCTGGACGTCACCGTCCAGGCGAAGATCCTGGAGGTCTTCGAACGTCTGGCGGGGGAGTTCGGCACGGCCGTGCTGTTCGTGACCCATGACCTGGCCGTCGCGACGGATCACGCCGCGCGCATCGTCGTCATGCAGCGAGGTCGCATCGTCGAGGACCGCCCCGTGGCCGACATCCTCGCCGCCCCTGACGACGAGTACACGGCGCGGCTGCTCGAGGAAGCCTCGCCCCACCGCCGCCCGGCAGAGGCCCGGACGGCATCGACGGCGGAACCCGTGACCGTTCCCGCCATCGAGGTCCGGGGCCTCACCAAGGACTTCCGCGGAAAGGGCGAGCATCACCGGGCGGTCGACGATGTCTCGTTCGGCGTCGCGCAGGGCACTACCTTCTCCCTCGTCGGTGAGTCCGGGTCCGGTAAGTCGACCACCGCACGCATGATCCTGCGCCTGCTCGATCCCACGGCCGGGCAGATCCTCCTTCACGGGGAAGACGTCACCACCGCCTCCCGGAGCCGGAAGCGGGAGCTGTGGCGGAGCCTCCAGCTGGTGTATCAGAACCCTGACTCGGCCCTCGATCCCCGCCTGGCCGTCAGCGATATCATCGGCGAGCCCCTCCTCAACTACCGGGTGGGCACCGGCGCCGAGCGATCGGCGCGGGTGGCGGAACTCCTCGAGCAGGTCGATCTCCCGGTGGCCCTCGCGGGGAAGCGTCCCCTCGAGCTGTCAGGTGGCCAACGCCAACGGGTGGCGATCGCGCGGGCCCTGGCCCTGGGCGCCCGGACACTGGTGCTCGACGAGGCGCTCTCCGCCCTCGACGTGCTGACCCAGGCGCAGGTCCTCGCCCTCCTGGCGGACCTGCAACAGGACCTCGGGCTGACCTACCTCTTCATCTCGCACGACCTCCACGTCGTCGAACAGATCTCGACGACGGTCGGCGTCATGCGGCAGGGACACCTCGTCGAGACCGGCCCCACAGCGCAGATCTTCGGCAATCCCTCGTCCGACTACACCCGGGTTCTCCTCGCGTCCAATCCCGGGCACCGGCTACGCGCGCGCTCCGGATCCCGTACCGCTGCCGCTCATGCCCACACCGCCCGTCCCGGTCTCTCCGCCCTGTCAGCCCCGTAAGGACACCCACCGTGACCACCACTGCCAGCACGTCGCCCCGGACCGCACCCGACAGCCCGACCCTCCCCGGCCAGGGAGCACCTCCGGTGTCGGGGGAGGCACGGTACGCAGAGCTCGCCGCACGCTTCCGGCCGGTCTTCCAGCGCATCGCCGAGGGGTCCCTGGACCGGGAAGCGAACCGCATCCTGCCTTTCGAGCAGGTGGGATGGCTGAAGGACGCCGGCTTCACGACCCTTCGCGTGCCCGCCCGCTACGGTGGCGACCCCGTGAACCACGAGCACCTGTTCCGGTTGCTGATCGAACTGGCCGAGGCGGACTCGAATACAGCCCACCTGCTCCGATCCCACTTCTCGTTCGTGGAGACCGCCGCACTGCAGCCCCCGGAGTTCCAGGACCGCTGGTTCCCGCGCGTCGCCGACGCCCAGATCTTCGGCAACGCGGCCACCGAGCGGGCAGGGAACGCACTCGGCACGACGCAGACGACACTGCACGACGAGGACGGGCGGTGGTTCCTCACCGGCGAGAAGTACTACACCACCGGCAGCATCTTCGCTGACTGGGTCGTGGTCATGGCGAGCACCGAGGGCGTCGAAGGACGCCAGTACGCACTCGTGAAGGCCGACGACCCACGCGTCACCATCGTCGACGACTGGGACGGCTTCGGGCAGCCACTCACCGGCACCGGGACGGCCCGCTTCGCCAGGGTTCCGGTGGAAGCCGGGGACATCCTGCAGAGGAAGGTCACGAGCACGCTCGAGCCGGCGTTCTTCCAACTTTTCCTGCTCGCCGTCCTTGCGGGTATCGGACGCGCAGCCCTCCGCGACGCCCGGGACCTCGTACGCACCCGCACCCGCACGTTCAACACCGGATCCGGTGGTCTCTTCCGGGACGACCCGCAGATCCAGGAACACGTGGGGCTCCTCGCTTCGAAGTCCTTCGCCGCCGAGGCGATCGTGACCGCGGCTGCCCGTGACCTCGATGCCGCCGTCGATCCCGTGCTGGCGCTCTCACCGGAGCACGCCTTCCTCCGCGCGGAACTCGCCGTCCAGCAGGCGCACGTCGCGGTCCCGCCGCTCGTGCTCGCAGCAACCAGTGAACTGTTCGACGTGACCGGGGCATCGTCGGTCAGCACCGGCAGAGCACTCGATCGTCACTGGCGGAACGCACGGACCGTCGCCACGCACAATCCTGCCCTGTTCAAAGCACGCTCCGTGGGCGACTACTACGTCAACGGAACCATCCCCACCGGCTTGAACAGCATCGGTGAAGCCACCACGCAGCCACCCACCACCGGAGGTACCCCCTGATGTCAGTCTTCACCGAACGCCCCCGGCTCCTTCTGAGCGCCTTCGCCATGAACACCACCAGCCACATCCTCGGGGGTCAGTGGCGCCACCCCGAGGCCCGGCAACACCGCTTCAACGACCTGAAGCTCTGGACCGACCTTGCCCGGACCCTCGAGGACGCCCGCTTCGACGCACTGTTCCTCGCCGACGTCGTCGGGCTGTACGGCAACCACGGCGGCGGCTGGGCCTCCCATGTGGACCGGGGGCTCCAGGTCCCGTCCAACGACCCCCTGGTCCTGCAATCAGCCCTCGCCGCGACCACCGAACACCTCGGCCTGGCCCTGACCAGTTCCGTCGTGCAGTCCCACCCGTTCCAGTTCGCCCGTCAGCTCTCCACCCTCGATCACCTCAGCCAGGGGCGCGTCGCGTGGAACATCGTCACCAGCGTGCTCGAGAACTCCTTCCGGAACTTCGGCAACGATGGGCTCGTCGAGCACGACAGCCGCTACGACTGGGCGGATGAATACCTCGAGGTCTGCTACAAGCTGTGGGAAGGATCGTGGGACGACGGCGCGCTGCTGCAGGACAAGACCACGGGACGTCATGCTGATGCTTCGAAGGTCCACAAGATCAACCATGAGGGGGCCCGCTACTCGGTCGAGGGACCGCACCTCGTGGCGCCGTCACCCCAGCGCACGCCACTGCTCTTCCAGGCCGGCTCGTCGGGCCGTGGGCAGCACTTCGCCGCCGCGAACGCCGAAGCGGCCTTCCTCTTCGCGCCGAACGTCGACTACGCGCGGAAGACGACGACGTCGGTCCGCGCGCTCGCCCGCCACGTGGGCCGGCGCGACGACGACATCAAGTTCTTCGCGGGCCTGTCCTTCGTCGTGGGATCCACCGAAGCCGAAGTGAAGGCCAAGCAGGCCGACTACGACGAGTACCTGGATCTCGACATGATCGTCGCGCACATCGGCGGCGGCATCGGCGTCGACCTCGGAGGGCTTCCCCTGGACACCACCCTCGGCGACGTGCGCACCGACGGCGCCCGCGGAGTCCTCGAAGCATTGTTCGCCTCGGTACCGGGCGGCAATCCGACCATCGCCGACGTGGCCAGGTACCGCGCCTACAACCAGCAGATCGCCGGCACGCCCGAACAGATCGTCGACCAGCTCGAGACCTGGCAGGAAGCCGGGATCGACGGGATCAACATCATCAACCAGATCATCCCCGGCTCCTACCAGGACTTCATCGAGGGAGTCCTCCCGGAACTGCGTCGGCGCGGTCTGGCCCAGAGCGAGTACCGGCCCGGGACGCTGCGGGAGAAACTGTTCGGGGAAGGTCCGCAGCTGCCCCATCGCCACCCCGCCGCCGCGCACCGCGGATCCTTCGATCACGTCTCCGTTCCCTGACCCTCCTGATGGATCCATGGAGAGACTGCGCCGGAACCGGCACAGCGTGTGACAGCCGCCCCGGGCCGAGTGGTGGTCACGTCGATCAGACTCGGACGATGTCCGTGCTGAGGGCGATGTCACGGCCCGCTTCGAAGTCCGCGGCCAGCGCGTCGACGGCGGAGGCCGCGAATGAGAGGGAATCCGAGCCGAGCAGCTGGTGCTAGGGCGCCTCGGGCGAGGTCGCAACCGTGATGATCGCGGAGGCAGCCTTGACCGGATCGCCCAGCTGAATGCAGGGCATGGACTGGTGCGCGCTGGTCATCCCACGAATGGCCGTGTACCCGTCAACGGTCCGGGCAGGCAGGGCCAGGGAGTTGCTGGCGAGGAAATCGGTCTGCAGGTAACCGGGTTCGATGAGGTCCACCCGGATGCCGAACTCCGCGAGTTCACCCGCGGACGCACGGCGAAACACCTGCGCCATCCCGTCATCGGCGACATCACGCTCGACGACGAGACCTTCACGATGCCGGGAGACCCGGGCCAGCACCTGTTCGTCTACACCACGGCCCCGGGCACACCCTCGCGACAGGCGATGGAGCTCCTCGGAATCCTCACCACATCTGCACCCGGGGACAGCACCACGCGATCCCCACCCACCCCACGTTCCCTCGGCCCGAACGACCAGGAGCCGGGGCTGCCGAGCGGCACATAGGGGCCGCCACAGCTGCAGGCACAGCAGCCACGGGTTCCACGGGATCCACGGGATCCACGGACTACGGGGTCCCGTGGCCCGACACGCAGACTGTTCTCGCGGCCAGTGGGAACTGTCCCTGAGGCCGGGGCGCGGGGGATGGGCCGCGGGCAGGGTTGAGGCATGGACAACCACACTCCCGCACCCGTCACCATCCGGCATCTGCGCAAGGCGTTCCATGGGGTCCCCCGGGTCGAGGACATCACCTTCACCGTCGGCCCCGGCCGGATCGTGGGTCTCCTGGGCCCCAACGGAGCCGGCAAGACGACCAGCATCCGCATGCTCCTGGGTCTCACAGCAGCCGACTCGGGAGAAGCGCTCGTCTTCGGCAAACCCTTCCGCGAGCTCTCCGACCCCATCCGGCGCGTCGGTGCCGTGCTGGACGCCGGCGGCCTGCACCCCGGGCGCACCGGCCGCGAACACCTGCGCATCGCCGCCGCCCAGGGCTACCTGCCGACGTCGCGCGTCGAGGAGGTGCTCGAGACCGTCGGTATGACGGACGACGCCGGACGCAGGATCCGCGACTACTCGCTGGGCATGCGTCAGCGGGTGGCAGTCGCGACAGCCCTTCTGGGCGGACCGCAGCTCCTCGTGCTCGACGAGCCCGCCAACGGCCTCGACCCGACCGGCATCCACTGGCTGAAACAGTACCTGCGGTCCTTCGCGGACAACGGCGGCAGTGTGCTGCTGTCCTCGCACATGCTCTCCGACGTCGCCCAGATCGCCGACGACATCGTGATCATCGCCGATGGCCGTGTCCGCACCGCCACCTCGCTCGACGAGGCCCTCGCCAGTTCCCGGGGCGACCTCGAGCACTACTACCTCTCCCTGACCGGCACGGACGAAAGGGCTCCCCATGCTGCGCGCTGAGATCCTCAAACTGACCACGACCACCTCGACCAAGGCCGCCATCCTCATCGCCGCCCTCGGGCTGATCGCGACGCAACTCGCCTTCACCCTCCTGCTGCCCGCACTTCGTGAGGACGGCGCTGCCGGGGCCGACGTCAGTGCCGGACTACCGATCATCGACCTGACCCTCCCCGAGAACCAGCTGGCCGCCCTGAACCTGTTCGGGGCATCGATGAGCACAGGGTCGATCGGCGTCGTGATCGTCGCCGTCGTCCTGCTCGGTGTCCTGGCCGGCACCGGTGACTTCCGATACGGCGGCCTCACCGGCGCTGCCCTCGCCGAGCCCCGGAGGTCCCGCATCGTCCTGGCCAAGTCCGGCGCGGCGGCTGCAGCCGGCGCAGTGGCAGGAGTGCTCCTGGCGGCCACGGCCTTCCTGACCCTCCTGGCCACCCTCCTCACCCGGAGCGCAGCCCTGAACGCTCCCCCGGTGCAGGTCCTCGGCCTCCTCGGCCGCGGGGTACTCGCCATCATGCTGCTCAGCCTCATCGGACTGGCCGTCGGCCTGATCCTGCGCAACCAGCTCGCCGCGGTGCTCGTCATGCTCGGCGCCCTGGTGCTCGAGCCCGTGCTGCTGTCGATCGTGCAACTCGCCGCCGGGACCCTGCCCACCTGGGCGCAGTTCCTGCCGGTCTCCCTGTCCCAGGCAGCCGTCGGATCCAGCGGTGCCCTGGCGCCCGGCATCGCCCTCGCGGCCCTCGCCGCCCTGACCGCAACCGTGCTTGCAGCTGCAGCGATCACGCTGCATCGCCGCGACCTCTGATTCCGGACCCGGTTACGCCCCCTCCATCGACCCTCAAAAGTCAGGATCCATCATGCCTGCATCGCCCGCACACCCCATCAGGCGCTCCCTCACGTCCCGCTGGACCGCCGTCACCCTCGCCGCGGCGCTCACTGCAGGCACCGGTATCGCCCTGCTCCAACCCGGCACGCTCGAGCCCACACATGCTGCCGCAGCAGCACCGGCCGGCGCCACCGCCCCCGAACGGCAGGCTGGTCCTGACGTCGGCGTCGTCCAGGAGCAGTTGCAGAAGCTCGTCGACGCCGGGTATCCGTCCGCCTCGGCTGCCGTCACCGGTCCCGACGGGAACACCATCACCCTCGCAGCGGGTACCGGGAACCTCGCCACCGGCGAGCCCGCTCCCGTCGACGGGCAGGTCCGCATCGCCAGCAACACGAAGATGTTCGTCAGCACCGTCGTCCTCCAGCTCGTCGAGGAAGGCGCCGTCACGCTCGACGAACCCGTCGGGACCTACCTCCCCGGACTGGTCACGGGCGAGGGGATCGACGGCGGAGCCATCACCGTCCGGCAGCTGCTGCAGCATACCAGCGGCCTACCCGAGTATGCCGACCGGGTCGCCGCGGATGCCTTCGGCGCCCAGCACACGTTCATCTCACCGAGGGACATGCTCGACATCGCGCTGGAGAAGCCTGCGGTCTTCGTGCCCGGTGCGACGTGGGAATACAGCAATACCAACTATCTGGTCCTCGGACTGGTCATCGAGCGCCTCACCGAGCGACCGCTGTACGAGGAGATCGAGCGGCGCATCGTCGGCCCGCTGCAGCTCGTGAACACGTACCTGCCGGTCCCGGGCGAGCAGGAACTGCGCGGCGTGCATCCCCTCGGTTACCACCTCGACGACGCCGGCGAACTGAAGGACATCACCACCATGGATCCGTCCTTCGCCTGGGCCGCCGGCGCCATGGTCTCCACTCCGAGCGAGCTCAACACCTTCATGAAGGCGCTTCTCGACGGCACCCTCCTGAGCGACGCGAGCCTTGCGGAGATGCGGACGACCGTGCCGGCCGGGGACGAGCTGTGGCCCGAAGCAACCTACGGACTCGGTCTGCAGAGCTATCCGCTCAGCGGTGGCGGCACGGCCTGGGGACACGGCGGAGACATCCCCGGCACCCAGACCCGCAACGCCGTCGGACCTGACGGAACCGCCGTCACGATCGCAGTGGCCGCCCTTCCCTGGGCCATCGTCGACCCCTCCGACGAGGTCGAACTCATGAGCCTGTACAGGATCGTCGTCGAGGCCCTCGACGTGATCCTGCAGGCGGGGTCATAACCCGACACCACCACGGACGCACCGGCGCGCATCCCGCGCCGGTGCGTCCGTGGTTGACTCGATCCGTGCGAACTATCAGGGAGGGCGGACACGGTGCTCCGCGGCGGACCGGAGCAGTTCCGTTGGCGGTCCTTCTTGCGGCAGTCACCTATCTCGGAGCCGGTGTCGGCGGGATCCTGGAACCGGCCCAGGATCTGCTCCTCACCACCCTGCAAGCCGTGCTCGTCGCCGGACAGGCAGCCGCCCTGCTCTTCCGCTGGACCTCACCCGTACGGGTCTTCGCCGCCGTCGTGCTGCTGCACTGCGGGCTGCTCGCCTCCAGCGCCGCCGAACTGGGTATCGGGAGCCTGGCAGTGATGCTTGCCGCCTTCCACCTCGTCCGCCGGTCCGAGCGGCCCGCTGCCCTCCGGGTGCTCTCCGCGATGGCCGTCCTCAGCAGCCTGGTGGGGTTGGTCGCCGCCCTCCACTCCGGCCTCCTGCCTCTTCCGATGGTCTTCGGCCTGATCGCTGCGCGGCTCGTCTTCGAGTACCTGGTTCCCGCCCTGATCGCCGAGTTCAGCCGCGGCCGGGCGCAGCTCCGGGAGGCAGCCCGCGAGCGCCAGGACTTCATCGAACGTGAGCGGATCCACCTCCTACAGCAGGACCGCCGCGCAGAGCGCACGGCACTCGCTCGCGAACTCCACGACATCGCAGGTCACCATCTGTCCGGCATCATCGTCAGTGCGCAGGCAGCCGGCGCGCTGATGGCGTCGGACCCGGAACGGAGCCGCTCGATGCTCCGCGAGCTGGAACAGGAGGCCCGTGCGACGATGGTCGACCTCCGCGGAACCGTGGGGCTGCTACGCCCTGACGACGGCCCGAGAATCGACGACGGACGTACCACCATCGGTATCCCCGGGCTGGCCCACCTGCCGGCGCTCATCCACGCAGCCGCCGGGCGGGGCCAGAACGTCGCCTTCACCGTCACGGGCGAAGAGTTCCGCCTCGGGCCCGTGGCAGAAGCGTCCGTCTACCGGACCGTGCAGGAGTCCCTGACGAACGCCGCCCGCCATGCGCCGGACGCCAGTTGCACCGTCTCGCTCGAGTACCGGACGGAGGAGATGGTGGTCACCGTGGAGAACGCGCCGGGCGCCGGATCCCCGGCACGGGCGGCGGAGGGGACACCGGGTGGTCGGGGGTACGGACTCGTCGGGATGAACGAGCGTGCCGAACTGATCGGAGCCGATCTCGTGACGGGTCCCACGGCGGGCGGCGGGTGGCGCAACCGGCTCCGCATCCCTCGCCCTGCCGGCGGACAGCGACCATGATCCGCGTGATCGTCGCGGACGACCAGCTCATCGTCCGCACCGGGCTCTCCGTCCTGCTCGGCTCGGCGGAGGACATCACGGTGGTCGGTGAAGCCGCGAACGGCGAGGAGGCCGTCCGTCTGACCAGGGAGCTCCGGCCGGATGTCGTGTGCATGGACATCCGCATGCCCGTCATGGACGGCATCACGGCGACGGCCGCCATCACGACCGATGATTCGCTGCACGGCGACGTGCTGATCCTGACGACGTTCGACATCGACGAAGACATCTTCGCCGCCCTCGAAGCCGGCGCTGCCGGGTTCCTGCTCAAAGGGGCGGACGAGGACACGCTGCTCGACGCAGTGCGATCCGTCGCCCGGGGCGGTGGGACGCTCGACCAGCGCCTGACGCGCCGGATCCTGCAGGAGTTCGGCCGGCGACGCCCGGCACCCTCTCCGGCATCACCGCAGCCCCGGTCCGTCCAGCTCGCGACGCCGCTGACCACCCGTGAGCTCGAGGTCCTCCACCTGCTGGCACAGGGCCTGTCCAATGCGGAGATGGCGACCCGACTCTTCGTGGAGCAGACGACCATCAAGTACCACCTTGCGGGGCTGCTGCAGAAGACGGCATCGCGTGACCGCCTGCAGGCCGTGCTGTGGGGCATCAGGAACGGCTTCATCGACGTGGACGCGCACACCGAGAACCGACCGTGAGCGAGGAGCGGCCGCTGACGCAGCCGCAGGGGTGTGCGCACTATCAGGTCTTCACACTGATGCATTGGAACCGGCGTGAACCCCACCCCGTTGGCAAGAAGCGGTGGGCGGACTCTGAGAACCCCCGAATCACCCGACGATCCTCCGTTCCGAAAGGACCTCGATGACACCCGACTACGCGTTCGATCCCGCAGCGATCATCGGAAGCAGAACAATGCAGAGCTCCACCGGGAAGGACGTCATCGTCGAGCTCTGTTCACCTGCAAGAATGCCGGACCCACCCTTCGACTGGTTCTGCGCCTACAGGATCACTGGCCTCGACGATGACGCGATCGACGGCAGAGCCCTTGGGATCGACGCCATCCAGGCTCTTACACTGGCCCTTGTCCACGTCGGGGACAGGCTGAGGACAGCCACGACCGGCCTGACCTTCCTCGGACGGAACGACCTGTTCCTTCCCACGACACCTGTACCCGACCCCTGGGCTGCCCGGTAAGCCACCCGGGGACCGTCGAAGGCACGTGTCGCAGCTACACCTGCCCGAGCGGGACGATCTGAGGCATTCCGGCGCCCCTCACGCTGTCGTGGCGTCCAGGGTGGCTCGGCGACCGGGTCGGGGTGGCCCTGCCGGGTATCTTCGCCCGGCAGCAGGGGGGACTGGCGGCACGACGCCCTCGGGGCTGGTGTTCGCCTAGGGCAGTGCGCCGTCGAGTTCCTGCAGCCAGGACCGGAACTCCTCAGGTCCCCCGAAGTGCGCACCGGGGATCCAGCGCACCTCCGGAGCGATGTCCGCGCCCTCGACGACCAGCGCATGACCGCCGGCAGCGATCACTGCTTCGAAGGCCGGCACGTCTCCGCGATCGTCGCCGGCATAAGCCACCGATTCGAGACCGCTGGCGCCGATGATCCTGCGCAGGGCGGTGCCTTTGTCCTGATCGAGCGGCATGCGGAGTTCCTCGACGAACTTGCCCGGCTCACGCCGTAGACCGTGCGTCTCCATCGCTGTTCGGATGATCGGTGCAATCAGCTCCACGGCGCGGTCCCGGTCCGGAGCACGTCGCCAGTGCACGGCCACGGCGAGGGACTTGTCCTCGATATGGATGCCGTCCACGCCATCCAGTTCCTGGTGCAGCATCGCCGCGACCTCCTCGACGGCGGGTAGCCACTGCTGCGCCTCCGGGCTGACCTCGATTCCGTCAGGTGTGAGGCGCTCCAGACCGTACGAGCCGTGGAGTTGCACGGCCGGTATGGTGGCCTGCCGTGCAAGGAAGGCCACCGGCCGGCCGGACAGGAGGGCGACGACGGACACTTTGCGCGCGAGGCTCGCGAGGATCTCATCGGTGCCCGGCAGTAGTGCGCTCAGGGCAGGATCATCAGTGATCGGAGCGAGGACGCCGTCGAAATCCATGACGATCCCGGTACTCCCACCGGCTGTCAAAGCGCGCAGTGCCGCGGTTGCCTGATCCATGACAGCAACCCTAGCCCGACCGCGCCGTCGAGCGTCGGGCACGATGATCACCCCGCGGATCCATCAGGCCAGGTCGAGTGTTCTGGCGTTTCCCTACGGTAGTACCCGTCGCGCACGCGCTGGCGATGCGGCGTGGCGTCAGGGAAGATATCAGACGTGCCCCGTTGGTCGGGACAGCAGGAACCTCACAAAGGAACAGGAATGCCGAACCCCATCGTCGTCGGAGTCGACGGCAGCGCAACCGCGCAGAAGGCCGCAGAAGTAGCCAGGGATCTCGCTCTCGCGCTCGGTGCCCCACTGCTCGTCGTCTCGGCTTTCGATAGCGATCATGTGGAGGTGAGGCGCAGCGGATCGGAGGAATTCATCATCTCGGCGGCCAACGCCGCTGAGAGGGCGGTCGAGGGCGTCATCAAGAGCCTCCAGAGTCATGACCTCGAGGTCACCCACACCGTTGTCCGCGGCAAGCCGGCGGAATCGCTGGTGAGCGAAGCGGCCCGCGTGGAAGCTCGCATGATCGTGGTCGGGAATCGCCGCATGCGTGGCATCGGCCGGGTACTCGGCAGCGTCGCCAACAGCGTCGCCCACACCGCCTCGTGTGACGTGTATATCGCCAACACCTACGACGCCGAATAAGGCGAACGGGCGCCTGAGCGGGCAGGACGGACGGCAGCCGGTCGCCATCGGGATTTTTGCCAGAACGTCAAAGTTGTTTGCCCGCAGGTGCAATCATCCGAGAACCTTGATCCAGGAGGTCCTCATGAATCAGAACAAGCCGGCCGATGTGGCCGACGGGGTGGTTGTCGGTGCGCGACCTCGCGAGAAGGAAAGCGTGGACGCCCGATGAGCGAGCATGCCGCAACGCATCCGGCGGCGCCTTCCGTGTTCTGGGAGACCCGGTACCAGGAAACCGGCACCGTCTGGTCCGGACGGGTCAACGCGACGACAGCCGACGTCGTCCGCGGCCTGCAACCGGGGCGAGCTGTGGATCTCGGTTGCGGTGAAGGCGGTGATGCGATCTGGCTGGCGCAGCAGGGCTGGAACGTGACGGGCGTGGACATCTCGCCCACCGCCATCACTCGGGCGAGGACGGCAGCCGCCGCCGGCCCCCTGCCGGGAACGGTGCGGTTCGACGCTGTCGACCTGGAATCCTGGTCGGACGGTGAGGACGACGGCGACGGGTACGACCTCGTCTCCGCATCCTTCTTCCACTCCCCGGTCGCCCTGACCAGGACGTCCATTCTTCGCGCTGCCGCATCCCGCATAGTCACCGATGGCCACCTACTCATCGTGACCCACGCAGCAGCACCTCCATGGGCGCCTCCCGAGACACACAGGAAGCACACCTTCCTCACACCGGACGAGGAGATCGCGGAGCTCGGACTCGACCGGGACCTCTGGGAGGTCCGCATCTCCGAGACCCGGAGCCGCACGACGACAGGACCCGACGGCGAGGCCGCGACCCTCGACGACGGCGTCGTCCTCCTGCGACGTCGGCGGCCCTTCAGCCCGTGACACCCCTCGTAGGACATCCCCGCATCGACTCATGCACGGCGGGGCGATCCGACCCCGCCCGCACCACCTCACCCGCTGGCGACACTTTACAGGTAAGCGTTCACTTACCTATCCTGTCGGTGTGACGGACATCTATCGGGCGTTGGCCGACGAGACGCGGCGGGCGCTGCTGGATGAACTCCTGGGTCGGAAGCAGCAGACCCTGTTCGAGCTGTGTTCGAAGCTCGCGACGAATCACGACCTGACTCCGACACGCCAGGCAGTGGCGCAGCATCTCGACGTCCTGGAGTCAGCCGGTCTTGTGCACTCGGAGCGGAGCGGACGCTACCGGTTCCACACCATCGACACATCGCCCTTGGCCGAGATCCTCGACCGATGGCCACCGGAAAGGCAGAGTCATGAAACTTGAAGCAGTCAGCATCTTCGTCGACGACCAGCAGCGAGCCGTGGATTTCTACACGCACCACCTGGGCTTCGCGGTGTCCGCGGACATACCTATGGGCGAGCACCGATGGCTCACCGTGATCGACCCTGAACGCCCCCGGGGCACCCAGATCTCCCTCGAGCCGAAGGGGCACCCTGCCGTCGCACCCTTCACCGATGCACTCGCCTCCGATGGCATACCGTTCTGCGTCCTCGGGGTTGCCGACGTGCAGGCCGAGTACGAGAGGCTGACCGCCCTGGGCGTCACCTTCACACAGCCTCCTACCGACATGGGGCCTGTCATCGTGGCCGTACTCGACGACACCGTGGGCAATCTGCTGCAGCTCGCACAACTCGTCGGCTGACCTCGGGTACGGAATGCCGCGGACCGCTGAACCCGGGGCTTCACCGGACCGATCGGGCCGTCCTCACAGACCTTTCCGACCGGATCTCCTGACGCCGGAGATGAGGAGGAGGCCGCCGATGGAGGCGCAGCACAGCATGACGACGGCGGTCGGCACAGGGGAAGACAGCCCGAACATGCCGGAGACAGGAGCAATGACGGCCGATCCGGCCATGTTGGATGCTCCGAGGAGGGACGCTGCGGTGCCGGCACGCAGGCCGTGGTGCTCCAGGGCCGTGGCCTGAAGTGCCGGGGACACCAGTCCGAAGGCGGTCGTGAACGCCATGATCGGCGCGGTCAGGCCCCACAGGCCGAACTCCGGGGCCACGCCGACGCTCAGCAGCAGGATCACCATGGCCGCCACCAGGGCGACCGCCCCGATGCGGATCACGAGCACGGACGAGGAGCGCCGGGCAATGAAGCCTCCGGCCTGCGCCCCGAGCACCATCAGCGCACCCTGGGCCCCGAACAGCAGTGCGTAACCCGTAGGGGTCAGCCCGAACACTTCCTGCAGCAGGAAAGCACTGCCCGCCATGTACGACATCATCGCCGCGAACAGGAATCCTCCGGCCAGCGCGAGGTCGCGGAACTGACGGTCGCCCAGAAGACTGCGGTAGTCGTCACGCACGCGCACACCCTTCCGGAGCAGGCGGCGGTCGGCAGTGTGGGTCTCATTGCGCAGCAGGATCACCCCTGCGATACAGAGCAGCACCAGACCATAGAGGAGCAGGATCCAGAAGAGCCCTCTCCATCCCACGACCTGCAACAGCTGCGCGCCAAGGGCGGGTGAGATCACCACGAACACTCCCGAGGCAATGGCCAACCGTGCCAGGAACACCAGCAACTGCTTGCCGGCATACAGGTCCCGGACGATCGCAAGGGCGATGACCGCACACGCCGCCGAGCCCATGCCCTGGAACGCCCGGCTCACGATCAACCACCCGAGGTCAGGGGCGAGGGCGCACGAGGCTGTCGCGAGGCAGTAGACGACGATCATCACCGAGAGCGGACGGGCCCGTCCGACAGCGTCGGACACCGGTCCTGACGCCAACTGACCGATCCCCATACCGATGAAGGCCGCCGTGAGAGTGAGCTGGACGCCGGACTCGGGGGAGCCGAAATCGCGGCGGATCGTAGGAAGGGACGGCAGGTACAGGTCCATGGTCAGCGGCCAGATCACCTGGAGCATCACAAGGGCGAGGACGAGAAGAACGACCCGCTGTCGAGGTCCCTTCTGATCGGTTCGGGATGGGTCGGGAACCACGTGAGCTGTGTGCTCCATGCAGCGGGCCTCCTGGATAGCGCTTTCCCTCCATCTAAGTACGGAACGCTGCATCTGGATAGGCCGGAGAAGTCGACTCGGCGACCTCACGGGTCGCATTGGACGAGCCCGCGGGAGCCCTCGATCCGGCATCATCGGCCGGGGCATGACTATCGACCGGCGCGTGAGCGAGTGCCGGTGCACATGAAGCTATCGATGCTCGCCATGCCCCCACATCTACACGGAGACTCTCGGCCGGCGGTCCGGGGCCCCCACCGATCCGCGGAGCAGTAGCTCCGATTCGAACAGCAGATTCCCAGGCTGCAGCGGACGCCCCAGGATCTGATCGAGCAGCGCAGTTGCCGTCGCTGCCCCGATATCGTAGACGGGTTGGGCGACCACCGTGATGGGCGGTTTCATGAGCTGCGCCCACGGCATGTCGTCGTACATCATGAACGACACGTCATCGGGGATCCTCATATCGAGGTCCTGGATGGTGCGAAGTACATCCAGGGCGATCAGGCTGTCGGACGCGATGATCGCCGTGGCCGGCGACGCGCATTGCAGCAGTTCCTCGACGATCTCGCGGATGGGTTTCGGCTTACCCGCACTCAGGCGGATCAGATCCTCGGATGTCGGGATGCCGGCAGCACGGAACGCCCTGCGCATGCCGGCCAGACGTTCGGACACAGGGTTGGTGCCCAGGTCCAGCTCCTCGCCGGGCGACCAGCTCCCGACGTCGAGCGACGAGATGTACCCGATGCGGGTATGTCCGACCTCGATCAGGTGACTCACCGCTTCGAACGCCGTCCCGTCCATCTTCGCCATGGCGGCACTCACTCCCAGGGCGGGGATCTGGCGGTCGAGCAGCACGAGCGGACGGCCCGATTCGACGACATCCCGCAGGTGGTCCACCGACAGTTGCGAAGCAGGCGCCACAATCATGCCGTCGACGCGCTTGTCCAGCAGGACGCGCACGGCTTCCGCTTCTGCGGTGACATCCTCCCCCGTATTGATGAGGATCACGTCGAAACCCTCTGCTTTGGCGGCATCCGAGATGCCCCGCATGGCGAGGCTGAAGAAGGGATTCTCGATGTCTCCCACCACGACGCCGAGCGTCTTGGACCTGCCGGTATTCATGCTCCGCGCTACTTCGTTCGGACGGTACTCCAGCGCCGCAGCGGCCGCCAGTACCCGGGAGCGGACCTCATCACTGACAGCACCGTAGGCACCCAGTGCCCGAGCGGCCTGCGCCTTCGACACCTTCGCTTCCCGTGCGACATCTGCGACCGTCGCATCCTTGCGGCGAGAGGAAGAAGTACTCATCGTGACCTTTCCGGAAAGGTTGACCCTCAACGGATCAGTGTGTAGATTCCTCAGCAACCCAAATGTGAGTCCGGTCTCACTCTAACGGATTGAGACCGGACTCAACGAGGGGTTGGCCTTCCTTCTTCCAGCAACTTCCCGGCTGTCCGGCACCGAAGTGCCATCATCGATTGGACGAACCAGTGAACAAAGTCTTCCGCTTCCGCCCCATGGCCACCGCCGCGGCCACCACCCTGGCCGCACTGCTGGTCCTCACGGGATGCGGGTCCTCCCCTTCGGCATCCCCGGAGGAGAACCCCTATGGCCTGATCGAACCAGGCACCATCCGTGTGGCGAGCCTGGGTGATGCCAAGCCCTACACGTTCACGGATGAGAGCGGGAACTTCACCGGTTTCGACGTCGAACTGTTCCAGGACGTAGCAGGGCGCATCGGCGTGGACGACGTCGTCTTCACCGGGCAGGATTTCTCCGGCCTGCTGTCGGCCGTCGCGAACGGGCAGTTCGACGTCGGTGTCGCAGCCATCGGCATCACGGAGGAGCGCAAGCAGACCGTGGAATTCTCGGAGGGCTACCTCGCCGGCTACCTCACCGTCATCACCACGAAGGACTCAGGCGTGAAGGACGCCGAAAGCCTCGACGGTCACCGGCTGGGCGTCGTGCAGGGGACCTTGCAGGAGGCGTACGCGGTGAAGAACTTCACCGACACCGACCTCGTCCGCTTCCCGGACAACAACTCGGCCATTGCCGCCGTCAACGGCGGGTCCGTCGATGCCCACTTCCTCGATTACGAAGCGGCCAAGGACTACACGGAGAAATTCGGCCTGGTCTCGGCTGCGGACATCCCGTCGTTCGATGCTCCGGCAGGGTTCGCTCTCGCCAAGGGCAACGACGAGTTGAAGACTGCGCTCGACGAGGGTCTGGCCGAGGCGATGGAGGACGGTACATGGAAGGAGCTCTACGAGAAGTGGTTCCCCGGCTCGCCGATGCCCGAGCAGTACCTGCCGTCCGCCGAACGCACGTCCGAGCCGACTCCCGAACCGACCCCGAGCAACTAGCTCGGGTCTCGTCCACCCGAGAACCCACTCGGGAACACCCTCCAAGGGGGCCGCAGAGCGGCCCGCACCCCGGCTACAGACACTGAGAGCTAGACATGGACTTCCTGGACAATCTGACCAAGACATTTCTCGACGTCGACGCGATGCTCGCCGTCCTGCCCCAACTGCTGGGCGTCGGCCTGGTCAACACGCTGATCATCTCCGCTGCAGCGACGGTCATCGGGGTGGTGCTGGGAATGGTGGTCGCCGTGATGGGCATATCGACATCGCGCTGGCTCCGGATCCCTGCCCGGATCTACACGGACCTGTTCCGGGGGCTACCCGCCATCCTGACGATCCTGCTCATCGGTCAGGGCTTTGCCAGGATGAGCCAGGAGATCTTCGGGCCCTCGCCGTATCCGCTGGGCATCATCGCTCTCAGCCTCATCGCCAGCGCCTACATCGGCGAGATCTTCCGCGCCGGCATTCAAAGCGTGGAGAAGGGGCAGCTGGAAGCCTGCCGTGCCCTCGGCATGGGGTACGGCAAGGCCATGGCGCTGGTCGTCATCCCGCAGGGAGTGCGACGGGTCCTTCCAGCCCTGGTGAACCAGTTCATCGCGATCGTGAAGGACTCCTCCCTGGTCTACTTCCTGGGCCTCCTGGTCTCCGAACGTGAACTCTTCCGCGTCGGCCAGGACGCAGCGGTACTGACAGGGAACCTCTCGCCCCTGGTGATGGCGGGAGTCTTCTACCTGATCATCACCGTCCCCCTGACCCACCTGGTCAACTACTTCGATGCCCGCTTCCGCAGCGGACGGCGCCGCCCCACAGCCCCCAGCAGCGGACTGAACGAAGTCAAAGAACTCGATGCGGTCACGCCGCACATCACAGGGAGCAACACATGAGCACCTCCACGAACACCTCCGCCGATCTCCTCACGTTCAGGGGGTCCAGCCTGGAAGTCCGGGACCTCACGATGGCCTTCGGCGACATCAAGGTCCTGCGCGGTGTGAGCCTGTCGATAGCCCCGGGAACCACGACCTGCATCATCGGGCCCTCGGGCTCGGGGAAGTCCACCCTGCTCCGCGGCATCAACCGCCTCCATGAACCCGCGGGCGGGGACGTGCTCCTCGATGGAGAGAGCGCGCTGAACGTCAAACCGGACGTCCTGCGCAGTCGCATCGGCATGGTCTTCCAGCACTTCAACCTCTTCCCCGACCACACCGCACTCGAGAACGTCGCCCTCGCGCTCTGGAGCGTCAAGGGCATGTCGAAGGCGGAAGCCAGGGAACGCGCCCGACGCCGGCTCGCCGAGGTCGGCCTCGCCGAACGCGCCAACCACCGCCCCCGGGACCTCTCCGGAGGCCAGCAGCAACGCGTCGCCATCGCCCGGGCCCTGGCGATGGAACCGGAAGTCATGCTGTTCGACGAAGCCACCTCCGCACTGGATCCGGAACTCGTCAAGGGCGTCCTGACCCTCATGGCCGGTCTCTGCGAGCGCGGGATGACGATGGCCGTCGTCACCCATGAGATGGGTTTCGCCCGCAGGGTCGCCGATCAGGTGGTGTTCATGGACGAGGGTGAAGTCATCGAAGCCGGCAAACCCGCCGACCTCTTCGACAACCCCCGGAGCGAGCGCCTCCGGCGCTTCCTGTCGGAGGTCCTCTGATGCGCGATGCCGGCCTCCTCCGCACCGCCGTCCTCGGGTTCGGCGTATCCGGCAAGGTCTTCCACGCCCCGCTCATCGAGGCGGACCCGGACTACTCACTGGACGTGATCGTCACCGCGAACCCCGCCCGGGCCGGCCTCGCCGCACAGTCCTATCCCGGAGCCCGGATCATCGGAACGGCAGAGGAACTGTTCACCGCTCTCGATTCCGGTGAACTGGAACTGGACCTCCTCGTCCTGGGGACACCTCCCGGCACACATGTGGAACTGGCGAACAAGGCCTTCGACCGCGGGCTGAACGTCGTCGTGGACAAACCCTTCGTACCCACGAGCGCGGAGGGCGAGATCCTCATCGAGCGAGCCGCCGGGGCCGGGGTGATGCTCACCGTGTTCCAGAACCGTCGCTGGGACGCGGACTACCTGACACTGAAGAAACTGCTCGATGACGGCGCCCTGGGACAGGTCCGGTCCTTCGAGTCCCGGTTCGAGTGGTGGATGCCCGAGGGCTTCGGCAACTGGCGGGACGAGGCCACCATCGCCGAAGGCGGGGGGATCCTCCACGACCTCGGAGCACACCTCATCGACCAGGCCATCGAACTCTTCGGCCCCGTTTCCGGGACCTACGGCGAGACCGCAGCGTACACCCCCGGCAGTGGCGCCGACCAGGACAGCTTCGTGTCGCTGCAGCACCGGTCAGGAGTCCGGTCGCGGCTGTGGATGAACGGTCTTGCAGCACAGGTCGGAGCCCGGTTCCACGTCCTCGGATCCACCGCCGGATACACCACGTGGGGGCTGGACGGGCAGGAAGCGGCACTGGCATCCGGAATGCTCCCCACCCATGAGAAGTACGGCGTGGAGCCCGACAGCAGGTGGGGCCTGCTCGGTGTCGACGGCGCGACGGTGCCCGTACCCGCCGAGCGCGGCAGCTACCCCACGTTCTACACCCTGCTTGCCGCAGCGCTGCGCGACGGGACACCACCCCCGGTCGATCCCGCCCGATCGGTCGCGGTCCTGCGGATCATCGAGAAAATCCACGGCGCCGGCTGACCGGCCGACGCCTCCCCAGAAAGAGAGTTATCCATGACCCCCTCCCCCTCCCGCGTGGCCGTTATCGGCGGCGGCATCCTCGGCGTCTCCGCCGCTGTCCACCTGCTGCGCGGTGGTGCGTCCGTCGTCCTGGTGACCGAGGCCGAGCTGGCCAGCGGCGCCTCCGGGCGGTCGCTGTCCTGGCTGAACTCCGCAGGCGAACGCACCACCCCGTACCACGAGCTGCGCGTGGCCGGCATCGACCGGTACCGCACGCTCTTCGCTGCGGACCCGACCCGGGAATGGCTCCACTTCGACGGCGGCCTCCACTGGGCAGCCGACGGTGAGGACGGCACCACCAGGGACCGCCACGCCTACGAGAAGGCGCACGGTTACGACTCGCGACTGGTCACCCCCGAAACGGTCGGCGACTACACCACGGGCATCAATCCGGAGTCCGTCCCCGGCGCGGCCATCTTCAACCCGGGCGAGGGATGGGTCAGCCTGCCGCACCTGATCGAATTCCTCATGGACGAGTTCAAGCACCGCGGGGGCGAACTGGTGACCCACGCAGGCAAGACCTCCGTCCAGGTCACGGACGGACAAACCACCGGGGTGACAACCGCGCAGGGCGAGCAGTACCACGCCGACACGGTCGTGGTGGCCTGTGGCCCGCAGACCCCCGCCGTGGTCAAGGAACTCGGGGTGGAGATCCCCGACGCCTCACCGGTGTCGATGCTCGTCCTCACCGAACCGGTAGCCCAGGAGGTGCGACCCGTCATGAACACCCCGCGCGCCGCGCTCCGGCCGAATCCCGGGAACACCCTGGCGCTGGACCATGACTGGTACGAGGAAAGCATCACCGAGAACGCGGATGGCACCTACACCATCCCGGAATCAGTGGTGCAGCAACTGGCGGACGAAGCCTCCGTGCTGCTCCAGGGAGAACCGCCGCTGAAGGCTGCCTCGTGGAAGCTCGGTCGCAAGCCGATCCCGGGTGACGGTGAACCCGTCTTCGGAGAGCTGCAGGAAGTCCCCGGGTGCTTCGTCGCCTTCACCCACTCCGGGGCGACCCTCGGGCTCATCGCAGGCGAACTGCTGGCCGAGGAGATCCTGACCGGACAGAAGCATCCGATGCTCGCGACGTTCCGGCCCGAGCGGTTCCACTGACAGAACCTGCTCCGCGCACGACGACGGCCTCCGGGTCGAGGGACCTGCAGCACCCTCGACCCGGAGGCCGTCCCGTCTGTAGGGACAGGAGCATTGCGGTGATCACGGTCGATCGGACGCCCGGTCGGTCGATCCGAGCCGTTTTCTCGCCGACCCGTTGACTTCTCCTGCCGACCCGGCGAAGATTGAGCGTGATTGATACCGGTATCAACTCGTATCAGTCGTCGCCTCGTAGACGAGAGCGGTTCCCACCAGCAGGAGGAGAAAACGAGTTGCTCGGCTTCAACAAAGAGGAAACCCAGGCCCAGATCAGAAGCGCGATCGCCCTTCGCCCCGAGATCGAGAAAACCGTGGCGTTCATCGAGGAGCGTGGTTACGACAACATCTACTTCATCGGCGCCGGCGGCACCTACGCAGCTGTCCTGCCCTACGAGCTCTACTTCCAGGCGTACTCCACCCTCCCGGTGCGTGCGGCCATCGGCAAGGAGCTGATGCTGGCCCAGGACGCCGCCTTCGGTGAGCGCTCCATCGCCGTCTTCACCTCCATCTCCGGCACCACCGAGGACGTACTCGAAGCCATCGAGTTCGCCAAGTCCAGGGGCGCCTACACGATCGGTTTCACCGGGTACGACGACAGCCCCTTCGCCCAGGCCGTCGACTGCTCGATCATCTCCGCACCCAAGACCTGGTTCGATGTCCAGCTCCTGCTGTTCACCACGGGGGTCCTCAGTCGCCGCGGCGAGTTCGACGACTACGAGGCCTTCGCCGACGAACTCACGAACCTGCCCGACGCGATCGTCGCCGCTGCGGAGCGGGCCGAGCCCATCGCGGAAGCCTTCGCGAGGAAGCACTCCGACACCGACTACTACTTCGTCGTGGGCGCGGGCAACCTGTGGGGCTACGCCTACCTCTACTCCATGTGCGTGCTCGAGGAGATGCAATGGCTGCGCACCACGCGCGTGCATGGCGCCGAGTTCTTCCATGGATCGCTCGAGCTCATCGAGAAGGACACGGCACTGCTGCTGTTCAAGGGTGAGGACCAGAGCCGGCCCCTCATGGACCGCGTCGAGAACTTCGCGGTGAAGTACAGCGACGACGTCACCACCATCGACACGAGGGACTACGCGCTCGAGGGCGTCAGCGAGCGCTTCCGACCCTTCATCGGCCCGATGGTCATCGACGCGGTCACGCATCGCTTCAGCAAGCACCTCGAGGCCGTCCGCGGGCACTCGCTCGACCTACGACGCTACTACCGCGTCGTGGAGTACTGAGTCCCCAGGAGACGTATCCGGTTGCGGGGCTGGGAACCAGCCCCGCAACCGTTCGATCATGAAAAGAGCAGATGTGAGAGTTGCGGGTTTCGGCGACAACATCGTCGACCGGTTCATCGACCGCCGGATCATGTATCCCGGTGGCAACTGCGTCAATTTCGCCGTCTACTCCCGACAACTCGGCGTCGACTCCGCCTATCTGGGCGTGTTCGGAGACGATCACCACGGGCGTTTCGTGCACGGGATCCTGGACAGCCTCGGCATCGACCTGCGCCGCTGCCCGTTCCGGGACGGCCCCAACGGCGCCACCGATATCGAGGTCGTCGACGGGGAGCGTTTCTTCCGCAGCTGGAACGAAGGCGGCGTGACCGCCAGTGCCCCCTTCCACCTCACGCCCGACGACCTGGTGTACCTAAGCGGGTTCGACCTCATCCACTCCAGCGTCTTCTCGGCCTCCGTACCGGAGCTACCCGCGCTACGCACCACAGGTGCGCTCGTCTCCTTCGACTTCTCCGACGACCCGGCGCACCGGACGGACGACTACCTCCACGCCGTCGTACCAGCCATCGATCTTGCGCTCGTGTCCTTCGCCGGCGCAGTCGAGGCGCAGGTCGAGGACGAGGTGCGACGCATCGCCGCCCATGGCTCACCGCTCGTGCTCGCCACCCGCGGCCCGTACGGCGCCTTACTGTTCGACGGCGAGGACTTCCACCGCGTGGGTGCGACCGGCACGGATCCCGGGCGCTTCAAGGACACGATGGGTTGTGGCGACGCCTTCCTCGCCGCGTTCACCCTCTCACTGCTCCGCTCAGGATGGTCGCGCGCTACTCCTCCGTCGTCCGCCGACATCCGGGACGCTCTCGCCGACGGCTCCCGCTACGCGGCGCTCCAGTGCTACGTCGAAGGCGCGTTCGCGCACGGACGACGCTTCGACGATGAGGAATACTCGAATCATGAACAGCGTCGAGTGTCCTCAGCCGGAAAATAGGCGGCGATGACGTCGGACCGCCCTCGTCCCACCTCCTCCCCCACGATCTCCGAAGTAGCCGCCGCGGCCGGCGTGGGGCGCGCCACGGTGGCCCGCAGCCTCGGTGGCTACGGATCGGTGAGTGAACCGACCAGGGCGCACGTACTGGCCGTGGCCGCGCGCCTCGGCTACCGTGCGAACAGCCTTGCGCGCAGCATGACCACGGGGGTCACGAAGACCCTCGGCGTCGTGCTCGCCGACATCGCGAATCCGTTCTTCGCCGGCGTCCTGCGGGGCCTCTCCGACACCGCCAAGCAGGAGGGCTACGACCTCCTGGTACTCAGCACCGATGAGAAGCTCGCCGAGGAACAGGCCGCGGTCGGCCTCCTCCTCGACAAGCAGGTCGACGGACTGGTCATCGCGTCGGCCGCCACTGCCGGCGACGACCTGAGTCACCTCCTGGCCGCCAGGGAGCGGAACACCCCGCTCGTGCTCATCGACCGGCTGGTGAGCGGCTTCGATGCGGACTCGGTGGTCATCAACAACCGGGAGGCGGCGAGGGAGGCCGTCACCACCATGATCGCCGCAGGACACACCCGTATCGGTTTCGTGTGGGGGCCGGTCACGGTGCAACCGGCAGAGGATCTGGGGACGATGCGCTCGGTCATCGCCGGAGCCCTGTGGAGCGATGGTGAACGACTCAGCGGATACCTCGATGCGCTGCTCGAAGCAGGCATCGAGTTCGACACCTCGCTCGTGACCCATGTGCTGAAGACCGAGGGCCAGGCGGCGCGGGCCGTCTCCGGGATGCTCGCCCTCGCACAACCACCGACGGCGTTCTTCACCACCGAGACCGACGCGACGGTGGGAACCCTACGGGCACTGCGCACCCGCGGACTGCGCTACCCGGACGACGTCTCGCTCCTGGGTTTCGACGACACGCCCTGGGCGGCAGTGATGGACCCACCCCTCACGATGGTCGCCCAGCCCATGCAGGAGGTCGGCGCGAGGGCCGCCGAGATCGTCACCGGACGCATCAAGGGCGACGATTCCGATGTCGTCCACGACGTCCTTGACGCTCGACTCGTCCAGCGCCACTCCGTGCAGCACCGCGCCGCACGCGTACTGCCTCTCTGACTCAGAAATCTCGCTGAAGGACTAGGCAGGGTCCTCTCTCCTTGCTATCGTCTGATACCGGTATCAACTTTGATACCCGGCACCACTTCTGATCCAACGGCGGGTCTGCGCTGCAGCTGGCCGTACCAGCGAAAGAGAGAACGATGCTGAAAGTCAGGCAGATCGGATTGGCTGCGGTTGCTGCCATGGCCGTCACCCTCACGGGCTGCGGGTCGTCAGCTCCGCAGGAGACAGCGGACCTCGCGGCCGAGCCCGAGTACTCGGGCACGCTGAGCATCCTCACCAAGTTCGGAGGTGAACCCCTCGAGAGCTACTTCTCCGACCTCGCCTCCGAATACATGCAGATGCACCCGGATGTGCAGTTCGAGCTCATCCAGGAGACCGACCAGAGCATCAAGGACAAGACCAAGACGCTCACCGCGTCCCAGGCGCTCCCCGACATCTACTTCACCTGGGCCGGTGACTGGGCAGCCAACTTCGTCGACGCCGGACTGGCTGCCGACCTCACCCCGGTCATCGAGCCGGGTACCGAGTGGGGCGACACATTCGGCGAGGCCTCCCTGAGCGCATTCCAGTACGACGGCAAGTACTACGCCGTGCCGCTCTACAACAACGGCAAGTTCATGGGCTACAACGAGAAGATCTTCACCGAGCTCGGCATCGAGCCTCCCACCGGTTTCGACGAGCTCATCAGCGCGTGCGGCACCATCCGGGACGCCGGGTACGAACCCATCGCCTTCGGGAACAAGGACGGCTGGCCGGCACTGCACTACCTCCAGCAGCTGTTCGCCTACAACGTCCCGCAGGACACGCTGCAGGCCGATTTCGACCCGGAGACAGCTACCTGGGAGGACGAGGGTTACATCAGGTCACTCGAGCAGTTCTCCACCCTCGTGACGGAGTGCACAGGCTCGGGCGCCGATTCGAACGGCGTCCTCTACACCACCGCCCAGCAGGCGCTCGCCGAAGGGCGTGCCGCCATGTACTACCAGGAGATCCTCGAGTTCGACACCTCGGCCGCAGAAGGCACACCCCTCAGCAAGGACGGCTTCGGGATCTTCCCCCTGCCCGTCCCGGCAGGCGCGAAGGGCGATCCTGGCGCCATCGAGGGCTCACCCGAGGGATACATCATCAACGCCCGCTCGGAACGGGCCGCCCTGGCGGCCGACTTCATGGAGTTCGTCACCGAATCGGCGAACGCCTCGACGCTCTCCGCACCCCCCTACGGCCAGCCCAGCGCCGTGGTAGGCGCGGTCACCGCTGACAGCTCGAGCCCGAGCGTCGTGAAGGGCATCGAAATGGTCAATGACGCGTCCTCCACCGTCATCTGGCTCGACTCCGTGACCGTCCCCGACGTCGCCGACGCATGGCTGGCCGGTGGCGAGGCCCTCATCAGCGGTGACAGCACCCCCGAGGAGATCCTCTCCAGTGTCCAGGCCGCATCCGAAGCCTCCAAGTGACCGATCGTGACCACCAATGAACTGACGCGGGGGCCCGTGCTGCCGGCCCCCGCGTCGGGGTACCGCTCACGGCCCGCGAAGAAGCGCCGACCCGGCACCTCCAGGATCAGCTCGCTGCGCGCACTCGTCTGGGTACTGCCCGCCGTGCTGATGCTCGCGGTCTTCGTCTACCTGCCCCTCGCGCAGAACTTCGGTTTCAGCGTCCTCGAATGGGACATCTACACCGGCAGCCAGAGTTTCATCGGCGCGGAGAACTACCGGAAGATGTTCGCCGACCCCGTCTTCTGGCACGCCCTGGCCAACAACGCCTGGTACTCGGTGATCTCGATCCTGTTCCAGGTGTGCGGCGCCCTCGTTCTCGCAGCTCTCGTCGAGGGACTGCGCCACGACCGCTGGAAGCAGATCTTCAGGGTCCTCTACTTCATCCCGTCGGCCATCTCGCTGACCGTCGCAGGGCTCCTGTTCTACTTCATCTACGAACCGGAACTGGGGCTCCTCAACGCAGGCCTCGAGCGCCTCGGGCTGGGGGATCTGACCCAGTCATGGCTCGGCCAGGAGAACACGGCGATCTTCGCGATCATCGCCATGAGCCAGTGGCAGGGCTTCGGCTACTGCACGCTGCTGTTCGCCGTCGCCCTGCAGCGGATCCCCTCCGAGCTCTACGAGGCCGCCTCCATCGACGGAGTGGGTCCCGTCCGCCGCTTCTTCTCGGTCTCCCTCCCCCTGGTCCGGGAGATGACAGGCCTGATGATGATCGTCACGGTCTCGGGCGCCTTCCAGGTGTTCAACGAGGTCATGGTCATGACCACCGGAGGACCCAACAACTCGAGCCAGGTCCTCGGCACGTGGCTCTACCGCAGCGGGTTCGTCCGCAACGATTTCGGCTACGCCGCCGCGATCGCCACGGCGATCTTCTTCATCACCCTGTCGCTCGCACTGCTGCAGCTCTGGATCTCCCGCAAACGAAGGGTGGAATGGTGAAACGCAGCACCGCACTAGGAGTCATCGGCTCGACGTTCGTCTGGGCCTTTTTGCTCGCCCTCGCCGTCGTCGTCATCTACCCGCTGCTGTGGATGACCCTCAACGGCTTCAAGACCAACGCCGAACTGTTCGGCAACCCGTTCGCGCTGCCTGTGGAGTTGCGCTGGGAGAACTATGCGAACGCCTGGAACAGGGGTGTGGGCAATTACCTCATGGTGAGCGTGCTCGTCACCGTCACCTCGACCATCGCCACGGTCTTCATCGGGGCATGGGCGGCCTACGGACTGACGAGGATCAAGATCCCGTTCAGTCGCACGTTCCTCATCGTCATCCTCGCCGGCCTGATGCTGGCACCCACCGTGGCTCTCATCCCGCTGGTGCGCATGTTCCAGGCCCTGGGCCTCTACAACACGTTCTGGGCACTGCTGATCCTGTACACCGCGTTCCGTATCCCCTTCACCGTCTTCCTGATCCGCGCGTACATGATGGATCTCCCCGTGCAGATCGACGAGGCGGCAGCGGTCGACGGCGCGTCGCGGGCCCGCGCGTTCTGGCAGATCATCCTGCCGATGTGCAAGCCGATCATCGTCTCGACCGTGATCCTCAACATCCTCTTCACCTGGAACGAGTACCTGTTCGCCATGGTGTTCACCAGCGGCGGCGACTTCCAGACACTGCCCGTGGGACTCACCAACCTGATGGCCAAACACGGCACGGACTACCCGGTCGTGTTCGCGGGCATGGTCATGGCCGCGCTGCCCATGGTCGTGCTGTTCATCGCCGGCCAACGGTACTTCATCCGTGGGCTGGCGGACGGGATCGGGAAATGACGACCTCCCCCGCCACCGGACTGTGCCGCGACCAGATCAACGGATCGAACTTCTCGTACCAGCACCAGTCCTTCGGACGCTTTCTGGACGACATGGTGGAGCTCGGACTGCACACCCTCGAACTGTGGGGCATCGCGCCGCACCTTCACATCCCCACCGTCACCGAGGAACAGCTCCGGGACATGGGTCGCTCACTCCGGCAACGCGAGCTGTCGGTCTGCTGTGTGACACCCGAACAGGTCGCGTACCCGGTCAACATCGCCTCCCCCGACGACGGGTTGCGCGAGGCCAGCGTCGCGATGTTCCTGCGGGCCGCCGAGGTCTGCAGCACCCTCGGAGCGCCACTGCTGTTCCTCACGTCGGGGCGAGGGGCCGAGGACGAACCGCGCGAGGCGGGCTGGGAACGCGCCATGACGAGCCTGCAGAGCATCACGGCCCGCGCGGCGGAGCTGGGCGTGGACTGTGTGCTCGAGCCGTTGCAGCGCGTCGAGTCCAATCTCGTCACGACGTCCTCGCAGGCCGCCGCGATGCTCGCGGACGTCGGGACGCCCGGACTCGGTGTCGCCCTCGACACGGTGGCCATGAACATGGCCGGCGAGACAGTCGCCGACTACTTCCGCGCGCTTCCGGACCTGATCCATCACGTCCACCTGACCGACGGGGCGCCGGCGGGCCACCTCGCGTGGGGCGACGGGAAGATCGACCTCGAGGGAGTGGTCCGCGACCTCGGCAGGGCGGGCTACCGGGGGAGGATCACCTTCGAGATCTTCGGCGACGGGACGTACGCCTTCAACCCGAGGCCCTCTCTGGAGCAGTCGCTGCGACACTTCGAACGGGCGATTCGTTCCTAGCACGGCCCGGACCCACTCCACCCACGGCGGCACGAAGGGGCCGACTCCACCGCCTTGCTGCTCGATGCGTGAGGGCATCGACCTGTCGGGCGCTGCCGGGATCCTCAGCGGGGCAGCCGCAGTGCCACCGGCCCCTTCGCCGTCGACGGGTCGACGACGACCCCGCGCTGCACCATCTCCGCGAGGCCACGGCTGACGAGGCGGCGGGCAGCGCTGCGCGCCGGTTCGTGCAGAAGGGCAGCATCGTCCGCGAGCGCGGTGGCGGCGTCGGCGGGGTCGACGACGGATCCTCGCGGTGCAGCACGCAGCCGCGTGAGGAGCCACTCCTCGAGGGCGGTGTCGATGGGCCGTATCTTCCGCGCACGGCAGGAGTCGCTGCAGTAGGTGATCGACTCCCAGTTCCGCTCCCACTTCTTCCGCCATTCGATGCGCCGACCGCAGGAGCGACAGGTCTTCGGTTCCTGTGCCCCCGTCCCCGCCGATGTCGGAGGCCGTCTCACATGCGGCCGTACACTGCGCGGATGATGGCGAAGATCCCGTAGCAGACGAGCCCCAGCGCGATCAGCGTCAGCACGTACACGCCCACCGGGTGGTACTGGAGCACCTTGAGGCTGCCGTCCAGTCCGGTGGACTCCTGCGGATCGCGGTGCAGTCCCGCGAGGACGAACAACCCGCCCACGAGCATCAGGGCCAGCCCCTTGGCCACGTGCCCGACGACGCCGAACACCTCGACCACGCGCCCGCGGGCGGTGTCCTCGAACCTCCGCAGCTCCGGTCGAAACCCCCGGCGAATCCCCTTGACGACGAAATGCACGCCGATACCCGCAACGACTCCCGCCGTCACGAACACGAGGAGGACTCCGGGGGTGGTGTCGAGAAGGGACCGCGTGAAGTCCACCGTCGATTCGGAGGAGTCGGGGCCGTCGCCGAGCGCGAACCGCGCGAACGTCGCCGCCATGGACCCGTAGATGAGGACCAGCGCACCGGAGGAGATGTGCTTGCCGATACGCCGGCCGGTCGGCAGGTGCCGCGCACGGAGGGTCGCCTCGCTGAGCTGCCACAGGGCCAGGCCCGCGCAGCCCACCGAGCAGATCCACATGATCGGTGTCCCGAGCGCTCCTTCCGCCACTTCCTCGAGCGCCCCGGTGGGCTCGGCCTCACCGTTGCCCCCGACGGCGAGGCGCAGCGCGATCATGCCGATCAGGATGTGCACCACCGCGAGCGCAGCGAAACCGAAGCGCGCGGTGACATCGAGCGCGCGCGTGTCGGTCGCCTGTTCGACGGCGTCGGCGGCCCGGCCGACCAGCCCCTGCTGGTCCGCGCTGCTGTCCGTGGTCACTCAACCTCCCGGCGTCGAGAAAGCCCCTCCTTCCGGACGGGGCTCCCTGGTTGTCCCTCAAGGATAGGAGCGCCGGGCATTCCCGACGCACGGCGCCCGGCGTCCTTGCCTTGCAGAACCGGTGCCATTCCGATGCGGAATCGGCAGTCATAATCCTTGAGGCCGAGGGCGGGACACGGCACACTGGTCAAGCCAGTCCTACCCGGCACGTCAGCGCACACCAGGGTCTCATTTCTTCTCCAGGTCGGTTCGACAGCGCTGCCTCGACGACCAGGAGTTCATGCATGATCCATGAAGATGCCGTGATCGAAGGCGGTTCCGTGCGCCTCGCGCAGGAACGCGACCTCACCACCCTGCTGGAGGCGGTGGAGACCAGCCCCGATCTTCCCCGCGCAGTGATCGAGGCAGCCGAAATCCGCGCCGCCGCCGAGGCCCTCGGCCGACTCGACGTCGCGTTCTGGGCGGAGGTCACCGGGCTCGATGCGCTCGCCCGCACGGAAGGTGCGCCCGGAGCGAGGACGCGCGGACAGGAGATCCTCGAATGGGCGCGGAACCAGGGCGATGCCCGGCTGGCCAGCCGTTGCCACGCCCTGATCGCGATGATGGACCTGATCGCCGGCCACTCCGGCTCCGGAGCCGAGCAGGCGACCATCGCCGTCACGCTCCTGGACGGCACCGAACTGCCCGCCCTGCGGGCGCAGCTGCTGACGCGACAGGCCCTGGGGCTCCTGGGCGCAGGGCTGCTGCAGCACGGGTTCGACGTCTCCCGGCGGGCGCTCGCCATGGCGAGTCAGCTGGGCGACCACGACCTCGTGGCCCGGCTGGGTTCGAACGCCTTCCACGCAGCCCTCGACGAAGGGATGCCGGACGAGGCACGTTTCTGGATGCGACGGCTCAGGACCGTGATCGAGGCGTCGCCCGCACTCGAGTCGGAACTGAGCGATGTCCTCGCCCGCGACCACCTCGTGGCCCGGCGCCTGCAGGAGGCACTCGAGGTGCTGGACCGGTCCGCGAACGACGACGCATCGGCCCAGCCAGAGACGAGGGCGTACGAGATGCTGCTGCGGGCGCAGGCGCACCACGGGCTCGGCGACCTCGGCGCCGCTCGGACCGCGCTCGACAGGGCCGAGCACATCACCGCGCGGCATGCCCTGGAGGAGGTCGCATCGATGATCCTCGAGGAGCGCGCCGCCGTCGCCGCATCCGGCGCCGACTACCACCTGGCCTACGAACTCCACCGGCAGTTCCACCGGGCGGTCAGGGCGCGGTGGATCGAGGCGCGCCGGTCGCAGGTGGACCACCTCTTCGCCGAGCAGAACGTCACCGAGGCGCTCGAGAGGGCCGAGCAGGCGGAGGCCGCCGTCGCCGTCGATCCGCTGACGAAGGTACGCAACCGGCGCTGGGTGGAGGACTCCCTGCCCGACGTCGTGCACGCCTGGCAGGCCGGTGGCGAGTGGACCGCCTCCCTGGCCATCCTCGACCTGGACCACTTCAAGCAGATCAACGACCGCTTCGGGCACCCGGCGGGCGACGACGTCCTCGTGGCCGTAGCCTCCTGCCTCCAGGGATGCCGGGGAGTACGGTACGTGGCCCGCATCGGCGGCGAGGAGTTCCTGCTCGTCCTCCGACAGGACGCCGACCAGGAGCAGGTGGCGGAGCATGTCCTGTCCGCCGTCCGCCGGCTCGAGTGGCCGCACATCCACGACGCCCTGCGGGTCACGGCGAGCATCGGATTCGCCGGGTGCGAGTCCGACACGACGTCGGCCGCCCTCCTTCGGGAAGCCGACCGGAACCTCTACCGGGCGAAGCGGGCAGGCCGGGACCGCGCGGCGGGCCCCTGGTAGCACCCGCTGCGCCGGGCCCGCCGCCGGACGCCGCTGCGCGGCCAGGACCGCAGTGCGAGGCCGGGCCGGCTGCCGCTCAGGTCCGGCGCAGCAGCCACTCGTCGAGCGCAGCCCGGACGAGTTCGGCTCCGTCCTGCCCGCCGTAGTTCGCCGCGAAGCGTGGATCGCCGACGTACATCTCCCCCAGTCCTCCGATGTACTCGGCAGACAGGGACCCGTCGTCGTCGCGCGGCACACCGGGGACCCCGGAGAGCCATGCGACGTGGCGTGCTGCGAGCGCCTGCGCCTCCTCGCCCGTCGGGGCGATCCCCCTGGTCGCTGCGTCCGTCCACCCTGCGTTGAGCTCCGCCACCTCCCGCGTGAAGGCGTCCTTCTCGGCGTCGGTCTTGCCGCGCCACCAGGAGTCGCCCTCGGCATAGGCGTCCCGACCCCACCGCTCCTCGACCTCCTCCCGGTACTGCGTGTGGTCGAATCCGTTGAACATGTCTTCTGGCATGGGTTCTTCTCCTCGTTCGAGGGCCTCCACCGTGGTGAGGACCGCCGTAATCTGCCGGCCGAGCCGTTCCTGCTCGCCGCGGAGGTACTGGAGGTGGACACGCAGGGTCGATGCGGGCGCGTCCGTCCGCCCGGCGTCGATGACCTCGCCGATGGCGGGCAGGGGCAGTCCCAGGGACCTCAGCAGCAGGATGCGCTGGAGCCGCACGAGTGCTTCGGCGTCGTAGTACCGGTACCCGTTGGCACCCACGCGCGACGGCGCGAGCAGTCCGACGTCGCCGTAATGGCGAAGCGTCCGGGTGGTGGTGCCGGCGAGGCGCGCGACCGTGCTGATCGGGTAGTCCACCTTGTTCTCCTCCCCCCGGCGGTCTGCGCCGGGAGATCCCACAGTAGGAGTTGACGTCGCGTCAAGGTCAACAGGCTCGATCAGGCCCGTCCGAGCGTCACCACGACCGGGCGTGGAGGAGTGCCGGATCCGTCGTCAGCTGTACCAGAACCACTGCGGTGGACGCCAGGACGGCGGAACCACATGCGCGTTGAAGGTGCCGCATTCGGAGCACGTGTAGGTGGCGCTGGCCGGAAGGAGGTCCGTGGAGTGCTCGGCCTGGCGTGCAGGCACGAACTCCTCGAAGATCAGGTAGTCGTCGGTCTGGCAGGTGGGGCAGAAAGGGGCTTCGCCCTTCTCGCCGAGTGTGGAGGGGGACCCGCTGAGGCGCAGGCTATGCCCTTGATCAAATATTGTCATGGGATTCACCGTTTCCTTCTTGCAACCGACGCTGGTTGCAAGTAGTGAGGGTATTTATACGCACACAGTAGACCCGCAGTACTCATAGCGGAAGGGCAGGGCCCGCGACTTCGCTCCGCCACCACTCGAGCGCTACTGCTGCTGGCACAATGACCCCATGACCGCCAGGGCACCACGATCCGCAGCAGCACTCCCGCCCGAGCAGGCCGCACCCCTGCGACGTGCACTGACCGACAGCACCGATGTGACCGTCTTCGTGGACGGAACGGCCCACCGACTCCCCGACGAGGCGCAGGCCGCCGTGGTTGACCTCCTCGCCCGCCTGTCCGACGGTGACGCCGTCCAGGTCACCTCGGTGGCCGAACTGCTGACCACCTCGCAGGCGGCCGAACTCGCAGGCATCTCGCACAGCTACCTCCGCAAGCTCACGGACGCCGGCACCCTCCCGGTCGAGTACCGCGGATCGCACCGGCGCCTCCGGCGGTCGGACGTCGAGGACTGGCTCCGCAGCCAACTGCACCGCGGGAGATCACCTGCCGACGCCGTCGCGGGTGAGACGGCGCCCTGACGGCGCTCCCGCCCCACGCTGCCCCTAGGAGAGACCGAACCGGGGACGGGACCTCCACCGGCGGGCCTTGAGGGCGAGATGCAGTTCCAGCCGCACCGTCCCGGCGAGGGGATCGACGCCGATGACCGAGCGGATCCGCGCCAGGCGGTTGTAGACGCTGCTGCGGTGCAGGTGGAGCTGGGCCGCGACGTCCTGCACGGAGCCGTTCTTGTCGTACAGCAGCTCCAGGACCGGCAGCAGTTCCTCCACCCGGTCGGCCTCGCTCAGCTCGCCGAAACGGATGCTGCCGTGCGCGGGCGCCTGCCACCCGACGGTCCCGAGGAACTGGTACACGCCGATGTCAGCATAGGACGCCACGTCACCGAGGTGCGGGTCCACCGCTGCCGCCTGGACGGTATGTTGGGCATGTTCGAAGGCCTCGGCCAGGTCTCGGGGATCGGCCACGGGCTCGCTCAGCCCCAGGAGGATGCGGCCCGCTGGACGGCCCGCGCGCTTGGCGACCCCGGCCCGGTACCTGTCGAGGACCTGCTGCAGCGCGGTGGCGCCGACGCCGGCGGCACACAGGAGCACCGAGAACCCTGAGGCCCCGGCACTGAACAGCACGGGTGCGACGCCGACCGTCGCCTGGAGCGCGAGCGTGCGCTGGAGGAGTGCGGCCTCATGCGGGTCGTCGATGTCGGGGGGCGCCGCCGCCGCGAGCTCGTGCACCACCGCAAGACGCCACGGGCCGTTCCCGCCGAGCTCGTGCCACCCGCGCAGCTCCTCGCTCGCCGCTGCCACCCCGCGGCACGCGGCGAGGAAGGTGGCCTCCCTCCGGGTCCGGCGTTCCGAGGAGGCCGCGTCCGTCTCGAGGAGGAGCTCGGCGAGGCGATCGGTCAGCGGTCGGACGACCGGCAGGGCGGCCAGGATGTCAGCTGCGGGATCCGCGCTCGACTGCTGCTGCACCCACAGATAGCCCACCCGGAACCCCCGCACGAGCAGGGGGACGCAGACGCGGGCCAGCATCCCGAGGTCCTCGTTGGCGGGGACGGCGACGGCGCGGACCGCCTGCGCGATGCCGTGCCGGAGCTGCCACTCGTCGACGTCCGCCGGGACCTGCTTGCTCAGCAGGAAATTGACCCGGACGCGGTCCGCAGTGCTCTGGTGACTGCTGTACGCGAGGAGGACGCCGTCCGGGTCCTCGAGGGACAGTCCGCGGCCCAGCTTCTGCGCGATCGACTCGACGACGTCATCGATGGCCTGGTTCTGCACCCTTCCACGATAGGTGCGTAGACCGCTATGGGCGACAATTGCCGCTGCGGAACTCGACATCTGTCGATGGCGGTGGAGGACGCGGCCTGCTAGTGCTCCACGTCACATCTCCTGTGGAGCGCGTGGTGGCGGGCTTCTGCAGCGCAGCGCAGGAGGCACGCCTGCTGCCGACATCGGCGCTCCGGCTGAGGGCCGGGCGTGCCGTGCCCGGACGCTCCTATTCTGGAGAGAACCCCCATCAGCCCGATCGCACCCTGGAGAACCCAATGATCATCGGCGTCCCCAAAGAAGTGAAGAACAACGAGTTCCGCGTGGCCATCACCGCCTCCGGTGTGCACGAGTTCCGCGCGCACGGCCACACCGTGCTCGTGGAGCGCGGCGCGGGCGTGGGCTCGAGCATCTCGGACGTCGAGTACGAGGCCGCGGGCGCCGAGCTCGTCGACGCCGCAGACGACGTGTGGGCGCGCGCCGACATGGTGCTGAAGGTCAAGGAACCCGTTGCCGCGGAGTACCACCGCTTCCGCAAGGGGCTCGTCCTCTTCACCTACCTCCACCTCGCTGCGGAACCCGAGCTGACCCGCGCACTCCTCGACGCCGGCGTCACCGCGATCGCGTACGAGACGGTTCAGGACGGGCGCGCCCTGCCCCTGCTCGCCCCCATGTCCGAGGTTGCCGGCCGCCTCTCCGTCCAGGTGGGCGCACAGGTCATGACCGCTCCCGCCGGAGGCCCCGGCCTGCTGCTCGGCGGTGTTGCCGGTGTCCGTCCCGCCAAGGTCGCCGTCCTCGGTGCGGGTGTCGCGGGCACCAACGCGACGGCCATGGCCGTCGGCACCGGCGCTGAGGTGACCATCCTCGACATCAACATCGCGCGCCTCCGCGAGATCGACGCCCTGTATGCGGGCCGCGTGAAGACCGTCGCGTCGAACTCCCTGGAGATCGAGAAGTCCGTACTGGAGGCCGACCTGGTGATCGGGTCCGTCCTGATCCCGGGTGCACGCGCACCGAAGCTCGTGACCAACGCCCTCGTGGCCCGCATGAAGCCCGGCAGCGTCCTCGTGGACATCGCCGTGGACCAGGGCGGGTGCTTCGAGGACTCCCGCGTCACCACCCACGAGGACCCCACCTTCACCGTCCACGGATCGCTCTTCTACTGCGTGGGCAACATGCCCGGCGCGGTCCCCAACACCTCGACGTACGCCCTGACCAACGTGACGCTCCGCTACGCCGTCGCGCTGGCGGACAAGGGCGTCCGCGGCGCCTTCGAAGCGGACGCGGCGCTCGCGCGCGGACTGAACGTCGCAGCGGGCCAGGTGGCGCACCACTCGGTCTCGGAGGCGCACGGCCTCGACCTCGCGGAGGACTGGGCAGCGCTCGTCTAGTCGGGCGGGTGTCCTGTCGCTCGCCGGACCGGGAAGGACGCGTGGACCTGCTCGATGATGCGCACCACGGCGACGGCGTCCTCCGCCGCGACCGGTGGGGGCCCGATCCCCCGGATCGCCGCGACGACGCCGGCGTAGAAGGACGGATACGTGCCCGGACCGACCCTCACGGGCTCCGTGGTCCCGGCGCGGCCGAGCAGCCCGCGCTCGCCCTCCCCGCTCCCGACCTCATGCGCGGCGGCCGTATCCTCCGGGAGGACACCGGCCGCCAGCAGCTCCTCCTGCGGGTCCGTGCCGGTGATGGTGAGCCCGCCGATCGTTCCCGTGACGTGGAAGCGGGGACGGGCCAAAGGGACGAGCGTGCCCGCGCGGAGGTGACTCGTGACGCCGCCGTCGTGCTCGAGGACGAGGAACAGCGAGTCCTCCGCGGCGGCGTCGTCCCGGTCCAGCCGCAGCTCCGCGGCGACCGGCACGGCCGGCCCGGACAGGACGAGCGCCTGGTCGATCAGGTGGGAGCCGAGGTCGTAGAGGACACCTCCGCCGTCGTCCGTTCCGGCGTCACGCTTCCAGGGCTTGGTGATGGACGGCTTCCAGGACTCCATCGCGGACTCGACGATGCGCACCCTCCCGAGCGCACCCGAGACCACCAGTGCCTGCACGGTCAGGAAGTCACCGTCCCAGCGCCGGTTGTGGAACGGGACGAGCAGCCGCCGCGCCGCCCGTGCAGCCTCGATCAGCCACTCTCCGTCCTCTGCGTGCACCACGAAGGGCTTCTCCACCACCACGTGCAGTCCCCTGCCGAGCGCGGCGGCGGCGAGGGCTGCATGGGTGGCCGGGGGCGTGGCGATCACGGCGAGCTCCGCGTCCGGCACCGCCTGCAGGGCCTCCTCCAGTGTCGCGACGACGACGGCGGACGGACAGTCGGAGCGCGCGGCCCTCTGGCGGTCCGGGCTGCGCACGACGACGGCGGCGAGCTCGAGATCGGGATCGTGCGCGATGAGCGGGGCGTGGAAGACCCGGCCGGCATGGCCGAAACCGACCAGGACCGCCTTCACGTGCACTCCCTGCCCGCATCGGAGGGGCGATCCAGGGCGCTGTCCGAAGCGCGATCCAGGACATGGTCCAAGCTGCGATCCGAGGTGCGATCCGGGGCCGGGCCCTGCGCCGCGAGCGCTGCGACGAGGGTGCGCCAGGACTCGCAGAGGCGGGCGGTGGACATGCCCCGGTGCTCCTGCAGGTGCAGCAGGAGTCCGGCGTTCAGGAAGGCCGCCAGCTGGTAGGAGGCCAGTTCGGGGTCCTGGACGCCGAGCTGGCGCAGCAGCAGGGACAGGTGCAGCCGGATGAGCTGCTGCGTCGGGTGCTCGGGATCCGGTCCGCCCCGCTGCTCCGCCGCGCGCAGGATCTGTCCGTCGAAGTGCATCCTCGCGATGCTCGCCTCCCCGAAGGCGATGAGCCGGTCGAGGGGGGCTGCTCCCGGCCCGAGGGGAGGCGGCCCTGCCATGAACGCCTGCTGGAAGGAGCGCCCGGCCTCGTCGGCGAGGGCGTGGAGGAGGCCCGCCCGGCTGCCGAACCGGCGGAAGACGGTACCCTTGCCGACGCCCGCACGGCGTGCGACACCCTCCGTGGTGAGCTTGTCGGGTCCGTGGAGCGCCACGATCTCGGCGGCGGCGTCCAGCAGCAGGCGCCGGTTGCGCGCCGCATCGGTACGCTCTCCGTCGTCGCCCGTGACCCGGAGCAATTCCTCGCCCTGCATGCCGCAACTATAGTCGGGGAATAAAGCGGACCGCGGTCCGCTTAGATACGGTGGGCGCAGCCGGTGCGCCTCCTGTCAGCCTCGACCGCACGGTCACACTACTTCGGGAGTACTCATGTCCACCACGATCCTCACCCTCGTCGGCAGCCTGCGGGAGGGTTCCATCAACCGCCAGCTCGCCGAGGCCGCCGCGGAGCACGCCCCGGACGCCGTCGACGTCGTCACCTTCGACGCGCTGAGTGACATCCCCTTCTACAACGAGGACATCGACAACGACACCGACCGCCCGAAGGCCGCCGACGACCTCCGGGCCGCTGCTGCCGACGCCGACGCCGTGCTGCTCGTCTCCCCCGAGTACAACGGGACGATGCCCGCCGTACTGAAGAACGCCATCGACTGGCTGTCCCGCCCGTACGGTGCCGGCGCCATCTCGAGCAAGCCCGCCGCCGTCATCGGCTCCGCCTTCGGCCAGTACGGCGGAGTGTGGGCGCACGACGAGGCCCGCCGCGCGCTCGGCGTCGCCGGCGCCTCCGTGGTCGACGACGCGAAGCTCTCCATCGGCGGCTCCATCACGCGCTTCGCCGAGCTGCACCCCAAGGACGACGCCGAGGTGGCCGGCGCGGTCAACGACGTGCTCTCGGCCCTCGCAGGCGCGGTGGCACCGGTCGCCGCCTGATACCCGCCCGGGTATCGCGGACGCCGTGAGCAACCACCTCGGGTGGGGGACCTGCAACGGCACCCTCTGAACAGCACGACGCCGGCGCATGCAGCGCCGGCGTCGTGCTGTTCGTGCCGAAGAACACCGGGAGGCGCCCGTTCGGGCCGGTGAGTACCTGGGGTGAACCCAATCCCTCCGAGGGGCGATCAGTGCGTCGGGGGAAGCATCAGTGCCAGAGGTTGTCCGCCCAGGCGGCGTCGCGCAGATAGTCCTGCGCCGGCCCGATCTCCCAGAGCTGGCCCTGCGACTCGAGCACGCCGTCGTGCTGCATGGACTCCACGGTCTCCGACGAGCAGCCCAGGGCCTCGGAGAGATCGGCGTCGTCATGAGCGAGTACGAGGGTGTTCCTTGCGGTCATGATGCTGTCCTTCGCTCGACGGGTCCGGCGGACACGGGCTTCCATGTCCGTGCATACAGTCCCAGCGCCGCCTCTTCACGGGCCACGAAACCGAGGCGGTTGAGGGTCATGTGCGCCTGGTACACCGTGAGGTGCTGCGCGCTGCGGCTGACGCGCACCTTGTCCGCACGGTACAGGTAGGTGTCGAGCGCCCGGAACCACCGGCGTCGCCAGTTGTGCACCGCCGACTCGGACGCGGTGGCGGCCATGAGGGCGTGGAAGCCCGTGGCCTTGGAGGCCACCTGGGCCGTCATGGCCTCGCGGACACCGGCGGCACGCGGGCCGACGTCGGCCGTGCAGGTGCGCAGGTGGCTGTCCCAGTAGAAATCCCAGGACAGGCGACGGCGGTCCGGCCAGCCGGCGGAGCGGGGACCGCGCATCATGCTCTGCGCCGCGTCGAAGAGCACCAGCGCTCCGAGCGCGGAACGGCTCTGCATGCGGGGGAACCGCTGATTGGCCCAGAGGGCGAATTCCGAACTGAGCTCGAAGACCTCCTCCGCGAGGTGGAGCCCCTCCACGCCGCCGTACTTCACGAGGTTCGCCTCGAGTTGCGGGTCGGCCGGCTCCTGGCCCCCGGAGTAGTAGGTGTTGCTGGCGGGTGCCGTGAACTGCTGGCGCACCACCAGCAGGGGCAGCGCCGGGGCGCTGCGTAGCTGGAGTGCGCGCTGGAACGCCCGCAGGCGTTCGAGGACGCGCGGGTGGGCGTGGATGCTGAGCCGGACCTGGCTGACGACGCCCGTGGACGCGTCCTCGCTCCGGCTGAAGTACCAGCGCTTGGCGCCGAGTGCCTGAGCCTGCGCCACCAGCGGGGTGACCAGCTCTTCGATGATGCCGTCCGCTACATCGAAGCCACCCGTCGAGAGGGAGAGATGCCACCACTGAGTGCTGACTGCCGTCCGTGAGGCGGTTCGAACGGCGGTCACCTGGCTCATGGCTCTCTCCTTCAGGGTCTGTGGTCATCCCCGCTGGGGCGGGCTCTGGGGCCTCCGGGCTCTAGTCCGGAGGGCTCCTGCTCTACTTCGGCCAGTCCCAGCTTCCCGCCGTGGCCTGGCTCTTGGGCCAGTCCCAGCTCGCTGCGCTGATGGACTGGCTTGCCGGCAGAACAGCCCCCACCACGATCAACAGGCCCGCAGTTGCGCCGAGTACTTTCTTCATGGCGATCCTTCCTTGCCGGTCTCCCGGGTGGTCGAGCTGTGCCGCACTGCTGATCCGCAGTGGCCGGTCGCTCCGGAAGCCCCGTTCGGGCCGCCTGCAGACCGGCTCACTCAGAATGTCCGGCACGGGCCGACGCTGTCCAGCGGTCCCGGTGGCCGTTTGTGGACATGCCGCGAACAGGACGCGGACCTCCGCCGCGCCCGGCTGTTACGCTGCTGAGCGGTGCGGAGAACCGCGGAATCACGGGGCTGGACGGCTCGCTTGCCCTCCCCGGATTGCCACTTCCCGCGATCTGTCATTAACTGGACATGTCATATTTTTCACCGCCTGATCGGCTGTTGCTGCGCCGGCGACCCGGGACAAGGACTGCTGCTCATGCTGGATGCGACATCGCTCGAGCTGTACCGCTACGCCGTCGGGCACCCCGGGTGGACGCGCGCGGAGGCCTCGGAGGCCCTCGGCCTCACCCTGCGCCGGATCGAGACGGCCATCGGGGAGCTCGCCGAGCGCCGGCTGCTCAGTCCCGAGGCGGGCCGGCCGGACGGACTCGTCGCTGTCTCGCCGGACGTCGCGCTCGCGGACCTCGTGGACGCCGACGAGCGCGCCATGCAGGAACTCAAGTCGCGCATCAGCGGCCAGCGGCGTGAGCTCTCGAGTCTCCTCCCGACCTTCCTCGAGGCGCGCAAGAGCGTCCTGGCCAGCACATCCGTGGAGACGCTCGAGGACCCCCACCTGATCCACCGGGTGCTGATCGACTACGGACGCGACGTCACCGAGAAGGTGTACATCGCCCAGCCGGGCCAGGGCTCGACGGCGGACGTGCACGAGGAGAGCGTCCGGAAGGATCTCGAGCTGCTGGAGAACGGGGTCCGGCGCCGGACGCTCTACGACACGAGCACGCGCGACCACGTACCCACCCGCAAGGCCGTCGAGGCGATCGCCGCCGGCGGGGGCGAGTTCAACGTGCTGCCGTTCATCCCCCTGCGCATCCTCATCTTCGACGACAAGCTGGCGCTCGTCGGCCGCCAGCTCACGCGCGACGACAAGGCGGCCCTCGTCATCAGGGACGCGAGCCTGATCCACATCTTCACGCACCTGTTCGACGTCGCCTGGGAGGTCAGCGAGTCCTTCCTCGCGCCCGGGCAGATCGCGTCGCCGCTGAGCAGCCTGCAGCGCTCCATCATCCAGGGCCTCGCCAACGGGCTGTCCGACGAGTCGATAGCGCGCCGCCTGGACATCAACGTGAGGACCTGCCGCCGGCACATCGCGTGGATGCTGGACACCCTGCGGGCGGAGAGCCGCTTCCAGGCCGCACTGAAGGCGCGTGAGGCGGGCTGGGTCTAGCCCTCAGGCGGCGCACCGTGGTGCAACACCTGTTGCCTGATGGTGAACCCGCGCCTAGACTCTGGGCGTGACATCCTCCAGCGAAGCTCCTGCCGACGTCCTGCCCGCCGAGACCGAGGCCGCCCTCGAGCGGGCGGTCGATTCCGCCAACCGCCACGATGCGCTGTTCTCGGTGCGGGCCGCGAACATCAAGCAGTCCGCGGTGCGCGACGTCTTCGACATCTCCATCCGCCCCGGGCTCGTGTCCCTGGCCGGCGGCAGCCCCTACCTCAAGTCCCTCCCGCTCGATGACCTCGGGCGCACGGCGCAGAAGATCATCGCCGAGCACGGCCTCGAGGCGCTGCAGTACGGCGGCGGCCAGGGCATGGAGGAACTCCGGCGGCTCGTGTGCGACGTCATGGCGGCCGAGGGCATCGAGGGGGCCAGCCCCGACGACGTCGTCATCACCACCGGCTCGCAGTCGGCCCAGGACGTCGCGGCCAAGGTGTTCTGCAACCCGGGCGACGTGATCCTCTGCGAGGACCCCACCTACGTCGGCGCGCTCAACACGTTCGAGGCCTACGAGGTCGACGTCGTGACCGTCCCCATGGACGACGCCGGGCTGGTCCCCGATGCCCTGGAACGCACCATCGCCGACCTCGAGGCGCAGGGCCGCGCCATCAAGCTCCTGTACACGATCCCGAGCTTCAACAACCCGAGCGGCATCACGATGGCGGCCGACCGCCGCCAGCGCGTCGTCGACATCTGCCGGGCCCACAATATCCTCGTCCTCGAGGACAACCCCTACGGGATGCTGCGCTTCGACGGCGAACCGCTGAAGCCCATGCGCGCGGACAACCCCGACGACGTCATCTACCTCGGCTCCTTCTCGAAGATCTTCGCGCCCGGCGTGAGGCTCGGCTGGGCGCTGGTGCCCCGGCACCTCTACCGGCGGTTCTACCTCGCCTGCGAGGCGGTGGTGCTGTGCCCGTCGCCGCTCACCCAGATGCTGGTGACCGCGTACCTCACGGAGTACGACTGGCGCGGCCACCTGCGCTCGATGCGCGCGCTGTACCGGGAGCGGTGCGAGGCGATGCTCGGTGCCCTCGCCGAGGAACTGCCCGACGGCGTGCACTGGACCACCCCCGACGGCGGATTCTTCGTCTGGGTCACCCTTCCCGAGGGCATCGACACCTATCCCCTGCTGTACACGGCGATCGACGCCGGCGTCGTCTTCATCCCCGGCGCCGCGTTCTCGCCGTCGGACGAGCCGTCCAACAAGCTCCGGCTGGCCTTCAGTGCCGTCTCCCCCGAGGACATCGTCGAGGGCGTGCGGCGGCTGGCTCCGATCCTGCGGACGGCCATCGAGGAGAACAGCACCCCGTCCGTCTGATCGCTACCGGGGTGGCCGCTTCTGCTGGCGCAGCGTCACCGCGATGGAGATGAGCGCTGCGACAATCACGAGGATCGACAGCCTCGCCACCGTGTTCAGCCCCGGGAACGCCATCTGCAGGGCGATCGAGGCGATGAAACCGATGGCCACCACGAGCAGGAGCCTGCTCAGCGGGTAGCGCGGACGCGACCTCCGGGGCCGGTCGCCGGGAAGGGGCTGGTTCATGACCCCACCCTAGTCGAGCAGCAGCGCGGGCTCCTCGAGGATCGAGGCGACGTCGGCCATGAAGCGCGCACTGAGGTCGCCGTCCACCACACGGTGGTCGAACGAGCCGCCCAGCGTGGTGATCCAGCGCGGGATGACCTCGCCGTCGAGCACCCACGGTTTCTGCTTGATGGTGCCGAACGCCACGATTGCCACCTCACCCGGATTGATGATCGGCGTTCCCGTGTCGATGCCGAGCGCCCCGATGTTGGTGATCGTCAGGGTGCCTCCCTGCATCTGCGCCGGCTGGGTCTTGCCGGCCCGCGCCGTCGTCGCCAGGTCGTTCAGCGCGAGCGCCAGCTCCTTGAGCGAGAGGTTCTGGGCGTCCTTGATGTTGGGCACCATGAGTCCCCTCGGGGTCGCGGCGGCGATGCCGAGGTTCATGAAGTGCTTGACGAGGATCTCGTCGTCTGACCAGGTGGCATTGACCGACGGGTTGCGTGCGGCGGCCCAGATGACGGCCTTGGCGAGGATCAGCAGGGGTGAGACCTTGATGCCCTCGAAGTCGCGGGACGCCTTCAGGCGCTTGACGAACTCCATGGTCCGGGAGGCGTCGACATCCACGAAGATGCTGACGTGCGGCGCCGTGAAGGCGCTCTGCACCATCGCCCGGGCCGTCGCCTTGCGGACGCCCTTGACCGGGATGCGCTCGATCCGGCCGCCGCCGAGCACCTTCCGGTCCGCCCAGAAGGAGTCGGCGCCGTCCTGTTCGGCGTCGCGCTGGGACTGGTAGCTCATGAGGTCCTGCTTGGTGACCTCCCCCGCGGACCCGGTGGCGGGGACGTCCGCCAGGTTGATGCCGAGGTCGCGGGCAGCCTTGCGGACCGGGGGCTTCGCGAGCACGCGGTTGATGAGCTGGTTGAGCGGGTTCACCCGGGCGGGCGGCTCCGCGGCCGGCTGCGGTGCACTCCGTCCGGCGGACTCCCGGGTGGCCGGCGCGGCCGGGTCGGGAGCAGTCGAGCCGGCAGGGGCCGGTGCCTGCGCGGCGGGTGCCGGGGACGCCGGGCCGGACGCGGGCCTGCCTGCACCGGACGACGGCGCCACGTGTCCCGCACCGGGGGCCCCCTGCTGCTTGCGGGGGCGACGCTTCACGGCATCGGCCTTCGGTCCCGTGCCGACGAGCGGCCCGGGTGTGACCTCCGGGGCGGCAGTGCCGGGCGCGGCCTGCACGCCGGCTGCACCGGACTCCGCCCCGGAGAATTCGCCCGGCATCCGGGGCACGGGAACGGGCGCATCGTCGGCTGTGCCGATGGCGTCCTGCGGGGAGGCGGCGGCCTCGGCATCGGCCTCGATCACCCGGTCGACGTCTCCGTCGGGCCCGCCGTCATGCACTGGTGCGTCCGACGCGGCCCCACCCTGACCGCCGTCGTGCGCCGCCTCCGGAGCGGACTCTGCGTCCTCGACGGAGATGATGGGCGTGCCCACCTCGATGGTCTCGCCCTCGGCGACGAGCAGTTCGGAGACGGTGCCGGCGTACGGGGAGGAGAGCTCGACGAGGGACTTCGCGGTCTCGATCTCGCAGATGATGTCGTTGACCGACACCGTGGCCCCGGGCGCCACCTTCCACTGCACGATCTCCGCCTCGGTGAGGCCCTCACCGACGTCGGGCAGGTTGAACGTATTGAGCGTCATGGGGGTCCTTCAGTATGCGAAGGCACGGTCGAGTGCCTCGAGGATGCGGTCGATGTCCGGCAGGTACTGCTCCTCCACACGGGCCACCGGGTAGGGCATGTGGAAGCCGCCCACGCGGATGACGGGCGCCTCGAGCGACAGGAATGCGCGCTCGGAGATCCGCGCGGCGATCTCCCCGCCGATACCGCCGAAGGTCGGGGCCTCGTGGGCCACGATCAGCCGGCCGGTCCGGGTCACCGACTCCGTGACGGTGTCGAAGTCGATCGGTGAGATGGACCGCAGGTCGATCACCTCCACCTGGCGCCCGTCGTCCTCGGCTGCGGCGGCCGCGGCCAGCGCCACGGGCACCAGCGGTCCGTAGGCCACGATGGTCGCATCGCTCCCCTGCCGCAGGACCTGCGCGGAGAAGGGGTCCGCCGCAGGGGCGGAGGTGTCCACCTCCCCCTTGAGCCAGTAGCGCCGCTTCGGCTCGAACACGATCACGGGGTCCTCGCACGTGACGGCCTGCTGGATCATCCAATAGGCATCCTGCGCGTTGGAGGGCGTGATGATCCGCAGCCCGGCGGTGTGGGCGAAGAGGGCCTCGGGCGATTCCGAGTGGTGCTCCACGCTGCCGATCCCACCGCCGTACGGGATCCGGATGACCACGGGCGCGCTCAGCATGCCGTCGCTGCGGGTCCGGAGCTTCGCGAGCTGCGTGGTGATCTGGTTGAAGCCCGGGAACACGAAGCCGTCGAACTGGATCTCGCAGACGGGACGGTAGCCGCGCAGGGCGAGACCGATCGCGGTGCCGATGATGCCGGACTCGGCGAGCGGAGAGTCGACGACGCGCAGGGCCCCGAAGTCCTTCTTCAGGCCGTCGGTGACGCGGTAGACGCCGCCGAGCTCCCCGATGTCCTCGCCCATCAGCAGGGTCTTCGGGTCGTTGGCGAGCGACGCCCGCAGCCCTTCGTTGATCGCCTTGGCGATGGTCATGGTCACCATCAGGCGTGCTTCCCTTCATCGGCGAATCCGGCCTCGTACTGCTCGAAGAACCGCAGCTCCTCCTGGATGAGGGGGTGCGGTTCCGCGTAGACGGCGGCGAACCGGTCGGCGAGGTCCGGCGCCGTCATGGCCAGCACGGCCCGCCGCAGCTCGGTGGCCATGGTGCGGGCCTCGGCGTCGAGATCTCCGAAGAACGTGTCGTCGGCCAGACCGGCCGAGCGGAGGTGGGACTCGAGGCGGACGAGCGGGTCGCGGGACTGCCACTCCTGCTCGTCGCGGGACAGCCGGTACTTGGTGGGGTCGTCCGCGGTGGTGTGGGCGCTCATCCGGTAGGTGTAGGCCTCGATGAGCACCGGACCCCTGCCGGACCGCGCGTGCTCGAGCGCCCAGCGTGTGACCGCCTCGACGGCGACGACGTCGTTGCCGTCCACGCGGATGCCCGGGAAGCCGTAGCCCGCCGCGCGCTGCGCGAGGGGAACCTTCGCCTGCACGCTCGACGGGACGGAGATGGCCCACTGGTTGTTCTGGCAGAAGAACACGACGGGGGCGTCGAAGGACGCGGCGAAGACCATCGATTCGTGGACGTCGCCCTCCGAGCTCGCGCCGTCGCCGAAGTACGCGATGGAGGCTGCGGGAGGCAGGGACGGATCGGCGAGCTGGTCGCGCTGCATGCCCATCGCGTAGCCGACGGCGTGCAGGGCCTGGGCAGCCAGCACCAGCGTGTAGAGGTGGAAGTTCCGCTCCCGGGGATCCCAGCCACCGTTGGTCACACCCCGGAACAGGCGGAGGATCTCGGCGAACTCGACGCCGCGGGTCAGGGCGACGCCATGCTCCCTGTAGGTGGGGAAGGCGTAGTCCTGGGGGGCGAGGGCCCTGCCGGAGCCGATCTGCGCGGCCTCCTGACCCGTGAGCGGCACCCAGAGCGCAAGCTGGCCCTGGCGCTGGAGGGCCGTCGACTCCTGGTCGAAGCGGCGGATGAGGAACATGTCGCGGTACAGCGAGCGGAGGTGCTCGGCGTCAGCCGCAAGGTAGGGGGTGAAGTCGACGGTCTCGCCGGCGATCCGCGCGGTCAGGCCGCTCGCCATCGTGCCGTCGGGCGAGAGGACGCGCAGCATCTCCGTGCCGGGCTCCAGGTCGGCGGTGTCCGCGGGATGAGCCGCACGCACCACTTCCTCGACGTCGAATTCGGCGGCCGGCAATCGGCTGCTGTTCATCCTTGGCTCCTCACCCGACCCATTACATTCCTTTAGTGGAATGTGTGCCGTAAGTCATACACCGGGAAACATATGTTCCCGCGGCATCCCCCAAGACTAGCCAGCGCGCGCCCTCGGGCCTATTTAAGACGACCTCAGCCGGCGACCGGGCGGTGGCTGTACCCTCGGCACAGTTCCAGGAACCGGCTGTTCGCCGTCGGCTCGCCGATCGTCACGCGCACACCCTCTGCACCGAAGGCCCGCACCGACAGGGCCTGCTCCGCGGCCTTCGCGGCGAAGTCCTGCGTGTGGTCCCCCAGCGCCAGCCAGACGAAGTTCCCCTCCGCCGCCGGGACGGTCCAGCCGAGGTCCCGCAGCCCGTCCACCACACGCGTGCGCTCGTCGACGATCGACTGCACCCGGGCGTCGACGTCGTCGATGTGCCGGAGGGACGCGACGGCGGCGTGTTCGGCCACCTGGGACACCGCGAACGGGACAGCGCTGACGCGCAGGTGCTCGGTGAGTTCCTGGCGGGCCACGGAGTAGCCCACCCGCAGGCCGGCGAGCCCATGGGCCTTCGAGAACGTGCGGAGGACGATGACGTTCGGGTGATCCCGGTAGAGGGCGATCCCGTCGACCGCCTCCGGGTGCCGGACGAACTCCTGGTACGCCTCGTCGATCACGACCACGACCTGCCGGGGCACCCGCTCCAGGAAGTCGACGACCTCGGTCCGCGTGAGGACGGGCCCGGTGGGGTTGTTGGGCGTGCAGAGCAGGATGACGCGCGTGCGGTCCGTGATCGCGGCCGCCATGGCATCGAGGTCGTGCCTCCCGTCCGGGAGGACGGGGACCTGCACACCGGCTGCGCCGGCGAGCCCGACGCTGATCGGATAGGCCTCGAAGGAGCGCCATGCGTAGACCACCTCGTCGGGAGCGTCGAAGTCGTTCTGCCCCGCGAAGGTGGCGAGGATCTGGTTCAGCGCACCGAGGCTGCCCGCACCGGTGACGATGTCGAGGGGCGGAACGCCGAGGTATCCGGCCAGTTCGGTCCGCAGCGCCGTCGTCATGGGGTCCGGGTACCGGTTGACCGAGGTCTCGGCCGCGATCGCCTCGAGGACCGCAGGAAGGGGCGGCAGCGGATTCTCGTTCGAGGACAGCTTGAAACTCTCCAGTCCCTCCACCACCACCGGAGGCTTGCCGGCGGCGTAGCGCGGCAGCTTCCCGAGGACGCGGCGGGGCCGGACGCCGGCGGGACGGCCGGCTTCGCCGGGTTCCTGGTCGGGGGGCGTCTGGTCCGAGGGCACGGCAGGAAGATCATCGATCGACGTCATGGGCTTAGCCTAGACCCGACCTCCCGGGCGCGCGCTGCGCCGGGAGCTCGGTGGCCCGGGCCTGACCGGGACGCCGGGTGGCCGCGAACGAGTAACGGCGGACCGTCCCGGCTGCGGCCGCCGTCGCGAGCAGGGCCGCTGCCGGCGCGAGGGAGGGGGCGTCGCTGGCATCCACCAGCCTCGCCCCGGCCGCATAGTTCTGCAGCGCGTGCGCCTGCCCGAGACCGGCAGGCTCCTCGGAGCCGTCCTCCCGCCGGGCCGGCGCGGGTACCGGATTGCCGAGCACCACGGTAGTCCGGTGGCGGTCGTCGGCGTTGTGCATCGCATCGAACCGCGGCACCGTGTCGTCGCGATGCTCGAGATGGAGGTACTCGCCGGGCCCGGTGGGCTCCGTCCCGGTGGGAGTGCCGACCGTCACGACCAGCTGCACCTCGTAGCGGCTTCCCACCGCCTCGGATCCGGCCACGTTCATGGCGTGGAGGCCTCCCTGGCTGTAGCCCGCGACGATCAGCCCGTCCCCCTCCTGTGCCCCCGCCCGTTGGAGGGACTCCAGGACTGCTGCCTCGATGAAGCGGCTGTCCTCCCCGAACGCCTCGACGATCCCCCCGGCATCGAAGGGATTGCTCCCGGCCGTACCGTCGAGCGGCCCGGACTGCGTACCGGGGAGGACGACGACGTAGACCGGGTCCTCGGCCGTTCCGGCTCGCAGCACCTCGAAGGTCCCTGGGTCCTCGTTCTCCACCGCGGCCAGGCGATCGACGACACCCGCGACGGTGCCGTCGAGGACCGCCGGACCCTCGTCCCCGGTGTGCAGTTCGATAGGACCGATACCGGCCGCACCCCGGCCGGAGGCCTCGTGGGCGATGAAACGCGCCGCCGCCTCACTGCGGGAGCGCACCGCCTCCATCGCGGCGCGGGCCAGGTCATCGGCGAGATGGTAGGCCCGCAGGCTCCCGCCCAACCGCTCACTGGTGGAGTACAGCGCCCTGGAGTTGTCCGAGGCCGAGGCCCGTGCCGCCCCCAGATGCGCGGCGGCCGCCTGGTAGGAGGTTCCTGCTATCCCGTCGGCCGGCCGGAGGTGGGAGTACCGCCAGGGCAGCTCCTGGAAGTCGCGGTCGAGGTGCGCGATGGCGAAGGCGACGTCCACGGTGTCCGCCGCGAGCCGGTCGAGCAGCCGGGCGGCGTCCTCCAGCTCCTCCCACTGGAACCGTGTGCCTCCCACTCCCCCGCCGATGCTCAGCAAGCCGTCGTCGCCCTGCAGCGGGAGGAGCCCGTCCGTCACAACCCGGCCTGCTGCTGCAGTTCCGCCTCGCGCAGCAGGTGCTCGTAGAGGCCGAGGTCCCCCATGGTGGTTTCCAGCAGGTCGATGGTCCGGGTCAGCTCGGTGCACCGCTCGGCCAGATAGGCCCGGAAGGCGCCACCGGCGGGTGACTCCCAGGAGAGAACGGCCACCGACAGCGCACGGCGACGGATCTCGCCGAGCTGTTCTGCATGCCACCGCAGGGCTTCCCCGGTGGCGGCGACGGCCTGGCTGGCGGCCGCTCCGGGTTCGCACCGGCCTGCCGCATCCATCCGGCTGTCCATGCCCACCCTCTTCCCTGGCGTCCGTCCATGCTAGGAGGCTGCCGGACACGCCCAGGCGGCCCAGGCTGCTATGTGGACAGCGGCGTGGCGGGCGCCCAGCCGTGCCGTGGAATGATGGAGCCATGGCTGACTCCGCATCCTCCCGGGTTGAATTCGCTGCACTGTCCCGAGGGGAGGGGACGTCGCTCACCCTCGGTCCGCTCGACGGCCGGTACCGCGAGGCGGTCGCCCCACTCATCGATTTCCTCTCCGAGGCGGCACTCAACCGCGACCGCGTCCACGTGGAGGTCGAATGGCTGATCCACCTCACGCGCCATGCCGTGCTGCCCGGGACGGAGCCGCTCAGCGCGGAGCAGGAAGCCGGCCTCCGGGCCATCGTCACCGCCTTCGACGCCGACGCGGTAACGGAACTCGGTGAGATCGAAGCGGTCACCGTCCACGACGTGAAGGCCGTGGAGTACTACATCGGGCGGCGCCTGGAGGGTCTCGGTATCGGCCGGCTGAAGCCCCTCGTCCATTTCGGCTGCACGTCGGAGGACATCAACAACCTCTCCTACGCCCTCGGGATCAGGGGGGCGATCGTCGAGACGTGGCTCCCGGCCGCACGCAGCCTCGTGGCGGCGATCGCCGACCTCGCGCGGACCGCGAGAGAGACCCCCATGCTCTCCCGCACCCACGGCCAGCCGGCCACGCCCACCACACTGGGCAAGGAGATGGCCGTCGTCGCGCACCGCCTGACCCGGCAGCTCGAGCGCATCGCGGCGACCGAGTTCCTCGGCAAGATCAACGGGGCCACCGGGACCTACGCCGCCCACTACGCCTCCGTTCCGCAGGTCGACTGGCAGGATGTCTCCCGCACCTTCGTGGAGGGCCTCGGGCTGACCTGGAACCCCCTGACCACGCAGATCGAGTCGCATGACTGGCAGGCGGAGCTGTACGCGGACGTGGCCCGCTTCAACCGGATCCTCCACAACTTCTGCACCGACGTGTGGAGCTACATCTCCATCGGGTACTTCGCCCAGATCCCGGTGGCGGGAGCCACCGGGTCCTCCACCATGCCCCACAAGGTGAACCCGATCCGCTTCGAGAACGCGGAGGCGAACCTGGAGATCTCCTCGGCGCTGCTCGATGTCCTGGCGTCGACCCTCGTCACCTCGCGCTGGCAGCGCGACCTGACGGACTCGTCGAGCCAGCGCAACATCGGTGTGGCCCTCGGCCACTCGCTGCTCGCCGTCTCCAACGTCGCGAAGGGCCTGGCCCGGCTCGACGTCGCCGAGGATGTCCTCGCGGCGGACCTCGACGGGAACTGGGAGGTGTTGGGCGAGGCGGTGCAGATGGTGATGCGCGCCGAGGCGATCGCGGGCGTGCCCGGCCTCGACGACCCGTACGAGCGGCTCAAGGACCTCACCCGTGGCCGCCGCGTGGACGCGGACCGCATGCGGGAGTTCGTCGGCAGCCTCGGACTCAGCGACGAGGCCGAACAGCGTCTGCTCGCGCTGACCCCGGCGCGCTACACCGGCATCGCTTCGCGCCTCGTGGACCACCTCGGCTGACCGGCCGCGCCGACGGCGGCACGCCGCGGCACGGCGGAACATCCCGGGCTGAGCCACCGGGCGACCGTTAGCAGGACGTGCCCGCCCGCGGCGCATGCATGCCTCCTTGACGCCATCCCGAGAGGAACACGACGCTGGAGGAATGGAGTGGTTGACCGCTGTCCTGACGGCTGAGGACTACGAGGTGGGCCGCCAGATCGTGCAGCGCGGAGTCGCTGCCGTGTACCTCGTGGCCTTCCTGTCGGCGGTGGCCCAGTTCCCCGCCCTCCTCGGCGAGAAGGGCCTGCTGCCCGTCCCGGTGTTCCTCACGCGGGTCGGGGACCGGGCCGGACCCTCGCTGTTCCGCCGGGGCTACTCCGACCGCCTGCTGCGCGTCGTCGCATGGTCGGGGGCGGTGATCTCCGCCCTGCTGGTCCTCGGGGTCCCGCAGGCCGGGCCGCCGTGGGTGCCGCTCGTGGCGTTCCTCGTCATCTGGTGGCTGTACACCTCGATCGTGAACGTGGGCCAGACGTTCTACGGGTTCGGGTGGGAGAGCCTCCTCCTCGAGGCCGGGTTCATCGTCGCGTTCCTCGGGTCGAACGAGGTGGCGCCACCCTTCCTGGTCCTGCTGATCATCCGCTGGCTCGTCTTCCGCCTCGAGTTCGGCGCGGGCATGATCAAGATGCGCGGTGACAGCTCGTGGCGCGATCTCACCGCCCTGTACTACCACCACGAGACCCAGCCGATGCCGAACCCAGCCAGCCGTTTCTTCCACCTGCTGCCCAAGCCCCTGCACCGCCTCGAGGTGGCGGGCAACCACGTCACCCAGCTCGTGGTGCCGTTCCTCCTCTTCGCCCCGCAGCCCGTCGCGGGGTTCGCGGCGCTCGTGATGATCGTGACGCAGGGCTGGCTGGTGCTGTCCGGCAACTTCGCGTGGCTCAACACGCTGACGATCATCCTGGCCTTCGGCGCGGTGCCCGATTCCTTCTACGAGGCGGTGTTCCCGGCGCTCGTGGTGTCCGGCACCTACGCGCCGACGCCGCTCTGGTTCACCGTCGTCGTCACCCTCGCGATGCTGCTCCTCGCCTACTTGAGCTGGCCGTCGCTGCTGAACCTGTTCGCCCGCCGGCAGCTGATGAACGCGAGCTTCAACCGCTGGCACCTCGGCAATGCGTACGGTGCGTTCGGCAGTGTCACGCAGGTCCGCTACGAGGTCATCGTGGAGGGGACGCTCGACGACGTCGGCTCCGGCGCGCAGTGGCGCGAGTACGAGTTCAAGGGCAAGCCCGGGGACCCGTCCCGGACGCCGCGCCAGTTCGCGCCCTATCACCTGCGGCTCGACTGGATGATGTGGTTCCTCGCCCTCGGGTCCGAGGGCGGCTGGTTCACACCGTTCCTGGTCAAGCTCCTGCAGGCGGACCCGCTGATCTTGAAGCTGCTGCGGAAGGACCCGTTCGACGGCGCCCGGCCCCGCTACGTCCGAGCGCGGATCTTCCTCTACCGCTTCACGACGCGGGAGGAGAAGCGGCGGACGGGCCTGGTATGGATCCGCGAGCCGCAGGGCGTGCTGGTCAACCCGGCATCACTGCGGGACGACGCCCCCTGAGTCCGGGAGCTAGCCGCCGAGCAGGATCAGGCGCTTCTCCCTGGCGTCCCACCGCCGCACCACGCCCGCGACCAGCCGCTCGGGAGGGCGGTTCCGCAGGAGGTCCAGCGCCGAGGCCAATTGCTCGGCCGTGAGGCCGTGGCCCAGGGTGATGTGCGGTGTCCACGCCCCGCGGACCGTGGTGGGCACCGCATCCGGGACGCCGTCGAGGGCCTGCCAGATGCGGCGGTGCAGGTCCGTCAGGGCGTCGTCGGCCACGACCTGCCGGGCGAGCACGAACTTCCGTCGTGTGGGGAAGACGAGGAATCCCGCCGTTGCGAGGTCCAGCGCGTCCCCCTCGGTGGCGGCCGTCAGGTCGACGTCGTAGCGGTCGTCGATCCGCGCGGCAGCGGCGAGGGTGATGTGCGGGGCGTTGCTGAACGACTGGTGCTGCGACTGGTTGGGCAGGCCCGCGGCGTCCAGCACGGCCCAGTCCTCGAGCAGCAACGCCTCCGACGCCGGGGCCAGCAGGAGTTCGACGTCATCGGCCATGCCTGACGCGCCCTCCTTCCGGTCCCGACGACAGATCCGACGAGGGATCCGACGACGGGTCCTGCGGCCGCTCTCCCGCCTGCACCCGGATCAGCGTGGCTGCCGCCGGAAGTCCCCGACGCCCTCCGAGCCGTCCACCTCGGTGACACCGGTCCGGGGGTTGCGCTGCGGACGCTGATAGGACAGCTCGCCCCCGTTGCGACCACCGAACGGCCGACCGTGGTCCGCGTACTCCTCGCGGAAGAAGGCCAGTGCCCACCCGCCGAGCTGCACGCGGGCACCGGTGCGGAGGACGGCCGGTTCCCTGCCGCTGACGCTGCCCGTGATCGGGCCATGGGGGACGATCACGTACTCGTCGTCCTCGGTGTGGAGGACCTCCGCGTGGAGATCCTCCAGACCGGGAAGGGCGAGCATCGCGTCCTCGGCGCTGCCGATCGTGGTGCGGTCCGCCACGAGTTCGAACTCCCGCGGCACCTGACCGTTCCAGACCTGCGAGTTCTGCACGAAGATCAGCCGCGGACGGCCCCCTCCGCGCACGTAGTGCGTCGTCGTGATGGTCCGCTTGATCCGACGGTTGACCGTCGGCACCAGGGGAAACGGCGTGGACGGCGGGACGAGCGACGGCGAATCGCCCTTCTCGAGCGCTCGCCGACCGATGCCGAGCAGCGGCGCGAGCGTCCCCGGGGCACCGAGCCGGATGTGCGGGGAGCGGGTGATCAGCCGCTGCGCCATGGAGGGCTCCACCGCGCCGAGACCGACGAGCAGCCCCCGCGGGCCGGAGACCGACACGGCGAGTCCGCGCTGCGCGAGCGCCTTGGCGAAGCTACGCACCTGCCCGATGCTGGGCAGGTTGTTGCCGCGGAAGGCTGCTGGGTCATCGATGAAGATCTCGACCGCCGTACCGGCCGCCTTCACGGTGCCGGAGAGCCGTGCCTCCGGTGTGCCGTCGGTAGCCGGTTCCCTGAGTGAGAAGTCGATGTCGATGTCGAACCTGAGTGACGAGGCCATGTCGGTCGGGGCGGTTCAGCCCTGGGGTGTTCCGGCGGCGTTGTCGCTCGTGGTGATGCGGAGCGTCCCGTCGAACTTCCAGACGGCACGCGGGGCATCCGGGCCGATGTCCCGAGGGACCTCGATCGTCATGTCCTGGAGCGTGTAGTTGATGGCGGCGCCCCGGCCGGTGAGGTAGGACCACATCTCCTCGGCGAGGTCGGTCCAGTCGCGGATGGTGTGGGTCTCGCCCACGGCAGCGCCTGAGGTGTTCTCAGTCATGTCGGTTCCTTCGCTGGTGATTCAACGATGGCAGACGTCCTCTGACTTCCGTCTGACTTGGGTACAGCACACCCTAGCCGAGGCCCGGGGTTGCCGGAACCCGCCCGGGAAGGGCGGATTCCGGCAGGCTCCGCGGTCAGGTCACCACTGCGGGTGGACCGTTGCCCTGAAGTGACGGTCGTAGATCCCGGCGACGGCGGCGCTGATCCCGGCGCCGAGGCCCGTGTGCTCCGCGGCGGCGGCATTGGCACGCGCCTGCTCCGGGTTGCGTGCTCCCGGGATGACGGTGCTGACGCCGTCCTGCGCGATGATCCAGGCGAGGGCGGCCTGCGCCGTGGTGACGCCTTCCGGCACCAGGTCGGCGAACTGGCGGGCCGCTTCCAGCCCGGTCTCGTAGTCGACGCCGGAGAAGGTCTCCCCGACGTCGAACGCGGCGCCGTTGCGGTTGTAGTTGCGGTGATCGTTCTCCGCGAAGGCGGTGTCCTTCGTGTACTTGCCGGAGAGCAGCCCGGAGGCGAGGGGGACGCGCGCGATGATGCCGACGCCGGCGTCCTTCGCCGCGGGCAGCACCTCGTCGAGCGGCTTGAGGCGGAAGGCGTTCAGGATGATCTGCACGCTGGCGGTGTTGCCCCGGGCGATGGCGGCGAGGGCCTCGTCGGTGCGCTCCACGCTGACGCCGTAGTTGCGGATGACGCCGTCGCCGACGAGCGTGTCGAGGGCGTCGTAGACCTCGTCGGAGCTGTACACGGCGGTCGGCGGGCAGTGCAGCTGCACGAGGTCGAGGGAGTCCACCCCGAGGTTGGTCCGCGACCGGTCGATCCACTGGCGGAAGTTCGCGAGCGTGTAGTTCTCGGGGGTCTGGTCCACGCGGCGGCCCATCTTGGTGCCCACGAGGATGTCGAGACCCGGGTTGTCCGCGAGGAACCGGCCGATCGTCGTCTCGCTCCGCCCGTCACCGTAGACGTCCGCCGTGTCGAAGAAGGTCACGCCCGCTTCGACGGCGGCGTCGAGGACGGCGACGGCGTCCTTGTCCTCCACCTCGCCCCAGTCCGCGCCGAGCTGCCAGGTGCCGAGGCCGACGACGGAGACGGGACGGCCGGTTCTTCCGAGAATTCGTTGTTCCATGGTTCCGACTATAGGCCGGGGAGCGTGGCCTGGGTCACCGGCGCCTCCGGCGTCGGACGCTCCTCCAGCGGCGCCCGCGCCTCCAGGGGTGTGCGCTCCTCCGAGTGGGCCGGGCGGTACCCGTCCACCGACGTCGACCCCTTGCCGGGGATCCACCGGGCCGCCTCGTGCTGCAGGTCCCTCCGCCGCTCGGCGTCCATGCGGTCGAGGAGCACCACGACCATGTTCGACCGCGGGTTGCGGGCGAACAGATCCCGGTGGTCCCGGACGAATTCCCAGTACAGCGCGTCCCAGCTGAACCGCCAGGGGCCGTCCCTGAAGTCGCTCATCTTCTTGATGTAGTTGCTGCCGCTGACATAGGGCTTGGTGGTGATCATGGTGCCGGCCGCGTACTGGCTCATGGCGTAGACGTTGGGCACCATCACCCAGTCGTAGGCGTCGATGAACATCTCCATGAACCACTCGTAGACGGCATCCGGCTTGGCCCGCATCAGCAGGGCCGCGTTCCCGAGGATCATGAGGCGCTCGATGTGGTGGGCGTACGCGGTGTCGAGGACGCGCGTGATCACGGAGTCCACCGGTTCCAGCCCGGTGTCGCCGGTCCACCACCGCTCGTCGAGGTCCGCGGTGAGGTTCAGTGTGTTGCCGATGCGCATCTCCCGCCCGCGGAGCACGTAGGACGCGCGGATGTACTCGCGCCAGCCGATGACCTGGCGGATGAAGCCCTCCACGCTGGCGATCGCCGTCCCGTGGCGTTCGGCGAAGTCGAGCGCGAGGTCCACCACCTCGGCGGGGCTGAGCAGGCCGGTGTTCATGCTGGAACTCAGGGCAGAGTGGAACAGGTACGTCTGGCCGACGGCGATAGCGTCCTCGTAGGGGCCGAAGAGCTCGAAGCGCTCCGTGAGGAACGCCTCCAGGGCGTCGGATGCCTGGCGGTGGGTGACGGGCCAGTTGAAGGATTCGGCGTTGCCCGGGTTGTCCGGGAAGGCGGACCGGACCCAGACGATGGCATCCTCGACCTCGGCGGGCCGGTCGAACTCGGGCAGGTCCGGCAGGTCCAGCTTCTTCGGCAGCTTCTTGCGGTTCTCGGCGTCGAAACTCCACTTCCCGCCCGTCGGGGAGCCGTCCGGTTCAACCAGGATCCCGAGCCGCTTGCGCTGCCACTCGTAGAAGGTCTGCATGCGCCAATTGTGGGAAGCGAAGTAGGTGCCGATCAGCTCCCGCGACGTGAGGAACTGCGGCGTCTCCAGGACGCGGGCCTCGACCCCCGCATCGGCCAGCGTCCTGGTGAGCCGCCGCTCGAGCCAGTCGTCGACGACGTCGTAGTAGGTGACGAGGGTCGCCTCGCGGTCGGCGAGCACGGCGGCCAGGCGCTCCTGGCTCGTGTGTTCGGCGGAGGTCTCCACGTAGTCGAGGCTGTAGCCCGCCTCCTCGACCCTGCGCGTGAAGAGGGTCATGCCGGCGCGGTGCAGCACGAGCTTCTGCTGGTGGAACCGCAGGCTGCGGAAGAGGAGGTCGTCCTCGAGGAACACGAAGTGCGTGTCGCGGGAGGCCTCGAGGTGCTCCTCGAACAGTTGGTGCGGCAGGACGAGTCGAATGTGCACCGGGGCGCCTTCCTGAAGGAGACAGTCGTCGCTGGCCACCCTAGTGCCCGCCTCGGACACGGCGGCGGGCGCTTGACTGTAAGCAGGCTTAGTGGTTGCGTGGGAGCACCGTTCGGCTCCTGAGAGGACCACCGTGAGATCGCTCTGGCTCGACACCGCCCCGCCCATCCCGTCCGACGCCCTGCAGGACGGTGCAACGTACGACTCCGTGGTGGTGGGAGCCGGGCTCACGGGCCTGACGACGGCGCTGCTCCTGGCGAGGGCGGGCCACCGCGTGGCGGTCCTCGAGGCCCGGACCGCCGGAGCGGTGACCACGGGCAACACCACGGCCAAGCTCTCCCTGCTGCAGGGCACGAGCATCTCCACCATCCTCAAGCACCACGACGCCGAACTGGCCCGGGCCTACGTGACCGGCAACCGGGAGGGTCAGAGCTGGCTCCTGCGCTTCTGCGACGAGCACGGCATCGGTTACGAGAAGCGGGACGCCGTCGACTATGCGACCACCGACACCGGTGCGCGGAAGCTCGTCTCCGAGCACGATGCCTGCACGGAGGCGGGCCTCGCGACCGAGCTCGGCAACGCGGCGGCGCTCCCCTTCCCGGTACGGAAGACCCTGCGGCTGAAGGACCAGGCGCAGTTCCACCCGCTCGAGGTCCTGGCAGGGCTCGCGTCCGAGTTCCGCCGGCACGGCGGCGCACTGATCGAGGGCGTGCGGGTCGAGGGCGTCGCGAAGGCTCGCGTGGGGGCCGACGGCGTCGAACTGAGGACCAGCGCGGGCGCGGTGACGGCGTCGAACGTGGTGCTCGCCACGGGCATCCCGATCCTCGACCGCGGCGGCTACTTCGCCGTGCTGCAGCCCATGCGCTCCTACTGCGTGGCGCTCACGGTGGACGATGACATCCCGGAGGACATGTACCTCAGCGCCGACTCCCCCACCCGGTCCCTGCGCACCGCGACCGTGGACGGCACGAAGTACCTGATCGTCGGCGGCAACGGCCACAAGGTCGGCCACAGCTCCAACACGCAGGCCCGGGTGGACGACCTCACACGCTGGGCGCAGGAGTACTTCCCGACGGCGCGACCCGCGTACGCGTGGTCCGCCCAGGACTACACCCCTGCCGCGGCCGTCCCCTACGTGGGCAAGGTCCCGGCCGGCGGCGGGCACATCTACGCCGCGACCGGCTACAACAAGTGGGGCATGACCAACGCCGTCGCCGCATCCCTGGCCCTGGCAGCGGAGATCCTGGGCGGCAACATGCCATGGGCCGAGACGCTCTACCGCACGAAGGTCAGTCCGGCCGACGCCCTCCAGACGGCGCAGGCGAACGCCGTGGTGGGCATGGAGATGGTCACCGGCTGGCTCTCGGGGCTTGCGAAGACGGCGTCGTCGGCGCCCGGCGAGGGCGAGGGTCGCGTGATCCGCGAGGGGGCACGGCCCATCGGCGTGTGCACCGTCGACGGCGTGCAGCACCGCGTCTCGGCCGTCTGCCCGCATCTGAAGGGGATCCTCAACTGGAACGACGCCGAGCGGTCGTGGGACTGCCCGCTGCACGGTTCACGGTTCACCGCGGATGGGAAGCTGCTGGAGGGGCCGTCGACGTCGGACCTGGCGGACACCCGGCGGTAGGCCGACGCGTCCCGGCCCGATCGATGGCGGGCCGGGAGTGACGCACCCACCGTGCCGGTCCGGATACCCGGGATCGGCACGCAGGCTGCCACTGCAGCGCGCAGGGATCAGCGTCATCCAGACTCGTCCAAACTGATGCGCCCGCGGTCGCGATGTTGCAGACGGTCACGGTGAGGCCGCCGGCCCGTCCGAGCCCTGTCGGCTCGGTCCGGGCGTCCTGAGGTCCCGGGCGGATCCGGAGCCGGCGGGGCAGGCATCAGCAGTTCGACGAGCCCCGGAAGGGGACACTGCGGAGCAGGCCCGGGGCGGCCGGATCCCTGTCTGCGGGAACTTCCTGCCTCGGCGGGGGAGTTAAACCATCGGCTGCCTCATCCCGACTGTTGGTGCAGCGGTTCACCGGCCCGGGAGGGGTGCAGCATCAGCAGGAACGTGATCATCGGGGCCGGAGTCCCGAAGCCGCCGGCACTCAGCCGTGCCGGGGCGGGCGCCCTCGGATCACCCGCTCACATCAGCCTGCCTCGTGACAGCTGACCAGGCACGGCAGAGCCGGCGACATCGTCCGCTCCGGCTCCTCCTGGGTGTCCTGCTGCTCGGAGTACTCGCAGCGGTGGTGGTCCTCCTCGGGCCAGGCGTGCTCGGCACCCTGCGCACCGAGGGCGGCTTCCTGCCGGGCGGCCCGGAGTGCACGGTCGCGACGACCGACGCAGTGGTGGGCCTCGATCGCTCCGAGGCGAAGCTGGCCACCACGGCCGTGGCGCTTGCGGCCCGCGGCGTGGAAGCCCCCGACACCTCCGGCATCGACGACGCGGTGTTGCGACAACTGGCCGACGGACCGGCCGACGACGCAGGTCCCACTCTGAGCTGCCGGGGATCAGCGGCCACGGACCTGCCGGTGGAACAGCTCACCGCCACGGGCCTGACACCGCGTGCCGAGCAGGTGCGCTCGGAGTTGACCGAGGTGTTCGGCGACCAGAGCCTGGGCGGGTTCGCGCCCGGAGGTGTCGGCCAGGGGCACGGAGGAGACTCGACGCACTACGACGGCCGCGCCATCGACGTCTTCTTCCGCCCCGTGACCGAGGAGAACCGTCGCGAGGGGTGGATGCTCGCCCACTGGCTGGTCGCCCACGCCGAGGACCTCGACATCCAGTACGTGATCTTCGACGACCGGTTCTGGAGCGCGCACCTCCCGCGTGGGCAATGGCACCGCTACGACGCCCCTGCCCCGGCCAACGAGATCCTGCGGCACCTCGACCACGTCCACGTGGACGTCCTGGGTGGAGACGCCGACTGACGCAGGGTCGCCGGCCGGGTCAGGCCCGGCTGCGCCGGACTCCTGCCACGAGCCCTCCCACGGCCGTGGAGCGGCTGATGAGGATGACCAGGGCGCCGAAACCGGCGATCGCCACCGCGATGCCGACGACGTACAGCAGCACCGAGGCATAACCGGACGCGGGATCGAGGAACGGGTACGGGACCCAGCCATCGGTGGCACCCCGCAGGAGCACCACCAGGATCCAGACCACCGGATAGGCGACGATCAGCCGGATGACGCGATAGGACAGTCGGCGGCGGTCACTCGTGACCACCCAGTCCACGACGGCGTAGATCGGGAACGCCACGTGCAGCACCCAGTTGGCCCAGGGCAGCTCGACTCCCCCGGCAAGCCCGGCGAGCAGCAGGTTGTAGACCACGCCCACGACCAGCATGTACGTCGTCACGACGGCCCTGAGCGGCGTGAGCCACTCCGGCCCGGCGCTCCCCCGCAGTTGCAGGGCAGCCGTGAGGAGCAGCACCAGGGCCGCGGCGATATTGCTCTGCATCGTGAAGAAACCGAAGAAGTTGAACGGGTTCACCGGTCCGCGCGAGGCCGTGTCGAAGAAGGTGGCGGCGACGGCTACGAGCACGACGACGGCCACCGCGCCGCGCACGGCAGGGCGCAGCGGGACGCGCTGCACACCCGGCACCGGTCCGGTCATCGCCGGGCTTCCCGCGCCGCCATCTCCTTCAGCAGGTCCCGCATCTCGGTGAGGAGCGCCGTGTCGACGGGCATGGGTTCCTCGGTGACACCCTGTGCGGCGGCGTGGGCGCGCAGGCGTGCACTGGCGCGGTTCATGGGCACCACGAAGAGGAAGTAGACCACGGCCGCGGTGATGAGGAACGTGACCAGGGCGGTGATGACCGCGCCCACGTCCACGAACGTGGCGTCGTTGCCCGGCCGGACCGGGAACCCGTAGCCGGTGGCATCGACACCGCCCGCCGAGGCGATGATCGGGTTGATGATGTTCGCGGTGAACGCACCGACGAGCGCCGTGAAGGCGCTGCCGATGACGACGGCGATCGACAGTTCGATGACGTTGCCGCGCAGGATGAAGTCACGGAAGCCTTTGATCATGAGGTCCTCTCGGGGTCGGGTGGCGGTCGGCGCGGGCCGAAGGGGGCAGGGTCGCGTGCGGTCAGGAGGTCGCCGGCGCTTTCCCCTGACGGGAGACGATCAGGTCGACGACGTCGAGCAGTTCGTCGATCTCACCGCGGCTGGTGCGGCCGGCACCGTCCGTGGCGAAGAAGGCGGCGTCGTAGTACAGGCCGTCGCCGAGCAGCTTGACGGCGCGTGCGGCGGTGCGGTCGCCGAGCTGCGCCTGGAGCGTGTCGAGCCAACCCTCCTGGATTTCGGCGAGCGAGGACTTCGCCGTCGGGTGGCCCTGCTGGGCGAGCCGCGCCATGGAGACGAGCGCGCGGTCGAGGGCGCTGTCCTCGAAGACCGAGGTGCGCACGTAGTAGCGCGCGGCGCCGTCCTCCGCTGAGGCCATCGCCTCGCGGTCCCGGTCGGCGAGTCCGCGGAGGCGGTCTGCGAGGCCGTCCACGAGGGCCTCCTTCGAGGGGAAGTGGTAGAGCAGTCCGCCCTTGGAGACATCGGCTGCGGCGGCGACGGCCTCCATGGTGGCCGCCCGCTCGCCGTCTCGGATCAACGCGTTTTCGAAGCTGTCGAGGATGCGCTCGCGGGAACTGGACACCCGCTCATGATACCGGTCACGTTTCTTGTACTGTACCGGCTGGACGGTATAGCCTCGATGCATGACCACTACACCCTCCACTTCCGCACGTGTGTCCGAGGTGAACCCGCGTGCCGTTCAGCCCTCCTCCCCCTCCCTTGCCGGTCACCGCGAGTGGTTCGCCCTCGCCGTGCTGATGCTGCCGGTGTTGCTGGTCTCGGTGGACAACACCGTACTGAGCTTCGCCCTGCCGGAGATCTCCCGCCACTTCGCCACGAGCGGCACCATGCTGCTCTGGATCGTGGACAGCTACCCCCTGGTCCTCGCGGGACTCCTCGTCGCGATGGGTAGCTTCGGTGACCGCTTCGGCCGTCGCCGCCTGCTCATCATCGGCGCGGCAGGATTCGCCCTGTTCTCCGTCGCCGCCGCCTTCGCCCCGACCGCCGGCTTCCTCCTCGCCTCCCGTGTGGGGCTCGGCGTCTTCGGCGCCATGCTCATGCCCTCCACGCTCTCGCTCATCCGCAACATCTTCATCGACCGCAACCAGCGCCGGATCGCCATCGCCGTCTGGGCCGCGGGCTTCTCGGCCGGTGCGGCGCTCGGGCCCCTGCTCGGCGGTCTGCTGCTCGAGCACTTCTGGTGGGGCTCCGTCTTCCTGCTCGCGGTCCCCGTGCTCGTGCTCATGCTCGTGCTGACCCCCGTCGTCGTCCCCGAGTCGAAGGACGGCAACCCGGGACGCGTGGACTACGTGAGCATCATCCTGTCCATCGGGACCATGCTGCCGGTGGTCTACGCCATCAAGAACCTCGCCAAGGGCGGGCCGCTGCTGGTCTCCGTGACCGCCGCATTCATCGGTGTCGCCGCCGGCACGGTGTTCGTGATGCGCCAGCTGCAGCGGCGCGACCCCATGCTCGACGTGCGCCTGTTCACGGTGCGCGCCTTCAGCGGCGCCGTCCTGGTGAACCTGCTCGCGATCTTCTCGCTCGTGGGGTTCCTGTTCTTCGTGTCCCAGCACCTGCAGCTCGTCCTCGGTCACACACCGCTCGACGCCGGACTCGTGCTGCTGCCGGGCCTCCTGATGACGATCATCGCGGGCCTCGCCGTCGTGCCGCTCGCCCGACGCCTGCCGCCGCACGTCGTCGTGTCGGTCTCGCTGCTCTTCTCCGCAGTCGCCTACTCGATGATCGCCCTGCTCGGGGAGGGCGGGTCCGCAGGATTCCTCATGATCGCCTTCGTCATCCTCGGCGTCGGCGTCGGGGCGTCGGAGACGGTGTCCAACGACCTCATCCTGTCCACCGTTCCCGCAGCGAAGGCCGGAGCCGCGTCCGCGGTCTCCGAGACCGCCTACGAGGTGGGGTCCGTACTGGGCACCGCCGTGCTGGGGAGCATCCTCCTGGCGTCGTACCAGCGGAACCTGGTGCTCCCCGCCGGACTGAGCGGTACGCAGGCGGACTCCTCCACCGAGACCCTCGGCGGTGCGGTGGAAGTGGCCACGCAGCTCGGCCCCACCAGCGCGTCCCTCCTCCGTGACTCCGCGTTCCACGCGTTCGACAGCGGCGTGACGGTCACGGCCGGCATCGCGGCCCTGCTCATGGTCGGCGCCTCGGCCCTCGCCGCGTGGAGCCTGCGGAGCACGACGGCGGCGCCGATCGACCACTAGGCCGCACCAGCACCACAAAGGGTCCGCTCCTTCGAGGAACGGACCCTTTGCCTGTTCTGACGGGCACGGCCCGCGGGCCGTGCCCGGAAGCAGGGCCTAGTGGCCGGGGCGGTTCGGATCGTTCACGCTCGAGGAGCCGTTGACCCGGTGGTCCACGTGCTCCTTCTTGTTCTTCTTGAGGAGGCCCGCCAGACCCAGGAGCCCGAGGAGGCCCCACAGGCCCGCATCGCCGTTGCCCTCTTCGCTCTGCTGGGTCTGCTCCGTGGCGGGAGCCGTCTCTTCAGCGGCGGTGGACGGGGCTGCCACGCCCATCAGTACGGCGAGGGACAGGGCTGCGGTGGCTGCGCTCTTGCGAATCATGACGTTCCTTAGGTAGGGGAAGGCTCCTGGTGGAAGCCAGACCATCAGCCTACTTACTATTCGGCGGTCCATCTGCCCGGATGGGTGGTCGCCACATGCTTGCCGGGACCGAGCAGCACGGGGTACGCGCGCAGGCGCAGTCGCCCGACCCGGGCCGGCGGGGCGTTGTCCACGGGGCAGGAGGATGGAACAGTAGGGCCATGGTGATCGAGGTGCGTCCGGCCACGGTGTTCGCCGATGTCGCGGCCGTCGTGGGCCCGAAGCGAGCCGACGCGAACGTCTGCTGGTGCCTCAGCTACCGCATCCCGGCGAAGGAGAACGCGGCCCTTGCCGGTTCGGACCGTGGCGACCTCGTGCGACGCCTGTGCCGCCAGGATCCGCCGCCCGGCGTCCTCGCATACGACGGTGACGACGTGGTGGGGTGGGCCGCGGTCCATCCCCGTGCCGATACGAGCTTCGCCCGCAACCGCAGGATCCCGCATGTCGACGACGCCGCCGTATGGTCGGTGTGGTGCATCCGCGTACGGCCCGGGCATCGCGGGAAGGGCATCTCGCACCATCTGCTCGCGGGCGCCGTGGACTTCGCGCGCTCCTACGACGCACCGGCGATCGAGGGGTACCCTGTGGACAACGGGAACCGGAAGGTCGACCTGACCATGGCCTACGTGGGCACGCGGAAGCTCTTCGACCGGGCCGGCTTCGCGAAAGCGGCCGACACCACCTCGGTGGTCAACGGGTTCCCCCGCATCCTCATGCGGCTCGAGCTGGCCTGATCCGGTGCGCGCAGGGTGCGGCCGTCGGGCTACTGCCCGCCGGACCGACGGCGAGCCGCCGTCAGGGCCGCGACCACGAGGACAGCGCCGTGGCGACGCTCTCGACGAGCCGGGAGAAGCTGCGCTCCTGACTGACCGGCAGCGCGAAGGCCCCGCCCGTCTCGAGCGCCACGAATCCGTGCAGGGCGGACCTGAGGAAGCGCGTCGCATCGACGGCGTCGCTTCCGCCCAGGTCGTAGCCGGCGAGCACGCTGAAGATGATCTCGACGAGGGCCCCGGACGCCTCCTCGTCCGCGGCGTCGCCCGGCACGGGGGCGCGGATGCTCAGCGGGTACTGGCCCGGATGCCCGAGCGCCCAGGTGCGGTAGGCGACGGCGACGGCCGCGATGGCATCGTCCCGGGAGCGTCCGACGGCGGCCTGGCCGAGGGCCCGCGCAAGGTCCTCCTTCGCGCGGACGACGAGGGCGCGCTCGAGCCCGGGCATGCCCTCGATGTGCTTGTACAGGGACGGTGCGCGGACGCCCAGGCTCTCGGCGAGCGCCGCCAGGCTCAACGCGCCGGCTCCGGGATCGTCGATCAGGTGCGCGGCCCGCTCGACGACGGCGGCGGTATTCAGACCGGCCCTAGGCATGGCGTCCGAGCGTACGGAGGAACCCGACGATCGCAGTGGAGGTCTGCTCGGGCTGTTGCGATTGCGGGTAGTGGCCGGCGTCCCCGATCATGACCGACGACCCGCCCAGGGCGTCACCGATCCAGGTGGCCTCCGCCTGCGGATCCGGGAAATCGGGATCCTTGTCCCCCATGACCACGAGCGTGGGCGCCTGGACCGCCGCCAGGCTCTCGCCGGCGCGGACGTGGTCGGTACGGGTGGTCAGGCTGAACGCCTGGGCATAGCCCGGCCGTCGAAGCGCGGCCACCACCGCCCTCCGGTACTCGGGGAAGTCCATCGGCTTCCGGCCGGCATGGAGCTTCGGCAGGTAGGCGTTCCACACGGACGCGGCCCAGGGGCGGGCCATCATCACCCGGAAGAGCAGGCGCTGGAGGGCTCCGACCGAGGAGGGGTCCCGCACGAAGGGGCCGATGAGCACGAGACCCTCCACGAGGGCGGGATGCTCGGCCGCGACGATCACGGCCGCTCCGGCGGCCATGGAATTGCCCACGACGACGGCGGGCACCGCGAGCTCGCGGAGCAGCATCGTGATGTCGGAGGCCGTCTCGACGTCTCCGTAGGACCCGAACGAGGCGCTGCTGTCGCCGTGGCCGCGGAGGTCGACCGTCGCCACCCGGTAGCCGGCATCGACGAGGGCGGGAGCGAGGAAGCGGTACGAGGAGCGCAGCTCCCCCATGCCGGGGACCAGCAGGACGAGCGGACCCGCGCCCTGGAGGTCGTAGGCGACAGTGCCACCGGGGACGGTCAGCTGCAGGGTGCCGGGCTGGGAGAGGAATCGCTGGTGCGTCATAAAGATACTGTAGTTAGCTTTTGAGCTATTGCCAATAGCTTCTCGATGCGTTGAGCGAACAGGTACGGCCCTGGCAGGGCATCTCCCGAGCACGGGAGACAATGGAGGAGTGGCCCTGCTAACCGAATCCCCCGCCCTCGACGCCGACGCCGTCCGCCGCGAGGCCGGACGCCGTCGCACCTTCGCCGTCATCTCCCACCCCGACGCCGGGAAGTCGACCCTCACCGAAGCCCTCGCGCTCCTCGCCCGTGCCATCCAGGACGCCGGCGTTACCCACGGCAAGTCGAGCCGCCACGCCACCGTCTCCGACTGGATGGGGATCGAGCAGGAGCGTGGTATCTCGATCAGCTCGGCCGCCCTGCAGCTGACCTACCGCGACACCATCCTCAACGTCGTCGACACCCCCGGCCACGCCGACTTCTCCGAGGACACCTACCGCGTCCTCGCGGCCGTGGACTCCGCCGTCATGCTGATCGATGCGGCCAAGGGCTTCGAACCGCAGACCGTGAAGCTGCTCGCCGTGTGCAAGGCCCGCAACATCCCCATCATCACGGTCATCAACAAGTGGGACCGCCCGGGCCTGGACGCGCTCGGCCTGATCGACGACGTCGGCGAGCGCACCGGCATGACTCCGGTGCCGCTGACCTGGCCGGCAGGGATCGCCGGGGACTTCCAGGGCCTGATCGACCTGCGCGCGGAGCGGGCCATCGCTCTCGAGGCCGTCGAGGCCGGAGCGCAGGCCGCCGCGGAGACCGAGGTGGACATCGACGCCCTCGACCCGCGCGACGCCGGCGCCTGGCTCGACGCCCGCGAGGAGTCCGGACTCGTCGAGTCCTCCAACGGGTCCTTCGACCGCGAGGAGTTCGAGGCGGCCCGCCAGACCCCCGTCCTGTTCGCTGCGGCCGCCAAGAACTTCGGCGTCTCGCAGCTCCTCGACATCCTCGTGGACGTGGCACCCTCCCCCACCCCGCGCCCGTCCAAGGAGGACGAGCCCCGGCCCATCGACGCGCCCATGTCCGGCTTCGTCTTCAAGGTGCAGGCCGGCCAGGACAGCGCCCACCGCGACCACATCGCCTACCTCCGCATCTGCTCGGGCACGTTCGAGCGCGGCATGATCATCACCAACCAGCGCACGGGCAAGCCCTTCGCCACCAAGTACGCGCACCGCGTCCTCGGCCGCAGCCGCGAGGTCGTGGACACCGCGTGGCCGGGCGACGTCGTCGGCCTCGTGAACGCGACGAGCCTGCGCGTGGGTGACAGCCTCTTCGCCGAGCAGCCCGTGCAGTTCCCCGACATCCCGCGCTTCTCCCCCGAGCTCTTCGCGGTCGCGCGCGCGAAGGATCCGGGCCGCTACAAGCAGTTCCGCCGCGGGATCGAGCAGCTGGAGCACGAGGGCGTGGTGCAGGTGCTGCGCTCGGACCTCCGCGGCGACCAGGCACCCGTGCTCGCCGCCGTAGGAGCCCTGCAGTTCGAGGTCGCGGCCGAGCGGCTCGGCACCGAGTTCAACGCACCGACGTCGCTCGACAACCTCTCCTACACACTCGCCATGCGCGTGGCTCCCGAGAGCCAGGGCGTCCCGGAGACCTTCCGCGGCGGCGAGATCCTGTTCCGGTCCGACGGCGAGATCGTCGCCGTGTTCGGTGACAAGTGGAAGGTGGGGCACTTTAGGAAGGACTACCCCGACGTCGTGCTCGAGCCGATCGGTGCCGCCGTCGATCAGTAGCTGCCCGACGCCCCTCCGCCGCTGAAGCCTCCGCCCCCGTTGAAGGAGGACCCCGAGGCGTTGCCCCCGGTGCCGCCGGAGTAGAGCCCGGGATTGGCGGCGTAGAGGGGCAGCCATACGGCCGGGTTGGACACGGCGTCGTCACCCCGCTTGCTGTACCGGTATTTGCGGTACGCGTCGCGCTGCTCGTCGGTGAGGCGCAGGTCCGGGTCGGCCTGCTCGGCGGCCCTCAGCTCCTCATCCGCGATGATACGACGACGGCGGGAATCCGCGGCGAGCAGCCAGACGATCCCGCCCAGCAGCACGGCGATGCCGCCCGCCACCCAGCCGAAGAGCACCCAGTCGAAGGGCTCCTCCACCGGATCCTGGCCCTGCGCGTAGCCATAGATCTGGCCGACCGCCTCCGTGAGCCCCCGGGCGTACTCCTCGTCGGCGAACGCCGGCTCGAGGACGTCCTCGATGACCTCCTCGGCGTCGTCGTCGGAGAACGTCTCGCGCACGCCGTCGGCGGCCTCGATGCGCAGTTCGCGCTCCGCGGTGTCCGCGACCACGAGCACGCCGTTCTCGGCCCCGTCGTCCCCGACGCCCCAGTCGGTCGCGACCGAGCGGGCGAAGTCCTCGATGGATCCCCTCGCGTCCTCGACGGTCAGGACGGCCACGCGCGCGGCGTCCGTACGAGCATTCTGCTGGTCGAGGAGGACGTTCAGTTCCTGCTCCTGCGCGGCGGTCAGGACGTCGGCGGCATCGAGCACGTTGCCCTGCGCCGGCGGTTCCGGCACCGGGGCCGTCCCGCCGCCACCGCACCCCGTAATGACCAGCAGGAGCAGGGCGGTGGCCCCCGCGGTCCGCCCTGCGCTTCGAACGAGCTTCATGGTGCTCCCCTCGACCATGCGGAACCCGGGAGGCGTTCCGCTCACCGACAGTCTAGGCAGCGCTACGGGTCGGTGGCCTGCGGATCTTCCGTGCCGTGGGCCAGGAACCGTTCCGGGGTCGCCTAGTTGTTCCTGCCGCGCGCAGCGACCCTCCAGCGGTCCTCGATGACGCCGTCGCGCACCACCTGCACCTCGTCCACGAGATTGACCGTGGGGCACACGTGGTTGGGAACGACGCGCAGCCGCGTCCCCAACGGAGGCATTCGCGCGGCGGCCCATTCGACCGTCGCGTGGTGTTCCGACAGGGCGATGATGCGGGCGTCGGGATGGTCGACCAGGCGGCCGTGACCTGTGGCCCAGGCCGCCCTGTCGCTGCCGAGCACCTTGCTGCCGGCATCGAGGACCAGGCGGTCCGCCCGTCCGTCGGTTCCCGACGAGCGGCTGACCACGGTGCTCTCGACGGTGAGCGCGATGTTCTCCGGAGCGCAGTGGCCGAGTTCCCATTGCTGGGCGTCACCGAAGACGTAGACGCCGGGACGCAGCTCCGTCAGGGTGCTCCCCGATGCAAGGGACGCCGACGGAGTCGACCCGCCGCTGAGCTCGAGGTCCGCGAAGCCCCCCTTCCGCAGGGCGGCCGCTGCCGCGCAGAGGGTCTGCTGCTCGTCCGCGGCCGCCGAGGACGCGGCTCCCGGCTGGTAGCTGTGACCCGGGAAGGTGAAGAGCCCCGTGACCGCGAGCCCTACCTCCGAGGCTGCGAGGGCAACCCCGAGGGCGCGGTCGGAAGGCACGCCGCTGCGATGATGGCCGCTGTCCAGCTCCACGCGCACCGCCACCCGGGAGGCGGAACCGCCCAGGACGCGCGCCAGTTGCAGTGCACCCTCCGCGGAATCCACGCCGAGGGTCACCTGGGTGCGCTCCGTCAGGGCGAGCAATCGCGCAGCGGCCCGCTGGTCCACCCACAGCGGGTAGGCGATGAAGATGTCGGGGACACCACTGGCCGCGAAGACCTCGGCCTCCCCGAGCGTCGCCACCGTCAGCCCTACAGCTCCTGCAGCAAGCTGGCGCCGGGCTATCTGCGGGATCTTGTGGGTCTTGGCATGCGGCCGCAGGGCCAGTCCCCGCTCCGCGGCGGACCGTGCCATGTCGGTGATGTTGCGCTCGAGGACATCGAGGTCGACGACGACGGCAGGTGTCGCCACATCCCTCACATCGGAAGCCACCATCGGATCAGGAGTCGACGTGCATCTCGGGGAGCTGCCTGGTCGACGTGACGACCGCAGCCGCTGCGCGGGCCGAACGGAGGCAGGGGCCGTCGGAGGACAGGACGTCGGCGGCGAGCTTCGCCGGCCCGTCGGGGAAGTCGTGGATGTCGGAGCTCCGCAGCACCCTGTCCTGGAGCTGGCCCGGCAGGGAGATCTCCCCGGATGCCCGATCGTGGGTCATGGTCGACCTCCCGCTCGCCTCGCGTCCGGGAGCGAACCTCCCGGCGCTGCAACGATACCGGGGGCGGAGGACCGAAGGGCCGGCGGGTTCGTGCCGGCCCGCGCTGGACGGAGCGCGTCCAGGACGGTACGACGACGGCACGGCACGCCGTCACCGGCACCGCGCCGTCGTACCCGGGGACGGGAGCTAGGAGGCGCGTCCCGCCGGAGTCGTCCCACCGGAGCAGGCTGCACCCGGTTCGCGGGTCTGCTCGCCCTGGATGTACTTGTCCAGGAAGGTGCCGAGCCGCGCGTCGTCCGCGGAATCGACTTTCAGCTGCAGGCCCCAGGCGCTGGCGGCGATCGGCGTGTCGAGATCGGGGTACGGGCTGAGCAGCACGTAGGAGCGCGTGCCCACCAGCTCGGTCAGCTTGTCGATCTCCTCCTGCCCGATGTCCGGGTTGTACGTGATCCAGACGGCCCCGTGCTCCATGGAGTGCACCGAGTTCTCGTTGGGCACGGCTTCCGTGTAGACGCCGCAGTTGGTCCAGATCGGGTTGTGGTTCCCGCCCACAGGGGGCGACTGCTCGTACTCGACCGGCCCGTCGACGTGCTCGAACGCCACATCGGGGTACTCCTGGACGCCTTCGATCTCCTGCGAGGCCGCTGCGTCACGACGCTGGTTGTCCTGGATCTGGTTCACGATCACCAGGGTCACCGCGATGATGATGGCCAGGATCACGGCGCCGATGCCGCCGAAGATCAGGGCGTTGCGCTTGCGTTCACCGGCCCGCTGCTCGGCCTGGATGGCGGCGAGGCGCGCCTGACGGTCCTGGTTCTCCTGGGATCGCTTCTTGTTCAACGGGTTTCCTTCGGTGCTGGGATGGCTGCGGCGTTCACCGCGAATCGGTTAGCGCCGGAAACCAATCTACCGGCGGGGCCCTGCAGTGCCTCGGACCGACCCTGCCGGGCGGTTCGCGGATCCGGACTACAGGGCGTCGAGCATGGTCTGCATGAGCGTGATCTCGGCCTGCTGGCCCGACTGGATCTTCGTGGCCAGGGAGCGGACCTGCTCCGTCCGTGCGAGCTCAGCGCCGGCCGCGGCCATGTCCACGCCCGCTTCGTGGTGATCGATCATCAGGTTCAGGTACAGCCGCTCGGCGTCCTCACCGCGCGCGTCGCGCAGCTCGTCGAGCTGGGCCTCGGTCGCCATGCCGGGCATCAGGCCGTCCGGGGTGAGCATGGACGCGCCGTCCGTCCCCGCACCCATGGCCATGCCGCCGTGATCGCCGGCGCCGGCGGCCATCCACTCCATGCGCGTCTGGGAACTGCTCTGGTCCAACCCCCACTCCTCGAGCCACGCGTACATCTGCCCTGCCTGCTGCTGCTGGGTGAGCGCGATGTCGTAGGCGATCGAGCGGAGCGTCTCATCGGTGGCGTTGTCGCGCACGATCATCGACATCTCGACCGCCTGGTTGTGGTGCACCTGCATGTCGCGGGCGAACCCGGCATCCGCACTCGTGGTGCCCGGGTAGGAGGGGCCCGAGGAGACGCGTCCGGCAGTGAATGCCAGCGCGAAGAGCGCGAGGACTGCGATCCCGGCGAGAGCCAGGAGCACGCGCTTCTGCCAGCCGGACAGCGAGATGGTCATGGGCGTCCTTGGGTCGGGGGGTCGGCAATCAGTAACCGTACGGCACCGTGCTGGATGTTTCCTCGACGTGGAGATCCTGCGGGAATGGCGCCGAACACTGGTGCGTTATACCCCCCAAGGGTATTGTTGACCGGAGGAAAGGGGCCACTTCATGATCACTGCCGGACCAGGCACCGAGAACGCCGCGCCGCACGGCTACACCGCGGACAAGGACGCCTACCTCAAGCGCCTCCGGCGCATCGAGGGCCAGGTGCGCGGGATCGCCCGCATGGTCGAGGAGGACAAGTACTGCATCGACGTCCTCACGCAGGTCGCGGCCGTCAACAAGGCCCTCCACGCCGTCTCCATGGGGCTGCTCGAGGAGCACATCTCGCACTGCGTCGTCGGAGCGGCACAGGAGTCCCAGGCATCGGGCAGCGACGATGCCGTCCAGGAGAAGGTCCAGGAGGCGACGGCGGCGATCGGCCGGCTCCTGCGCTAGACCACCACGACAACCACCTAGGGAGAACAACCATGACCACCACCACCGTCAGCATCACCGGTATGACCTGCGGTCACTGCGTCAGCGCCGTGAAGAGCGAACTCTCCGGGCTGCCCGGCGTCGAGACCGTCGACGTGGACCTCGTCACCGGCGGCGCGTCCACCGCCACCATCTCGTCCTCGGCACCGCTGGACGCCGCCTCGATCGACGAAGCCGTCGCCGAGGCCGGCTACACCGTGGTGCCCGCCGGCTCCTGACATGACCACCCAGCAGATCCCGGGCGCCGGGCAGGAGCAGCGCGTCGTCGAACTCGCCATCCAGGGCATGACGTGCGCCTCGTGCGTGGGCCGCGTCGAGCGGAAGCTCGGCAAGCTCGACGGCGTCGAGGCGAGTGTCAACCTGCCGCTGGAGAGCGCCGTCGTCCGGGTCCCTGGGACCGTCAGCGACCAGGACCTGATCGACACCGTCGTGGCCACGGGGTACGGCGCACACGTGGTGCACCCCGATCGGCCCGGGCACGACCATGACCACGACGTCGCGCCGTCGCTCCTCGCAGCCCGACTGGTCCTCGCCGCCGTCCTGTCCGTCCCGGTGCTGCTGATCTCCATGGTGCCCGCCCTGCAGTTCGCGAACTGGGGCTGGGTGGTGTTCGCCCTTGCCCTGCCCGTGGTGACCTGGTCCGCCTGGCCGTTCCACCGCGCGGCGGCCGTCAATGCGCGCCACCTGTCCTCCACGATGGACACGCTCGTCTCGATCGGCGTCACCGCGGCGTTCCTGTTCTCGGCCTGGCAGTTGGTGGGCGATCCCACACTGACCGAGCACGGCGGCGGAGAGGGCATGGCGATGGATGCCCCCTCGCTCTATTTCGAGGTGGCTGCCGTCGTCGTGACGTTCCTGCTGCTCGGACGCTTCCTCGAGGCCTCCGCCAAGCAGCGGGCCGGGAATGCGCTGAAGTCGCTCCTGAGCCTCGGCGCCAAGGAGGCCCACGTGCTGCGCGACGTCGACGGCGAGCGCACGGAGGTCACCCTGCCCGTGGACGTGATGATCCCCGGCGACGAGTTCGTGGTGCGGCCCGGCGAGAAGATCGCGACCGACGGCGTCGTCCTGGACGGCCACAGCGCCGTCGACGCCGCCCTCCTCACCGGCGAGAGCATCCCCGTGGAGGTGGGCCCGGGCGACGCCGTCACGGGCGCGACCATCAACGCCTCCGGCCGGCTCGTGGTGCGGGCGACGCGCGTCGGCGCCGACACCGTGCTCTCCTCTATGGGCCGCCTGGTCAGCCAGGCGCAGAGCGGCAAGGCGCGCATCGCCCGGCTCGCCGACCGCATCAGTGCCGTCTTCGTCCCCGTGGTCCTCGCCCTGGCGGTCCTCACGTTCGTCCTGTGGCTCGTCCTCACCGGCGACCTCGACGCCGCGTTCACCGCGTCCGTGACCGTGCTGGTCATCGCCTGCCCCTGCGCCCTGGGTCTTGCGACGCCGACGGCACTGCTGACCGGCACCGGGCGCGGCGCCCAGCTGGGCATCCTCATCCGCGGACCCCAGGTCCTCGAGGACACCCGGACGGTGGACACCATCGTGCTGGACAAGACGGGCACGGTCACCACCGGCACCATGGCCGTCGACGACGTCGTCGTCCTGCCGGGCACTCCCGACGCATCCGGTGCCCCTGCGCCGTCCGGCTCCGGTGCCGTCTCCACGGCCCAGGTACTGCGCCTCGCGGGCGCCGTCGAAGCGGCGAGCGAGCACCCGATCGCGCAGGCCATCGCACGGCACGCCGCCGGACACGGCCGGCTGCCGGAAGCGGGCAACTTCTCGAGCGCCCCGGGAGGCGGCGTGCGCGGGGAGGTCGACGGCGTCACCGTCACCGCCGGACGGGCCGCCTGGCTCGCCCGGAACGGCATCCACCCGACCGACGCCGAAACGGCGGCGTTCGGTGCGGCCGAGGCCACGGGGAGAACCGCCGTGTGGGTGGCGGTGGGGGACGCCGTCGCCGGTTTCATCACCCTGTCCGACACCGTCAAGGACGGTTCGGCGGACGCCATCGACCGCCTGCGCCGCCTCGGCCTGCGCCCCGTGCTGCTCACGGGCGACAACCGTGCCGTCGCCCTGCAGGTGGCCGCCGCCGTCGGGATCGACCCCGCGGACGTGCGCGCAGGAGTCACGCCCGAGGGCAAGGTGGACGCCGTCCGCGAACTCCAGGCCGCGGGAGCCACCGTGGCCATGGCAGGCGATGGCGTCAACGACGCAGCGGCCCTGGCCCAGGCGGACCTGGGCATCGCGATGGGCTCCGGCACGGATGTCGCCATCGAGGCGGCGGATCTCACGGTGATGGGCAACAGCCTGGCGCAGGTGGCCCAGGCGATCGAACTCTCGCGCCGCACGCTCAGCACCATCAAGGGCAACCTCTTCTGGGCGTTCTTCTACAACGCCGTGGGCATCCCCGTCGCGGCCCTCGGGCTGCTCAACCCGATGCTGGCCGGGGCGGCGATGGCGGCGAGCTCGGTGCTCGTCGTCGCCAACTCACTGAGGCTGCGCAGCTTCGGCCGGTAGACGGTCGCCCGTCGGACGCCCCGCATCCTCCTCCGGGTCCGGGTGGCGCGGAGCCACGGCGTAGTGCGCGATGATCACCCCGGTGGTCGTGGTGACGGACCGCTCGAGCATCAGGTCCGAGCGGTCCGAACGCCCGAACAGCTGGGCCCCGGATCCGAGCACGATGGGGTGGACCTGGAGGATGTATTCGTCCACGAGGCCGGCCGCATGCAGGGCGCGGACGAGCTCCCCGCTCCCCAGGACGGTGATGTCGCCGTCTGCGTCCTCCTTCAGCCGGCGGACCGTCCGGGGCGCGTCGCCACTGAGCAGGACCGAGTTCGGATACCCGAGATCCGTGGAGGACGAGCGGGACACCACGTACTTCTGCACGTGCGTGAGGTGGTCGGTGAACGGGTTCGGTTCGGTGGTGGCCGTCCAGTAGGCGAGCAGGTCCTCGTAGGTCCGCCGGCCGAACAGCATCACTCCCCCTCCGGCCATCCCCTCGCCCATGAACTCCATGGACACGTGGTCCTGGTATCCGACCCCCCACCCGCCGTGCGTGAAAGCGCCGCGCGTGTCCTCGTCCGGCCGGCCGGGGCCCTGCATGACACCGTCCAGGGTGATGCTCTCCAGAACGCTGATCCGTCCCATGTGCTGCTTCCCTTCTCCACGTGGATTGGTGGTGCACCTCTTCAGACGGATGGACAGGCGCAGAATCATCGACCGTGTCGACACGACTCCCGCGTCGTCGCCGGCTCGGGTGGGAGCCACGGATGCCACCGTCAGGCCCGCCACCACGGGCCGGACGTCACCCGATCCGCTCGGCCAGGACACGATGATGCTCTCAGGGCCCCGCACGTACGCCATCCGCCAGATCCCCTCGTACTGGCCGATGCCGCCGACCAGCCCGTACCCCTCCCCGGTCAGCCGGTCGACCTCCCCCTGGAGGTCGTCCACCTCGAAGGCCACGTTGCGCAGGCCCAGCTCGTTGGCCATCGCCGCGGGCGACCCGGGCCTGTGGTCGGGCCTCGCGAAACTCGAGAGCTCCACCGTGGTGCCGCCAGGTGGTCCCGGAGGTGGTCCCCGGAAGGCGTGAAGCAATAACAGGGGACGCCGGGCAGCAGGTCAAGATGCTGCGTGCCGGAGTCCGCTACGCGGCCCGGCTGCTCACGGTCGCGGCAGCGGCTCCACCGGATTGGGCAGGTCGAGCGCGGCCGGCTCGCCGCCGTCGGGCGCGGAGCGGAGCTCGTCGAGCCGCACGCACACCACACCGACGACGATCAGGAGGCCGCCGAGCAACTGCACCGCACCGGGCAGCTCGCCGAGGATCAGCCAGGCGGCGAGTACCGCGAACATGACCTCGGTCAGCGCGACGAAGCTCGCCACCTTGGAGCCCAGGCGCTGCGCCGCGACGATGCCCGTCACATAGGCGGCCACCGTCGCCACGAGGACGAGGACGGCCACGGGGACGAGCCAGCTGAACGTGCGCCCCGCCAGCTGCACGTCCGAGAACACGAAGCGGAACGGCATGATGTTCGTGACACCGAGCAGCAGGATGGTGACCGCTCCGACCACCGTCCCGCCACCAGCCATGACCAGTGGCGGCAGGGACTCGTCCACCTTCGCGGACATGAGGAAGAAGACCACGAGGCAGACGGCCGCGCCGAGGCCGAAGAGCACGCCGACCGGGTCCAGCCGGGCGTCGCCCGTGAGGTCGAGGACGAGCAGGAGCCCGAGGATCGCGGTGACCGACCCGATCATGGTCAGCAGGTGCGGCGCCTTCCGGGAGCGCAGCCAGAGCAATCCGACGATCAGCACGGGCGCCAGGTACTCGAGGAGCAGAGAGACGCCGACGGACATGCGCTGGACGGCGTTGAAGTAGAACAGCTGGCACAGGGCGATCGCCGTGGTGCCGTAGATGATGATGGTCAGCGCGTTGCCCCGCATCGTGGACCAGCGGCCGCGCAGGGCGATCAGGACCGGGACGAGGAGCACGACCGCGGCGCCTCCGATACGGAGACCGACGGCGGCGCCGGGGCTCCAGCCGATCTCGAGGAGCGACTTCGCGAAGGGGCCGGAGACGCCGAACGCCGCAGCGGAGATGAGGGCTATCCAGAGGCCGGCGGCGGGGCGCAGGGTCACGTCCGCTCCCTTCGGGTCGAGTTGATGTCACGGGCTAAAGGTGACTATGGTCATGACACTAGGCGTCGGCGTTGTCAGGAGTCAACATGTCTTTCACTTATGACACGGAGGTGGCGCTCGCCTCTGCGGCCGCGCTCATCAACACCGGCAGGGAGGACACCGATCCGCTGGACACCCTCGACGGACTGGACCGTTTCCTCGAGGAGCAGCGCTTCTCCGGGTCCCGGACGCACACCGAGGCGGAACTGCGATCGGTGCGCGCCCTGCGGACCGAGCTGGAGGTGATCTGGTTCGCGGAGGAGGACGACGCCGTCGCCCTCGTCAACGCGATCCTGCGCCGCGCCAACGCCCTCCCCCAACTGGTCCGCCACGACGAGTGGGACTGGCACCTCCACGCCACGGCTCCCGAGGCGCCGCTCGAGGAACGCATGGCCACGGAGGCCGCGATGGCCCTCGCCGACGTCATCCGCGGGCACGAGCTCGACCGCCTGCGGTCCTGCGCCGCCGAGGACTGCGACGGCGTGGTGCTCGACCTCAGCCGCAATCGCTCCAAGCGGTTCTGCGACACCGGGAACTGCGGGAACCGCACCCATGTGAAGGCCTATCGGGCACGGAAGGCGCAGACCGCCTGAGTCGTGCTCCGCCCGTCGCCGAAGCCCACCCGGGTCGTGCGGCTCCTCCCCCGGCGGGCACTAGTGCCCGCTGTCGTCCCCGGGACCCGGGAAGCCGTGCCTGTCCGGCCCGGCGCCCTCGACGCCGATGCTCTCCACGCCGTCCTCCGGGAAGCCGTCCTCCGAGTAGCCGCCGTCGGCGAACCCTGGCTGCCCCGGGCCGTCGAAGGAGCTGGAGAGCGAGGACCCGTAGGCCGGCGAATAGCTCCGGGAGTACGTCGTCGCCCCGGGCGCCCATCCCCCGCCGCCCGGCACGGCGGACATACCGTCGTCCTGTCCCTGACGGTTGCTGCCGAGCAGGCTCCTCGTCAGCGACGCGCTGTCCGCCATCAGCTCGTCCACCGCGCTGAGCAGGTGCCCATCCGCGACCGGCACGCCCTGCAGCGCCGCCGCGAGGACGGCACGGCGCACGAGCTCGCGCGTGAAGGACGCCGTCGTGCCCTCGGTCCGACCCGCCGCCGCACCGATCGTCCCCGCACTGAACGGCAGGTCGCCGGCGTACAGCCGCAGCAGGGCGGCGCGTTCGTGCTCGGCGGGCAACGGCACCTCCACCGCGAGGTCCACACGTCCGGGCCGCTGGGCGAGCGCCCGTTCGAGCATGTCGACGCGATTGGTGGTCAGCACGAAGGTGACGTCGGCGTCGGCGTCCAGGCCGTCCATGGCGTCCAGCACCTCGAACAGCAGGGGCTGGGGGCCGTGCCCGAAGCTGCGGTCCTCCGCGATCAGGTCGCAGTCCTCGAGCACCACGATGGACGGCTGCAGGGCGCGCGCAGTACGGGCCGCCTCCGCGACGTGCGCGAGGGTCCCACCGGCCAGCAGGATCGCCGTCGTGCCCTCGCTCTGGCTCAGCAGGTACCGGACCGTGTGGGTCTTGCCCGTGCCCGGCGGGCCGTACAGCAGGATGCCCCGCTTGAGGTGCTGGCCGGCCGCCACGAGCGCATCCCGGTGGGCGGCGATGCCGAGGGCGTGCTCCCTGACGCGGTTCAGGAGCCCCTCGGGGAGGACGACGTCGTCCGCGGTGATGAACGGCCGGTGGTGGAAGGTGACGCCGGCACTGCTCGGGCCGAAGTCCTCCATGCTGAAGGACAGGATCTGGCCCTTCAGGACGCTCTCGCTCTGCAGGCGCTGACGGAACTCGGCGAGCAGGCCCGCCGTGACCGCCGTGTCCGTGCAGAGAACCTCGAGCAGGGCGGTCTGGCGACCGAACCGGGGTTCGGCCTTGCGCTGCAGGACGGCGAGGGGCACGCCGTCGCGCTGGAAGAGCCGCAGCCCGAGGGCCACGGCCTGGCGCTGCCGGTCGGGTCCGACGGGCAGGTTCACGAAGTCCGGCTGCGCGAGCGGGTAGTTCCCGTACACCTCGGACTGCTGGAGCATGTCGCTGAGCGACGAGTGGTGGCGCTGGTCCCCTCCACCGACCCCGACGAGCCGCGCATCCTGTCCCGCGAGGTCGGTGAGGACGATGTCGGCGTCGACAAAGCGGTGGGCGGCCACCTCCTCGACGACCACCGCGACACCGCCCGCATCGGCACCCAGGTGCGCACTGAGCGTGTCGAGGAGCTCCCTACCTCGGGCCGAGCGCGGCTGCGCCTCCTGCACGAGACGCACCATGGCGCCGAAGTCCCTCATGAATCCTGCTATGTCTTCCCCCATGGAGGGAGGCTAACAGGACCACCCGGCCGGTGCTAGGTGTCCTGCTTCGGCAGGCGCTCGCCGAAGCGCGGCTCATCGTCGCGCTCATCGTCGCGCTCGGGGGCCGGCTGCGTGGTGCCGGTGCGCCGGTCGGGCTTCGCCGACGAGCGGTGTACGCCGGAACCCTCGCTGAGGTGCTCGGGGTTCGGGGTCTCGGCCATCATGAGCATCGCGCAGATCACGAGGGAGGCGATGAAGGCGATCCCGGCCGCCGTGAGGCCCAGGTCGACGCGCAACTCCTGGGCGCCGCCCCCTGTGGCGAAGATCGAGGTAGCAACCCCGGCCACCACGGCCAGGACGGCCGAGAAGACGAGGGGCGCCTTGATGCCATGACGGAATCGTCCCTGCGTGGGTTTCCCCGGCTGGCGCCTGGCCATGGGCACTCCTTCCGTACTGCGGTATTTCTACGAGGCGTAGAGGTTTAGTTTACGGGGTCCGGTTCGGCGGCGGCGCCGGATCCCGGCAATGCGCCGAGCGCTGAATCGTGCCGGTAACTCAGCCCGGCGATGCCGAGCACGACGGCGGTGAGCAGCGCCCCGCCACCTGTCACGCCGAGCAGGGCGTGCGCACCGAGCTGCTCGACGAACGGGAGGATCCCGCCCGTCACCATGCCCACCACCCCGACGACGACGAGGTCCCGCGCCGCGGCATGAGTGCGGACCGCGAGCCCGCGGACCAGTTCGGCGGCGCCGGCCACCACCAGCGCCACAGCGCCCGCGAAGGCGAAGCTGCGATCGTCGACGAACACGAAACTCGCGATACCCGCTCCGAGGAGCAGACCGCCGCCGATGTCGGTGAGCAGCCTCCCCTGGGAACCCCAGTGGGTCATGCGGTGCGCCCAGAGGTAGGCGGCGCCAACCAGCAGGAGGTAGAGACCGCCCGCGACGGACATCACGAGGGTGGAGGGCTCTCGCCAGAAGATCGTCACCAGCCCGAACACGGCGCTCACCGCGGCACGGACCAGGAAAGGTCTCCACACCAGGAGGTCGGCAGTACCGCGGCCGGCGGCCGGGGCGGGCGATGCAGCAGCCATGGAGGGCCTTCCTGGGGTGCGGGCCGGGCGGACTCCGGCGTGTCCAGTTTAGTCCCCGCCCCCCGATCCTGATCGCCGGCGGGCAGGACCGGACGCGGCCGGTCATCCCGTGCAGGACGATGTCGGCCCATGTGCCACTCGCCTCCGGGCGAAGGGAGATGTCCGAAGGACCGGGAAGTGCGACGACGACCCAAGCACGGAACTCTGCGAGGTCTTGGTCCCATCGCTGACCCGGGGCTTCCTACGGGATGACGCGGGCGCGCTCTTCGAACCAGGGGGACTCGTGAGGGACGACGCAGAAAAGCAGCCCGGCGGGATCCTTCAATACCACCCACGCTCGCCCCTCACCGACAATTGCCGCACCCAGCGTGACCAGGCGTTGCACCTCGGCATCCACATCGTCGGTTTCGATATCGAGGTGCAACCGGGCTGCTGCGCCACCCACATTCTGAAGCCCGACCCAGGACATCGCAGCGGGGCCAACGAGCCCGGTGAATTCCGGATGCTCCGCGACCTGCCTCGGCTCCGCGAGCAGCGCCGCACCCCAGAAGTCCCGAGTCCTGGCGAACACCTCGTCCGGAGCGTCGATGACTACTTCGCGGAGCAGGATCCGATGCATCGCTTCACTGCATCATCTACACACGATCGATGACAAGGCTCTGGTAGAGAACCCACCGTCGATCACAGATCGGGCAAGGCCGCTAGTCTGACTGTTCGCGAGCCGGTCCCCCACCAGGACAGTCACCACGGAACCTGAGTCGATCACCTCCTTGATACCTCGGACGCCTCCGGATACACCCGAATGTCCGTCTCGTATCCTCCGCAACCGGGTACTGCACCCTTGTGGTGTTGGTCCAGGCGGTGAAGGGTGAAGGTAAGGCGGCTTTCCTTGCCCGCCCCTACCAGGAGGTCCCATGTTCTTCCACGTCCAGCAGCTCATCAACGAAATCATCCCCGACGAGCCCGATCCCGCCGCAGCCAACGCCCTGCAGGAGGGCCTCGGCGGGCAGTTCGGCGAGATGCGCACCATGATGCAGTACCTGTTCCAGAGCATGAACTTCCGTGGAGCGGCAGCCAAGCCCTACCGTGACCTCATCCAGGGGATCGGCACCGAGGAGATCAGCCATGTCGAGCTGATCGGCACCACGATCTCCCGACTCCTCGACGGTTCGCCCCGCTACCAGGGAAAACTCGACGATCCGCTGGACACCCCCGGCGCCGGTGGCGCAATCCCCCTGAACCTAGCCCTGTCGCAAAGCAACATCCACCACTACCTCGTCGGCGCACAGGGTGCCCTGCCCGTGGACTCGGCGGGTAACCCATGGAGCGGCAGTTACGTCTACAACTCGGGCAACCTCCCGCTGGATCTCCTCTACAACCTCATGCTCGAAGCGACCGGACGGCTGCAGAAGTGCCGCATGTACGAGATGACGGACAACAAGACCGCTCGCTCCACCATCTCCTACCTCATCGTCCGCGACCAGGCGCACGAGAACGGCTACGCAAAGGCCCTCGAGACCCTCGGCGTGAACTGGAAATCACTGCTACCGATCCCGAAGACCAACGCCGAGCAATTCCCCGAGGTGAAGAAGCTCCTCGACCTCGGGCTGCAGAGCAAGCAGTACACCTTCGACCTCAAGGGACAGTCGGAGGCCGGCAAGATCTACCAGGGATTGTCACCCTCGAACGATGGGACGACGCTCGACGCCACCGAGCAGGCCCCTGTGGGCGTGCCCTCAGAGATCGCGCCCGAACGCCTGGAGGAATTCGCCCCCGGACTGGACCCGGAACTGCTTCAGCTGATTCAGGCCACGGCCGACATGGAGATGGCGGACATTGACGCCACCTTTGGCCCTATGACCACCAAGTAGCTATTCAGCTATCCACCAGGGGGGTTGTCAGCAACAGCTGACAACCCCCCTGGTGTGCATCGTGATGCGAGGTCGTCCCGACGCCCGATGAGCGTCCTGGAGTCAGTGACAGAGGGTGCAGTGGCACGGGAAGCTGCGGGGGCCTGCATCCGCCCACCGCCGTCACCGACACAGGAACGGTCACCTCGGGTGAGTAGGAGGCGCGCCATCGGCGCCCCGGCGACAGCTGCTCGAAACCACCGAAGGTAGGTAGTTCGTGCCCTAGCTCACGTCCTGCACGATGGACGGCAGCGTCATCGGTGCTGGTTCCTGGGCCTCTGCCGAGTCCAGTTCGCCCAGGCTCAGGAGAGCTGGTTCCTCGACACCGTGGACGAGGCCGATGACTTCCTCGGGTTCGAGGTCCGCGACTTCAGCGATCACCTCGGGGGGTGTGCCGTTCTCCAGGGCGACGACCACCGCTTCCTTCAGGGTCAGGTCCGCGTGATCGAGTTCGAACGCGGCTGCTTCCTTATCCGCCGCGGCGACGGCAATCCTATGAAGATCCTCTTCGGACATGGCGCTCGCACCCTCTTCTGTTAGTGACCCGGTATCCGCAGACCGCTCCCGTGAAGCCGCATCCGCGGGTTCCGGTGTCGCTGACTACTCCCACATGTCTACCGCAACCACCAGAACTCGCAACAACTCCGGCCGGCGGTGTCTGAGCCTGCGGTGCCCCTCGCCGATCACTTGACGAGGGATCTGTACGCTGAGCGGTCCCTGACTGGTTCGGCATCGGTGATCGCTCGCTCGAGCGGGATGCTACTTTCGAGCGATGGAACCGGACTGGATCGAACACCGACGGGCGGAGGACGGGGAGCGGGTCGGCTGGATCAAGCCCGTCAATGAGGGATTTGTCGCTATCGACTTGCTGGGACGCGGCAGGACCGGCGTCGTGGACTGGTTGAGCGCGGAAGAGACTCTCGATGAGCTCGGGCTCACCTACCTCACCCACCGGTACGAGGTGCGGTTGGATACCGGTGACTGGTTGCGCGTTCGCATTGCCGAAGTCTCACCCGCTGAAATCCGGGTCAAGAAAGATGACTGGGGCGATATGACGGCACCGCAGCTCTACTACACGGTTCCTTTCCCCGTGAACGAGGAGCGCCTCCGCCCGCTGTCCGCCTGAGGATTCGCCTGAGAACAATGGACCCGTGACATGGAAGAAGTGGCAGGCACCCCCGTTCAGGGTGCCTGCCACTTCTTTTCACACTGATTCAGCAGTGGGGCGCTTACATGTGCGGCGCGCTACCTGCAGGTCACGTAGCTGCCCGACCTGCCGCGGTCGTTCTGCCTAACGGCGGCGGCCCGTGGTGTCGGTGCCGTCGGTGGTGGTGTCGTCGAGGAGTTCGATCTTTTCCTTGCGCACGTCGCTGGTGACGGTTTCCTGCTCGGTGATGGTTTCCTTGTCGAGACGGACACGCTCGACGGCGACAGCTTCCTTCTCCACGACGGGGCGTTCGGCGTGCAGGATCACTTCGTGTTCCTCTTCGCTGATCGCCGGACCGTCGAGGGCGTCACCGCGGTTGGCGTTGGTGATGGGCTCACGCTCGATACGGACCTCTTCGTGCATCACGGGGACGGTCTTGGTGACGTTCTCCGTGACGACGTACTTCCGCAGACGGGCCTTGCCGACCTCGCGGCGTTCGGTGCCGACGTGGAGCTGTTCCTCGGAGCGGGTCATCGCGTCATCAGTGGTGGGACCGGAGGTGTCGTGGCCGACCGTGTCCTTACGATCGATACGCTCGTCGCCGGCCTGGAAGCCCGACTCGTACCCGCTCGTTCCCGCGTTGGTCGTGGTACCGGTGTTACCGGTCGTCCCGGTATGTCCTGAGAGCCCGTAGTGGCGGTAGAGCCGGTCCTCCTCTTCGGGGCTGAGGTCACCGTCGGATTCGATGCGGGGCGCGTCCTTGACCTGGTCCTTGGTGTAGCCGATGGTCACGTCGTTGCCGTTCACATTCGCTCCCTGCAGGGGTGCGAAGGACTCCGAGGTGCCGAACAGGCCGGTCTTGACGGTGACCCAGCTCGGATCCTGGGTCTGGTCATCCAGATACACCTGGCCGACCGAGCCGATTTTGGAGCCGTGGGAATCCAGGACATGGCCGCGGCCCGAGAGGATGGTGTCGATGTCGTTCTGCGTGATCATATGAAGCTCCTTCTAGTTGAACCGGGGTGTTCCACCCGGCCATTCGTAAAGATATGGGATGTGCCGTTGTCTCGGCGGTCGGCCTTGTCCGTGACGGTCAGATGCCGGCCTGGTGGTTGATGCCGACCTGGTCGACCTTGCGGTGGAAGCTCATGCCGGCCTTGCCGCCGAGGATCGCGCCGATCAGGGGGACGAGGACGGCGATCGCCAGGGCGATCAGGCCGCTGGCGGTCAGCAGGCTGCCGTCGACGGGGATGCTCGGGGCGCCGCCGATGCTGGACAGGACGTTGAACCGGTCACCGGCGAGAGCGGCGAGGATCGCGACGACGATCGCGATGATGATGCCCCACAGCCACACGGCCACGCCCTGCTTCACACCGTCGAAGCGGGCCATGCGGCCGGCGACGTAGCCGCCGCAGTAGTAGGCCACGAAGAGGATGATCGCCAGGACGATCCCGCTGACGATACCGATGGTCTGTGCGTTCTCCTGCGCCTGGTTCGCGGCGTCGGAGGCGCCGCTGGTGTTCGCAGCTCCCACGCCGGCACCGATCGCCGTCGCGAGGGCGCTGAGGATCACGGTCAGGCCGATGGCCGTGAGCCAGCCGAAGAACGCGGACCCGAACTTGATGCCGCCGAAGCGTTCCTTCTGCGCAGCGACGACGTCATTGCGTCTGCTCCTCGGGGTGCTCGCTCCCGCTGTGTTGTGCTCTGCCATATCAAATCCTTTGCATTTCAGTCATGCAGGTGATGCTTCGTTTCAATCGTTCGCAGTGCCCCTTCGCCGAAGCGTCGGCAGATCCGCCCTTGAAGGCTGGGAGGCCGGGGGCGCAAGGATGATCGTTCGCCAGCATCGAGGCGCTGAAGGAGCATTTTCATAACCCCTTCGCAGAGGCACAGCCTCTACGATCGTGCTCCTAAGCATACTGATAATAAGTCTGCTTGCCTTCTTGGTTTCACCGCCCCTAGTGTGGGGTTGACATTCGTCGGTGGCGCCGGGCGCCCGGGAACCCGGCCTCGACTCGTATCGAGAAGACGGACGGGACCACCGGGGTAGTTCTCCTTGCGCACCCGCGATGGCACTCGATGCCACCCGACGCCGTGGGGAGTTCGCCACAGGAGACCGAAGACTGGAAGGGAGGACGAGGTGCCTCTATCAGCGGAGGAACGCCGTCAATGGCGTGAGCTCGAGCGGCAGCTGACACCCGACGTTCCCACAGTCGCACAGCCGACCAGGGATCGCGGGATCAGGCACCGCACGATGGGTTTGGCCTGTTCGATCCTTGCCCTGGGTTTTGTGCTGGTCGCATTCTCTGTCGTGATCCTCGCGGTCCTCGTGAAGGTCCTGCTCCTCGGTGTTCTGGGATTCGTTCTGATGATCGTCGGCGGAACACGACTTCAACACCCCCGGCGCAAGGGTCAGCTGACCAAGGCCGCAGCCCCGATGTCCACGGACGTCGCGTGATGAACCCTGACTCCCTGTCCTCCCTGCAGCTCCTATCGGTAGCGGCCAGGGCCGTCCGACGGGAATCAGCGGCCTACCTCAAGACGCTGGGGCTACCCCAGCTCGGCTTCTACATCCTCGAGTACCTCAACGAGCGAAGCCCTATGATGCAGTCCGAACTGGCCCGCCTGGTTCTTGTCCGTTCTCAAACCCTCGGCACCGTCCTGACCACACTCGAGGCCAGGCGGTGGATCACCCGGCAACGCGGCTTCATTCACAATCAGGTATCCGTGAGCATCACCGAGCAAGGCCGTACCCTCCTCACCGCAGCGCAGAAACGCCTGCGAACGCTTCAACTACCGACGGACATCGAAGCCCTGCGCCCTTCCCTGACCGCGATCATCAACCGTGCCGCACAGCAACCGGGGTGATGCCCGCATCGCTTGTTCGCGACGCCACCACGGGCGAGGCCCTCTCACCCCGTCCGCAGCAGTGGTTATAGCAGCAAGCAGGACCAGGGATTCACCCACCACCGGTTGATACCTCAGGGTGGGCGGCATTCGCTAACCTCTGGTCAGCGCATTGTCGATGCGTAATCCGCTTCTCACGCGGGAGGGTCGAGTGACGTGCCTGGCGCGTAGGCTCACAGCCTGATGGTTTCCGACAGCATGACCGCAATGAACAGCAGTCACCCAGCACGCACCATGTCAGCCAGGGAGAAGCGATGAAGCCCCACAACCACACCCTCACTCACGTCGGACTGATCACCTCCGCTCTTCTGCTCCTGACGGGATGTTCCACAGGCTCCGGCCCCGACGCTGCGACCACCGCGTCGAGCGACGAGACGTCGACCTCGACTCCGATGACCAGCGATTCCAGCTCGGCCTCCCCATCGGCGACGTCGCGAGCAACTTCCTCAGCCACGCCTACTGCTACTTCGTCGGCTACCGCTTCTGGATCGGCGACAGCCACAGCATCGGCTACAGGCTCGGCACCCGGTGCCGCTGGTGGCGCGGCCACGATCTCACTCGTGGCAGGTGCTGAGCATAAGATCACCAGCTCCACAGACCCGGTCACGGTGGAATGCACAGGCGGAGGAGACATCGATATCGAGACCGACAACGTCGACCTGACGATCACCGGCGACTGCGAGGACATCGAGATCGACGGGGACGACAACACGATTACCGGCGGCAACGCCGACACGCTCGATATCGAAGGCGACGGCAACACTGCCACAACAGGGTCAGTCCCTGAGGTGAGCGTCGATGGAGACACCAACACCATCGAGGTCGAGGAGACCAGCGACATCAACGTCGAAGGGGACGAGAACACCGTGACCTACCAATCAGGCGACCCGGTCATCGAGACCGAAGGCAACAACTCCGTCGCCGCAGCCTGACCCTGGTCACAATCCCTCAGAACTGCCTCGCTGTCCTGTGCCGGCTCGATCCGGGTCACACCGACGAGGTCCGCACGGACAGTTCCTGAGCTGCTGCTCATTCCCTGTCGTGTTCCTGCCCGGTGTGCCGGCGCGGAAGATACGAGTGCCCCCGACATCCAGACCTGCGCGGAGAGCTTGCAGGCAAGGCGGCGCATCGACCTGAGCGAGCCGGAACGCCGGTGTGACGACGGGTCAGAGACCCCGGAAGAGGTCCCGTAGGGCCGTGTCGCTGCCATGATGCTGGTCCCGGTAGGTGAGCTTCATAGCCCGGTCGATGATTTCCTGGGAGATGACGACGACTTTGCGATTGGTGTGCTGGCTGTAGGAGCTGATGCGTTCGAACGCTTCGGCGGCGTTGAGACCGGCGCGTCCCATGAGGATGCCCTTGGCCTGCTCGATCACGGCCCGGCTCACCGCAGATGCGGCGACCGCTTCGTTGACGATCCGGTGCGTGTCGGCGTGGATCGACCGCGTGAGGTCCACGACCAGGCCCCACACCCCGACCGGTTGCTCGTCGTCACCGAGAATCAGGTCCGCGGAGATGAGGAGCTTGCGGGTGCGCCCATGGAGGTCGCGCAGGGATGCATAGATCGAGGACGGTCCGCCCACTGTGGTGACCTTGTTCCAGAACGCCCGGACGGCCTCCCGGTCCGCGGGGTCGACATGGGACATGCCGAGCTCCAGGGTCGGGACGACGTCGCCGCGTTCGTAGCCGTGGATCCGATACAGCTCATCGGACCAGTTGTACGTGTTGTCGGCGAAGTAGTGCTCCACGGTGCCGGTCGGGCAGTCGATGAAGTACTCGACACTGGACACAGCCTTGGACAGGGGAACAGAAGGCTCAACGGTGGAGGACATGACAATACCGTTCGACGAACTCCGATCCGGGCTAGCTTCTTAACCCGGACCTCAAAACAGCACAGTAACAGTGCACACCAAGCCTTCGGACCGCCAGCCCGTGAGGTGCCAGAAGGTGGCCGACCCGCGCCTCGCACGGGCAGCTGTTATGTCGACCTACTCCTGACCGGCCGGTCGACGACGGAGGGTGATGGGTGCACCGGGGGCTCACTTGTCGGTCTTGTTCCGTTGCGTGAGGCGGAGATTGAGTTTGGATTGCAGCTCGGAGCGTCGCTGTGTCAGCCTCCGGAGAGTGCCGTTCGATTCCGGTCCGCCGGAGCTTTTCGACCGTCGTCCAGGTCGAGGTGGGACATCAGGGTCTGCTGGTCGGTCGCCAGTGCCGGTGTGGGCATCGTTGCCATCAGCGTTCGGGTGAGCAGTCATGGCTCAGTATGCGCCTGGTGTTTCCGGTCGAACGGTTCACGTATGGTTGCGATCTCGTACCGTTCAGTAATGCTGTGCCTGCCGCGCCACCAGCCGGGGCATCTCCGTCGAGTGTCTTGGGCTGCTGGGTTTGGAATCGGTCGTGAGCGTGTTCCGGCGCGATTCGCCCGGACGGCCGGGAATGGGAAGTGCAGCACGTCCTGCCCGTCCTCGACCGGGACCTGATCACACACGCCATCAACGAACTGATCACCGCCCGTGATCTGCCCATCGACGGCGCCCACTACAGCACCGTTCGCTTCGCAGGAGCGTCTGGACACCGGCGCCCCCCGCGTGCGTTTCTACGCCGGTCACCCGATCTGCAGCAGCGACGGGTGGCGCATCGGCACGCTGTGCCTGATCGATGACCACCCACGAACCTTCACCGCGACCGACGAACGGGACCTCAGACTCCGTGCCGCCCGAGAGCGTCATGCACTCGGAAGAGAGCTACCGGACGAGAAGCCAGGGATGCTCAGGGCGTGCGGTGTGTTGCTGGCGCACGCTCTGAGACTTACAGTGCGCTGACTGGTGTCGATTTGAGCGCACGGCTGAGCGGCTACTGTTGATGGGCGAAGGCAACTGCCCGTTCAGGCGCAGAACGAGGAATTTCCCTGAGAGGACATTGCAGATGACGTTAGGGAGTGTTGACCACGGCACGAGTGAGCCGGCACAGCTTCAGGATCTCGTCCTGGACAGCGCGGACCTCGAACAATTCTTGAACAGGCTCGCCGTGTTCGCGGCAGGTTCGTTTTCTTCCACTATCCGCGATGTGTTCTGCAGCGTGACGTTGCTGCGGCCCAAGAGCAGAAGTGTCATCGCCAGCAGCAGTGAGGAAGCGAAGAAGCTCGATGAGGTGCAGCTCGCATTCGATGATGGTCCTTGCCTGCGTGCTGCTCGTGAAGGACAGATCTACGTGGTCCGGGACTTCACGGCTGAGGATCGCTTTGGTGAGTACGCGGCGGCTATTTCCAGTCACGGAATCCGGTCGGCCTTGGGCGTGCCGATCGCCCTGGAAGGCTATGCCGCTGCAGGCCTGAACCTGTACGCGACGGCCCCGGATGTGTTTGATCCGGACATCATCGGCGTGGCTCAGAGCCTCGGGAAGGAAGCGTCGAAGCTGCTGCGTGTAGCCGTCCACATCGCGCACCTGACCGCCACGAACTATCACCTGACGGAGGCCCTGGACTCCCGGACCACGATCGATGTTGCCGCGGGCATCATCATGGCCCAGAATCGGTGTAGCCACGACGACGCGATGACGGTCCTGAAAGCGGCATCCAATGGGCGCAACATGAAACTGCGTGAGGTCGCGGCCACGGTCGTCGAGTCCATCGGGCAGCAGATCCCGGAAACACACTTTCAACCCTGATCCGGCCACCAGGATGAGTGCCCCTTCGTGCGCCGGCGTCTCGAGGCCCGGAGGGACTCCCCACGTCGCTCCGATGGTTTTGCCCCGGACGCGCATCGGGAGAGCGTGCACCGACCGATAACCCTGGGCTGCGGCCGCGTCCTCGACCTCCGGCCACCGATTTCCGGTTCCTGCGATGTCGTGGATGGTGACCGGAACACTCCATGATGCCCCAGCCCCGACTCTTCACTTCCAGAAGTGTCGGCTCCAGTCCTGTCGGGCCTGCTTGACTCCGGCTCGTTGAACCCGGATGGTTGGGGATGCTGCCCCAGACCCTGGCACCGAGCCGTTACCGCCGTGCCTACCAGGGGCCCTCATGTCATACGCATCCAATCACTCCACCGCTTGTCCGCCGCGCCGCGCCGCTGGTGACTTGTCGGAGTTGTCCCGCCCCGCATCAGTCGAACACCTCAGTGACCGTCAGGCGGTGATCGCCGTGATGGTTGCCAGCAGCAGCGCACTCGAGTACCCATCCAGCACCCGTTCAGCGTCGCAGTAGAGCGGTGGTAGTGGGCGGGCATCACGTACCTGAGCCGGGTGCAGCTGAAGATACCCTCGGATCACCCGAACCTGCAACAGGGCTGCCGCTCACCTCACACCCCGGTCCCGAACGAAGTCGGCTAGCAACCCTTCACACCAGCAAAGCCGCAGACGCGATTGGGCAGGAACCGGACGAGAATGCCGACTTGCGGCGGAAGCTGGACGCCACGCAGGCCCTCCTGCAACGACAGATCGACAAGACGCAGCAGCTCCATCAAGCCGTCAACAGTCGGGACATGATCGGGCAGGCCAAGGGCATCCTGATGGAGCGGCACAAGATCAGTGCCGAGCGCGCCTTCGCGATCCTGCAGGACGAGAGTTCCCGCACCAACCGCAAACTGGCGCAGGTCGCCGAACAGTTCATCTACTCGGGAGCGGAGGCAGACCGGACCTGACCCCACCTTCAGCCCAGCATCACGGGTGAGACCACGGTCAGCATCACGGTGCCTGTTCCCGGAGTGCAGCCGCAGCCAATGATGCTCTGCTGACGGACGCCAGGAAGTCCCTGCCTGCGCGCCGACCACCGGTTGATAACGGCCGGGAGGGGCCGGTCTATGGGCCAGTTTCCGTGCCGTCAGCGGTCGTCCCGCCGGCCTCCTGCAACCCATCCGATGGAACCAGGTCGGTGCTGAAGGGGGCACGGGGCAAAGGGGGTATCTCGTCGATGAGTTCGTTGACGGCCTGCGAGAGGATGTCGGCCTCTTCATCGGAGAGGATGAACGCACCATAGAGATGAGCTTCGATCTCGGTGACGTCAGCATTGCCCGTGATCCCGAAGTACCGCTCCCATACACTCTGCAGGGAAAGCCTGGCAGTGCGGATGGCGTGTGCGGTGAGGCGGCGTTGTGTGTCTGCTGGAATGTCCCTGGTCATCGTTTGCTCGGACCATCAGCCCGGTCGTCAACCGACTGCTGAGTAGATGAGTTCCCGGAGGGACGCTCGATTCCGGTGAGGGATGGGGTGCGCACGTGGCGGCCTTAGTCATCCCATAGGAATCACTTCCATTGAAGTCACGATCAGTGGTCGACCGCGGTAGGCACCGAGGGAGGTAGTGGCGCCTACCCTCACGGTACGCCACCCATGCTGTCAACGGGGGCTGGAGTTGGTACGGATAGTCGGCGACCCTTGCCACATAGATCGATGATCAGCGCTACCCAAAGCCGACAGCGCGACGATTGCGCAGTCTTAAGCGCAGAGGAAGCAAGTACATGGGCGTCATCACCAGGTCCCTGCACATGCCCGGCCCGCTGCCAGCCCTGTAAGGCGTACGTTCCAGGAGGACAGAGACCATCGGGAGAAGTGAAGCTGTGGACCTTCAGATTTCGGGATAGTCGACCTTGGCATGGTCGCTGGTGACTGTCGGCCAGCCGGCCGGCACGCTTCTACCCATCGCCCGCCGCGGCCCTGCTGGTGCCCTGCCCATCTCCCTTCCGCTATGTCTCAGCGCCGGTGGTCGGGCGACGCGATCAATCACCGGGCCTCGTGCTGGGTAGGATGAATTGTCCAGCATTGCGAGCGCCGGCCGTTGATCTGCGGGACGGCCTTCCTCCTTCGGCATCTGAATCGAGCATCTGATGATCAGCAGAATCACCCTGTCAGAGCTCTTTCATGAAGACCTGGGCGTGTTCGCAGATTCGGGGGTCGAGGGGCTCAACAGTAAGCTCCACCGGGAACGTGACTACGAGTACGTGCACGGCGACGGGCCTTCCCCGGGAACCGACAGCCGAGTCGGCGAGGTCACCGAGAAGCGTTATTTCCGTGACCTCGTTTCCGAGGGCACAAAGAATCCGGTGGCAGACCGGGCGTGGGCTGACCTGAGGGACGCGGAAGCCTCCACTTGTGGAATGCGAACGACAACCAGTATGCGAGGACCGGATTTCAGCGAACCCGGGAAGGAGCATCATGCCCGATGAGCAGGAGCTGAGCCGCGAGGTCGAGCAGGACGCCGTGACGGCATTGCTGCAGGACATGGTGCTGGAAAGTGCGGACGTTCAGGAGTTCCTTGACGGGCTCGTGAAAGTAGCGTCGCAGGCCTTCACTGGAGCCTACGGCGAGGTGTTCTGCGGCGTGACGCTGCTGCGGCCGCGGTCGATGGCGACGGTTGCCAGCAGCAGTGTCGAAGCGCAGCGGATGGATGAGATCCAGTACGGGTTCGATGACGGACCCTGCCTGCATGCCGCCCGTGAGGGTTGCACCGTGCACATCCCTGATTTCCTGACCGAGACGCGGTTTCCTGAGTACCGGGAGGCAATCGCATCCCATGGGATCCGCTCCGCCCTGGGCATCCCCATCAGACTCGAATCCGGCGCCAGCGCCGGCCTCGACTTCTACTCCGACCGACCGAACACGTTCGACGACAAGGGCATTGCGGTCGCCGAAGGCTTCGCCCGGGACGCGTCCCGGGCGCTGCGTCTTGCTGTCCGCATCGCTCAGCTCGGTGACGAGGCCCGGGATCGTCAAGCGGCAATGGAGTCCCGCACCGCCATCGATATGGCCATCGGCGTGATCATGGCGCAGAACCGGTGTGGGCAGGACGAGGCCATAGCGATCCTGCGCCGGGCCTCGAACACCCGGAACATGAAGCTCAAGGATCTGTGCGCGGGGATCCTCACCTCTTTGGGTCAGACCGGACCGGTCCGCACCCATTTCCTCTGAGCGGTCCTGTTCTCCTACCTGAGGCGAGAGCGAACTCAGCTGTTGACCGTACCTGACGGTCAGGCGTTGATCTCATCCTCGACGAAGCGGGCCAGTTTCCGGAGGAATCGTCCGTCGTGGCCCGAGAAGTCGCGGGGTTTCTGGTCGATGACGCAAAGGGTGCCCACGATCCATCCGCCGGGGCCCCGGAGCGGGTAGCCGGCATAGAAACGGATGAATGGCTCCCCCACGACGAGAGGGTTGGTGCTGAAGCGGTCGTCCTTGAGCGCGTCGGTGACGATCAACGGGCCGGCGCTACGGATCGTCGCGTGGCAGAACGTGATCTCCCGGGGCAGGTTCTGCTCGATCGGTCCGACCACGGATTTGAGGAACATGCGCCGGTCATCCAGGAGGGCGACGATTGATGAACTGACCTGGAAATGGTCTATCGCCTGTCGGGTGTACCGGTCGAACCGGTCCTCGGGGACGGAATCCAGCAGATGCGTCCGATCCAGCGCGGTCAGGCGCTCACTTTCCTGCTCGCCGTCACTGAACAGGAAGGCACCGGCAGCACCAAGCTCCCGGCGTGACGCCTCCGCGGAACCGTCTGCTTCATCCTCGTCCTCCAGGGGTACTCGTAGCCGCACCGCCGTCGACTCGAGCAGCTCGTTCATGGCCTCCGCGAGAAGATTCCGCTCCAGCGGCGGAAGCGCCAGAAGACCGGACAGATACGCCTGGACCTCGAACAGTGAGATCGCGCCACCTAACCCGTAGTACCGCACCCACAGATCCTCGACGCTCAGATGTGCCTCGGAAAGCGCGAACATCGTCATCTTGACCTGCACTTGCCCGTCCATCCGAACCTCCACGGTGGTCATCAAGAGCCGCTCAGAATCAGGCTGGCAGCGCAGAGGCCTCGATCATCAGCACCCTTAGTAGTTCAGCCTACCGTCGATCCAAGCGACCGATGCATTCGATCAGGACGTGGACGACATCACGACGAGCAACTAGGCCTTGGGAACTCGACGCCGAACCCATAGATCGTCAGGAGCCGGAAACGGCACGTCTCGAAGAACGAAAGGTCATAAAACGAACTGCCGACACCCTGGCGTCTGACCAAGCCACTGCTCACGTCTCGCTTCGGATCCGCACAAGATCGGCGAGGTCGATGCCGGGAGGGGAAACATGTGCAGTTAGGCTCGATTGATGGTCCGCGTCGGTAAGAGCTCCTGTGTCCCGTCCTTGCGGCGTCTTGCGTTGAACGGCGCGGCCGGGTTCTTTGCCGCACAGGGTGCCGTCGTCGCCGCGCTAGTTGTGGCTGACGCCCTGAAGAAGAAGGGCCGGTCCCGGCGCACCGGGTTCCCCCGCCCCGGGACGTTCCATTCGGACGTCGGTGAAACAGCGACGACGACCTACACCTATGGCGAGGATCTGTTCCGGGACATGCTGGGTGCCATCAGGAAGGCCGAGAACCGGATCTTCCTCGAGACCTACCTGTGGAAGGACGACGAAATAGGTCACGCATTCCGCGACGCGATCAACGACGCGGCAGTCCGAGGCGTGGCTGTCTATGTGATCTACGACCACTTCGGGAACCTCGTTGTGCCCTCCTCCTTCTACACCTTCCACCCTGATGTCAATGTGTTCCGATTCCCGGCCCTGGGCCCGAATCTGCAGTTCGGCCCCATCGCGGCGACGGGCCTGACGCACCGGAAGATCCTCCTGGTCGACAACGACACCGCCTTCGTCGGTGGATACAACATCGGCTCCCTGTACGCGACGGAATGGCGGGACACGCATGTGCGGCTCGTCGGACCGGCAGCGTTCGAACTCGGGCATGCGTTCGGACAGGTATGGAACCATCTCGCCGTCAAGCGTCCCGAACTGTCACCCGAGAACCCCGTGCACTGGAACTCGCGCATCGTGGCGATCAACAACATCCCCGCCGACCTGGTCTACCCGATCCGCAGTGTCTACCTGGATGCGATCAGCCGCGCCCAGCACCACATCTACCTGACGACCGCCTACTTCATTCCGGACCAGAGGATCCTCGCAGGCCTCATCGAAGCAGCCCGACGCGGCGTCGACGTCCAGATCATCGTCCCCCAGGACTCCAACCACATCCTCGCGGACTGGCTCTCCAGAGGCTTCTACTCCTCGCTCCTCCGCGAGGGCATCACCGTGCTGCAGTACCGCAACGCGATGATCCACGCCAAGACCGCCACGATCGACGGCCAATGGTCCATCGTCGGCACCGCGAACATCGACCGCCTCAGCCTCCGCTTCAACTACGAGACCAACCTCGAGATCCAGGACGAGGGCTTCGCAGCCGACATGGAGAAGATCTTCGCGATCGACAGGGACAACTCCACGAGGGTGGAGCTCGAGGAGTGGAGCGAACGTCACCCCGCGGCCCGCTTCGCCGAGACGATCCTCGTACCCCTGCGGCCCCTCCTCTGAGTCCTCCACCATCCGGCGCACCTGCTGCACAACGTGGGGCGGCCTCTGCACCCCCGGAGCCCTGGACAGACCGGTGGACGACAGACCGGTGGACGACAGATCGCTTCGCTGGATGACTGGACGCCAGAGGGGAGCACCCCACACAGGAGTGCTCCCCTCACGTCAACGCTCGGCTACCGACGCCGGGTTGCTGATCAGTCCTTCTTGAAGACGTCCTTGATCTTTTCGCCGGCCTGCTTGAGGTCGCCCTTGGCCTGATCGCCCTGGCCCTCGGCCTTGAGGCTCTCGTCCCCGGTCGCACGGCCGGCGGCTTCCTTGCCCTGTCCGCCGAGCTTCTCTGCGGTGTTGCCGATCTTGTCGTCCAGACCCATGACTGTTCTCCTTCTGCTTCGAGGTGCATCGGTGATGCGGCCGGGATGTGACCGACTGCCTCCAGCCTAGGAAGGATTCCTGATCGGTCTCTGAGCACCACAGCGGCCGCCGCCCCGTGGTATGTGAGTGGCGAGCACCAGACCGGCAGCCCTGCCCGGTTACAGGCAGCCATCGATCCCGCATCGAATCCATCTCGGACCACCCCTCAGGCGGGATGGACCGCAACCGGATCGTTAGCGTTGAAACAGTGACTTCTTCCTCTCCGCAACCTCACGGCCCACCAATCCGCAGTGACGATCCATCGAGCCCGACCCTGGCGGTCCCGCTCACGTCTTCACGTGCTGCTTCCATGCCGATCAGGACTGGTCTCGCCCATGCCGTTCGCGGCGCGCTGATCGGGCTGGTCGAACTGGTACCGGGTGTCTCCGGCGGCACCGTCGCACTGGTGCTAGGAATCTACGACCGGCTCGTCCTCTCGGCCCACCGCCTCATCCGCGGCGTCACTGGGCTTCTCCCCCGAAGGGCTACGGCCAGCACGGCTAGCACGAGCCGTCGTACCCGGGCCGGCGCTCCGTCCTCCTTCGCGGGCGTGGAGTGGCTGTTGATCCTGCCCCTTGCCGCAGGTATGTTCGCCGCCCTGTTCACCCTCGCGAAACCCCTGCATACCTTTGTGGAGACACAGCCCGTCATCTCCAGCGCCCTGTTCCTGGGCATGGTGACGGCCAGCCTGCTGGTCCCGATCACCATGGCCCGGGACGCCGCACCACCGCGTTCGAACCGATCTGTCGGATCGCGACTGAGGGCACCGGTCGTCGTCCTCGTCGTCGCTGCCGTGATGTTCGTCCTGCTCGGGCTGCCCTCGCTCGCGATCGGGCAGCCGCCCACCTGGGTGATCGTCCTCAGCGGTGCCGCGGCGGTCTGCGCCCTCACCCTTCCCGGGCTGTCCGGGTCCTTCGTCCTGCTCACCCTCGGCCTGTACGAGCCGACGCTCGAGGCCGTCAGTACGAGAGACACCGGCTACCTCTTCTTCTTCATCGCCGGCGCCGTCCTCGGACTTGTCTCCGTGGTGCAGCTCCTCGCCTACCTCCTCCGCGCACATCGGCGAGCAGTCCTGCTCATCGCCACGGGCCTGATCCTCGGATCACTGCGGGCCCTCTGGCCATGGCAGGACGACAGCACGCTCGTCACGCCCCCGGCTGGCGAGTGGACCGGCGCCCTGCTCGCCTTCGTCACGGGGGCGGGCGTCGTCCTGCTGCTCTGGTGGTGGGATCGCCGCAAATCATCCGCTGCACGCGCCCGACACCTGCAGGTGTCGACACAGGACCGCACCCCCGGCCTCTCGCCACGGAGCCATGATGCGTGAGCGCAAGCCACGTGCAGGAAAGAACAGCACCATCCGTGCGGACATGTTCATCCTGGGCCGGGATCTGACGCTCTGGCGTACCCGGGTCATGCAGCGATTCGTCGCCATCCTGTTACGGCTCAGTGCACGCATCGGTGCCATGGCGACCCTCGCCGTCGTCCTCCTCAGCGGGGTTCTGCTCACCCTGGGGACCGCGACCGGCGCCACCGAACTGTACGAGGCGACCGTGGAAGGAGACGGCGCACAACTCCTCGATACGCCTGCACTCCGAACAGCCATGGCGATACGGTCACCACCCGTCGACGACGCCATCACCGCGTACACGATGATCGGCGGACCCATCGGCATGACCGTTCTCTCCGGCGCGATCATGACCGTGCTGGCCATCCGGCGTCGTTCGTGGACGCCCGTGGCGCTCGTCGTCCTCGCAGCCGCCGGATCCGTTCTCATCACGGTCGTCAGCAAGCAGTTCATCGGCCGCGCCCGACCACCCCTGAGCGACGCCATCCCACCCTACGAATACTCCGACTCCTTCCCCAGCGGGCACGCACTGAACTCGCTGGTGCTGGCCGGTGTGATCACGTACCTGGTGATGCTTCGCCGTCGAACTCGACGAACCCTGAGGTGGACAGCCATCGTCGCCGCCCTCTTCACGATCACCATGGGCATCAGCCGTGTCTACCTCGGTCACCACTGGCTCACCGACGTCCTCATGGCCTGGCTGCTGGGAACGCTCTGGCTCACCGTCGTGATCACCACACACCGCCTCTATCTGTCGACACGACCTCCAGCCATCAGTCGTCGGGTCGCTGGGAACCGGAAGGACGACACATGGGTGACGGGCTCTCAGTGCAGGAGCGAAGAACATGGCTGGTCCTCCATGCGGTGATGTCAGGCGTCCCATTACGACCGAGCGTGCAGCTGTTCCACGCTGCACGGATCACCCGCAGCACCACGGCACCGCACCTTCCGTCCGCCCCGGGCTCGGGCGGCATGAGGAGGCACCCCGAACAGGGCACTGGGCGCCTGGGGGGAAGCGTGCGGAGCCTGGGAACGGTCATCAGGACGAGGAACGACGTTCGGAAGCAGTGTCCTGGCTCTCCGGGGACCGGTGATGCTAATGGCCTTACCCGGCGGTTCGGCGACGAAACGACGTCCAGTAGTGCGCAGCCATCGCCATGCACAGGCATACCGCACTGAGGTGAAGGAAGAAGAAGGGCCCGGCGATTCCGTCACTGACGATCGCAGTCCACAACCACAACCCTGCCGCAACGAACCACACCAAGGCCGCCAGCAGACGACGCCCGGCCCTCCTACTAGCCGTCCGTCCCTCGTTCTCCTTCTCACTCATGCCTTCAGGCTCCACGACACCGTATGACCTGGCAAAACGGAACCGGAATCCACCCCCGATTGCCACGCCCATGGTGCCTCCACTGCGAAAAGGACTCAGGCTGTACGGGGCCAGGTAGCGCAGGACGAGGATCAGTCGGGTCGGAATCTCTTACGCATCGTCGCGGTGACAGTCTCGTATCCGAGGGATTCGTAGAGTCCCCGCGCTGCCTGGTTGGACCCGAACACGCTCAGACCGAGATCTCTCGCGCCCTCGGATCGCGCGTGTTCCTCGGCCAGCTCGAGGGCTGCTCGGCCGAATCCTTTGCCTCGGTGCTCTGGGTGGATGAGTATGTCCCATATCCACCACGAATCGTCCTTCCCCTCCTGATCCCGGCCCACCCAGATGTAGCCGACCCTCGTGCGGTTCTCGTCGGTGATGTCGAAGACGGCGTGGCCGTCGACGGGCGCCCGGGCCGGAAAGACGCGGTCGAGCGTCTCCTCCGCATGGTGCCTGGCCTTGTCTGCCGGCTCTCCGGCGGCCATGAGATCCGTCTCGTATTCTCGTCGGCTCTGTTCGAGCCATGCGGGGAAACGGTCGGCCGCCAACGGGACCAGGTGGACACGCGCCCTCGAGGGGGTGCGGTCTCCACGAAGGACGGACATGACGATGGTGTCGAAGCGCTGATCGTCGAAGGTGAAGGTCTGGCGCAGGCGCCCTTCGACCTTGAAGCCGGCACTCTCGTAGACGTGCAGCGCCCTGGGATTGAAGGCGAACACTTCCAGTTCCACACGGTTCAGCGCCGTGGTGGCGAATGCGTGGTCGAGCACCAGGCGGGTCGCTTCGGTCCCGATACCCCTGCCACGGCCTGCGGCGCCGATCAGTATCCGGAAGTTGCAGCATGCATCTGCTTCGTTCAGCTCATTGAGGACGACCTCGCCGACGCACGATCCCGTGGTGCGTTCGATGATCGCGAGATCGAGACGGTCGCCGCGTGCCGCAAGGGAGGCGTACCACTGGCGCACTTCGGGTGACAGTTGGGCCGGAGCGTTCGAGGCCTCCTCCGTCGTCCGGACCGATCCCGTCAGGTGCCGTACCTCCGGGTCTGCAAGGACGACGGCCATGTCCTCGACGTCGTTCTCGGTGAAGGGACGCAGGACCACGAGGTCGCCCTGAAGGATCGGTTTGCGGGTGAAGAACGATGTGCTCATGGTGCGTGTTTCCTGGGCCGGAGGGCTGACGGGGCGGGAGTAGACTCGAAGCAAGGAGAAACAGGTAATAACAATATGGATCAAGCAACAACGTGTAAAGGGTGGGAGCGGTCGCTCCAGGAGGGGAGGTCGACATGCTGATGCCCGCTGAGCGGCGTGAGCTACTCGTGGAGAGGCTCCGGAGCCAGGGCAAACTGGTGTCCCGGGATATGGCGATGGAACTCGGCGTATCGGATGACATCATCCGACGCGACCTCCGGGACATGGCTGCGGCAGGGCTGTGCCAGAGGGTTTACGGCGGAGCGCTGCCCGCCTCGCCGGCAGTGGTCACCTACGAGGAACGTAGGCAGGTCCGACCGGATGCCAAGCACCATGTCGCCAGGATCGCCGTCGAGCTCCTCCCCTCCAGGGCGACCCTTCTGCTCGATGGGGGGACGACGGCGCTCGAAGTGGCCCGCGCCTTGCCCCTGGCCTTCGACGGAACGATCATCACCCACAGCGTCACCGTCGCCGCAGCCCTCCTCGACCACACCGACACAGAGGTCATCATTCTCGGAGGGCGCCTGTTCAAGCACTCGGCCGTAGCCTGCGGCCCGACCACTGCAGCAGCGCTCGAGGGGATCAGCGCCGACTTCTGCTTCCTCGGAGTCACCGGCGTGCATCCCCAGGCCGGACTCACCACGGACGACTACGAGGAAGCAGCGATCAAGCGTCTCTTCGCGCAACACTCCGCGGAGACCTACATCCTGGCCAGCTCCGAGAAGATCGGCGCTGCATCCCGCTTCACCGTCATGCCCCTGCGGGACGTCAGCGGAATCATCACGAACCCGTCCACCGATCCAGCCGATGCCGGCCTACTGCGCGACCTTCAGGAACAGGGAATCAGCATCCTCAGCTAGCGCATCCGTGAAAACACTTGTTTATCAGTGTTTATGCACGTTATGCTGCTGCCATGACCAAACCACTGATGATCCTGATTGCCGGCCCGTACCGCAGCGGGACGAACGATGACCCCGCTCTCCTCTCCGCCAACCTCCGCGCCCTCGAGGCATATGCATGGCCTGTCTTCGAGAAAGGCCACATCCCGATGATCGGGGAGTGGGTGGCCCTGCCCGTCCTCGAAAGCGCGGGTGCGGGGCTTGCCGACCCGCTGGCGGAGAAGGTCATGTATCCCACGGCGCAACGCCTGCTGCACCACTGCGATGCCGTCCTGCGTCTGCCCGGCAATTCCCGGGGTGCCGACAATGACGTTCTGATCGCCAGGGAACTGGGACTCCCCGTCTACACGGACGTCATGGACATCCCCGTGCGGGAGGCTCACCATGCACCCGCTCGGGCCGTCGGATCATGAAGCGCATCGGGCTTCTGGGCGGCATGAGTTGGGAATCCACCGTCGAGTACTACCGGTTGGCGAACGAACTGGTGCGCAACCGGCTCGGCGGCGTCCACTCGGCCAGTATCCTGCTCGACTCCATGAACTTCGCCGTCATGGAGAAGCTGCAGTCGGCCGGAAAATGGCAGGAAGCCGGCACCATGCTCGCCGGCAAGGCCTCGGCGTTGGAAGCCGCCGGCGCGGACATGATCGTCCTCTGCACCAACACCATGCACATCGTCGCCGACTCCATCGAACGAGCGGTGAAGATCCCCGTGCTGCACATCGTCGACGCGACCTCGGCCAGAATCACGCAGGCCGGCCTGAAGCGTGTCGGGCTGCTAGGGACCGCGTTCACCATGGAACACAGCTTCTACCGCGACCGACTCTCCGCCGCCGGCGTGGAAGCCATAGTGCCCGAACGCTCCGACCAGGCCACGGTCCATCGGATCATCTACGAGGAGCTCGTCCGCGGCATCGTCAGCGACGAGTCCCGCGCAGAGTACGCAGCGATCATGGAACGCCTCGTTGAGGCCGGCGCCCAAGGAATCATCCTCGGTTGCACCGAGATCGAGATGCTGGTGACCCCGGCAGACAGCACCGTCCCGTTGTTCCCTACCACTCAGATCCACATCGAAACCGCCGTCGAACACGCATTCCACTGAGTCATTCGACGGACGAGGTGGCCACCAACCGCGCCCGCCGGGTCATCGCGGTGAGCCGCTTCCGGGCTGGATACCACCTTCGATCCATGGGTAACCCGTGGCCAGGGGGGCGCCGTCGTCGTGGCGTGATAGCCATTCGACCGCAGCACCGTGGTAGCGGTGGAATCCCTTGTAGTCGGCGAGTTCGGGGTCCAGGGACGCGAGCGCCCGATGTACTCGTTTCGCCCAGCCCGGAGCGTGTTCCACCAGCTCGGCAAGGCTGACGAGGTAGGTACGGACCGGGAAGACGATGGCGTTCGATCGCGGCAGACGATGCAGGGGCTGCAGTTCGATGCGCAGGTACACCATGTCTCCCGCGTTCTCAGCGGTGACCCGCGCGCGATCCGGGGCCCAGTCGGGAAGCGTCTCCACCGAGGTCTCGAGACGCGGATGGACGGTCAGCGACCAATTGACCCGCCGGACGGGGTGACCGGGCTTCATACGGAGCAGGAACTTGAGCGCCCGGTCGAGGATCCCCATCTTGTCCAACTTGGGCACGGGGCCGTGGAACTCCGAGAAGTTCATGCCGAGATTGAACTGCAGGGAGTAGTCGGCGCGCTGGGTCGTCATGCCGGCGCCGATGACGAGGGTGTTGTCCCTCTCCTCGAGTACGACGAACTCTCCCTGGGCCTGGCGCGTGGCGTACTCCATCGGATCCATCGGCAGGGTTTCAGGATCGCCGAAGGTGAAGGAGTCGTCGATGCCGAGGAGCCGGTTCTGCCACCGCCACTCGTTCCCGTTCCTGGTGAGGGTGAAGTGCTCGGGGAAGTCCCTGTTATACGACTCGAAGATGAGTTCCAGGAGGTCCCACTGCGCCTCCATCATGTGCGGCAGCGCGAGGTAGTGGACACCTGGCATCTCTCGCAGCATCTGGTCGCGATGGGCACACTCGGACACATAGTGCTCATCGACGTCGAAGGCAGCCCTCAGGGCGCCGGTGCCGGCCGAAACGTGCGGTTCGAGATTCATTGAGTACATGTACTCGTCGTCCGGGAACGGGAACGGGAGACGGCGAACCGCCTCGCGTGAATTCCGGAACCGGTACTCCCCGCCCGGCGTATAGGTCTCGTCCGGTGTGAATCCGGCTGGGTTGGATACCGCTGTCATCGGTGTTCTCCTTAAGCGTTCAGAACGAGTTTTGTACAGGTGGCCCGCGAGACGCAGGGCATGATGAGCTTGTTCGTGCAGCGGTCCGATTCGGACAGCCAGTCGTCCCGGTGGTCGATGGTGCCTTCGAGCTCCAGGACCTCGGTCTCGCATTCACCGCATGCACCTCCCCGGCAGAGGTAGGGCAGCTTGTGGCCCGCCTCCTCGACAGCCTCCAGCAGCGACTGCTCGGGGGACACCTCGACGACCGCTCCGGACCGCGCCAGGGTGACGGAGAAGGGATCGCCGGTGGACCCGAGGTCCTCGAACCGCTCGAAGTGGATGTGCGAGTCCGTCCAGCCGTGGGTGTGTGCCGCCCGGATGACGTCGTCGACCATGCGCGAGGGTCCGCAGACGTAGGCGTGGGTGCCGAGCGGCAGCCCACCGAGGATCTCGTACGAGTTCAGCCGGGTCCCGTCGCCATCGCCGTACAGCACGACCCTCTCCCCGTAGCGTTCCCGGAGTTCATGCCCGAGAGCGGCATGCTCCGGGCCGCGGACCGCGAGGTGGAGTTCGAACGAGCTTCCCTTGAGACTCAGTTCGTCGAGTTGGGCATAGATGGGCGTGACCCCGACGCCTCCGGCGATGAAGACGTGATGCCGCGCGTGCTTGGAGACAGGGAAGAGATTCGCCGGGATGGTGGCGGACAGGACGTCGCCCTCGCGGACATCCCTGTGCATGGCGATGGAGCCGCGCTTCCCTTCGTCGACCCGGCGGACGGCGATCTGGTATTCGCTGGTGTCGTAGGGCGAACTCATGAGCGAGTAGGCGTTGCGTCTGGTCTCCCCCTCGAACGGGATCAGGACCCTGATATGGCTGCCGCCGGAGAAGGGCGGGAGCCAGGACCCGTCCGCCGCGGAGAACGTGTACCGGTTGATCTCCGGAGTGACGGCCTCTATGCGCTTCACCCTGAGCTGCAGGGATCCGTGGTGCGCCTCGCTCATGTGTCCAACTCCTCGTTCTCCGGAAGCTCGCCCGGTACTTCGCCGTCCGCTTTGACTCCCTGGAACGCAGCGAGCCTCCCCGAGTAGTGATCACGGACGATCAGGTTGCGTTCGCACCCCGGGCATCGGAAGATCCGCCGGGACACGTTCTCGGAATAGTGGCTGCAGTGCGCGCACCATACGCGGCGCACGAAGGAACCTGCATGCTCGCGCAGTACCTCGTCGCGGTTCATGCCGTAGGAGGTGGCGACTTGCATCGACGTGCCGATGAACCCTTCGGAACCGGAGAGGTACAGCCGGGTGCCCATCTTCGCGGTCGCGAGGAACGCGTCGAGTCCCCTCACGGCGTCGGCATTGTTCGGGAACACGACGAGTTCGCGGACTGCGAAGTTCCGGAGGTCGGCCAGGTAGTTCTTCCCGGTGAACGACTCGATCGAGTAGAGCACGGTGGTCGCCGCCAGCTGTCCCGGAATCATCGCTCCGAGCAGCCGCACCAGCGGCTCTCCGCCACTGCCCTGTGCGGCAGCGACATGGCTCGTGCCGGTCGCCATCGGCGCCAGCTCGTCGTAGATGGGGCGGCTCTTGATGCCAGTGATCAGCATGGCTCTGCTACCTCTGATCCTTCGATGGAGCCGACAGGACGGCGTCCTGTCGGTTGCCGGCCGGGGCGGTAGGAACTGCATCGGCTGCCGGAGCATCACCCTTGAGGTACGGCTTCTTCCAGGCCATGTAGACGAGTCCCACCACCACGACGGAGACTGCGGAGATCAGGACGACGTAGTTGGCGAACCAGCCATCCTCCGGTGTCCGGGGCCACGCCATGTTCACCATGCCGAGTACGCCCCAGACGAGGGCTGCGATATTGACCGGGATGCCCCAGGCACCCAGTTGGAAGGCGCCGTTCGGCTTCCAGCCGAGGAGGCGGGCCCGCAGCGAGGCGAGGACGACCATCTGGAACCCCATGTACATCCCCATGGCCGCGAACGAGATGATCACTGTCAGGGCGTCACTGGAGACCTTCGATCCGACGACGATGGCGGCGGGCACCAGCCCTGCCAGGAGCAGGGCGTACGGAGGTACGTGACGGGACTCGCTGAAGGTGCTCAGGAGCCTGCTGCCCGGGAGGATGCCGTCGCGGGCCATCGAGTAGGCGAGGCGCGAGGTGGCTGCCTGCAGGCTCAGGACGCATGAGAGGAACGAGACCAGGACGATGGCAAGCACCACCTTGAAGCCGATGGGGCCGAAGGCCGACAGGAGGATGTTGCCGACGGGATCGGTGTCGGTGCCTGAGATCACGGCCGCGAAATCCGGGACGGCGAGGATCAGGGACAGGCAGACGAACATTGCTGCGAAACCACCGATGTAGATGGTCATCCGCATGGCCTTGGGGATCGTGCGGCCCGGGTTCGGGACTTCCTCAGCCACGTCACCGCAGGCTTCGAAGCCGTAGTACTGGAAGATGCCGATCAACCCGGCGGCCGCGAAAGCCACGAAGTAGCTGCTGCCCTCTCCTGCACCGAAGGCCTGGAACAGGACACCGAGGTCGTGGTGCCTGGCCGTCAGCAGCAGCCAGCTCCCCACTGCCAGGGCACCGCCGAGCTCGGCCAGGAGGCCTATCATCGCCACGGTGTTCAGGACCTTGGTTCCTCCCAGGTTCAGGACCGTGGCAAGCGCTATCACCACGAGACCCGAGACGATCACGGAGTCGACGGTGTTCTCCATACCGACGAGCGTGCTCAGGAACGGTCCTGCCCCGTACGCGACGCTGGCGATGGTGGTCAGGAGCGCGACCAGGTAGACCCAACCATTCATCCAGCCCCATTTGCGGCCCCATAGCCTGCGTGACCAGGGATAGACCCCCCCGGCCACGGGGTACGCCGCGACGACCTCCCCGAAGACGGTGGCGACGAGGAGTTGACCGACGCCGACGATGACGAGGGACCAGAACATCGGCGGGCCCGCGACGCCTAGTGATGCCGCGAACAGCGAGTACACGGCCACAACCGGCGACAGGTAGGTGAACCCCAGCGAGACATTCCCCCAGAACGTCATCTCCCGCTTGAACTGCCGCTCGTAGGAGTAGCCGAGGCTGGCGAGGTGCTGGGCGTCCTGGTCGGCGACAGACTCCTTGGGCGGTTCTGCACTATCTACACGCATGGGGTTCCTTCTCTTGGATCCTCAGGGGCTCATGTGAGCTGGACCACGTCGCAAAAACTATAGTTTCAAATGTTTAACTCCGCAACACCAGCCCAAGCACCCCCTGATCGGCAGGTGGAGCGTGACCCAAGGTGGTGCAAGAGGTCCATAACCTATGTTTCCGATGGATTTTCTGAACTAGTCGATACACTTGTGACACTCCTGTAGGAGAGCGGCTGCAGGCGAATACGCCGGCAGCCGTTCGAGGGGTTCGTCGGAGGCAGCCGCGGTCCGTCCTGCTACCGTCCGGTGCGGGGAACGGCGCCGACTAAACTTGCTGCTGTCCTCACACCGCATGGAGTCTCTACTTGGCACCCACCACCGCCTTCCAGGCCCACGTCTACCGATCGCTGCCGGAGACGGAGCGCTCAGACGCCATTGTGAACAGGATCTCCAAGGCGATCTCCCTGGGTCTGCTGAAGGTCGGGGAGCGGCTCCCCTCGGAGACAGCGCTTTCGGAGATGTTCGGCGTCGCGCCGTCCACACTCAGGGAAGCGCTGTCGGACCTGCGGCAGCAGGGAATCGTTGCCACACGGCGAGGACGCAGCGGCGGGACGTTCATCGTCAAGCAACCCTTCATGTCGCCCGATGCGACGAGGAGATGGCTGCAGGAGACGTCCATCGCGGAGCTACGGGACCTGGGCGACGAGCATGCCGCCATCGCTGCTGCCACGGTTCGACTGGCCTGCGAACGAGCCGAATCCCACGAGGTCGGCAGGCTGCTCGACCTCGCTCGGGCACTGGTCATGTCGGACAAGTCCGAAGCGCGCGCCCACGCTGACAGCCGGTTCCACATCGAACTGGCGGTCCTTGCGCAATCGCCGCGGCTCACCAACGCGGAGATAAGGCTGCAGGCCGAAACGGTCCAGGCTCTGTGGGCACCCTTGTCATCGACCCGCGATCCGGAACGGGTGGCCGCGGAACACCTCGCCGTGGCTCGCGCCATCGCCGACGACGCACCCGAGGAGGCCCAGCGGCTGGTACTGCAGCATATCCGCCACGACATCCACCACCTCGTCGATGCCAAATTGTCCCTCGGGTACCCCACGAATCAGGAGGAGCGACCATGACGGCCAGTGCCCCCGCCCTGAAGGCCGCCCGCGAGATAGCAGCCTGGACGAACGCCCTGAGCCTCGACGTGCATGAGTTCGCGGCACGCTCGGCCGAGCTCTGGTCGGGTCGTCCACGCCCCCTCTCGATCACCCGCGGGGACATCGCACGGCTGGAGGAATTGGTAGGGGCGTTCCTCGAGACCCACGATTTCGTCGTCGGAGCGGGCGCGATCTTCTCCACCGAAGCCATCAGGAGCAAGGACGGCGGTCTCGAGTGGTGGATCAGGCGTGAGCGCAGCATCGAGAAGCTGGAGTTCGACCTGACACCGGGCGGAGAACGGTTCTACGACTACCAGAACATGCCATTCTTCGCCTCGGCGAGTCGAACCGGCGAACAGACCGTGTGGGGACCGTACGTCGACTACCTCGGGATGGACGAATACATCCTCACCTACTCGGCACCGATTCAGCTGGAAGGAGAGTTCGCGGGAGTCGCGGGCTGTGACATCAGGATCAAAAAGCTGGAGGAGATACTCATGCCCACACTCCGTTCGATTCCCGGGGACGCCGCGCTGCTCAATGCCGGTGGCCGCGTCGTCGTCGGCAATTCCGGGGCGCATCTGGTGGGTGAGAGAGTCCGCTCGACGTCGGGCGGACGAAGCCTGATCCCGATCGAGGTACCGCATCTGGGGTTCTCGCTGCTGGTCTCCCCCTAGCATGATCGATCAGCCGCCTGCCGTGATCAGCCGCCGAACAGGGCCACCATCCCGGCTCCCGTCGATCCGGAGGAGCGCGGAGGTCGGAGGCGACGGTCATGAGGACGTCTGCTGCCTGCGGACGATCTCGTTGATCCAGATCGGCGCGAACGGGGAGGTGCAGTTCGGCGGCGTCGGGTAGTCCTTCAGGACCTCCAGTCGCTCGCCGATGCCGATAGCCCGTTGCCGGTGCTCCGCGTGATTGATCCCGATCTGGGCCAGGGTATGGTTCATCGCCCACTGCAGGCGGTCGGGAGCGTCCTTCATGGTGCCCTCGATGGTGTCCAGCAAGCCGGGGAGGTCGAGCCCCCCGGGCTTCTTCAGCACGCGTTCGCTCGTGAGCGCCCATCCGGCACTGGCCACCACGGGATCCGGATCCCCCACCCACGCGAGGCGCAGCTCCTCGGCGTGCGGGCTCTTCTTCACCACGTAGTTGACGAGCCAGTCGTGGACCTTCGGCGGGCGCCCCTGCCGCAGCATGGTGTCCAGCTCGGCCTGGTCGAAGGCCCTCGGGCGGCAGAGGAGGAGCGCGAGCAGGCGTGCGGCGGTGTCCTCCGTGGCCCACAGCTCGCGTGCGAGATCCTGCTGGGTCTTCAGCCGCTTGGCGACGCCCCGCAGCGCGGACAGGTTCACGCCGTGGTCGTCCCCGTGCTGTTCGTTCACGGCCCGCAGGCGGGGATCCTCGAGTGCTGACAGCTCGGCCAGCACGTCATCGACGGCCGGGACATCGACGCCTGTGGACATTTCCTACCTCCGGGTGGTCACTCGTCTCCCCACATCCTCCCGCCATGAGGGGGAGCCCGCCAGAGCCACCCCCTGGACGCTCCGTCCTGCTATGCCCCCCGGACCGCCCCGCTCCGCGAAGCGCCCGTGACCATCCAGCGGTCGTTCCGCACGCGCCAGCCGAGCGTTCCGGCCCGCGCCAGCATGTAGCCGACACCGAACGCGAGCCAGAGCCAGACGATCCCCTCACCCCCGGTCAGGTCCGCCCGGCCCACGAGGACCAGCAGCGGCAGGTAGGCCGCGAGGTTCACGACGCCGGCGAGCGCCAGGTAGCGGGCGTCCCCGGCACCGATCAGGACGCCGTCGAGCACGAACACGAAACCGCAGACCGGCTGGGAGGCTGCGAGTACCCATAACCCGGCCGCGAACGCCGCCTGAACCTGGGGATCGGGGGTGAAGATCCCCCCGATGAGCGGCGCGACGGCGGCGAGCAGGCACCCGGTGATGACGCCGAACCCCACACCCCAGACAGTCATCCGCCGCGTGAGCGCCCGCGCCAGGGGGCGGTCGCCGGCACCGAGCTCCTTGCCGATGAGGGCCTGGGCGGCGATGGCGAGGGCATCGAGTGCGAAGGCGAGGAAGGTGAAGACGGTCATGACGAGCTGGTGGGACGCGAGGCTCAGGGGACCCTGCGCCGTCGCCACGAACACGGTGGCGAGGATCGCCACCCGCAGGGACAGGGTCCGCAGCATGAGCCACGAGCCCACGCCCGCGGTGCCACGGATGCCGCGCAACGACGGCGTCAGGGGTACCCGCTCGCGTCGCGAGGCGCGCACGAGCATCACGAGGTAGACCGCGGCCATGCCCCACTGCGCGAGGCTCGTCCCGAGCGCGGAGCCGGCCACCGACATCCCGGCACCGTAGACGAGCAGGTAGTTGAGGACGATGTTGACCCCGAATCCGGCCCCTGCGACGACCAGCGGCGTCCGGGTGTCCTGCAGTCCGCGCAGCACGCCCGTCGCGGCGAGCACCACGAGCATGGCGGTGAGCCCGGGCATCGACCAGCGGAGGTAGTCGACGGCGAAGGCATGGACGGCGCCCTCGGCGCCGAGGAGCGAGGCGAGCCGGGGTGCTGCGAGCCAGCCCGCGGTGGACAGGACCACCCCTAGGACGACGGCGAGGCCCACGCCGTCGCGCCCGGCCGCGAGCGCCTCGGGCAGACGCCCGGCACCGAGGAGACGGGCGACGGCGGGCGTGGTCGAGTAGGCGAGGAAGACCATGAGCCCGACGGCGGTCTGCAGCACGGTGGATGCGAGGCCCACGCCGGCGAGCTGATCCACGCCGAGGTGTCCCACGATCGCGGAGTCCGCGAGCAGGAAGAGCGGCTCGGCGATCAACGCGCCCAGGGCCGGAACGGCCAGCCGGAGGATACTGCGGCTGAGGGCGCGGTTGCTGGGCGGTCTCTGGTGCACCCGTCCAGCGTAGGCGCGCAGGCTGCAGGGCCTAAGCTGGATGCGAACCCGCAGCCCGCGATCGCACCCAGGGGAGTCATGAGAGTCGGCATCAAGCAGTACCTGGCCGGTCTGGTCCTGCTGTTCATCAGCACCTTGTTCATACCGCAGGCCGTGTCCGACTTCGCCCGCGCCCAGTCCTCGGGCAGCCCCGTACCGGCCGGAGCGCCGGTCCTGCTGGCGATCGGGCTCCTCATCGTCCTCGCGGCGGCGGCCTGCATCGGCTGGGGCTACTGGCTCACGCATCGCACGGGTGCCTCCCGGCGGGTCAATCCCGAGGACGACCCGGATGAGCCGCTGCTGCGTCCGGGCTACGCGCCGGAGCCCTCGGAGCGGGAAGGATGGCGTGAGCATCCGCTGCGCAGGCCGGACCAGCGAGGTGACGGGCGCCCGTAGGCGCCACCCCGCGCGATGCCGGCACTCCGGCTGTCCGGCGGGAGGTCGACCGCTCTCCTGCTTGTCGTCGGATCGCCGCCTTCCTACAGTTCTACGTAGTGTCGGCGCGCAGCCGCGGTAGGTCGTCGCGCCGCCCGGGCACCTGTCCAACCGAGGAGGATCAGCATGACCCGCACCAGCATCCCGCCCGTCGCCGTGGGCGTCGCACTCCTGCTCCTGGTGACCGGCTGCACGGAGTCCGGGAACGAGCCCGGACCGAGCGCCCCGGCCCAGGTAGAGGACGGCAGCACCTCCTCGGCGGCGCCGTCCGGGTCGTCCACGGCGTCCTCGTCCGGATCCTCGTCCGGGCGGCAGGAGGACATGAGCATCCCCGACATCGTCGAGGCGGTGCAGCCGTCGGTGGTCACCATCTTCACCGAGAGAGGGCTCGGCAGTGGCGTCATCTACACCGAGGACGGCCTCATCCTCACCAACGAGCACGTGATCCGCGGCAACGAGGACGTCGAGGTGGCCTTCGCCGACGGACTGCGGGTGTCCGGGACGGTGGAAGCGACGGATGCCGTCTCCGACCTCGCGCTCGTCCGCGCGGACCGCACGGACCTGCCCGCGGCCACGTTCCAGTCCGGCCTTCCCCGTATCGGCGAGCTCGCCGTGGTGATCGGCTCGCCCCTCGGCTTCGAGAACACGGCGACGTCGGGCATCATCTCGGGCCTGCACCGGGAGATCCCGGGGTCGGCGTCCACCAGCCAGTCGCTCGTGGACCTGATCCAGACCGATGCCGCCATCAGCCCCGGCAACTCCGGAGGTGCCGTCGTGAACGGGCGCGGCGAGATCATCGGCATCAGCGAGGCGTACATCCCGCCCGCGCAGGGAGCCGTGGCGCTGGGCTTCGCGATCCCCGCGCCCACCGCCACCGAGGTGGCGGAGGAGCTCCGCGAGGACGGCACCGCGGAGCACGCCTTCATGGGTCTGGCCCCGGGCGCGATCACGCCGCAGATCGCCGAGCAGCTGGACCTGCAGGACAGCACGGGCGTAGTGGTCCTGTCCGTGTCGGAGGGCGGACCGGCCGACGACGCCGGGATCCGGCCAGGTGACATCATCACCCGGATCGGGGACGACGAGCTGTCCGCACCCGAGGACCTCCTGGCGGCGCTGCGGCAGCGCGACCCGGGCGAGAGGGTCGCCGTCGAGACCCGCCGGGGATCGGATACGCGGACGGTGGACGTGCAGCTCACGGATCGGCCCGCCGCCCGGGGCTGACCCCCGCCCTCCCCGCGTCCGGTCGTCGACCGGGCGGACGCGGCGCGGCCCTCCGCCCGCGGCGAGCGCCTACTCGAAGTGCATCGTCACGGGCCCCTGCCCGAGGGACTCCAGGACGGAGGCCGCGACGTCCCGCAGCTTGATGTTCCTCGCACTGGAGGCGGCCTTGAGGATCGACATCGCCGTGGCCTGGGAGCACCGGTTCTGGCCCATGATCACGCCGGCGGCGAGATCGATCGTGGTGCGGCTCTCCATGGCGGTCCGCATGTCGGCCCTCGCCTGGGTCAGGGTGGCGATGCGGACCGCGAGACGCAGCGACGCCCCGACCTCCTCGGCGAAGCGCTGTGCGGCCTCGATGGACTCCTCGCTGAACGCCTCCGCCAGGGGCGAGTAGAAGTTGAGCGCCGCCGTCGCCTCTCCCTCCAGGGGAATGGGTACCCCGAGGGCTGACTTGATGCCGTGGCCCGCGATCGCCGCGCTGTACTCGGGGAAACGGTCCTCGGTGCCGAAGTCGCAGACGTAGTGGACGGTGCCCCGGCGGGCGGCCCGCAGGCAGGGGCCGTCGTCGTACCGGTACTGGACCTCGTCCATCTTCTGGGCTTCGGGGCTGTTGCTGGCCACGGTGGTCTTGGTCCGCTCCCGGAGGAGGGTGACGCCGCACAGGACCTCGTCGTCCGCGGACAGGCTGTGGCCGGCGATGGTGACCAGCTTCGTCAGGAACTGCTCGACGTCGTCGCTGTCGAGGACCATGTCCTGGAGCAGCGCCGGAACCGTGGGACCGTTGTCCCTCTCGTGATGTGCCAACAGATGTGCCTTTGCATCCGCTCCCTGCCCGCACGCGCGATGCTGCAGGGAGAAGGTGGGGCCGCCTGCTGCTAAACGACCTAGAGAATATTACCCAACGGACGGGTTCGGAACGCGCCCACCCAGGGGCGACTGACCGGCAACCGGTCGGATCACACCCCGCCGCAGGGCGCCGCCGCCGTCACGATGGGGTGATCTTGATGCGCCGTTGAGGAGTGCGGCGCACACTGGGAGTACGCAGCGAATGGCCCGGACCTGTCCGCGGACTGATGTTGACTACATCGAAGTGCTCGCACGGACATGGGGCGGCGGTCGGGAGTCAAGCAGACGGCTCCCGATCACCTGCTTGCGTCCGCCCCGACGCGCTCACGTCCCGTTCACGGCGCTGCGTCGACCATCCCGAGCCGGGCATGCTGCCCCCGGTAGACGGCCGTCCGCAGTTCGATGGCATAGGCCTCGAGGGCCGGCATCCCCACCGCGGTCGCCACGGCGATCTCCGCCTCGACATCATAGGGGACCCGCACGAACTGGATGCCGAAGGGTGCGGCGCGGTCGCCGCCGGGCTCCCCCTCGAGGATCACGTAGGACGCATGCGGTTCGTCCAGTGGGTTACCGACGCTGCCCACGTTGACGAGGGTCCTGCTCCGGTAGGTGGAGGCGAAGGCGTCGTGGATGTCGCCGTAACAGACCACGTCCGGCAGGGGGCCGTCCCCGGTGAGGTCCGTCGCGGCGAACATGCCGTCGAACTCCTCGTCCGTGTGGCGGGCGTGCACGCGGTGGTACACGCTCTTGGCCGACGCATGGAACATGCGGATGCGCCGCCCGCTCAGCGTCAGGTCGTGGGACAGCGGGAGCGACTGCAACCACCGGCGGTCCTCCGGTGTGAGTTCGTTGTGCCACCACCAGCCGGCGTCGTCGCGCCACTCGGGCGTCTCGCTGGGCAGGAAGTCGTCCCAGTTCCCGCGTACCGTGACGGCACAGTGCAGGCGGCTCAGGCGCACGCACTCCGAGCCGCGGGGACCCTTGCCCGCGACGTCGCCCAGGTTGTACACGGTGGAGACGCCCCGGTGCCGAAGATCCTCCAGCACCGCGCTGAAGGCGGTGACGTTCCCGTGGAGGTCCGAGATCACGGCGGCGCGTTCCATCCCGTCAGGCTATCCCGGCTCGGGAACGCCCCGGGCAGGCCTCACCCGCAGACGGTGGATTGCGCGGTGCACCTACTCTGTGAGAAGAGTCCACCGCGCCGAAGTCGGCCGGTCGCCAGCCAACCCTCGACCGAAGGATCACCGTGCCCCAGACGATCGCCCTTGCAGGAGCCACCGGAGACCTCGGTGAACGGATCGCCCGTGCCCTGCTGGACCAGGGGGCCGAGGTCCGGGTCCTCACGAGGGCCTCCAGCAACCCTGAGGCGCGCGGGCTACGCTCGCTCGGCGCGGACGTCCTGCCCGTGGACTACAGCGACGCCGACGGCCTGAAGAGGGCGGTCGGGGGTGCGGACGCCGTCGTGTCCGCGCTCAGCGGGCTCGCGCCCGTCATCCTGGACACCCAGACCCGGTTGCTGATGGCCGCCGTTGCCGCAGGTGTCCCGCGGTTCGTGCCCTCGGACTTCTCCCTCGACCACACCACCATCAGGGACGGGTCCAACCGCAACCTCCAGCTCCGACGCGACTTCCGCGCCATCCTCGATGCCGCGCCCCTCCGCGCCACCTCGGTGCTCAACGGGGCGTTCGCCGACATGCTCACGGGAGTGGCGCCCCTGATCCTGTTCGGCCGGAGGAGGGTCCTCTACTGGGGGGACGCGGACCAGCCCATGGCCTTCACGACCAAGGACGACGTCGCGGCCTACACCGCGCATGCGGCCCTCGACCGGGACGCACCGCGTTTCCTGCGCATCGCCGGCGACACGGTGTCCTCCCGGGACCTCGCCGGCATCATGACAAGCCTCGACGGCGAGCCCTACCGCCTGCTCTACGCCGGCGGCATCGGTCCATTGCGCCTGATGGCACGCACGGGACAGGCCCTTTCCAGGGACTCGGAGGACCTGTACCCCGCATGGCAGGGCATGCAGTACTTCGGCAACATGTTCAGCGGGGACGGCGCCTTCCACGCGCTGGACAACGACAGGTACGGAGTCTGCGCATGGACGTCCGCCCGGGAGATCCTCGAAGGCCACCGGCGGGCGGAGCCCCGGACCGCGGCGGCCTGATCACCGCCGATCCCGTGTAGCCGCTGTCCTCCCGATGCCTGGCCGCGTTCGACGAAGGGCCGTTCCATGCCGCACCGCCCGCAGGACGCCGCTGCCGGCGTCGGTGCCGGCTCCGACGCCGCGGAGCCCGAGGCGCGGGAGCACGAGCCGCTGGTCGGTCTCGACGGCGGGTGGGACGGGCTGGAGCTGCAGCGGCGGGTGGCGCGGGAGGCCCGCGGATGGCCGGTGCCCGGCGGGTACGTGCTGTCCGAGGTGGGCGAGGACCAGGAGCAGGACTGCATCCGCCTGCTCCTGGACGCCGGCTTCCGGTCCTGGTCGGAGGGTTGCGAGGACCTGGGCGTGACAGTGGTGATCGGCAGGGCTCCGGCGGGATAGCGGGCCGGTCAGGGTACCGGGCGCACGCCCATCCGCCCCGCCAGGAGCGACAGGCCGGGTCCGCGCAGCTCCTCCAGACCGGAGGGGCGCCCCGAGGCGGCGAGCAGCAGGGAGAGGGCGGGCCCTTGCACGACCTCCCCCGACCCCACCGTGTACCCGGCGTCGGTGGCCGTGAGAGCCAGGCCGGCGAGGCGACTCCTGCCCCCGGAGAGTCCGTCCCGCGCCAGGTACGCGAGGGCGTCCTCCACGCCGGGCGGGAGCGGCGGACGGGGAAGACCGAGGGGCCGCCGGATGTCCTCGCCATGGACCACGATCTCGAGGAGGCGCGTGATGAAGGGACCGGGCGGCGTCGTCGTGCTGGCGACCGTCGCCCGGAAGCGCTCGAGGGTGTCCGCGGGCGTGGTCCCCCGGTTGGCGGCCACCTCCCGCGCGTTCGCGCGGTCGAAGTCGAAGCGGGACCGGATGAGGGAGGTCCAGAAACTCCGTCGCGTGGTGGCGGCCGAACCGGCCAGGTGCGCGACGACGTCGTGCACGTCCCATCCCCCGCACAGCGACGGCGTGTCCCACTGCCGCTCCGTCAGCAGCGCCAGGTCCTCTGCCAGGGCCCGCCGTTCCTCGTGGACCGGTTCCCAGTTCCCGCGCATCGTCCGCCCTCCCATAATTCGTCCTGCTACTCGGACGGTGCGGGGGCCGCAGGATCATCGGCGGCCCGAGGTGCCGTTCCCGCCCGTGCCCGACGCCGTGCGCCTGCGCTAGTGTACGAGCACCCGTCGTGGAACCACCGTCAGGAGATGCCGCGGATGAAGCTCGATCTCAGGAAGCAGGTGGGCACCTACACCGCCCCGCGGGGCCGGTTCGAGGTGGTGACGGTCCCGGTGCTGCAGTTCCTCATGATCGACGGCCGGGGTGACCCGAACACGTCGGAGGCCTACCGGGACGCCATCACCACCCTCTACCCCGTCGCCTATGCGCTGAAGTTCCTCAGCAAGGGCGACCTCGGCCGGGACTACACCGTGATGCCCCTGGAGGCCCTCTGGTGGTCGGAGGACATGGACTCCTTCACCGTCGCCCGGGACAAGTCGCGCTGGGCGTGGACGGTGATGATCATGGTGCCGGAGTGGACGACGCCGGAGCAGTTGGCGACCGCGCGCGGGACGGTCGCACGCAAGGGCGGCGCGCCCGCACTCGAGGCGCTCCGCCTCGAACCGCTCGAGGAGGGGCTGTCGGTGCAGACCCTCCACCTCGGCCCGTACGACGACGAAGGGCCGGTGCTCGAGGCGCTGCACGGCGACTTCATCCCCTCCCACGCGCTGCAGGAGACTGGGAAGCACCACGAGATCTACCTCAGCGATGCGCGGCGCACCGCCCCCGGGAAGCTGCGGACCATCCTCCGGCAGCCCGTCACACCCCGGGCACCTCGCTAGGCTCGGGTAGAGCTCCCGCGGACCGCGGGATCCGGGACCGACAGGAACAGGGTGGACATGGATCTGGCACACGGCGTCGAACGCTTCACGGTGGCGCAGAAGATCACCATGATGGTGAACCGCTACGAGGTACGCGCCGTCGGCGCCGACGGACAGCCCGGGGACCTGCTGGCCTTCGCACAGCAGAAGCGGGCGGCATTCAAGGAGCAGGTCACGTTCTACCGTGACGAGTCGCGGACCACGCCCCTGTTCTCCTTCAAGGCCCGGCAACGGCTGGACGTCGGTGCCACCTACGACGTGCTGGACGCCGCCGGGCAGCCGATCGGGAGTTTCCGCAAGGACTTCGGCGCTTCGCTGCTGCGCTCCACCTGGCACCTGGAGGCGGCGGGCGTGCAGGCCAGAGGCAGCGAGCGGAGTGTCGGCGTGGCGATCGGCCGACGGATCTGGGAGATGGCGCCTGTCCTCGAGGCCATCCCGTCCCCGTTCCGCTTCCACTTCGACTTCGTCGACCAGGCCGGGCAGACCGTCCTGACGTCAGAACGCGGACAGTCCCTCCGGGACCGCTACCTCGTTACGGTCCCCGGTGCGCGGCTGGACGGACGGGTGGCAGCGGCCATGGCCGTCGCGCTCGACGCCCTGCAGTCACGCTAGGTCCGCGCCGTCAGGACAGCTCGTCGTCGAGGGCCTGGGCCTCGCGGTAGTACTCCAGCAGGGTGAGCCGGGCCGCCGCCTCGGGATCGAGCACGACGACGGCCTTCGGGTGCAGCTGCAGGACCGAGCCCGGGCAGAAGGCACTGACGGGCCCTTCCACCATGGCGCGGACGGCCGATGCCTTCGTGGTGCCGAGCGCCACGAGGACCGCCTGCCGGGATTCGCCGATGGTGCCGAGGCCCTGCGTGAGGCAGAGCTTCGGCACCTCCTCGCCGTCGTCCTCGAAGAAGCGGGCGTTCGCCTGGCGGGTGGCGCTGGAAAGCGTCTTGACGCGCGTGCGGGACCGCAGGGACGACGTCGGCTCGTTGAACCCGATGTGCCCGTTGGCGCCGAGCCCGAGGAGCTGGACGTCCACACCCCCGGCGTCGACGATCGCGGCGTCGTAGCGGACGGCCTCGGCCACGAGGTCCCCGGCGTCACCCCTCGGCGTATGCAGCCGCGCGAGTGGCAGGTCCACGGAGTCCACGAACTCCCGGCGGATCGTCGAGGAGTAGGACTGCGGATGGTCGGCGGGAAGTCCCGCGTACTCGTCGAGCGTGAAGGCGGTGGCGTCGCGGAAGCTCAGGCCCTCCTCCCGGTGCCGGCGGATGAGCTCGGCGTAGGTGGAGGCGGGCGAGCTCCCGGTGGCCAGGCCGAGGACGGCCGGCCCCTGCCTCATCCTCGCCTCGACGAGGTCGGCGGCCCTCCGCCCCACCTCCTCGGCGGAGTCGCAGAGGATGATCTGCACCGGGGTTCCCCTTTCGATGATGCCGTCCGATCAGCCGTGGGATCGCAGCGCGGACAGCACGACGACGACGTCCTGCCCGTACTCGGCGTCCATCCTCTCCTGGAAGGAGCCGTCGTCGTGGATGACGGTGACCACGACGAAACCGCGTTCGATCCCGGCGGTCACGGTATAGCCTGCGTGACGGAAGTAGATGTCCTGCAGGATGCGGTCGAGCTCGGCCTGCCCCGTCGTCCCCTGCCTGCCGGCCATCGGGTCCGTGATGGGCGCCCTGTCGTAGAGCGCCAGGGAGATCGGAACGCCCGTCCTCGTGAAGGTGGTACCGTCCCACGTTCCGGTCACAGCGTAGGCACCCCAGGTGACCCCCGATGCGGTCTCGGATCCGCCGGCAAGGTCCCAGTCCCAGTTCACGATCGGCGGCCCGCTGCACTGGGGCGGGTAGGACTCCATGACCCCGCCGAGGCAGAGTTGGGGGAGCCCGTCGTCGATCTGCAGCACGGTGCCCTCGGCGATCACCTCGCCGTCAGCCGGTGGAGCGCCGGGCACGGAGGTCCCCGCAGGATCGATCGGGCCGTCCGCCGTGCCGGATGCCGTTCCGCTCCCGGGACCACCCGGCGATGCGCATGCCGCGAGGAGGATCGCCGCGAGTGCTGTGGCACCGAGCCGGGCACGCCATGTCATGCCTCCATGATCGACCTCTCCGGGGGTGATGGCCAGGGGCAGGAGCCGGCACCGCGACGCCGTCCACGGCGTCGGGGCGGACCGCACGCGCCGTGTCGATGATGTGCTGGAGGCAGGCGCGGACAGGCTCCCGCAAGGCGGCGAGCGCGACATCGACCGAGCCCGTGCCGTTCTCCTCGGTGGTCCTAGGTCCTGCGGGCAGCCCGCAGCAGGGTCGCGGCCAGGGCGCCGGCGACGGGTGTCCAGATGGCCCGCTCCACGCGCGACCGGGAGGCGAGGTTCATGACCGTCCCTGCACCCATCAGGCCCGCGGCCCCGGTGAGGACCCGGCGTCGGGCCTGCCCTCCGCTTCGCGCATCGAGGGTCACGAGGGCGAGGGCCGCGTACGCGAGGGACGCCGCGGCGCTGGTGACCCGGTACTTCCGCGGCAGCGTGCCCCGGTGGGCACCGCCGTAGGCGGCCGAGCCCCAGGGCGCCCCGAGTGCGAGCGCGGCCTGGAAGGCGGAGACGATCAGCAGGAGGGCGGCGGGTACCGCTGTCGCGTCCCGGCCGCGCATGGTCCGGGTGATGCTGCGTCGTGTCATGCCTGGATGGTAACGGGCGACCCACACTGCGGTAAGGGGGCGCGTCAGCCCGTATGCCGTGACGGCGCCTGCACGGGGGCCGACGCGGACGTGCTCCGGCGCGCGAGCTGGAGTTCGCGCAGCAGGAGGAAGAGCGGCAATGCGAAGGCGAGGGCGACGGCGAACGTGAGCGCGACGAAGAGCACCCACCGCCGGCGCCACCCGAGCCGGCGTCCTTCGACGGCGTAGAAGATGCACGCCACCGTCGCGGCGACGATCACGTCCACGGCCGCCGATGCGCCGGCGGCGTTCGCGAACCACGCTTCGAGGTAGGAGCCGTCGCTGCCCCGGTACGAGAGGTTGAAGTACCAGGTGCCGAGCAGGCCCACGGCGGCCAGCATCCCGTACACGACGACGACCGCCCTGGTGCGGGCGGGCAGCGGCCCCCCGGGACGCGCGCTCATGCCGATCCGCCGGCGGCCGCCCGAGTGGCGGGAGGAGATGGCGCCGGTCTGCTTGGGCCGCTCCTGCGGCCGTGGGCGAGGATGACCGCGATCGACACGCCGGCCAGGAGCACGAGGGCCACCGATGCCAGGGCGATGTCCGCACTCGGGCGGACCACGGACTGCCCCATGATGGCCTGCAGGGTGAGGACCGCGAGGACCGCGGCGTACAGCACCGCCACCACCCGGACGATGCGCCGCCGGACCAGGCTCGATTCCAGCACTGCGACCCGGAGCGCCGCCGCTTCGAGCAGGATGGCCCCGATCGGCAACAGCTGCAGGGCGTGCATGCCGACGAAGTGGGGCACGCGGAGATCACCGGCCACGGTGCTCCATCCGAGGAGGAACAGGCCCGGCCCGCCATCGGCCGCCCCGACCGTGTGGGCGCCGGAGATGCCCTGCCAGTCGTCGAGCTGCGCCGCCGTCGGAGCCGTCATCAGGAACCCGAGGGCCATGCCGGTGAGGCCGAGGACCACCCCGGCCCGGATGGCGGTGGATCGCGCGGGATCGGCGTCCTTCACCCGGAACAGGAGGATGCCGACGATCAGCGACGCCAGCCAGAGCACGATGATCGAGACCGCCATGATGCTCCAGAGTGCCGAGCTCAGCGAGGTGGTCACATTGAAGTGGCTCGTGGTGTCCGCCAGGACGGCGCCGACGATGATGATCATCTCGACGACGACGGCGACGGCCGCCGTGGTCCCCAGCCACCACGCCAGGCGCCGCGCGGAAGTCACCTGACCGATCAGCCAGGACAGCGTCAGGGCATAGAGGACGAACGAGATCGAGAATTTCAAGGGCTTGGCCCACGCGGGTGACCCGACGAGCTCACGGGGGTCGACGACGAGACCGATCAGGCTGACAAGACCGGTGACGGCCATGAGGGCGGCCAGGAACAACAACGGGCTGTGCCAGGCAACGCCGGACGACAGCCGGCGACCTGCGGCGAGGGCCTGTGACATCAGTTCTCCCCCGGGTTTCGGGGCGAAGGCTGCTTGCGGACGCCTGCGGCATACCGGGTGTAGGAGACGTGCTCCTGGGCCGCCCGGCGGAGCCCGGCGAACAGTGCGTCCCCGAGCACCGTGCCGACGACGACCGTCTCGGCTTTCGCGCTCCGAGCCTCCTGGGCATCCACCAGGTCGAGATCGGCCTCGGCGACGGCGAGGGCCGCAGCGGCATAGCGCCGGTACCAGTCGTCGGTGACCTTCAGGCCGGACTCCTGGAGGGCGGTGACCGCGGCCGCGGCATCGAAGCGGCCGCAGCCTCCCGGTATCACGTGCCAATCCGCGATGAGCGCGTCGACGCGGTCGAGATCGGCAGGGCGGATCCTCTCCCGGTCCACCGCCCGGGTGGCAGCGCGCTGCGCGATGCCGAGCGTCTGGATGAGTGGCAGGTCCGAGTCGATGGCATCGAGGACCTCACCTGCTGCGGCCAGGCTCAGCCGCCCGAGCCTGACGAGGGCCTGGATCAGTTTCAGCCGACGGACATGCGGCGGGCCGTATTGCGCCTGATTGGGTCCCGTCCTCTTTCCCGGGGGGAGGAGCCCTTCCCGGAGGTAGAGCTTGATCGTCGCGACGGGGATCGAACTGGTCTCACTGAGTTGGGCCATCCGCATACGGATACCATAACTATCGGATAGTTAATATGTCCATATTCCTGATAGCACCCATCTACCGTATAGACCACCATTCCCCGTTCCGCACTCATCCCGGAGTCAGTACTGAGAGCTCCCGCGTCATGTTCACACGGGCACGCGGCGCCCACAGCGTCTGGGCTTCCGCTGTCCCGAACAGCGGCTCCAGCGCCAGGAGCCGCTGCAGCACCGCGCGGCGTCCTTCGACGAATGCTGCATCAGGAATATGGGCGTACTCCTCCCGGACGGCAAGGAGGTAGCGCTGGTAGTCGGCCTCCGGCCCGCCGAGCACGGAGAGGTCGGCGTCGCACAGCAGCCGGCCCGCGCGATCCTCGGACGCGGGGTCATGCGTCGCGGTGAGGAGCACGAGACGCTCCACCTCCTGCGCCGCCGGTCGGCCCAGGGCGGCGAGTCGGTGGACGGCGAGGGCCGCGGAGGCGCGTTCGTCCTCACCGGCCACTCCCTCGTAGACCGCGTCGTGGAACCACGCGGCGAGGAGCACGGTCCGCCGCAGCGGGAGGTCGCCCGGCTGCAGCAGCACATCGAGTGCCTCGAGTACCGCGAGGAGGTGGGTCTGCGTGTGGTACCTCCGGTGCGGTTCGGCCCAGCGATCGAGCAGGTCCTCGCCCAGGGCAGCATCCTCCGGCAGGAGCGATGCCCAGCGGGTGACCAGCGCGGCCCTCAGCTTCGGGCCCCGCCGTCGTGCAGGAACCCGGAGGCCGCTCCCGATGAGCGCCCGCACCAGGGATGCCCCGCTCACCTCCTGCGCGCCGCGCTCGACGAGTTCGCGGTAGCGACGGGCGGGGACGTCGTAGTGGTCCTCGTCGAAGGCGCGCCGCGGGATGCCCGCCGCCTCGGCGAAGGCGTGGAGTTCCTCCAGTGACGACGTCGAGACGAGGTGGGAGAAGACGGTCCCGTGCGCGGGCCACGACGGTGGATCGATGAGGACGGCCATGCCCAGCAGTCTAGGCGCGCAGCCCATCCCGTCAGGGAGTCGCGGATCCCGGTCGGGTGGCCTTGCCGTCGAGCCACAACTCCGTCGAGGCGTCCCCGTGGGTGCCGTCGGACCCTACGTGCTTCCCGCTGATGGTCGCGCCGTTCTTGATGACGTGTACGAGCGCCATGGCATGGCCCCGGCCAAGGTCGTGGTCCTCCTTGAGCCAGGTGACGATCTCTCCCGCCTTCGTGCCGGGAGCATCGAGGCCGCGCTCCCTGGCCTGATCGACGAGCTGGCGTGGGGTGAGTCCTGTCTTGCCCTCGATGGCGTCGAGATATGCCTGGAATGACATGGTTTTGTTCCTTCCTAGTCGCGGCGGCCGTAGGTGGCCAGGACATTGCCCTTGCTGGTGCTGGGGACGTCCTGCAGCTCCAGTTTCATCACGGGATCCGTCGGTTCGAAGAGGTGCCGCCCGGTGCCCGCGACCACGGGGTGGATCATCAGGGTCAGCGAGTCGAGCAGGCCCGCGAAGAGCAGCTGGCGGACGAGAGAGATGCCGGCACAGATGCCGATGTCGCCACCCTCGGTCTGCTTCAGGGACCACACGAACTCCTCCAGGGGCGCGTCCATGAGGGAGGAGTTCGTCCAGCCCAGCGGGCCCTCGAGGGTTCGGGAGGCGACGTACTTGCGCACCGGGTTGATGAAACGCCCGAAGGGGTCCCCGGCGTCGGCGACCGGCCAGAACTCCGCCCACTCCTGGTACCCGTGCCGCCCGAGGAGGACGGTGTCCACCCGATCGATCATCGCTCCCATCCCGGCGCCCAGTTCGGCGTCGAAGCTGTCGAACTGCCAGAGGTGGGGTGATTCGACCACTCCGTCGACGGAGGAGAAGAGGCCTGCTGTGAGTCTGCGCATAAGAGCTCCCGATGGTGGCGGTTTCCCCAGTAGACGCCATGGGGAGCACCGAATCATCGATGACGCGGAACTTTTCCCGCCCGCCACCTCCCGCACGGGTGCCACCGTCGCTACGCTCGGATGCATGCAGCCCGCCACCACGTCCCGGGGAACAGTGCCGGAGACCGCCGAGGACACGCCTTTCGACCGACAGCTCGAGGCCTCGCGCCGCGAACTCACCGGGTACTGCTACAGGATGCTCGGCGCCGCGTCCGAGGCGGAGGACGCCGTGCAGGAGACGATGATCAAGGCGTGGTCGAAGCGGGAGTCGTTCGCCGGTCAGTCCTCCCTGCGCACGTGGCTGTTCCGGATAGCGCACAACGTGTGCGTGGACATGCTCCGCAGCCCCCAGCGCCGGGCCAGGCCCATGGATCTCGGCCCGTCCACCCCTACGGCCGAGGCCGTGCTCGGCGCCCCGCTCACCGAGCGCGTGTTCGTGCAGCCCATCCCCGACGAGCGGGTGGTCGACCCCTCCGGCGACCCCGCCGTCGTCGCCGAGGCGCGCGACACCATCCGGCTGGCCTTCGTGGCCGCCCTGCAGCACCTCCCTCCGCTCCAGCGCAGCGCGCTGGTCCTGTGCGAGGTACTCCGGTGGTCCGCGGCCGAGGTGGCCGCGCTCCTCGAGGTGACCACGGCCTCGGTCAACAGTGCGCTGCAGCGCGCCCGCAAGACGATGGCCGGCTACGAGCCGTCCACGCACATGCCCCTGGAGGATCCCGCGCACAAGGTCCTGCTCGCCAAGTACCTCCGGGCGTTCGAGTCCTACGACATGGACGTCCTGGTGTCGCTGCTGCGCGACGACGTCGTCCTCTCCATGCCGCCCTTCGACCTGTGGCTCGCCGGGCCCGACGACGTCATCGCCTGGTTCGTGGGGAAGGGCAGCGTGTGCGAGGGTGGGCGCCTGATCCCCCTGGACGTCAACGGCGCCGGAGGGTTCGCGAACTACCACCTCGTGGAACCGGGGCTCTGGGAGCCGTGGGCCATCCAGGTCATCGAGACCGACGGCGAGCGCATCATCGGCCACCACAACTTCCTGTACCCGGAGATGTTCGAGCAGTTCGGGCTTCCGCCGGTCATCGACGAGCGGAAGGCCGCCGGCAGGGTGTAGCTGCTACCGGTCGGTGGATGACGGTCGCCCGCACCGCGCGGCTCAGCGGACAGTGCTCGGGCGCAGGACGTGCACGGGGCCGGTGGAGGACGCGACCAGGCCGAGACGGCCGGCCGCCGCGATAGCCTCCCTCCGCGTGCCGACGCCGAGCTTCCGGTAGATCCCCCGGATGTGGGTCTTCACGGTGTTGGTAGAGATCTGCAGGTCGTGTGCGAGTTCCTCCACCGTCGCGAAGGTCGGGAGGAGGGCCAGGAGTTCCTCCTCCCGCGGGGTCAGCGGGGGCCCGATGAGCGCCACGGGCTGGGGGACATGCTGTCCGATCATGTCGATCTCGCGCGCGTACCGGGCGTAGTGGTGCCGGTCGCGCTCCACTGACTGCCGCACCGCGTCCCCGGCGAGGGCGAAGCCGCGCACCGTCCGATGCCGGGCCGCGATGGCCAGTGCCCGCTCGAGCGACTCCCGCGCCTTGAAGGTGCGCTCCTCCAGGAGGTCCAGCCGCGCCAGCAGGGCCCATGCGGTCACGAGCCCCACACGGCTCCGGCTCGTCACGAACTCCGAGGTGACGCTCGTCAGGAGCTGACGTGCGCGGGCGTGCTGCCCGGACGCCAGGAACTCCCAGGCGGAGATCGTGTGGAGCTCCCCGCTGGCGCTCTGGCTCCTGCGCAGATCCAGCTTGAGCTGCGTGAGGTCGTCGGAGCGCCGCAGGAACAGCATCATCTCGGCGACCTGCAGCGCGCAGAGCGCGGCGTCCGGAGGGTACGCCCCGTGCCCGAGGTCGAAGCGGACCCTGTCGAGCAACTCGTCGGCGATCTCCGTACGCCGGTCGGAGCCGGGAAAGGCGAGGATCAGGGCCAGCTTCGCCGAGGAGTGGGAGACGACGGGCGCCGCCGTCGACGTCTTGAACACGAAGGCGTTGTGCAGGGCCGCGCCGCGGTCGTCGAGGACGTGGAACGCAGCCCATGCCGCGATCAGGTGGGCCGGCCGGAGCTTCGGACTGTACCGCAGGCCATGCTCCTCGCCGCGGCGGATCGCGGTCGCGGCCTGGACTGCCGCTTCCGCGAAGTCCTCGCTGATCGTGGCCAGCGAGGCGCTCGCCGTGCCGGCGTCGATCACAGCACCCGGATTCACACGCCTGGCTGCGGCCTCGAGAGTCCTCCGGGCCAGCGCCGTGGCCTCGGGGACCCTGGCTTCCGCGATCAGGGCCGCCACCTGGACGTTCAGGACGAAGAGCTGCACGTCGGGAGGTGCGGCCTCGAGATCCAACCGCTCCAGGAGCACCACCGCCTCGGCGGAACGCCCCTCCGGCAGCAGCAACTGCGCCTCCAACCCGAGGTTCAGCACGTCGAACGGAGAAGCAAGCTCGCATGATTCCTCGGCGGGCAGGCCCTCGTCCGGCGGGCGCCCCCGCCAGACCGCGGTCCGCGCGGCCCTTCCGGAGTCGCCCTCCGCGAGCGCGAGGAGGCACTCGAGCACGGCGAGCTCCGGAGACGCCGCGGAACCGATCTCCTTCAGGACGGACGCCAGTGTCCGCAGATCGTTCCTCCACAGCAGGTGCAACCCGGAGACGGTCACTACCCGCCGCAGGAGTGCGGCGTCGTGTGCCTTCGCGGCATGGCGGAGCGCCGCGGCATGGTGGCCTTGCCGGAGACGATGCCCTGCCATCCGGGCATGGAGCGGCCCGGCATCCGGCCAGTCGGGCGTCGGGACGGCCTCGGCGATCCAGCGGGCGAGCAGGCGGTGGAGCCGGAACCGCTCCGGAGCTCCGCCGTCCCGCTCAGCCACGACCATGCCGGTCTCGAGAGTGGTACGGGCCACGAGGTGCGCGCCGTCCGAGCGATCCAGCGCGACCTCGAGGTCCGCGATGGTGAAGGGCTCGATCAGCGCCATCACCGCGAGAACCTCCCGGATGGCCGGCCGGTAGGACCGGAACAGCGGCCCGCACAGCTTCTCGAGGAGTGATGCGCTGTGAGGTCCGCTCCGATACAGCGCGTCCGGCACCACCGCGCGGTGCGCCTGCGCGACGGCGGCCGTCCATCCCTCGGTGGCCTGGAGCAGCGCGTCCACGTCGGACCGGGCCGGGGCGAAGAGCCTCCGCAGCTCGCGTCGGCGCATGACGAGGTCCTGCTGCGTGAGGCACTGGACTCCCCCGGCCAGGTCCAGTTTGTACAGGCAGCGGAGGTCGGGCGTCCTGCGCCCGCACAGCAGCACCACCACGTCGTCGGGGGTCCGCTCGATGAAGTAGTCGAGGTCGACGAGCAGCGCGCGGTTGGTGAGGTGTTCACAGTTGTCCAGGACCACGACCACCCGGGTGTCGTTCCGTGTGCAGCCCTCGATCAGGGCGTCGATCCTCGCCGTCCGCGCGGCGGCGGCGGCGGGCCCCTGCGGCTCCGGGTCCTGCTTCCCCGTCAGCGCCGTGCCCAGCAGGGACCAGAACCGTCCAGGCCTGTTGTCGGAGGGATCGAGGGACACCCATGCGAGGAGGTCTCCAGCCGCAAGGCGGAGTCGCGCCCATTCAGCGACCACGGCCGTCTTGCCGAATCCGGCGGCGGCCGTGACCAGCAGGATCCGTGCGCCCCGTCCGAGCAGGGTGTCGAGACAGTCGGTCAGGCGTGGACGCGGGATCTCGCGCTCGTCCTGCTCGGGGACCCGGGTCTTACGCCGCACGACGCCCGTCACGGCCATGCACACCTCCCCAGCGTCAGCACACCGGGCCCGCGCCGACCCGGGTGCACCAAGTGTGCTCCCGGGGCGGACGGTTGGCCAAGGGAACGGACCGGGTATGACGAAGTGACGCACCAGGTGCGGATACCCCGCACGTCGCGAATACCGAATTCGCAGCCGCCACGGGATGCCTCCGGGTGGCGATGGCGTTTATCCCGGCGAGAGGGAATTCGTCATCCACCGGTGCCGAATGATGTCGAACAAACGGGGACCTCGGTATAAGGTCGGATTCTGGGGGTCATGAATTCATCCGGACAATGCAGGAGAATGCGATGGCACAGCGAGTACAGGTTCAACTGGTCGATGACCTCAGCGGTGAAGAAGCCCAGGAAACCGTCCGATTCGGCCTCGACGGCACGAATTACGAGATAGACCTCACGAAACAGAACGCCGAATCCCTGCGGGCCGCCCTTTCCGGGTACGTGGACAAGGGGCGCAAGGCAGGCACCGGTAAGCAGGCGTCCGCGAGCCCGAAGGCATCGTCCCGTTCGAAGCGCGAGGACACCCAGCAGATCCGCCAGTGGGCACAGGACAACGGTTATAACCCGAGTTCCCGCGGCCGCATCACGCAATCGATCATCGACGCCTACAACGAGAGCCGCTGACGTCCCACGGCGGACTGCTTCCACGAATTCGGGGGTCGGCACCGTCCGCGGGGAACGGGGGTAATTCCCCGCCCTCCGGAAGCAATCCCCTGCGTCCGTCCCCGGTCCGGAACATCCCGACCGCGTGCCGTGGACATCGGAATTCGGCGCGTCACCCGCCGTGCCCGACCCGAGCATGGCCGATGACCGGGAAAGGCGCCTGATTCGCGTTGCCGGAGGAGCGTCAGTTCCCCGGTGAGGTGGCGAGCGCCCAGGTGCGGGCGGCCTCGGGATGGTCGAAGTATCGGCTCTCGCACAGCGCGGGTTCGAGGAAGGCCGCGAGGACAAGGTCCACCGGCCCGGTCCCCACGAAGCCGATGCGGGACGTGAGTGACCCCTCCACGAGCAGGGCCCGTGCATCGACGTCGATCCCCGACAGACCCTGCAGGTGCACGACGAGCGGGAGCAGATGGCCCTCGGACAGATCCCGGATCGCGTCGAGGGCCGCGAGGACGTCGGCGAGGGTCAGGAGGGCCCCGGTCTCCCACCGGAGGACGAGCAGCCCCGCCTGCGCCTCGAGGCAGTGCTTCCCGTCGCAATGCCGGCGGGCCGCGGGCAGATGCCACGTGCCGGGGCACCCCTGGGACAGGGCGTTGCCGGGGACGGTCCGACTCACGCACTGCCTCCAGGATGCACAGGTCTCCACTCCCGACGACCGAATACCCAACTCTGGCACGGCCGCATCCGCCGCCGGACGATTACGGACAGAAGCGGGTAGTCGAACCTGTACAAATCGAGTGGTCGGTGACATCATCCCGGGAGATCCATACCAGACACCCGGCGGATCGCCGGGACTTGCCAACGGGGGCAGCCATGTCAGCAGCCGGAACGACCCTTCTCGCGATCGGCACGAAGAAAGGTCTGTGGCTCGCCTCGAGCCCCGACCGCGAGACGTGGACGCTCTCCGAACCGAAGTTCCTGATGGAGGAGATCCCGAGCGTCGGGATCGACACGCGGGGCGGGCGCACGCGCCTGTTCGCCGGACGCATGTCGTGGCATTTCGGGCCGTGCATCGCGCATTCGGACGACCTCGGTGAGACCTGGACCGAACCCCGGGAGGGCAGCATCCGGTTCGGGAGCGACGACGGCGCCGCCCTCGAGCGCATCTGGCAGATCCAGCCGGACGCGGAGCACCGCCCCGGCGTGGTCTGGGCCGGGTGCCAGCCCATCTCGGTCTGGAAGTCCACGGACCACGGGGAGACGTTCGAACTGAACCGCGGCCTGTGGGACCACCCCCACCGCGGCGAGTGGGGCGCCGGGTTCGGCGGGGCGGCCGCCCACACGGTCCTGCCGAGTCCCGTCGACGAGACGGTCCACGTGGCCATGAGCACCGGCGGCGTCTACCGCTCCGACGACGGCGGAACCTCCTGGCAGCCCCGCAACAGGGGCATCAGTGCCCCCTTCATGCCCGACCCGGATCCGGAATTCGGCCAGTGCGTGCACAAGGTGGCCCGCGACGCCGTCGACCCCGACCGCCTGTTCGCGCAGAATCACCACGGGGTGTACGCGAGCACGGACCGCGGGGATTCGTGGCAGTCCATCGCCGAGGGCCTGCCGGCGGACTTCGGCTTCGTCATGCTCTCCCACCCCCGCCGCAGCGGCACGGCCTGGGTCATCCCGCTCAAGGCCGACGGTGAGCGCATCCCGCCCGACGGGCATCTGAAGGTGCACCGGACCGACGATGGCGGCGCGACCTGGGAGGCCGGTGATGCCGGGCTGCCGACGGCGGAGTACAACGCGGTCCTGCGCGACGCCGCCTGCGTGGACACCGCGGAGGTCGCGGGCGTGTACTTCGGCACACGCGGCGGGGCCGTCTATGCGAGCGCTGACGAGGGCCGCACCTTCCGCGAGGTGGCGAGGAACCTGCCGGACGTGCTCTCGGTGCGTGCCGCCGTCGTCCCGGCCTGATGGGTACCGCCGTGGCCGCGACGAACTCCGTGACCGTCCTGATCCCCACGCTCCTCCGTCCGTACATCGACGGTCGGAGCGAGGTCAGTATGAGCGTGCCCGACGACGGCGACGTCTCGGCACTGCTCGACGGCCTGGGCGAGGGGCGCCCCCTGCTCGACCAGCGCATCCGGGAGGAGACCGGGGCCCTCAGGCGCTACGTGAACATCTACGTGGACGGCGAGGACGTCCGCCGCCTGGACGGGCTGGGAACCGCGGTGCCCGGAGGTGCCACCATCATGATCATCCAGTCGGTGGCCGGGGGCTAGGGCCGGATCGCTAGAGCCGCAGGGCGTTCAGCTGCTCGAGCGCGTCGCCCGGACCCACCGATGTGATGCCGTGTCCCCGCGCCCAGGACGCCAGCTCCTCGGTGATCGCCCTCGACACGCCGGACCAGCGCGCGTACGGCAGGACGTAGACGTAGTCGATGTCGGCGCGGGAGCCCTTCAGGAGCCGCAGCCCGCCGCATCCCACGGGCTGTCCGGTCGCGAGCTCGTAGGCGATGAGGAAGACGGCGATACCGGCGCCGTCGTCCACTGCGGCCGGCAGGGGCACGGGTGAGCGGCCGCGGTCACGCTCCGCACGGAGAGCCTCCCGCAGACCGATGCCCACGGGATTGGCCCAGGGAACCTGTCGAACCCGCAGCGTCTGCATGGCAGCCTCCTGAAATGTACGGTGCACCCCACGCTACGGAGAAGCCGTTTCGGCAGCATTTCCGACGGCGAAACTCTGCGTGCACCGCTTCCTCGCACTCGCCACCCGGATCGACAGGGCATCGGGCCGTCGTGAGGAAAGCGGCCTGCGCTGGCGCTCTTGCCTGGCCCGGGCACAGTACCGGAGGGGCGGCACGGACCTGCTGGTCCATCGCCTCGCCATCAGCCCGATCCCGATCCGCAGGTCAGGAACCGCACGGTCGACCCCGGTGCGAGCTGCGCCGCACGGTCCAGGTCGGCAGCGAGGACGACGCCGACCACCGGGTATCCGCCCGTGACCGGATGATCGGCGAGGAACAGCACCGGCAGGCCCGACGGCGGTACCTGCAGTGCGCCGCGCACGGTGCCCTCGCTCGGCAGCTCCCCGGCCCGGGTCCGGACGAGGGCCGGCCCGTCGAGCCGGAGGCCGATCCGGTTGGACTGCGCGGTGACGGTCCATACGGTCCCGCACAGGCGCGCCAGCCCGTCGTCGAACCAGTCGTCACGAGGACCGGGGAGCACGCGCAGCACCTCGGGCGTGCGTGCCGGCCGCAGCTCCTCAGGGTCGCCGACCGCCGATCCCGGGGCCGGCTGCCCCACCGGCAGATGCATCCCGGCGGTGAGTGCGGGTGGGCCGAGCCCCGACATCGAGTCGGAGGATCGGCTGCCCAGCACCTCCTCCGCCGCGAAGCCGCCCCGGACGGCCGTGTATGTGCGCAGCCCCGACGCCGGCGGGGACTGCCGCAGCACCTCACCCGCGCCGAGGAGGAAGGGCGCGCACAGGGGAGCGTCGCGCTCCTGGTCGTCCGGCATACCGATGACCAGGCCGACGTCGGCGCCGGTGACGGCCAGCACCTGGTCCTCCCCGGCCTCGAGCACGAGGCCTCCGTTGACACTCTCGATCACCGCGGCGCCGGGGGTGTTGCCCACCAGCCTGTTCGCCTGCCGCGAGGCCGCGCGGTCCAGTGCTCCCGCCTCGGCGACGCCCAGAGCCAGGAGACCGGGACGGCCGAGATCCTGGAGCGTGCTGGAGAGGCCCGGCGTCACGACCGTGAGCCCGGCCTCCGCCCGGCGAGCCGACACGTCGCGGGCACCCTCCCCGTCATCCACGGTCTGGCGCGTCGACCCCTCAGGGGCGGGAGCCGCTGCGCCGCCGGCCGGCGCGGGCGCCCGGACCGTGACGAGCTCGCGGACGACGGTGAACCGGACCCTGTTGCCGGGCCTGATCAGCGCCGGGTCCGTCCGGCGGGCATCCCACAGCACGGCGTCGGTCCGTCCGACCAGCTGCCAGCCGCCGGGCGACTCCCGCGGGTAGACCGCCGAGAACGGGCCGGCGAGCGCCACCGAGCCAGCAGGGACGGCTGTCCGGGGGGAATCCCGCCGCGGGACCTCCAGCCGCGGATCGCCGCCGGTCAGATAGGCGAAACCCGGCGCGAAGCCGCCGAAGGCGGCTACCCACGGTGTTGCCGTATGAGCAGCGACCACGGCCTCCTCACTGAGTCCTGTCCGCGCGGCGACGTCGGCCAGGTCTTCGCCGTCGTAACGCACCTCGATGGTGACGAGCGTGTCGTCCAGCGCAGCGGCCACGGAGAGATCGATCGTGCGGAGCCGGGCCTCGAGAGCGGCGACCTGCCATGGGTTCTCGACGGTGACGAGGACAGTGCTCGCAGCGGCGACCACGTCCACCTGACCCTCAACGGGGTGCTGCCGCAGTTGCGCCTCCACGCTGAGCACTTCCGACAGGTCGGGCAGTTCCACGAGCAGGGCGCGGTCACCGACGGCTCGGAGAGCTCGATCCGGTCCGCCCGTGCCACCGGGCGCGGCGTCAGGCGAAGGCACGGACGTCCACGCCCGCGGAGACGAGGGCCCGGCGGACCGCCGCGGCCATCGCGACGGCGCCCGGTGTGTCCCCGTGCACGCAGATGCTCTCGGGAGAGATGCGGATGCGGGACCCGTCGATCGCCACCACTTCGCCGTCCGTCGCCATGCGCAGGACATGCTCGACGACCTCCGCCTCGGCATGCAGGACCGACCCGGGTTCACGCCGGGACACCAGCGCGCCGTCGGGCTGGTAGGCGCGGTCGGCGAAGGCCTCGGCCACCGTACGCAGTCCTGCCGAACGGGCCTCGGTCTCGATCACGGAGCCGGGGAGCACCAGCAGCGGCAGTGCGTCGTCGACGTCGCGGACCGCCCGGACCACGGCGCGGGCCTGCCGCTCGTGGACGGCGATGGTGTTGTACAGCGCGCCGTGCGGCTTGACGTACTGCACGGAGGTTCCGGCAGCACGGGCCAGGGCCTGCAGTGCCCCGATCTGGTAGATGACGTCGTCGGTGAGTTCGCCCGGGTCGACGTCAATGAACCGCCGCCCGAATCCGGCGAGGTCGCGGTACCCGGGGTGGGCGCCGACGGTCACCCCGGCGGTGGCGGCGGCGGAGCAGGTGGCGCGGATGCCGGCCGGGTCTCCTGCATGGAACCCGCAGGCCACATTCGCGCTGGAGACCGACCCGATGATGCTCGCGTCATCACCGAACGTCCAGTTCCCGAAGGACTCCCCGACGTCGCTGTTCAGGTCCATTGCCGCGCCCCCTCCTGGTCGCTCCCGTCAGTATGCCGTGATCGGAATGCACCGGTCGACAGGAGGCTGAGCCGCGTGCACCCTTCGGGCCGCCCGGCCTTCCGCGGCCGTGCTGGGATCAGACGTCCGACCGGAAGCCCGTGAACTTGTGCGAACCATCGCAGTACGGCTTCAGCGCCGACGCCCCGCACCGGCACAGCGCCACGGTCCGGCGCGTACGCGGCAACTCCTCGCCGTCCGCTCCGACGAGCACGAAGTCGCCGCGGACCAGCAGGGGTCCATCGGGGCAGGCCACGACGGACACCGGAGCTGCTGCACCCGAGTTCAGCGGGCGCCCCGGCGCGGGGTCCCGCTCCTCGTTCCTCAGGTCGGCGCTCATGGGGCCATCGCCTCGGAAGGGAGCAGGGAGGAGCGGCCGTCCTCCCAGGCGGCCATGATCCGCTCCGTCATGATGGAGTCGACGGCGAGGGCCGCCGCTGCACCGAACAGGACGTCGGCAAGGAGATGGGGATCGGACTCGACGAGCCCACCGGCCATGTCGCGGCCGGCGATCTGCTCGTGGACGGCGTCGGCCTCCACGTGTTCGTCGAAGTACCCGGTGGCGGCCTCACCGTAACCGAGCCGGGTGAAGCCCCGGGAGTACAGTCGGTTGGGCTGGGACGACGTCATCTCGTAGGCGGCGAGATGCCCCACGATCGCACCCCGCAGTCGACGGTTGAGACCGAAGAGGGACATCAGGTTGTTGCTCGCCAGCGTGATGGCCGGCGCGGCATCGAGGTAGGCGCCGTAGGTGTCGTCCATCCCGAGCTCGCGCATGGTCCGGGCGAAAAGGGACGAGTGCATGCGCGCCAGCAGGCCGTTGCCGTACTCGTCGGCCTGGATCTCCACCAGGGCCGCTTTCGCCCGTCCTGCGAGGCGGGGGATGGCCCAGGTGTGCGGATCGGCTTCCCGGAGCTGGGAGATGGATCTGTGCACGAGGAACTCCCGCAGCTGGTCGTCCGTGGCGGTCCTCGCGACGAAGCGGGACATGCTGGGGCCGGAATCCCCGGCGGTCATGCGGAACAGTTCCGCGCAGACGGCTTCACCGGTCGCATCGGGCAGCTCGCCGAGCACCACCTCGTCCCGCACGCGCGCCTCGAAAGCCACCTCGATGCGCTGCCGCACGCCCAGCAGTCGGAGATTCCATTCCCAGTCGTCGCCCGCGCCTTCGATTCCGCTGTAGTGGAGCTCGTAGAGGCAGAAGAGAGCGAGCTGGAGGTCGTCGTCGTGCAGGATGTCCGGCGTCCGTGTCACCGCGGCCCCGACCGCGGACTCGAGGAGGGAGAGGGCGTCCCCCGGGGAGTCGACGGTGCCGGTGAGGACGGCCAAAAGCAGGGTGCTGGCTTCGCCACGCGGTGCGGGTTGCTTCATCGAGGACCTCTTCTGTCGGGAACGACCCACCGGGCCGGGGCCAGCATACTTCCCCCTACGACGTGGTGGACGCCACAGGGCAGACGACGACGCCGGCCCCGCGGTACAGGCGTACCGGGGGGCCGGCGTCGTCGCCGCTTCCGGCAGGACGGGCCCGGAAGCGCCGCGTCACCCCGTCAGGGGTGCACTGCTCCTAGGTGCGCCTGGCCGTGTCGCGGGAGCCACGGCTCAGGGCGAGGGCCAGCCCGATCATGCCGACGGCCAGGAAGAAGTGCAGCCAGTTGTCCGCGCTGTTCAACGGGACGAAGTTGGCCGCCGATTCCTGCCCGATGAAGAGGCCGTAGATCCACAGGACGGCGTAGATGATGCCACCGACCAGCAGGTACGAGCGTGCTCCCGAGACGGTCCGCGCCATGGCGAGACCCGCGATGCCGAACAGCAGGTGGACGATGTTGTGCAGGATCGAGACCTGGAAGATACCGAGCAGCATCGCCTCAGACTGATGCCCGGCGAACCTCATCGTGTCGTAGTCGGACGTGATCCCCGGGATGAATCCCAGGATTCCGACCAGCAGGAACACGATGCCTACGGCCTGTGCGGCGCGCTGGAGGGTCGTCTTGCCACCCTCCACCGTCCGGTTGTTCGTATTTGCCATCAGGATCTCCTTCTCTTCGGGTAGCGCGAACGGTTATTCGCGGTTCAGTTTGTCCTGGACGGTACCGGCCAGTTTCTCCACGGTGTTCGGGATCTCCGTGGTGCCGTAGGACCGCGCATCGGGGTGCGTGGGCGGCGGTATCGGCGCGTATGACGGAGAAACACGGGTGCTCCCTCCCCACGTCGGCCCCCCGGTCTCGGGTCCGCTCCTTCTGGAGGCGCCCGCAGGAGGTCCTGTTGCTTCTACGGTAGGGGCACCTCTAGGATCTCCGAAAGGTACTAAGTCTACTTATTTTGAAGTTGCGGAATCTGGGAAAAGAGCTTGCGTGAATGAATGTAAGCATGCTTAGCTTTAGTCATACGGCCAGCATGGGATGCCGCACCATTGCATCGAGCACACGCTGGAGCGTCCGCTATAACGGCAATATCAACGTTAGGAAGAACCATGACTACGCAGAATTGGCCGCAGGATCCCCTGGTCCCCTCCACGACCGGCAACGAGTCGTCCACTTCGAACCTCGGGGCGACCGAGGTCGGCACCACGGGAACCACCGGCGGCAACTCCGGCTCCGCTGATTCGAAGACCTCCGTCGCGAAGGACCAGGCCAAGCAGGTCGGCCAGGAGGGCAAGGACGCCGCCAAGAACGTGGCCGGCACCGCCGCCTCCGAGGCGAAGAACGTGGCTGCCGAGGCCGGCTCGCAGGCGAAGAACCTGCTCGGCACGGTGACCTCCGAGGTCAAGAGCCAGGCCGGATCGCAGCAGCAGAAGCTCACCGAGGGCATCCGCGCCATCGCCGACGAACTGAAGTCCATGGCCGAGAAGTCGGACAACCACACGGTCTCCAGCCTCGTCCAGCAGGCCTCGCAGCGCACCGGGTCCGCCGCCAGCTGGCTCGAAGGCCGCGACGCCTCCGACATCCTCGAGGACGTCAAGTCCTACGCCCGCCGCAAGCCCGGCACCTTCCTCGCCATCGCCGCGGGCACCGGCCTCGTCGTCGGTCGCCTGACGCGTGGCCTCACGGGCAACCCCGGTTCGGACAACAGCTCCGGCAACCAGGGCGCGGCCTCCACCGGCACGTCGACCACGGGCACCTACCCCGGGTACACGGAGGTGGGTTCGGACGCCTACAGCGGCACCCCCGCCTCCGCCGGCTTCGGCGAGACCACGCGCGGACAGCACGTCGCCGAGTCCAGCCCGGCCTTCGTCGACCCCACGGACGACTACCCCACCATCCCGCCGGGAACCCCTCCTGTGGGCACCCTCCCGAATGACGGGAGCCTGCGCTGATGAGTGAGGCATACACGGGCGGCGCGCACCAGGCCGCTGCACCCCTGCCGACGGAGGCGGAGCAGCGTTCCGCCAACGCCTCGGTGGGCGAACTTCTCGGGGAGGTGACGAAGGACCTCTCCAAGCTCATGCGCCAGGAAGTGGCCCTGGCCAAGGCCGAGGCCACCCTGTCGGCGAAGAACGCAGGCAAGGGTGCGGGCATGTTCGCCGGTGCCGCCGTCGGCGGTCACTTCGTCCTCCTGTTCCTCTCCCTCGCCCTGATGTACGGACTCGCCGCGCTCATGCCGATCGGCTGGGCCGCCCTCATCGTCGCCGTCATCTGGGGCATCATCGCCGCAGTGCTGGCGATGAAGGGCAAGAAGGAAGTCCAGAAGGTCAAGGGTCTCCCCCAGACTGCGGAGACCATCAAAGAAATTCCGCCGACACTGAAACCAGGTGAGCAGACACGATGAGCCAGACACCCGACGAGATCCGCGCAGATATCGAACGCACCCGCCAGGAACTGGGTACGGACGTCGACGCCGTTGCGGACAAAGTGAACCCCGCGAACATCGCGCACCGTCAGACCGAGAAGGTCAAGCACAGCTTCAGCAATGTGAAGGAGACCGTCATGGGCAAAGCCGAAGACGTGAAGGATTCCGTGCTCGGAAAGGCCGAGGACGTGAAGGACACGGTTGCTGACAAGGCCGGACATGCGAAGAACAAGGCCGGAAGCGGAATGGGCCACGCCCAGTCGGGCGCCGGCTCCGTGAAGGAGAGCGCTTTGGACAAGGCACACCACGCCGGCCAGGCCGTGCAGGGAGCACCCCGTCAGCTGAGCAGCAAGGCCGCGGGCAACCCCCTCGCCGCCGGGCTGATCGCTTTCGGAGCCGGCCTGCTGGTCGCCAGCATCATCCCGGCCAGCCAGAAGGAGCAGCAGGCGGCATCGCAGCTGAAGTCGCAGGCCGCTCCGCTCAAGGAGAAGGTCACCGAGGCCGCGAAGCAGGTCGTCGAGGAGATCAAGGAGCCCGCGCAGGAGGCCGTCCAGTCCCTCAAGGAGTCGGCCACCGACTCGGTGCAGAACGTGAAGAACGAGGGCCAGCAGGCTGCGAGCGACGTCAAGGGCAGCGCCCAGGACGCGACGTCGACCGTCAAGCAGAGCTGACACACCGCTCACCGAACGACGGCGGCCACCGGAACACTTCCGGCGGCCGCCGTCGTCGTCTGTCCTGTCACACGACGACGGTGCCGTACAGCGGCACTGCGGGCCGCACAGCGGCACGATGAGGCGCGCGTCGGACCCCATCGGTGGCACTCCCGGGAACGCCTGAGCCGCTGTGATCAGTAGCTCGGCACTCCCCGCCCGCGGCTCTGCACCCCGGGCCGCTCAGCCGAGGAGCGCCTCGGCCTCCGCCTGCCCGATGATCGGCTGCCGATACTCCACCGACAGGATCTCGAGCATCGCCTCCGCGTACCTGTCGTTGGTGCTGCCGATCGCATCCAGCGCGTAGCTGACCCGGAAGTCATGGGCGAAAGCGTCCGCTCCGGTGTGCGCCACACAGTTGTGGGTCGATACCCCTGCGAGAACGAGCCTCTCCACACCCAGGTCCTTCAGGCGCGCGGCGAGGTCGGTGCCGAAGAAGGCGCTGTCCCGGGTCTTCGTCACCGTCTCCAGCCCCTCGACGCGCAATCCGGCGACGGTCTCGGCCTGGTGCGAGCCGCGGAAGATGAACCCCTGGTCATCATCGAGCATGGAGCGCGTCCACGTGGAGCGGTTCCGCAGATGTTCGGTGCGCGCCACCAGGACGGGCGTATTCCCGCGGTGCGCGGCTTCGATCAGCCTGTTGCAGGCCTTGACGAGGGCATCCTGCGCACTCGCCAGAGCGGCGTCCTCGAAGAAGGCGTTCTGCATGTCGATGACCAGCAGGGCGGTCCCGCCACCGTCGATCCCGGGGCCGGGCGAGGTGTCAGAAAGCTGCATCGGGTTCACGGAGGTCACTGGCGGCAGGTTCCGCGAGCACCGGGCCGTCGACCAGCTGGACCACCTCGGCGACGGAGGGAAGACCCAGGGAGACGGCGGAGAGGAGCGCTACCTCCTCGAGTACCGCCGGACCGATGGGCGGCGTCCCTGCGAGCCGTCGCACCTCGTTCTCGCTCAGATTCGCGGCCCTAGCCACGGCGGCGTGCGTGGAGCCGGCAACGAGTGCCTGGCGGATCGCTTCGCCGCAGAGAAGCGCAAGCCTGTCCCGCTGGAACTCGGCGTCCTCGAGATCCGCTGCCGCGATCATGACGGAGGTGATGTGTGGGGGCTGTTCTGCTGGCATTGTCGCCCTTTCAGGGGCTCGGCGACCATTGCCGACAGCATGGTGGTCCAGGGCGCCGGCAGGGCTTCCTGGTCCGCCGCTCCGGGCGGGCCCGCGGTACTGCCCGAGGGCGTGCGACCCGCTGGACGGAAGGAGGCTCCGCTGGAACGTCGTGCATCGGCTCGATCGAGACTGTTCGGCCGGTGGCTGGACCTTCCTGCCATCATACGGAAGCACCTGAGCCTACGGAAACCCCGACCCGGTCCGGGAGGTCATGCCGGGCGAGGGTGCCCCGCGATACCGCCCGGACACTTGAATTCGCGCCCGAACGCTAAGCCTGCTTCCCATTGAGTACTAAGTATGCTTACTCTAGAGGCCGGTGGTTCGCAGGGGCTTCCGCCCCGGTGCAACCGGAATTCCATACCCCTCGCAGTGAGATTACTCAGAAGGAGAAGGAAATGATTACTCAGGAACACATCGACACCCTGCTCGGCAACGGCGGCAACGTCCTCGGGTCCGACGGAGAGAAGATCGGCGCGATCGGGCAGGTCTACCTGGACGATCAGACCGGTGAGCCCAGCTGGGTCACGGCGAAGACGGGCCTCTTCGGCACGTCGGAGTCCTTCGTTCCGCTTCAGGGCGCCGACGTCCAGGGTCACGACGTGCGCGTCCCCTACTCCAAGCACCAGGTCAAGGACGCCCCCCGCGTCGAGTCCGACGGCAACCTGAGCCCGGAGGAAGAGGATCGCCTCTACCGCCACTACGAGATCGGCGGCGGCACCAGCGGCTACGCCGATACGACGACGACCGTCGGCCACGGCGATCGCGATGTCGACATCGACACGCACTCGGGCCGCCACGCCGGCACGACCGACACGACGAGCACCTTCTCGGACACCAACAGCGGACGCGGCACGGTCGGTCACGACACGTCCGGCCCCACCACGGATGATGCCATGACGCGCTCCGAGGAGCAGCTCCGCGTCGGCACCGAGCGCCGTGAAGCGGGACGTGCGCGCCTGCGCAAGTACGTCGTCACCGAGAACGTCACGCAGACCGTCCCGGTCAGCCGTGAGGAAGTCCGCGTGGAGCGCGAGCCCATCACGGACGCCAACCGTGGCGACGCGTACGACGGCCCCGCCATCAGCGAGGAGGAGCACGAAGTCGTCCTCCACGCCGAGCGCCCCGTCGTCGAGAAGGAAGCTGTTCCCGTCGAGCGCGTACGCCTCGACAAGGAGACGGTGACCACCAACGAGACGGTCAGCGCCGACGTCCGCAAGGAAGAGATCGAGGTCGAGGGCGTGGACGAGACGCGCCGCGGCAACAACCTCTAGGCACAACGGCAGCATGAGGAAGGCCCGGAGCACTGCTCCGGGCCTTCCTCGCATCCCGTGCAGGGCGTTCTGCGGTATACACACGCTGACGCCGGGCACCGCTCGACGACGATAATAAGCATGCTGTCTATTTGGTGCAAAGTTGTCTACAGTAAGTAGTAACTGGACAAGCGATCACATCGCGCAGAACCAAGGGGAAGGAAACGCCATCGTGCCGGAGTTGAACGATTGGTCGACCAGCCGCCTGCTAACGACCGCGGCCCGCATCGTCGAACACTCATGGAACGAGAAGCTCCTGAGCATCGGCATCACGCACGCCGGGTTGACCACCCTGGGAGTCCTGGAACGTGAGGGAACACTGACGGGCGTCCGCCTGGCGCAGCTCGTCCATGTACAGGCACAGACCGTGGGCCGCACGCTCGACCGCCTCGAGAAGCGCGGTCTGGTGACCCGCCTGCGCAACACCGCCGATCGCCGGAGCCAGCGCATCACCATCACCTCGGCCGGCCTGAAAGCCCTGGAGCGGGCGAAGAACATCGAGCACGAGCTGATGGCCGAGGACGGGCTGGCCTCTCAGGACCTGCGGGACCGCCTCAAGACCGTCATCAACGAGCTCGGGCCCCGCAAGGACTAATAGCCCCCGCCGTCCGCGGCCATGTTGTTGAAGCGTGAATAGTGGCCCTGGAAGCCGACCACGAGGGTCTTGGTGGGACCGTTACGGTGCTTCGCCACGATCACGTCCGCCTCGCCCGCGCGGGCTGACTCCTTGTCGTAGACGTCGTCCCGATGCAGCAGGATGACCATATCCGCATCCTGCTCGATGGAACCGGACTCACGGAGGTCCGATACCTGCGGGCGCTTGTCGGTGCGCTGCTCGGAGCCACGGTTGAGCTGCGACAGCGCGACGACAGGGACGTTGAGTTCCTTGGCCAGCAGCTTGAGCGCTCTGGAGAACTCCGACACCTCCTGCTGGCGGGACTCCACGCGCTTGCCGGAGGACATCAGCTGCAGGTAGTCGAGCACCACGAGCTTGAGGTCGTGGCGCTGCTTCAGCCGCCGGCACTTGGCCCTGATCTCCATGAGCGACATGTTGGGGCTGTCGTCGATGAACAGCGGGGCGTCATTCATGCGCCCCATGGTCGTGGCGATCTTGCCCCACTGCTCGTCCTTGATCGTGCCCTTGCGCAGGTCCTGCAGCCCGATGGTGGCCTCCGCGGACAGAAGGCGCATGGCGATCTCGTTGCGTCCCATCTCCAGGGAGAAGAACACGGTGGCCATGTTGTGCTTGATGGCGGCCGACCGCGCCCAGTCCAGCGCGAACGTCGACTTTCCCATTGCCGGACGCGCCGCCACGACGATCATCTGTCCGCCGTGGAGTCCCTGCGTCAGCTCGTCCAGTTCGTAGAATCCGGTGGGTACGCCCGTCATGCCCTCACCGCGGTGCCCCGCCGACTCGATCTCGTCGACAGTGCCCTCGATGATGTCCTTCAACGCCACGTAGTCCTCGGCCGTGCGGCGTTCGGCCACCGCGTAGACCTCCGCCTGCGCAGCATTGACGAGGTCGTCCACCTCGCCGTCGTTCGAGTATCCGAGTTGCACGATCTTGGTGCCGGCATCGACAAGGCGTCGGAGTACTGCCCGCTCGCGCACGATCTCCGCATAGAACCCGGCGTTGGCCGCGGTCGGCACGGACTGGATCAGGGTGTGGAGGTAGGCGGGGCCACCGATGCGCGAGATCTCGCCGCGCTTGGTGAGCTCGTCCGCCACCGTGACGGCGTCGGCCGGCTCCCCCCGCCCGTAGAGGTCGATGATGGCCTCGTAGATGCTCTCGTGGGCCGGACGGTAGAAGTCCAGTCCGCGGAGGACTTCCACGCAGTCCGCGATGGCGTCCTTCGACAGCATCATGCCGCCGAGCACCGATTGCTCGGCGACGAGGTCCTGGGGAGGCGTGCGCGAGAACTCCGGGCTACGTGTGTCCGTCGATGAATCTGCATGTGCCAGGGACACTGAAGGGCCTTTCTCCTGCTGCGAGGCGGCGTTCGCCGTAGCGGACCACCGGACGCCCGGGCGGGTCTGATAGGTCAGGCTTATCACCCGACACCCTCACTCCTGGCGGTCTCCCGCAACGGTAGCCCCCCGCCCGGAGGCCGCAAAGCGCCATCCCAACAGGGGCTGTGTATAACTAGGAAGATGCTGTGGATTGCAGGGGCTATCTTGTGCACAGGATGGGGACAACCCTGTGGACAGAAACATTCTCTCTCGCACAAACCGTGCCTGACCTGCGCAAACGTTATCCCCGGGCTGTGGATCAAAAGTATTTTTCCGAGCGATCCGTCCACAGGTCCGCTGTTGACAACTCGCCGAAGGAGCCCGGTTGAACGCTCCGGTGACCTATATGGCCCAAGTGCCACCCTTCCACCGCCCGCCGGACGGATCACAGCGGCGCCGGACGAGGGCATATGTGCCGGGGAGTACGTACCCCGGCCGGGACGGCCTGCGAGAAGTCGTCCGCGTGCATGCTCGAGGGTCGTATGCCTGGCGGCCCATGGTGGTCCGCCGCGCACGCATGGCCGTCGGCGCCGTCAACGCGAGCAAGCCCCCGCCGTGGGCGGGGGCTTGCTCGTGGACCTGGTCGCGCCGCTGCCGGCGCTTGGCAGCTAGCTGGCGACGACGTCCAGGTCGATGACCGCTGCTACGTCCTCGTGGAGACGGACGTTGGCCTGGTACGAGCCGACCGACTTGATGTGGGCCGGCAGTTCGACCTTGCGCTTGTCGATCTTGCCGAGGCCTGCGGCCTCGACGGCCTTGGCGACGTCGTCGGCCTTGACCGTGCCGAACAGGCGGCCGGAACCGCCCGCCTTCACGGTCAGGGTGACGGGCTTGGCCGAGAGGGCGGCAGCCTGGCGCTGGGCGTCCTCGAGCGATGCGTGCTCGCGGGCGGAACGGGCAGCCTTGATCGAATCGACCTGCTTCTCGCCACCCTTGCTCCACATCAGGGCGAAGCCGCGGGGCAGAAGGTAGTTACGTGCGTAACCGTTCTTCACCTCGACGACGTCGCCTGCTGCACCGAGTCCGGTGACTTCCTGGGTCAGAATGAGCTTCGACATTGTGTGTCCCTTTCCCTAGCCGCGGCCGGCGCCGGAGTACGGCAGGAGCGCGACTTCGCGGGCGTTCTTGATTGCCTGGGCGATCTTGCGCTGTTCCTGCACGGTCACACCGGTGACACGACGGGCACGGATCTTTCCGCGATCGGAAATGAACTTACGCAGCAGGGCTACGTCCTTGTAGTCGATGACGGTGACGTCAGCGGCCTTCAAGGGGTTGGACTTTGGTTTGGGCTTACGGAGTTCAGCCTTAGCCATCGTGGTGCTCCTTTTTCTGTTGGAGCCCGCAGAACGATTCTGCGGGATGGGAAGTACCAGTTCCTTGCAGAACTGCGGCAGGCGTCCCGGGAACGGGGCGGTGCTGCCTGGGGGAGAGCCTAGAAGGGGGGCTCGGAGTCGGCGCCGTTGCCCCAGCCCTGCGAGTTCCCACCCGAGGGAGCGCCCCAGGGGTCATCCGCAGGCTGCTGGGCCTGCTGGCCGCCACCCCAACCCGAACCGGAGTTCGAGCCACCGGAGTTGCCGCCGAAGCCGCCACCCTGGTTGCCACCGGAGTTGCCGCCGAAGCCGCCGCCACCGTTCCCGCCGCCGGAGCGCTGGGTGCGGGTGACCTTCGCGGACGCATAGCGCAGGGACGGACCGATCTCGTCCACCTCGAGCTCCATGACGGTGCGCTTCTCGCCCTCTTTGGTGTCGTAGGACCGTGACTTGAGTCGGCCCTGGGCAACCACGCGGGTTCCCTTGGTCAGGGTCTCCGCGACGTTCTCCGCAGCCTCACGCCAGACCGATGCGCGGAGGAACAGCGTCTCGCCGTCCTTCCAGTCGTTGCTCTGGCGGTCGAAGGTACGAGGAGTGGACGCGATGGTGAAGTTGGCGACCGCCGATCCCGACGGCGTGAACCGCAGCTCGGGGTCGTTGGTGAGGTTGCCGATCACCGTGATGACTGTTTCGCCTGCCATGGTGCCTCCTTGAGTCACTGCCCGCCGGAGCGGGGTGGTTGGATGAAAGGTCCACCGAGATTACTCGGCAGAGACCTTCTGCTCCTCGGGGCGGATAATCTTGGTCCGCATGATCGTCTCGTTGAGGCTCAGCTGACGATCGAGCTCAGCGGCGATGGCCGGCGTGGCGGTGAAGTTGACGACGGCGTAGATGCCCTCGGTCTTCTTCTGGATCTCGTAGGCGAGGCGCCGACGTCCCCAGATGTCCACCTTGTCCACAGTGCCGCCGCCGTTGCGGACGACATTGAGGAACTTCTCGAGTGTCTGGTCGATGGAGCGTTCCTCGACATCGGGGTCGATGATTACCATCAGTTCATAAGCACGCATGTGTGAACCCACCTCCTCTGGGCTAAGCGGTCGCGGTCCTTCCGCAACAGGAGGTTCTTTAGCGTTGGTCCGGCCGCCGTCCACGGTATCTACCGTCGACAGGCGCTGGCACAGACGTACCAATGTTACCGGACGATCCACCGGAGTCGAACTCCTGTGGACAGCCGCTACCGGGCGCCGCCGAAGAAGGCGGTGACGGCGGTGGCCAGGTGGCCCGGGTCCTCGGTGCCGCACAGTTCGCGTGCCGAGTGCATCGACAGCAGGGGCGTCCCGACGTCGACCGTGCGGATGCCCAGCCGGGTGGCCGTCAGCGGGCCGATGGTCGACCCGCAGGGCATCACGTTGTTGGAGACGAACTCCTGGTACGGCACGCCGGCGCCGCGGCACAGCGCCGCCCAGTGGGCGGCTCCGGGGGCGTCCGTGGTGTACCGCTGGTTGGCGTTGATCTTGAGCAGCGGACCGCCGTTGAGGACGGGCAGGTTGGCGGGGTCGTGCCGCTCCGCGTAGTTGGGGTGCACGGCGTGGCCGGCGTCGGCCGACACGCAGAACGACGACGCCAGGGCACGCAGGCGTTCCTCCGTCCCGGCGCCGAGGCCGAGCGAGATGCGCAGCAGCAGGTCCTCGAGGAACGGACCGCTGGCACCTGAGCGGGAGCCGCTGCCCACCTCCTCGTGGTCGAACGCCGCGAGCACGGCGATGGGCCCCTCCGCCTGCTGGTCCACCGCCGCGGCGATGAGCGCCGTGAGCCCTGCATGCACCGAGGAGAGGTTGTCCAGCCGGCCGGAGGCGAAGAACTCGCCCTGTGCGCCGAAGACGCGGGGTTCCTGCGTGTCGGCGACGACGACGTCGAATCCGCCGATGTCCTGCGGATCCACGCCGGCACCGGTGGCGAGGAGACCGAGGAGATCGGCGCCCGACGGGTCGCCCAGGCCCCACACCGGGTTCATGTGACGCTGCTTGTCGAGGGCCAGGCCGTCATTGACTGCGCGGTCGAGGTGGATGGCGAGCTGCGGGAAGCGTAGCAGCGGCCCCGTGGCGACGAGGCGCTCACTGCCGTCGTGCAGCGTCAGTCGGCCTGCGAGCGCGAGCTCGCGGTCGAGCCAGGAGTTCAGCAGCGGCCCGCCGTACACCTCCACGCCGGCCTGCAGCCAGCCGTACCTGCCCGTGGTGGGCTTCGGCTTCAGCTTGAACGACGGCGAATCGGTGTGGGCGCCGAGGATGTGGAAGCCGGTGGTGGGACCTGCGCCCGACGGCACCACCCAGGCGATGAGCGCACCGTCGCGGATCACGAAGTGCCGGCCGGATCCGCCCTCCCAGGCGTCCTGCTCCGTCAACTCGCTGAATCCCGCTGCCGCGAGGCGCCGTCCGGCCTCGGCCACCGCGTGGAAGCTCGACGGCGACGCCGACACGTAGGCGCCGAGGTCCTGGATGTGCACGGGTGCTCGGGTCATCCTCCGATTCAACCAGATGTGCACCACGGAGGACGCCGTCGGGTCGTCCGGCTCGCGATCCATGGTGCCGCCGGGGTGCTGTGGAAGGCCTCGCGGCGTCCCGCCTTCGGTGCCCCTTCATCTTTCCTTCGGTCTTCGCACGGTCTTCGGTCTTCCTTCGCGGGAGGTTCGCCGACCGTTCGTAGGAACCCGGGCTGCAGTTGAACCGCAGCGACCAGAGTTGTCGTCAGACGCACCGGGCCCCGCTGGGGGGACCGGAGGACATCGGCACGAATTCACGAAAAGGGTCTCACCATGGCACGCACCTCCCGCATCACCCTGAAGTCCACCTCGGGCAAGGTCCTCGCCTCGGTGGCGCTGCTGGGCGTGGCCGCCTCGGTTGCCGGCCTCGGCACCTACGGTTCCTTCACCTCGACGACGTCGGCCAGCGAGACGGTCACCGCGGGCACCGTCGAGGTCAAGCTCGGTGAGGCAGGCGCCGCCAACCGCCTCAATGTCGCGGCAGCGGGCATCGTCCCGGGCGACTCCATCCAGCGCGTGGCCACCCTGACGAACACGGGCAACCAGAACTTCGGCGGCGTCACCCTGACCACCGCCACCACGACCCCCAACCTGCTGACCACCGACGCCCTCAACGGCCTGCAGGTCACCATCGACGCCTGCAGCGTCCCTTGGACGGAGACCGCGATCCCTGCGGCACCCGCGCCGGCCACCGCCTACACCTACGCCTGCTCCGGCACCGTCACCACGGTCCTGCCGGCCCGCCAGATCATCGGCGCCAACGTCGTCCTGAACAACCTCGCCTCGATGACCAGCACCAAGGCCGACAACCTCCGCGTCACCACCAAGCTCCCCACCACCGCGGACAACACCTTCCAGGGCCTCACGAACAACGTCGGCTTCACCTTCGTCGCCACGCAGCGCGCAGCCACCGACCGCTAGTCCCGGTCCCGGTGTCCTGGGGCCCGCCCAGGGCACCGGGACGGCTGCGTCCCACGAGGGATCTCGAGGAAGGAGAACGACCATGAGCCGGCACGGCACCCCGCCCCCGCTGCATCGTCTCCGACTCCTCGTGGGCGTCGTGGTCTGTGCCGTGATCTTCACGTTCGCCCCCACGATCGCGCAGGCGGCCTTCGTCGGCTCCGCGACGGCGACGATGGAGGTCAGGACCTACGCCATCCCCGCGCCGGTCGGTATCACGGGAACCTTCTCCTGCACCACGAACAAACTCTCCATGACGGTGACGCTCACCGACTTCGGCGCCGTGAACCGCGCCACGGGCTACACGGTGACCCTCACGGCACCGAGCGGCCAGGTGACGACCAACAACCTGCCGGCGACGTCACGGGCCACGACGATCACGCGCGCGTCCTCGACGGTGGGGAACTACACTCTGCGCATCCGTGCGACCGTCGGGTCCTGGACCGGGCAGAACCTCGAGCGCGTGCTCACCTGCCCCTGACCGGTCGATGCCGGGGATCAGTGCGCCGGGCCCGGCACCACGATCCCGTTCTCGTAGGCGTACACCACGGCCTGCACCCGGTCCCGCAGATCCAGCTTGGTGAGGATGCGCCGCACGTGCGTCTTGATCGTGGCCTCCGACAGGTAGAACCGCGCCGCCAGCTCGGCATTGGAGAGCCCTCCGGCGATCGCCTCCAGCACCTCCCGCTCCCTGGGCGTCAGCTCGGCGAGCCGCCGGTCCGGCGTGGCCGTCCTCATATGGGCGGGCGGCAGCGACCGCACGTAGGTCTCGAGCAGCCGCTGCGTGACACGCGGGGCGACGACGGCGTCCCCGCTCGCGACGATCCGCACCGCGTGCACCAGGTCCTCGGGGGCCACGTCCTTCAGCAGGAACGCCGAGGCACCCGCCTGCAGACCCGAGAACGCGTACTCGTCGAGGTCGAAGGTGGTCAGGATGATGATGCGCGAGCCCGACGCCGATGCCGTGATCTGGCGCGTGGCCTCGATCCCGTCCAGGTAGGGCATCCGGACATCCATCAGCACCACGTCCGGCTTGAGCTCCGCGGCCAGGCGCACGGCCTCGGCGCCGGTGGACGCCTCGCCGGCGATCTCGAGGTCCGCCTCGCCCTCGAGGATGAGGCGGAAACCCATCCGCAGCAGGGGTTGGTCATCAGCGAGCAGAACCCTGATGGGCGTGCCCTGCGTGCTGTCGTGCGTGGTCATCCTTGTCTCTCCCCCGCTGGTTACCCGTCCCGCCGTCGACGCCGGGGACTGTCAGTTGCACCTCCACGAGCCAGCCGCCCGCCGTACGGGCCCCGTACTTCACCGAACCGCCGTAGATGGCGGCCCGCTCGCGCATACCGGCGATGCCCTGCCCCGAGCCGAGGGACACCTCCGGCCCCATGGCTCCCCGCCCGTCGTCGACCACGCGCAGGGAGACCGCGTCGCCCGTCCGGGCGATCGAGATGTCCACCAGCGTAACCCCCTTGCCGTAGCGCAGGACGTTGGTCAGCGACTCCTGGAGGATCCGGTAGACCGTCAGCTGGAAGGCCGGATCGTCCGGGAGCCTCGGCCCGCTCGTCGTCACCCTGAGCGGCAGTCCCGCCGCGCGGAAGCCGTCCAGCAGCTGGACGAGGGAGCTCGACGCCGGCAGTGGTCCGAGCGGTTCGCTCGCAGCCTCCGCGCGGAGGACCCCGAGGACGCGCCGCATGTCGGCGATCGCCGTGCGGCCCGTGCCGGACAGTTCACCCAGCACCGCCGCGGCGCGGTCGGGATCGCGCTTCATGACGACGGCGGCGCCGTCGGACAGCGCCACCATGACCGTCAGTGAATGCGCGACGACGTCGTGCATCTCGCGCGCGATCCTGTTGCGCTCCCCCGCGGACGCCAGTTCGGCATTGCGCGCAGCCCACTCGCGCAGTTCGCTCTCGTGCTCGCGATCGCGCCGGACCGTGATGCCGACGCCGGCGGCGACGGCCAGGAACATCACGATGAAGCCGCTGAGGAGCCAGATCACGCCCGGGGCCTCCGCGAAGGCGCTGACGGGGATGAGGAAGAGGGCTCCGACCGAGAAGAACATGGCCGCCGCCGCAGCGGCGAGCGCCTGTCGCAGCGGGTAGCTGGCCGCCACGGTGTACAGGGCGAACATCGTCGCGACGCCGCTGCTGCCCGAGCCCTCGGTCAGGACGCTGACGGGGATGTCGAGGATCGCCACGAAGGCCAGGACGAGCAGCGGCCGGTCCCGGCGGAACGCCAGCGCAGCGGCCCCCAGCACCACGCCGGGGAGCCCGAACCAGTTGTCGCCGTCGATGATCAGGAAGAGCGCGCCGGGGAAGGCGAACAGGACGAACACCAGGATGACGACGGCATCCATGGCCCGCGGATGCCCGCGGAAGAACCGCCGGACGGGCCCCAGCCGACGGGCGTTGAGTTCGGTGAAGGAGACCGCGGGCGTCTGTTCCGCGGTCTCCTTCACCGGCCCGGCCTCACTCAACGGTGGCGTCCATCGGTGGTCCTAGACGTCCCGCTTCTTGGTGACGATGAGGGACACCACGAGGAGCAGCAGCGACCACCCGCCCAGGACGAGGGCTCCCTGCCACTGGTTGAAGGCGCCGTCCGCGATGGTCGTCGCGACCATCTGCTCTCCACCGGAACTGGGCAGGAAGCGTGCCGCGTCCACGACCCACTCCGTGCCGCTGCCGAAGATCGCCACGACGATCGGCAGGACCAGCAGGATGCCGATCGAGGTGACCACGCCGCCCGCGGTGTTGCGGATCAGGGTGCCGATCGACATCGCGAAGATGGACACGAGCGCCAGGACGGACCCGGTGTTGACGATGTGGAGGAGCACTCCGTCATCGCCCAGACCGAAATCGAGATCCGAGCCCGCAAGGATGGGCTGGGCGATGAAGTAGGCGATCAGCGCCGAGCCCGCACCGATCACGAAGGAGATCACCGCCATGATGAGCTGCTTCGCGAGGAGGGCGGGGGTCCTCCGGGGGACGGCGACCATGGTGGACCGGATCATGCCCGTGGCCCACTCCGACGCGATGAGGACCACGGCGAGGGAGGCCATCAGCAACTGCCCGAACGTGAGCCCCGACCCCGGGATGTCCCGGACGATGTCGTTCGGATCGGGAGCCCCCTGGGCCTGCATCTGCGCGGCCATCTCCGGGTCGCTCTGGGCCTCGAACAGGAAGGTGGTCTGCCAGGCCAGGAGTGCCGAGATGCCCACCATCAGCACGACGGTGCAGGCGATGAGGATGACGGTCGAAGGAACCGTGGTGACCTTGATCCATTCCGACTTCAGGACCCGGCCGAAGTTCACGCCCGGGCCTGGGTTCCGGTCGGGCCGAGGCCGCTGCAGGGCGGGGGCCGGTGTTGTCGACGTTGCCATGATCAGCGTCCTTCCGAGGGTGCCGCGGCCGGGTCGGCGGCGGTCGGGGTGTGGGAGTGGTACTCGACCTCGTTCTGGGTGAGTTGCATGTAGGCGTCCTCGAGGGACACCTGCAGCGGCGTGAGCTCGTACACGAGGACGCGCTCGCGCAGCGCGATCTCCGCGATGCGGCGGGGTTCGACCCCGGTGATCTCGACCAGCTCCGGTTCGAGGACCTGCGAGGTGACCCCCTCGCCGGCGAGGCCGCCGAGGAGGTCCTGCGGGCGGTCGGCCCGCACCCGCACCCGCACCTTGCCCTGTCCGTCGATGATCGACTGGATGGGGGCGTCGGCGATGATGCGGCCGCGTCCGATCACGATCAGGTGGTCCGCGGTGAGGGCCATCTCCGACATGAGGTGCGAGGACAGGAAGACCGTGCGGCCCTCGGAGGCGAGCCCCTTGGCGAGGTGGCGCACCCACTGCACGCCCTCGGGGTCCAGGCCGTTGACGGGCTCGTCCAGGATCACCGTGTGGGGGTCCCCCAGGAGGGCCGCGGCGATCCCGAGGCGCTGGCCCATGCCCAGCGAGAAACCGCCGACGCGCTTCTTCGCGACGGGACCGAGACCGGTGAGTTCGATGACGTCCTTGACCCGGCTGTTCGGGATGCCGTGGGTGGCCGCCATGGCGCGGAGGTGGTTGTAGGCCGAGCGCTTGGTGTGCACGGCCTTCGCGTCCAGGAGCGCACCGACCTCGCGCAGCGGGGCGGTGTGCTGGGCGTAGGCACGGCCGTTGACCGTCACGCCGCCGCCGCTGGGGTTGTCCAGACCCACGATCATGCGCATGGTGGTGGACTTGCCGGCACCGTTCGGGCCGAGGAAGCCCGTCACCTTGCCGGGCTGCACGGTGAATGAGACGGCGTCCACGGCGGTCTTCGCGCCGTACCGCTTGGAGAGGGCCTGGGCCTCGATCATGGTGCGTCCTTCGACTGGGAATGGTTCGGGGGTGTCCCGCGCCTGCGGGCCGATACCACCAACAGTAGGCCTGGGGCCGGTGACGAATCACCGGCCCCAGGGATGACCCCGAGGGGGAGCAGTACCCCTTTCGGACGATGCCTCTAGCGGCTGCTGATCAGGGTGTACTTCCTGACGCAGAGCGGCACGAAGATCACGAGCATCAGTACGGCCCCGACCAGGACGGTCAGCACCGCGTTCTGCATGGGCCAGACATCGGGGGCGGGGACGGTGCCGGTGTTGCCGAACAGCTCCCGGGCCGCCTGCACCAGGGCCGAGACCGGGTTCCAGTTGGCGAAGGTCTCGAGCGCGCTCGGCAGGTTCTGCGACTGCACGAAGGCGTTGGAGATGAAGGTCAGCGGGAACAGGATCATGAAGGACGCATTGTTGATGACCTCGGGGGACTTCACGGACATGCCGAGCAGTGCCATCACCCAGCTGAACGCGTAGGAGAACAGCAGCAGGAGTCCGAGACCGGCCAGGAAGCTGCCCATGGACGCATTGACGCGCCATCCCACCACGAAGCCGGTGGCCATCATGATCACCACCGACAGCGCATTGAGCACGAGGTCGCTGTTGGTCCGTCCGATCAGCACCGCGGAGGAGCTCATCGGCAAGGTCCGGAAGCGGTCGATGATGCCGTCCTTGAGGTCCTGGGCCATCGCCGACCCGGAGAAGGTGGACCCGAAGATCACCGTCTGCGCGAAGATCCCGGCCATGAGGTACTGCGTGTAGTCGGCACCCTCCACCTGGATGGACCCGCCGTAGATCTGGCTGAACAGCAGCACGAACATGATGGGTTGGAGGACGGCGAAGATCAGCATGTCCGGTGACCGCTTCAGCTTCGTCAGGTTGCGCTTGGTGACGGTCCAGCCGTCGGAGAACCACATGGACAGTTCCGACGGCGGCTCGGACGGGGCCGCGTGGACGGCGGACCGCCGGTTCTCGGGCTGCCTGTCCTCGGGTGCCAGGACGCTCATGCTGCCGTCTCCTTCTGGGTCGTTGCCTCGTCGACATCCTCGGTCCGGTGGCCGGTGAGCGTCAGGAAGACGTCGTCGAGGCTCGGCCGCCTCATCCCGGCGTCGTGCAGGTCGATCCCGCTCTCGCCCAGATCCGACAGGATGTACTGCAGGGCGCGTGGCCCGTCCGTGACCGCCACCTCCACGGTGCGGCCGTCACCGCCGATGCCCGGCTCGCCGTCGCCGTGGCGTCCGAGGATCTCCCTCGCGGCGCCCGCATGAGCGGCATCGACGAGGGACACCACCACGCGGTGTCCGCCGATCTGGGACTTCAGCTCGTCCGCCGTACCCTCGGCGATGGTCCTGCCGCCGTCGATCACCGCGATGTCGTCGGAGAGCTGGTCTGCCTCCTCGAGGTACTGGGTGGTCAGGAGCAGCGTGGTGCCGTCGTTGACGAGGTCCTTGATGATCCCCCACATGGCCAGCCGGCTCCGGGGGTCCAACCCCGTGGTGGGCTCGTCGAGGAAGAGGATCTTCGGCTTGATCACGAGCGCCCCGGCCAGGTCGATGCGGCGTCGCATGCCGCCCGAGAAGCCCTTCACGGGTCGGTTGCCCGCCTCCGTCAGCTCGAACTGGTCGATGAGCTCCTGCGCCCGGCGCTTCGACTCACGCGGCCCCAGGTGGTAGAGCCTGCCCACCATCTCGAGGTTCTCGAAGCCGGTCAGGCCTTCGTCGACCGCTGCGTACTGGCCGGACACGCCGATGAGGCGGCGGGCCGCCTTGGGATCACGCAGGACGTCGATGCCGTCGATCCGCGCGGTCCCGGCGGTCGGTTGGATGAGGGTGGTCAGGATCTTCACCACGGTGGTCTTGCCTGCACCATTGGGCCCCAGGAGGGCCTTGACTGTTCCCCGGGGAACGGAAAGGTTCATGCCGTCGAGTGCGTGGACGGGCCCGCTCTTCGACGAATAGATCTTCTTCAGACCTTCTGCCTCGATAATCGCCATGCAACGAGGGTAGGACCGGCGCTCGGGCGGACCTAGGGGGTTCGGTCAGATCCTGTCCGCAATGTGACCTCGATCTGCGCAGGCCGCTCACGGGCGGCCGGCGCGACCAGGAAGGACGCCAGGACGGCGACACCGACGGCCAGCAGGGCGTTGCGGATGCCCACCGCGTCGCCGAGGAACCCGATCAGCGGCGGCCCGGCGAGGAACGCCGTGTAGCCGATGGTGGAGACCACCGAGACCCGCGCGGCGGCACGCTCGGGATCGTCCGCGGCCGCCGACATGCCCATGGGGAACCCGAGTGCAGCACCCGCGCCCCATAGGACGGCCCCGACGGCGGCGAGGGGAACGGTGGGTGCGGCGACGAAGACGACGAGCCCGGCGAGCGACGACCCGAGGCTGGCCTGCAGCACCCGTACCCGGCCGAAGCGGTCGATCAGGGGGCCGCCCAGGAAACGCAACGCGGTCATGGCGGCGACGAACACTGCGAACATGATCGCCCCGGTGCTCTCCGCGGTTCCGAGGCCGTCGACACTGGCCTTGGCCACCCAGTCGTTCGCGGCGCCCTCGGTCAGCGCGGCGCCCAGCACCACCAGGCCGATCAGCAGCGTGCGGGGCTCTCCCCATGCGCCGAACCTCCGCGGGCGGGCGCCGTCGTGCGCCTGAGCGATCGTGTCGCCGTCCGCCGTCGTCTCGGGCAGGAAGTAGCGCGGGGCCCACAGGGAGACCACGACGCTGAGGACGGCCACGGCGACGAGGTGCGCGGCGAGGGACACGTCGACGGCGGACAGTCCCGCCCCGATGAGGGCTCCGACGAACGCCCCGCCGCTGAAGGCCGCGTGGAAGCGCGGCATGATCGTGCGCCCCACCCGGCGTTCGACGTCGGCGCCCTCGATGTTCTGCCCCACGTCCCACAGGGCGATGCCGCACCCGAACAGGAACAGTCCGACGCCGACCACCGGCACCGAGACGGTGGCCAGGCCGAGCGCGACGAGGGTCGCCGCCATCGCGGCGGCGGTCCCGCCGATACGCACGGTGTTACCGGTGCCGACGCGTGCCGCGAGGACACCCGCCAGGGGCAGGGACAGCACCGAGCCGACGGCGCCCACGAGCAGGAGGCCGCCCATCTGCCCTGCCCCCAGTCCCAGGGTGCCGGAGGCGGCGGGGATGCGTGCGGCCCAGCTCGCGAACACGAGGCCGTTGAGCCCGAAGATGGCGTAGGTGGCGATCATGGCGGCGCGGACGGCGGGGTTCACCCTGCCACCGTAGGCGGGCGCCGGTGTGTGCCACAAACGCGGGGCTCGGTGACCATGCGTCACTTGTCCACAATTTGTGGACAAACCTGTGGAAGGAGTTGTGGATGGGGCCGGTCAGCGCGCCCGGACCACCCTGCTCTCGTCCCAGACGGGCTCCTTCGTCTCGTACACCTTGCCGTCGGATCCGAAGACGAGGAACCGGTCGAAGCCGCGGGCGAACCAGCGGTCGTGGGTCACGGCCATGACGGTGCCCTCGAAGGCGTCGATGGCCCGTTCGAGCGCCTCCGCCGAATGCAGGTCGAGGTTGTCGGTGGGCTCGTCGAGCAGCAGGAGCGTGGCACCGGAGAGTTCCAGGAGCAGGATCTGCAGCCTGGCCTGCTGCCCGCCGGAGAGGGAGTCGTAGGGCTGCTCGGCCTGGGCAGCCAGCCCGTAGCGGTCCAGCACGGCGGAGGCGGCCTCGCGTCCCAGCCCCGACCGGTGCTCGTCGCCGCGGTGCAGGATGTCCACGAGGGTGCGCCCCAGGAGATCGGGGCGCGAATGCGTCTGTGCGAAGAACCCGGGCCGGATGCGCGCACCGAGCTTCACGGTGCCCTCGTGCGGCACGGCAGCGATGTCGACGTCGGACACGGGCTGGTGCTCCTTGTCCGGATCCGATCCGCCGGCCGCGAGCAGGCGCAGGAAGTGGGACTTCCCGGAGCCGTTGGAGCCCAGCACGCCCACGCGGTCCCCGAACCAGATCTCGGTGCTGAAGGGCTTCATCAGTCCGGTCAGTTCGAGCTTCTGCGCCACCACGGCGCGCTTGGCGGTCCGTCCGCCCTGCAGGCGCATGGACACCTTCTGCTCGAGCGGGATCGCCTCGGGCGGCCCTGCCTCGAGGAACTTCGCGAGGCGCGTCTGCGCGGCGTGGTAGCGGTTGGCCATGTCCGAGCGGAACGCGGCCTTGTTCTTGTACATGTTGACGAGTTCCTTGAGCTTGAGGTGCTCCTCGTCCCAGCGCTTCCGCAGCTCCTCGAAGCGCGCGTTGCGGTCCGCGCGGGCCTTCAGGTAGGTCTCGAACCCGCCGCCGTGCGTCCACGACGACGCCCCGAGCGCCCCGGGCTCGAGCGTCACGATGCGCGTGGCGGCGTTGGCGAGCAGTTCGCGGTCGTGGCTGACGAACAGCACCGACTTCTTCGACTCGCGCAGCTTCGCCTCCAGCCACCGCTTGCCGGGGACGTCGAGGTAGTTGTCCGGCTCGTCGAGGAGCAGGAGGTCGTCGGGGCCGGAGAACAGCGCCTCCAGCACCAGGCGCTTCTGCTCACCGCCGGAGAGCGACGATGCCGCCCGGTACTGCGCGCGGTCGAAGGGGACGCCGAGGGCCGCCATGGTGACCTCGTCCCAGGTGGTCTCGAGCTCGTAGCCACCGGCGTCACCCCAGTCGGCGATGGCCTGGGCGTACTTCATCTGGGTGGGCTCGTCGTCGGCCTCCATCATGGCGAGCTCGGCCTCGTCGATCCGCTGGGCGGCCGCGGCGAGCGCGGGCGGCGCGGCGGAGACCAGCAGGTCCCGGACAGTCGTGTCGTCGCGTACCTGGCCGACGAACTGCCGCATGATGCCCATGGACCCCGAGCGGCTGACCGCTCCCTCGTCCGGGGCGAGGTCGCCGGAGATGATGCGCAGGAGGGTCGTCTTGCCGGTGCCGTTCGGGCCGATCAGGGCCGTCTTGTGCCCGTCACCCACCTTGAAGGCCACACCGTTGAGCAGTTGCCTGCCGTCGGAGAGGAAGTAGTCGATACCGGAGACGTCGAGATGAGCCACGTATCAAGTGTTCCATCCGCGCCCAAACCGGCGGTACGCCGGTCAGCGCCGGGTGTCGCCCGGCATCATCCGGTATCCGACACCGCGCACGGTACGGATGAAGCGGGGGTTGCTCATGTCCTCGCCGAGTTTCTTGCGCAGGTTGCGGATGTGCACCTCGACGAGGTGGTGGTCCTGGCTCCAGCCGTCACCCCACACGCGATTGAGCAGCGCCTCCCTCGTCCACACGCGCTGGGCGCCCGTCAGGAGGGTCTCCAGCAGGTCGAACTCGATGCGCGTGAGCGCGAGTTCCTGCCCGTTCAGGGCGACGACGCGTCCCTCGACGTCCATGGTGAGATCGTTGTGGCGCAGCAGTCCGTCGTCGGCCGGCTCCTGTGGCGGCGCCATGCCGGTGCCGGTGCGCGGCCTGCGGAACATCGCCGAGACGCGCGCGGAGAGCTCCCGCGGGCTGAACGGCTTGCCGATGAAGTCGTCCGCGCCGATCTCGAGGCCGATCAGCCGGTCGATCTCGTCCTGGCGGGCCGTCACCATGACGATGTAGGCGTCACTGGAGGCTCGGCACTGCCGGCAGACCTCGACGCCGTCGAGGTCTGGGAGGTTGAGGTCGAGGGTGATCAGGTCGGGCTGATGCTCCTTCAGCGCCGCGAGGCCGTCGAGTCCGGACGCGGCCTCGATGATCGTGAAACCGTTCATGCGCAGCGTGGTGGAGAGCAGTTCGCGGATATCAGGATCGTCCTCGACGATCAGCGCCGTGCGCTGGGACGTGGGAACGGACATGGAACAAGAGTTCCACAGATCGGGGCTCCGAAGGCCGTGAACGGCCGGTTTCCTTGAACGAATCTTGAGAAACGGCACAGGCGCCCCCGTAGACTGCCCGGATGCATCCGACCACATTCAGCACCGTGCAGGTGGACGGCTGCACCGTCCGCGTCCGCACGACGCCGGGACCAGAGACGCCCGCCACCGCCCGCAGCCCGTACGTCCTGGTCCATGGCCTGGGTATGACGCACCGCTACCTGGACCGCCTCCGGGCGGAACTCTCGGCCGACGCCGTCGTGCACTCCGTGGATCTGCCGGGGTACGGGCCGGATCCCCGGCCGCGGACCCAGCTGGGCGTCGAGGACCATGCGACCTTCATCATCGAGGCGCTGGCCGCGCTGGGCGTGGAATCGTGCACGCTCGTAGGTCATTCGATGGGCGGGCAGTTCGTCACGGCGGCCGCCCTGAAGGAGCCCTCCATCGCCGAGCGGGTGGTCCTGATCGGACCGGTGGTGGACCGGCGACGACGCACCGTGGTGCAGCAGGGGGTCTCCCTCGGCCACGACGCCTTCCGCGAGCGCCCCTCCTCCAACGCGATCGTGCTCACGGACTACATCCGCACCGGCCTGCGCTGGTACCTGCGGCAGCTCCAGCCGATGATGCAGTACCCGCTGGAGCGGGCCGTCGAGCAGCTCCCCTGCCCCGTCCTGGTGGTGCGGGGCGGGCGTGATCCCGTGGCCCGACGCCGGTGGGGTCGCGAACTCGCGGCCCGGGCTCAGGACGGAACGCTGGTGGAGATCGACGGCCAGGGGCACGTGGTCCAGCACTCGGCGGCGCGTCCCGTCGCGGCGGAGATCATCGCGTTCACGGCGCGCACCAGCCCGCTCGGGGCCGGGATCTTGTCGCAAGCTTCGGACGGGACACCGGGAAAACTTGAAGATCGAAGTGCATGATGAAGGTATTGCGGCTGATCCCGTCCCCCTGTAGTAGCGGTCAGGCGCAAGGTCACGACACCCGGCCGGCGCTGGTCAGCAGTACCGGCCGGGTGTTTCAAGCCTTGGAAGGAAGATCGCATGTCTGAACTGGAAGAGTGGTCGACGAGCCGCCTGCTCACTACCGCTGCCCGCCTCGTGGACCACGCGTGGAACGAGAAGCTGCTCGACATCGGGATCACCCATGCCGGTTACACCACCCTCGGCGTGCTGTCCCGCCAGGGCACGATGACGGGCGCGAAGCTCGCCGTCGCCGTGCACGTCCAGGCGCAGACCATCGGCAAGACGATCGAGAAGCTCGAGCGACAGGGCTTCATCTCCCGCATCCGCGACAGCATCGACCGCCGCAGCCAGCGCATCACGATCACCGCCGCGGGCCTCGAGGCCCTCAACCGGGCCGAGCACATCGAGCGCACCCTGATGGTGGGCGAGGGACTCGAATCCTTCGAGCTCCGCAGCCTCCTGCGGGGCATCGTCAGCGAACTCGGCCCGCAGCGCCAGAGGCCGGCAGCCGCCGTCGTCTGAGCACTCCGAGCACTGTTCAGCGGTGGAAGCGGCCGTCCCTCCGGGGGCGGCCGTTCCTCGTTCGGCCCCGGTGACCGCATCACCTGCGCGGCGGCGTCGAGGCTGGCCTCGTCGTCGCCGGCGAACACGATGTCGGCCCCGGGGATGATTCCCCGGTATGCCTCCCCGCCGCGTGACCGTTCCACAGCGCGCTCATCCTGATGCAGGCCGACGACAGTGTGTCGCTGCTGTTCGGACGTCGTTTTGAGAACCATACTCATTGTCGCTAACGTTGGCGACAACGCTGGTCACGAGTATGAGGGTAGGTATGTGCGGTGAGTCTTACCCTCGATGGTCTGTCCGTACGGGTCGGTGACCGCCTGCTCCTGAAGAATCTGTCCCTGTCAGTTGCTCCCAATGAAGTGGTGGCATTGATCGGATCATCCGGGTCGGGTAAGTCGCTGACCGCCGCAGCCATCACGGGATCTCTTCCGGGAAGCGCACGGGCCACGGGTCACCTGGAGATCCAGGGTCAGGACGTTCCTCTCGCCACGAGGTTTCGCCCGGGGTTGGCCGTTGTGCGTCAGGACTCCCTGACTGCTCTTCATCCGCTGGTGCGGATCGGTCGGCAACTTGTTCCTGTTCTTCTCCGATCAGGTGCCGCCACGACCCGGGCAGCCGCGATGTCCCTGGCTGCGTCCACGCTCGGGGATGTCGGGTTCGCCGATCCGCTCCGCGTCCTGCAAAGCTTCCCGATGGAACTCTCCGGCGGCCAACGGCAGCGTGTCTGCATCGTTCAGGCGCTGGCCTGTCGGGCGTCGTTCCTGGTCGCGGATGAACCGACCACGGCCCTTGATGTCGTCTCCCGGCAACTCGTACTCTCAGCTCTCCGGAAGGCAGCAGACGCCGGTGCAGGCATTCTGCTCATCACCCATGACGTCGCGGCGGCGGCTTCCTTGTGTTCGCGCGCTGTAGTCATCGACGACGGAACCGTGGTCGACCAGGGTTCCTTCGCTCACCTCGCCGGCAGTACCGCTCACCCTCATGCATGTGCGCTGATGGGGTCAGCAGGGGACGCAGCCGCTCGTGGAAGCATCGCGGCCGTATGACCCCCACTCCTACCGCAACTCTCACAGCGCGGGACATACGACTGTCCCTGTCGCGGCCCGGGCAAGCCTTCCGCAGGAACGTCTCCACCGAGATCCTTCACAGGGTGTCGCTGGAGGTCTCCAGTGGCAGCAGCGTAGGGTTGGTGGGCAGCTCCGGTTCCGGCAAGTCGACTCTCCTGCGCACACTGCTGGCCCTCGAGACACCGGATTCCGGGTCGGTGATGCTGCAGGACCGGGTAGTCCGCCCTGGCCCGTTGAAGTCACTGCGCTGGTACCGGCAACAGGTGCAGTACGTACCCCAGGATCCGGCGAGCAGCCTCGATCCGCGGCTGACCGTGGACCAGCTCCTGCGCGAGCCCCTCGTCTGCCTCGGTGTCGACGGACAGCACCCGGCCCGGATCCGTGACGCACTGTCCCGGGTGGGGCTTCCCGCGACAGCTTCCGGGAAGCGGCCGTTCGAGTTGTCCGGCGGGCAGAACCAGCGTGTGGCGATCGCCCGGGCCCTCGTGGTCGGTCCTGCGATCCTCCTCGCGGATGAGCCCGTGAGCGGGCTGGACCTGCCGTTACGCAATCAGGTGCTCGATGTCCTGCGGATGCTGATCAGCGAGCACGACCTGGGGCTGCTGTTCGTGTCCCACGACCTCGACGCGATCGCCGCCGTGTGTGCCAGGACCGCGGTCCTCGCCGGCGGGCGGATCGTGGAAGAAGGCCCCACCGAGCGGATCCTGAATGATCCGCAGCACGAGGCGACCCGCGAACTCGATGCCGCACGACTGTCACCCGGTGCTGTCGTTCGATGACCGACAGCGCTCCTCCGAGGAACCACGCCTCGGCGTCCTTGCTCCTGCCCACTCAGCTGGTGTTCAACATCGGCTTCTACGCGGTCGTCCCTTTCCTCGCCCTTGTCATGAGCGAGGACCTCGGTCTTGGTGCCGCCGCGGTCGGCCTCGTTCTCGGGGCGCGGACCTTCAGCCAGCAGGGCATGTTCCTCCTCGGCGGGGTCATCGCCGACCGTTGGGGGCCACGCCGCAGCATCCTGACCGGCTGCATCATCCGCGCCACCGGCTACTTCGGGCTCGCAACGTCCGAGACCTTCTGGCCCTTCCTGCTCAGCGCCGTGCTCACCGGCATCGGGGGCGCTTTCTTCTCACCGGCCGTCGAAGGGCTCATCGGGACACTCGACCGCGCGTCGGTATCCACGACCGGCACGGGAGCGAAGGACGCGCCGCGACGGAACCTGTTCGCCTGGCTCGTGCTGTTCGGCGAGATCGGTGCTGTTACCGGGCCCCTTATCGGCATCGGGCTTCTACCCTTCGGGTTCCCGGTAGTCGCGGTATCGGCCGGTTGTCTCTTCCTCGCCGTCGGCGTCGCACTCTGGCTCCTCCTGCCGGGACACGCTGCCGGGACGGAGACTGATGTCGGGATCGGCGCCGGACCCGGGCGCGAGGGATCAGGGTCGCGCAGGGCGTTCGCTTGTCTGCGGGATCGCCGTTTCGTCGCTTTCGCTGCGTTCTTCAGCACCAACCTGCTGGCCTACAACCAGCTGTACTTCGCGCTGCCCCTCGAACTCGAGGACGGCGGTTCCGGTACAGGGGTGCTGGCCGTGATGTTCACCCTCGCATCGGCCCTGACGATCGCGCTGCAGCTGCCGATGTCCGCTCTTGCAGCCCGCCTCGGCCCAGCCTCTGCTCTATGTTCGGGCTTCGTCTGCATCGCGGCAGGTTTCGGAGCGATCGCCCTCCTCGGCAGTACCGGGATGCATCTCGTGCCAGGGCTTCCGACCATGACCGGGCCGATCACACTGGTCATCCTCCTCAGTCTCGGGCACATGCTCGTCGGACCCGCCGGTATGCAGCAGGTCCACCGCTTCGCCGGTCAACAGTCCTTGGGCGCCTATTACGGTCTCCTTGCCAGCTGCGGGGGCATCGCCGTACTGGTTGGCAACAGCCTGACCGGTGTCCTCCGCGACACCCTGGGCGGTGCCGCCGGGTGGGCCCTCCTGATCCTCCTGGCAACTTTCAGCGCGGCGCTGCTGCCCCGCTTCCTCCCGACCGCTTCTGCACGTCCTGCACCGCCCGCACGTTCCTCATCCCGGGTCCTTCCGCCCGTTCTCGATCAGAAGGTTCAGCCATGACGCACCGCCGCCCCCTTGCCCTCTTCGCCGTCTCGACCATCAGCTGCCTCGCGCTGACGGGCTGCTTCTCATCCGGATCTCCCGAGTCCGCCGGGGCTACGGGCAGCAGCG
>NZ_PPTH01000008.1 GCF_002954225.1 Arthrobacter ruber
CGCTGCTGCCCGTAGCCCCGGCGGACTCGGGAGATCCGGATGAGAAGCAGCCCGTCAGCGCGAGGCAGCTGATGGTCGAGACGGCGAAGAGGGCAAGGGAGCGGCGGTGCGTCATGGCTGAACCTTCTGATCGAGAACGGGCGGAAGAACCCGGGATGAGGAACGTGCGGGCGGTGCAGGACGTGCAGGAGCGGTCGGGAGGAAGCGGGGCAGCAGCGCCGCGCTGAAAGTTGCCAGGAGGATCAGGAGGGCCCACCCGGCGGCACCGCCCAGGGTGTCGCGGAGGACACCGGTCAGGCTGTTGCCAACCAGTACGGCGATGCCCCCGCAGCTGGCAAGGAGACCGTAATAGGCGCCCAAAGACCGTTGACCGGCGAAGCGGTGGACCTGCTGCATACCGGCGGGGCCGACGAGCATATGCCCAACGGTGAGGAGTACAACGAAGACAATAGGTCCGGTCATCACCGGGAGCCCCGGTGCCAGGTTCATCCCGGTACTGCCAAGCAGAGCGACCGCTAGGAAACTTGCCGCTACACAAGTGAAGCCTGCGCGTAGGGCAGTCCCCGGGCCGAGGCGGGTTGCCAGTGCCGATATCGGAAGCTGCAACGCAATCGTCAGGACCGAGGCAATAGTGAAGAGGGCAGCCAACGATCCTGCGCCGGCTCCGTGGGCCTGGAGTTCGAGCGGCAATGAGAAGTACAGCTGGTTGTAGGCCAGAAGGTTCACACTGAACAGGGCAGCGAAGAAGACAAACCTGTGATCAAGCAGGCACGCAAAAGGCTGGCGGGCATGTGATCGGGTCAGTTCAGCTTCAGCTTCAGGTTTCGAATCGATCCTTGCGGCAGCAATGTACTCGGGTAGAAGGACCCGGAGCGTAATCCCTACAACAAGGAAGAGAGCGGCTGAAGTGACCGCGACTAGGGCAAAGCCAAACGGCTGTAGGGCGATGCCAAGCAGGGGTCCGGTAACCGCTCCAATTTCCCCGAACAGGACGAGCCAGGCAAAGAGATTTCGCTGCCGGGCAGGTTGGGCGTTGCTACTTTCCGCTTCCGGCACCCCTGTTGTCCCGTGGACGGCTGCAGGGTCGTTGGTGTTCCCTGCGCCGGTTTCTTTAAAAGTTCCTGGGGTGACCGCTGTGGTGCGGGCGCGATCGAGCGTCCCGATGAGTCCTTCGACAGCGGGGGAGAAGAAAGCGCCCCCGATACCTGTGAGTACGGCGCTGAGGAGAAAGGGCCAGAAACTATCGGAGAAGGCGAGGCCGAGGTAGCCGGTGGCGCGGACGATGCACCCCATGAGGATGCTGCGGCGTGGCCCCCAACGGTCGGCGATGACCCCGCCGAGGAGGAACATGCCCTGCTGGCTGAAAGTTCGGGCACCGAGGACGATGCCCACAGCGGTGGCGCTGAGACCTAGATCCTCGCTCATGACGAAGGCGAGAAAAGGTACAACCGCGTAGAAGCCGACGTTGAAGACCAGTTGCGTAGGTAGGAGCAGGGACGCCGAGACATGCTTGCTCGTGGGAGCGGGGAAAGTCATTGAGCGATGACACCCGGGGTCAGGCGTGCGGCATTGAGGGCACGGGTCACCTCGTGTTGTGGGGACTCGAGAATCTGCTGGGTTGGTCCTTCCTCAACGATGCGCCCGTCTGACAGCACTGCAGTTCGCGTGCAAACCGTGGCGACGGCGTCGAGGTCGTGAGAGACGAACAACACACCCAGTCCCTGATCGCTGATCAGCATCTGTAGGACGCCGAGCACCTGATTGCGTAACGGCAGGTCCAGTCCGCTGACTGGTTCATCTGCGAGGAGGATCGCCGGGGATACCACCAGTGCACGGGCGATCGCCACCCGCTGGTTCTGCCCGCCGGAGAGTTGAAATGGCCGCTTGTCGGCCGCGGATGAGGGAAGCTCCACCCGGGCTAGCGCCTCCCGCACTCTCATCGAATGCTGGCCTTCCGCCTCCAGGCAGACGAGAGGTTCCCGAAGGAGCTGCTCGACGGTCATGCGGGGGTCAAGGCTACTGGCAGGATCCTGGGGTACGTACTGAACAGTGCGTCTGAATGCGCGCAGGGACTTCAAGGATCCGGGTCGGATGATGTGGTCCTGAAGAGTGACAGTGCCTGAATCTGGTGTCTCAAGGGCCAGCAGGGTGCGCAAGAGCGTCGACTTGCCCGATCCCGAACTGCCGACGAGTCCTATACTTGTGCCACTGGACACCTGCAGGGAAATGCCGCGAAGGACCTCCCTACGGGTGCTACGGCGGAAAGTCCGACCGACCTGGTACACAGACAGTCGAATGTCTTCGGCTCTGAGGACCGCCACGCGATCTGATGTGTGGGTAATAATCACGCGGCTGCGTTGCTTCCGCGAGTGATCATCGGGCTGACGGGATGCTGTCCGGAGCGCAGAAGAGTTCGTGCCACAGGGTGGGCGGTTTCGCTCGTAAGGTGCTCGAAGGACCCGTGATCCAGGACAGCGCCTTCAGCGATAACTACTGCCCGGCTGCACAGCAACGCTGCCACTGCCACATCATGAGTGATGAGCAGGACCCCGGCTCCGGCTGCAGTCGCTCGCTGCAGGGCCCTGATGACGAGCTGCTGGGCTACGACATCGAGAGCAGTCGTTGGTTCATCAGCAATCAAAACAGCTGCGTGGCACGCAAGTGCCTGAACGATGCACACGCGTTGCCGCTGCCCGCCTGAAAGCTCCATCGGGAAACTTTGGAGAACGCGCCATGGGTCAGTGAAGCCCACTTCCTCCAACAGGGATGTCATCCACGCCATCGCTGCGGGCCGGGTGTGGGCCTTACCGGATCGCAGCAACACGGGAATGAGTTGGCGGTCAATCCGCACGAGGGGGTGAAGCGCAGTCAGTGAATCCTGGCGGATCGCAGACACTCCCGACCGACGCCTCACGGAGAGTGGGACCTCGTGGCCTTCGATCCTCAGATGCCCACTGACCTGCGCAGCGGCAGGCAAGGAACCAGTGAGCGCAGCCGCAGTGAGCGATTTACTTGATCCGGAGGCGCCAATCAGTGCCACAGCCTCCCCGGCGGCAACTGATAGCGAGACGTCGCCGACCAACGTCCGGTTCCCAATGCGCACTGATAAGCGCCTTAGGTCGAGACTCATAGCCTGCACCCCACCTGGTTGATAACGATTCTCATCACTGCTGAGGGTAATGATAATGACTTCAGTTCTCAAAATCGTGACAAGATGGTGTGTTGGTCTGGCTCAAGCAGCCCACACCGAGGGGAGTGTTGATACCCATTGCAAAGGCGGCCGATCGATCCGATGCTCGAACATGCACAGCACCTCCTGTGTACGGGTGAATACCGCGCGAAGCGGATTGTGCAGCAGCTCAGCGGGCGTCCCGGAGGCTCTCCCTATCTCTGGAAAGGTACTGGGGTGGATCGATCTCGCACCGATGTGAGCGAATCAGGAACGCCGTAACGATGAAGGCTGAAGGTGCCCCTCCCCTGCGCGGCTTGGACCTGACTGGTTTAACGGTCGGGTCGAAACCTCCAACGACGTCCATCGCGCCCTGCATCGGTCGGAGCGAGGTTGCTTTTAGCGGACGCGATGACGATTCCGCCGAGCCAAGCCTGCTGGTTGGCACTGCCGAAACTCAATCTTTACTCTCACCAGCACTACCGCTGCCACCTATGTTGAGCACGCTGGGCTCAAGGTGATGACGGGCGAGCCGAACGGTGGCCTCACGGCCAATAACGATCGCCTTAACGGATCTTGAACGCCTCAGTCCTGAGGCGGAGAAAGCAGAGATTTCATCAACCACTAGCGGAGGATTGAAGCGGCAAGAGCCTTCGTCAACCACCTGTTCCAAAGTCGGAGAGCATCTTCCCCAGGCATCAGGGGTTTTGTAACACCACCGAGGCAACCTCAGCGTCATGCGTCATGCGTCATGCGTCATGCGTCATGAAGCATCACATCAGCAAGGTCGACATCGACAATCAGCGAGGAGAAGATTCTGGACGCTGCGGCGGCTCGAACAGCGTCCGCCCTCTCGGATCCAGTAGCGAAGCCAATCACCTGACGAGCGCGCTGCAACTGCTGAAGACTGACACCTATGACTCGCCCGTCAAGTGGCGTGCTCACGGTCTTTCCTGAGGTGCCGATGAACAGGCCGGAGATCTCGGCGACCGCGCCGGCTTCAGCACATTGCACTCGTACGCTAGGGGAGACCTTCTCCCACACAGCGGACTGCTCAGCCCGCCATGCCCCAATAGACACAACGGCTATGTCGAGCGAGTCCGCTCCGGCCAGAACGTCGGCTACGACAGGTTGGCGACGGAGATCTTGTGCCGTTTCGATTCGATCCACGACCAAGGGAGCGAATAGGGGATGGGTGGTGATGCCACTTCGGCGATCGAGTTGGGCCAACAGCCGTCGAAAGGTTCCGCCACCTGTGGTGTCAAAGGCACCCGTCAACTGGACAACTGTGCATGAGGGTAGTGCTGCAAGGAGGTGAGCAGCCCGGTCAAGTGTTCGGGACCAGGAAATACCCACTGTCATGCCGGGTCGGATGTCGGTGGCCAACTGATCCAAGACGGCACCGCCGACGCGTTCGACGTGCAGTTCCCGAGCCGCTGGATCCCCCACGATACGAACGGTTTCGATGCCGAGGATCGACGCCAGCTCCATCTCGCGGGGAGCAGCCGGAGGCCGGGGATCGTGAACCTGGATCGTGACGACGCCTGTAGCCAACGCACTCTCGAGCAACCGCGCGATGTGAAATCGGCTAAGACCAAACTTCGCTGCAATCTCAACTTTTGACTGCCCTTCAAGGTAGTACGCACGTGCCACGCCGGCCATCAGCACTTGCTGCTGCAGGGGTTCTTTCGGTGGTCTTGAGCTGCTCACTTCCACTCCTTCGGTCGCTCGTATGAGCATACTTGCTCAGATGTAAAAACGCTTCTAATCTCCTCTAGAGACCTGAATCACTCTCATGGATCAGCCACCAGCATCGGAATGAGCTTGATCATCAGCCGCAACGGCCATGACTGAGTAAGTGTGAATGTTCATTTGAGCTCAAAGAGGAGTAGCGCGGTGAGTTTTTATGCCGGTGTGGACAGCTCTACCCAATCTACGAAGGTCGTCTTGTATGACCAGAGCGGACTTCCGGTAGGGGCAGGATCGGCTCCCCACACGCCCACCTTCCCCCCCGTCAGTGAGCAGGATCCGGAATCATGGTGGCAGGCGCTGATTGCAGCACTTGGCCGGGCCGCTGAGGATGCAGGTGTCGACTTGGCGGACGTGCAGGCCATTAGCGTTGCAGCGCAGTGCCACGGATTGGTTGCACTGGATGCCCGGGGGAGAGTCCTCCGGGCAGCGAAATTGTGGAACGACACGACTTCAGCGCCGCAGATGCAGCGTCTTCTCGATCGTCTGGGCCCTGCTGAATGGGCGCAGCGGGTGGGGTCGGTACCGACTAGCGCCTTTACTGTCTCCAAGCTGCTGTGGCTTCAGGAGAATGATCCGGGCTCGTTCCGGTCCCTGGGTTCGGTTCTTCTTCCACATGACTGGTTGACCTGGCGGATGACCGGTCAGCGAGTTACGGATCGCTCCGAGGCCAGCGGAACCGGGTATTTTGATGCGAGCCGTGGAACTTATGACTTGGATATTCTCTCTCTGATCGACCCGGCCACGGACTGGGAGCCCCTGCTTCCTGCTGTTCTAGGGCCGACCACGGCTGCGGGTGTTATCACCGAGGAAGCGGCGCGGGACCTTGGGTTACGCCCTGGGACCCTCGTGGGTCCCGGCGCAGGGGACCAGCACGCCAGCGCCCTGGGTTTAGGCGTTGGTACCGAAGACGTCGCCTATTCCTTTGGGACTTCCGGTGTCGTCTTCTCAACCAGCGCGAACCCTGTTCGAGATGCTGCGGGAATCATCGATGGCGTGGCCGACGCTGCTGGCGGATACCTTCCCCTGGTCAGCACCCTGAACGCGGCTCGCGTGGGTGACAGGTTTGCCTCCTGGCTCAACGTCAACCACGCGGAACTGAGCGATCTGGCGCTGAATGCATCTACCAAGAATCTGCCGGTTCTGGTGGCCTACCTCGACGGGGAGAGGAAGCCCAACCTCCCTGCAGCAACGGGAACTTTGGCGGGTTTGACAACAAGTACGACGCGGGAGCAAATCGCTCGGGCGGCCATCGAGGGCGTCATCTTCGGCCTGCTTCGGGGCGAACACGCGCTACGCAACGCCGGCGTGCCCCTTGCGGGACGCACGATCGTCACCGGGGGAGCGTCACGTTCTTTCGCCTATCCCCAGCTGTTGGCGGATCTCGCTCAACGTCCTGTGTACGTGTCGGATGCATTCGAACCCGTCGCTGCAGGAGCCGCCATCCAAGCAGCGGCATGCTTCCAAAATAAGGACATCAGCGAGGTCCGTGATGCATGGGCCGCACCCGCGCACCTGGCTGCCGAACCACGACCCGACAATGAATCCGAAGACCGCTTCCTCCGGTATCTGGCCGCCAGCGAAGCGAACAGGGGTGACGGATGAGCCGCCTCACCACCGTCGCAGCTGAACGGCATGTCCTACTCTCCGGAAGTCTCCTCGCTGTCCTACCGGAGAAGAGACTTGCTGCCGCCGAGTATCTCGCGCAGCACAACCACTGGGTCCATGTTGATGTCATCGAAGGGACTTTCCGGGGACAGGCTGGAATTAGTCTGACTGAGCTCGAACACCTCACGACTGTCAGGCACGTTCTAGACATTCATCTCATGGTGGACGACCCTGCGGATATCATTCCCCGCCTGCCCGTGCGGCCGCGACGACTCACAATCCAGATCCGCGACCTTTCCGACGTCGCTCACTTAATGAAGGTTGGCCGAATCGCGGCGAGCGAAGTGTGGATAGCTGTCGAGGAAGTAACCCCCCGACACGTGGTGCATCTGACGGAACTAGAACCCGACGGGGTGCTGGTCATGTTGACTCCTCCTGGTAGCCCCGGGCACGCAGCAGACATTGATCGTCTGGCCCACGTACGCCTGATCCACTCAGCGCAGCTGCAGGTGGGTGTCGATGGTGGGATCACTGGCGACAATCTCGGCCAGGCCGCCGACTCCGGTATCACCTACGCGGTCTCAGGTCGGGCATTTTTCGATGAACTACATCAGGAGGCACCCCATGGCAGCAGTGTCACCCAGTAATGCCCTGCAGATTGTTGCCAGCGAGCTCGCGACGGCGCTCGTCATCGACACCCAACAACTCGACGCTGTCACCGCCGAGCTCGCCAACACGAATCGGCGATGGTTCACCGCTGGTCAGGGACGCAGCGGGCTCGTTGCCGCGATGACGGCCATGCGCCTGATGCATCTGGGTTACGACACTCACCTCGTCGGCGAGTCGACGGCACCGTCAATACGAAGCGGGAACGGAATCATCGTGTTCTCACGCTCTGGAGGAACACCCATCAGCGTGTCTCAGGCGCGCACCGCTAAGAACGAGGGGGCAGTAGTCCTGGCCATCACCGAGAATGCCGATTCTGACTTGACCCGTTTAGCCACCGCTGTGCTTCAGGTGCCATCGGGTCCCTCCCAGCAGTTCGGTGGCAGCCGCTTCGAGCAATCATCTCTGGTGATCTCCGATGCGATCGTCCTAGCTCTCGCTTCGCGAAACGGTCACCACCAGGAGATGCAGTACCGGCACACCAACCTTCACTAGCCACTTTCGTGAGGCCACCCTGGCCATCAACACCTAAACCGAAAAGGAAAGTACATGACTCAGATCCCGTCAATGATGACCGCGAGCGTGCTTCGAGGCGTGGGAGACCTCATCCTCGAGGAACGACCCGTGCCCACACCTGACGCGGATCAGGTGCTGATCCGCGTCCATAGCGTCGGCGTGTGCGGATCGGATGTGCACTACTTCAAGCACGGACGCATCGGTCCGTACATTGTCGAGTCTCCACTGATCCTCGGTCACGAGCTCAGCGGCGAGATCGTCGCTGTCGGAGCGAATGTAAACGACTCTCGCATCGGCCAGCGCGTAGCCGTCGAACCTCAGCGCCCATGCCGGGTCTGCGATTTCTGCCGCCAAGGTGCGTACAACCTCTGCCCGAAGATGGAGTTCTACGCGACGCCTCCCATCGATGGGGCGTTCTGCGAATACGTCCTCATTCAGGACGACTTCGCCTACGAAGTCCCCGACACGATCAGTGACCACGCGGCTGCGCTCATGGAGCCCATGTCCGTGGGCATCGCCGCGGCGCAGAAGGGCGGCGTCAAGGTTGGGGACACCGTCCTCATCGCCGGTGGTGGACCCATCGGAATCATCACTGGCCAAGTCGCCCGGGCCTTCGGTGCCGCCGACGTCGTAATCGCCGATATCAACCCGGCGCGGCGAGAACTCGCCGCCACCTACGGTTTGAGAGTCGTTGACCCTGCCACTGAATCGACCGAGGACCTCGCGGCCCATGTCTTTGTGGACGCATCCGGCGCCACCCCTGCAATTCTCAACGGCATCCGTTCAGTGCGCGCAGGCGGGACCGTCGTACTGGTGGGCAGTGCAGATCAGTTCCCGCTCTCCGTCCCCGAAGTGGCGATGCGCGAACTGAATGTGACGGGAACGTTCCGATACACGAATACTTGGCCTATAGCTCGGGCCCTCCTGGTATCAGGTCAGGTCGAACTCGACTCGCTCGTCACTCACGTCTACGGTATTGAGCAGGTCGAGGAAGCGCTCGGTGGTGAGGGTGCGGTCGATTCGCTCAAGCGCATCGTTCTTCCCGGAGTGCGGGTTGTCGATAATCCTCAGGTGCGAGGCGAATCGTGAGCGACACTGCGCTGTCAATACGAGGTATCAGCAAATCGTTTCCTGGCGTGAAGGCGCTCGACGACGTGTCGTTCGACGTTCGCCCCGGATCGGTTCACGCGTTCTGCGGCGAGAACGGTGCAGGGAAATCCACCCTGATGAAGATCATCAACGGGATCTACCAACCCGACACCGGAACAATCCGGATCCGGGGTGAGGAAGTCCGCATCAAGAACCCCATTGAGGCGCGCGCACACGGGGTAGCGATGATCTCGCAGGAACTCAATTACGTCCCCGAGATGACCATCGCCGAGAGCTTCTTCCTCGGGCGGCTGCCCGTGAAGCACGGCAGAGTCAACTGGGGCTTCATCCGCAGTGAGGCTAGTCGGGTGTTGAAGGAGGAAGGACTGAACTTCTCCATTAACCGGCGGCTCAGCACGCTTACCGTGTCGGAAATTCAGACGCTGGAGATCGCGCGGGCGGTCTACCACAGCGCCGACGTCCTGATCATGGACGAGCCGACCTCCGCGATCGCGCACAAGGAGGTGGAGTCCCTCTTCGAGAAAATCCGCGCGCTGCGAGCTGAAGGCAAATCGATCATCTATATCTCTCACAAGATGGATGAGGTCTTCGAACTTGCGGATGACATCAGTGTGCTCCGCGATGGCACGGTCGTCAGCTCACAGCCGGCGCGCGACATCACCTCCGCTGGAGTGATTGCCCAAATGGTGGGCCGCGATCTAGACCACCAGTCCTACCCCAAAGAAGCTGTCAGCCTCGGCGACACGGTGTTCAGGGCGTCTGGACTATCCAGCGAACACACCTTTGAGGACATCAGCTTCGACATCAGGGCAGGCGAAATCGTCGGCCTGGCTGGCCTCATCGGCGCCGGCCGTAGCGAAGTCGTCCGCGCCGTGTTCGGTCTCGACCCCCTCGACGCGGGAACCGTGGAAGTCAACGGTGTGGCCGTGAAAACCACCACGCCGAAACAAGCCATCGGGCATGGCATCGCGATGCTGTCCGAGGACCGCCGCCTGGTAGGAATTATCCCGAAACTGAGCATCAAGAAAAACGCGACGCTTGCAAGTCTCAACAAAGTGTTCCGTGGCGGCTTCGCCCGGACGCGCGTCGAAGAGAAACTGGTCGACGCGTACTTCAAGAAAATGAACGTAAAAGCTCCCAGCAACGAAACACGCATCGAGTCGTTGAGCGGCGGCAACCAGCAGAAAGTACTGCTGGCTCGCTGGCTGATCGCCGACCCCAAAGTAATGCTCCTCGACGAGCCCACCCGCGGCATCGACGTGGGAGCCAAGTTCGAGATCTACAAGATCATGACCGAGCTTGCCCGACAGGGTCGCGGGATTCTCATGATCTCCTCCGAGCTACCCGAACTGATCGGCATGTGTGACCGCATCTTTGTCATGTCGGCCGGCCGTCTCACTGCAGAACTGACACCGGACCAGTTCTCGCAGGAAACCATCCTCAAATACGCCATGAATGAAATCGAGGTGGCATGACAATGCCCTCCAAGTTGAAGAACTTCGAACTGAGCCGCTACTCCATCTTCATCATCCTGGTGGTGGTATTCGTAGCCGCAAGCTTCCTGAGCCCCAACTTCCTCAGCGGGGACAACATGTTCAACGTCCTCCGACAGGTCGCGGTGATCACCATCCTCGCCTACGGGGCGATGACGCTGATCATCGGAGGAATGATCGACCTGTCCGCTGGAGCGGTCATGGCGTTCGCAGGCGTCGCATCGGTCATTGTCTACAAATCCAGCAACAACATGCTTCTCGCAGTCCTGGTCGGTATCGCAGTAGGGGTGGCCTGCAACCTCGTCAACGCATTCCTTGTCGCGACCTTGCGGACACCAGCCTTCATCGTCACTCTCGGCATGATGCTGATGGCGCGAGGTGCCGTCCTCGAACTCACTCAGGGTCAAAACGTGCTTCAGCTCGGCGACTTCATCCTGATCGGGCAGGGCAACCTCGGATGGATGCCCATCCCCGTCCTCATTCTGATCGTCATCACCGCAGTCATCTGGTACCTGATGAACCAGACCCGCTACGGCCGATCCGTGTATGCGGTGGGTGGCAACGAAGAAGCAGCCCGCGCAGCCGGCATCGCTGTCGAACGGGTCAAGTATCAAGCCTTCCTGGTCAACGGGGTACTCGTCGGCATCGCAGGAGTCATCTTCATGTCCCGCGTCAACGCCGGCCTCCCGAACGCCGGCATCGGCTACGAGTTGCAGGCAATCACCGCGCCGATCATCGGCGGCACCAGTTTCTCGGGCGGCGTCGGAACCGTGTTCGGCACCCTCGCCGGCGCACTGATCGTCGGAGTCCTCGGAAACATCATGAACCTCGTCGGCGTCGGCTCCTACATCCAGCAAATCGTGATGGGCCTCATCATCGTCGTCGCCGTCGCATACGACGTCTTCAGCAAGCGCGGCAAAGCCAAGACCACCATCCTCAAATCCACCTCAAAAGGCGAACCCAAGCCTCCTGAAGGTAAGGCCCCAGCCACCTCAGGGGCATCCACCCTCGAGCAATGACCATTCCCCATCCCGCTTCACTTCTCACCAACCTTCCAAGGAGAACTCAATGAAGAACTTCACCCGCAGGACTTTCGCCTTCAGCACCGCAGCTGCCGTCGCCTTCAGCCTCGTTGGCTGCTCAGTCACCACCGGCAACCCCGGGTCCAGCGACACTGCACCCCGCGAGCAGAAGGACGAGTACCGGGTCGCGTACATCGCCCGAGCACAGGCAGACTCGTTCGCCGCCTGGCTCGCCGACGAAATGCAGGACGAGGCAGCCAACTACGAAGACCTCAAACTAGAGGTGTTCGACGGCCAGGCTGATGATGAGATCGAGAACCGGATGATCGAAAACGCGATCGCCAACAAGTTTGACGCCATCATCATTCAGGCCAACAACGCCGATGCACAGATCCCGTACATCCAGCAGGCCGTCGACGCAGGCATCGTCACGATCACCACCAACCCGCGCGTGGAGGGCGTCGACGGAACCAACTCCGTCGACGCCAACCCGTACGACCAGGGCGCGATCGTCGCGCAGACGGCCCTTGAGCAGATTCCTGAGGGTGCCAACGTGGTGGTGCTCAACGGCCCGGCAGGCAACTTCCATAGCACCGAGCGCCGCAACGCATGGGAGAAGGAATTCTTCGAAAAGCGTCCTGATGTCAAGATCGTTGCTGAGGACACCGCCAACTGGAACAAGGACGAAGCCCTCACGTTGATGGAGGACTGGTCGCTCGCGAACCCGAAGATCGACGCGATCGTCTCCGTGAACGACAACATGGCGTCGGGGGCGCTTGAAGCCGTGAAGGGCAAGTCCGGTTTCGAAGGCATCCTGGCATACGGCGTCGATGGCACCCCCGAAGCGACCCTTCTCATCCAGGAAGGCAAGATGACTGCCACCTCCCTTCAGGACGCTGGAGAGCTCGCCCAGTTGAACATGAAGGCTGTCCACGATCTCCTCACCGGGGCCGAGGAGGAAGTCAACGTGAACGTAGGGAACCCCCTGATCACGAAGGACAACGCACAGGAGTACATCGACCTGTACACCGAAGCAGGCCTGATCGACAACTGATTTACCACGAGGAACGGGGTGGGGCGCGGATTACTCCCGCCCCGTTCCTCGTTCCTGTTTCGCGGTTCCGAAAGCAACACCGACATTCAACAAGAGTCCAACACTGAGACGCTTCACTAGAATCACACGCCCTATCTTCGACCTTTTCGGTATCGCCATCGGACAAGACAAAGGGCGGACCAATTCGGGTGACATGACGGGTATCTCCGATACCATCGATGGCGCCGCAATACATGGTACTTACACAACGCGGGGCAGGAAACAATATTTGCTCCATTAGGTACATGCAGCACCGCTTCACCGCCTAGGCAAAGGAGACTCAGATGACCGTTCTCAATACTTTTCAGCTGACCGACCGGCTCGCTCTCGTCACCGGCGCAACCCGTGGCCTCGGTCGGGCCTTCGCCCTCGCCCTCGCGGAAGCTGGCGCAGACGTTGTCATTCACGGCCGCGACGCAGACGCCGCCTCGAAACTTCAGTCCGAGATCGAGGCCCTCGGACGTACCGCACACGTTGTACTCGGTGAGCTGACCAACCGCGAAAACGTCAATCGCATCGTTGCCGAAGCAATTGAAAAAGGCGGTCACATCGACATCCTTATTAACAATGCCGGAGCCTGTATCCATAACGCAGCACTCGATGTCACAGACGATGAATGGTCACACGTCATCGACACAAATCTCACTGCCCTTTGGCACATGTCCCAAGAAGTCGGCGCGCACATGGTCGACCGTAAGGCGGGCAGCATCGTGAACATCGGTTCGATCTCCGGCATGATCGTGAACCGCCCGCAAATGCAGCCCGCTTACAACGCCTCCAAAGCGGCCGTGCATCAGCTCACGAGATCCTTAGCCGCCGAGTGGGCCTCGTCGGGCATCCGCGTGAATGCCGTCGCTCCTGGTTACGTCAAAACTGACATGTCGCCTGTCGACGATCCGCAATTTCGCCGCTACTGGATCGAGGATGCACCGCAACAGCGTTACGCAACTCCAGCCGAAGTCAGCCCAGCTGTCGTGTTCCTCGCGTCCGACGCCGCAAGTTTCATGTCCGGAACCGTACTTGTTATCGACGGCGGATACACCCTGTTCTAAGCATTACCAGTCGCAAGGCATACAACGGACGGTCCCACCGGGACCATATAACACCAATCAGACACAGACGCTCGACGCCATGGAAGGGGCTGCTCCCGCTGATCTTGAGGTGCCGATACCTGCGCTAAGTCCAGAGCCGTCAGGGCTGTGTGTCCGATAAGCGGTTCACTTCGGTAGAGGTGCGCGGAATGACGTCGATACGAACGTGGGGAAAGGGGGCGTCCTGTCCCTGGCCGATGCTTTTCAGAACCAAGTTCCCGACGTACTCGCCGAGGAGCCGGTGATCTACGCGGATGCTGCTGATCGAGGGAATAAAGCGTGCAGCAAGAGGTGAGTCATCATGGCCGATGACAGCGAGGTCGGTGGGAACGTGAATGCCCTGCGTGGTTGCAGATCCGATGATGTCGGCAGCAACGTTGTCGTTATAGGCAATGACCGCAGTCAAACCCTCCCGGATGAACTTTTCGACGTCGTATTCTGACCTGTCACCATCCGTTGCGACGGAGGTAATGAGGACCGGTTCCATGAGCCCTTCGGCGGCGCAGACTTCGATGACGGCCTGATGCCTACCATTGGCGAGTTCTCTAAGGCGCTGATCGGCGGGCATCGCGAAGCCTAATCGGCGATGGCCTCTTTCGAGTAGGTGCCTTACCTGCAACCGATGGGCAACTAAGGTATCGAAGACCTCGTCGTCGCGCGAAGCCAGTTCAGCCTGCTGGTCTGGCGAGGGAACAATGTTCGTGATGTTCAGCCGATGCATCGAGGCAATCTCGGCCTCACTGAATAGTTCCAGTCCCACCACCGCGAGAGGGTCTATGGCAGCCCAGATGGGCTGGCCGGCCTCGTCGGCGTGGGGCCTCCGCGTGTGCGTAACAAGCGTGAGCCCAGCATCGTCGAGGACACGGGCCACATGCTCGAGGTGTACGCGCATCTGATGCTCGAGCGGCCAATCCGGCAGTACCATCAGGACAATCTTGCTGCGACCACTGCGCAAGGCCTGTGCCTGGCTGTGGGGGGTATATCCAAGTTTCGATGCAGCCTCCCGGACCCTCTTTGCTGTTGCCACCGAAATTGTCTGACCCTTGGTTCCATTGAGAACGAAACCGACTGTGGCTCTCGAAACCCCGGCTTCTCTCGCCACATCGGCTGCGGTGACCCGTCTAAGCGCGGCGATCGTCATTTAGCCCCTTTTTTGAATCGTTCCAAGCAAAGTCTTGCTCTTGCAGCAACCAGCTTGTTAGTATCGTAGCACTTCACTAGCACGTGCTAGTAAAGTCCGTCCCCTTCAGACAATGGAGTCTTCGTGAACGCTCCCGATGATTTTTCAAGCAGTGCCTCGCAGGCGCATGTTCCTGCTGCCTCAACCCTCCCCGTTCCTCCTGCAACGGGAGATCCTGACACTGAGTTGACGAGCCTGCCGGCCACTGGAGCTCTAAGCAAGGTTGGTCCCCGCTACATCTGGCTCATGGTGTTTGCTCAGTTCGGTGTCTTCGTCGCGTTCATTACGCCGTTAGCCATCTCACTGACAATAAAGGTGCAGCAACTCGCCCCTGGTCAGGAGCAGTATCTGGGTTATATCACCGGGGCGGGCGCAGCAGCGGTCCTGCTGACCGGTCCGTTCTTCGGCGTCATGAGTGACCGAACCCGCACAAGGCTTGGACGTCGCCGCCCGTGGATGATCGGCGGCATGGTTCTCGGCGTCGTATCCCTGTTCGTCATGGCGACCGCTCCGAGCATCCTCCTCCTCGGCGCCGGCTGGGTCATGGCCCAGCTGACCTGGGGTCAGGTCCTGGCGAACCTGCAGATCTCCACCGCCGACCGGTTGCCGGAGTCGCAGCGCGGGAAGGTCGCCGGCCTGACAGGTTTCGCAACCCAGGTGGCACCTGTCTTCGGTGTCGTGATCGCAGGCGCCGTCGCCTCGGACAACATTCTGCTCTTCATTCTGCCCGGCATCGTTGGCGTCCTCGCTGTTTCACTCTTCGTCCTTCTGGTGAACGAGAAGAGCAGCCAGGACATGGTTTTCGCGGACAAGCTCACCATTGGGTCAATCTTCGCAAAATACCTCTACAATCCGCGCAGTCACCCCGACTTTTCCTGGAATTGGCTTGGCCGCTTTCTGTTCTACTTCGGTCTGACGCTGAATACGACATTCACCGCGTTCTTCATCGCAGCAAAGCTCGGCATCACCGTCCAGGAGGTCGCCGGAATCATCGCCACCCTCTCCCTAGGCGGCATCGCGGCCACCACCCTTGGTGCTATCGGTGGCGGATTCCTCTCCGACCGGCTCAAGCGCCGCCGCATGTTCGTCGCCGCTTCCGGCATCATCTTCGCCGCCGGCGCCCTCACCATGGCCCTGGCTCCAGGATTGCCCATGCTGATCGCAGGTTCAGTTCTGACATCGCTGGGCATCGGTATCTTCGCGGCCGTCGACCAGGCCCTGCTACTGGACGTCCTGCCCGAGCGTGACACCAATGCAGGCCGGTTCATGGGCATCACGAGCTTCGCTACGTCCATCCCTCAGGCTGTCGCACCGCTCATCGCACCCCTGTTCCTCGCGGTCGGCGTTAGCGCCGGAGGGGACAAGAATTACACCTTGCTGTTCATCATCGCCGGCGCGTGCACCATCCTCGGCGGGCTGGCAGCACTGCGCGTCAAGTCCGTCCGCTAGAGAACTCCTGAGAAAGGCCACCACCGTGACCAGCCAGTACTCCGCGGGCGCCACACCCGTGAAAAACACCTCCTTCATTACCGCCCCGTTCCGCGTTGGAGACCAGGACGGCGACCCCGCCCCGTACTTCCGCCGCGACTTCCAGGTCTCATCCGGCCTCCAACGGGCGACACTCCGCGTCACCGCTATTGGAGTCGTGGATCCGCACCTGAACGGGACACGAGTCGGCACGGAGGTACTGGCACCTGGGTGGACGTCCTACCGGCACCGGCTCAACGTCAGCACCCACGACATCACTGCTCTTCTCATTGAAGGCACCAACACGGTCGGGGCTGTCGTCGGTGAGGGGTGGGCGCTGGGGACTCTTGGCTTCCACGGCAAACGCAACCACTACTCCGACAAGCCGGCCCTGCTGATGCAGCTCGACCTCGACTACGGCGACCGGACCGAAACCATCGCAACCGATGAGCAGTTCAGGGTCGGCACCGGGGGAGTACGCGGTAACAGCCTGTACGACGGCGAGCACTTCGATGCGCGCCTGGAGCCAACGGGATGGGATACCCCGGATTTTGACGACACTGATTGGCAGGCAGCCGTCGCCTTCACCTGGGACACCGCGGCCCTGGTCGACCCTGTTGGCCCACCGATCGCCCGCACCGAGGAACTACGCCCGGCTGAGATCATCACGACACCCTCGGGGAAGACCGTCGTTGACTTCGGCCAAAACATCTCCGGCTGGGTGCGGTTGAGCGCTGAAGGGGACGCCGGTACCGTCATCACGCTCCGGCATGCGGAGGTCATGATCGACGGGGAGATCGACACCGAAACGATCCGCACGGCGAAAGCCACCGACAGTTACACCCTTGCCGGCACGGGCACTGAAACCTGGGAGCCCCGGTTCACTTTCCACGGCTTCCGCTATGCAGAAATCAACGGATATCCAGGCACCCTCACCCAGGATGCGGTGACCGGTGTCGTCGTGCACAGCGACATGCGACGCACCGGCTGGTTCAGCACATCGGACGAGCTGATCAACCAGCTGCACTCCAACGTCGTCTGGTCCATGCGCGATAACTTCGTTGGCGTCCCCACGGACTGCCCGCAGCGCGACGAACGTCTCGGCTGGACCGGGGACATCAACGCCTTTTGCCCTACCGCAAGCTTTCTCTACGACGTGCGCGGCATGCTCGGGTCCTGGCTCGAGGACGTCCGCCTCGAACAGACCGAGCTCGGCGGTGTTCCCTTCGTCATCCCCGACGTGTTGAACTCCCCGGTCACCCCGACCGCCCTGTGGGGAGATGTCATCGTTAGTCTGCCCTGGACCATGTACCAGCAGTACGGGGATCTGGAGATCCTTCGCACGAACTACAACGCCATGAGAACCTTCATCACTGACGTCGAGTCACGCCTGGATGAAACCGGGCTGTGGGGAAGCGGCTACCAGTTCGGTGACTGGCTGGACCCGGACGCACCGATGGACAACCCGTCCGGCGGCAAGACCGACAGCCACCTGGTCGCCTCCGCATACTTCTGCAAAACCACCCGTGAAATGGCTGACACAGCTGACCTGCTCGGACACGCCGAGGACGCAGCCCGCTTCCGTGACCTCAACGCGAGGGTCCGTGCTGCCTTCCAGCACGAATACGTCAGCGGCGCCGGCCGGATCGTCAATGAGTCAGCGACCGCCTACGCCTTGGCGATCTCCTTCGGGATCCTCGACGGCGACCAGAAGCAGCGGGCAGGGGAACGGCTGGCTGCTCTTACTACAGCCGCCGGCTACAAAATCTCCACCGGGTTCGCCGGCACCCCGCTGGTCACCGACGCGCTCACCAGCACCGGTCAGCTCGATACCGCCTACCGGCTGCTCATGCAGACCGAATGCCCGTCGTTCCTGTATCCCGTGACGATGGGGGCGACGACGATCTGGGAGCGCTGGGATTCGGTGCGCCCGGACGGCACGATCAACCCCTCCGGCATGACGTCGCTGAATCACTATGCCCTCGGTGCTGTCGCGGACTGGATGCACCGGGTCGTCGGCGGGTTATCCGCCCTTGAGGCCGGGTACCAGAAGGTACTCATCGCGCCGAAGCCCGGCGGAGGTCTCACCCACGCCTCCACATCGCTTGATACCGATCACGGACCCATCAGCGTGGACTGGCGGATCAGTGACGGCGCTATCAACCTCATCATCGACCTCCCTGCCGGAGTGACTGCCCGGGTTGAGTTGCCCTTGAGTGAGGAACCAGCGCTGGAGGTTCCCGCAGGCCAGCACACATGGACCTATGACCTGCCCGCAGGCTTCGGTCAGCGGCCCGTGTACAACCTGGACTCAAGCCTTGGCACCATCGCAGCTGATCCCGAAGCGTGGCGGGCCCTCACCACCGCTTTAGCCGCGGTCGTTCCGGGGATTCCGCTCGACGGACAGTCAGCGGACGGAGCAAACATCACAGTCAATGACTTGGTGGGCACGCTCGAACTCCATGTCCCGAATATCCCCACCACTTTGCGCGCCACCCTAGCGGACGCCCTCACCTCCGGGGCACTAGAAGGAAGTCACTGATGACCGAGAACACCGCCGACAACCAGATCGCCACTGACACTTCTGCTACCGCGGCTGTCGTCTCAGATTTGACCCTAGAACAGAAGGCGTCCCTGCTCTCGGGCCGGGATTTCTGGAGTAGCCAGGATGTGCCCGAGCACGGCATCCCGGCGATCGTCCTAACCGACGGGCCGCACGGGATTCGCCGTCAGGCCGGAGACGCGGACCATCTGGGCATCAATGACAGTCTTCCCTCCACATGCTTCCCGCCGGCGGTTGCCGTGGGTTCGAGCTGGGACCCTGACATCGCCCGCCAGGTTGGGGCTGCTATCGGCCGTGAGGCTCGGTCCTTCGCTGTTTCCGTCGTGCTGGGGCCGGGAGTAAACATCAAACGCTCGCCCCTGTGTGGAAGGAACTTCGAGTACTACTCCGAAGATCCCCTCATTTCGGGCGTTCTGGGGGCCGCGCACGTCAACGGGTTGCAGAACGAAGGCCCAGGGGCTTCGGTGAAGCACTTCGCTGCCAACAACCAGGAACACGAACGGATGCGCATCAGTGCCGACGTCGACGAACGCACCCTGCGCGAGATTTACCTGCCCGCATTCGAGCGTGTCGTCACCGAGGCTTCCCCGGCGACCGTCATGTGCTCCTACAACAAGGTCAACGGCATCTACGCCTCCCAGAACAAGTGGCTTCTCACCGAAGTCCTGCGCGGGCAGTGGGGTTTCCAGGGTGCGGTCGTATCCGATTGGGGTGCGGTCAGCGACAGGGTCGACGGAGTCGCAGCCGGTATGGACCTGGAGATGCCGGGCAGTGGCGGTGCCACCGACAACCAGATTGTCACAGCGGTTGCCGACGGCTCCCTCGATGAAGCACTCGTGGACGCCTCGGCGGCGCGGATCCTTGAACTGACGAAGCTGCCTCACGATGAGGGAAAAGCATTCGACGTTGATGAGCACCACGATCTAGCCCGACGACTCGCAGCTGACAGCATCGTGCTCCTCAAGAACGACAACGACATCCTGCCGTTGAAAAAGGGGCAGAGCGTAGCCGTGGTAGGAGCCTTCGCCGATACGCCCCGTTACCAGGGTGGCGGCAGCTCGCACATCAATCCGACCCGCCTGGACTCCGCCCTGCAGGCCATCAGCGATACGGCGGCCAGTAGTGGCGCAAGCGTCAGCTACTCACCCGGATTCACTCTGGTCACGTCGGTGGACGAACCGGAACTGCTGCACATCGACGCCGTCAAAGCTGCCGGTGCGGCTGACGTCGCTGTCGTCTTCGCCGGTCTGAAGGACTCGGAGGAATCCGAAGGGTTCGACCGGGAGACGATGGAGCTGTCGCAGGATCAGCAGAAGCTCATCCGCGACATCGCCGCGACGGGTACCCGTACCGTCGTCGTCCTGTCGAACGGAGGCGCAGTCACCCTCGAGGGTTGGCACGACGACGTCGACGGTATTTTGGAGGGATGGCTCCTCGGGCAGGCCGGCGGAGCCGCAATCGCCGACGTTCTCTTCGGTGCCGTCAACCCGTCCGGGCACCTGGCTGAAACCATTCCCCTGCAAGTACAGGACAACCCGAGCTGGATGAACTTCCCCGGTGAGCAGGGCCACGTGCGTTACGGCGAGGGCGTCCTGGTCGGATACCGGTACTACGAGACCGCGCAGATGCCGGTCCGGTACCCCTTCGGTCACGGGCTGAGCTACACGACTTTCCGCACGGAGTCCGTCCAGGTCGACGTCACGGGCGAGGACACCGCGGTCGCCCGTGTCACCGTGACGAACACCGGTTCCGTGGCCGGCAAGCACGTGATCCAACTGTACGTCGCCACCGAGACCGGTCCCGTCCGTCGCCCGGCCAGGGAGCTGCGCGCATTCGCAAAGGTCAACCTGGCGCCTGAGGAAACATCGACCGTGGACCTGCCCCTGGACCGACGGGCTTTTGCCTACTGGGACATCGAACATGACCGGTGGGTCGTGCCCGCTGGCCAGTACACGATCCAGATCGGGGAAACCGTCTCCAAGATCGTCGCCGAACAGCAGATCACCCTCTCCGGTGACACGGTCGTGCGTGAGCTGACGATGCAATCCACGGTCGGTGACTGGTTCGCGCACGACGTGGTGGGTCCGGCTCTCATGCAGGGTCTCACTGCTGGCATGTCGGAGGACCAGGCCGCGCAGGCAGCGGATAACCCAGAGGGCCTGAAGATGGTCGAATCCATGCCGATGAAACAGTTCCTGGCCTTCACCAATGGAGCGTTCCCGGCCGAAATGCTCGAGCAGTTGATGGAGCTCAGCCGCGCCCCAAAGTCCGACCAGTTGGAAACAGCATCATGATCAGCTCGGCCGGTGAACACCGGGTCCGGGGGCGTACCCCTGTAAGTAAGAAGGTGTTTCTCACCGGGGCGACCGGTAACTGGGGGAAAGTCATTCTCCGCGAATTCAGGGAACGAAGCGACCGGTTCGACATCGTCGCCCTGGTGCTGCCAACCCCGAAGGACATTGAGGCGATCCGCGAATTCGAAGACATGGACAATCTCACGGTCGTCTTCGGGGACCTCACTGACTACAGCACTGTTGCTCAGTGCGTAGAGGGCGCCGATTACATCCTGCACACAGGTGCCGTCGTCTCACCACTGGCTGACGACAACCCCGAGCTCACGCATCGAGTCAATGTCGGCGGGGCACGCAACATCATCCGGGCCGTGAAAGCCCAACCCCAGCCTGACACCGTTTCGGTCGTCATGATCGGCTCGATCGCCGAAACGGGGGACCGAAACCCCCCGCACCACTGGGGACGGATCGGCGATCCGATCCGGGTAGCCCAGTACGACGAGTACGGGCAGAGCAAGATCATCGCTGAACGCGAACTCGTCGATTCGGGGCTCCCGCGGTGGGCGTGGCTACGTCAGACCGGTATCTTTCACGGCGGTCTTCTGTCCATCCGCGACGCGATCATGACTCACACCCCGCTGGACGGGGTCATGGAATGGGTGTCCGTCGACGATGCCGTCCGGCTCCTGGCGAACATCTGCGAGGACGACGTCCCCGAGGAGTTCTGGAACCGCATCTACAACATTGGTGGGGGAGAGGACTGGCGCCTGACGAACTGGGAGCTACAGATTGCCCTCATGGGTGAGCTCGGTGTCGGGGACCCCCGCAAATGGTTCGAACGGAATTGGTTCGCCACCAAAAACTTCCACGGACAGTGGTACACCGACTCAGACATCCTCGAAAAGCTTGTCCCCTTCCGTAAGGACTCCTTCGCAACAGCTCTTCAGCGCGAGATCCGGACGGCCTCCATCACAACCCGGCTGGCCGGCCGGGTTCCTGCGTGGCTCGTGAAAAACTACATCATGAAGCCGATCACCCTGCACCCCCGCGGGACCATGGCTTGGATCAAGGGTAATGATGAGGACCGTATCAACGCGTACTTCGGCTCACGCGCTGACTGGGAAGCTATCGGCGGGTGGGACACCTTCTGGCCTCCACACCCCGACCGCACCCCCACCTACCTGGACCACGGGTACGACGAAACAAAACCACCGGCCACATGGTCGGTAGAAGACCTTCGCGGGGCTGCAAACTTCCGAGGCGGGACACTGGTGGCCCAAACCTTCATCACCGGCGACACCAGCACACCCCTGCAGTGGGCATGCCATGAGGGTCACACCTTTCAGGGAAGCCCGCGCCTGATCCTCACCGGTGGACATTGGTGCCCTGAATGCGTCAAAACACCTGCGGATTACCCACGCCAAGCGGAATCCAATGCATTCCTCCGCCAACTCGACGGTCCCCGGCGTCGTAACGGAACTGTACCCATCACGGCACCTGCCACAGCTGCCGCACGTACGACGCCCACTGAGTCCTCTGTCGGTGCGGTCGGCGTATCAGTGCCTGCTGCCATTACTTAGGGACAATGATGACCGTTACTCGTCCCACTTATTCCCGACAGACAGATGACCACCGGTACGGGTCAGGGTCGCAGCAAGCCCTCAGGGCACGCAATCTACAAACGCTCGCCAGTGACCTGCACGATAACGGACCGGCCACACAACGCGAACTTGCCAAACGTACAGGACTGTCACAAGCCACGGTGTCAAACCTCGTAAAGATCCTCGTCGAGGAACACAAAGCTATCACTCAGCCGACAGTAAGTTCTGGACGTCGAGCGACCCTTGTCACTGCCAGCAGCACCTGAACTCAGGTTCCATCGCACCCAGACCACCCAAACACAGCTACGCAAGGATCCTCGCCGGACAGACGACCTGCACGCTCGAAATGCGAAGGCCCTCATACCCCTAAACCTCGTCGGAACAGAAGATCTTGCCTACCGGGCGGGTGGGCAAAGCCCTCACCCACCGTCGCCCCTACCGTCCGCAAGGCTCATTCACCTGGTTTCCACGGTCCTGCACGAAGCTGGCACTGATCCCAAGACCACCATTACGGTGACTCACCCCGAAGGTAGGAGAACGCGATGAAGAAAACGTCATTCAACAGCGGCTGGCAGATGCGCGAGAAGATCAACCCGTTCGATGAAGTCTCCTCGCCGGCTGCGGTTTATGAAGATGTCACCCTGCCGCACGACGCTCTCATCGGACGGGACCGCACCGTCGAGGGGCGGCCGGCAAACGCGTTCTTCCCCAGCGCCACCGTGCAGTACCGGCGCTCACTCACACTGCCCGACGAGGCACGCAATCAGCGACTCCTGCTGGAATTCGAGGGGGTGTACCGCGATGCCATGGTTTACATCAATGGCGCCTTCGCCGGTCAGCGCCCCTCAGGGTATGCAGCATTCACCATCGACATGACCCCGTACCTGAAATTTGATGCTGACAACGAGATACTCGTCGAAGCCCGCGCCCACGAGGACTCCCGGTGGTACACCGGCGCCGGAATCTACCGGAACGTGTGGCTCCTACAAGGCGATCAAGTCCACATCGTGCCGAATGGCCTCACCATCACAACGCTCGACATGGAGCCGAGCCTTGCCGTAATCGAGGTATCGGCAACAGTCGCTACCCTCTCCTCCCGCCTCGCTACGGCCCATATCGACGTCACGATCATGGCCGACGACCGAACGATTGTCGCCTCCGGCTCAGTACCAACAACCGCAGCACCAGGGCAACCGGCAACCTCCCGCCAACGCCTGTACGTCCAAAACCCAAATCCATGGAGCGCCGAGACACCACAGCTCTACACCGCCACGGTGGTCGTTCGAGCGCACGATGGACCCGTTCTCGACGAAGTTCATCAGCATTTCGGGATCCGCACGCTGCAACTCGATCCCATCCACGGGCTACGCATCAACGGAACGACGGTCGAACTTCGTGGCACATGCCTGCATCACGACAACGGGATCCTCGGATCAGCAACTTTCACGGACGCCGACGAGCGGCGCGTACGCATCCTGAAGGAGGCAGGATTCAATGCCATTAGATCAGCCCATAACCCCATCAGCACGGCTCTTCTGGAAGCCTGCGATCGGATCGGCATGTATGTCATGGATGAAACGTTTGATATGTGGACATCCACCAAGTCCGGGTTTGACTACGGTCTGGCATTCCCGACCTGGTGGCAGGCAGACCTGTTGTCCATGGTCGAAAAGGACCGCAACCATCCCAGCGTCATCATGTACTGCATCGGTAACGAGATACCCGAGACGGGTTCTCCAGCTGGCGGCATCACTGGTCGACACCTTGCCGAAGAACTGCGTCGCCTGGATCCCACCCGCTACATCACTAATGGGGTGAACGGCCTTCTCGCCGTGATGAGCGACCTGAAGCAGCTCTCGACCGAACACGGCCCCGGAGGTGCACTAGAAGCCATGGGGATCAACACGATCATGACGACCGCCAATGACTACTTCAACGCAATCGGCAGTTCTGATCTCGTCACGCAAAAGACCGAGGAAAGCTTCGGACTGCTCGACATCGCAGGCCTCAACTATCTCGATGTCCGCTATGAACAAGACGCAAAGCAATTCCCCAACCGCCTCATCATCGGGACAGAAACGTACCCATGGAACATCGACCGTAACTGGGCACTGGTCAAAAAGCTCCCTCAGGTCCTGGGCGACTTCACCTGGACTGGCTGGGACTACCTGGGAGAAGTCGGCATCGGTCGCTCCGCGCCTGTGTCCGACGACGGTCTCTCAGCGTCGTACCCCTGGATCGCTGCATGGTGCGGCGACATCGACATTACCGGTCATCGCCGGCCCGCCTCCTACTACCGGGAGATTGTTTTCGGGCGCCGTATCGCACCCTACATAGCCGTTCTAAGGCCCGGTAACACTGCAACAGGGCCGTTCCCCAGCGCGTGGGCCTGGACCGATAACGTGTCAAGCTGGGCCTGGAACGTTGATACGGGAAGCGAACTCGTCGTCGAGGTGTACAGCCATGCGGCCGAAGTCGAACTCCTACTCAATGGCCGCGTCATCGACAGGAAGTGTTCCGGACCGGACCAGCGCTACCGGACGGCATTCACCGTTCCCTACGAACCAGGCGAACTCACAGCAGTCGCCTACACCGGTGATTCCGAGCAGGGCCGGCATTCCCTTAATTCAGCTGTCAGCTCACCAACAATCCTGGCAACCATAGACCCGGCACACGAGACCGTCGTGCCAGGTTCCCTCGTCTTCCTCGACATTGAAATCCTCGACGAGGCCGGAACAGTGCTCGTTCAAAATGACACCGACGTCAACGTCTCCGTATCTGGTGCAGGCGTTCTACAGGCGCTGGGGAGCGCAAATCCGAAAACAGCGACGCTCTACAACGGGATGACTACGCAGACTTTCGACGGCCACGCTCTAGCTATCGTGCGCGCCACCACGACAGGCGAGATACGGGTGCAGATCTCCGCAGCGGGATTCACCGCGACCTACGCGACGGTCATCGACGTTGGAGCCCACGAGCCAGCTACAAAAACCGGTAGTTGAGCAAGCAGTCTCCACGCTCAAAGGGCTGAGGATCCCTATTTTACCTGACCCTTCAGCGGGAGGATCTGCTTTCCGGAAAACGGGCGGAGTCCTCACCCATCGACCGAAGCCGACCGTTTGGCCTGACGTACATGTCCCACCATTCTGATGTTCCATACACCCTGGCACCGCCGCATACTTCGAAGACGACACCTGGACGCTCATCGCCGACCCGAATTTCGGCGGTAACCAGATCTACCCTGACGGGCTGCGTTACGGAGAGGAAGCTGTGGAGACATACCGGATCCAGGAGGACGCCCCGATGTCCGCAGCAGCCCATTCGCAGTGGAAGATCAGCATGGAACGCGATGATTGGAAGATACGGATTGGACCTGCGCTACGGTGACGGCAACGCCGGACCGCTACCTACTGCACCATACGGTGATCACGCACAACGGCGAGGAAGTTCTTTTCAAGAAGGAGTTCTCCAAGCAGATCCCCCGAACATCTGCATGACTACAAACTTCATGAACGCACAACCAGATAGTCGTCAGCCAAGCTAAGACTCTGCCCAGGGATCTGCTGCGCAGGTGGGTGACAGTCCCTAAACAACGCTGCCAGCGAGCCTGCCGGACGTGCAAGAGCCCGGGAGGAAACGCAATTTCGGTGGCGAATGCCTTTCCTAAGGCCAGCTGCCGAGCTGGTCTGCGCGTCCGTTGTCCGCTGGTTGTTCAGCTGGAGAAACTGGAGAAGGCGGGACGGACGATGACTCGCATCGGCGGTGCGGCGAGCAGGTCGATGACCTCGTCGTGGTTCGCATCGATCACGGGGTTGGAGAAATGGCGCTCAAAAGACGCATCGTCCCTGTAGAACTCGAAGGCCCACAACGTGTCCGGATCATCATCGGTGCGGCAGAGGACCCAGTCGGTGGGCCCGTCCGGGTCACCGGTGAAGTGCAGGTCGTTCGTCAGTTCGAACAGGCGGTCACCCTTCCCCGGTTTGGCCTGGAACCTGAGAACGGTACCGGGCTGGTTCGTGTTGAGCATGAAGGTCCTTTTTCCCGTGGAGTTTGGCCGGTCGGATGACGAAGTGATGGAACGACGTTCCAAAGCAAGTGTGGAACGGCATTCCACATGTGTCAAGGTGTAGGGATGAAGGACAAGCCGCGCGCCGATCGGCGCACTAATCCGCTGACCAGGGACGTGATCGTCCAGGCGTCCGTCGAGATCCTCGACGCGGCCGGGGAGCGTGCGCTGACCTTCCGCGCTCTTTCTGCTCACTTGTCCACCGGTGCCGGGGCGATCTATCACCATGTCGCGAGCAAGAGCGAACTGCTGACTGCTGTTACCGATGAGGTCATCGCGGGCGCGCTGCACCACGGTGACGACGAAGTGGAGCCCGAGCAAGCGATCCGGGCCGTGATGCTCGATGTGTTCGACGCCATCGATGCTCACCCATGGGTCGGTGCCCAACTCGCCGCGGAACCATGGCAACCCGCAGTCCTACGGATCTTCAACCGTGTCGGTGTGTCACTTGAGGCACTCGACGTCCCGGAAGGGTTCCAGTTCGACGCAACCTCGGCGCTCGTGCATCACATCCTTGGTGTCGCGGGGCAGTATGCAGCGGGCGCCCGTCTCACGGGTCCTGACGCGGACCGCTCTGCTTTTCTCGGCGCGGTCGCCGCCCAGTGGGCCACTACGGTTGCTGCAGACGAGTACCCTTTTCTGGCGCGGATCGCAAAGATGCTCTCGGAGCACGACGATCGCGAGCAATTCCGCGCAGGCGTCGACCTGATACTTGCCGGGATCGCAGCTCTGCGATAACCGCAGAGTCGTCCGGTAACGCATCCCTTCACGGACTCCTGAGGGGCTTTTCACGAGTAAGAGGGTAGATAGGGCCGGAATGTGATGTCATTAGACTTCACAGCGGCATGAGCGCTTGCCTACTAGTGAGGTCTATGGCGAAACCACCTCAACCTGACGGATACCAGATGGTCGCCCGAAGGGTGTACGAGCGACCATTTGATCGGGAAGAAGTGGTCAACCCTTGGTCCTGGTCCTGGTCGTGAGGAGACAACGTATCGGTATGGGTTGTTGATGATCCTTTTACGGTCAGGTAACGGGGTTGTGCGCGTGTTGGTTGAGTAGTTCGAGGGATGTGTCCCAGAGCCGGGTGGCGTTATAGGAGTCTAGGGCGTAGGCGCGGACACCGTGGGTTCCGTTGATGATTTCTGGTACGACGGCGGCCTCTGTGCAGTCCTCGAGATATTTACCTCCAATTCCATCGAGCAGCGGGGAGACGGCTGCGAAGACCGACGTTGCTGCTCCCTGTTCCGGTGTTTTCGCCGTGAAGCCGGCGGTAGCGGCCTGTCGTTTGACGGCGGCCAGGGTGTCAGGATTCCAGTGGCGTTGCAGGTTGGTCCAGATCCCGCCGGGCATGACGGCGTTGGCGATGATTCCGTCGTCAGCCCACCGCCGGGTGGCTTCGACGGCGAAGAGGACGTTCGCCGTCTTTGACTGCCCGTAAGCATGCCCTGCGTCGTAGGGCCTTCGATCGAAGAACAAGTCGTCGTACACGATGTCGGACATGCCGTGCCCACTGGAACTCAACGACACAATCCTGGCATCACCTGCTGCTGCCAGTGCACTGTGCAGTCGGTGTGCGAGAGCGAAGTGCCCGAGGTGGTTGGTGGCGAACTGCAATTCCCAACCATGAGGTGTCCGCAGCTCCGGGGTCATCATGATGCCCGCGTTGTTAATCAACAGGTGCAATGGGTCCGACCAGGTGTCCGCGAAGCGGTCGACCGAGTCGATGTTGGCGAGATCGAGCCATGAGACATGGACGATCGCGCCGGGCTGGGTGCCGGTGATGTCCGCGGCAACACGGTGCCCTGCGTCAAGGTCGCGGACAGCGAGGGTCACGTCGGCGCCGGCATGTGTGAGGGCACGGGCGGTCTCGACGCCGATGCCGGAGGAAGCACCGGTGACGATCGCTCTCTTGCCAGTGAGGTCGATGCCCTCAAGGACGTCGTTGGCGGTACTCACTGCAGTGAAAGGGGAGTAGATGGTAATCATGGGTGGGTGCCCTGTCTCAGAAGTAGTCGGGTGGGTTGTCGCTGTTCATGGCAGGGCCGACGTCATGCGGGACGGGTCGAGGAGATACCGCCGTCGATGGCGAGGATGCTTCCATGCATCATCCGTGAGGTATCAGATGCCAGGAACAGTACGCCCTGTGCTACATCCTGCGGCTGGACGACCACGCCAGCTGGAGTCGTGGCAGTCATCGCGTCGAGGACCGCGCGGGCCGCTTCGTTCCCCGGGGTGAGAGTCGCGCCCGGGGAGACCGTATTGATGCGGACGCCGTGTGGGCCAAACTCGGCGGCCCAGGATCTGGTGAGTTGTTCGGTGGCTGCTTTGGTCGCCGTGTACAGGGCGGCGAAGGGGTTACCTACCGATGCCATCCACGAACCGACATTGATTACGACACCACCACCGGTATCTGCCATGGCGGGAAGGATGGAAGCGGCCAGGACGTGAGGAGCCCGGATGTTGACCGCGAGCATTGCGTCGAGGTCGTCATCAGCGAGGTCAGCAGTCGATGTCGCAGGATAGATTCCCGCGTTATTGACGAGGATATCAATACGTCCTCCCAGCAAAGCTGTGGCCTCCGTCGCGAAGTGCCGGATCTCTGCATAAGAACCCGACAGGTCGACCAGAAGGAAATCCGCGCGGCCACCATTTTCCTTGATGCGAGCCGCGACCTCCGCTCCTCGGGTTCGGTCGCGTCCGCTCACCACGACGTGGGCACCGGCTGCGGCCAGAGTGTCGGCGATGGCAGCTCCGATGCCGCTGGTGGAACCAGTGACAAGAGCAGTTCGCCCGTCGAGGGGAGTCGCTGTGGTGGGTGTGGTGTTTGTTGTCATACCTTCAGTTGTAGATCGAGCGGATCGCCCGGACCAGACCCCGCTCAACCTGGGCATGGCAGGACCACGTTCAGGCAGCCCAGGAGATCTACAGTGAGGAAATGATCGCCGATCGGACACAGCTCGGAGCATTCCTGCGCTCTCGTCGAGACGCCCTCACCCCGACTGCGGCCGGTATCGAGGCCTTTCCCGGACCACGCCGGGTACCGGGCCTGCGCAAAGAGGAACTCGCGGTGCTGGCAGGCATGAGTTCGGACTACTACAGCCGCCTCGAGCAGGGACGCCAGCCCAACGTCTCCACCAGCGTCCTCGAGGCGTTGGCCCGAGCTCTGCGCCTGAATGACGTGGAACGAAAGCACCTCTTCGCTTTGGCCAACCCTTCCAACCAGTCACGAACCGTGTCCGTGGCCCTGCAGCAAGCCGACCCAGGACTACTGAGACTAATGACGACGCTGGACCATGCGCCGGCCCTCGTCCTGGGACGCCGCGGAGAGGTACTGGCAACCAACACGCTTCTCACCGCAGTCCTGGAAGGCCTCCAACCGTCGACATCCCTGGCAAGGTTCATGTTCTTCGACCCCCTCGCCCGGGAACGCATCGTGAACTGGGCGCAATACGCTGCGACGTCGATCGCCGCTCTCCGTGGAGAACTGGGCCGCCACCCCGCCGACGAACGACTTATCGCCCTGATCGACGAATTGACAACACGGGACGCGAATGCAGCGCGGTGGTGGGAGGACCACAGCGTGCAGGACTACACCTCGGCAGCAAAACGAGTCCTGCACCCCGTGGTCGGAGAACTGTCCTTCGACATCGAGACAGTCACATCACCACGAGCCGTCGATCAAGTCCTTGTGGTCTATACGGCACAACCCGACTCCCCGACAACCCGAAAACTACCTTTCCTCGCCAGTTGGGGGCAGAACAAGCAACCTCCCGTTGACACTGCAACCCATCTTTCATAGAGAAGACCTAACAGCCATTTGAGTCGAAAGGGTTCTACACGAAAGAGGGTCTAGTCGTCGGCGTTCAATACGCGATCGGCAGATGAGGGGTCGAGGTTTTATGGAGAATGAAAGTGCGCACTGGTCGTCCCGGTCAGAGGACCTCTACATGACCCACCCTACTTTTATGACCCTGAGGCCTGCCGGCTCCATAAGCTCGGGTCGATAACCGGTGCGAGGCAATCTCCTCCACCTCGTCAATGAACTCCACGGCATGCTCTAGTTCGGCAATCTCCACGAAGGTCTCGCGCAGTGCCCCTGGCAATCCTTGCGGGTCGGGTGCCAAGCGGGAGGGGAACATCTCCACGAAAGGCCACTCCAGTCGGGAAGCGATTGCTTTGGCGAATGTGGTCTCGCCGGTGCCTGGTGGGCCGACGAGGACCACTTCGCGCGGCGGCACCACGCCAACTTCATCCGCCAGATCTGCCTCAGCAAGGGGAAGTACCAGGCGGCGTTCCAGCAGTTCCTTCTCGTTGCGCATACCGGCGACGTTCTCCCAGAGGTCGCGGGCCAGAATTCGACCGCCGAGCTGCCCAAGCGCTCCGAGTTCCTGGCGCTGCACGGGGGTGGTGCGCTCGAAATAACGCAAGTTCTTCTTCAGCGCGAAGCCTCGGCCCAAGATAGCTTTTCGGCTGTCCTGTCGGGGAAAAGAAGTGTGTGCGATGGCGGATGATCGGGTGGTTTCTGGTATCGAGTGGCGACGCTCCAACTGGTCGGCTGTCAGCCTTTGCATTCGGCGCAGTATTTGTCGCCGTTCTTCTCCTGTCCGAGCCGGGTTTAGTGGTGCACGGGGAAGCATGACATGCAGGTGAAATCGTCCTTTTGGACGGTGGCGACCTGCACCAGGAGCTCGTCTTCGAGGATGGCGCCGGGCAGGTCGAAGCGTTCGGCGGTGTCGCTATCCTCAACGTCGCTGATGGAGGTCTGTGTGGTGCTGCTGCGCTGGGCCTCGAGCGACTCGTTGGCCGGTGGCCGGTGGCCCTCCAGACAGACGCCTGGCTCGTGAAATCGCCGATAACCTTCGATTATGTCCACGCGCGTCGGGACTGAGTGACTGGCGGGCGGCTCACCCACAGGTGGACGGCTTTGAGCTCTGTCCTTCGGGCTCCAACCCCGCATTCACCTCGTCCAACCGGTCGGACCGTCAAATCCTTGACCTTATTGAGGAAGGTTGCGCCACCCTCACAGCACCCTCTATATGCGTCCGAGGGTTTCGATGTCCTCGAGGAAGTCTTGGTGAACCTCATCGCTGACGGTTGTTCGGGTCTCCCCAATGGCTTCCAGGTAATCCTGTGTGGCCGGTCCTTTCCGGACTGCCTCGTGGATAGATAGTGCGCGTCCGGAGGCCAGTCCGCCGTCGTCATACACGGCCTTTTCAAGAGCGCGCTGTGAGGCATTCCGGGCGGCATACTCGATGTCCGCGGGGGAAAAACCGTGTGTGCGTTCCACGAGCAGTGCCACGTCCACGGCGTCCACTACCGGTGCGGGGATGAACCGTTGCCACATGGCCTCTCGAGCCTGCCGGTCGGGCAAGCCGATGGGGATGACGTAGTCGAACCGGCCGTGCCGTAGGAACGCCGTATCCAGGGCGCGGATGAAGTTGGTGGCGCAGACCAACAGCCTTCCGGGTTGCTCGCGGAAGGCTGGGATGATCTTGAGGAGTTCGTTCGTGACACCTTGCAGAGGTGAGGGTGGCTCGCCGGACCGGCGTGAAGCTATTTCCTCCACTTCGTCGATGAACACCACAGCGTGTTCCAGCTCGGTGATCTCCAAAAAGGTCTCGCGCAGGGCCCCGGCCAGTCCCTGGGGATCGGCTGCTAGGCGGGAGGGGAACACTTCCACGAAGGGCCACTCCAGTCGGGAGGCGATCGCTTTGGCGAAGGTGGTCTTGCCGGTGCCAGGCGGGCCGAAGAGGACCACTGCGCGCGGCGGTACTACGCCGAATTCATCGGCCAGATCTGCTTCGGCAAGGGGAAGGACCAGCCGGCGTTCCAGCAGTTCCTTCTCCTTGCGCATCCCGGCGACATTCTCCCAGAGGTCGCGGGCGAGGACACGCCCGCCGAGCTGGCCGAGCGCTCCGAGCTCCTGGCGTTGCACAGGGATCGTGCGCTCGAAGTAACGCAGGTTCTTCTTTAGCGCGAAGCCGCGGCCCAGGAACGCTTCCACCCTGGTTTCCGCGTCCGGCATCAGCGCCGAGAGCTTGTTCAGCCCATGGGGGGCCATGCGGTTCTCGACCGCCGCCAGCAGCAAGGTGCCGATACCACGGCCACGGAACTCGGGAAGAGTAGCCAGGAAAACGATCCAGCCCTGGTCGTGTGCGGCCCGCCCCACGGCGGCACCCACCACCTGCTCGCCCTGCACGGCCACCACGGCGTGGTCCTTTTCACAGGACGCGAGCACCTCGGAAAGGGCATAGACAGGCTCCACATTGCCTGCCTTGAGGGTCTCCCACAGATGCAGAATCCCGTCCAGGTCCGCCGAGTGGAAGTCCCTGATCCGCCAACTAGTCATGCCGAGTCTCCTTCGAAGCTTCCGTGGGGTAGCAAATGTGCCGGGGTTGAATCTCCTATCCGAAGCGAGTGGGCTGGGCGGGCGGCGATCCGCTCACGCCTTCTCCATTCGTGCTGAACGGTATTAGGCAGTGGTGCGGGACAGGCTGCGAACTTGGTATGTTCCGACGTCGAGGAGCTTCCGTTCCCTGAGGGCTCCGTGGCGTATCCATAAAATGCCCTGCTGCGGTACGACCAGTTCGACGTCGCCGGTGATGGATGTGGAGCTGTGAAGTTCCCGCGCTTCAACCCGGTCTCCTGGGTCTACTGTCGTTAGGTCAGCATCCAGCGTGGTGTCGCGCTTGGATATCAGCATCAGTTGCCCCGCGTCTGGCGGGATTGGGGAGTCTCGGCCGGCAGCGTATCCCAGGGGTTTTCGATGCCGATGTATTGGGTGGTGGTGTACTCGGCGATTCCCTCCGCCCCGCCCTCTCGGCCCAGCCCGGATTGCTTGACGCCGCCGAAGGGGGCTGCGGCGTTGGAAATCACACCGACGTTGAGGCCCATGAGGCCGAATTCGATGCGGTCTCCGATGCGCAATCCTCGGGAGATGTTTTCGGTGAAGACGTAGGACGCGAGCCCATATTCGGTGGAGTTGGCCATAGCGACTGCTTCATTCTCTGAGGAGAACGTCACCACCGGTGCCACCGGCCCGAAAATTTCTTCACGCAGCACTCGGGCTTCTGCTGGCACGTTAGTGAGCAGGGTGGGTTCGAAGAAGTGGCCGGGGCCATCGATGCGCGACCCGCCGACGACGATCTTGGCACCTCGGTCGACGGCGTCCTGAACCAAGGCCTCCAGCGATTCGCGGGCCTTCGCCTCAATCATGGGGCCCACATTGATGCCGTGATTGAGGCCGTTGCCGACAGTAAGGGCTTTCATTTTCTCTGCCAGCTTGGCTACGAACTGATCAGCGATGGTTTCGTGCACCAGCAGCCGATTCGCTGCCGTGCACGCCTCACCCATGTTGCGCATTTTCGCAGCCATGGCTCCCGCTACGGCTTTGTCGAGGTCGGCATCCTCAAAGACGATCAGCGGACCGTTTCCGCCGAGTTCCATGGACGTGCGCAACACATTATCGGTCGCAACCTTCATGAGCGCCTTACCGACGGGGGTTGAACCGGTAAAGGAGATCTTGCGTAGGCGGGGGTCAGCCATGATGGGTTCGGACACGGCTGCCGCTAAGGCAGAGGAGACAACGTTCAGTACTCCTGCGGGGATTCCTGCTTCAATCATGAGCTGCGCGAAATACTGGGATGTCAGCGGTGTCAGGCGGGCTGGTTTCAGGACCATGGTGCATCCGGCTGCGATAGCTGGAGCTATCTTGCGGGTAGCCATAGCCAGTGGGAAGTTCCAGGGAGTGATGAGTAAGCAAGGGCCGACAGGCTTCTTGGACACGAGCATGCGAAGGTGGCCCTCGGGAGCTTCCATATGGCGGCCGTAGTCCCTTGCCGCTTCTTCGGAGTACCACCGCAGAAATTCACCACCGTACTTCACTTCCCCTGCGGCCTCGGCCAGCGGTTTGCCCATTTCTAGGGTCATCAGAAGTGCCAGGTCGTCAGCGCGTTCCTGGACCAGGTCGAAGGACCGTCGCAGCAGTTCTGCCCGAGTCCGGGCCGGCGTGCGGGCCCAGGAGGACTGTGCCTCAGCGGCGGCATCAATAGCGGCCGCGGCATCCTCACGGGTTGCCGATGCGAGCGTCGCAAGGATTTCCTCGGTGGCGGGGTTCTCAACGTTGAACGTCCCACCGTCTGAAGCTGCGCGCCACTGCCCGTTGATCAGCAGACCGGTGGGGGTCTTCGCCAGCACGTCCTGCACGCGCTCCTGGATTCCGGAGTCTACTGGGGTCATGTCCGTCATCGTCATCTAGCAACCTTCTCTCTGAATCCGGGCAGTACGTCGTGCGGCGGGAAATGGGGAACCTGCGCGAAAGGAATGCGATGTACGGCGGAATCCGCCATCCCGCGTCTTGTGATGATGCTCGCATGGCCGGGGGTCACCCGACAGAGCGAGCACGTTCGAGTGCGACGGGGTCCATCGGACGTTCCCGACGGGAAATCCGAGGCGATCGGGAATCATGGCCGCCGCCGTGGCCGGAGCCCCCAGTTCTTGGACGCCCTGTGTTCCTCAAACTACCGGGATTCCGCACCCTGACGTTATGCAAGGCGCACAGCCTCTTGTACTTATCGTCTAAAGATGGGTGACGTCCACTCAGATTCGGGGTTAGAGCTGAAGACTCTGCCGTGTAGACCCTGGGCAGGTCAACCTCTCCATATTGCAGGTCGAGTGGATTCGTCTGACATGTACTGCCTCTGAGCCATGGGTACTTCCGACATGTTGGGGCGCGAACAGTAGAAGATCGTCCCGGTCGGACCCAGGTCGGACCCAGGTCGGACCCAGGTCGGACTCGGGTCGCCACAACTCCAGGAACCGGTTTCAACCTACTTCTTAGACGAAAAGTACGGCGGAAAGATTCTGGTTGTATGGTCCGACCAAGAAAGGGTCTGAGCTCTTCCCTATGCTCAATGGAAAGCCCGTGGCCGGAGGAGCGATTCCTCTTCGGCTTGGGACCTGCCGGTAGCGTACCCGAGATCGATGACGGGACTTCCTATGGTTCCAGCAGGGGAAAGCGGCACTTCATTAGCAAGGGGATGATCATGACGATCAAAACGGGGACCACAGCCGACCAGGGCAGCTTGTCCACAAGGACTATTCGTGGGGCCGTCCTCGAGGTCGTTGGAGCTGAGATGCCCTATGCGGGCAGCACCCCGATCCGGGTGGAAGACCTGGAGCTGGAGGGCCCTGGCCCTGGCGAGATCCTCGTCCGGATTGAAGCAGCCGGCGTTTGTCACTCCGATCTTTCCGTCGTCAACGGGAACCGCCCCAGGCCGGTACCGATGCTTTTGGGCCACGAGGCTGCAGGCCTCGTGGAGGAGCTGGGTGAAGGCGTTAGCGACCTGGCCATCGGGCAGCGGGTTGTGATGACGTTCCTTCCGCGATGCGGGGAATGCCCTGGTTGCCATTCCACCGGCAAGACGCCTTGTGAGCAAGGCAGCGCCTCTAACGGGGCTGGCACTCTACTCGGCGGTGCACGACGGCTGTCCGTCAAGGGGGAGCCGATCAACCATCACCTCGGTGTGTCAGGTTTCGCCTCATACGCTGTTGTTTCCCGACGTTCCGTCGTGCCGGTAGGAGCCGATGTGCCAGCGCACATCGCGGCTCTGTTGGGTTGTGCGCTTCTCACAGGCGGTGGTGCAATCCTCAATGTCGCCAAACCCTCATCCTCATCCCGGGTAGCGATCGTCGGCTTGGGTGGGGTTGGAATGGCGGCTCTCATTACTGCCCGGGCGACAGGCGTCGAACACGTCGTGGGCATCGACACCCTGCCTGCAAAAATCGACTCCGCACGAGCCCTGGGAGCAACGGATGCCATGACCTCGCAGGAGGCCATGGACCGCGGGGAGAAATTCGATGCCGTCATCGAAGCGGCAGGACACCCTCGAGCGTTGGAAGCCGCCATCAGCCTCACGAAACCGGGAGGAATCACGGTGACCGTCGGACTGCCGGCACCCGGGCAGCCCGCCTCCATCGATCCTCTGGCGCTCACCGCCGAAGCCCGCACCATCGTTGGCAGTTACCTCGGATCGGCGGTACCCGAACACGACATCCCCGTCTACGAGGCACTCTGGCGCTCCGGAGCCCTCGCTGTTGAAGGACTCGTCTCGGCAACCATCGGACTCGAGGACATTAACAGCGCCATGGACACGCTCCAAAGCGGCCAGGCACTTCGGCAAATCATCACCTTTCCCTAATCACTGCCCACCCCTACTTCTGAGAAATGAGCAGAGCCATGACCTCACCTTCTGATCACATTTACAGTGCCATCATCATCGGCGCCGGCTTCGGCGGCTTGGGCCAGGGCGCCCAGTTTGTCCGGGACGGAGTCGACGACTTCCTGATCCTCGAACGCGGCAACGATGTCGGCGGCGTCTGGCGTGAAAACACCTACCCCGGTGCCGCCTGTGACACACAGGCTGTCATCTACTGCTTCAGCTACTTCCTGAACCTCAAGGTGTCGCGCATGTTCGCCGGTCAGGAAGAACTTCAGGGATACCTTCACGCACTGAGCGAGGAGTTCGGGCTCAATGAACGCCTGCTCCTCAACCAGAACGTCACCGAAGCGACCTGGGATGAAGAGCAGCTCATTTGGGCTGTTCGAACGGCCGGAGGAGAGCGGTTCCTGACTCGGTCTCTCGTTGCTGCATGGGGACAGCTCAACGAGCCTAATGTTCCCGCTTTCCCAGGTTCAGACTCCTTCCAGGGCATTGCCTTCCATTCGGCGAACTGGCGTCATGATGTTGACCTCGTGGGCAAGCGGGTGGCCTCGATCGGGTCGGCCGCTACAGCTGTTCAGTACGTTCCCGAGGTAGCGAAGGTCGCTTCGGAACTGACCGTCTTCCAGCGCTCCGCAAACTACATCCTGCCCCGCGACCAGATCATCTTCAGCGAAGAAGAAACTGAACGGTTCCTTGCGGACCCTGATTCCTACAGGGAACTCCGCCAGAGCATCCATGAGCTTCGGGAAGCGGGATTCGAGCGTACTCGCGCGCACACAGCTGCTAATCAGGAAGGGGTGGAACTGGCCCGCCAGCACCGGGAGGCGCAGATTACTGATCCCGAGTTGCGCGCCAAGCTCACGCCTGACTACGACTACGGCTGCAAGCGCATCCTGCGTAGTGACGAGTTCTACCCGGCTCTGACCCGCGACAACGTCGAGCTGGTGACAGAACGTATCGCCGAGGTCACCCCGACCGGTATCCGCACGGCCGACGGCGCCGAGCACGAGTTCGACGTCATCATCTACGCGACCGGCTTCAAGAGCCATGCCTTCCACGGATCCACCCGTGTCACGGGACGCGGCGGCATCAGTCTGGACCAGCGGTGGGGGAACGCACCCGAGGCCTATCTCGGTATCACCGTCGACAACTTCCCGAACCTGTTCCTGGTATACGGGCCGAACACGAACCTGAACCACAACTCCGTCGTGTCGATGCTCGAACCTCAGCACCGCTACATCTCCCAGGCTGTCAGGTACCTTGCCGATCATAATTCGACGGCGCTCGAGGTTGGCCGGGAGGTGCTCGAGCAGTTTACGACCTACCTGCAGGAGGAGTTGTCCAAGTCGGCGTTCTCCTCAGACTGCTCCTCTTGGTACAAGAACGAGGACGGGCGCGTGATCAACAACTGGTCGGGAACCGTAGAGGAATACCGCAGTAAGACCCACGACCTGCGTCTGGAGGACTACCTGCAGCCAGCCGAGCAGGGTGCCCGGTAATGAACTGGCTGGACCCCTTGACGGGAAGGACCGTCGCCGCGGACGCGGCGGCGGTCCTGCAGGACTTCCGGGCGGCAGGAGGGCGTTCGTTCCACCTCTACAGCGTCGCCGAAGTCCGCGAGAAGTATGAGCTCGGGTGCGCGAAGAGCGGCCTGAGCCCTGACAACCTCTTCGACGTCTCCGACCACCAGATCGGGCAGTTCGGCATACGGCTTTACCAACCTCAAGCAACCCCCGGGGCGACTCCGGTCCTGCTGTTCTTTCACGGTGGCGGTTGGATCATGGGGAGTCTCGACACTCATGACGGCCTGTGTCGCAGGCTCGCCACCCTGACTGGGTTACCGGTCGTCGCGGTCGACTACCGTCTTGCCCCCGAACACCGGTACCCAGCCGCCATCAACGATTGCCGGGCCGCAGTGCAGTGGTTGGCGTCCAACTCGTTAGGGCATGGCGTGGAGGTCACCGGCCTCGTGCTGGTGGGGGACAGCGCCGGCGGCCAGCTCGCCGCGGTACTCACCAATGAAAACGCGTCCAGCCCCAACCCGTTGCCGATCCTAGGCCAGGTCTTGATCTACCCCATTACGGACCTGACTTTCTCGACTCCGTCCTATCAGCGAATAAGAGAAGGTTTCCCTCTGGTTGCGGACACGATGGCGTGGTTCGCCAATGAGTACCTGCCAGAAGGAACCGACCGCGCAGCCCCCGAGGTAAGCCCCGCATTCGCAGATCTGCCTCCGGGTCTGCCCCCCACGTATGTGCTGACTGTCGATAACGATCCACTGGCCGACGAGGGGGCAAGATACGCCGCAGCACTCTCGCAGGCAGGGACAGCCGTGACGTACCTACACCTTCCCGGGTACGCCCATGGCTTGTTCACCTCTGCAGGCCGTATCCCTCGCGGAGAGCGTGAGATCGAGAACATCGCTGCATTTATCCGCGAACTTCACTGGTAGGCCCGGTGGGTCCCCGTCAACTGAGGATCGCTGCTTGCTCGTGCCTGCGATCCTCAAGAATCGACACCTTTCCCCCGAATGCCATCCGCAGGCGCCTCTGCGCAAAGCATCACGTCCGTAGCAAGACCACAGCGAAGGTAAGTCAATGACGACAGATACAGAAGTCCCGATCACCCTGGAACCTGATCGTACCCAGAGCGCCGGTCCGCTCGTCGATGCCAAGGCCCAGCTGGCGTCGGCGGTGAAGACCTTGGGGTACGAGGAGGGGCTGCATCAGCTCTTGGCTCAGCCTCGACGGGAGCTGACGGTGTCCGTTCCGCTGCGGCGTGATGACGGTTCGGTTGAGATTCTCACCGGTCATCGGGTCCAGCACAACTTCTCCCGCGGTCCAGCGAAAGGGGGCTTGCGTTATTCACCTGCGGTGGATCTTGACGAGGTCCGCGCGCTGGCGATGTGGATGACATGGAAGTGCGCCCTTCTTGACGTTCCCTACGGCGGCGCCAAGGGTGGAATCCGGATCGATCCACGGAAATACTCCCAGGGCGAACTGGAGCGGGTCACGCGTCGATACACGTCCGAAATTCTGCCTGTCATCGGACCTGAACGGGATATCCCAGCTCCCGATATCGGCACGGACGAGCAGACCATGGCGTGGATGATGGATACCTACTCGGTCGCCTCGGGCTACACGGTCCCCGGAGTTGTCACAGGCAAGCCTGTATCACTGGGCGGCTCCCTGGGTAGGTCCTCCGCAACGTCAGCCGGCGTCGTCCACATCGCCTTGGCGGCCCTCGCTCACCGCGGTATACCGGTTGCCGGAGCGACAGCGGCGGTGCAGGGTTTCGGCAAGGTCGGGGCAGGAGCCGCACTTTTCCTCGCTCAGGCAGGAGTCAGAGTAGTCGCTATATCGGATCAGTACGGTGCTATTTATGCAGCCAGTGGTCTCGACATCATTGCGCTGAACGATCATATTGCCAGAACGGGGTCGGTTGTTGGTTTCAGCGCCGCCGAGCCATTGCCAGCATCGGATCTGCTGGAGCTGGACGTTAGCCTGCTGATCCCAGCCGCCATCGAGGGCGTTCTCCACAGTGACAATGCCGGGCGCGTTCAGGCGAAGATCATCGTCGAAGGGGCCAATGGCCCCACAACGGCCGGCGCTGATCAGATTTTCAAGGAGCTGGGGGTGCTTGTCGTTCCGGACATCCTTGCTAATGCCGGTGGTGTCATCGTCTCCTACTTCGAGTGGGTGCAGTCCAACCAGGCGTACTGGTGGTCAGCGTCCGAAGTGGACGAACGCCTGGAGCGCCGGATGCTCACCGCATGGCACCACCTCCTGGATAGTTCTGCCGCGCGCGGCCTGACATTGCGGGAAGCAGCTACCGTGACCGCGGTCGAACGTGTAGCCGATGCGCACCGCACACGGGGCCTATACCCCTGAGCTCTCCGGACCCCTCAGGCCAGTCAGGCTCACAAGGCAGCAGTTGCAGCGGGCAATTCGAGGGAAGGGGAGCTTTACAAGATCATCATCACCGTCAGGTACTGGAAGGTGCCGGTCGGGGCGGTCGAACAGTAATCGGAGAGATACGTGATGTGTAGCAACCCATCAGGCAGCACCGGCACCGCCGATGATACGACGACGGGGCAGCAGCCCCTGGAGGGGCTGCTTGTCGCCGACTTCTCACGGGTCCTTGCCGGACCACTGTGTACGATGACCCTCGCTGATCTCGGGGCGCGGGTCGTGAAGGTAGAGCGTCCCGGCGAGGGAGATGACACCCGTAGCTGGGGGCCCCCGTGGTCCGCGACGGGATCCACCTACTTCGACTCCGTGAACCGCAATAAGGAATCGGTGTGCCTGGATATCGCCGACCCGCACGATCAGGATCTGGCGCGCGAACTCGCTCTGCGTGCCGATGTACTTGTGGAGAACTTCAAGCCAGGTGGACTCGACCGGTTCGGATTGGGCTACCCTGCGCTGTCGGCGGACAACCCGAAACTGATCTACGTTTCCATCTCGGGATTCGGGTCTGCCGGCGGCCGCGACATCCCCGGTTACGATTTCATCGTTCAGGCCCTTGGGGGGTTGATGAGCATCACCGGCGACGCGGAGGGCTCGCCCTACAAGGCTGGTGTCGCCCTCGTCGATGTACTCACTGCCAAAGACGCCACCATCTCCATCCTGGCCGCGCTCCAAGCCAGGGCACGGACTGGGCGTGGCAGTCGCATCGAGGTGAATCTGCTGTCCAGCCTGCAAGGAGCACTGGCCAATCAGGGCCAGTCATACCTGGGAGCCGGGAAGGTGCCGGGCCGGATGGGAAACGCCCACCCGTCGATCGTGCCGTACCAGCTCCTGCAGTGTGCAGACGGACCGCTTGCAGTGGCGTGCGGTAATGACGGCCAGTTCGCCCGCTTCGTGGAGGAACTTGGCGCACTGCCCTTAGCATGGGACGACCGTTTCGCCAGTAACAGCGCCCGCGTAGAACATCGGGACGAGTTGGTTCCTTTGCTGGAGAACCTATTAGCTGCCGCTTCGACCCAGCAGTGGCAAGACCGGCTTACTCGGGTGGGTGTACCCGCGGGCCGAGTCGCCACAATAGACGAGGGCCTGACCTACGCTGAAACGCTCGGCCTGAAGCCCACTATCGCCCTTGAGAATGCGGCAGGGGTGAGCACCGACCACCAGATACGCCATCCCGCGCTCTGGGAGCCTCCCCTTAAACCTCGCACCCAAGCCCCTCCCCGTCTCGGCGAACATACCGACCAAGTGGTGTCATGGCTCTGCACTCGTGTCGCCGAATAAGGGGGGGATTTTCGAGGCAGTGTACCCTCGTACCAGGTAGGGCCTCCCGGTGAGGAGCCGTTCTGAATCAGTTCGGGCGTTGGCGTAGTGCCAGCCAGAGGGGTGCGAAGACATCAGGGTCATCAAGGCTAACCCCCAGTAGCGACTGGGCTATTCCGATGCGATGACGTACCGAGTTTCGGTGAATCCCCAAGTCCCGTGATGCGTTTTCCCAGTGGCCTCTGTGACGTAGGTACTGGAATACCGTTGCGACCAGATCCGCCCGAGAGTAGGCGGCCAAGGCCTGCACCCAGATATCTGCCTGCGCGTCCTGCCCGCTGCTGACGGCGACCAGCAATCCCGCCGGTGCCTGTTTCACTGCCTGACGTACAGAGGGGACGGCACCTGGAACTTCGCTCAATGACACCGGGTCGCTGAGGGCTCCTGCCAAGCTCTCGCGGGCGTCCTCAAAGGAAACACGCGAAGCATCAGGTTCAGGTGTCCCTTCATCTGCTGTCAACACTACGTAGAGGACACCGTTTTCCTCGTGGCGCAGGAGACAGGTCGCTAGCGCAGTGCCTAAAGCAGGCAGACCGGCGTCGTGATCCAGCAGCGGGGCTGCTCTCACCAGCGACGACGCATCATCATCAGGATGCATCCTGAGCCCGAGAACGCGTACGCGTGCTGGCAGGTCCTGCAATCCAACGTCCACAGCGAGCATCCGTGCTGCTTCGGTTTGACCGTGCAGAATCAGTTTCGCTACAGCCGAGCCAAGGGCAGCGGTGGCACTGGAAACGACTTCACGCTGGCGAGCCTTAATGGCGAGCAGAATACACACTGTGACGATGACCTGCCGGTCCGCGGCCGTCAGCGTACGGCCGGGACCGATGGCTAGAAATCCGTGGATATGGTCACCGGAAGCGATGGGGTATTCCACGACAGGCTGGCCGTGAAGCTCGAAGGTAGCCGCGGAATGAGCGCCCGTCCGGTTCAGTCTGAGCGTTTCGGCATGCAGCAGGGGTACGAGAGATTTTGTATCAGCGGGCCAGAAGGTTTCGGTACCGGAATCTACAGGCAGGTATGCAGCCCACCCACCGAGGGCCTGAGCCAGTCCCCGAACGACGGCGGAGGTTGCATCTGGCCGCATGGCGGCTCGCGCCAGCGCCGTTTGGGTACCAAGGCTTCCCATCAGGTCGGCCTGCCCGCTACGAGCTGATAGGCCCCAGAACGCGCGGGAAACGTGCTGGAACGGTACACCGTCGGGCACCGTCAGTAAATCGATGCCGGCCTTTGAACATGCTTCTTCGAGATAGTCCGGAACTTCGGCCAACCAAGGACCGAGACCGATGCCCAGCGCATGGACCCCTTTGGCACGAAGCCGATGAACGTAGGCGCTGGTGGCAGCCCGTTTACCGATCAGTGGCATACCCGTGGTGAGGAGCAGCTCGCCGCCTTCAAGATACGGCGTGGGATCCTCAAGCTCCGATACATGCACTCCGCTCAGTTGGCGGGGGCGAAGCCCCTGCCCTCCTACCGTCGCAAGGTGAGGACCGAGCTGCGCGCTGAGTTCAACCAGGGATACCATGGATAAAGTGTCTTATAAATCGCACTTGTTTGGCTAGAGTGCTCAATGACGGGACCCTATTCGACTCCGTAGCGTGGTCAGCATGACCGAACTTCCTCACACCCCGCTGCACAGTACGCTGCCACAGTCCCGCCACCTGACCACGGCTGTGCCTGGTCCGCGCTCCAAGCAGCTCCACGCCGAGCGCCTCGCCCATGTGAGCGACGGCTTCGGTATCGTCCTTCCTGTCTTCGTCGATCGCGCCGACGGAGCGATCATCCAGGACGTCGACGGTAACCGCTTCATCGACTTCGCTTCCGGGATCGCCGTCACGAGTGTCGGTGCCGCGAACCGCAAGGTGCGCGAACGGGTTGCCGCTCAGCTGGAGCGATTCACCCATACCTGTTTCATGGTCACCGAGTATGAGTCTTTCACCCAGGTCTCCAAGTGGCTCAACGAGCACACCCCGGGGGACTTCGATAAGCGCACCGCCCTCTTCTCCACAGGAGCAGAAGCCGTGGAGAACGCGGTGAAGATTGCCCGCTCCGCGACCGGTCGGCCTAACATCCTTGTCTTCGACGAGGCATACCATGGCCGGAGCCTCCTGACGATGGCGATGACCGCCAAGGAAAATCCGTACCGGCTCAACTTCGGCCCGTTGCCCGGGGAGGTTGTACGCGCGGCATCGGCGAATCCCCTTCGGCCCTCTGCGTCCACCACCGGTGATGCGATGACTGCCGCCCTTGCGTCGGTGGAAGAAACGCTCGCTCAGCATGGCGCCGATACCTTCGCCGCCATGGTTATCGAACCGATTCAGGGTGAAGGTGGGTTCATCGTACCGGTGCCCGGGTTCTTGGCAGGGCTGCGCGAAATCGCGACGAGGCACGGCATCGTTCTGGTACTGGACGAGATCCAGACCGGCATGGGCCGCACCGGCGCACTGTATGCCAGTGAGCACGAGGGCATTGCAGGGGATATCACCTTGTCCGCCAAAGCTCTTGCCGACGGTCTTCCCCTGTCAGCCGTGACGGGACGCACCGAATTACTCAATGCAGTCCATGTGGGCGGATTGGGCGGCACCTATGCGGGTAACCCGCTAGCGTGCGAGGCTGCACTTGCGGTCTTCGAGGAACTGGAGGACGGCGAACTGCTCGCAAACGCTCGCACGGTCGAGACCGTGGCACGAGAACTCCTCGAACCTCTGGTCGAGGAGACGGCCATCGTCGCTCAATTCCGTGGGCGCGGGGCGATGCTCGCCCTCGAATTCGCCGACGCCACGACGCTGGATCCTCGCCCGGATCTCGCCCGTGCGATTTCGAGCGCCTGCCATGCGCAGGGTGTTCTGACCTTGACCTGCGGTACCCACGGCAACGTCATCCGCCTCCTGCCACCTTTGGTCATCTCCGAGGATCTGCTGCGCGACGGCCTGGGCGTGCTGCACGACGCGATCCTCGAAGCGAACGCCGCGCTCAGGGCGCCGGTACTGGTCGCCGACACACCGTAAACCCCACCCGGAGAATCCACCCGGGCACCCTGGGGAAGTTCGACCGGTTCGAGGTCCATCGGGCGTCCAGACTCCGTCGATCGCGCATCATGACGCTAGAGCACGATAGTCGCAGGGTGCGGCAGTGCAGCTGGAGTCGTAGTGGCAGGATCGCGTGTAGTACGTGCTCGGTTGGGTGTTACCCCCAACCAACACCGAGTTTGCAGCATCCACCAGCAAGTTCGAGGGTGGGTCTGAATCGGGCCTGACAAGGCCTCCTGACCGGGTACAGGCGGGATTTCCACGCTGCAGTTTCGTTTTGAGAAAGAGGACCATCGTGACCACCACCACCGAAGCAGCCGCCCGAGCCGGCGTCGAGACAACCCTGGATCCAGCCGATCTCATCGACTTCGATTCCCTGCTCACGCCGGAGGAACTTGCCCTGCGCAGCAAGGTGAGGTCCTTCGTGGACGCGCAAATCAAACCCAACGTTGCAGGGTGGTACGACCAGGCGTACTTCCCGCTGGAGATCGTTCCGGAAATGGCCAAGCTCGGACTGCTCGGCATGCACCTGTCCGGCTACGGCTGTGCCGGGCGTTCGGCAGTGGAGTACGGTCTTGCCGGTGCTGAGCTCGAAGCCGGCGACTCGGGACTACGAACGTTCGTCTCTGTTCAGGGATCGCTTGCCATGAGTGCGATCTCCAAGTGGGGATCGGAGGAACAAAAGCAGCAATGGTTGCCGGCCATGGCAGCGGGTGAAGCCATCGGATGCTTCGGGCTCACCGAGCCGTCTGCTGGATCTGATCCGTCCTCGATGAAGACTTTCGCCCGACAGGACGGAACCGATTGGGTCATCAATGGAAGCAAGCGATGGATCGGCCTCGCCAGTGTCGCTCAGGTCGCGGTCATTTGGGCGATGACCGATAACGGGGTCCGCGGATTCGTGATTCCCACCGATACTCCAGGTTTCCGCGCTACGCCTATCGACCAGAAACTGTCGATGCGGGCCTCCATCCAATGCGACATCGAATTGACCGATGTCCGCTTGCCCGCCGAGGCCGTCCTGCCGGACGCCACGGGCCTGAGGGGGCCGTTCTCGTGCCTCAACGAGGCCCGGTACGGCATTATCTGGGGCGCCATGGGCGCTGCCCGCGACTCGTTCGAGGCAGCTCTGTCCTACTCCAAGGACCGGCTTCAGTTCGATAAGCCTCTTGCCGGTTACCAGCTCACTCAACAGAAACTCGTCGACATGGCGCTCGAGATCAACAAGGGGTTCCTGCTGGCCCTGCACCTTGGCCGGCTCAAAGACGCCGGCCGGTTGCAGACGCACCAAATCTCCGTCGGCAAACTCAACAACTGCCGGGAAGCGATCGCGATTGCCAGGCAAGCCCGCACCATTCTTGGTGGGAACGGAGTGACCCTCGACTACTCGCCGTTGCGTCATGCCAACAACCTGGAGTCAGTGCGGACCTATGAGGGCACCGATGAGGTCCACACCTTGATCCTCGGCCAAAAACTCACCGGCACGCCGGCGTTCCGGTAGGAGAACGGTCAAACTCGCATGCCCTCATTAGCACCAACAGCACCTATCGAACTTCGGCACTTCATCGCTGGCCGCTGGGTCGAGGGGACGTTATCGCCTCTGATATCGGATAACCCTGCCCGCCCCGACGATATCGTCGCGACCGGTCAGCAAGCCGGCCCGGCCGAGGTGTCCCTTGCCATGGTTGCAGCCAGTGCTGCTGCGCGACCCTGGTCTCGCAGGTCTATGCACGAGCGCGGCGCTGTCCTGTTGCGCACAGCCGATCTCCTGGCAGAGCAGGCCGACCGGCTTGGCCTGGAGTTGGCGCGGGAGGAGGGCAAGACGCTGTCGGAGGCGACCGCCGAAGTCCTTCGCGCCGCGCAGATCTTCAGGTACTACGGTCAGGCAGGTGATCGCTCCGCAGGGGAAGTTTTTTCATCCCCACGGCGCGGTGAACGGATCCTCGTTACTCGCAAACCGTTGGGTGTGATTGGCATAGTTACCCCCTTCAATTTTCCCATTGCGATTCCTGCTTGGAAGATTGCTCCCGCGCTCGTTTACGGGAACACCGTGGTCTGGAAGCCGGCCAGCACGGTGCCGCTTCTGGCCGTTCGGCTCGCCGAGGCCCTGGAGGAGGCCGGGCTACCTGAGGGGGTGCTGAACCTCCTTCTGGGACGAGGTTCTTTGGGTACTGCTCTGGTCGAGCATCGTGGGCTCAGCGGACTGACCTTTACTGGATCGACGCGAGTCGGCCGTGAACTCGCTGCCGCTGCAGCTTCGCGCGGGGTGCCTATACAGGCGGAGATGGGCGGGAAGAATGCATCTGTCGTTCTTGCTGATGCTGACCTGGAACTCGCTGCCGATCAGGTGTTGCTGGGCGCATTCCGCTCATCAGGTCAAAAATGTACAGCAACCTCGCGCCTCATCGTTGATGAGAGGGTCGCGGATGACTTCCTCGGGCGACTTCAAGATCGCCTCGGGCAGTGGATCGTGGGGGACCCTACCGTCAGGGGTGTACAGATGGGGCCTCTGGTCAGCGAACCAGCGGCAGAGACCGTGCGACGAGGTATTCGCGCGGCGCTGGCTGACGGGGCGACCGTCCTCCACGAGGGACAGGCGCCTATCGATGGAGCAGGTTCCCGGTGCTTCATCGCCCCCACTATTCTGGAACTTTCAGGCGCCCGTAACGCAGCCGCCCAGAATCCTGCATGGTGCAAGGAGCTCTTCGGGCCGGTCCTGACAGTTCGCCGAGCCTCAGGCTCCGAGGATGCCTTCCAGCTAGCCAACGACAGTGCATTTGGACTTGCCGCAGCCGTCTTCACCCAGGACGTCACGCGCGTTCTTGATGCCTTGGACGAGATAGATGTCGGTGTCCTGCACGTCAACTCCGAGTCGGCGGGCGCCGATCCCCATGTTCCGTTCGGTGGCGCCAAGAACTCCGGCTACGGTCCCATGGAACAAGGCGGCGCGGCCCAAGACTTCTATACGCACACGATGACGGTCTACCTGCGCGGAGGCACTCCAGCATGAACACCCTCATCAAGAACGTCCTGGTCGTCGGCGCCGGTGTCATGGGGCGCCAGATCGCCATGTCCGTTGCCCTTGCCGGATACCAGACGACGGTTCAAGATATTTCCAGCGACATGCTCGGTGCTGCCCAATCCAACCTCAACTCCTGGGCGGAGGGACAGGTAGCGAAGGGAAAACTCGACCGGGTAGCGGCCGACACCACCTTCGACCGTCTCTCTTGGACCACCGACCTCGAGGATGCTGCGTCCACCGCCGACCTTGTGGTCGAGGCAGCCACCGAACGGCTGGACATCAAAACTGAGATTTTCGCGACGTTGGGTCGGTGCGCACCCCCGCACGCGATCCTCACAACCAATTCCTCAACGCTAGGTTCCTCGAAGGTTGCCGGAGCCACCAACCGCCCCGACAAGGTGTGCAACCTCCACTTCTTCAATCCCGCTTTGGTGATGAAGTGCGTCGAGGTCGTCCGCCACGAGGGAACCTCGCAGGGCACTGCGGATACAGTCCTCGAGTTCGCCAGGCGACTCGGAAAGCAACCCGTTCTGCTGGCACGGGAGATCCCGGGCTTTATCGCCAATCGACTCATGGGCGCCTTGCAGCACGAGGCCCTCGCCCTGGCTGGCGCCGGGATTGCTACCAAGGAAGACATTGACATCACCGCCCGGGCCGCCCTGGGCCACCCGATGGGACCCTTCGAGCTGATGGACATGATCGGTCTGGATGTCATCGACTTTATTGCTCAAGCAATCCATGCCGAAACACGCCAGGACGTGGACAAGCCCGACCCCACCGTCGCAGCGCTGGTCGCCCAAGGGATGCTGGGGCGCAAGAGCGGTGCTGGATTCTACGTCTATGGACATGGGCCGGCTTCCTCCACGCCAAGGAAGAGCACTTGAAAACGTCCGGCAACCGGCAGACGGTCCTCAACACCGTGTGGAAGGCCCGGCATCAGAAGCAGCAACAGCTATCGTTGCGACACCGTGATGCGGGTAGACCACACAAGTACTGTCCCGTTAACGGGCGGAGCGCCTGGAGACCGCACAAGGACCGCCCCTTCTGTTGGTTCTGCTCCGCCGCCGATCTTCTACGAACAGGACGTCGGTACTCTATGAGCCACCAGAAATAAGGCCGTCTCTAACTGCCTTAAATGTTGCACATCCCGGGTCATGTTGCCGACATTCCGGTGGTCTCTGAGATCAGGCATCGCCCATCACCCTGCAACGAAACTCGTAATCCGCCGTACATCGACATCAGGTGAATCGCCCAGAGACATTGTTGGACGGCTTTCGCCTTTGAGGAGAACCTATGAATCCCGCCGACGTCGTCATCCTGGCTGGTGCCCGCACCGCCCAGGCCAAGATCCTGGGCCAGCTGGCGACCTTCAGCGCGCCACAACTGGGCGCACACGCGATCAGCGCAGCGTTGCACCGTTCTGGAGTCACCCCTGAGCAGGTCGACTATGTGGTCATGGGCCAGGTCCTGCAAGCTGGAGTCGGGCAAAACCCGGCGCGTCAGGCGGCCGTCGGAGCGGGTATTCCCCTGAGCGTTCCTGCCGAGACCGTGAATAAGGTCTGCCTATCAGGGCTGACCAGCATCATCAGCGCTGCTCGTATGGTTCGTAGCGGAGAAGCCGACGTCGTCGTCGCAGGTGGCCAGGAGTCGATGACCAATGCCCCGCACCTGGCCCTCGGCGTACGCCAGGGTAAGAGTTACGGCGACCTTTTGCTGGAGGATTCGGTAGCCAAGGACGGTCTTGTTGATGCCGCCGCGGAGAGATCCATGGGATCACTAACGGAGGGCGGTAACGCGACACGCGGCATCTCACGAACGCAGCAGGACGAAATCGCCGTAGCCAGCCATCATCGCGCGGCGCAGGCTGCTTCCGAAGGTGTTTTCGATGAGGAAATCGCTCCGCTGACGGTTCCGCAACGCAACGCCAACCCGCTCGTGGTGGATCGTGACCAGGGTATCCGCGCCGAAGCGACACTAGAGTCGATGGCTAAACTGCGCCCGGCATTCGACCGGCCTGGAACGATTACGGCCGGTAACTGCTCACCGCTTACCGATGGCGCCGCGGCGGTCGTACTCGCAACTCGCAGCTACGCCGAACGCCACGGATTGCGATACCTCGCTGTCGTTGGCGCTCCAGGGCAGGTGGCCGGCATGGACACCTCCTTGCACTCCCAACCTTCGCACGCCATCAAGCACGCCCTGGCCAGGGCGGGGTGGTCTGTGCACGAGTTGGACTTCATTGAAATTAACGAGGCATTCGCCTCTGTGCTCGTTCAGTCACTGCAGGACCTAAACTACCCGTTGCAAAAAACCAACATCCACGGGGGAGCCGTGGCGCTGGGTCACCCCATTGGCGCCTCCGGTGCCCGGCTGGCACTGCACGCGTCCCTGGAATTGGCTCGCCGTGGCTCGGGCAAAGCCGCTGTGTCGCTGTGTGGCGGTGGAGGACAGGGCGAAGCGTTGCTACTGTACCGGGACTGATCCTTCATCACGCCCTCCTTTTTCCCTCCTGCAATGGCCATCACAGGAGGAAGACAGTCCTGCCAAACAAACGGCCGTGGCTCCACAACCCAACGAGGGGATGGGGAGCGCACGACCTACTGATGACCAGCCCGAACCGAAAAACAATGAGGCCCGAGATTGGGGATCCTCGCCGCCCAGATTAGGCCTCACAGCAGACCAGCAAATTGGAGGCCCGGGCCAATGCCGAGCCCTCGTGCTCATCGAGGCACGGGAGCAGAAACTCATCGAGGCACGGGAGCAGAAAGTTGTAGACGTGACAACATCAGGTCCTCCAAACGCGTCAGGCATGTACTGTCCAGGGCCGAAGGGCAGACAGTGATGCCCGGGAGGGACGGGTGCGCGGCGGCCGTCCCTCCCGGTCGAGTCAGCAGGTCAAAAGTGGGCGCCTCATACCGGGAGGTGGATAAGCTTCTTGTTCGCGAACTCCTCGAGGCCGTACTTACCAAGCTCTCGACCGACGCCCGAGCGCTTGACCCCGCCGAAGGGCAGGTCCGGGGCGGACTCGGTCACTTCGTTGACGAAGACCATGCCCGACTCCAGTTGCGTGGCCACGCGGCGTGCTTGTTCCAGGTCGGCACTGAACACCGAACCCCCAAGCCCATAGGGTGAGGAGTTCGCCAGTTCGACGGCGTGGTCAGCGTCCTTGACCTTGTAGACGACGGCGACAGGGCCGAAGATTTCTTCCGCATAGGCCCTCATGTCAGGTGTGACATTGGTGAGGACAGTAGCTTCCATGTAAGCCCCTGCGCCGTCGATGATGTGGCCCCCCGCTGCAAGCGTGGCTCCCTTGCTGACGGCGTCCTCAACGATTTCCATGACGTCCGTACGTGCCTCGACGGAGGATAGCGGACCGAGCACGGTTGCGGGGTCCGCCGGGTCGGCAGGTGTAATGCCCGCCATGGCGTCGGAAAATGAGGTGAGGAAGTCGTCATGGACATCTTCGACCACAATAAAGCGCTTTGACGCGGTGCACGCCTGTCCGGCGTTCCCGACACGGCCGCTGACGGCTTTGGTCACGGTGCGCTGAAGGTCATGCCCGTCCAGCACGATAAACGGGTCCGATCCTCCCAGCTCAAGGACGACCTTCTTCAGGTGCCGGCCCGCGATTTCCGCGACTGCAGCACCAGCAGGCTCGGAACCTGTCAGCGATACACCCTCGACCGACGGAGCCGGAACCACCAGGGTCGAGACCTGCTTCCCGGATGCCAGCAGGTTGATGTAGACGTCCTTCGGGAATCCAGCGTCGTGAATAAGCCGCTCCTGGATCAGCGCGGCCTGCGGGACGTTGCTGGCGTGCTTGAGGAGGATCGTGTTGCCCAGCAACAGGTTGGGCGCCACCAGTCGGGCCACCTGGTAGAAGGGATAGTTCCACGGCATGATGCCCAGGATCGAGCCGGTGGACTGCAGCACGACCTCGGCCTGTCCACCTAGTGACGACGTGAGCTTTTCGGGCTTGAGCAGTGTCTGGGCATTGTTGGCGTAGTAGCGGTAGATATCGCGGACAATCTGGATTTCGCCGCGCGCCTGACGGATGGGCTTTCCCATCTCCTCCGTGATGATTCGGGCCAGTTCCTCCTCACCCTCCTGGTAGAGGTCGGCTAGCCGGTGCAACAGCGCGACGCGCTCCTCGAGCGGCGTTCGGTTCCACGAGCGGTACGCCGCAGCGGACCGGTCCACGGCGTCGAGTATCTGGGCATCGGTGAGGCTGATGAACTCCTGCACCGTCTCCCCGGTAGCTGGATTCACTGTTTTGTAAGGCATCGGAGCTCTCCTCGTACATCAATGGGACGTGCTGATCAGGTAACCATGGGTGATCAGGGCTTCGGTCGCGGGGGCTAAAACTCGGGTAGTCAGTAGGAGTAGACAATGTGACGTAGCTGACACACAATGGAAACATAAAGTTTCTAATGTTTAGACCTGAGGCATCCAGAGTACGTCCACTGGTGGCCTTCAGGGAAGGCATCGGGAGGGTTTCGCAATGCGACTCTTCCCTTCGGCTCCATGAATCATTGCTCCACTTCCTCCTCTCCGGCCCCGTACCTGCCGGTCGCTGGCTCGGACTACTTCTACAGATGGAGACGCTTGTGTCAACGAGCGAGAACACCGATTCCCACCTCGTGGATCACACCCACGACGCGGACGCAGCGCGCCTTGCAGCGCTGGGATACACCTACGACAAGCAGTTCAAGCGGGAGATGAGCTTCTGGGGCAACGTCTCTTTGGGCTTCACCTACCTCTCCCCAGTTGTAGGCATTTACACCCTCTTCGCCGCTTCCATGACTGCTGGCGGACCTCCAATGCTGTGGTCCCTGCTCATCGTCGGAGCAGGCCAGCTCCTCGTCGCCCTGGTTTTCGGCGAAATCGTCTCCAACTACCCCGTTGCCGGAGGCGTCTATCCCTGGTCCCGGCGCCTTTGGGGCAAGAAGTGGGCATGGATGAACGGGTGGGTCTACGCCGTCGCCCTGCTCGCGACCATCGCCGCAGTCGCCTACGGTGCCGGGCCCTTCCTCAGTGCGCTCCTGGGCTTTGAGTCCAGTGTCGCAACTACTGTCATCAGTGGACTCATCGTCTTGGCCATCGCGACCGGCATCAACCTGGCCGGGACCAAGGCCCTTAGCACTGTCGCCATGGTCGGGCTCATTGCCGAGCTCGGCGGAGCCCTCGTCGTAGGCGTCCTGCTCCTGGTGTTCGCCCGCAAGAATGACCTTTCCGTCCTCTTCAACACCTTCGGAGCTGGCGAGGGCAACCACTACTTCTTCGCTTTCGCCGCCGCCGGACTCCTGGGCATTTTTCAGTACTACGGGTTCGAAGCCTGCGGTGATGTCGCTGAAGAAATCTCCGATCCAGGACGCCGCATCCCCAAAGCCATGCGCCTGACTATCTATATCGGCGGCTTCGCCGCCACCTTTGTGTGCCTGTCCCTGATCCTCGCCGTCCCCGACATCTCGGCCGTCATCAACGGTACGGACGTCGACCCCGTCGGGACGACCCTGCTGGGCGCCTTCGGCCCCTTGGGCTACAAACTGGTGTTGGCCGTCGTCCTCGTCTCCTTCGTCTCCTGCGTCATGAGCCTGCAGGCCGCAGCTTCTCGCCTCATCTACTCCATGAGTCGCGACAAGATGCTCCCTGGCCACCGCTTCCTCAGCCACTGGAACGACCGGCTCGATGTACCGCCGTTCGCCCTGCTCGTGGCAGGAGCCATTCCGGCCATCATCATCATCGGGTCGATCGTTTCTGAGAACGCACTTGTAGCGATTGTCTCCTTTGCCTCCCTGGGCATTTACCTCGGATTCCAGATGGTCGTCCTGGCTGCCCTGCGAGCACGGCTCAAAGGCTGGAAGCCATCGGGCCCCTTCACGCTGGGGGGTTGGGGTATCGGGGTGAACATCCTCGCCCTGTTGTGGGGCCTGATTGGTATCGCCAACATCGCCTGGCCCCGATACCCGGAACTGCCGTGGTTCGAGAACTGGCTCACCATCCTTTCCGCCATCGTCGTGGTGGCTTTCGGGCTGCTTTACATGGCGCTGCGGCGGCCGCACGACAACAGCCCCGCACCCCACGGCGACGCCTGCCACGCCTAGCTGCCGGCACCTCACATGATCGACAACCACCGGAAGGACCTCTCATGACGACCACCGTCGAAGCTCCCTACTTCAACATCTCCGATCCCGCCTTCGCGATGCACTCCGAAGCGGTCCGCAACGCACGCGAACGCAGCTGGTACGCCAGGACCAACTACGGCATCGCCGTTCTGCAGTACGAGGACGTTTCCAAACTGCTCAAGAGCCCCAAGCTCCGGCAAGGATCGGCCCGCTGGCCCGAGCACAACGGCGTCCACTCCGGCATCTTCTACGACTGGTGGACCAAGAACCTTCTGGTCCTCGAGGGCGAGGACCACCACCGCATCCGCCGGCTGTTGAATCCCGCCTTTTCCCCGAAGATGATCGCGTCCTTGGTGCCCCGTTTCCAGGCCCTGGCCAACGAACTCGTGGACGCGTTCATCGACAAGGGCCGCTGCGAATTCGTCCAGGACTTCGCGGAGCCCTACGCCACCCGAGTGCTGACCATCCTGCTCGGCATCGACGAGAACGAATGGCCGAAAATTGCGCAGCTCGCATCAACCATCGGCCTTGCCCTGGGTGTCACCCTCAAGCAGGACCTGTGGAAGGTGGAAGCCGCCGTCGAGGAGCTCTACGCCTACGCAGAAGACCTCATTAAGGACCGGCACCAGAACCCGGGAGACGACTTTGTGTCCAAACTGGTTCTGGCCAATCGTGACGGCGACCGGCTTTCAGATCCCGAGCTGCGCAACGCTCTCGTCCTGCTGATTTTCGGAGGCATGGACACCACCCGTAATCAGCTCGGACTCGCTATGCAGTCCTTCATGCACCACCCGGACCAGTGGGAATTGCTGGCGCAGCGCCCCGAACTGGGCGGCAAAGCCGTCGAAGAGGTCATGCGCATCAACCCCACCGTCACGTGGGTCACCAGGGAGGCCGTCGAGGACTTTGAACACAAGGGCCTGACCATCGAGGCCGGTACGACCGTGCACCTGTTTACCCAGGTTGCGGGAACGGACCCCCGGGCCTTTCCCGAACCGCAGATGGACCTTCTCGGAGAGCACGCCGCGCACTACGGGTTCGGCGGCGGCGTCCACCACTGCCTCGGCCACTTTGTGGCACGAGCCGACATGAGCGAAGCGCTGCCACTGCTGGCAGCGCGCATGTCCAACCCCCGCATCGCAGGCGACGACGAGTGGATGCCGGATTCCGGTAACACCGGACCGGTCCGGCTGCCCATCACCTTCGACAAGCGGTCCTGATTCCGTTCGACGTTACACACCACCTTCACCCCAGCGCATCGCTGACCGCCCCGCCAGGCACTTTGGAAAGGATCAAGAACCATGAAAGTACATGTCGACCGCAAGTTGTGCGACAACCACGGCCAGTGCGCTATCGCCGCACCGGATGTCTTCCGCATGAACGACGACGGTGTCCTCGAATACGACGAGAACATCACCGACGACCAGGTTGATGAGGTCGAAGAAGCTATCGATGTCTGCCCGGTGCAGGCCATCCTGCTGGCCTCCGACTGATCCAACCACCAACCCTTAATCCTCGAAGGAATTCCTCATGGTGAACACCACAGAACGGCGCATCGTCGTCGTCGGAGCTTCGCTGGGCGGCTTGCGGGCAGCTGAACAGCTTCGTGCGGCTGGCTGGGATGGCGAGATCGAGGTCATCGGGGATGAGCCCTACGCACCCTACAACCGCCCTCCCCTGTCAAAGGAGCTCCTTGCCAACCCGGGTCTCTCAGCCGATGAAGCTCTCGCGAAGGTTGCCTTCCGACGGAAGAAGCAGACTGAGGATGTCACCTTCCGTCTCGGCTCCGCCGTGGTCTCCTCGAACCTTCAGGAACGGGTCCTGCGCCTTGCTGACGGCACCCAAGTAACCTTCGACGGTCTCGTCATCGCCAGTGGACTGCGCGCACGCCGGCTGACTGCACCCGGACCCATGGGGGGCAGGCACGTCATTCGAACCCTTGATGACAGCTTGGCCTTGCATTCCGAGCTGAAACCCGGCACCCAGGTCGTTGTCATCGGCGCCGGCTTCATCGGCTGCGAAGCCGCCGCCACCGCTTTGGAACTGGGCTGCGATGTCACCCTGGTCGAGGGCGGCAAAGGACCCATGCACCGACCTCTCGGCTCCGATGTTGCCGAGGCTTTCCGCCGCCGATTGGTAAGGCGCGGTATCACGTGCCTGGCTGATCGCCATGTCGAGAAATTCGAGGCCTGTGACACCGATTCCACCAGAGTAGGCGCTGTCGTCCTGGCTTCAGGTGAGCGCCTACCTACGGAGGTGGTCATAGAGGCAGTCGGTTCCGTGCCCAACGTCGAATGGCTCGAAGGCAATGACCTGAACCTCACTGACGGCGTGCTCTGTGATGAATGGCTTCGCCCGGTGGGAACCAGCAATGTAGTCGCCGTCGGAGACATCGCCCGATTCCCGGATCTACGGCTACGCCAGACACCGCGCAGAATCGAACATTGGGCCACTCCCGGAGACACCGCCAAGACAGCCGCACGTACCCTCACCGCCGATCTTGCCGGCGCGTCCCTCCCTGATCCGTGCGACGCACTACCGAACTTCTGGTCGGACCAATTCGGCCTACGCATCTCCGGACTCGGCAGCCCCGCTCTGGCCGATGAACTCGCCGTCATGGAAGGCACCCTGGACGACATCGACGCCGGGATCGCGGTCGGTTACTGGCGCGACAGCGTCCTCGTCGGCGTTGTTGTTGCGGGCCTGCCAGCGCAGCGGCTACTGCAGTACCGCACCCAACTGACTGCTGCCGCGGTCTAAGCACTTCACATTTCCCTAGAAAGAAGAAACCAATGACGCTCACACCGACCAAAGACGTAACGGACATGTACAAGGCCCTGTCAGAGCTCATGCTCGATAACACCGCCCTCGACCGCCACATCCAGGCCAACCTGCAGCCCGACGTTATTGCCGAGATGCGCAGCAAAATTGAGGCAGCCGGCGTCGAATACATCTACTACATGCTCCCGACCCTTGGAGCCAGGAACATTGCGAAGATGGTGCCTGCCAACCACTTCGCCCGCAACCTCGAAAAAGGCATCGCCTTCCACCGCACCGCGCTGGCCGACCTGCAAACCTCCCGTCTTGGCCACCTCATTGGGGGCGGCATTGAAGCCAAGGAGTTCGTCGGTATCCCAGAACCGGAAACCTTCACCGTCCTTCCCTGGGACACCAAGGTCGCCCGGATATTCTGCACCGCCTACGAGCCCACACACCTTCCGGAGGTCGGCGGCCGGCCCCTCGCACTGGACTCGCGGCACCTTCTGCGCATCATGCACGCGGCCTTCAAGCAGGTACACGGCCTCGAGGCACGCTCAGGTACCGAACCGGAGATGACATGGGAAGGCGAAGGGCTGGACGTGAAGACCAGGCCCGGCGGATCACCGGCCTACCAGGTCGAGAACCTCGAACGAATGCGCCCGATCTACCAGCGCCTGGTCACCTACGCCAAAGCCATGGGCCTGGACATGATCGAGGGAGACTACGAGGACGGCGGCCAGCTCGAACTGAACTGGATGTACGACAACGTCGAACTCACCGCCGACCGGCTCGTCACCTACCGGCAGATTTGCAAGCAGGTTGCCCGAGAGTTCGGAGTGACAGCATCCTTCATGCCGAAACCCGCCATCGGCACCATGGGTAACGGGTGTCACCATAACCTCAGCCTCTGGGACGGTGACACCAACGTGCTCGTCAACGAGGGCGTGGACGAACTACACATGAGCGATATCGGCCGGCACGCTATCGGCGGCATCCTCAAGCATGCCTCGGGCGCAATGCTGATCATGGCTTCGACCGTCAACTCATACAAGCGCTTCTGGGACATCGGGCAATTCGCACCCTCCACCATTGACTGGGGCCTCGATTCCCGTGCCGCGCTCATCCGCATCTCCGCCAACGGTCGCATGGAGTTCCGCGTGCCCGACGCAATGGTCAACCCCTACCTCTCCCATGCAGTGCTGCTCGCGGCCATGTCCGAAGGAATCCTGAAGCAGATCGATCCGGGCAACCCTGCCGGGGACGGACTTCCGACACTGGATCACGGAATCCTGCCCCGGACCCTTGGTGAAGCCATCCAGGCGTTCAAGGACGACAAGCTCGTCCACGACGCGATGCCTGAGAAAATGAAGGACGTTCTCATCGAACTCAAGGAAGACGAATGGGCCCGCTACTGCGGGGCCGTCACCGACTGGGACCACGACATGTACTGGGAGTCCATCCCGTGACCGGAGTACTACGACTCGCCTGCATCGACTCCGAAGCAGCCCCGCTCTTCGACGCGAGCAAGGACGGCAAGACACGCACCGGATACGAACCGGAAGCCGCAGCGCTGGTTGCCCGCCAGCTGGGTTACACCCTCGAATGGGTGTTCACCGATTGGGACGATATGATTCCCGCCGTGCAGCAGGGCCGCGCTGACGCCGTGTGGTGTGGGCAAGGAATCATCCCGTCCCGACAGGAACAGCTGAACTTCACTCGCCCCTACGCCGTCTTCAACGAGACAGTTCTTGTGCGCGCAGGTGATCCTGCGAGAAAGCCAGAAGATCTCGCTGGCTACCGGATCGCAGCCATCGCCGGAAGCGCAAACATGCGACTGGCGGACACTTTCGATGGTGGCATCACCATTCCGTTCGGCAGCTCCGCTGACGTATTCGGGGACATGATTGCGGCGCTGCGGAAGGGCACAGTTGATGCCATGGTCGACGACGATGTCGTCACCGTTCCGCTAGGCGACGACCCGGATTTCGACATTGCTTTCACGGCCCAGACCGAGAACCCCTGGGGGATCGGCATCGCCAAGCACAACCAGGAACTGCTGCAAACCGTGGACACAGCACTCGGTGAGGTCATCGCCGACGGGCGACTTGAACCGATTTGGAACAAGTGGATGCCTGACCTGCCCTTCCCTCCCGCACTGTTGAAAGGCACACGCTCATGACCCAGGGCACAGCACGCACCCCGCTCATCGGAGTTACCGGAATGTGGTCGAACTCGGTGCATGGCCTGCGTTTTGACGGGCTCGCCGCCGCCATCGAGGTCCTGCGCTCCATCGTGCGCGCCGGAGGAGAGCCCGTCATCCTTTTCCCCGGATCAGAAACAAACCCCAATGAACGGTACGACGCCCTCGACGGTGTCGTCGTACCCGGCGGTGCGGACGTCGACCCGACCCGCTACGGAGCCCAGGCCGATGCGACAACCAGGGTGACCGACCATCCGGGGCAGGACGAGGCAGACCTTACGGTCATTCGGGGTTGCATCGAGCGCAAGATTCCTCTCCTGCTCATCTGCCGGGGTATGCAACTGCTCAACGTGGACCGAGGCGGCAGTATGACCCAGCACATACCGACGTCGCCGATCAACCACGTCGACAGCACGCACCTCGTCGACGTCGCCCCGCACTCCAACCTAAGCCGGGCCCTGCACGGGCAGGATCCCATGGTTTCCTCCTACCATCATCAGGGGGTCGATCGACTCGGGAAGGACCTGGTCGTCGTCGGTCGCGCCGAAGATCACATCGTCGAAGCGTTAGAAATCCCGGGCGTACCCATGATCGCCATCCAATGGCATCCGGAGGACAATGCCGTAAGCAGCCCCACGGATCACGCGCTCTTCCAGTGGGTCGTTAATGCAGCGCGAGACCATCACGCGGTCAAGAACGAACGCCGGCCGGCACATCAGGAAGTGAGCGCATGAGCAGGCCCCCCTTGTACCTCTCCCAAGACGATGTGACACCCTCCGGTACGCAGGAACTGCCGGAGGATGCGCCGCGGGTGGCCGTCGTCGTCTCCCTGAACTTTCCAGGGCTCACCGCGCAGACACTCGAGCTGATGCGTCGCTTCACCCGGACAGCACTGCAAACCCTTGTCGACGTCGGAGCAAGGCCGATTCTCGTGGACTCCAGCGCACCTGAACTCCCGGACCCCTCCATTACCGGGACAGCCGACGGAGTACTCGTCCTGGGGGGAGGGGACATTGATTCCTCTCTCTATGGAGTGGAGGGGCCGGTGCCCAACGAATACGGCGTCGATCCACGTGCTGATGTGTACACCATGCAACTCATCGACCAGACCCTGGACCGCGACGCTCCGATGCTGGCGATATGCCGCGGTTCCCAACTGCTCAACCTCACGTGCGGAGGGACGATCATTCCAGACCTCGATCCGTGGCACCTGCATCGTGGTGGACCAGGCCAGCCCGTCTTCCTCGATGAGGACGTCACCATTACCCCGGGCAGTAAACTCGCCGGCATTTTTGAATCTGAAAAGATCACCGTACGCTCAGGCCATCATCAGGCGGTAGGGAAGATTGCGCCCAGCTTGACACCCAGTGCCGTCGCCAATGACGGAATCGTCGAAGCCACTGAACATCAGCAAGCTACCTGGGTGGTTGGTGTTCAGTGGCATCCAGAGGATGACGATGGGTCTGCTGAGGATCGACGGAATCTCTTCACGGCGTTCGTGGAGCAGGTGCAGTCCAACGGCCGCCGAGCTTCTCGCGCTTCGATGACTAAAGGCCACTGAACGCCATAGCTAAAGTGCGATATGCAGGCAGGTCGGCCGGCGGCGCGCCGGCGGCATCAGCAGCTGGCCGACCGCGCTTAGGCAGGGCCTCACGCACTGCTCCAGCAGCCAACAGCAGGTGAAGCCCGCCTACGGCAGGCAGCGCATACCCACCAACGTGAGCCGCTTATAAAGGAGTACAGCAGTGACGGCAATGCTTATTATCGGTCCGCCCGGAGCAGGCAAAGGAACCCAGGCGGCTCGCATAGCAGAGCGCTTCGGCATTCCGCCCATCTCAACGGGCGACATCTTCCGCGACAACGCCCGTCGGCAGACATCACTCGGAATGAAGGCCAAGGCTTTCTTGGATAGCGGCGATTTCGTGCCCGACAGTGTCACGAACAGCATGGTCCGTGATCGACTCGCCCAACGCGATGTCGGCAATGGCTTCCTCCTGGACGGATACCCTCGCACAGCTGCCCAAGTCCAGGAGCTTGATGACATCCTGCGGACAAATGACGTGGAGCTCAACGTCGTCGTGCAGCTCACAGCTGACGAAGAAGAACTCGTGCGGCGGCTGCTTCGCCGCGCCGACACTGATGGCCGATCGGACGACACCGAAGCAGTGATTCGTCACCGGCTGAGGATCTACCGCGAGCAGACAGAAGCAGTCGTGTCTCTCTACGACCAGCGAGGCATCGTCACGAGAATCAACGGCGTAGGGACGATTGATCAAGTTACTGAGCGAGCCCTAATGAACTTCAGTCATTCATACTAAGACGTGGCCTTCTGGCCGCCACCGAACTCCTCAGTCCAGCCGCCACTGCCTCCAACCATTTACGAAACAAGCTCATCAAATCGACCACTACGGTCGCTTTCGATCTGGGAATCGACTCCCACGAGGTAGATGCCCAACGAGTCCGGGGACAGTGCGACCGCCTGGCGTGCATCGAAACCAGCGAGCAGTTCGCCACTCACAAGATGGGGTGCACCCCCGACAACGACGCGCCCCACCTCATTCACCACAGTCGCGTCCTTGAGATCAAGGTCGTGAAGCAACGGAACAAGCACCTTCTCCAGTTCTCCCACGAGAATGTCGACTCCGAAGATTCCGAGGAAATCGCCCGAATCCGATTCGATGGGAACCGAGACAGTCACGATGTACTGGTCGTACCCGAGATAGTCCACGTAGGGGCCATCGAGGATTGGGGTCCTGCTCTGACGAGCCTCAGCGAACCATGGCATTGACTGGTAGTCATAGAATCTGTCGGTGCCCGAGGTGGTATCCATGATGAGCCGGTTCACCACACCCTGCTGATTTTTCGCCCACCAGTAGTGGCATTCAGGAGCATCAGGAACGGGCGGTGACGCCAACATCGCTCCAGCCCCGGCGACCATGGGGAATGCCTCCAGTACAGCCATGGAAAAGTTCGACACCAGCATCGATGAGAATGGCTCACTTCCAGCGCTGCGCGAAGGAAATGCCAAAGACCTCGCCACCATATGCGCGTTTTTTGTCAAATTGGCCACCAATCCAGCGAAGATGTACCTGATTGCATCCTTGCTTGATTTCGCCGACTCCCCTCGTTCACGCTGCAGGGCTCTGAGCTTCAGTTGAATCAGGTGACTGAAAACTTCCCGCAGGTGAGCTTCGATTAGTTCCGTCGCCCGGGCAGAGTCATTTTCCTGGAGTGCCTCGATGACAGCAGAGTAGTGAGCAAAAGCGCGCTCCATGACCCCGTCATTTTCTGGGTTTGACCACAGCAAGGGAGCCAGGCGGGATCGTATTCTCACAGCGGCATGGGTGAGGTGCATCGATTGCGATATGACAGCGATTTCGATATGGAACCGGCTATCGTTGACCGCCATCTGCGACGGACTAGTCGAACTTTTGAGAGCCCCCAACAGATGGCGCAGTCGCTGAAAGTCTGCTGCCGTCCCTCGACGGCTTGCTTGTGTCGCCGACGCAGCGAAAACGGCGAGAGAATGATCTTCGAGATCCCTCAATTCGGCCATCGTCATGCTCTGAAGCAGCATCTCGCCACGGTGCTTCCAGCTATCAGCTGTCCCAACAAGGAAACTCCCACCGTACCGACCGCGCCGCGTCTCGATTACCCCATCGTCCCTGAGAGCGGCCAGCGCCTCACGCAGCGTTGGCACTGATACCTGCAGCATTTCCGAGAGCTGCTGCTCAGAAGGCAGTTTTTCCCCCGCGCGCAGCAAGCCAAAAGAGATGGCCGCATCGATCCGATTGATCAACTGGCTGACCTTGTCCTTACCGGGATCGCTGGGAGACGTTTCCTCCAAGATCGACAAAAAATTACGCATAGGACAAAACCCTTCGGCGATGCAGGTGCTACCTTCAGGTTCTAGTATACCTAAAAAATCTGCAGTAACATTGTCAGCATAAACTCTTCACGCGGCGAATACGCCGTGGCCTACCTGCCGAAACCGCCTCCTCAATTGGTACAAAGCACCGACGCTGCTCCTGCCGCGGTAATTGATCGTGCGGAAAATGGAGTACGAGGGAGACAAAAATAGCGCCTTAGGGGAGTGCGCGGCGGGACGGCAACCCGTGAACAATAGCGGCTCCGTACTCTGAGGTGAACCGAAACAATGCGCACTTTGCAGAGTAGAATCGTTCAGGGCGAGATGTCGCCTGGTGATGCGGATATTCTAAAAGTCGGAGAAATGCGGCAAGGAATTTTGTGGCCCGTTGCTGGGCGTCACATGGGCCCCGCAAGTTGCATCGAAGAGCATGAGAGCCTCACGTCGATAGGTGGCCGTGCCTGGACGACAGCGCCCTCCGCCAGCTGCTTGGAACGTTATTGATTGACTTGGCTGTCCTCGCCGCCGGGTCGCGCTGGAGAGGCCAAAGGATGCAAGCATTAGCTACTGCCAGAATGGCGACTGCCTGAAACACTGCAATCATTCACTATTACAACCGGCACCGCGGCGTCGATGCTGCGCCCGTTTCTTCTCGCCGCCTACCCCAGTGGTGACGATAACGGCGATCTAGAACGGATTCCGATGAGCGCCGAGAGCGGGAACCAGCACCGGTCGCGAAGTAGATTTAGACGTTTAGCGTGCTCGAAGCTGAGCAATGAGCCACTAATTAGGATTGCTGCTCGGTCTCGCCTGTTGGAGCTTGATGACGCACAGTAGGTGCTTTAAATCCAACCTGGGCCGATACATCAGAGGCACGGGTCGGGGCCGACAAGGGTGCTCGATGGTATCGCCGCTTCGGTGGTCTATCCAATAGCAGGAAACAGACACGGCATATGTTGTTTGAGCGGTGATGGCTATGCTCGAGGCCCCATTGGAACCTTGGTCCATGTCACGGGTTCCCCAAGCAGGGACGGCATCATCGTTCCCTGAGGTAAGAAGCGCAGGGTCGCTTCATTGGCTGATACTCGCCACAGTCCTGTGCTTGGGCAATGCGTTCCGGTTCGTGCCTCTAAGTGCATTTTGGGGTAAGTAGAACGGGAAAGGGTATGGTTGGTCATCACTACCGCCTCATCGATTGATCATCACTGATGACCTAACACTAGGGGAGTGGTCACGCCGTTTATTGGACACTTCGCACACCTATTATTTTTTGGTAGTCATTTCGCCCAACAAAAGATGAGGGTGGTCCGCTTCACCTGTTGGATGGGGGGCTTCCGGTGGGACTGCCCGTCACGACCTGGAGGAAGGACCGATGGACCGGTTCGAGGAGCTCCTGATCGAGGTGCCTCCTTTGACGATGCGGGAAGCGAGGGCTGACTCGGACGTGACGCCACGAGCGGCAGCGTTGTCAGCTAGTCCCTGACCTCGTTTTTGTTGAAGCAGATGGGGCTCACCCTGTCCACGGCAGCGGACCTCGGCGACCTGGAATGTATACCGCGCACGGAAAACAACGGATCCAAGCTGACATCCGACTACGACGGCGAAGAAGTACGTCAGGAGGGGTCGGCATGCACTTTGATGGCACGTATCGACCCCTCCTGGCGGGTCAGCTGATGACGGGAATTGGAACCGCTCAGGCGGTGCAGATCATTTTTTGTTGACGAATTCCTCGATCGCGAACCGTCCGAGTTCGCGGCCGGATTCGGAGCGTTTCACACCGTCGAAGGGCAACTCGGCGGCGTCGGCGAGTACCAGGTTGATCCAGACCATGCCGGCTTCAATCGCATCCGCCACGCGCAGGGCCTGCTCCTGGTCCGTGGTGTGGACGTAGGAGCCGAGACCGAACGGGGTGTCATTGGCGAGCGACACCGCCTCTTCCTCGGAGGACACTTTATGAATTATGGCGACCGGGCCGAAAAACTCCTCGTGATAAGCGTCCATCTCGGGCGTCACCTCAGTCAGGACCGCCGGAGGGAAAAAGTTGCCAGAGGTCTCACCCGTTACCGAGACGGTTGCACCCTGCGACGCGGCGTGCTCAAGCTGCTCCTTGAGTCTCGACGTCGCGGCTGCCGAGGAAAGCGGACCGAGCAGCGTGCCATCGGCCATGGGATCTGCCGGCTGCACCTTCTTCATCGCCTGCGTGAATTTGTCGACAAATTCCTCGTAGAAAGTGTCGAGAATGATGAACCGTTTGGCGGCGTTACACGCTTGGCCGTTGTTGTCGAGGCGGGCGTTCACCGCGTCCTGGACAGCGGCTGCGCTGGGCCTCGAGCGACTCGTTGGCCGGTGGCCCTCCACACAGACGCCTGGCTCGTGAAATCGCCGATAACGAACCTTATGACAGTAAAATACTGACTTTACAAGCGGATTTGACGGACAGCACGATGGTGTCGCCGGACAAGCATCGCGAAGGCGCCTACGGAGCCGCTCGCTAAATGGCCGCATGCCTGAAAAACGAGGAGATCGCAGTTTGGGTCAATCCCGGCGGCCCGAACGGTCCGCGGCCGCAGTGCACGCCCGAGTGATTCATCAAGGGCAAGCACACGCTCTACGCGCTGTTCGAGAGAGGTGCGGGCGGCTAGACCTTCGATGACGTCCTTGACCGTGGCCAGGGCCATCGCTGCTGGTAAGTACGGTTCCGCCCAGTCGGCGGCCGCTTGGCGGTCCCGATGGTCTGAGTGCGGGATAAGGGCGCGAATGTGTGCGGCTGGGAGAACCTCCCTGACTTCTACAGCCGGAGTTCAGGCGGTCTCGGATTCGGCGTTGAAGCGGCTTGCTTCAAAGGCCATGTGCGCTAGGCACAGATGGGCGGACATCAGGGACTCTGCGGCGGAGCTGTTTCTGGTGGCGATCGCGTTGGCCAGGTCCTGGTGGAACTGCACGCTCCGCGCGATGTCCTCGTTGGAGTAGTAGAAGTACGTGCCCAGTGTGAGGGATGTGTCGGTGAGAGTCTGGACGAACTGGAACAAGCGCGGAGACCGTGCAGCTGACACGATGAGCAGGTGGAATGCCTGGTTGTTGTGGTGCAGGTCGTCGCGGTAACCCTCTGCGCGGCGTTCGGCGAAACCAGCCATTTCCTCGACGAGTGCCTGTAGCCGGGCGATTTCCTCCGGTGTCGCCGACTGTGCAGCAAGGAACGCAGCCCGCGCCTCGAGCATCTGGCGCAGATCGAACACCTCGTTGATGTCGTTGCGGGTCCACTGCGCGACGAAGGATCCGCGGTTCGACTCCGTGGTCACCAGGCTTTCTTGTGTCAGCCGCTTTAGCGCCATCCGAACGGGGGATCGGGACACGTTGAGTTCTTGGCTGATCTCAGACTCAACCAGATGCCGTCCGGGCGCATACGCGCCGGACATGATGCGACTCCGAATCACGTCATAGACTCTCGTGCTCGGCTGAGCCATTACTCGCCTTTCAGTAGGTCCTTGCGGCATGCAGGGACGCGCAGAACCGACAGTGCGCATGAAAACTATGCCCACTCTAATAGTGGACAGTCCTGCTGGTACGACAGCACGGACAGACTGAAGCGCCGGGAAAAACTTATCGTCCCGGCGCTTCAGCTCTTCACTGCTACGTGTCAGCTGTCGAGCTTGGCGCGTGGATCGTGTCGGGCTAGGCGGTTGAGCAGATATTCCACTTCTGACGTGGCCGTGGTTGACAGGGTCCCGCCTGGGCTGCGCTGCGCGTCGGAGGTCAGGACCCCGCGCCGCTTCAGGACGTACTTGCGCACGGACAAACCAGCCGCTCCGGGCTGCTGTTCGTAGCGGATTAGCGGGAGGTGTGCGTCGAAGAGGTCGTGGGCTGCGTCGCGGTCACCGTTGGCGGACGAGCGTACGACGTCGACCAGCATTTCCGGGAAGCAGTATCCGGTCATTGCTCCGTCAGCACCACGTTCGACCTCGAAGTCCAGGAACGCTCCACCGAAACCGCACAGGATGGAAAGGTGCGGGATCTTGCCTGCTGCCTCCAGGGCCCTGATCTGGGTGATCTTTTCCAGTCCTGGCCAGTCCTCATGCTTGAGCATGACGGCGTTGTCGTTGTCGGCGGCGATGCGCCGGATGACATCGGTTGCCATGATGACCGAGAAGGTCAGCGGGAAGTCCTGGATGACGAAGGGAGTGTCCTTGCCGATGGCTTCAGCGGCGCCCCGGTAGTAGTTCACGATCTGGTCGTCGGTGCGGAGGGATGGCTGCGGGGCGATCATGACGCCCGCGGCCCCGTTGGCCATCACCTTTTTGGCAAGCCCTCCCATGGCAGCGTAGCCGGGTGCGGAGACGCCGACGATGACGGGGAATGGTGCCCGCGTGAGGAATCGGTCTGCGACTGCCGCTGCTTCCTCGGTGGTGAGCTTGGGGGCTTCTCCCAATGCTCCAAGGACGGTGATTCCGTTGACGCCGGCTTCCTGGTAGAAATCGACGAGCCTGTCGATTGACGGGAAGTCGATACTTCCGTCATCCAGAAACGGCGTGGGGGCGATCGCGTAGACGCCTTTTTCCGTGGATGTAAGTTTCATGGCGAAATTTCCTTTTCGTGGAGTGGCCGGCACATGCCGGCCACTCCGTTCAGTGAGGACGTCAGCGAGGTTAGACGCTGGGAATCAGACCGCCGTCGATCCGAACGACGGAACCGGTGATGTAGGAAGCGCCCGTCCCGGAGAGGAAGGTGACGACCTGGCCGTATTCCTCGGGGCGGCCGTAGCGCCCGACTGGAATGGACGCAGTGCTCTCGGCGGTGACTTCTTCAACGGGCCGGTTCTCCCGCTTGGCTTTCGCTTCGTCCAGAGCGGTGATGCGTCCGGTTGCGACCCTGCCGGGGAGCACGATGTTGGAAGTAATCCCGGAAGGACCAACTTCGCGGGCGAGCGTCTTGGACCAACCGACGAGGGTGGAGCGCAGGGAGTTGGACAGTCCCAGGTTCGGGATGGGGGAGATGACTCCCGAGCTGGTGCTGGTGATGATGCGCCCCCATCCCTTTTCCTTCATGCCGGGCAGGACGCGGTCGGTCAGGGCGATCACCGGCAGGACCATCGACTGGAAGTAGGAAGTCCAGGTGTCGCTGGACTGTCCGTGTACCAGGGTGGGGGGAGGGCCGCCCGTGTTGTTGACGAGAATGTCGATCGGACCGAGCTCTGCTTCGATCCTTGTGACCTGCGTGTCGATCGCGTCCAGATCCGCCAGGTCCCAGGTGAAGGTCTTGGCCGTTCCGCCTGCAGCGTTGATGGCGGCTGTCGTGGTATCGGCATATTCCGCCGCGACATCGGCGACGGCTACCTTCACGCCTTCGGCAGCCAGGGCGCGCGCGATAGCGCCGCCCAGCCCTCCGCCTGCGCCCAGTACCAGGGCGACCTTGCCGTTGATTTCGAGATCCATTGTTTGTCCTTTGATTGGTGCGCGTCCCGTAGTGGGACGCTCTAGTGCTGTTTGGCGGCTGCTTTTGAGGATTCGAGCAACCAGGTCACCGCGGAGTCGATGTTTTCTGCTGTGCCCTGTGGGGGCGGGGTGTCACTGAGCGCCTGGACGGTCTGTTCATAGCGTTCGCGTGAACCGGCCAGGACCGATGAAGGCAGGTTCGCTTCGTCGAGTTGTGCGATAGCGCGGTCGACCTCATGGAAGCGGCGTTCAGCATGAAGGACGTGGGTGCGAACAACGGCATTGAGGAAGTTTGTGAACCCCTCGGTATCGATGTCCTCGAGTACCCGGTACAACTCCTGGCGCACGCCCTGACTTTCGGCTGCAACGAGCGCTTCGACGCCCAGTGCCTCAAGTCCCTTGGTCAGCACGGTTCTGAGAAGTTTGAGGGCAATGGCGTCTCCGGCAGCAGCATCCTCCAATGCCCTGATCGGAGCGCCCAATTGACTGAAGTCGGTTACGGCGGATGCAGCGTCCCGGCCCGCTGCGAGCAAATTCGTCCGGACGCCGGTCAGTCCTACCGCGCCCATGATAGCGATGTCGACGTATCCGGCAGATTGGGCTTCCAACAGCCCTGCTGCTGTCCGCTTGTCGGCCGAGTTCGCCGTGCTGAGATCCGCGTAAAGCGCGCCCTCCCGGAGGTGGCCGGCGGCCTGCTCGGCCACGGACACCGCCACATCACCGGTGACGCAGGCCCAGACCCGATCCATGTCGGCCAGCCACGGACCCATGGAACTCTTGAGTTCCACACCGAGGCGTTCTGCCAGCTCCTTGGCCGGGGCCGACGGGTAGGCATCACAGAGGACCAGTTCGAAGTGCGGGGCGGCAGCGGCTGCATAGAGCCGTCCGACCTCTCCGCAACCAATAATTGCAAGCTTCATCACTCGCTCCCTTCCAACACTAAAAGTACAATAGAAAGACAATCGTAGCAACGTGTACCGTCATGACGGGGCCTGTTGACTTGACCAACGGGTGATAGTACTTTATCTGTACACCTCGTGATCTGCATCACCCGATGGGCTTGGCACCGCCGCCCTGTCCTGCAGCTCGAGTCCTGCAATGCATTTCCCAATCGATGAAGCTTGGAGCACGCACCCATGGCTGGTAGGCCCACCCCCTGGCAGGTCGCTACGCGCAGTAGCCCAACCTCACCTAGCCCAGCTGAGATTTCCATGATCTTGCACTTTGCAGCTCGTACTAATCGGACGAACTAGGCCCTGCCCCCGTGGCTGGGAAGGTCGACGTCATTGCCAGGTCGGGTGTTCCCGCCAGTCAATCGAGACCTGATCACTGCATTCAGCGAAAAGGTATCCGAGCCAGAGCTGCTGGTTGCCTCCATGGCCAGGAGCTCCGGGACACGACGCACCACTGATTCGAGCCGGCATCACAGGCGAAGCCGTCGCTCCAGCTACACGATTCAAAAAATTCGAACATAGACCCAAGGGAGAAACTGATGGTCACCCCAGCAACCAACCGAAAGCTTTTGTGCACTGCAGCACTGATTGCCCCTGTGCTGTTCATTTCAGCGTGCGGTAGCCCGGAGCCCACCACGGGCGGCGGGGGCGGGGCTGATGCGGGCGTTGGCGGCTCGCTCTCCATAGCGACGGGCGGCACCGGCGGCGTCTACTACCCCCTGGGCGGCGGAATCGCGACCGTGATCCGCGACAACATCGAGGGCTACGACGCTACTGTGCAGGAGACCAATGCCTCCGCGGACAACATGCGCCTTATCGAAAACGGATCAGCTCAGATTGCCTTCGGGGTGGGCGATGTGGTGTCCGACGCCGTCGAGGGCGTCGGTGAGTTCGAGGGCAGCCCGTTGGAGATCTGTTCGCTCGGCAACATCTACAACAACTTCATGCAGGTCGTCACTGTCGACGGAACCGGGATCGAATCAGTGGAGGACATGCAGGGGAAAGTGATTTCCGTTGGCGCGCCGGGTGGAGCTACCGAGGTCGGAGCGCTGCGTATCCTCGAGGCCGCGGGGATCGACCCCGAGACCGGAGTGGAACGCCGCCAGCTCGGCGCCGCTGAAACCGTTGCCGCGCTGCGGGACGGCACCATCGATGCCGGGTTCTGGTCCGGCGGGCTTCCCACGGGCGCGTTGATCGATCTTGCCAGTGATGGTGATATGAAGCTTCTGCCCATCGGTGAGTACGCCGAGCCCCTGGCGTCCGAGTACGGGGACTACTACGTCGCGGCGGACATCCCCGCCAACACCTACGAGGGCCAGACCGAAGCTGTTGCGGCGATCGCGTCCCCGAATATCTTGGTTGTCAGTCCCACCATGGACGAGCAGCTCCAGCAGGACATTACCCGGGCGATCTTCGACAACGAGGAGGCCCTCATCCAGGTGCACCCGTCTGCCGAGGAGATGGACGCCAGCATCGCCGGAGATGTCCCCTTCATTCAGACGTGCCCCGGCGCCCAGGTTTACTTCGATGAGCAATAGCACCTAATGCGTCCATCACTTGCCGCCGTCGGCTGTCTGATCATTGCTGTCCTGCTGCCATCGGCTGCGCCTGGATTGACCAAAGGATCCATTGGGTCCCCCAGCGAGTCGGGTGCATCTGCCCCATTAGGGTCCGTTGTGATTAGCATCGACGACGGCGAGCTGGCGAGCGTACCGCTCACCGGATCCGGCTTCTCCGTGAGTTACCGCAATTCGCTGTACGGCACCCGGGCCGAGGAACGCTACACCCTCGGCCCCGACGGCACCTTCGTGCTGGACCAGATCGCGGCCGACCAGCTCGCGGTGCTGGAGGAGTACTACGCCGTGCCCGGCGTCCCGTCGGCTGCCGCGGAGTCCGATCGCCGGGAATGGGTCGTGGAACCGGACCCGGCGCGGCCCGCCGTGTTCGAGGAGCTCTCGATCGCGGCGACCGACCTCGGACAGCGCACCCTGCACGTGGACGGCGCTCCACCCCTCGAACTGTGGAGCCTCGTCGACGACAACAACCCGTTCGTTGAGTTACATCTCAAGGAGACACCATGACCGAGCGACCAGACGGCAACGGCGCCGTGAAGGCGCACACCTCCGCCCCAGCCCCCAGGCACAAGGCGTCCATGCCGGACGAGCAGGCGGACCGTGCGAGGCTGAAGGAGGACGAGCCGGTCAGCCCCCTCGAGCGGGAAGACGTCATCGACGAGGAAGCACTGATCGCCGAGTTCGAGGCGGAGAAGCCCGCGCGGCACCTGAGCGGACTCCCGGGCCTGCTGATCAAGATCGCCGGTGCAGGGCTCTCGCTGCTGGCCCTCTACTGGGTCTTCAATCCGATGCCCACCCAGTTCTACCTCCCGCTGTTCCTCGGGATCGGCCTGTCCCTGACGTTCCTCGTCTACCGGGGCTGGGGACGATCGGAAGCCTCGAAGGCGAAGAGGTCGGGGGACAACCCGGGCATCGCCGACTGGGCTCTCGCGATCGTGGCGCTCGTGCCCTTCCTCTACATCGTCTCCGACTGGGACGGCTTCTTCCGGCGCGCGATCACTCCCACCTACCTCGACCTGGCCATGGGCGTGATCGCCATCCTCGTGACCCTGGAGGCATCACGCAGGACCGTCGGGATCCTCGTGCCGCTGGTGGTCGTGGGCTTCTTCGCCTACGCCTCCTTCGGCTCCCTCGTCCCCGCTCCGTTCAACACCTCGTCCTTCAACTGGATCCGCCTCGTGGGCCACAACGTCATGGGCACGCAGGGGCTCTTCGGTGTCCCCACCGACGTGGCAGCGACCTACATCATCCTGTTCACCATCTACGGGGCGGTCCTCGGGGCATCCGGGGCCACCAAGTTCTTCATCGATCTCTCCTTCTCGGCCTTCGGCCAGTCCAAATCCGGGCCCGGCCGCACGGTGACTCTCGCGGGATTCCTCCTCGGCACGGTCTCGGGCTCGGGAGTCGCGACGACCGTCACCCTCGGTGGTATCTCCTGGCCGCTGCTCCGCAAGGCCGGCTACCCGAAGGAACACGGCGGTGCCATCCTCGCTGCCGCCGGCATCGGTGCCATCATGTCCCCTCCCACCCTGGGAGCGGCCGCCTTCATCATCGCCGCGCTCCTCGGCGTCTCCTACCTCCAGGTCCTCATCTGGGCCACCATCCCCACCGTGCTCTACTACTTCGGCATCATCCTGGCCATCGAGATGGATGCACGCCGCTTCAAGACCAGGGCCGTGGACTTCGACGTCAAGCCGGTGGGCAAGCTCCTCCTGCGCTTCGGCTACCACTTCAGCTCCCTCGCCGCCATCGTCGTGTTCATGGCCATGGGCATGACCCCCTTCCGCGCCGTCGTGTACGCCACGATCCTCGCGTTCGTGCTCAGCTTCCTCGACCGCGCCTCCTGGATGACCCCCCGACGCATCTTCGACGCGCTGGCCACCGGTGCCACCGGTGCGCTGTCGGTCATCCCCGTCATGGCCGCAGCAGGACTGATCGTCGGCGTCATGACCCTGACCGGCCTGGGCCTGAAGCTCGCCAACATCATCGTGGACTTCGCCGGCGGCAGCCTGCTCCTGACGGCCATCTTCTCGGCGATCTCGGTGATCCTGCTGGGACTGGCGGTCCCCGTGACGGCGAGCTTCATCATCTCGTGGGTCATCATCGGTCCCGCCCTGCAGGACGTGGGCGTCCCCGCGTTCGCCGCAGCGATGTTCATCTTCTACTACTCCGTGCTCAGTGAGGTCTCACCTCCCACGGCGCTCTCCCCCTTCGCCGCATCAGCCATCACCGGCGGCAAACCGATCCAGACCATGTGGCTCACCTGGCGCTACACCCTCTCGGCCTTCCTCGTACCGTTCATCTTCGTGCTCTCCGGTCCGGGCGTGGGACTGCTGCTGCAGGGCGGCATCGGCACCGTCGCGCTGGCCTTCGCCGTCTCGCTCCTGGCCGTCGGCGCCCTCGCCGTCGCCACCGGAGCCTGGCTGTTCGGCCCGGCCCGCTGGCCCGAGCGGATCCTGCTGGGGCTGGGATCGCTGCCGATGCTCGTCATGGAGCCCATGTACATCGGCATCGGCGCGGCCATCATCGCCGTCGGGGTCGTCGTCCACCTCCTCGGCCTCAAAATGCGGGGGCACCACAAAAAGCAACCTGCGACGACCGAAATGACCTCAGTCCACATCACCCCCACATCAGAACCGAACCCGAACAAGGACGTCTGACCGGGCACCGACCTGAGCGAGCTCCTCACGACAAATCTGTGGCACAGACAGGGTGAAGGACCACTTTCTTCAACAAGGAGGCTGGAATGCGAGCAAAGAAGGAAGACAGTCGTGGGATCGGTAGAGCCATTATTAGGGGAAGCTCAAGCCTGGTTACCCGTCCCCCCACTAGAGGCTCAAAGGATCGGAACCTTGAGGCGTCCGCACGTGACATCTTCGCTCGTCTGCCGCGTCATCAGCTACGCGCCCTCAGCTCGCCGTCCGTCACTTCTCTCGTTACGCCCACCCGATTGGATTCCTTGAATGCAGAACTTATCGACCCAGCGGCCGGTTTCTCTCTTCAGTACCCTCGCTGTGAAAAAGGCGCTGGATGGTGTCGTCCGGGTTGCTTTCACCCATGAGACGGGCATCGCCGTTGACACGGTGTACGAACCGACCAACCTGCTCCTCGCGCGCATCGCAGCCGGTGCTCGTCCCGATGTTCTGATTGGAGTGACTCATCAACTGGAACCTCTAGGGCCGACGGGGGTTGTTGACCTGTCTACCCGCGTCTCTGTAGCAACAGTCCGCGTCGGCATCGCCGTCGGAGCAGAATTGCCGTGCCCTGATATTTCGACGGTGAAGGCACTCACCCTGGCCCTTACCGGCGCGCGTTCCGTGGCATATTCACGCTCAGGAGCAAGCGGGGTGTACTTCGCCGGGCTCCTTCAACGCCTCGGCATCGCAGAACAGGTGAACGCAAGGGCCACCATCATTGACACAGGGTTCACCGCTGAAGCCGTCGTCGACGGCAGGGCGGACATCGCCGTCCAGCTCCTCAGTGAGCATCGGTCTGTTCCCGACGCCACAATCGTCGGCCCCCTTCCCGACGAAGTTCAACAAATCACAGAATTTTCTGCCGTGCTGGGCAGGGCAGGTGCCGTGCGCCCTGAGAACCAGGCACTGATGCGTTATCTCATCGGCAGCAGGGCGCAGGAAGCATACCTGAATGCCGGCATGGAAATCGCGCAAACATCAGCAACTACCTAATTCATCGATCAACCACAGAGGTGCGCACTAATGACCCAAACCCTGCCCGTACTTTCCATGACAGCAGAGAGCAATCCGAAGGACACACTGAAATCCGCGGGGCACGTCATCGTGGACTCCCTCGTTGCGCACGGAATTAAACGTGCCCATGTCGTTCCGGGCGAGAGTTTCCTGGATGTGCTGGATGGCCTGCACGACTCCGATATCGAGACGATCGTGTGCCGGCATGAGGGCGGCGCTACCTACATGGCAGAAGCCGATGGCAAGATGAACCAGCTACCGGGCATCGCGATGGTCACCCGCGGCCCTGGAGCGGCCAACGCCCACGTGGGCCTGCACACTGCCTGGCAGGACTCCACCCCAATGATCCTCTTCGTCGGGCTGATTCCCTTCGCGCACCGGGATCGCGAAGCGTTTCAGGAGTTCGACATCAAAGCCTGGTTCGACACTGGAGCCAAGCGCGTCATGGTCCTGGATCACGCCGAGCGTGCTTCCGAAATCGTCGCCGAGGCCTTCTTCGCCGCCATGAGCGGCCGGCCCGGCCCGGTCGTCATCGGCCTACCCGAAGACGTCATCCGTAAGCAGATCGATTCAACGCTTCACCCGCGGATCCCGGTAGCGACCGGTGGCATGACGACCACGGATTCCGATGCCCTCGCTGCAGCCCTGGCAGTCTCCACTAAGCCCTTGTTCGTGACCGGCGGCAATGACTGGACGCAGGACGGCGCCGACCAGTTCACGGCCTGGCTGGAAGAACACCACATCCCGGCCGCTGCCGAATGGCGCACCCAGGGCACCGTCCCGTCCGATTCCCCGTCCTACGTCGGCCCGATCGGCTATGGCCGGCCCCGGCCGACCTATGACCTGTTTGAGGAAACGGACCTGTTGGTCTTCGTCGGCACCGTTCCCGGCGATGTCATCACCGATGGATTCCTATGCCGGCAGGACTGGAACAAGAAGAACTTCCTGGTCACCATCGATTCGTCCCTTCGCGGCCGCTCCGGCCCCGTGTCCTACCAGATCGTCGCCAAACCGGACGTCTTCGTCCGGGACCTCGTCAAACTCCAGCTCCCCGTCAAGGACGAATGGCAGGCCTGGACCGCACGGATGCGTGGTGAACAGGAATCCTTCGCTGCCCTGCCCGAACCTATTCCGGTCGCCGGGCCTGCACGGATGGACACCCTCATGGCGAACCTGGTACCTACCTTGCCTGTGGATGCGATGGTGACCCTCGGCGCCGGTGAGCACACGAATTGGGCCCACCGGTACTTCCCCACACGGGGCTACGCGTCGATGATCAGCGCACGCAACGGCTCCATGGGCTACTCCGTGCCCTCTGCGATCGCAGCATCCCTCGCCCATCCCGGTCGGCGCGTGGTCACCATCGCCGGTGATGGAGAGTTCCTCATGAATGGCCAGGAACTGGCAACAGCGACCCAGTATGGGGCCACCCCCCTAGTGATCGTGATGGACAACCAGGAATACGGCACCATCCGCACCCATCAGGAACGTCACTATCCGCAGCGAATCTCCGGGACTCAGCTAAAAAACCCCGAATTCGCCCTCATGGCACAGGCCTTCGGAGGATTCGGCGTCAAAGTCGAACAGGACCAGGACATACCAACCGCCGTCACCGCAGCGCTGAAAGCCATCGATGAGGATCACGTGTTCGCCCTCATCCACCTCGTCGTCGAACAGCGCGTCAGGGCCTACTAAGACTCCTGTCCGGGCCGGCACCCACACATTTGGTTAAACGCCGTATCCACCCTGCTCAACGCCCCACTCCCGCTCATTCTTGAGCACTCTCACCGGATGGAAGAAAAGTATGACTATCGCAGCAATGACAGAACTCGATCTGCTGGACACCGTGCCCACCGGGCTGCTCATCGACGGGCAATGGCGGCCCGCCACCTCAGGCAAAACCTTCGACGTCGAAGACCCCGCCACCGGGAGAGTCCTGATGAGTATCGCCGACGCCGGAGCTGAGGACGGGGCAGCGGCCCTAGACGCTGCCGCCACAGCCCAAGCCTCCTGGGCCAAGGTCCCGGCCCGTGAGCGGGGGGAGATCCTGCGCCGGGCCTTTGACCTGGTGACCGCCCGTGCCGAGGACTTCGCGCTGCTCATGACCATGGAGATGGGCAAACCACTGGCCGAGGCCCGCGGTGAGGTGACCTATGCCGCCGAATTCCTGCGCTGGTTCTCCGAGGAAGCGGTACGCGTATCAGGCCGCTACTCCGTGTCCCCGGATGGCAAATCCCGTCTCCTGGTGACAAAGAAGCCAGTAGGACCGTGCCTGCTCATCACTCCATGGAACTTCCCCCTTGCCATGGCCACCCGCAAAATTGCCCCTGCTGTGGCCGCCGGGTGCACCATGATCCTCAAACCCGCCCGTCTCACCCCCCTGACCTCCCAGCTCTTCGCCGCCGTCATGCTGGAAGCCGGCCTGCCCGCCGGGGTCCTGAACGTCATCTCCTCCACCAGTGCCGGCGCCACCACCGGGCCCCTGATCAAGGACAGCCGGCTACGGAAGCTGTCCTTCACCGGATCCACCGAGGTCGGACGCCGTCTGCTCGCTGATGCGTCCGAAACCGTGCTGCGCACCTCAATGGAACTGGGCGGCAACGCACCCTTCGTGGTGTTCGACGATGCTGATCTCGATGCCGCCGTCAATGGTGCCATGCTCGCCAAGCTCCGGAACATGGGGGAAGCCTGCACCGCAGCCAACCGCTTCATCGTCCATGAATCCGTGGCCGAGGAGTTCTCGGAGAAGTTCGCCGCCAGGATGGCGACGATGACGACGGCCCGGGGCACGGAGGAAACGTCCAAGGTCGGCCCGTTGATCGACGCCAAGAGCAGGGACAAAGTGCACGAACTCGTCACGGACGCCGTGTCCGCCGGGGCCACCGCCCTGGTCGGCGGCGCACCCGAAGACGGGCCCGGCTACTTCTACCAGCCCACCCTCCTCACCGGCGTCACCGAAAGTGCCCGGCTCTTCTCCGAGGAAATTTTCGGACCCGTCGCCCCGATCATCACCTTCCATGACGAAGCTGACGCCGTACGGCTCGCCAACAAGACCGAGTACGGACTCGTCGCCTACGTCTACACGCGGGACCTAAACAGGGGCATCCGAATGGGCGAACAGCTCGAAACGGGGATGCTCGGGCTGAACGCCGGTGTCATCTCCAACGCCGCCGCGCCCTTCGGCGGGATCAAGCAATCAGGACTCGGCAGAGAAGGCGGGAGTGAAGGCATCGAGGAATACCTCTACACCCAATACATCGGGATCGCCGACCCGTACGCCAGCTAACCATCAGCATGGCCCGTGAGCCTTGCATCAACGCCAAGGCACGGAGAACACGACGCAGATTCATGTTTTCCTCGTAGCCCTGGCGCTTGAACAATCAAAACCTAGCCGAACATCGAACCGACAGCGCCTGGCGCTATTCCTACCTCGGTGTCGGATTGGATGAGTTTTGCATCGGGGTGCCCCGGTGCCCGAAAGGACGCCGCCTTGCAGTACGACAGGACCGAGAACCACGCCGGAGCCGATACCGGGACTGATGCCGGGTCGCATGAGACGTGGCTGGAACGTGAGGCGCTGGCCGAGGCGATGATCCCGCTCATCGGGCGCCTGTACCGAGAGAACAACGTGGTCACGAGCATCCACGGGCGCAGCCTGATCAACAAGTCCACCATGAACATCCTCAAGGCCCACCGCTTCGCCCGCCGCATCACCACG
>NZ_PPTH01000007.1 GCF_002954225.1 Arthrobacter ruber
GCCGTTGATGGTCGCGTGGGCTCCGGAGCCAGCGGTCCAGGTGACCGCTCCGCCCTGGAAGTTCTGGTAGCAGCCGCCCGCGACGAGACCGCACACCACGCCCGAGGTCGCGGCACCGAGCTCAGGAGTACGCGCCGCCACAGCACCGATCGCCGACCCCGCCAACGCAGCCCCCGACTGAAGAGGCTCGATGGTGACGCGAGCATCGGATATACCAATGGAGTCAATCCGTACCTTCGTTCCTGCGTGCGTGGTGAAAGTCTGACCAGCCTGCCAAGCCAGAGAGGTATTTCCCCATCCTGAATTACGGCTGTTGGGGGTCAGCACGATCGAGGCATTTCCAGACCAGCCGAGGATGTCCTTCTTGGTGATCTTGACACCCTTGTTGCCGTTCTTCGCCGACACTGTGTCATCGCCAACAGGGAGGCGCAGCTCCAGGTAGTAAACCTCCTTGCTTACCGGGTCGGTGAATTTGATAGCACGATCGGCACCTGCGCCGGCCCACGCCTTCAGGGTGTGCTGGCTCGGACCGCTCGGCGTACCGACATTGCGTATCTCGTTACCAAGACCGAATCCGCCGTACTCCCAGAGGAACGCGTTGATCCTGGGGGAGCTCACTTGGGCGTACCCCATGAGGTCCGTGGTGTCGCTGTATTCAGCCGAGTAGCAGGCCGGATCGGCCCAGGAGGCACCCGATCGGGGTACGTCGGAGCGGGCGTTGCTGCAGGCGAGTGAGTTCGCGTGGTGCAGACCGAGCACATGGCCGAACTCATGCGTCACGACGTTGTTCGTGAGTGCCGACGGGTAGGGCATGATCACGCGTCCGCTGGTGGCGCTGTCCGTGAATCCCCCTCCCAGGATGCCCCAGGAGCCGTTGTAGTTCAGATCGGCATGGGGCACGAAGACCACCAGCGACTCGTATGGCTTGTACTGCCAGCCCAGTTCCCTCGTCACGGTCGCCATGATGGTGCCGTAGGAGTCCGTGATCTTGGCCGAGGAGACATGGCGGCGTTCGCTCACCGTCGTCATGGACAGTCGCCCCGCAGAGGCAGAGTTCCAGTAGTTGTGGGCGCTCGTGATCGAATTACGCGCAGCACCCATGTTGATCGCATCGGTATCTGCAACTGACTTCCCCGACAGTTGCACGGTGACCAGGGTGACCTTGAAGGTGCCGGACCTCGGCGCGATGGCTGCGTTGCCTTCGCTGCCGTCCAGGCTGAGCGGCGACGCCGCTTTCATGGGAGTAATCGGCTGAGCGAAGTGCTCCCCGTACCGGGCGTTGGAATTCGGGTCGTCGAGCGGATTCCAGGTGAGATCCGGCACGAAGGACGTGATCTCATCTGGAGCCGGTACCTCAGCAGCCGGTGCCGGAGTGGTCGCAGGCGCGGTCGGAAGGGCGTCGGCGGTCGCAACGGCAGGAGCCGGTTCGGCGGTGGCGGGCGACGTGGCCGGAGCCGTCGGTGCGGACGTCGGCGCAGGCGTCGCCTTAGGAGACGTGGTCGGCGCCGTCGGTGCCGTGTCGAGTGCGAGAGCGGGAACCGCACTGCCCATGAGACCGAAGGACAGTAGGGCGGCGCATAAGAGCCGGGCGGGGGAGGGCAAGGTCAAGGGTTTCTCCAGCGGGATCCGGGCATTTCAGCCAGCTAAGTGAGATCCCGACGAGACTATCCACGTGATGTAGATGTGACGAACGTTTCAGAAGTGAAAGTGGAATCTTAGGCAAAACCTGCGCGTATTCCGGTTATTGGCCCGGCGTGTCGCCAGGGCGCGGGAGGGCCAGGTAGGTGGCCGCCGTATACCCGACAGTTGTCCACAGATCCCTCCGCGGTCTGGTCGGGCCGCATCTCCTTCAGTATGGTAAGGGGCGGCAGGGGCTCTTATGGCACCGCCACTGCGCCGATGGCAGCGTGGCGACCACCAATGGGGGATGTCGATGGATGCTGTGCGCATGGTCGAGGGGGAGGTACGCGAACTCATCCGTCGGCGCGGCCTCGACCCAGCGCGGCAGGTCATCGAGATCCAGCACCTGGTCGACGACGCCGTGGCGGACTACGAGGAGCGCTCCGTCCTGGGGGTGTTGCCGCCGCTGGGCAGACTCGATACCGCTCGCAAGCAGGTCTACGACGCCGTAGCCGGGTTCGGTGCTCTGCAGCCGTTGCTCGACGACCCCACCGTCGAGGAGGTCTGGATCAACGCTCCCTCCGAGGTGTATATCGCGCGAAACGGCGAATCCGAACTCACGGCTCTGTCGCTGACGGACCAGCAGATACGGGACCTCGTCGAGAAGATGCTGAAGTCCTCCGGGCGTCGCCTGGACCTCTCCTCGCCGTTCGTCGATGCCTCACTTCCCGACGGATCGCGCCTTCATGTGGTGATCCCGGACGTGACGCGCAAGCACTGGTCGGTGAACATCAGGAAGTTCATCGCGCGTGCCTCGCGGCTCGAGCACCTCGTGGAGCTGGGATCCCTCAGCCCCCAGGCGGCCCGGTTCCTCGGAGCGGCCGTCGCCAGCGGGCTCAATATCCTGGTTTCCGGCGCTACTCAGGCGGGAAAGACGACGATGCTCAATTGCCTCGGCGCGTCCATCGGCCCCCGGGAAAGGGTCATCACGGTCGAGGAGATCTTCGAACTGCAGCTTCCCCTCCGCGACGTCGTCGGTCTCCAGTGCCGGCAGCCCAATCTCGAAGGTGTCGGGGAGATCCCGTTACGCCGCCTCGTGAAGGAAGCCCTCAGGATGCGCCCCGACCGGCTGATCGTCGGTGAAGTCCGGGAGGCGGAGAGCCTCGACATGCTGATCGCGCTCAACAGTGGTTTGCCAGGTATGTGCAGTGTCCATGCGAACAGCGCGCATGACGCCGTCACGAAGATCTGCACGCTGCCCCTCCTGGCGGGTGAGAACATCTCGAGCAGCTTCGTGGTGCCGACCGTCGCGTCCTGTGTAGACCTCGTGGTCCACTGCGCACGACTTCCGGGAGGCCGGCGCATGGTCACGGAGATCATGGCGCTGGGGCGGCGCGTGGAAAACGGCGTCATCGAGTCCTCCCACGTGTTCCGCCAAATCGATGGAACCCTGGAGGTGACTGCCAGCGGTATGCCTGCGGAGGAGAAGTTCGCGGCCGCCGGCGTCGACGTCGCGTCCCTGCTCGGAGCCCGCGCGTGAGCACCGCGCTCGGAGTCGCCCTCGGCGCGGGCCTCTTCCTCGTCTGGGAGTCCTGTTGGGAGCGCCCGGCCGTGCGGCGCAGGGTGCCGGCACGACGACGGCTGTTCGAGGACCTTCTCCTGCGCGCCGGGGTGGAGCGCGTCTCGGCGAACGGTCTGCTCGCCTCGTGCGGGGCCGTGGGAGTCGTCGTCCTGCTCATCGGTTTCGTGCTGACGGGATCCGCGCCGATCGCGCTGTGCTTCGCACTCTTCGGCGGGTTCCTGCCCTTCTCGGTCGTCCGGTGGCGTGCCGCCAGACGTACTGCCTCGCTTCGTGAACTGTGGCCCGATGTCGTGGATCACCTCCGGTCCGCCATCCGCGCCGGGCTCTCCCTGCCGGAAGCGCTCATCCAGCTCGGGGAGAAGGGGCCGGTGGAGCTGCGCAGTGCCTTCCGCGCCTTCGGTGTGGACTACCGGGCGGGAGGGCGCTTCGATGATGCTCTCAACCAGCTCAAGGAGCGCCTGGCGGATCCGGTCGCCGATCGCATCGTCGAAGCACTGCGGATGACACGCGAGGTAGGTGGGTCGGATCTGGGCAAGCTCCTCGGGACGCTGTCCGAATTCCTACGGGACGCGGCTCGGACCCGCAGTGAACTCGAAGCCAGGCAGTCGTGGACGATCAACGCGGCCCGGCTGGCCGTGGCCGCACCCTGGATCGTGCTGCTCCTCCTGGCGACCCGCCCGGAGGCCGTGCGCGCCTACAACTCCCCGGGAGGTGCTGTCGTCCTGCTCGGCGGGCTCCTGATCTCCGTGGTCTGCTATCGGGTCATGCTGCGCATCGGTGCGCTGCCCGAGGACGCGAGGGTCCTCCGATGACTCCAGCCACGGCCCTGGCAGCACTGTCCGGCCTCTTTCTAGGAGTGGGGCTGTGGCTGGTGTTCGTCCGGCTGCCGGTGATGCGGCCGGTGACCCTCACCCAGCGCATCGCACCCCAACTGCGCGCCGTGGACGTCCGGTCCCGGCTGCTCGCGGACGCCCCTGCCAACGTCACGCCGTTCGGCCCCCTCGAACGCATCCTGCGACCTCTCCTCATGGACGCGGTGCGATGGTCGCACCGCTTCAACCCGGCCGCCGCCTCGCTCGCGCGCAGGCTCGCGCAGGCGGGTCGCGGCCAGTCCACCACGGACTTCAGGGCCCAGCAGCTGCTCTGGGCCGCGGGAGGGCTCGCCGGGTCCACGCTGGTCATGGTGCTGCTGGCCGCGTCCGGTTCGGTCAACGTGGCCCTGGCCGTCGTCATCATCCTCGGATGCGCCGTCATGGGCTTCATCGCTCGCGAGTATGTCCTCTCTACCGACATCCGTCGTCGGGAGGCCCGCATGCTGGCCGAGTTCCCGAGTCTCGCCGAGTTGATGGCGCTCGCGGTGTCCGCCGGTGAGAGTACGACGGGCGCCCTCGAACGCATCTGCCGGACCGCGACCGGAGAGCTGGCGGGGGAGTTCGCCCTCGTCCTTGCCGCTACCCGGGCCGGTAAGCCTCTCGTGGAGGCCCTGCAGGAGTTCTCGAACCGGACACGCCTGGCCCCGCTGGCGCGGTTCGTGGACGGCATCACGGTTGCCGTTCAACGGGGAACCCCGCTGGCGGACGTCCTGCGCGCCCAGGCGCAGGACGTCCGCGACCTGGCAAAGCGGGAACTGATGGAATCCGCGGGCAGGAAGGAGATCGCGATGATGGTGCCGTTGGTCTTCGGCGTCCTTCCCCTGACCGTCCTGTTCGCCGTCTATCCCGGCATCGCCCTGATCAACCTCGGCTTCTGACCACGCACCTTATATAAGGGGGAACTCATGAGAATCATGGCCTACCTGCACCGCATCATCCTGTTTCTCCTCGCGACGACCACGGAGCGGAGAGGAGCCCCGGACGACCCCGAACGGGGAGACGTGCCCGGGTGGGTCATGATCACCCTCATGTCGGCGGTCCTCGTCGCCGCGCTGCTCGCGATCGCGGGCCCGGCCCTCGAGGGCCTGTTCAATCAGGCGATCGACCAGGTCTCGCCCTAGGCGATGCAGGGCGCAGGAATGCCGGCGCGGGACGGGCACTATCGCGACAGGGAGGAAGGCGCCGCCGTCGTCGACTTCGCGCTGATCGGCGGCCTCCTGACCGTCATCTTCATCGCGATCATCCAGCTGACGCTCGTCCTCCATGTGCGCAATACCCTGATCGACGCCGCCTCCTCGGGAGCCCGGTACGGCACGCTCGCGGACCGCGGTCCACAGGACGCGGTGCTGCGCGCCGAGGAACTGATCCGGGGTTCCCTCGCCGATTCCTACGGTTCCGACATCTCCGTCCGCGAGAGCACGGTCGGAGGTGTCCGGACGCTCGAGGTGATCGTCAGTGCACCGCTACCCGTCATCGGCCTCATCGGTCCCGCGGGCGTCATGGAGGTGCGCGGCCATGCCGCCCTCCGGTCGTGACGGGTGGGACCCGCCGGCCCGCGACTGTTCTAACGGGGATGACGCGGGGCGAGGCCCACGCGTCGGGCGGTGGCCGCCCGTGTGGCGCGGCGTGGGCAGCGAGCGCGGCAGCGCCGTCGTCGAGTTCGTCTTCCTGGGAGTCCTGCTCCTGGTGCCCGTCGTCTACCTGGTGCTGACCGTCGGGCAAGTACAGGCCGGCTCCTTCGCCGTGGTCGGTGCGGCCGATCAGGCCGCAAAGGTCTACGTGGACGCACCGACCCGGCAGGAGGCGGACGCAAGGGCCCGGCAGGCCGTGCGCCTCGCGCTCTCGGATTTCGGATTCACCGAGGAGCAGGCGGCCGTGGAGATCATGTGCAGCGCGGAATGCCTGACACCAGGCTCACGTGTGACCGTGGTCGTACGTCTCGAGGTGCCCCTTCCTCTGATTCCCGCCGTCGCAGGTTCCTACCCGTCAGCGGCGACCGTCGATGCCGAATCCGCCCAGATCGTCGAACGGTTCGGCTGATGCAGACGACGGGCGCCTCTGGACCGACGCGCGGGCGGTCCGGGCAGCGAGGACCGAACTCGGTACTGGACGCGGAACCCTCGAGCGGGACGCGGGCCGGACGCCGGGAGGAGGGACAGGTCGGCGTCCTCGTCATCGGGTACCTGCTGATCTCCCTGCTCGTCGTCACCGTCGTGCTGGCTGTATCCGCCGTCTACATCGAGCACAAGAAGCTGCTGTCGGCGGCCGACGGCGCCGCGCTCGCAGCTGCTGACAGCTACAGCATCGATGTCGGGACCGGCGTGCAGGGCGCGGCGGGCCCCCTTCCGATGCTGCAGGACTCGGGCGTCGAGGACGCCGCTGCCGGCTACCTCGCCGCGGTCGGCGCCGAGGGCCGGTTCCAGCAGCTCTCCATCGACCCGGCCACCGGTGCACCCGACGGACGGACGGCCCGGGTGGTCCTCGCCGCCGTCGTGCGCCCGCCGATCGTCAACGTCCTCGTCCCCGCGGGCATCCCGATCGTGGCCCGGGCCGATGCCCGCGCCGAACTGACCCGCTGACGCCGCTTCGGTAGCCGAAGCGTCGATGCGCCAGGGGAACCTCGACGCTCGCGGCCCCGCCGAATCGATGACGTAGGCTGGAAGGACCATGGCAGCCACTGATTTTCCCGCAGAGATCCGCGCCCTCCGGGCCAAGTACCAGTCCATCGAGCAGGTCTCCGACGTCGAGGGCATCCGGAAGGACATCGACGAACTGAGCGAGGAAGCCGGCGCACCGGACCTCTGGGACGATCCCGCCGCGGCGCAGAAGGTGACCTCGAAGCTGTCCCACCGGCAGTCCGCGCTCGAACGCCTCGAAACCCTCGAGAGCCGCATCGACGACCTCGAGGTGCTCGTGGAGCTCGCCGAGGACGAGGCCGACGAGGACTCCCTCGCCGAGGCAGAGAAGGAACTGATCTCGCTCGGCAAGTCCCTCGACGACCTCGAGATCGTGACGTTGCTGGCGGGCGAGTGGGACGAGCGCGAGGCCGTGGTCACCATCCGCTCCGGCGCCGGGGGAGTGGACGCCGCCGACTTCGCCGAGATGCTCCTGCGCATGTACCTGCGCTGGGCCGAGCGCCACGGCTACCCGACGCAGGTCCTCGACACCTCCTACGCCGAGGAGGCGGGCCTGAAGTCGGCCACGTTCGAGGTGAAGGCGCCCTATGCGTTCGGCACGCTGTCCGTCGAGGCCGGGACCCACCGCCTCGTGCGCATCAGTCCCTTCGACAACCAGGGCCGCCGGCAGACGTCCTTCGCCGCCGTCGAGGTCATCCCGCTCATCGAGCAGACGGATGTGATCGAGGTGCCGGACAACGAGATCCGCGTCGACGTGTTCCGTTCGTCCGGACCGGGCGGGCAGTCGGTCAACACCACCGACTCCGCCGTCCGCCTGACCCACCTGCCCACAGGAGTGGTGGTGTCCATGCAGAACGAGAAGTCGCAGATCCAGAACCGCGCCGCCGCGATGCGCGTGCTCCAGTCCCGGCTCCTGCTGCTGAAGAAGGAGCAGGAGGACGCGGAGAAGAAGGCGTTCGCCGGTGACGTCAAGGCGTCCTGGGGTGACCAGATGCGGTCCTACGTGCTCAATCCGTACCAGATGGTCAAGGACCTCCGGACCAACCACGAGGTCGGCAACACCTCCTCGGTGTTCGACGGCGAGATCGACGACTTCATCGATGCCGGCATCCGCTGGCGGACGAACAACCGCAACGACGTCGCGTAGGACTACGCGAATACAGGGCCGGAGCACTCGTCTTGTGCTCCGGCCCTTGCGTGCGACACACCTCCGGGGGTAGTGGGCGTCGCATGGGGTGGTCGTTATAGTCGAGGAGCCGCGGCTCCCTTCCCCCAGCAAATGCCCGCGCCCGGCGCACGTCATGGGCGAAGAGTGATCATGATCAGATTCGACAACGTCACGAAGACCTACGACCAGCAGTCGCACCCTGCCCTGGATGCCGTCTCGCTCGACGTGGACCGCGGCGAGTTCGTCTTCCTCGTGGGCGCCTCGGGCTCCGGCAAGTCGACCTTCATCCGCCTGGTGCTCAAGGAGGACCGGGTGTCGCGGGGCGCGGTCTACGTGGCCGGCCAGAACGTCGCCAACATCCCGAGCTGGCGCGTGCCCCGCCTCCGCCGCGGGATCGGTGTCGTGTTCCAGGACTTCCGCCTGCTGCCGAACAAGACCGTCTTCTCCAACGTGGCGTTCGCGATGCAGGTGATCGGCAGGAGCCGCGCTGTCATCCGGGAGACGGTCCCCGACGTCCTCGCGACCGTGGGCCTCGAGGGCAAGAACAACCGCATGCCGCACGAACTCTCCGGCGGCGAGCAGCAGCGCGTCGCGATCGCGCGCGCGATCGTCAACCGACCCGGCATCCTGCTCGCCGACGAACCCACCGGCAACCTCGACCCGACCACCTCCATGGGCATCATGAAGGTCCTCGACAGGATCAACCAGAACGGCACCACGGTGGTCATGGCCACGCACGACGACGACATCGTCAACACGATGCGCAAGCGCGTCGTCGAACTCCGTAGCGGCTCCGTGGTGCGCGACGACGCCCAGGGCATCTACGTGGGCGAGGCAGGGGCGATGGCCGGGTGAGGCTAGCGTTCATCCTGTCCGAGATCGGTTCGGGCATCCGCCGCAACCTGTCCATGGTCACCTCCGTGATCCTCGTGACCTTCATCTCCCTCACCTTCGTGGGAGCCGCGGGCCTCTTCCAGCTGCAGATCGGGCAGATGAAGGGTTACTGGTACGACCGCGTCCAGGTGACCATCTACCTCTGCGTCGACAACTCCTCGGAGACGAGCTGTGCCGCGGGGCCCGTGACGGAGGATCAGCGGGCGGCGATCCAGGCCAGGCTCGAGTCCGAGCAGTTCGCCCCCTACGTCGACACCGTGACCTACGAGTCGCAGGAGGAGGCGCTGGGCCACTTCCGCGACCAGTTCGCCAACTCGCCCATCGTCGACTCGGTCACCGCGGACCAGCTCCCCGAGTCCTTCCGCGTCAGCCTCGTCGACGCCGAGAAGTACGAGGTCATCAACGAGGCCTTCTCCTCGGAACCGGGCGTGGAGGCGGTCAGCGACCAGCGGGACTTCCTCGAGGCGATCTTCCGCTACATGAACTGGGCTTCCGTCGTCGCGCTCGTGATCGCGGGCATCATGACGTTCTGCGCCATCCTGCTGATCGCGACGACCATCCGCCTCTCGGCCTTCAGCCGGCGCAGGGAGACTGGGATCATGCGGCTCGTGGGAGCCTCGAAGGCGGTCATCCAGCTGCCGTTCATCCTGGAGGGCGTGATCGCCGCCGTCATCGGCGCGGTCCTCGCGTCGGCCACGCTGTGGGGCGCCTCGCGCTTCCTGATCGACGGATGGCTCGTGAAGACCTTCCCGCAGACGGCGTTCATCTCGTCCCAGCAGGTCCTGATCCTCGTCCCGGCACTGGTCCTGCTCGGGGCAGTCCTCGCAGGACTCTCCTCCCTGCTCACCCTCCGTCGATACGTGAAGGTCTAGATGATGCCGCTGATTGCCACGGGACGGGTGCGCCCGGCAAAAACTTGGTGGGCCCGACAGGACAGGCGGGCCTTCGTGGTCCGCGGTACGGCGGGCAGCTCCATCGCCCTCGTCGTCGCACTCGCCCTCGGTTTCAGCACGCCCGTGGTCGCGGACGAGCTCGAGGACCGCAAGAGCGCCCTCGAGAACGAGGTGGCCGAGGTCCAGCAGTCCATGGAGTACCTCGACTCCGACATCGCGGAGACCATCGGAGCACTGAGGACCTATCAGGGCCAGCTGCCCGCCGCCCAGCAGTCGCTCGCCGACGCGCAGGGCAGGGTCGACACGGCCGCGAACGACGCCGAGGCCCTCGCGGTCCGCGTGGACCTCGCGCAGGAGACCCGGAACAAGATCGCCGAGGAACTGCGCTCCGACCAGCAGAAGATGGACGAGACCCGGGAGGTGATCGGCCGGATCGCCACGGAGGCGTACAAGAGCGGTGGGGTCCCCACGAACGTGTCCCTGCTCATGGGCGCCGAGAACGTCGAGGACTTCACGGAGTCGATGGATATGGTGGACCAGGCCCTGCGCAGCCAGAACGCCGCGATGGAGCGGCTGTCGGAGCAGAACGCGACCAACGCGAACAGCCAGGCACGCCTGGTCGCCGTCGAGGCCGAGATCACCAGGCTGAAGGAGAAGGCCGACGCCGCCCTCGCGGCCGAGCAGTCGGCACGCGACACGGCCGCCGCCGAGAAGGGCAAGGTGGACAGGCTCGTGGCCGACACCTCGGCGCTGTCCGCCAAGCTGCAGGAGCAGAAGCCTGTCATCGAGGCGAAACTCGCCGGCGTCGAGGCGGCCCAGCAGCAGGTCAACGCCGACATCGCCGAGCGCCAGCGCCGCATGATCGAGGAAGCCCGCAAGGCGGAGGAGGCGCGGCAGAAAGCCGAGCAGGAGCGGCAGAAGGCCGAGCAGGAGCGCCTGCGCGCCGAGGCGGAGGCGGCGGCCGCGGCAGAGCAGGCCCGACTCCAGGCGGAAGCCCAGGCTGCCGCCGCCGCGGAGACGGCGCGACGCGAAGCCGAGGCCGCGGCGGCCAATCGCCCGGCTCCGGCCCCCGTGCAACCCCGGGTGGTCGCGCCCGTGGCGCCCGTGATCCCGCCTGCACCTGCACCGGCACCCGTGTCGGCGCCCTCCGGTCCCAGTGCGTTCGGCCTGCGCGCCCCGGTGAACGCGCCGATCAGTTCCGGCTTCGGGTGGCGCGCGACGCCGGTCGGCACCATCGATTTCAACGGCACCGGCGGTTACGTGCACACCGGCATCGACTACGGCGTGGGCTGCGGGACCCCGCTCTACGCGCCGGCGGCGGGGGAGGTCTGGTACGCGGACTCGAACGTCCTTCCGGGTGCCGGGAACCGGATCGTCATCAGCCACGGCGTGGTGGGGGGCAACGCGCTCGCGACCAACTACTACCACCTCACGAGCTTCCTGGTCTCGGCGGGCCAGCGCGTGAGCGCGGGTCAGCTCATCGGTCATACGGGCACCACGGGGAACTCGCAGGGCTGCCATCTGCACTTCGAGACGATGCTCAACGGCACGCTCGTGGACCCGATCGGATTGTTCTAGGTCGTAGGATGGAAGGCACTGTCCACCCGCGGACCGCCGTCCGCAGCAGTGCCGCAAGAAGGAGAGTCGCCGTGCCGAAGGAAAGTGGCCGGAAAGTAGTGGCCACCAATCGGAAGGCCTTCCACGACTACGCCGTGCTCGACACCTACGAGGCCGGCATCGCGCTCATGGGTACCGAGGTGAAATCCCTGCGTGCTGGGCGCGCCTCGCTCATCGACGGCTACGCGATCTTCTACGGTGACGAGCTCTGGCTCGAGGGCATCCACATCTCCGAGTACTCGCAGGGCAGCTGGACCAACCACGCCGCCCGGCGCAGGCGGAAGCTGCTCCTGCACCGCGAGGAACTGACGAAGATCTCCCAGAAGATCCGTGAGTCCGGGTTCACCCTCGTGCCCCTCCAGCTGTACTTCCTCAACGGCAGGGCCAAGGTGGAGATCGCGGTGGCCCGGGGCAAGCGCGACTACGACAAGCGCCAGACACTGCGGGAGAAGCAGGACAACAGGGAGGCGCTGCGCGCAATGCGCGAGAAGAACCTCGGCGCGTGAGCGACGTCTTCTGGGAAGCCCAGGAGGAAGAGGAGCCCGAGGCCTCCGAACTGGCGTACCGGCGTCCGTGGTGGGTGACGGTGGGTGCGCTCGTCGATCTGATCCTGCTGCTCGTGGTGGTGCCGGTCGGCATCCTCTCGCTGATCCCGTTCGTCTTCCTGGTCTACGTCTACTTCGCACAGCTGCTCGTCTGGATCTCACCCGTGCTGCTGGTCCTGAATGTCGCCATCTTCTGGTGGAGCTTCCGCCGGAAGCAGGCGGCGACCACCGCCCTCGCAGCCCTCGGGATCGCCTTCGTGACCCTCGCCTTCGTCGTCGTCCGGCTCTGGCAGGCGCCGATCGTCATCCTGGGCCTCACGCTCACGCGGTAGGCCCGCCCTCGTCCTCCGGGAGCGAAGCCCCTACGGCAGGGCCGGACGTGCGGTAGACTGCTGGAGTCGGCAGGCCGGTGGGCCGTCCGATCCAGGAATCACTTGATAACTGAACATGGGGATGACAGGTTTCGACGATGTTAGTCGCGACAGGGGAAGCGGGCCGAGGATACAGGGTTATCTCGTAAACGCTCCTTGTAAAACAATAAGTGCCGAACAAAAGCGCACTGACTTCGCTCTCGCTGCCTAAGCAGCCTGACTAGTCCGTCAGCCCGGGTTTGCTCTCGCCCCGGATACTGGCGTCATTTAGAGGGCCACTGCTCCCGGTCCTCGTTGTAGGGACCGGGGGGACTCTTATACAACTGGGCTTGGCAGCCACTAGTTTGCACGATGGCTGAAGCCGAGAAAAACCGACGCAAACTGCGCCCGGAGAAGCCCTGACTACACTGCATCGGACGCGGGTTCAATTCCCGCCATCTCCACCACCCACGAAGCGCTCCACCGGTATCCGGTGGGGCGCTTCGTCGTGTGCGTCGCGGGCGGCATCGCCCTTGTCCAGCGCGGCCGGCGAGTCTACCCTTGAGCAGATCACCGAGTTCCGGGGGACGTCATGAGGCGCACTGTCGCGTACCTGCTCGCCGTGCTGGTCTCCGTGCTCCTCCTGGCGGGTTCCGTCATCACGGCGCCCCCGAGCCATGCCGTGACGGCCATCGACGCGAAATATGCCCAGCTCGGTGGCGCAGCCGGACGCCTCGGCGCCCCGACGTCTCCTGAAACCTGCGGACTGCGTGCCGGCGGGTGCTACCGCAATTACGAGCAGGGCGCGATCGTGTGGTCGCCGTCGACGGGAGCGCAGACGTCGTGGGGTGCCATCCGCGGGCTGTGGCGTGCGTTCGGTTTCGAGAACGGACCGCTCGGCTATCCGACCACATCCGAGGTGTGCGGGCTGCGTGACGGTGGCTGCTACCAGAACTACCAGGGCGGGGCGATCATCTGGTCGCCGGCGACCGGAGCGCGGATCTCGGTCGGCGCGATCCGCGGAGCCTGGGCGCTCTCCGGATTCGAGAACGGACAGCTCGGCTACCCGACCACGAACGAGGTCTGCGGACTGCGCGGCGGTGGCTGCTACCAGAACTACCAGGGCGGGGCGATCATCTGGTCGCCGCCGACCGGGGCGAGGATCTCCATCGGCGCGATCCGGGCGGCGTGGGCCTCCACCAACTTCGAGAACGGCGCCCTCGGCTACCCGGTGACCAACGAGGNCACCAACTTCGAGAACGGCGCCCTCGGCTACCCGGTGACCAACGAGGAGTGCGCCGGCGGCGCGTGCAATCAGTCGTACCAGCGCGGGGTGATCTCGTGGTCTCCGGGAGGCGGAGCGCGGATCGCCCGCGACATCGACGTCGCGTCGTCGTCCGTGGTCGTCGTCAACAAGCAACGTCCACTGAACCCCGCACGCTACACGCCCGGTCCCCTCGTGGGGGTGGAGGGTCCCCTGCTGCGCAGCGATGCGGCGCAGCAGTTCACCCGGCTGCTCGCCGATGCGAGGGCCGGAGGGGTCGCGATGGTGCCGGTCAGCGGCTACCGGTCGTACGACACGCAGGCCTCCCTCTATGCCTCCTACGTCAACCAGTACGGGCGGGCGACGGCGGACCTCATCTCGGCACGCCCCGGACACAGCGAACACCAGACCGGCCTCGCCATCGACATCGGCAACGGCGACGGGGCGTGCGGACTGCAGGAATGCTTCGCGGGTACGCCGGCGGGGGCATGGGCAGCCCAGAACGCCTGGCGATACGGATTCATCATCCGGTACCCGCAGGGCCAGACCACGGTGACCGGGTACGCGTACGAGCCCTGGCACCTGCGCTACGTCGGCACCACCATCTCCTCCGAGATGCGCGCCCACGGACTACCGACGCTCGAGCACTACATGTCCATCCCGGCGGCGCCGTCCTACTGACCGGTCCCCGACGGGGCGCCCGCGCGAACTACACTGGGGCAATGAGCTGGACCGACAGGCCGCCGTCGTGGCTCCCGCCAGTGCCGCCGCCCCACAGGGGCCGGGCTCTGATCGTGCTCGGCTGGCTCCTCGTCGGCGGCACATTCATCTACATCTTCGTCATGAGTTACCTGGGCGGCACGCACACGCTCTACACGCTGATACCCCTCATCCTCGGCCTGCTGTGCCTCATCCTCGGCCTGCTGCGGCGGGACACCCGCGAGCGCTAGACGCGTTGCCCGGTCATTACTTTCGCGATAGAAATAATCAATGACCTTCGAACCCCTCCACCTCGCGCGAGGCGGCACCAGCGTGGTGCTCGAGCCCCATCCCTCCGGTCTGCCCGTCCTCACCTACTGGGGCCCGCAGCTCGGCGAACTCGCGGGGGAGGAGCTCGAGGCACTCACGGCGGCGCAGCGTCCACAGCGCGTCTCCGGCGGCATCGACGTCCCGGCGCGGCTCACCCTCCTGCCCCTCGAGTCGACCGGCTGGCAGGGCACCCCCGGCCTGACCGGCGACCGCTCGGGTGCGCACCTCTATCCGCGTTTCACCGTCACCTCGGTGGATCGCTCTCCCGGGGCGGCAGCGGTGGTCATCGGGGCGCGCGACGACGACGCCGGACTCGCGCTGAGCGCGCACGTGGGCCTCACAGCATCGGGCCTGCTCACGCAGCGCCTGGTGCTCACCAACACGGGCGACGATGACTACGAGGTGCGGTCGCTCGCGCTCTTCTTCCCGCTGCACCACACCGCGGCCGAGGTCCTCGACACGACGGGCCGCCACCTCCGTGAGCGCTCGCCGCAGCGTCACGCCCTAACCGCCGGCACCTACGCGCGAACGAGTCGACGTGGACGCCCCGGGGCGGACGCGACGGTGCTCCTGGCCGCCGGGGCACACGGCTTCGGCTTCGAGCACGGTCTGGTGCAGGGCATCCACCTCGCATGGAGCGGCAACCAGCAGGTCCTGGCGGAGAAGAATCCCGCCGGCCCGGCGTTCCTCGCCGCGGGGGAGGTGCTCTCGCCGCGGGAGGTCCTGCTGGCCCCCGGGCAGAGCTACGCCACGCCGGAGGCCCTCGGCTCGTGGGGGAACGGGCTGAACGAGCTCGCCGGCCGTTTCCACCGCGACCTGCGCTCGCGTCGGTCACACCCGCAGCGCCCCCGACCGGTGACCCTCAACACCTGGGAGGCGGTGTACTTCGACCTCGATCTGCCGCGCCTGCTGGCCCTCGCGGATCGGGCCGCCTCCCTGGGCGTCGAACGTTTCGTCCTCGACGACGGCTGGTTCCGCGGGCGGCGCGACGACACCTCGAGCCTCGGCGATTGGTACGTCGACGGGACGGTGTGGCCTGCGGGGCTGGCCTCGATCATCGACCACGTGCGGGGACTCGGCATGGAGTTCGGCCTGTGGTTCGAGCCCGAGATGGTCAACACGGACTCGGACCTCGCGCGGGCCCATCCGGAGTGGATCCTGCAGCCCGAGGGACGCCTGCCCCTGCCAGGGCGCCAGCAGCAGGTGCTGAACCTCGGGAATCCCGACGCCTACGCCTACATCCTCGAACGCCTCGACGACATCCTGTCCTCCAACGACATCGCCTACGTGAAATGGGACCACAACAGGGACCTGCTCGAGGCGGCGGACGCACGGACGGGACACGCCGCCGTGCACCGGCACGTGGAGGCACTGTACCGGCTGCTCGACGAGCTGCGGCGGCGCCACCCCGGGCTGGAGATCGAGAGCTGCGCCTCGGGCGGGGCCCGCGTGGACCTCGGCATCCTCGCCCGGACGGACCGCATCTGGACGAGCGACTGCATCGACCCGATCGAGCGGCTCGTCAACCAGAAGTACACGGGACTCGTCGTGCCGCCGGAGCTTCTGGGCATGCACGTCGGCGGCCCGGTCTCGCACTCGACCGGCCGCGCCCACACCCTGCCGTTCCGGGCCGGTACCGCTGTCTTCGGGCACTACGGCATCGAGTGGGACATCTCCGACCTCACGGACGGGGAGTACGAGGTGCTCGGCCGGTACGTCGGACTCCACCGGGCGTGGCGCGCGGACCTGCACCGCGGCGCCGTCGTGCATGCCGACCTGACCGACGCTGCGATGGACCTGCGGGGGATCGTCTCGGAGGACGGCCGGCGGGCGCTCTTCGGGTACTCCCTCACGGGCTCGAGCGCGAGCTACCCGCCCGGTCCGCTGACCTTCCCCGGGCTCGACCCGGACACGCTCTACGCGGTGCGGCCGGCAGTACCCGAGGAGGGGCATCCCGGGAACGGGCAGTCGCCGCTCGCCTGGCTGCAGGCGGCGCTCGACGGTGCACCGCTGCGCCTGACCGGCCGGACACTGGCGCAGGTGGGCCTCCAGGCGCCCGTGCTGCTCCCCGAGCAGACCCTGCTCATCGAGCTCCACGCCGTGAGCGCCGGGATCGACGCCGGTCTTCCCTGATCCGTTCGCTCCGCCCGCCCGACCGACCCGGTCACGGCCGGGAGGTGAGCGTCCGCCCGTAGAGGGACAGCAGCGACTCCAGGCCGCCGTCGCGCATGGCACGCCGCTGGCGCTCCGCACCCGTACCGCGCTCCGCCATGGTCTCGAGTCCCGCCCGGACCCACGCGGTATCGCCCTCGGCCTCGAGCGCGGCGCCGACGTAGTCGAGGAAGGCCGCGAGGTGCCGGCGTGCGGGCACGGGCTCCGCCGTCGCCAGATCCACGAGGTGGCGTTCCATGCCGTCCCGCGCCGCCTGCCACAGGGCGGCGTCGAGCAGTTCGGGATCCGGCACGAGGGGCGCGGTGTCCGCCTCGGCGTCCTTCAGTGCCGTGACCACGAGCGCCCGCGTCAGCGCCCCGAGCAGGACGGAGTCCTCCGCCTCGAGCTGCACGTCGCACGCCCTCAGCTCGAGGGTGGGGTAGCGGTCGGAGAGCCTTGCCACCCAGGTGAGGACCCCGCGGTCGAGGATCGCGCCGGTGGCGCTGATGGCGCTGATGCGGCGCTCGTAGTCCGCGGCGTCCGCGAAGTAGGGAGCCACGCCCTGGACGGCCCAGCGGCGGTAGTGCACCACCCGCCAGCTGCCGAACCCGCTGTCCCTGCCCAGCCAGTAGGGGGAGTTCACGCCGACGGCGGTGAGCAGGGGGATCCACGGGCGGATGCGGTTCAGGGCCTGCACCCCACGCTCCTGGTCGGGGACGCCGACGTGCACGTGCAGGCCGTTGACGAACTGGTCGCCCACGATGCCGGGTGCGGTGGCCCGCAGGTCCTCGTAGCGCTGCTTGTCGGTGAGCTCGGGGTAGGCCTGACGGATCCACGGGGCCGTCCCGGTCGCGGCACCGATCGTCCCGGCCTGTCCGGCAGCGTCCGCGAACGTGCGGCGGAAGGTCCGGAGGGACTCCTCGGCCTGCCCGAGGGTCTCGCACACGGGCGTCGCCGTCTCGATCTGGCACGACAGGAGCTCGCGCTGGATCTCGTCCTCGCTGATCCCCGGGACCGCCTCGAGGAGCTCCTGCACCTCCGTGGCACGGTGGGCGGGCAACCCGGACACCGGTTCGAGCAGCAGGTACTCCTCCTCAAGGCCGAGAGTGGTCATCGGGAACTCCAATCACGTCGGGGGCAGGATCGAGCCGCACATCCCGCTCAGTCTAGGAGCGGGTGCCCTGAGTCAGGGAACGCCACGGCGCGCATGACGCGGGGAACGCCGCCGACCTACAGCGGATTCCGGAGCGTGCACCCCTCGTGCGGGACACTGCCCCCGATCCACAGCGCACGGGTGAGCGCGGCGTCCACGGGCAGGGCGGGCGCGGACGGACCGAGGAGCAGTTCGACCGGCGAGCCGGCACCGTGCCGTACCAGCAGGTGGGCGTCGAGGCCGATCCCGTGCCGGTCGAGGAAGCGCAGCACGCCCGGGTCCTCGTCGCTGACCCGCACGAGCCGGCCCGCATGGCCGTCGTCGACGCCGTCGAGCCGATACGCCGGCGGGTACGCGACGGAGCCGTCGGCCGCCGGGATGGGATCCCCGTGGGGATCGCGCGGCGGACGGCCGAGCTTCGCGTCGAGCCGCGCGACGAAGGCATCGGAGACCGTGTGCTCGAGCTGCTCGGCCTCGTCGTGCACCTCGTCCCAGCCGTAGCCGAGTTCCGTGACGAGGAACGTCTCGATGAGCCTGTGCCGACGGACCATCGCCAGGGCGAGCGCCCGACCGGAGGTGGTGAGGCTGATGGGACCGTACTTGCGGTGCTCCGCGAGACCGAGGTCCACGAGCTTGGCCACCATCCCGGTGACCGAGGAGTTGGCGACGGACAGTCGTGCTGCCAGCCGGGACGCGGTCACGGCGGCGTCCTGCCACTCCGTGAAGGCGTAGATGGCCTTCACGTAGTCCTGCACGCTGGTCGATTCGATGCTGAGGACGGCGCCCCTGCGGCCCGCCATCAGGCCGCGGACCGGGGGGCGGCCAGCCGCCCGGAGCCTGCGCGCGCCGCCGCACGGCGTCGGGCCTGCCACAGGACGCCGTCGGGTCGGGCGAAGAGATAGACGGCGGTGAACACGAGCGCCTGGCACAGCACCACGGCCGCGCCGGTCGAGATGTCCAGGTAGTAGCTGGCATAGATCCCGGCCACGGACGCCGTGACGGTCAGGACGACGGCGATTCCCAGCATGCGGTCGAAGCTGCGCGAGAGCAGGAAGGCGGTGGCCCCGGGCGTGATGAGCATGGCCACGACGAGGATGATCCCCACCGCCTGCAGGCCGACGACGACGGTGAGGGCGAGCAGTCCCAGCAGCAGTGCCGAGAGCAGCCGGGTGTTGAGGCCGATCACGTGGGCGTGCGTGCGATCGAAGGCCAGGAGGGTCAGATCGCGCCGCTTGAACAGCAGGACGGCGAGGGTCACGGCCCCGAGGATCAGCACCTGCCACACGTCGCCCGCGGACACCCCGAGGACGTTGCCGAACAGGATGTGCATGAGGTCGACCTGCGACGGCGTCGCCGAGACGATGGCCAGCCCCGAGGCGAACAGTGCGGTGAAGACCACCCCGATCACGGTGTCGGCCTTCAGCTTCGTGGTGGACCTGACGATCCCGATCAGGGCCACCGCGCCCGCACCGAAGACGAAGGCGCCGATCGAGAACGGGATCCCGAGGATGTAGGCGAGGGCCACCCCGGGCAGGACGGCGTGCGAGACGGCGTCGCCCATGAGGGACCAGCCCATGAGGATGAGCCAGCAGGAGAGGACGGCGGCCACGACCGCGGCGGCGACCGTCACGGCGAGGGCCCGCGTGAGGAAGCCGTACTGCAGCGGCTCGAGCAGGAAGGCGAGGACGTCCACGTCAGGACCCTCCGTCCGGGAGGGGGGCGGCGGGCGCGGCCCCGAAGGCGAGGGCCAGATTGCCGTGCGTCAGGACGGCGGACGGGTCGCCGGAGGCCAGCACCCGCCGGTGCAGGAGAACGGCCTCGTCGCACAGGTCGGGGACGCCGGCGAGGTCGTGGGTGGAGACGAGCACGGACCGCCCCTCGTCACGGAGCCCTTTCAGCAACCCGGTCATGGTGTGCTCACTGGCCTGGTCCACGCCCGCGAACGGTTCGTCGAGCAGCAGCAGCCGGGCGTCCTGCGCGATGCTCCTGGCGATGAACACGCGCTTGCGCTGCCCGCCGGACAACTGGCCGATCTGCCGCTTCCTCAGCCCGTCCAGTCCCACGCGCTCCAGCGCGTCGCCGACGGCGGCATGCTCGGCGGTCCTGAGGCGGCGGGAGGCGCCGAGGCGCCCGTACAGACCCATGGCGACGACGTCGGCCACGGACACCGGGAAGGTCCAGTCGACCTCCTCCGCCTGCGGCATGTAGGCGACCAGGCCCTGCTTCCTGGCGCGCGCGGTGGTCGTCCCGAAGAGCTCCACGCTGCCCTCGCGCGGGGCCAGAAGTCCCATGAGCGCCTTGAAGAGCGTCGATTTCCCCGAGCCGTTGACACCGATGAGCCCGCAGATCCTGCCGGCCGCCAGCGTGATCGAGACGTCGTCGAGCGCGTGGACCTCGCCGTAGCGGACGCCGAGGTTCCGCACGTCGAGCACGGGGACGCCGGCGTCGGCGTGGAGTGCGGTCATGGTGCGAGTCCTTCCGCGATGGTGGCCAGGTCGTGGCGGATCAGGTCCAGGAAGGTCGGCACGGGACCGTCCGGCGCGGACAGCGAGTCCACGTAGAGCATCCCGCCGAGCTCCGCCCCGGTGGCGAGGGCCACCTGCTCCTGGGCGGAGGCGTCGACCGTCGACTCGCAGAAGACCGTCGGCACGCCGTGCTCCTCGACGAAGCCGATGACGTCGCGGATCTGTCGGGGGGTGCCCTCGGAGTCGGCGTTGACCGGCCAGATGAACGCCTCGGCGAGGCCGGCGTCGCGGGCCAGGTAGGAGAAGGCGCCCTCGCAGGTCACGAGTGCCGGGACCCCGGCACCCGCGATCCGGGCGCGGAACTCCGTGAGCAGTTCCGCGAGGCGGTCCTTCAGGAGCCGCCCGTTCTCCGCGAAGTCGGCCGCATGCTCCGGGACCAGTTCCGAGAGGGCCTCCACCGTGTTGTCCACGTAGGTCTGTGCGGCGAGCGGGGACATCCACGCGTGCGGGTTGGCGCGGCCGCTGTAGTCGCCCGAGCGGATCGCCACGGGCTCCACACCGTCGGACAGCACCGCGCGGGGGGCGTCCACGGCGGTGAGGAAGCGCTCGAACCACCGTTCGAGGCCCAGTCCGTTGTCGAGGATCAGGTCGGCGTCCTGTGCACGCACGAGGTCCGACGGTGTGGGCTCGTACCCGTGGATCTCCGCGCCGATCTTCGTGATCGACTCGACGCGCACGTGCCCGCCGCCTACGGTGTCGGCGAGGTCCGCGAGCACGGAGAAGGTGGTCAGGACCAGGGGACGCCCGTCGGCATCCGCGGCCTCCGGAGGGTCCGCCGGGGAGGCACCGCACCCGCACAGCGCCGCGAGCAGGACGAGGCATCCGGCGAGAGACGCCCGCACCGATCCCTGCCGCGGTTTTTGAGGCACACCTAAAGATAAGGTTTAGCCGCACCGAAATCTAGGTGGGAAGCAGGGGTGCACGCCAGGCGTGCGTGTAGTAGGGGAGGCGCAGGGAGGCCTCCGGGGTGAACGCGAGGTAGTCGGTGAGGTACCAGTGCAGGTTCGCCTCGACGCGGCGTCGGAGTGTGAGCGTGGCGCGCCGGTAGTAGCTGCGCGAGCGGGCGAGGTCGACGACGTCGGGGACACTCAGCTCCTGGGTCCAGCGCACCAGCACGTCCTCGGGGGGTGCGAACCGCGGACCGAAGGAGGGACGGTAGGCGGGGGAGAAGACATCACCCGCGTGCATGATGCGGGAGAGGCGGTGGACCCAGGGCAGCGAGACGTCGAGCTGGTTCCAGAGCACGGCCAGCCGGCCACCGGGCCTCAGCACCCGGGCGGCCTCCCGGACCGTCGCCGGGTGGTCGCACCAGTGCCAGGTCTGGGCCAGGGTGAGCAGGTCCATGGAGGCGTCCGGCAGGTGCGAGTGCTCCGCCGTGCCCTCGAGGACGGGGACTCCCGGAAGGCGGGTGGCGAGGACGGCCAGCATGTCCTCCGACGGGTCGACGGCGGTCACCTCGAGGCTGCGGTCGGCCAGCAGGCCGGTGAAGATGCCGGTCCCCGCCCCGATGTCGGCGGCCTGCCGGGCCCGCGGCGGGACGACCCAGTCGGCGATCCCCGCCGGGTAGCCTGGGCGCACGCGGTCGTACTGGCCGGCCCCGGTCAGGTAGGCGCCGGCCAGGGCGCGACGGCGCTGGTCGTCGAACCGCGGTCCGCCCGTCACCACGGGCCGCCCTGGGGCGTACCCGTACCGCTAGAGGAGGTCATCCACGTCCGGGTTGAGGGTCCGCAGGACCTCGCTGTGCAGGGAGCCGTTGGTCGCGAGGGCGTTGCCGCCGTGAGGCCCGTCCTCGCCCTCGAGCGAGGTGAAGCGGCCGCCCGCCTCGGTCACGATGGGCACGAGGGCCGCCATGTCGTACAGGTTGAGCTCGGGTTCGCACGCGATGTCGACGGCGCCCTCGGCCACGAGGCAGTAGGACCAGAAGTCGCCGTAGGCGCGGGTACGCCACACGCGGTCCGTCAGGTTGACGAACTCGGCCAGTGCGCCGCGCTTCCTCCAGCCGGAGAGGCTGGAGTAGGACAGCGAGGCGTCCTCGAGCCGCGAGACGTTGGAGACCCGGAGGCGCTGCGCGGCGGCGAGGGACTTGCCGGTGTAGGCGCCGGTGCCCTCGGCGGCCCACCAGCGCTTGCCGAGCGCCGGTGCGCTCACGACGCCGACCACGGGCCGGCCGTCGTCGATCAGTGAGATCAGGGTGGCCCACACCGGTACACCCCGGACGAAGTTCTTGGTGCCGTCGATGGGGTCGATGACCCAGCGACGCGAGCCGGAGCCTGTGCTGCCGAATTCCTCGCCGAGGACGGCGTCGCGGGGCCTGGCCCTGGACAGCTGCCCGCGGATAGCCTCCTCGGCCCCCTTGTCGGCGTCCGTGACGGGGGTGAGGTCCGGCTTGGTCTCGATACGGAGGTCGAGTGCCTTGAAGCGCGACATGGTCCGGTCGTCGACCGAGTCCGCCATGATGTGGGCGAGGCGGAGGTCGTCGTTGTAGCCCTGCGAGAAACTCATACCGATCAACCTATCGTCTGGGCGGGCGCATCAGGCGCCCCGTGCGCGGGGCGGGGGCGGGGGCGGGGCAGGATCGGGCCGGACAAGCAGAAAGCCACCGCGGGCTCGCGCCGCACGGTGGCTCTCGGTCCGTCGCCGCAGGGCGGCACGGAGGAAGTTAGAGAACGGAGATGTTCTCGGCCTGGGGACCCTTGGGACCCTGGGTGGTCTCGAAGCTGACCTTCTGGTTCTCCTCGAGGGAACGGTAGCCGTTCGAGTTGATCGCGGAGAAGTGGGCGAACACGTCAGCGCCGCCGTCCTCGGGAGCGATGAAGCCGAAGCCCTTTTCGGCGTTGAACCATTTCACTGTGCCAGTAGCCATGCTGTACATCCTTACCTGGGGGAGCGCCCCGACGTTCGGGGGCTCATCGTGGTGTTCGTTGACCGCTTATCAAAAAAGCTGTCGAACTCCAGGTGGAGGGTCAAGGCTTAGAGATGTAATGCGCAAACAACAACTTCGTTCACTCTAACAGGCCCGGCCGGGATCCCTGACATCGGGGGCCGGCCTCACTGCTGGCCGAGCTCCTTGGCGTCGTGTGCGTTGCCCCGCGGTTCCGCGGTCCCGGCAGTCAGCAGGCGGCGCAGGCTGGCGAGCCGCACCGGGCCGGACTCGCCGGCGAGCCCCTCCGCCACGTAGCTGTCCAGCCCGCAGTCCACGGCGTTGTCGTCGTGCCGGCATCCGCGCTCGCAGCGGTCGGTTCCCGGCTCCAGGTCGGGGAAGGCCTTCAGGATGCGGTCGGCGTCGACGTGCGCGAGGCCGAAGGACCGGATGCCGGGGGTGTCGATGATCCAGGTGCCGGGTGCGGCGTCCGCCGCCTTGAGGGCCAGGGCCGACGACGACGTGTGGCGTCCCCTGCCCGTGACGGCGTTGACGCCGCCCGTGGCACGCGTGGATCCTGTCAGGGCGTTGACCATGGTCGACTTCCCGACGCCGGAGTGGCCGAGCAGTACGCTGACCTGCCCGTCGAGCTCGTCCCGCAGGGCATCGACCGCGCCGTGCGAGAGGCGGGCCGACTCGCCGTCGTCGGAGGTGGCCTCGATCCCCACGGCCTCGTCCGTCCTGCTGATGATCACGCGCAGGTCGAGGTGCTCGTAGTTGGCGAGGAGCGGCGCCGGGTCGCGGAGATCCGCCTTGGTGATGCACAGCAGCGGCTCGATCCCGGCGTCGTAGGCGGCCACGAGGGCGCGGTCGATGAAGCCGGTCCGCGGTTCGGGGTTGGCGGCGGCGACGACGATGACCAGCTGGTCGGCGTTGGCGACGACGACGCGCTCCACCGGATCGGTGTCGTCGGCGCTGCGGCGCAGGACGGTGTGCCGGTCCTCGATCCGCACCAGGCGCGCCAGGGAGTCGGGGCCGCCGGAGAGGTCGCCGACCAGCGCCACGAGGTCGCCGGCGACGACGGCGTTGCGCCGCAGTTCGCGCGCGCGTGCGGCGATGACGATGCGTTCGTCGGGCGTGTCCTCGTCGACCACGGTGGTATAGCGGCCGCGGTCCACGGTCACCACGCGTCCCGTCACGGCGTCGTCGTAGGCGGGACGCGTCTTGGTGCGGGGGCGGGACCCCTTCTTGTTGGGGCGGATCCGGACGTCGGACTCGTCCCAGGACCGTGACCCGCGGCGGTTGCCGGCCTCGCTCATGCCCGGGCCGCCGTTCCGCGCCCGCGTCCGTCCTCGTGCTCCGTGGAGCCGGGACCCGCGGTGTCCTCGGTGCCGGTCACGGCCGCCCAGAGCCCGGGGAACTCGGGCAGCGTCTTGGCCGTGGTGCCGATGTTCTCCACGGCCACGCCGTCCACGGCCAGTCCGATGATCGCGCCGGCGGTCGCCATGCGGTGGTCGTCGTAGGTGTGGAACACGCCGCCGTGCAGGGGTGCCGGCCGGATCACGAGGCCGTCCGCGGTCTCCTCGGCATCGCCGCCGAGGGCGTTGATCTCCGCGACGAGCGCGGCGAGCCGGTCCGTCTCGTGTCCGCGGAGGTGCGCGATGCCAGTGAGGGTCGAGGGGCCGTCCGCCAGTGCGCACAGCGCCGCGACGGTGGGGGCGAGTTCGGAGGTGTCCGCGAAGGTGCCGCCAGAGACGGACGGGCCGCCCGTCACCGTCAGGACGCCGTCGTCCAGGGTCGCCGTCGCGCCCATCAGCGGCAGGATGCGCCGCCACGCGTCACCCACCTGGGTGGTGTCCGAGGGCCAGTTCCGCACGCGGACGGTGCCGCCGGTGACCACGGCCGCGGCCAGGAACGGTCCGGCGTTGGAGAGGTCGGGTTCCACGGCGACGTCGAAGGCCGCGATGGGGCTCGGGGGGATGTTCCAGTGGTCCGGCACGGAGTCGTCGACGGCGACACCGAGGGACCGCAGCGTCTCGACGGTCATCCTCACGTGGTCGAGGCTGGGCACGGGCTTGCCCACGTGCTCGAGGTGCAGGCCCTCGGTGAACCGGGCCCCGACGAGCAGGAGCGCCGAGACGAACTGCGACGAGGCGGACGCGTCGATCACGAGGTGTCCGCCGCGCACGCTCCCCTCGCCCTCGACGGTGAACGGCAGCGACCCCGCCCCGCCGTCGTCGACGGCGACGCCGAGGCCACGCAGGGCCGCGATGATGCTGCCCATCGGGCGGCGCCGCGCGTGGGGGTCGCCGTCGAACCGGGTGCTGCCGGTCACGAGCCCGGCCAGGGGCGGGACGAAGCGCATGACGGTGCCCGCGAGCCCGCAGTCGACGGCGCGGTCTGCTGCGGTGCCCGGCCCGGCCTGCAGGGGCGTCACGTGCAGGTCCGGCCCGAAGCCGCCGTCGCCCGGCACCTCCTCGACCACGGCGCCGAGCGAGCGCAGGGCCCGGACCATCAGCGCGGAGTCACGGGAGTGCAGCGGGCGGCGGATCAGGCACGGACCGTCGGCGAGGGCCGCGAGCACCAGATAGCGGTTGGTGAGGGACTTGGACCCGGGCACCGAGATCTCGGCGTCCACGGGACGCGTCAGGCGGGGCGCCCGCCACAGGATGTGGTCGGACACCCCGCCTGAGGTAACGGTCATGTCGCTTAGGAACCGACGACGTCGGACGCGGTCTTGCGCACGGCCTTGTCGGCCTTCTTCAGCTGCTTGCGGGCGTCCCTGCCGAAGCCGGCGGCGTTCTTCTTCGCGTCCAGGGCGAGGTGCTCGGCACGCCAGGCGATGCCCGGACGGCCGTTGGTGTCCACCGCGGCGAGCAGGACGGCACCGATGAGCGAGAGGTGCTTGAGCAGCTGCGCGCGGCGGGCCTTCTTGCCCTCGGGCGTGGAGGCGTCCGCCGAGCGGTAGTCCACCAGGGCGTTGACGGTGGCGGTCACGGTCAGCAGCAGGGCTGCGACGCGGGAGAACCGGCCGATGCCGAGCAGGAGCGCCGCACCGATCTGCGTGGCCCCGAGGACCTGGCCCACGAGCTTCTCGTTGCTCGTGAGCGCGGCGGCGGACGGGACCACCTTCGTCACGCCGGCGAGGACCGGCTTGAGCTGCGGGGCCGTGGCGCCCGCGGTGCGGAGCCGGTCGACGCCGGAGAACACGAAGCTGCTGGCGAGCAGGGGTCGGGCGATTACGCGGACAAGGGTCACAACTGCCTCCTGGTTGCCGGCGGTTCCGCCGGACGTCGGGTCTGTACTTCCGAGCAATTACTAAGCACGCTGGGTCTAGTTTTACATGCCGCATCGGGCGGGGCGATCCGGAAGCGGCTCCTGCGGGGACCCGCCTGCTGTGCGTCGCCGCAACGAGGGCGGATTTCGCCGCCGACCGGGTGACGTCCCGTCCCGGGGCCCACCGGCGGCGGCCGGGGATCCGGGGCAGGAATAGAAGGACCCCGGAGGAGGTTGGACCAGGGGTGACGCAGACGACGGTGAAGGGGTACCCACGCACATGACAGGTGGACAGACCGCTACGGTCGACAGACCCGGATTCCAGCTCTCGACGACGGTCAAGCGTGACGGTCCCACGGGGCCGCGGCAGCTCCGGCGCGTAGACTTCAGGACGATGAATACTACAGCCCCCGCAGGCAGCAATCAGGCCGAAGATGCAGAGTTGGATGTGTCCACCGAGTCGGAAGCCGACCGGAAGGCCCGCTTCGAGCGCGACGCCATGCAGTACGTCGACCAGCTCTACTCCGCCGCGATGCGCATGGCGCGCAATCCCAGCGACGCGGAGGACCTGGTACAGGAGGCCTACACCAAGGCGTTCTCGGCCTTCCACCAGTACAAGCCCGGGACCAACCTGAAGGCGTGGCTGTACCGCATCCTCACGAACACCTACATCAACCTCTACCGCAAGAGGCAGCGCGAGCCCCTGCAGTCGCACTCGGACACCATCGAGGACTGGCAGCTCGCGAAGGCCGCCGAGCACACCTCGATGGGCCTGCGGTCCGCCGAGGCGGAGGCCCTGGACCACCTGCCGGATTCCGACGTCAAGAGCGCCCTGCAGGCGATCCCCGAGGAGTTCCGGCTCGCCGTGTACTTCTCCGACGTCGAGGGGTTCGCGTACAAGGAAATATCGGAAATCATGAACACGCCCATCGGGACCGTCATGTCCCGGCTGCATCGCGGCCGCAAGCTCCTGCGGGAACTGCTCGCCGAGTACGCACACGAGCGGGGCCTCGGTGCCACCAGAGGAGCTGGTGCCAAGACCCCGGTCGCCGCAGGTGCAGGGGGCAAGGAACAGGAGATGAAGAAATGAGTGATTGCGGAAGTCTCGGCGACTGCGCCGACTCGCGGATCGAACGGCTCTACGAGTACCTGGACGGGGCCCTGTCCCATCAGGACCTGGTGGAGATCAAGGACCACCTCGACGGTTGCCCGCAGTGCGCCGAGGAACACGACCTCGAGTGCGTGATCCGGTCGGTCGTGAAGCGCTCGTGCACCGAGGTTGCGCCGACCACGTTGAAGGCGAGCATCCTCGACCGCATCAGCCACCTCCAGTCCGTGGACCACTGACGGCCCACCGGGACGAGAGCTGTATCAACGAAAGAACCTCCGGCCCGCTGGGCCGGAGGTTCTTTCGTTGATGACGCCTGGACTCAGGTGTTGGGGCGCTTACCGTGGTTCGCGCCTCCACGCTTCCGGTCGCGGCGCTTGCGTGCTCGCTTGCTCATGGCTGCCTCCTTCTTCTTCAGGCACTGCAGTCGTGCAGAACTGCTCCCCAGTCTCCCATACGGCGACCTGCCCCGCCTAAACAGGCCCGCCCCTGGAGGGCGTGCTTAGGATGAGCACGACCATCCATGATCGAAGGAGCTTATGCATGCGCGCCGCCTACGCAGCCACCCAGTCCCCGGACGATCCGCTCGCCGGCCTCACCGTCGGTGACCTCCAGGTACCGGAGGCCCCGGCGGGCTTCCGAAGGGTCAGGGTGGTGGCGTCCTGCCTGAACCACCACGACCTGTGGTCCCTGAAGGGCGTGGGACTGCCGGAGGACCGACTGCCGATGGTCCTCGGGTGCGACGCCGCGGGGATCGACGACGACGGCAACGAGGTGATCGTGCACGGCGTCGTGTCCTCGCCCGAGTGGCGCGGCGACGAGACCCTCGATCCGAAGCGCTCCCTCCTCTCCGAACGCCATCCGGGCACGATGGCGGACTACGTGTGGGTTCCTGGGCGGAACCTGGTGCCGAAGCCCGCGGAGCTGTCCTTCGAGGAGGCGGCATGCCTGCCCACGGCGTGGCTCACGGCGTACCGCATGCTGTTCACCGTCTCCCCGGCGGCACCGGGGTCCACGGTGCTGGTGCAGGGTGCGGGCGGCGGCGTGGCGTCCGCGCTGATCGCGCTCGCCGCGGCGGCGGGCTTCCGTGTGTGGGCGACGAGCCGCACCGCCGCCAAGCGGGAGAGGGCGCTGGAGCTCGGCGCCGAGCAGGCCTTCGACGCCGGTGCCCGGCTGCCCGAGCGCGTCGACGTCGTCTTCGACTCCGTCGGCGAGGCCACCTGGTCGCACTCCCTGAAGTCGCTCGTCCCCGGGGGGACCGTCGTGACGTGCGGTGCGACGAGCGGGCCGGCCCCCTCCGCGGACCTCAACCGGGTGTTCTTCCTCCAGCTGCGCGTGCTCGGTTCGACGATGGGCACGCGGGAGGAACTCGAGCGGCTCACGCGCTTCCTCGTGGCCACGGGTGTGCGCCCCGTCATCGACACCGTCCTGCCGCTCGACGACGCGGCGGAGGGCTTCCGGCGGATGCTCGAGGGGGACGTGTTCGGGAAGATCGTCTTCCGCCACTGAGCAGTCCCCGGACACACGGGAAGGGACCCTCCGTTCGCGGAGGATCCCTTCCCGTGGTGCGGCGTCGCTAGTCGACGGCGCCCGCCGCGATGAGGGCGGAGCGCTGCTCCCGGCGCAGCGCCTGATGCGCCGGGTCCGGCACCGGCGCCGCTGCGAGCAGGCGGCGCGTATAGGGATCGCGCGGGTACTTCAAGATCTGCTCGGTGCTGCCCTGTTCCACGAGGATGCCCTTGTTCAGCACCGCGATGTGGCTCGCGAGCAGCTCGACGACGGCGAGGTCGTGGCTCACGAACAGGCATGCGAAGCCCCGTTCCCGCTGGAGGTCCTGCAGCAGCTCCAGGACCTTCGCCTGCACCGACACGTCGAGGGCCGACGTCGGCTCGTCGGCCACGAGGAGGTCCGGGCGGAGCGACAGGGCGCGGGCGATGCCCACGCGCTGGCGCTGTCCACCGGAGAGCTCGTGCGGGTACCGGTTGCGGAACGCGACCGGCAGCTGCACGTCCTCCAGCAGGGCCGCCACGCGCTTGTCCAGCTCGGCGCGGCCCGGCTTCTCGTGCAGGAGCAGTGGCTCGCCGATGCTCTCGCCGATCGAGAGCCTCGGGTTGAGGGAGGCCGCCGGGTCCTGGAACACGATCGCGAACTTCTTGCGCAGCGGCAGCAGCTGCCGCGCGCTGAGGTCCGTGATGTCCGTGCCGCCGATCCGGACCTTGCCGCCGGAGGTCTTGATCAGGCCGGTCACCGCGCGGGCGATGGTCGACTTGCCCGAGCCCGACTCACCCACCAGGCCCAGGACCTCGCCCGGGTTGATGGTGAGCGAGACCCCCGAGACCGCCTTGAAGGCCGGCTGGCGGAACCGGCCGGGGTACTCGATGTCCACGTCGGTGAGCTCGAGGGCGGGCACGACGCCGGACGCGGTGTGCGTGGCCTGCGCTCGCAGCGCCGCCTCCGCGTACTCCTCGTGGATGCTCGCGTGCCCGTCGACCACCTCGACGTCGCTGAGGACGCCGCCCACCTTCGAGCCGAGGTGGGGCACGGCTCCGAGGAGCTGCTTGGTGTAGGCCTCGGCCGGCGCCGCGAACAGCTGCGCGGTGGGCGCCGCCTCCACGATCCGGCCCCGCTCCATGACGACCACGTGGTCGGCGAGATCGGCCACCACGCCCATGTCATGGGTGATGAGCAGCACGGCGCTGTTGAGGCGCTTGTTGAGCTTGCGCATGAGGTCGAGGACCTCGGCCTGCACGGTGACGTCCAGCGCCGTCGTCGGCTCGTCCGCGATGAGCAGCATGGGGTCGTTGGCGAGGGCGATGGCGATCATGGCGCGCTGGCGCTGGCCGCCGGAGAACTGGTGGGGGAAGGAGTCGTAGCGGCGCTCGGCCTCCGGGATCTCGACCATGCGCAGCAGCTCGATGGCACGCTTCTTCGCCTGGGCGGGGGAGAGCTCGGTGTGCTGCTCGACGGCCTCGCGGATCTGCTCGCCGACGGTCAGCACGGGGTTCAGGGCGGTCATGGGCTCCTGGAAGATCATGGCGATGTCGTTGCCCCGGACGCGCCGCAGCGTGCTCTGCGACGCTCCGATCAGTTCCTTCCCGAGCATCTTCGCACTGCCCGAGGACCGCCCGTTGCGAGGGAGGAGGCCCAGCAGGGCCATGGAGGACATGCTCTTGCCCGATCCTGATTCGCCCACGATCGCGAGGATCTCCCCGGGGTGGATCTCGTAGGAGACGTCCTCGGCGGCCATGACCCACTCGTTGTCGACGTTGAACTCGACGCCGAGGCCCTTCACCGCGAGGATGGGGCCGTTGCCGACCGGCGCTTGCTCGTCGGAGATGATGACGGAACTGGTGCTCATTACTGCTTCACCCTTGTCTGCTTGGGGTCGAACGCGTCACGCAGGCCGTCACCGATGAAGTTGACGGCGAGGGCGATGCCGATGATGAACGCTCCGGGCCACAGGAACAGCCACGGCCGGACCGTGAGGGCCGAGCGGTTGTCGTTGATGGCCTTGCCGAGCGAGGTGTCCGGCGCCGTGACGCCGAGACCCAGGTAGCTCAGGGCGGTCTCCAGCAGGATCGCGCTCGAGATGGCCAGCGTCGTCGAGACGATGATCACGCCCACCGTGTTGGGGAGGATATGGCGGAAGATGATGCGGGCCGAGCTCGCACCCACGGACTTCGCGGACTCCACGAACTCCTTCTCCCGCAGCGACAGGAACTCGCCGCGGACGAGCCGGGCCAGCCCGGTCCATGTCACGGCGCCGAGGAACAGGGCGAAGGGGATGATGCCGTGCTTCGCGACGATACCGGCGACCGCGGCTGCGATGACGACCGTCGGGATGGTGATGACGACGTCGGTGATCCGCATGAGGAACGCCTCGGTCCAGCCGCGGAAGTAGCCGGCGATCGCGCCGACCGTGGTGCCGATGACCATGGCCACGAGGCCCACGATGAACGCGATGATGAGCGAGGTCTGCGTGCCGCGCATCGTCAGGGCGAAGTAGTCGCGGCCGAGGACGTCCTGGCCGAAGGGGTGCTCGCCGAGGCTGAAGGGCCACAGCGTCAGGGTCGGCCGGCCCTCGTTGAACCGGTCCGCGAGGACGTCGTAGTCCTTGTTCCACCACCCGGGGATGCCGGCGAAGCCGATCGAGGTGAAGGCGAGCAGGAAGATCAGGGCCAGCAGGGCGATGCCGGCGAGGGCGCCCTTGTGCCGGAAGAAGCGCTCCCTGATGAGGCGGCCCTGGCTCTTCGCCTCGGTGGTGCGGATGCGGTCGGTCTGCTCCCGAGTGGGGGTCGCCGTCGCGATGTCGGTGTCCTGGCTCTGCAGGGTCATCTCCGACAGCTCGACGGACGCGCGGGAGTCGTCCCGCGGGGAATCGTTTCTGGTCATGATGGGTCCTAGCTCAGGGTGATGCGCGGGTCGAGGAACGCGTAGGCGATGTCGGCGAGCATGTTGAACAGCACGGCCGCCGTGCCGACGACGAGGAAGAAGGCCATGACGGGCCCCGGGTCCACGTGGTCGATGCCGTCGACGAACATCTTGCCCATGCCGTTCCAGCCGAAGACCTGCTCCGTGATGACGGCGCCGCCGAGGACGCCGGCGAAGTCGAACGCCATGAGCGTGGTGATGGGGATCATCGCGTTGCGGAAGGCGTGCTTCACGAGCACGGTGCGCTCGCTGAGACCCTTGGCGCGGGCCGTCCGGATGTAGTCCTGGTTCATGACGTCCAGCTGGCTGGCCCTCGTGTAGCGCGTGTAGGTGGCGAAGGAGATCAGCGTCAGGGCGATGGTCGGCAGGATGAGGTGCAGCGCGAAGTCGAGGTTGATCTCCCAGAACGTCCCCGCCAGGTTCGCCGACTGCGAGCCTGTCGTCGGGATGGGCCGGCCACCGGCCTTCGCGGACAGCGTCGGGTACGCCTGGAGGAGGCGGTCGACCACGATCAGGAGGCCCACCGATACCGCGATGACGGCACCGATCTTGGCGGCCTGCGCGCGGAACGGTCCACCGACCACACCGGCCACGAGGTAGGCCACGACGGCGGTCACGACGACGAGCGCCAGCACGATGAACCAGTTGGGGTTCTCCAGCAGCGGGATCGAGACGAGATAGCCGATGAAGCTGACCGCGGCGGCGGCGAGCGCCGCGTGCAGGACCCGGCGACGCCGGAACCCGGCGAGCAGGGCCGTCCAGAGGACGGCGACACCCGCCGCGGAGACGAGCATCCCGAGGAGGCCGAAGCCCGGCTTGGTGAACCAGCCCGTGACGAGCAGGAGGTACAGGGCGAGTGCCGTGGCGACGGCCGCGACCCCGAAGACCATCAGCCGGCGTCGGCGGTCGCCGCCGACGACGACCGCCCAGACGACACCGGCGATCACCCCTATCAGGGCGATGGTCAGATACGAGAACTGTGGATTCGCGAGCCACGTGTTGAGGTCGATCGCCATGTACTGCTTGAGCAGCGTCGAGAGCCAGAACAGGGGGAGCGAGAAGAGCAGGAAGGAGAGGAAGGTGACCGAGTAGTCGAACACGCTGTACTGGCGGATCGCGGTGACGATGCCCACGACCACGCCGAGGATGAGGGCGAGGACGGTCGCCACGACGACGAGTCGCAGCGTGGAGCCCATCGCGTTCTCGAGCTGCGGGAGGACGGCCGCGCCGGTGCGGTCCTGGCCCAGGGTGCAGCTGATGCCGCCGGGGACGAGGCAGTGGCCCACGTCCTGCAGCCACAGGAAGTAGCGGGGGATCGGGGGGACGTCGAGGTTCATGGCCTCGGTCCGGGCCGCGATCGTGGCGGCCTTCTCCGGTCCGTTGGTCTCCCCGAGGTCCTCGAAGGGATCGCCGGAGGAGATCGTGAGGAAGTACATCAGCGTGGTCGCTGCGAGCATGATGAAGAACGAGATGACGGATCGCTTGGCGATGAAGTAGAACACGTGGGGGCTCCTAGGAAACGGTGCTGGCTGGCGCGCGGCCGGGCACAGGGACGGGCAGGCCCGAGGGCCTGCCCGTCCTCATGCGTGATCCGGAGAGAGCGATCAGGCCTGCTTCGTCCAGCTGTAGGCATTCCAGGTGATGCCGGTCTGCGTGGGGTTCATCTCCACGCCCTCGAGCTTCGAGGAGTGCGCGATGATGTCGGCGTTGGCGTAGAGCACCACGTTGTACTGGGTCTCGGCGAGGCGCTGCTCGAGCTCGGTCTTGAGCGCAGGCACCTTGTCGGCGTCAGTGGTGGTGGCGATCTCCGTCCACAGGCGGTCGACCTCGGGATCGGTGTAGCCACCGAAGTTCTGCTCGCCACCGGTCACGTAGATCGACTGACCGGAGGCGACCAGACCGGATCCGGCCCAGCCGAACAGGACGGCGTCCCAGGCGCCGGGCTGGGAGAGCTTGGCGCTCCACTCGGCCTCGGGCTGCGGGACGATCTCGAAACCGGCCTTGTCGCAGGAGTCCTTGACGAGGGCCACCATGTCGGCGCGGAGCTGGCTCGTGGCGGCGTACATGAGGCTGACCTTCACGGGCTCGGTCTTGCCGGCCTCGGCCAGGAGCTTCTTGGCCCCCTCGATGTCGGCGGAACCGTCACCCTGGGCGGCTTCGGCGCCGTCGAGGACCGTCTCGTAGTCGGGCTGGCCCGGCTGGTACTCGCGCAGGTTCATGACCGTCCCCTCGGGGTCGATCGGGGTCACGAACTTGTCGACCATGTCGGCGCGGGGCGTGCAGGCGTTGAAGGCCTGGCGCACCTTGACGTCCTCGAAGACGGCGCCGGGGCGCTGGTCGAGGTCGATGTGCGAGAAGGTCAGCGAGGTCCCGGTGTCGACCGTGACGGTCTCACCGATCTGCTCGAGGGCGGCCTTCGTGTCCACGGAGGGGCTGGACGGGTCGATGACGTCCACGTCGCCGTTCTGCAGGGCCTGGACGGCCTCCTCGTCGACGATGGTCTTGAAGACGATGGTGTCGGTCTTGCCGGCACGCTCCTCGCCCCAGTACTTGTCGTTCTTGACGAGGGTGAGCGTGCCGTTGGTGGCGTTGTCCAGCTTGTAGGGGCCGGAGGAGGGCAGCAGTGCGAGGTCCGGGAGGGTGGGGAGATCCGCCTCGTAGTCCCAGCCCGTGTTCCAGAACTCCGCCACCGGCGTGAGCGCGGCGACGTCCTTGTTCTGGATGGCATCGACGAGCGCGGCGCCGTCACCCTCGGTGGACAGTCCGCCCTGCTCGGCCGCGATGTGCGCGGGCACGATCAGGTCGCCGGTGAGCAGTGCCTCCCAGTCGGCGTACGGCTCGTTGAAGACGAGCTCGAACTCCTTGTCGCCCGGCTCACCCTCGATCATCTTGGTCTGGGCGAAGCCGTTGGTGGACGAGGCCTTGAACAGGTCCGACTCGGCGCCCGTCTCGGGATCCGTGACACCGCTGGGGTTCGTGCCGGACATGGCGGCCCAGGTGAGCAGGAGGTCGTCGTAGTCGATCGGGACACCATCGGACCAGACAGCATCTTCGTCGATGGTGTACTTGATCGTCAGCGGGTCGTCGCTGACCTTCTCGTAGGTGCCGAAGTCCGGGTTGGCTTCCAGCTCGCCGGCCGCGGTGAAGGCCGCGAAGCCGCTCGTGGTCAGGTTGCTCACGTAGCCGTTGTACACGGAGTTGGTGGCGGCGGTGTTGCCGTTGTAACCCGTCGGTGCCTGGCTGATCGCGATGTTGATCGTCGTCGCCAGGTTCTCCGTGGCACCTTCCGATGCCGGGCTCTCGGCCGTCCCGCCCGCCGATCCACAGGCGCTCAGCATGAGCGCTCCGATGGACAGTGCGGCGAGCGTCGTAGCGCGCTTATTACGCATTGAGATAGTCCTTACTGTGCTTGGCGCGAGGGGCCAAGGGATGCCCCACGAGGCGGATTGCTGCAGTGACGGCAATCACACTGGGCCAGCATAGCGAAGGTTCGTTGCCTCCGGACACTCAGCGAACCATTCCTAACCCATTCGTTACCTCGGTGAAACATAAGGTCGCTGCGCAAACGAAAAGCCCCGGGAGGACCGTGTCCCCGGGGCTTTCCGGCGTGCTGGTGCCTTATTCTGGTGCCGGCACGTCCAGCCACTGGAACCAGCCGCGGTGCAGCACGAGCCATGCCATGAGGCCGTAGCCGGCCTGGCCCGGGGTGCCGCCGTTCGACGCGAGGTCGTGGCGCCACTGCTCGTGGGCCAGCAGCGGGGTGAACGTGTCCACGAAGACGTGCTTGCGGCGCGTGGTGACGTCGCCGAAGGCGGCCGAGAGATCGGCCAGGCGGCGGTTGCGCTCGGGATCCAGACCCGGGGGAGGGCCCACGACGAGCACCTTGACGCTCATCTGCGAGGCTCCGTCGAGGATGTTCGCCAGGTTGAGACGGCTCCTGGCCGTGGACAGCTCGAGGTCGAGGTCCCGGTCCGAGAGGCCGATCACCAGGCGGTTCTCGAAACCGTCGCCGAAGCGCCGCCCCGCCTCCTGCAGCCAGCGGTTGGCGAGGGACTCGGTCCCCTCCCCGGGGGCCGCGAGGCTGTAGGCCTCCAGGGAGGCGCCGTCGGGCCGGGTGCGGGCCATCACGCGTCCGAGCCAGCCGAGCGCCCGTGGATCACCGAGCCCCGCGAGGAGTTCGTCGCCCACTGCTGCTAGCCGGATTCTGCGTTGTTCCACTGGTCCCTCGGTGTGCTGGTCGTCGTACGGAGTCGGATGGGTTTGGGCGGAGCCGGGGTGCCGTGACGGCAGGGTCCCGTTCCCGCCTTAAAAACGTCGGGTGGGGCCGGAGCCCCACCCGACATCATACTGACGGCTTGCTACTGGCGGCCGAAAGCCCTCTTGATGAGGAGTTCCTGTTCCACCGCGTGGTTCTTCGCGGAACCCGTGGCGGTGGACGCCGACGCCGGGCGCGAGGCCAGGCGGATACGCCGGTCCAGCTCCTGCGGCAGGTTCAGTCCGATGAAGGGCCACGGTCCCTGGTTGGCCGGTTCGTCCTGCGCCCACACGATCTCCGCGTTCGGGTACGCGGCCAGGGCGGCGTGGATCCCGTCCAGCGGGAGCGGGTAGAGCTGCTCGACGCGGACGATGGCGGTCCGTGCGTCGTCGAGCTTCTGCCGCGAGGACAGGAGGTCGTAGTACAGCCGGCCCGACACGAGGATCACCCGCTCGACGTCGTTCCCGGGCGTCTCGAGCGTATCGGGGATGACCGGGCGGAAGGTGCCCTGCGTGAAGTCCTCGACCGGGCTCGCCGCGGCCTTCAGGCGCAGCAGCTGCTTGGGCGTGAAGATCACGAGCGGCTTGCGCGGACGGTTGTACGCGTGCCGCCTCAGCAGGTGGAAGTGGGATGCGGCCGAACTCGGGTTGGCCACCACCATGTTCTCCTCGGCGCACATCTGCAGGAAGCGCTCGATCCTCGCCGAGGAGTGGTCGGGACCCTGGCCCTCGTAGCCGTGGGGAAGCATGAGGACGAGGGAGGAGCGCTGGCCCCACTTCTGCTCCGCCGAGCTGATGAACTCGTCGATGATGGTCTGCGCGCCGTTGACGAAATCGCCGAACTGCGCCTCCCAGATCACGAGTGCGTCGGGGCGCTCCACGGAATAGCCGTACTCGAAGCCCATCGCGGCGTATTCGCTGAGCAGGGAGTCGTAGACCCAGAACTTCGCCTGGTCGTCGCTGAGGTCGTCCAGCGGCAGCCACTCGTGGCCGGTGGCGCGATCGTGGAACACGGCGTGGCGCTGCACGAAGGTGCCGCGGCGCGAGTCCTGGCCGGCGAGCCGCACGGGCACGCCCTCCATGAGCAGCGAACCGAACGCCGCGATCTCGCCGAAGCCCCAGTCGATGCCGCCCTCGCGGGACATCTGCTCGCGCTTCTCGAGCAGCGCCTTGAGCTTCGGGTGCACCGTGAAGCCCTCGGGGATCGCGGTGTGCGCCGCGCCGATCCGGGCGAGCGTCTCGGGGCTGATCGCCGTCTGCGGCGCCTTGTTCTCCCCGCCCTCGGCCTGCTGCGCGTAGGGGCGCTCGAGGTCTGACACGGCCTTCGGGTCCTTGGTGATGACGGGGATGGGCGAGGTCTGGGCGGCATGCGTCTCCGCGAAGACACGCTCGAGGCGCTCCTGGTAGTCGCGCAGGGCCTGCTCGGCCTCTTCCTGCGTGATGTCGCCGCGACCGATCAGGGCCTCGGTGTAGAGCTTCCGGACCGAGCGCTTGGCCTCGATGAGGTTGTACATCATGGGCTGCGTCATCGAGGGGTCGTCGCCCTCGTTGTGCCCGCGGCGGCGGTAGCAGACCATGTCGATGACGACGTCCTTGTTGAACCGCTGACGGAACTGGTACGCCATCTGGGCCACACGGACCACGGCCTCCGGGTCGTCGCCGTTCACGTGGAACACGGGGGCCTGGACCATCTTCGCGACGTCCGTGGAGTACACCGAGGACCGGGAGGACGTGGGGCTCGTGGTGAACCCCACCTGGTTGTTCACGATCACGTGGATGGTGCCGCCGGTGCGGTACCCGCGCAGCTGCGACAGGTTCAGCGTCTCCGCCACCACGCCCTGGCCGGCGAACGCGGCGTCGCCGTGGATGAGGATCGGCAGCACGGGGAAGGTGTCGCCCTGGTCGAGGAGGTCCTGCTTCGCGCGGACGATGCCCTCGAGCACGGGGTCGACGGCCTCGAGGTGGGACGGGTTCGCCGCGAGGTAGACCTTGGTCTCGTTCCCGGCGTCGGAGGTGAAGGTGCCCTCGGTGCCGAGGTGGTACTTGACGTCGCCGGAGCCCTGTACGGAGCGGGGGTCCTGGGTGCCCTCGAACTCGCGGAACACCTGGGCGTAGGTCTTGCCGGCGATGTTCGTCAGCACGTTCAGCCGTCCGCGGTGGGCCATGCCGATGGCCACCTCGTCCAGGCCGTCGTCCGCCGCACCGGAGATCACGGCGTCGAGCAGCGGGATCAGGGACTCGCCGCCCTCGAGGGAGAAGCGCTTCTGGCCCACGAACTTGGTCTGCAGGAAGGTCTCGAAGGCTTCGGCGGAGTTCAGCTTGTGCAGGATGCGCAGCTGCTCCTCGCGGCTGGGCTTGGAGTAGGGGTGCTCCAGCTCGTCCTGGAACCACTGGCGCTCGGCCGGGTCCTGCAGGTGCATGTACTCGATGCCCGTGGTGCGGCAGTAGGCGTCTCGCAGGACGCCGAGCATGTCGCGGAACTTCAGCATCGGCTGTCCGCCGAAGCCGCCGGTGGGCCACTCGCGGTCGAGGTCCCACAGCGTGAGTCCGTGCGTGCGGATGTCGAGGTCGGCGTGCTTGCGCTGCACGTACTCGAGCGGGTTCGTGTCCGCCATGAGGTGTCCGCGCACACGGTAGGCGTGGATGAGCTGCTGGATCCGGGCGACCTTGTTGATCTGGTCCATCGGGTCGACCTGGATGTCGGCGCTCCAGCGCACGGGCTCGTAGGGGATGCGGAGGGACTCGAAGATCTCGTCGTAGAAGCCCTGCTCGCCCAGCAGCAGCTGGTGGATGATGCGCAGGAACTCGCCGCTGCCCGCGCCCTGGATGACACGGTGGTCGTAGGTCGAGGTGAGCGTGATGGTCTTGCTGATCGCGTGCTTGGCGAGGGTCTTCTCGCTCGAACCCTGGAACTCGGCGGGGTACTCGAGGGCACCGGCGCCGATGATGCAGGCCTGGCCCTTGGAGAGGCGGGGGACGGAGTGGACCGTCCCGATGCCGCCCGGGTTAGTCAGGGACACCGTGGTGCCGGCGTAGTCGTCGGCACCCAGCTTGCCCGCACGGGCCTTCTTCACCAGGTCCTCGTAGGCGTGCCAGAACTCCGAGAAGTTCATGGTCTCGGCCTTCTTGATGTTCGGCACCACGAGCGAGCGCGTGCCGTCCGGCTTCGGCATGTCGATCGCGAGGCCGAAGTTCACGTGCGCAGGCTGGATGGCCGAGGGCTTGCCGTCGACGACGTCGTAGTAGACGTTCTGCGAGGGGAACTGCGCGAGGGCCCGGATGATCGCGTAGCCGATGAGGTGCGTGAAGGAGACCTTGCCGCCGCGGGCCCGGGCGAGGTTGCTGTTGATGACCACGCGGTTGTCGATCAGCAGCTTGGCCGGGATGGCGCGGACGCTGGTCGCCGTGGGGACGCTCAGGCTGGCTTCCATGTTGGTGGAGATGGCCTTGGCCGGGCCGCGCAGCACGCTGACCCTGTTCTCCTCCATCTCGCCGTTGCGGTCCGAGGCGGGCAGCTCTGCCGGGATGGGCTTCGGCGCGGGCTTGTCCTCCCGCGGCGTCTCCGGCTTCTTCGCCGGTTCCTTCGCGACGGGGGGCCTGCCGTTCTGCTGCGTGCTGGCCGGGCTCTCACCCGACGCCTTCGGCGCGGGAGCCTCGGCCTTCACGACCGGGAGCTCCTTGGTCGCGGGGCGGGGGTCCACGGTGGCCGAGGTGCCGCTGTTCCCAGGCGCCGCCGGAGCAGCGGGCGCCGGCGCGGTGGCCTGGTCGGGTGCGTGGCGGCCGTTCCCGGCCGGCGACTTCTCCGCGTCGAACGACTCGAACAGGTCCCACCACTTCTTGTCGACCGAGTGGCGGTCCTTCTGGAACTGCTCGTAGAGTTCATCAACAAGCCACTCGTTCCCGCCGAATTCTTCAGGTAGACGGTGGCTGGTTTGTTCTGGCACTTGGTATACGCCTCTTCCGTAAGTTGCCCTGAGCGCGGTGCGGGCGGCACGTTCGGCGGAAAGCCGTGTCTGGACCCTGTCCAAGTGTAGTGACAGGAGTAGGCAACATCCAATCAGGCGTGTCGCCCGGAGGTGCGCCGTGCGATACTGCGTACGCCCGGCGGATGTGCTCCGCGGCGGGCGACGCACTAGACTCTTCGCGGCCGTATACCCGGCCGTCCACCAGGCTGCCCCTCCGGCCGTCGATCCAGGGAGAACCGTGCGCTTTCTCACCCCGCCCACCACCGACCTCACCTACTCGGACGTCTTCCTCGTGCCCAGCGCGTCCGAGGTGGTCTCCCGGTTCGACGTCGACCTCTCCTCCGACGACGGCACGGGCACCACGATCCCGCTCGTGGTCGCGAACATGACGGCCGTGACCGGCCGGCGCATGGTCGAGACCGTCGCCCGCCGCGGCGGCATCGGCGTGCTGCCCCAGGACGTGCCGGTCGAGGTGATCGCCGAGGTCACCTCCTGGGTCAAGGGCCGGCACCCCGTCTTCGAGACGCCCCTCAAGCTGCAGCCCGGCGACACCGTGATCGACGCGCTCCACCTCATGCACAAGCGCGCGCACGGAGCGGTCCTCGTGGTCGACGACGGCGGGTCGTGCGTGGGCGTGGTGTCGGCCGCGGACTGCGAGGAGGTGGACCGCTTCGCCTCGCTCGAATCGGTGATGCGTGCCGCCCCGGCCGCGTTCGAGGCGTCCATGTTCGACGACGACCCCGCCGCCGCGCTGCAGAAGGCGTTCGAGGACCTCGACGGCGCGCGCACTGCGCTCGCCCCCGTGGCACGGGACGGCGTGCTGCAGGGCGTGATCACCCGCACGGGAGCGCTCCGCTCCACGATCTACGATCCCGCGCTCGATGCCTCCGGCCGGCTCCGCGTGGCCGCCGCCGTCGGGATCAACGGCGACGTCGGGGCCAAGGCGGCCGCGCTGCTCGAGGCCGGCGTGGACGTCCTCGTCGTCGACACCGCGCACGGCCACCAGCGCAAGATGCTCGACGCCCTCGCCGTGGTGCGCGGACTCGATCCGAAGGTCCCCATCGTGGCCGGCAACGTGGTGAGCGCCGACGGCGTCCGCGACCTCGTCGCCGCGGGGGCGTCCATCGTCAAGGTGGGCGTCGGCCCCGGCGCCATGTGCACCACGCGCATGATGACGGCCGTCGGACGCCCGCAGTTCTCCGCCGTCCACGAGTGCGCGCAGGCGGCCGCCGAACTCGGCGCCCACGTCTGGGCGGACGGCGGCGTCCGCTACCCGCGCGACGTGGCCCTGGCCCTCGCCGCCGGCGCGAGCCAGGTCATGATCGGCTCCTGGTTCGCCGGCACCTACGAGAGCCCGGGCGACCTGCAGACCGACAGCAACGGCCGCCGCTACAAGGAGAGCTTCGGCATGGCGTCGGCGCGCGCCGTCCAGAACCGGACCCGGCGCGACGACGTCTTCGCGCGCGCCCGGAAGGGCTTGTTCGAGGAGGGCATCTCCACGTCGAAGATGTACCTCGACCCCGCCCGTCCCGGCGTCGAGGACCTGCTGGACTCGATCACCGCCGGTGTCCGCAGCTCCATGACCTACGCGGGCGCGGCGTCGCTGGCCGAGTTCCGGGAGCGCGCCGTGGTGGGCGTGCAGTCGGCCGCCGGCTACGAGGAGGGGCGGCCGCTCCAGCAGAGCTGGTAGGGCGCAGGGGCCGGGTCCGATTGCGCCTGCGGCGGACCCGGCGGAAGTCCTCCGCCCGCGGCGGGCGCGAGCCGGTAAACTGGGACACCTTATGGACAGTCCTTCCAGGGGCCGGCTCGACGCCGGCATACCCTCACCTCTTGCCCATCAGCTGCCTGCCTGTGATGCGGAACGCCCGGCCGATGCCGGTTCCGACGCAGCAGCCCTCTCCTCCGACGCCGCGGACCCCCTCAGACGCGGCCCGCTGCCTGCCCTGCCCGGGCGTCCCGGGGAGGTGAGGTAGCGGTGGAGTGGATCTACCTGGCCTTCGGCCTGCTGCTCGTCCTCGGGACGGGCTTCTTCGTGGCGGTCGAGTTCGCCCTCGTCGCGCTCGACCAGACCTATGTGCAGCGCGCCGTCGACGAGGGCGACACGAAGGCCGAGCCCCTGCTCCGATGCCTGAAATCGCTCTCCACGCAGCTGTCCAGCTGCCAGCTGGGCATCACCCTGACCACGCTGCTGACCGGTTACGTCATGGAACCGTCGGTCGGACGGCTGCTGGAGACCCCGCTCGCGGCCCTCGGACTCTCGGAGGCGCTGACCGCCTCGACCTCGATCGTCATCGCGATGATCCTGGCGACCCTGCTCTCGATGCTCATCGGCGAGCTGGTCCCCAAGAACCTCTCCATCTCCCTGCCCTTCCGGGTCGGCAGGGCGCTCGCGCGTCCGCAGCTCGTCTTCACCGCCGTCTTGAAGCCGGCCATCGTAGTGCTCAACGGCTTCTCCAACAAGGTGCTCAACGTCTTCGGCCTCGAGGCCAAGGAGGAGATCTCGGGCGCGAGGACGCCGTCGGAGCTCTCCTCGCTCGTACGCCGCTCCGCGGAGATGGGCACGCTGGACCAGGGCACCGCCGACTTCCTCGCCCGGACGTTCAGCTTCTCCGAGCGCACGGCGGCCGACGTCATGACCCCGCGCATCCGCATGGAGGTCATCGATTCCGAGCAGACCGTGGCCGACGTCGTGGAGGCCGCTCGGCGGACCGGCTACTCGCGCTTCCCCCTCATCGGCGAGTCCGCCGATGACATCCGGGGCGTGGTGCACGTCAAGAAGGCCGTCTCCGTGCCGCGCCACAAGCGCGCGGAACTGCCCGCCGGGACCATCATGACCGAGGTGCTGCGCGTGCCCGAGACCGTGCACCTGGACTCGCTGCTCAGCGAGCTCCGGGAGGCCAACCTCCAGCTCGCCGTCGTGCTGGACGAGTACGGCGGCACGGCCGGCGTCGCCACGCTCGAGGACCTCGTGGAGGAGATCGTCGGCGAGGTGAAGGACGAGCACGACAAGCTCAAGCCCGGGGTGCTGCAGAGCGCAGCGGGGGACTGGTTCTTCCCGGGCCTCCTGCGTCCCGACGAGGTCACGGTCCAGATCCCCGGCCTCGTCGTCCCGGACGAAGCCGGGTACGAGACGGTGGCCGGGTTCATCATGGCCGAGCTCGGGCGCGTCGCGGCTCCGGGTGACACCGTCGAGGTGCCTGCCGGGACCCTCACGGTGGAGCGCATGGACAACCGTCGCATCGACCGCCTCCAGTTCCGACCGGCGCCCGTCCCCGAGGGAGAGGACGCCGGGCAGGTCGACGAGGCCGTGGTGCCGGAGCACCAGTCGGTTCCCCTGGGCACCGGCTCCCATGACGCCGTCCCCCCTGCCACGGCCCGCCCCGCCTTCGCGGGCAGCACCACGACCCGGAAGGACGCGCGATGAGCGACTGGGCAGGAATCGTCTGGCTCGTCATCCTCCTGATGGGCAACGCCTTCTTCGTGGGCGCGGAGTTCGCGATCATGTCCGCGCGCCGGAGCCAGATCGAGCCCCTGGCGGACGAGGGATCGAAGAGGGCCAGGACCACCATCTGGGCCATGGAGCATGTGTCCCTCATGCTCGCCTGCGCACAGCTCGGCATCACGGTCTGCTCGCTGTTGATCCTCCAGGTCGCCGAGCCGGCCATCCACCACCTGCTCGAGGTACCCCTCGAGGCCGTCGGGCTCCCCGAAGGGCTCGTGGGCGGCGTCGCCTTCGCGCTCGCCCTGCTCCTGGTGACGTTCCTGCACGTGACGTTCGGTGAGATGGTGCCCAAGAACATCTCGGTCTCCGTCGCCGACCGGGCGGCGCTCCTGCTGGCTCCGCCGCTGGTCATGATCGCGCGGGTGGTCAACCCGGTGATCTCCACGCTGAACTGGACCGCCAACCACATCCTCCGCGCCCTCAGGGTGGAACCGAAGGACGAGGTCTCCTCGACGTACACGCTCGAGGAGGTGCAGTCGATCGTCGAGGAGTCCACCAGGAGCGGACTCGTGGACGACGAGTCCGGCCTGATCACCAGCGCCCTGGAGTTCTCCGGGCAGACGGCCGAGACCACGATGGTCCCCCTCGGCGAACTCGTGACGGTCCGCACCGACGCCACCCCGGAGGACTTCGAGCGCGCCGTGGGCCGCACCGGGTTCTCACGGTTCGTGATGGTGGACGAGGGCGGGAACCTGACCGGCTACATGCACCTGAAGGACATCATGTCCATGCCGCAGTCCATGTACCGCAGGCCCATCACGGAGAACAAGGTCCGCACGCTGGTGAACCTCTCACTCGGGGACGAGATCGAGGACGCCCTCGCGGTGATGCAGCGGACCGGTTCCCACCTGGCGCGCGTGCTGGGCCCCGACGGCTCCACCCGCGGCGTGCTCTTCCTCGAGGACGTGATCGAGCAGCTCATCGGCGAGATCCGGGACGCCACCCAGAACCAGGGAGTCCGCAGGACAGGGGAGGGCGGGGGCAGCACCGCAGCCTCGATGGCCTGAGTCGCCGCTCCGGCACGATGCGAACCGTTCGCGTTTCAGCTATGCTCGTGTGGCTAACGTAAACAGTTCTCATTAGTCTGATCGAGGTACCGATGTCCTTCTCCCGCCGTCTCGCCGTGCCAGCTCTCCTGGTCGCCTCAGCGCTCGGTCTGGCCGCCTGCGGGGAGGGCGCCTCGGAGGCGCCCGGCGCCGCCGAGGACGGTGGGCTGAGCATCGTCACCTCCACCAACGTGTACGGGGACATCGCCGCGACGATCGCCGGCGACGAGGTGGAGGTCACCGCGATCGTGGACAGCCTCAGCCAGGACCCCCACTCGTACGAGGCCACCGTCCAGGACAAGCTGTCCGTGTCCGAGGCGGATCTCGTGATCGAGAACGGGGGAGGCTACGACCCGTTCCTCGGGCGCCTCGCCGAGGAGACGGGCGTGGAGTCCGTGCTCAACGCCGTCGAGCTGTCGGGCCTCGAGGGATCGGAGGAGCACGCCGAGGAATCGGAGGAACACGCCGAGGAATCCGCAGAGGGACACGCCGGGGAGGGCCACGCGCACGGCGCCTTCAACGAGCACGTCTGGTACAGCCCGCCCGCCATGGTCGCGCTCGCCGACGCCATCGCCGGGGAGCTCGGCCGGCTCGACCCGGCCGGTGCCGACGCCTACCGCGAGCGGGCCGATGCGTTCATCGCCGCTCTGCAGCCGGTCCAGGACCGTCTCGCGGCGCTGAAGGCGGACGGCCCCGGCGGCACCGTGGCCGTGACGGAGCCCGTGCCCGCCTACCTCCTGGAGGCCGCAGGCCTCGAGGACGTCACGCCGGAGGAGTTCGGCGAGGCCATCGAGGAGGAGACCGACGTCCCCGTCGCCGTCCTCGACGAGATGACGACGCTCGTCGCGGGCGGCACACTCACCTTCCTCGCCTACAACGAGCAGACGGAGGGACCGCAGACCGAGGCGGTGCGCTCCGTCGCCGAGGACGCGGGACTCCCCGTCCTCGGATTCACCGAGACGCTGCCCGACGGGGAGGACTACGTTTCATGGATGACGGCTTCCACGGATAGCATCGAGGCCGCGCTCGGGTCCTGAGGATCCGGGCACCCGATCCCCTGCAGCACCCCCGCACCGCCCTGTACCACCCTGCACCCGACAGACTGGAAACCGCCCCGCATGACCTCGACGACGCCCCGGCACGCGCCCGCACCGGACGTGTCGGCACGTCCGCCGGCTGTCCGCCTGCGGGGCGCAGCGCTCTCCTTCGGTCAGCGGACCCTGTGGGAGGGGCTGGACCTCGACGTCCGGCCCGGCGAGTTCCTGGCCGTGCTGGGCCCCAACGGGTCGGGCAAGACGAGCCTCCTGAAGGTCCTGCTCGGCCTCCAGCCGCTCACCGCCGGCACCGCGACCGTCGACGGCCGGCCCGTCACGCGCGGCAGCAGGAGCCTGGGCTACATCCCGCAGCAGAAGTCGTTCCCGCCCGAGACACCGCTGCGCGCACGCGACCTCGTGGGGCTCGGCGTCGACGGTCACCGGTGGGGGCTGCGGACGCGGGGCAGGGCGTACCGCGAGCGCGTGGACCGCCTCCTGCGCGACGTCGGTGCCGAGGCCTACGCCGACGCCCCCGTGGGACTGCTCTCCGGCGGTGAGCAGCAGCGACTGCGCGCGGCCCAGGCCCTGGCGACCGAGCCCACCGTGCTCCTGTGTGACGAACCGCTGCTGTCACTCGACCTCAACCACCAGCAGGCGGTGAGCTCGCTCATCAACCGGCAGTGCCACGAGCGGAACAGCGCGGTGGTCTTCGTGACCCACGAGATCAATCCGGTGATCGACTACGTCGACCGCGTCCTCTACCTCGCCGGCGGCAGGTTCCGGGTCGGTGCCCCCGCCGACGTCATGACGAGCGAGGTGCTCTCCGATCTCTACGACAGCCCCGTGGAGGTCCTCCACAGCAACGGCCGGATCGTGGTGGTCGGCCTGCCCGATGCCACGACCCATCACCACGAGGGCGCCTGACCATGGACTTCTCCGAGATCGTCGGCGCCGTCTTCACGTTCGACAACTACGCGCAGCTGCTGCCCCTCGTCCGGAACTCGCTGATCGCCGGGGCGGTCCTCGGACTGCTGGGTGGGCTCATCGGGACGTTCGTCATGATGCGCGACCTCGCCTTCGCCGTGCACGGCATCGCCGAACTCTCCTTCGCCGGGGCGGCCTTCGCGCTGCTCGTCGGCGCCAACGTGGTGGCCGGCTCCCTCGTGGGCTCGGTCCTCGCCGCGCTCGTCCTCGGGCTCATGGGCATGCGGGCGCGCGACCAGAACTCGATCATCGGGGTCGTCATGCCGTTCGGTCTGGGCCTCGGCATCCTGTTCCTCGCCCTGTACGAGGGGCGCGCAGCCAACAAGTTCGGCCTGCTGACCGGGCAGATCGTCTCGGTCGACGACGTGCAGCTGAACCTCCTGGTGGGCTGCGCCGTCGTCGTCATCCTCGCCCTGGCCGCGATCTGGCGTCCGCTCACCTTCGCGAGCGCCGATGCCGACCTCGCCGAGGCGCGCGGCGTTCCCGTCCGGGCGCTCTCGATCCTCTTCATGGTGCTGCTGGGGATCTCCGTGGCGCTGTCCATCCAGGTGGTCGGCGCCCTGCTGGTCCTCGCGCTGCTCATCACGCCCGCCGCGGCTGCCCTCAAGGTCACGGCGGCGCCCGGGCTCGTGGTCGTGCTCAGCGTCCTGTTCGCCTGCACCTCGGTGGTGGGCGGCATCCTCCTGGCACTGGGCGGACGGATCCCTATCAGCCCCTATGTCACCACGATCTCGTTCGTGATCTACCTGGTGTGCCGCCTCGTCGGTGCGCGGAGGACGAGGCGGGGATCGCGGAGGCCCGGTGCTTCGTCCGCCGAACCGGTGGCGGCGCCGGCCGGGGGCTAGGGCTCAGGGGAGCGATCCGACTGGTCGACGGCGGCGGCGATGGCCTGTTCCATGCTGCGCAGGAACCGCGTGACCGTCTCGGTCTCGTCGTCGGTCAGGCCGTCCGCCGCGGCGAGCACGCCGCGCTTCTCGATGTCGAAGGCGGCGCGGAACTCCGCCGTCGCCTTCTCCCCGGCTTCGAGGATCACGGCCCGGCGATCGACGGTGTGGCGGCGGCGCCGGATGAACCCCGCCCTCTCGAGCCGGTCGATGACGAGCGTGGTCGACGCGCTCGAGATCCCCAGGGCGAGCGCGAGGTCCTTCGGGCTCGCCGTCTGGTCGCGCTGCCAGGCGGCGAACAGGTGGCGCAGGGCGTTGAGGTCCGTCTCGTTGATACTGAGCCTCTGGCTGAGGCGCCGGCGCAGGTCGCTCTCCAGGACGCGGTACGCCCTCAGGGCGTTGAGGACGTCGACGCCCGTGGCACCGCGGCCGGGCACGGCCTCACGGGACGGCGGGTACCAGTAACCCGCTCCCTGCGGGGCGTCCGAGGTCATCATGAGTACAGCTTAGGGCATCTAGTAGTCAACCTCTCTAGCTACCCGGGATCGGTCCTGGAGTTCGACCGACCCGGTGTACCGGTCCTCAGCCTCCAGCGGCGGGAAACGGGAAGTCCAGCGCCGATACCGCGACCCCGAGGTCCCCGAGGAAGCGGTGGATCACCGCGGTCTCCTCGGGGGACAGCGCGTTCGTGATCTCCTTCATGCGCTCGTGCAGTGCGCCCATGGTCGAGCGGACCTCCTCGTCGCTGGAGGCCGTGGGCCAGATCTCCACGCCCCGCCCGTCGGTGGCGCTCCGGCGGCGCTCCGCGTGGCCGCTCTTCTCGAGGCGGTCGACCAGGACGGTCGTCGCCGCCGTGGAGATCGCGAGCTCGCGTGCGAGCGCGGCCGCGCTGAGGGGCCGTCCGGATCGGCCCGCCCGGAGCAGGAGCCGCAGCGCCGTCATGTCCGTCCTGCCGAGGTGCATGGACTCCCGGCTCCGGCCGCGCATGGCGCCCTCGGCGTCCCGGTACCGTCGGACGGCGTCGGTCAGCGCGTCGAGGTGGGTCACGTGGCCGGCGTCGTGGTCCGTCCCGGACGTCACCGGGGCCCGATCCGCTGCGGCGGGGACCGGGTTCTCGGGAGGTATCACGTGGTTCAGCGTAGCCGAGGGCGAGGACTGCCGTCGGGGGAGGGCAGGTGCCGGCAGCGGTCCCTTGACAGGCGTCCGCTCCGGCTCGTCTACCGGTCATCGCCCGGATGCTACCCGGGGGCCGCCCTCAGGGACGGGCGGCCAGGGCCGAGCATTCCGGGCACAGGCCGTGGATCTCGACGGTGTGGGCGGTGTCGGTGAAGCCGTGCTCGGCGGCGATCCGCGCGGCCCACTGCTCGACGGCGGGCGCCTCGATCTCCACGGCCCTGCCGCAGTTCCTGCACAGCAGGTGGTGATGGTGGTGCTCGACGGCGCAGCGACGGTAGACCGCCTCGTTGTCCCCGCTGCGCAGCACGTCCACGAGGCCGTCGTCCGCCATGGACTGCAGGATCCGGTAGGTCGTCGCGAGCGAGACCGACTCCCCGCGATCATGGATCAGGCGGTGGAGCTCCTGCGTGCTGACGAAGTCGTCGAGGTCGTCGAGGGCGGCGCTGACGGCGCGGCGCTGACGCGTCACGCGCTGCTCCGACCCCTTGCGGACGGGCTGCGCTCCGGCTGTGCCCGGCGTCGATACTGCTTCGGATGTCGCCTCAGGCGTCATGTTCTACCCCTCCCGCGGGCGCTGGCGGTGCCCTGGACCAGAGTCAAGATTATCAGCGCGCCCGCGGGTAGTCTGGGCGCATGCTGCTGACCAAGTACTCGCACTCGTGCGTGAGGCTCGACCAGGACGGGTCCGTGCTCGCCATCGATCCGGGTTCGTTCTCCGAGGTCGAGGAGGCCCTCGAGGGCGCGGACGCCGTCCTCGTCACGCACGAGCACCCCGACCACATCGACGTCGACCGCGTGGTCGCCGTCCTGGCCGCGGACGTGTCGGTGCAGCTCTGGGGTCCGCCGGGCGTCGCCGACGCCGTGACCCGCGGCCTGGGTGACGCCGCCGGGGACCGGATCCACGCCGTGGCGGGCGGTGAGGAGTTCGCTGCCGCGGGCTTCGACATCCGCACGTTCGGCGGCCAGCACGCGCTGATCCACCCCCTGGTCCCGGTGATCGCCAACGTGGGCTTCCTCGTCGCGGGGACGCTCTACCACCCGGGCGACTCGTTCGTCGTCCCGGAGGGCGTCGACGTGGAGACACTGCTCGTGCCCGTCCATGCACCCTGGTCCAAGCTGGCGGAGGTGGTGGATTTCGTGATCTCGGTCGGGGCGCCCAGCGCGTTCCAGATCCACGACGCGCTGCTGAACGCGGCGGGCCTGGGTATCGTCGAGGGCCACGTCACGCGTCTCGGGGAACGCTACGGCACGACCTTCCGGCATCTCGCCACGGGGGAGACCGTCGAGCTCTGACGTACACGGTCGCGGCGGCGCGAAGCGCCGCGGGGCTCCGGCGTACGGGGTCCTTGGTGCGGAAAGCGCCGTGTGGTGGACTGGCCTGCATCAGGGCCGGCCACGGCGACCGCCGTGGTCCGGCCGCCCGTCCCGACAGGAGATCTCGATGAAGACTCTGATGGATGTGCAGGAACTGCAGGGCCGGATGACCTCCGGCGCGCAGACGATCCTGCTCGATGTGCGCTGGACGCTGGGTGACGCGCACGGTCACGACCACTACCGAGCGGCCCATATCCCCGGCGCCGTGTACGTGGACATGGAGACTCAGCTCTGCGCTCCCGGCGGTCCCGGGCTGGGCCGTCATCCGCTGCCGGACGCCGATGCCCTCCAGGAAGCGGCACGGCAGTGGGGACTGAACGACGGCGACACCGTGGTGGCCTACGACGATTCCGGCAACCTCGCCGCGGCCCGTCTCTGGTGGCTGCTGCGCAATGCCGGCTTCGCGTCGGTCAGCCTGCTCGACGGCGGCCTGGCGGCATGGCGTGCCGCGGGCTTCGACGTCGAGGGCGGGGAGGAGCGGCACTGCGTCGGCTCGGTGCACCTCTCGGCGGGGCACATGCCCGTGGTCTCGGTCCCGGATCTCCTCGACGCCTCGACCGTCGACGTCGTGCTCGATGCACGGGCCGGCGAACGATTCCGCGGCGAGCAGGAACCCGTCGACCCGATCGCCGGGCACATCCCGGGTGCCGTCAGCGCCCCGACGGCGGAGAACCTCGGTCAGGACGGCCGGTTCCGCTCCGCCGACGAGCTCCGGCGCCGCTTCGGTGCCCTCGGCGCCGACCGCGGCCACGTCGCGGTCTACTGCGGCTCGGGCATCACCGCCGCCCACGAGATCGTGGCTCTCGACATCGCAGGCATTGATGCCTCCCTGTTCCCGGGCTCGTGGTCGCAGTGGTCCACGACGGAAGGGCTGCCCGTCGCGACGGGGGCCTGACGGCCGGGCCGGCACCTCCGGCTCCCGGACGGACGGGGAACTGGTCCGCCCGGGAGTTGCTCGGGTAGCGTCGGGGCATGACCCCAGGACGTCCCTCGCCGCCACCCCTGCGCAGCGGTGCCCGACTCACCGGCGCGTCAGCGGACGGCGTCCCACCGCGCGCGACGTCCGCCGACACCGCACCCGAACCTGTACCCGGAACCCCGGCCGACATCCCAGGAGGAACGATGCCCACGCTGTTCACGAGGATCATCGAGGGCGAGGTGCCCGGCCGTTTCGTCTGGCAGGACGACGACGTCGTCGCGTTCCTGACCATCGCCCCGATCACGCCGGGCCACACGCTCGTGGTGCCGCGCCGGGAGATCGAGCACTGGCTGCACGCCGACGCCGACACGCTGTCGAAGGTCATGGCTGTCGCGCAGACGATCGGCCGGGCCCAGGAGCAGGCGTTCGGCGCCGGGCGCGTGGGCGTACTCCTCGAAGGCTACGAGGTACCCCACCTGCACGTGCACGTGTGGCCCACGCAGTCGCCGCAGGACTTCGACGTCAAGCGTGTCGACGTCGCCCCGGATCCCGCCACCATGGACCGCGTGGCCGAGGAGCTGCGCGCGGCCCTGCGGGACGCCGGGCACGGCGCCCACGTGCCGGGGTAGCGGCCCCTACCGCGTCGCGGCGAGCGCCTCGTTCAGGGCCGTCCGCACGCGCTTCTCCGAGACGGAGTAGGCCGTGCCGAGGTCCTGCGCGAACAGGCTGATGCGCAGCTCCTCGATCATCCAGCGGACCCGCCTGAGTGCCGCGGGGCGGTGCCGGCCGGCGGCGAGGGACGCGACGGCGTCGTCGTACTCGTCCTCCAGCCGCTGGATCACCGCGGTGCCGAGACCGTCGCGCTGCACGTTCGTGGGCAGCTTCTCGAGCCGTACCTCGATGCCCCTCAGGTACCGGGGGAGGTGGGCCAGCTGCGCATAGCCCGTCGCCGCCACGAACCCGGGGTACACGAGGTGTTCGAGCTGGCTCCGGACGTCGTTGAGCGACGTGATCAGCGCGAGGCTCGTGGTGCCCTTGAGCTGCTTCTGGATCCGACGGGTGCTGGAGAGCACGCGCTCGACCGTCGCCGTCACGGTGAACACGGTGTCGATGAGCTCGGCCCGGACCTCCTCGTACAGCCGGTCGAAGGCCTCCTCCGTCCAGGGCAGCTCCTCCGGCACCAGCTTGTCGATCGCGGCGAGCGAGCAGTCACGGATCAGCTCCGCGACACTGCCGTGCGGATTCTGGCTGAACGTCAGCTTCTCGGTGTTGCTGAGGTGTTCCAGCACGTACTTCGCCGGGCTCGGGATGCGCAGCGACAGGAGCCGGATGACGCCGGCGCGCATGACCGTCGCCTGCTGCCCCGCGTCGGGGAAGACCTTCAGGCCAACGGAGGTGCCCTCGTCGACGACGGCGGGGAAGCCCGTCACGCGGTGGCCGGCAACGATGCGCGAGACCTCGCGCTCGATACTGCCGAAGGCCCATGCCTTCTCGCCCGTGCGTTCGGCGACGGCGGGCGCCTCGGCCACCGCGACGCCGCCCCGCGACGCCGGTGCGGCCGCGGTGTGCCCGCCCGTCCGGGGCGCCTCGGCTGCAGGAGCACCGCGTCCGCCGCGCGTGGACGCCGGCCGTCCGTCATCCCGCCCGGCGGGACCCGTGCGGCCTCCGC